>NZ_CDBI01000001.1 GCF_000820025.1 Aeromonas popoffii
TGCCGCTTGCCCTGTCGATGTGGCGCATTATAGGGATCTGGATCACGCTTGCAAGGGCCTTTTCGAATTAAATTCGAATTATTAGCTCAACAGCTCACCAATCCACCAAAAAGACCGTTTATCCCGCAAAAAAACACTCATTTGACAACATCGACCTGTCTTCAGTGGTGCCTTGCCGGCTACAGATCAAGGTTGTGGTGATTTGGCGTCACCACATCCATATGCATGGTGATCGAGGTCACGCCTTCGGGTAATATAGCGCCCCTTTGCGATTCACACACTCTTGGGCTTTGGAGAGTTTAATGCCTTTTGCACTTGGCCAGCGTTGGATTAGTGATACAGAGACGGATCTGGGGTTGGGGACTGTCGTTGCTGTTGAAGGACGCATGGTTACCCTGTTGTTTCCGGCTACCGGTGAAAACCGCATGTATGCCAAAGAAGAGGCGCCGGTCACCCGGGTCAGCTTCAATGTGGGCGACCAGATAGCCAGTCACGAAGACTGGACCATGACGGTCGAAGAAGTGCAGGAGAAAAACGGCCTGCTTATATATGTAGGTGTTCGCACCGACAATGATGAGCCCGTTGCCCTCAAGGAAGTGTTTCTCAACAACTTTATCAAGTTCAACAAGCCGCAGGATCGCCTGTTCGCCGGTCAGATTGACCGTATGTCCCGCTTTACCCTGCGCTACGAGGCGTTGATCAACCAGCACCAGCGTCGTCGCAACCCGACTCGCGGTCTGGCCGGTGGCCGGGTCAGCCTGATCCCGCACCAGCTCTATATCGCCCATGAAGTGGGGCACCGCTACGCCCCGCGCGTATTGCTGGCGGACGAAGTAGGTCTGGGCAAGACCATCGAAGCGGGCATGATCATTCATCAGCAACTGCTCTCCGGCCGCGCTCATCGGGTGCTGATCCTGCTGCCCGAAACTTTGCAACACCAGTGGCTGGTCGAGATGCTGCGCCGCTTCAACCTGCATTTCTCCCTGTTTGATGAGGAGCGCTGCATTGAGGCGTTCGCCGATGCGGAGAACCCCTTCGAGACCGAACAACTGGTGATCTGCAGCCTCGACTTCCTGCGCAAGAAGCGTCGTCGCTTCGAGCAGGTGCTGGAAGCCGAGTGGGATCTGCTGGTTGTTGACGAAGCGCACCATCTGGAGTGGAGTATCGATGCCCCCAGCCGCGCCTACGAAATGGTGGAAGCGCTTGCAGAACAGGTGCCGGGTGTGCTGCTGCTGACCGCCACCCCGGATCAGCTGGGGCACCAGAGCCACTTCGCCCGTCTGCGCCTGCTCGATCCCGAGCGTTTCTACGACTACGAGGCCTTCCTCGCCGAGGAGCAGGCTTATGGTCAGGTCGCCAGCGCAGCGCAAGAGCTGCTGGATGGCGAGACCCTGAGCAATGAAGCCAGGCAGATCCTCGCCAGCCAGCTGGAAGGGCTGGATCTGAGCAATACCGCCGCCCGTCAGCAGGCGGTCGCCAAGCTGCTGGATCAGCATGGCACCGGCCGAGTGCTGTTTCGCAACAGCCGCGCCAATATTCAGGGCTTCCCTGAGCGCCACCTCAATGTCTACCCCATGCCGCTGCCGGAGCAGTACAAGACTGCCATCAAGGTGATGGGCATGATGGGTGGCAATGGTGGCGATCTGCAGACCCGTGCCCTGCGCTACCTCTACCCCGAGAAAATCTTCCAGCAGTTCGAAGGCGACAACGCCACCTGGACTCAGTTCGACCCGCGCGTCGAGTGGTTGCTGGGGCTGCTGCTCTCGGCCCGCCAACAGAAGGTGCTGGTGATCTGCTCCGAAGCGGCCACCGCCATCGCGCTGGAAGAGGCGCTGCGCACCCGTGAAGGGATCCGCGGCACCGTGTTCCATGAAGGGATGTCGATCCTCGAGCGGGACAAGGCCTCCGCCTATTTCGCGCAAGAAGATGGTGGCGCCCAGGTGCTGCTCTGCTCCGAGATCGGTTCAGAAGGTCGCAACTTCCAGTTTGCCAGTCATCTGGTGCTGTTCGATCTGCCGCTCAACCCGGATCTGCTGGAACAGCGTATCGGTCGACTGGATCGTATCGGTCAGCAGAATACCGTCGAGATCCACGTCCCCTATCTGGAAGGGACTGCCCAGCGCGCCCTGCAGCTCTGGTATCACGATGGTCTGGACGCGTTCGAGCAGACCTGCCCTACCGCTCGCCCGGTATTCGAAGCGGTGCGTGACGAGCTGTTCGAGCTGCTGGCCGCCAACACCGGCGATCAGGCGACCCTCGACGCCCTGCTGATCAAGACCCGCGAACTGCACGAGCCGCTCAAGGCCCGGCTGGAACAGGGTCGCGATCGCCTGCTGGAGATCCACTCCAGCGGTGGCGCTGCTGCCCAGCTGCTGGTCGACAAGCTGGCCGCCGAAGATGACGACACCGGCATGATCTCCTTCGCCCTCAAGATGTTCGACGAGATCGGCGTCAATCAGGATGACCGTGGCGAGAACGCGATGGTGCTGACCCCCGGAGATCACATGCTGGTCTCCAGCTTCCCGGGCCTGCCACAAGACGGCATGACCATCACTTTTGATCGTAATACCGCCCTGTCGCGGGATGACATGGCGCTGCTCTCCTGGGATCACCCCATGATGCGCGGCGGTATCGACCTGATCCTGGGCTCCGAGATCGGTGCTACCTCGGTCGCACTGCTCAAGAACAAGGCGCTGCCCATCGGATCCATTCTGCTGGAGCTGATCTTCGTCGCCGAGTCTGCGGCCCATCCCCAGCTCTACCGCTTCATGCCGCCGACCCCGATCCGCCTGCTGATGGACAAGAATGGCCAGAATCTGGGCGAGAAGGTGGCGTTCGATGCCTTCAACCGCCAGCTGACCCCGGTCAACCGCCATCTTGGCAGCAAACTGGTGACCGCTTCCCAGCCGGTTATTCACGGTCTGATTGGCAAAGGCCAGCCGATTGCCGAAGAGCTGAAAGCCGTGATTGTCGACAAGGCCCGTGCCCAAATGGCGCAGACCCTGCAGCAGGATCTCGATCGGCTGGAAGCGCTCAAGGCGGTCAATCCGAACGTACGCGACAGCGAACTGGATTATCTGCGCAATCTGCAGGCAGAATTGCACCACCTGATCGATCAGACCCAACTCAAGCTGGATGCCATCCGCTTTATCGTGGTCACCCATAACTGACAAGGTACCGACCGACAGCGGCCCGACCCAGCTCAAACTGGATATCCAATGCCGCTTTATCGTGGTTACCCATAACTGATGGGGGCTTGCCCCCACCTTCTGATGCGAGACATTTATGTTTGAATACTCACCGCCTCTGGAACCCTGGCTCGATATCCTGTTCAAGGACAAGGACATCATGGTGGTCAACAAGCCCACTGGCCTGCTGAGCGTCCCCGGGCGCGGCCCCGAGAATGAAGACAGCGTCCTGCATCGGGTGAAGCAGCAACACCCCAAGGCGGCGGCTGCCCATCGCCTCGACATGTCCACCACTGGCGTCATTGTCATTCCTCTCAACCCCAATTCTCATCGGGAGCTGAGCCGACAATTTCGCGAGCGGGAGACCGAGAAGCACTACCTCGCCTGGGTGTGGGGTGAGCCGGAAGCAGAATCGGGTCAGGTAGATCTGCCACTCTGCGTCGATTGGCCCAACCGCCCGAAACAGAAGGTGGACCACGAGGAGGGCCGTCACGCCCTGACCCTGTGGGAAAAACTGAAGGTGGAGAACGGCAACAGCCTGATCAAGCTGACCCCCATTACCGGTCGTTCCCACCAGTTACGCGTCCATATGCTGGAGCTGGGGCACCCGATTCTGGGTGACAACCTCTATGCCCATCCGGATGCGCTGACGGCAGCCCCCCATCTCTACCTGCATGCAGCCATGCTGACCATCAGCCACCCCCGCAGTGGGGAGCGTATGACCTTTGAAACTCCCGCACCTTTTCCGCTATAGGCCAGAACGTGAACATAAAAAAAGCCCCCATCAACTGATGGGGGCTTTTTCATTAGGGTCAGACACGAATATCGATTTTACTTCCCAGTGTGGAGCTGGCCGATGTCGCTGCGGTCGGGGCTGATTGAGCAGCCGTCTGGAGCAGTTTCAATGCGGCTTCACCATCCTGGGTTTGCTGTTTCTTGGCCAGACTGGCTGTCAGCAAAGCAGAACCAAATGACGTTGATGCAGAACTAGATATATCCATGGTGTACCTCCTGCCCTAAGACTATCGGCCCTCTTGTGCCATTCATGAGCCATTTTGGCTAAATTAAATACGTCTTGTTGGGTTGACGTCGCTCCAGCCATTGCTCTTCCATCTCCAGCAAAGTCTGATAGACCTTCTCTGCCTGTTCAGGACGACTGAACAGATATCCCTGACCATAGAGGTGAATGTCGGTGAGGGTGCGCAGCACATCGAGCTGGGCCTGGGTTTCTATCCCCTCACACACCAGGCTTTTGCCCAGCATGGAGCCCATGCGGCAGATATTGGCGACCAGCTCCGAGGCCTCTATTGAGGTATCGATCCCCTGAATGAAGGAGCGATCGATCTTTACCTTGCTGACGGGCAGTTTCTGCAAATAACTGAGGGAGGAGTAGCCGGTCCCGAAGTCATCCAGCGCCAGCTGTACACCCTGCTGATTGAGATCCTGCATCAGCTGCAAGGAGTTTTTCACCTCGCGCATTGTTGTGTCTTCGGTCACTTCCAAGACCAGGCTGGCGGCCGGGATATGATGATCCATCAAGGCCTTGGCCACCAGCTTCAACAAGTTGCGCTGGTACATGCCAGGTGAGATGTTCACGCACATCTGCAAATCGACCAACCCGAGCTGCTGCCACTGATAGAGCTGCTCACAGGCGGTATTCAGCACCCAGCTGCCCAGTTTCTCGGCAAGCTGGAACTCTTCTGCCACCTGGATCACCTCATTGGGCGGAATGAAGCCCAATTCAGGGTGGCGCCAGCGCAGCAGAGCTTCGACCGCCTCGCAGCGACCACTTTCGAGATTGACGATGGGCTGGTAATAAAGCTCAAGTGCGTTGTGCTCCAACGCCATTATCATGTCGCTTGCCAGATGCTTGCGTCGCGCCGTCTCATTGAGCAGCGAATTGTCATAAATGACATAAGGGACATGGGCCTTGCGACTGTGAAACAGCGCCAGCTCGGCCCGGCTGAGCAACTCCTGCGTCAATTTGCTGTCCATCGGGAAGAAGGCAATGCCGATCCCGACCTCCAGCCGGAATGAGTAATTGTCGATGATAATGTCCTGCTTGAGTGCATGGAGCAGGCGGGATACCAGCTCCCTCACCTGTCGCAGGTCGCTGCTCTCGCGCTGGATCATGGCGAATTGATCCCCACCCAGACGTGCCACCCACTCCCCGTTTTCACACAGGCTGCGGGTCCGCTTTGCCAGCTCCCGTAGTAGGAAGTCACCCGTGTTGTAGCCAAATTTGCTGTTGATATCACGAAAATCGTTGATATCCACCAGCACCAGGCCAAATGGCGTCTCCCTGGCTGCATACGATTCCATCTTCTCCAGCAACGCCAGCCGGTTGGACAATCCGGTCAGGGGATCAACACGTGCCATACGGAAGTGCCGGCGAGCCTCGCGGATCAGCAGGCCACTGAGCAGCATCACCGACAGCACGAGGCCGGACACCATGAACAGCAAGGCATTGCGCAGCTGACCGAAACGCTTGTCATTGCCCGAATAAACGTTGATGTTCTTCTGCATGACAGACGCAAGAGAGTAAGAGAGGGGTTCCTGCAAGGGGGCCAGCCGTATCATGATCTGCTGATAGTCCGGCGTGCCCGATTTCAGGTGAGTGATGTTGGACTCCATCTCGCGGATATTGCTTTCGATCAGCTGCACCAACCGCAGTGTCTTCTGCTTGTCCTTCATGCTCTGGCGCAGCTGGCCACTGAGCAGGATAGGTGTACGACTCCAGAGGATGTCGTAACGCAGCATCAGGGCGTCATGATCTATGCCGCCATAATGGTAGATCTCGACGGAGTTGAGGAAACGCCCCAACTCCAACTGCAACTGCATTAGGGCCCAGGAGACATCATAGGTATATTTCTCCATCACCCGGGTTGCATTCTGTATCTGTGCGAGGCAATACAGGGTGCTTCCCGTGAACAACAGGATGGATAGATAAAGCACCGCAAGTAACGGCCACGCCTTGGTCTTTGCTTTCACCCGCACTCCCGCAAACCATTATATCAATGCTGGATATCAACCGAACTCAGTTGCCAGATCATCATGTCGGTAAATTCTGACCGTTTCAGCTCAGGATACTGATCCAGCGGTAGAATAAACCAAAGCGGCCCCTTATTCCGCACCCGCATGGTCACCCCGTCGTCCTGCCAAGCCAGGATGGGATCATATTGTTTGACCTTGTCCCAGTTGATCTTAATCTGAAAACTGTTCAAGGCGGTCAGGGTTACGGCCTTGCCATCCGCCCCGACGGCAGCAAGCACATCCGCCAGCTTGGGCCCCACATACTTGTGCGGTTTGTCGACCCAGGGGTTTCCCGTCACTATCTCATGCTGTGGCAGCGCCTTGAGCATGGCCAGATCGAAGCCAATAGCCCCCTCGCTCGCCCCGGCGGGCATCACATTGCCGGTCACCTTCAAGATCACGGGTCCCTGCGGTGCCTCTAGGGCCATGGCTGGCATTGCCAGAGAAAAGAGTAATGTAATCAAACCCAGTACACGCATATTCACCTCATATAACGTTGCCAACAATAGACTCAGTTTAGTCGCCATAAAAAAAACGGCTCGCAAAAGCGAGCCGTTTGGTAAACAGGGCCGAATTACATCATGCCCATACCACCCATGCCACCCATGTCAGGCATGGCAGGGGTATCTTTCTTTGGCAGCTCGGTGATCATGCACTCTGTGGTGATCATCAGGCCGGCGATGGAAGAGGCGAACTGCAGCGCAGAACGGGTCACCTTGGTCGGATCCAGGATACCCATGGCCAGCATGTCACCGTACTGTTCGGTGTAAGCGTTGTAACCGAAGTTGCCTTCACCATTCTTCACCGCGTTGGCAATGACGGAGGCTTCTTCGCCAGCGTTGATGACGATCTGACGCAGCGGAGCTTCCATGGCACGCAAGGCAACCTTGATGCCCACGTTCTGGTCTTCGTTGTCACCGCGCAGATTGGCGAGTTTGGCAGCAACACGCACCAGCGCAACACCACCACCTGCAACCACACCTTCTTCGACGGCTGCGCGAGTTGCGTGCAGGGCATCGTCAACACGGGCTTTCTTCTCTTTCATCTCGACTTCGGTAGCGGCACCGACCTTGATCACGGCAACGCCGCCAGCCAGTTTGGCTACACGCTCTTGCAGCTTCTCACGGTCATAATCGGAAGAGGTATCTTCGATCTGCTGACGGATCTGGGCCACACGGCTCTCGATCAGGGCTGCATCACCCACACCATCGATAATGGTCGTGTTTTCTTTGGTGATGACGATGCGCTTGGCACGGCCCAGGTCTTCCAGGGTCGCTTTTTCCAGCTCCATGCCCACTTCTTCGGAGATCACGGTACCACCGGTCAGCATGGCGATATCCTGCAGCATGGCCTTGCGACGGTCACCGAAACCAGGTGCCTTGACGGCAGCCACTTTCACTATGCCGCGCATGGTGTTGACCACCAGGGTCGCCAGCGCTTCGCCTTCCACGTCTTCGGCAACGATCAGCAGCGGCTTGCCTGCTTTGGCAACGCCTTCCAGCACCGGCAGCATCTCGCGAATGTTGGACACTTTCTTGTCAACCAGCAGGATGAAAGGATCATCCAGCTCGACAGAACCGGTTTCCGGCTTGTTGACGAAGTACGGAGAGAGGTAGCCGCGATCGAACTGCATACCTTCGACTACAGCCAGCTCGTCATCCAGGCCCTGACCATCTTCAACTGTGATGACGCCATCACGACCGACTTTGTCCATGGCTTCGGCAATCAGCTTACCCACTTTTTCATCGGAGTTGGCGGAGATGGTACCCACCTGAGCGATAGCATTGTTGCAGGCACACGGCTGGGACAAGACTTGCAGCTCAGCAACGGCAGCAATAACTGCCTTGTCGATACCACGCTTCAGATCCATCGGATTCATGCCAGCGGCAACGGCCTTCAGGCCTTCGTTGACGATGGCCTGAGCCAGTACGGTCGCCGTGGTGGTACCGTCACCGGCGGCGTCATTGGCCTTGGAAGCAACTTCCTTGACCATCTGGGCGCCCATGTTCATGAATTTGTCTTCCAGCTCGATTTCGCGAGCAACGGAGACGCCATCCTTGGTGATGGTCGGAGCACCGAAGGACTTGTCCAGTACCACGTTGCGGCCTTTCGGGCCCAAGGTAACCTTGACGGCATCGGCCAGGATGTTTACGCCTTCGAGCATCTTGATGCGGGCTTCGTTGCCAAACTTGACTTCTTTAGCTGCCATTTTCTTCAGTCCTTAAATCAATTCGGGGAAAAGGGTGAATTACGCTTCGACAATCGCCAGGATGTCGGTCTCGGACAGGATCAGTACATCCTGCCCATCCAGCTTCTCGGTCTTCACACCGTAGCCTTCGTTGAAGATCACCTTGTCACCCACCTTGACGGCAAGGGCTTTGACATCGCCATTGTCCAGAATTCGGCCAGTCCCCACGGCAAGTATTTCACCACGGGTGGACTTCTGGGCCGCAGTACCAGTCAAGACAATGCCGCCAGCGGATTTGGCTTCAGCTTCGATGCGCTTGATGATGACGCGATCGTGCAGTGGACGAATTTTCATCGATAACTCTCCCAAAATGAGTCTCTGTGTTGCTTTGAGGAATGGCCATTCCTGGCCAAATTAGATATGTCTCTGATGTGGGGCGTTTTTGTTAACCCTTCAAGGGCAAATACAAAAAAAATATTTTCACGTACTATGAATATCTTCGATGGATCGCCCGTGTCCCGGTCAGGAAACCGGATTTGCGCTGCCCACAGTCAGAACGTAATTCGCCAGATGCAAGAGACGAGCCCGTGACCCGACCCAATCCCATGCTGACCGCCCCCATGACGTCCGTATTGTTGCGCATGACGGGCCCCATGATCCTCGGCATAGTCGCCATACTGGCTTTCAACCTGGTCGACACCTTCTTCATCGGCATGCTGGGCACCCAAGCACTCGCGGCCATCAGCTTCACCTTTCCGGTTACCTTCGTGGTGACCTCGTTGGCAATGGGGCTGGGGGCTGGGCTCTCGGCGGTCATCGGTCACGCGCTCGGCCAGGGCAGGCATGACGAAGCCGCCCGCATCACCACCGACAGCCTGTTTTTGGCCGTGGTACTGGTTACCCTGCTCTCTGTGCTGGGCGCCCTCACCATACAACCCCTGTTTCGGCTGCTCGGTGCCAGCGACCCGCTTATCGGGCTCATCTACGACTACATGCTGATCTGGTATCTGACCGTGCCCATGCTGGTGCTGCCCATGGTAGGCAATGCCGCCATCCGGGCCACTGGGGATACCAAAACCCCGAGCCTGGTGATGGGGGTAGCGGGACTGGTCAACGGTGTGCTGGATCCTCTGCTCATCTTCGGCATAGGCCCTTTTCCCGAGTGGGGGATCCGCGGGGCGGCCATTGCCACCTCGATCTCCTGGCTGATGGCCATGCTGGTCAGCCTCTATATATTGCGCCATCGGGAAGGCTTGCTGTTGTGGCGCCTGTCGCCCCGGCCACGGCTGCTGGCTCACTGGCGCGCCTTGCTGCACGTGGCAGTACCGGCCTCGTTTACCAACATGCTCAACCCGCTGGCCACTGCCGTGCTGATGACCATCTTCGCCGGATTAGGCACCGAGGTAGTCGCTGCCTATGGCGCCGCATCGAGAGTGGAAGCCTTGTTGCTTATCGTGATGATGGCGCTCTCTTCCGTGCTGGCCCCCTTCATTTCTCAAAACTGCGGAGCGGGCAACCCGGCCCGCGCCAAGGCGGCGCTCCAGTTCTGCATGCGCTTCGCCCTGCTGTTCCAGCTCGGCGTCTATGGATTGACCTGGCTGCTGGCACCGCTCATCGCCAACCTGTTCAGCGATCATCCACAGGTGGTGCGCCTCATCATCCTTTATCTGCACCTGGTGCCCATAGGTTACGGCTTCCAGGGCATGGTGATGCTGCTGGCCTCGGCGCTCAATGGTGTCAGGGCCTCGAGTGTCTCTTTTCTGTTCAACGGGTTGCGACTGTTTGTCTTCTTGGTGCCAGGGGCTTGGCTGGGGGCTGAACTGGGTGGGGAACAGGGGATCTATCTGGGGATACTGCTGGCCAATCTGGCGGCGGGCACACTGGCCTGGTGGTATGCCCACCACCGCTTCGAGCGACTGTGCCATCAGGGCAAACCCTGACAGGCACAGCACCCATACTGCGGTTTATTCTTTACGTTCAAATTCGCCCTCGATGGTGGTCCCACCACGATTAGCACCGCCCGGCGGTTCCTCGTCCTCGCCAGGACGCGCCTCGAATGGAGGCCGCTGTGCCTGAAAACCGCCCATCTGCATCCTGAACTGGCCGCTGCCCACCAGCTTGTCGGCCAGCCTGTTACGCAGCCAGGGCAGCAACAGCAGGATACCGAAGAAATCGGTCACAAAACCCGGGATGATCAGCAGCAAGCCAGCCAGCGCCAGCATCATGCCCCCCATCACCTCTCGACCCGGCATCTCGCCCTGCTGCATCTTTTGCTGCGCATTGAGCAGGGTCTTGATGCCTTCACTGCGCACCAGCGATGACCCGATCACGGCGGCCAGTACCAATAAGCCGACGGTTGGCAAGGCGCCCATCACGGAGCCCACTTCGATCATCACGGTTAGCTCGAGCAGCACCAGACCAATCAACAACAGAAATAACTTGCCCATAACAACCTCAGTGCGGGTGAACTTGAATGAATCTCAGGTCTGTTGCAGCCAACGAAATAATGTTGCTGCCAACTCACCATGATATAGCTCCTTGAGAATTAAAATGGGGGTATCCCCTCGTTTTTCAAGTCTGAAGGGTGACAGCGCGCCGGTTCTTCAGAAAAAACGGCCAAGTGGACTGTGATTGAACACCTTGTTCTGTCAAAGTAAATCGTTCGATTGCAATCTCAGTTTAATGACCACAATTTATTTGAGGCTGTCTCAAATTTAGTGATCCAAGTCTAATATTAGATACCTCAATTGAGGTAATGTAGACACCAGTAATTATAGGGGGCAAAAAAGCCTCCACCTGCCCCACTCGATGTGTGGTGCTTCAGGATGAGCCGTGCGTAAGGAACTCGCGACCACTCGGTGAGGATCGTTTCCATTAATCTGATTTCTGAGGCATTACAATGAGCGACATCAAGAACGTCCGCATTGAAGAAGACCTGCTGGGCACCAAAGAAGTTTCCAATCATTTCTACTACGGTGTGCACACCCTGCGCGCTGTCGAGAACTTCAAGATCAGCTCTCAGAAGATTTCTGACGTTCCGGAATTCGTCCGCGGCATGGTACTGACCAAGAAGGCCGCCGCCATGGCGAACGGCGAACTGGGTACCATTCGTCCTGAAATTGCTGACAAGATCGTAGAAGCCTGCGACCTGATGCTGAACACCGGCAAATGCTTCGACCAGTTCCCGGTCGACGTGTATCAAGGTGGTGCCGGCACCTCCGTCAACATGAACACCAACGAAGTACTGGCCAACATCGCCCTCGAGATCATGGGTCTGGCGAAAGGCCGCTACGATGTCATCAACCCGAACGACCACGTCAACAAGTGCCAGTCCACCAACGACGCCTACCCCACCGGTTTCCGCGTTGCCGTGGTAAACAGCACAGACACCACGCTGCACGCGCTGGAAGCGCTGATCGCCGCCTTCTATGACAAGGCCAAGGAGTTCAAGAGCATTCTGAAGATGGGTCGTACCCAGCTGCAGGACGCAGTTCCCATGACCCTGGGCCAAGAATTCCACGCCTTCGCCGTCACCCTGCGTGAAGAGATCAAGTCCATCAAGCGTTGCCAGGAGCTGCTGCTGGAAGTGAACCTGGGCGCGACCGCGATCGGTACCGGCCTGAACACCCCGCCCGAGTACTCAGCCTTGGCCATCAAGCGACTGGCCGAGATCACAGGTCGTGCCTATGTGCCGGCAGAGGATTTGATTGAGGCCACTTCAGACTGCGGCGCCTACGTGATGCTGCACGGCGCCATCAAGCGTCTGGCCATGAAAATGTCCAAGATCTGTAACGATCTGCGTCTGCTCTCCTCCGGCCCGCGCACCGCACTCAAAGAGATCAACCTGCCGGAAATGCAGGCGGGCTCCTCCATCATGCCGGCCAAGGTCAACCCGGTTATCCCGGAAGTGGTCAACCAGAGCTGCTTCAAGGTATTCGGTAACGACGTCACCATCACCTTCGCCGCCGAAGCGGGTCAGCTGCAGCTAAACGTCATGGAGCCGGTGATTGGCCAGGCCATGTTCGAATCCCTTAGCCTGATGGAAAAAGCCTGTATCTCCCTGCGCGAGAAGTGCGTCGAAGGCATCACTGCCAACCCGGAAATCTGCATGAACCATGTGCTGAATTCCATCGGCATCGTGACCTACCTGAACCCCTTCATCGGCCACCACGAAGGGGATATCGTCGGCAAGATCTGTGCCCAGACCGGCAAGAACGTCCGTGAGGTCGTGCTGGAACGCGGCCTGCTGACCGCAGAGCAGCTGGATGAAATTCTCTCCATCGAGAACCTGATGAACCCGCAATACAAAGCCAAGCGCTACACCCGCGAAGCCAACGTATAAGCGAGCAAATGGGCCGGGTTTATCCCGGCCCATAAAGTCAGTTCCCGATAGGTCTTGCCCAGCCCCATCGGGAATTGGCTTTTCTGCCAAATAAAACCTAAAAAAACTGGAAAATGGAGTGTTCACTATGATTGTTATCGAGTTACTTGTGGTGCTCGCCGCTATCTATCTGGGTGCCCGGATAGGCAGTATCGGTATCGGCTTTGCCGGTGGTCTGGGTGTGCTGGTACTGACCTGGGGCCTGGGGGTAGCAATTCCGGGCGACCAACTGGTCACCTTCATCCCTTGGGACGTGATCATGATCATCGCGTCCGTCATCTGTGCCATTGCCTGTATGCAACTGGCGGGAGGCATGGACTACCTGGTATCGCTGGCAGAAAAAGCCTTGCGCAAAAATCCCAAGTACATCACCTTCGCCGCCCCGATCGTGACCTATCTGATGACCATGCTGGCCGGTACCGGTCACACCGCCTTCTCCACCCTGCCGGTGATCGCCGAAGTGGCCAAGGAGCAGGGCATTCGTCCTTCCCGTCCACTCTCCATCGCGGTTGTTGCCTCCCAGATCGCCATCACCGCCTCCCCAATCTCCGCGGCCGTGGTTGCTTTCTCCGGCATGCTGGAGCCGTTCGGTATTGACTACCTGACCCTGCTGGCCATCTGCATTCCCTCCACCTTCATTGCCTGTATCCTGGGCGCCTTCATTGCCAACATGATGGGCAAACCGCTGGAGCAGGATGAAGTCTATCTGGAGCGTAAAGCCAAGGGACTGATCAAGCTGCGCGGCACCACCAAGCTGGAGCTGAAGCCTTACGCCAAGGTTTCTGTCTGGATCTTCATCTCCGCCATCGTAGCGGTCATGGCCTATGCCACCGCCATCTCAGGTAAAGTGGGCCTGATCACCAACCCGCCGATCCCCCGTGACGGAGCCATCATGGGCATCATGCTGGCCGCTGCCACCATCATGACCCTGGTCTGCAAACTGGATGCCACTCAAGTGACCAACATGCCGACCTTCAAATCCGGTATGTCCGCCTGTATCTGCGTACTGGGTGTGGCCTGGCTGGGCAACGTCTTCGTGAAAAGCAACATGGACACCATACAGCTGATCGCCGGTGACCTGCTGAACCAGTACTCCTGGCTGCTGGCCGTTGTGCTGTTCTTCGCCGCCATGCTGCTCTACTCACAAGGCGCCACCACCAAGGCCCTGATGCCGGCTGCGCTGGCACTGGGTGTCAGCCCGCTGACCGCCATCGCCTCTTTCGCCGCCGTGAGCGCCCTGTTCGTACTGCCGACCTACCCGACCCTGCTGGCCGCGGTCGAGATGGACGACACCGGCTCGACCCGTATCGGCAAGGCCGTGTTCAACCACCCCTTCTTCATCCCCGGCACTGCGACCATCGCTTTCGCCGTGGCATTGGGCTTCTTCTTTGGCGGCATGATACTCTGATCAGCATTTCATGCTAAAAACCCTCAAACGGCCCGCTTTGGGCCGTTTTTTATGCCTGGCTTTTGCGTCTAATCATTAATTAATCCTTATGCACTTCAGTTTCTATCAAGGTTCGCAGATCTACTCTGGGCATCGGAACAGAAACCGATCAACAGGGCCAGCACAGGCCCGACAGTGTTTACACCAGAGGAACGAACAATGAAAAAGACAGCATTGACTATGGCCATCTCCAGCGTGCTGCTGGCCGGTGGTGCGCAAGCCGCTACCGTCTATGACCAGAACGACACCAAACTCGAGATTGGTGGCCGTGCTCAAGGCATGTACTACGGTACCGATGACAACGGCTCCGAAGGTGATCAGAGCTACTTCCGTCTGCACGTTGCCGGCGAAACCAAGATAGATAGCGAACTCAAAGCATTCGGCTTCGCTGAATACAACCTGCCGGTCTCCGGTTCTGACAACGACGAACTGCGTTATGCCTACGCCGGCATCAAGCACGATCGTTTCGGTGCCTTCAGCTATGGCCGTCAGGATGGTCTGTTCACCAAAGCCGTGAACAACTACACCGACGTGCTGGCTGAGTGGGGCGGTGACGGCCTGGGTAAAGACACAGAAGTGTTCGGCACCGGCCGCACCAACGGCCTGGCCCAGTACATCTATACCTATCAGGACCTGACCCTGGGTGCCCAGTTCACCGGTAACAACGATCCGCAGAACGCTGATCGCTCCAACCGCGTTGGCCCGAACAGCACCTGGAATCCGAAGGGTTCTTCCGAAGGTTTCGCCGTGTCTGCCAACTATGACTTCGACATGGGCCTGAGCCTGGGTACTGCCTACAACCAGGCTGGCAAGACCGACGAGCAAGTAGCCAATGCCGCTTTCGGTGGCGATCGCGATGCCAAGCTGTATGGCGTGGGTGCCAAGTACGCAGTCGGCGACCTCTACCTGGCTGCGACCTACTCCCACGGTGAAGACCACCTGTTCGTCAACAACGGCTATGCCGAGAAGATGGATGGCTACGAAGCCGTAGCCCAGTACACCATCGGCAAGTTCAAGCCGTCTCTGGCCTACCTGCGTACCGACGTGAAAGACAACGCCCGCGGCATCGACGAGACCGCTACCGAATATGTTTCCATCGGTGCCTGGTACAACTTCACCGACAACTTCAACGCCTATGTTGATTACAAAATCAACCTGTTGGACGAAGCGGGATCTACCAGCATGAATACTCTGGGCAAGAACACCGACGACGTGGTCGCCGTGGCCCTGCAGTACAACTTCTAAGCCGTTCCTGAATTGCCTACTGTATTGTTACCGGCCGCCCTGCGGCCGGTTTTTGATTGCCCGTCAGATATTAATCCGCGCCAGACTCGGCTCGCGGTGAAAGCAGTTCACCAGCAGCAGCAAGGTCGTCACGCCGACCGTCCCCAGCACCAGCCAGGGTAACCAAGGCTGCCCCTGAGCATTGGCGTAGTCATGCAAGGCTCCGCCCCCCACGTATCCCGTCATGCCACCGAGCGCCAGCCCCAACCGGCTGAAGCCCATGTAACTGCCACGAGCCCCCGGCTGCGCCAATTTGGTCATGAGGGTCTCCCGCGCCGGCTCGGCGATGACGATCCCCAGGTAGAAGCAGGCCAGCAGCATGAAGACCGCAGGCAGCGTGGTCGCAAACGCCACCAGCCCTATGCCGGCCGTCATCAGCAACACGCCCGCCATCAGCCGGCTCTCCAGCTTGAGGTGCTTCTCGCCATAGCGGGCAAGAGGGTACAGCAGCGCCAGCGAGATGGCAGTTTCCAGGGTATACATCCAGCCCACCGCAGTGGTGCTGCCCGCCATCTGTTTCACCAGAATGGGGAAGATCAGCATGACCTGCACCCAGAGTGCGTAGTAGCCACTCAGGATCAGCACCAGCCGGCAGAAGGCCTTGTCCGCCAACACCTGGCCGAGACCGGCCCGGATCGGCGTCGGCCGCAGCGAGAGCTTGTAGGGCGGCAGGATCAGCAGGTTGCACAGGGCCGCACAGACAAACAGGCCAGCCCCTAGCAGGCAGACGTACTCGAAGTCGAAGTTGAGCAACCAGCTGCCAAGCAGCGCCCCCACCACGGCGCCGGCGCTCTCCAGCATCATCAGCAAGGAGATGTAGCGACCCCGTTGACGCGGACGAGTGAACTTGATCACCAGGGCGGCCCGGGGGGGATCGAACAGACAGCCGCCCAGCCCCGAGATGATGCAGGAGAGGATCAGGTCAAGCCCGCTCTGGGCATAGGCCAGACTGGCAAAACCCGCGGCCCGCAACAGCATGCCCCCCACTATGAGTGGCCGGGCACCAAACTTGTCTGCCAGCGATCCCCCAAACACCCCCAACCCCTGCTGGGTCAGCTGACGCAGCCCCAGCGCCAGACCAACCACCCCGGCCGCCCAGCCAAGCTGATCCACGAAGCGCAGACTGATCATGGGCATCACCACGAAAAACCCCAGGATCACCAAGAGGGAATCCAACGCCAAAAACCACCGCCCCAACCGCCTCGCCCGCTCCACCATGATTGCCTGACCCCTGCTTTGCTAATGACATCCAACTCGCTCGTCTCATCGCCCGGATGACGCCGTCGCCAAATCAGGTCAAGGGTGACTGTAACCCCCTGACTCGACATGGCAATATGCCAATGCACGACGATTGAGACTGCTATTCTGGAAGGGCGCCAGATATAGTGGTAGCCGACAACTGGCTATATTTCATATTGGATTACGTTATGGCTATGACTCTGGATGACTTGCAATTACTACTGGATGTGGTCAATCGCGGCAGCTTCAGCAAGGCGGCGGCCATTCGCGGCTGGTCCCAACCCATGGTCAGTCAGCGAATCGCCGTGCTGGAACAGGCGCTGGGACAACCCCTGTTTCGCCGCCACAGACGCGGCGCTACCCCGACCCCGGCCTGCGAACAGTTTCTGCCTGCGGCAGCCGCCGCGCTCACTGCACTGGAAGGGGGACGCCTGGCGATGCAAGGTGCGCCAGCCCTGCCCCGCATCAAGCTCTCCTGCCTCCCTTCCCTGACCACTGTGGTGTTTGGCCCCCTGCTGCTGGCGCTGGTGGATGAAGCATTCGAGATCCGCTGCAATACGGATCACTCCGGCATCATCATGCAAGAGCTGCTGACCGGTGAAACAGACGTCGGCTTCATCCTCAAGTGTCCGGCCATCGCCGGCATCCAGCTCGAGTTGCTCTGCCGCTCCCCCATCATAGCGGTAGCCTGCGCCACCCACCCGCTGGCGGGGCAGCGGGGCCTGACCCTGCAAGACATAGCCAACGAGCGGCTGGCTCCCCAGCAGTGGGGCACAGGCTGCGACGAATTGATCCTGCAACTGCGACTGCTACGCCAGGTGGCGAGCCCGCTGCATGCGATCCAGCCCGCCAGTGCGGCGCGGGAGTTGGCGCTGGAGCACGGCTTCATCACCCTGATGCCGGCACTCGCCATCAGCCGGGACCTGGAGGTTGGCCGCCTGATCCAGCTGGATGTGGTGGATCTGCCGCAGGATCACTGGGATGTCATGATGGCCTGGCGCAGCGGCAAACGACCCAACCCCGCCAAGGAGCGGGTGCTGGAAGCCGCCCGCACCCTGGCCCGACGCTGGTCGGGTAAATCCGCATAAAAAAGCGCCGGACAAGTCCGGCGCCAAACGCTAGATCACATCAACCAGGGATCAGTAGGTTGCCTTGAGGGTCACCCCGGAAAAGGCGCTGAAACCGCTCAGCTGCACATACCAGGTACCCGCCTTGGGCGAATTCAGAGTGCAGGTCTCGGTGTTGCCATTCTTGTATGGGCGGCAATCATAGCTGGTGCCGGTCGGCAGCGCCCCGAACTTCACATAGAGATCCGCATCACCGGTGCCGCCACTGCTGGCAACCACCAGCTGGCTCTTGCCGGCCGGTACGTCGATAGTGAAGTTCACCTTGCCACCCTTGGTAGCGGAGAGCCCGGTCACGGGGACCCCGTTTTGCAGCACACTGCTGCTCGGTGGCGGTGTGGTGCCGCAGGAGGCATTGACACCGACCGTAGTAAAGGCCGCCGCCACGTCAGGCAGGCTGTAGCCCAGATCGGTAGCCGCCCTGGTCACGCCACAGGCGCCCTGATCGTAGGTGGTATTGGCTCCCCAGTAGAGGCGGTTGGCCAGCACGAATACTTCAAAGGCCTTGCGGGTGTTCCAGCCACTGGTATTGGCCAGCAGGTAGAAGGCACGGTTGTAGACACCCGAGCTATGGTGCACATCAATGCCATCGTAGTAGTCGCTGGCATGACCGATTGAGCTGCCGTCACGGGTCGGATCCTCGAAGTAGCGCAGCGAGCCATTGCCCTTGAAGATCTGGGCCCCGACCATCCAGTCGTTACTGCCCTTCATGTAGTACTCGGCCGCTTCCCCCGCCATGTCGGAGAAGGCCTCGTTGATGCCGCCCGATTGGTCCGAGTAGACCAGGCCCGAGTTCTGTTCGGTAAAACCGTGACTCACCTCGTGGGCGGCCACGTCCAGGCTCACCAACGGGTAGAAGGTGGTGGCACCGTCGCCAAACGTCATCTGGCTGCCGTCCCAGAAGGCATTCTCGTAGTTGCGGCTGTAGTGCACCCGCATCTTCAGCTTGAAGCTGAGCGGCGCCGTGTTGTACCAGTTGCGGTACATGTCGAACACCACATTGCCAAAGTAGTGGGCATCGTTGAGCGGCGAGTAGGCACCGTTGATCTCCTTGACCGTGTTCTCCGGGCAGGTGAACTGGTGCACGGCACCACCCGTGGTGGCGTGATTCATGTTGACCGTATCCACGTTCGG
The DNA here is from genome assembly GCF_000820025.1 of Aeromonas popoffii. Taxonomy (GTDB): domain Bacteria; phylum Pseudomonadota; class Gammaproteobacteria; order Enterobacterales; family Aeromonadaceae; genus Aeromonas; species Aeromonas popoffii. The sequence continues at coordinate 19,019 of NZ_CDBI01000001.1, forward strand.
GCTGGTCATGCGGCAGGTGTCATCCACCAGCAGGGGGCCGAAGTCGGAGCCGTAGAAGTATTTGCCGGTCTTGACGTTGCCACCCGGGCCTGTGGAGTCCTTGTGGTTGATCCCCTCCCAGCGCTTGAGCTCGGTACCGTTCTGGGCATCGATCACCACGAAGGGACGGCTCGGCTGCTCGCTTGCCGCCAACCATGAGACCAGATAGACCAGACGGGCCTGCCCGGCCTCATCCTGCATCACGAACAGCTTGACTCGCTCGTTGCTGCCCTTGGCCCCGGCACGGGCCTTGCCAGCGGCATCGGCCGGTGACAGGGCAGCAGTCGGGCTGGCCAGGTCGGCATCGATCTGACGCAGGATCTGGCCGGAGACCTGGCTTATCTGACCACCGAGGGACAGCTCAGCCACCAGCACCTGGCCCCAGACAGGGATACCATTCCAGGTCTGCTCATAGCGAACCCGCTGCTGGCCATTGGGCAGCTTGACCGCCCGCACTTGACGAAACTCTCCATCCCCAACCAGCGCACTCACACCTGCGGCGCCGCTTGGTGCTCCCTGAATGCCCGCCACCTGATGTACGTCAACCTGTTCTGCAGCCAAGGCTGCGCTTCCCCAGCAGGCCAATACCACGGCCAAATAAACTTTGTTCATCTCGTCTTTCCTTAGGTCGATGAAGATTGCACGCCGGGTCTCTTACCCAACGCTCCTACACTAGTTAGCACGATCAAAACAGCTGCCTGTCATATATGACAGCGCAGCACGAACCGGTAGCAGGATCTGCGGTTTCATATGTTAGGTAGTGCAAACAGAACAAAAAGCAGTGAATGACGCTTGAAAAGGCCTGAGAATAACCAGGCCCACACGGACCCCAACACAGGCCCCTCCATATGGGGATAGCGAACGCAGGTGAGAGTGTAAAAGCCCTTGGCGCACAAGGGGTTGATTGGCTACATTGGCTGTTTGGCGGCCCACACAGGGCCAAGACACGGCAGAGAGGTAAGGATGTTTTCATGGCAACTGGACGATGAGTTGGCGCTGCTGTTCTTGCAGCCCGACATGGCAAGCGAACTCTTTGGCCTGTGCCGGGAGAACCGCGACTACCTGACCCAATGGCTGCCCTGGCCTCCCTACATACAGCAGCCGGCCGACAGCGCCACCTTCATCCGCCACGCCATCGAGAAGTTTGCCCGCGGCGAGGGATTGACCACCGTCATCGAGTATCAGGGCGAGGTCGTCGGTGTCATCGGCTACAACCAGATCGATCAGGCGCTGGCCAAGGTCACCATCGGCTACTGGCTGGCGGAACGCTGGCAGGGCAACGGCATCATCACCCGCGCCTGTCAGGCCCTGATCCATCACGCCTTCGAAGAGATGGGGATGGAGAAGGTTGAGATCAGCACGGCGGTGGAAAACGAGCCCAGCCGGGCGGTGTGCGAGCGACTCGGCATGCAGCCGGAGGGGATCAGCCGACGGGCCGAACGACTGGTGGATCGTGTGGTGGACCACGTCCACTACGGCCTGCTGCGCGATGAGTGGCTAAGGCAACGCGATCACTGATGGCCGAGGCAGCCCGGCGGTCGGCACCCTGCTTATGAATCCACAGAGGGAACCTTGATGGCACTACCGCACCTCCGCACGGCCCGTACCCGGCTCACTGTATTGCCGCCCGAGCGGGCCGACCTGATGCTGGATTTCTATCTGCGCAATCGCGCTCACCTCACCCCCTGGGAACCCAGCCGGGACGAGGGTTTCTATACCCTGAGCCACTGGCATGGCCGCCTGCGCGACAGCTATGGTCAGTTCTTCAACGGCAGCGCCGTTCATCTGGTGGCGCTCGACCCCCTGGGCGAGCAGGTGATCGCCACCTGCAACTTCACCCACATACTGATGGGCATGTTCAAGGCCTGCCATCTTGGTTATGCCATCGATCAGGCCCATGAAGGCCAGGGCCTGATGCAGGAGGTGATCGAGGCCGGGATTGAGTACCTGTTTCGGGAGCACGGCCTGCACCGGGTCATGGCCAGTTATATGCCAACCAATCTGCGCAGCGGTGCCCTGCTAGAGCGCCTCGGCTTCGAGCGAGAGGGCCTGGCCCGGGACTATCTGATGATCAACGGCCGCTGGGAGGATCATGTGCTCACCGCACGGATCAACCCGGCGATCTAGGCAAGAAGTGGCTCGCCAACAGCAGGCGAGTTGCCCGTCAGACATAAAAAAACGGGTCCGGAGCTTGGCTCCGGACCCGTCTTCAGAAGAGGTGCAGGCTTAGTTAGCCTTGGCATCGCTCACTGCGGCTTCAGCCTTGGAGACAGCTTTCTCGACGGTTGCAGTTGCTTCGGAAGCAACCTTCTCTACAGTAGAGGTGGCTTCGCTAGCGGCTTGCTCAACAGTTGCAGCAACGTCGGCGGCCGGAGTCGCTGCCGGAGCGGCGGCTTCTTCTTTCTGACCACAAGCGGTCAACATCAGGCCCAGGATACCGGCTACCAGTACTTTGTTCATGTGCATACCCTCAAAAAATATGGAGAGATGGTTCGTTCAACCATCACAGTGCGTCCGTTCACCCGGTTAGAAACCCATAGACCGGGAGCCAAGAGGCGCGCAAAATATATCCCCATACGCCCCCAATGGAAACGAGTATCACAATGATATTTTCTCGTTGGCTGGATGAAAAGAACTGCTACAACGACAAGCATTGGTACACAACACCCACCATTAACCCAAACCGTATAATAAACAACCGCAACCGGCGTGATTACTGGCGATAAACAGCGATTCTCGTCATTCGGGTGAGAGACGAGATGCCCCTCTCAGTCAGACAAATTCTGACAAGCCAACTGTTTTCCTTGCTGGTGGCTGTCTCGGGCCAGATCCAGCAGCGCCATCACTGCCAATGCCTCACTGGCCGGAACCGGATTCTCCCCTTCCCCCTTGATCGCGGCGCAGACGCCACTGTAGTAAGCGCCGTAATTTCCCGCCTCACCGACCACTGTCTGCTGCTGGAACTGACCATCCCGAATGCGACTGAGCTGACCAGGTTCGCTATCAACACCCCAGTCTACTGCCGGTGGCCGCTTGCCGAGCTTGAGCTGATCTTCCTGCACATCCATGCCGAACTTGATAAACGACCCTTCACTGCCGTGGATGACGAAACGGGGCATGGTGGCCGAGACCAGACAACTGCCGTGCAGTACCACTCGCATCTCGCCATACCGTTCACCATAGCCCAGCACCACGTGGAAATAGTCATCCGTCAGGGCACCTGGGCGCTGCTGCGCCAAATCCGCCTGTAGCCAGTCCGGTTGGCCAAACAGTTTCAGCGCCTGATCCAGGATGTGGGGGCCGAGATCGAACCAGAGTCCGGAGCCGGGGCCGCCCGCTTCGCGCCAACGCTGGCGCACTTGTGGGCGATAGCGGTCGAAATGGGATTCAAACTGAGCGACCTGCCCCAGAGCACCTTCTGCCAGCAGACGGCGCACCGTGAGGAAGTCCCCGTCCCAGCGCCGATTGTGGAAGATGCTGAGCAGCCGCCGCTGCTTCCCGGCCAGCTCCACCAGTGCCTTTGCCTCGGCCAGATCCAGTGCAAACGGCTTGTCGATCACCACGTGCTTGCCGGCCAGCAGCGCCTGGCGAGCTATGGGGGCATGGGTATCATTCGGCGTGGCGATCACCACCAGATCCACCGAAGGATCGGCCAGCACCTCTGCCAGCGAACCGACCCGGCAACCGGGCAAATCCGCCTCAACCTTGGCGGCATCCCGGCTCACCACCCAGCCGAGGGAGAGCCCCGGGGTAGTGGTCAGGAAGGGGGCGTGAAAGGTCTGGCCTGCGAAGCCATAACCCACCAGGGCAGCGTTGAGAGTCTGGATCATCCGGTTTTCTCCACGGGTCTGTCATAAGCGTCAGGCGAGGTGCCGCCTGCAAAAAGAGAAGGGGGCCCATGGCCCCCTGAGTGTGCCCATCAGAGCACAAGATTTATTGTAAACACAAGCGCCGGCCCGGACGGGTCAACAGCAGCAACAGGGGCGGTAACAACAGCCACATATGCAGCGCCAGCTGGTTCAGCGGATCCGGCATCAACCAACCGGTGATCCCCACCAGGGCGCCTGAGCCGCTCATCTGGAACAGGCCGAGCAGGGCCGCCGCCGTACCGGCGCAGTGACCGAAGGGTGCCAGCGCCATGCCGGCGGCCGCCCCCAGCACCATGGCAAAGCCGATGCTGGAGAAGAACACGGGCCCCATCATGGCCAGCGGATGCTCGACATGCTGCACCAGAGTCAGTGCGATGGCCGACAAGGTGATCACCAGCAGGCCGATGCGCAGCGTGCGTCTCGGCCCCACTCTGGCGATGACGCGTGGCGCCAGGAAGCAGGCCAGTATGTTCAGCGCCGCGTTGGCGGTGAACCAGTAGCTGAAGCCGCTCATGTCCAACCCCAACTTCACCATCAGCTGCACCGGCGCCGCCGTGACATAGGCCAGGATCACCGCCATCGCCAGCATGCAGAGGCTGGCGTTGAACAGAAAACTCGGGGAGCGCAGCACAGGGCTGTAGCGGGACCAGCTGATGAGCGGACCGCTGCTGCTGGTCTCGTCCGGACGGGTCTCCGGCATGCGCCACAACAGCCAGCAGCCGACGATGGCCGCATAACCGGCCATAAACCAGAAGTTGGCAGACCAGCCCGCCTTGGCGGTGAGCCAACCGCCGAGCAGCGGCGCCAGCGCAGGAATGAAGCAGATGGCACCGTTCAGATAGGAGATCATCTGACCGCTCTTCTTGGGGCCATAACTGTCACGCACCACTGAGAAGGCAGCGACCGAGGTGGCACAGGCTCCGAAGCCTTGCAGCACCCGCGCCAGCATCAGCTCACCCAGGCTGGCGGCAAAACCGGCCGCCAGCGCACTCAAGCCATAGAGCAGCACGCCGCCCAGGGCGATGGGCTTGCGGCCATAACGGTCGGCGAGCGGCCCGACCAGCAGCTGACCCAGTCCCATGCTGAACAGGAACCAGGTGATGGTGCCCTGCATCAACGTCACTTCGGCACCCAGCTGCTCGGCCATCTGCGGGATGGCGGGCAGGTAGATATCGATGGCCAGTGGACTGAACAGCACCAATAGGACAAGCAGAAGAATCAATGGCATCAGTCACCTCAAGCCGTAAGGGAAAATCGATTGGGGCGCGAGTCTACTGACTCACAGTAATGAATTGAAATGGTATTTAATCACTTTGGTTATTCCTATACGGAAACATGCATGTTATTCGCACCTCAACCAAGGTCACAGTCGTGACCAGCCAGGGCAGTATTGAGGGCAATTGGCGCTTTTACTCACAGCGTGCCCCGCATAGAATGCGCAGATTATTTTTGCGGAGGTGCTCGATGAACAAGCTTGTCCTGGCAACAGGTAACCAGAAAAAGGTGAAGGAATTGGCCACCATGCTGGCCGATATGAAGATCCAGGTGATCCCACAGAGCGAGTTTGCTGTGCCGGATGCCGAAGAGACAGGCACCACCTTCGTCGAGAACGCCATCATCAAGGCTCGCCACGCAGCCCGCATCACAGGCCTTCCCGCCGTCGCAGACGACTCGGGCCTGGAGGTGGATCTGCTGCACGGCCGCCCCGGCGTCTACTCAGCCCGCTTCGCCGGCGAGCATGCCAGCGACAAGGACAATATCGACAAGCTGCTGGCCGAGCTCAAAGGCGCCCCCGATTACCTCAAGAGCGCCCGCTTCTGGTGCGTGCTGGTCTACATGCGTCACGCTGACGATCCCACCCCCATCATCTGCCAGGCGAGCTGGGAGGGGATGATCATCGACGAACCCCGTGGTCAGCACGGCTTTGGCTATGATCCCGTGTTCTTCGTCCCCGACCATGACTGCACCTCGGCCCAGATGCCGAGCGAGCTGAAAAACCAGCTCAGCCATCGCGGTCAGGCGCTGGCCAAGTTGAAAGCGGCCCTGGCAGCCACCCACTGATACGCCGCCACGCATTTCATCTACAATGGGGGCCCGTCAGCCCCCGTTTTTATGTTTGATTATTGGAAGCCCCATGCTGCAACTGCCGCCCCTCTCCCTCTATATCCATGTGCCCTGGTGCGTCCAGAAGTGCCCCTACTGCGACTTCAACTCCCACGCCCAGAAAGGGGATCTGCCTCACCTCGAATATGTGGCCGCCCTGCTGGAGGATCTGGATCAGGATCTGAAGTGGGCCCAGGGGCGTCCTCTCTCCTCCATCTTTATCGGTGGGGGGACACCCAGTTTATTGAGTGTGGAGGCCATGCAAACCCTGCTGGACGGGGTGCGCGCCCGCATCGCCCTGACCCCGGATTGCGAAATCACCATGGAGGCCAACCCGGGCACTGTGGAGGCGGACAAGTTCGCCGGCTTCCAGCGGGCGGGCATCAACCGCATCTCCATCGGGGTGCAGAGCTTCCAGCAAGAAAAATTGGCCAGGCTCGGTCGCATCCACGGCCCCGAAGAGGCGCGCAAGGCCGCAGCGCTGGCCCACGCCATCGCGCTGCCCACCTTCAACCTGGACCTGATGCACGGCCTGCCGGATCAGAGCCTGGACGACGCCCTCTATGATCTGCAGCAGGCCATCGACTGCGCGCCGCCGCATCTCTCCTGGTATCAGCTCACCATAGAGCCGAATACGGCCTTTGCCTCCAAGCCGCCACGGCTGCCGGAGGATGACACCCTGTGGGACATCTATGAGCAGGGCCACGCCATGCTCACCGCCCGGGGCTATCAGCAGTACGAGATCTCGGCCTATGCCAAAGCGGGCTATCAGTGCCGCCACAACCTCAACTACTGGCGTTTCGGCGACTATCTCGGGATAGGTTGCGGCGCCCACGGCAAGATGACGGATCTCGTCAGCGGCCAGATAGTGCGCAGCGCCAAGGTGAAGCACCCGAAAGGCTATCTGGATCCCGCCCGATCCTACCTGGACAACCAGTGGCAGGTGACCGAGGACGAATTACCGCTGGAGTACTTCATGAACCGGTTCAGATTATTCGAGCCGGTCCCCAAGGCAGAGTTCGAGGCTTACACCGGCTTGGGCCTGGAGCGGGTGGAGACAATGCTCGCGGTTGCCCAGACCAAGGAGCTGATCGAAGATCTGGGAGATGACTGGCAGCTCACCGCCCTCGGCCATCGCTACCTGAATGTGCTGCTCGAACTCTTTATGGACGAGTAAGCCGACGGGGCATCGCAAGGTTTGGCTTCACCGCCAAAACAATGAGGGCGCCCGTGGCGCCCTCATTGTGTCAGTCATGCCTTGCGGCAGAAACCCGCTCAGCAGCAGACGCATCCCATCTGCTGTTGGCCGGGCTCCCACCGCTTGCCATATTTGGCCTTGCGCTGGTAACTCCCCTTGCCCTTCTTGTTTTGCTCGACCCGGCTGCGAAACAGCGGATCCGTGAGCAGGGCCTGCAGATGGTTATCCTTTATCTCCCCGCGCCTGTGGGCATAGCCTGCCTGAGCAGCGATATCCTGCACGATGACGGGCTCATCAACCCTTCTCTTGGCCATAGTGGCTCCTTATCTTCTCTCTGTTATTGGCTGGATAGCGGTTTTCTCTGCAGGCATCATGCTGCCGATAGCACGCTATGGGCAGCATGATGCCTGCGACCCGGCCTTGCGAGCCAGGTCAAAAACGCAGCGATTTTGTCACCAAATCGCCACCGTCACAATGGCATCCTGGCAACAGGGTTCAGAGACCTTGCTCTCGCTGATAGCTCACCTGAACAATCCCGCTTGGCAGCGTCTTCACCTGAGCTGGATGCCAATGACTTACCGGGATATCAGCCCCGAATAGCGGGATGCCTTTACCAAGCAGCACAGGAACTCTGGACAGCGTCAGCGTATCGACCAGGTCAGCCTGCAGAGCCTGGCGTACCAGGTTGCCGCCATCCAGATAGACATGACGGGCCCCTTCATCCCATAGCTCGGCCAGTACCTGCCTCAATTCACCACTGACAAATTGCTCCTGATAGCGGGGCTCGACAGGGTTGTGTGTCATCACCCTGACTCTCAATCCTTCATAGGGCCAGACGCCGAACCCCATGACGGCATCATAGGTATTGCGCCCCATCAGCAGCGTATCGCTGTGTTCCATCAGCGCATTGAACCCGGTGTCATCGGGTGGATCGGAAGAATAAGGCGTCAGCCAGTCGAGTGAGTGGGCCTCCCCCGCGATGAAACCATCAAGGGAAAGCGCCAAAAAGACGGTGATACTGGGTCTTGTCATCATGATATTTGTCTCTGCAAGCAAGCGGCTGATACGGCGTTATTTTACTGTTCGCAACCAGCAAGCGCTTTTGGGTCATTGGGTTTATTCATGGACGTGGGCATGATGCTCATGCTGGGCGGGGGCGCCGGATTCGAGCACTTCCAGGATGGCGCAGTGCTCCGCCGAGCGCGGGCCGCCACAGCAGATGTTGGAGAGCTCCCGCAGGTTTTCGCGAAAGCGGGTCAGCTCCACGATCTTCTGCTCCACCTGGGTCAGCTTGGTGTCGGCCACCGCCTTCACCTCCTGACAGGTAACCTTGGCCTTGTTGGTGTCGAGGCTGAGCAGCTCACCTATGTCAGCAAGGGAGAAGCCCACCGACTTGGCGCGGATGATGAACTCCAGTCGCCGCTTGTCCTGATCGCCGTAGAGGCGGTAACCAGACTCGTTGCGGATCTCGGGCGAGATGAGGCCGTTCTTCTCGTAGAAACGCAGGGTATCCGCCTTCACCCCGCACGCCTTCGCCAGTTCACCGATCCGATACATGCTCTCTCTCCCGCTGGATATGCGCTGCAATAAAAACCGGAACCCACTATCGCCCCTTTGCCCATTGATTGCCAGCCAAGGACAGAAAACGGACAACCCAAAGGGGCTGCCGTCACTTTTTTCCATCAAAACGCTGAAAAGACAAACGTTTTACAAAAAACCACCGAAAAACGTTTAACACCGCACCAGACAAGGCTTCGCCACGTTAAAAAATCCACCGCAGCTCACATTTTTTGTGTAGAATATGCGCCCACAAGAGAGCGTCGCGTCAAGCGGGCATTTCTTAAAACACGTTTGCCTTTGAACGACTATCCGGGTGAGCGTGGTTTGCGAAATCCCCCACTTCCATTTATTTGGGGACTCTCTGTGTTGAGCCTCGCCTCCCATGGAACGGTCCCCGTTATGCTGAGGACGATAGTGTGATGGAACAAGCTCGACCCATTCGCCGTGCACTGCTGAGTGTGTCTGACAAAACTGGCATCCTGGAATTTGCCAAGGCACTCAACGAACGTGGCGTGGCCTTGCTCTCCACCGGCGGCACCGCCAAGTTGCTCGCCGACGCGGGTCTGCCGGTGACCGAGGTCTCCGACTACACGGGTTTTCCTGAAATGATGGATGGCCGGGTCAAGACCCTGCATCCCAAGGTCCACGGCGGCATTCTCGGTCGTCGCGATCAGGATGACGCCATCATGGCCCAGCACGCTATCTCCCCCATCGACATGGTTGTCGTCAACCTCTACCCCTTTGCCGCCACTGTGGCCAAAGCAGACTGCACCCTGGCCGATGCGGTCGAGAACATCGACATCGGCGGCCCGACCATGGTGCGCTCTGCTGCTAAAAACCACAAAGATGTCGCCATCGTCGTCAAGGCTGCCGACTACGATCGCGTTATTCGTGAAATGGATAGCAATGGCAACAGCCTGAAACTGGCGACCCGTTTTGACCTTGCCATCGCAGCCTTCGAGCATACCGCCGCCTACGACGGCATGATCGCCAACTACTTCGGCACCATGGTTCCTTCCTACGGTGACAACAAGGAGGGTGACGAAGAGTCCCGCTTCCCGCGCACCTTCAACAGCCAGTTCATCAAGAAGCAGGACATGCGTTACGGCGAGAACAGCCATCAGGCTGCCGCTTTCTACGCCGAAGAGCAGGCCGCGCCGGGTTCTGTATCCAGCGCTACCCAGCTGCAAGGCAAGGCGCTCTCCTACAACAACATCGCCGATACCGATGCAGCGCTGGAGTGCGTGAAGGAGTTCAGCGAACCGGCCTGCGTCATCGTCAAGCATGCCAACCCCTGCGGCGTGGCCATCGGTGACGACCTGCTGACTGCCTACGATCGCGCCTACCAGACCGATCCCACCTCCGCCTTTGGCGGCATCATCGCCTTCAACCGCGAGCTGGATGGTGCCACTGCGGCGGCCATCGTGGCTCGTCAGTTTGTCGAAGTGATCATCGCCCCGACGGTGAGCCAAGCAGCCCGTGACGCCGTTGCCAGCAAGCAGAACGTGCGCCTGCTCGAATGTGGCCAGTGGACGGCATCGGCGCAAGGTTTTGACCTCAAGCGCGTCAACGGCGGCCTGCTGGTGCAGGAGCGGGATCTCGGCATGGTGACGCAGGATGACCTGAAAGTGGTCAGCAAGCGCCAGCCAACCGAGGCCGAACTGAACGACCTGCTGTTCTGCTGGAAAGTGGCCAAGTTCGTCAAATCCAACGCCATTGTCTACGCCAAAGCGGGCCAGACCATCGGCGTCGGCGCTGGCCAGATGAGCCGGGTCTACTCCGCCAAGATCGCCGGCATCAAGGCCGAGGATGAAGGGCTGACCGTGGCGGGCTCCGTCATGGCCTCCGATGCCTTCTTCCCGTTCCGCGATGGCATAGACGCCGCCGCGGCCGCCGGTATCTCCTGCGTCATCCAGCCGGGTGGCTCAATGCGCGATCAGGAGGTGATCGACGCCGCCGACGAACACGGCATGACAATGGTGTTCACCAACATGCGCCATTTCCGTCACTGATGGGTCAGGGTCGCCGCTGGCGGCCCTTTTGTTGTCTCTTTTCAACTGACTATTGTCACTGGCTGACGGCAGCGGGATGCCAGCCAGTGACCACAAATAGAAGCGAGCGATACGATGAAAGTACTGATCATTGGCAACGGCGGTCGTGAACACGCCCTGGCCTGGAAGGCCAAACACTCTCCACTGGTCCACCACGTTTTCGTGGCACCGGGCAATGCGGGCACCCAGCTTGAGCCGGGCGTCGAGAACGTCGCCATCGAGGCAACCGATATCGATGGGCTGCTGGCCTTCGCCAAAGAGAAACAGGTCGGCCTCACCATCGTCGGGCCGGAAGCGCCGCTGGTCAAAGGGGTGGTGGATGCCTTCCGCGCCGCAGGTCAGTCCATCTTCGGCCCGACCGCTGCCGCCGCACAACTGGAAGGCTCCAAGGCCTTCACCAAGGATTTCCTGGCCCGTCACGCGATTCCGACCGCCGACTACCAGAACTTCACCGAGGTGGAGCCTGCGCTCGCCTACCTGCGCGAGAAGGGCGCGCCTATCGTCATCAAGGCCGATGGTCTGGCGGCGGGCAAGGGGGTGATTGTCGCCATGACCTTGCAGGAGGCAGAAGAGGCAGTACGCGACATGCTCTCCGGCAATGCCTTTGGCGACGCGGGCTCGCGGGTGGTGATTGAAGAGTTTCTGGATGGCGAAGAGGCGAGTTTCATCGTCATGGTCGACGGCGAGCACGTGCTGCCCATGGCCACCAGTCAGGATCACAAACGGGTGGGTGACGGCGATACCGGCCTCAATACCGGTGGTATGGGCGCTTACTCCCCGGCGCCGGTAGTGACTGCTGACGTGCACAAGAAGGTCATGGAGCAGGTCATCATGCCGACCGTGCGTGGCATGGCGGCCGAAGGCAATGTCTACACCGGGTTCCTCTACGCCGGTCTGATGATCGATGGCGAAGGTAACCCCAAGGTGATCGAGTTCAACTGCCGCTTCGGCGACCCCGAGACCCAGCCTATCATGCTGCGGATGCAGTCCGATCTGGTGGAACTCTGCCTGGCGGCCTGCGAAGGCAAGCTGGATCAGAAAGAGGCCATCTATGACCCCCGCGCCGCCATCGGCGTGGTGCTGGCGGCGGGGGGTTATCCCGGCGATTACAGTACCAATCACCCCATCAGCGGCCTGCCGGTGGATGAAGTGGCCGGTGAGAAGGTGTTCCATGCCGGTACCCGGCTGGAAGGGCATACCAGCCTGACCCAGGGTGGCCGCGTGCTGTGCGCAACCGCCCTCGGCCATACCGTTGCCGACGCCCAGCAGCGGGCCTACCAGCTGGCGGCGCGCATCAAGTGGGATGGCGTCTTCTACCGCAAGGATATCGGCTGGCGCGCCATAGAGCGCGAGCAGGAGCAGTAATTTCCAACAGTCGCACACACATGTTCATCAGGGCCTGCGGGCCCTTTTTCACATGCCGCGACCAGTCACCTTGCCCTAGGGGGATCCCTCGCCATCTCCCTCACATTTCCCCCTCTCTCGTTACCATTTGTGACAAAAAACAGCAATTTTCACAAACAGTTCACGGTGGCTCATGGCATCATGCCTGTCATGAACACCAAATAAGGGTTCATAAGAAGCCAACCAAAAATTGATAAGCATGTCGTTAAATAAGGAAATCCCATGTTGAAAACTGTTCGCCCCCTGTTGCTGCCCCTGATGTTTGGCCTGATGACCCTGCCCGCCATGGCCGGTGAGCTGGAACAGCCGATGAAAAAGATCGGCTTCAACTACAAGCAGGCTGTCAAAGCTGACGATGCAGCCGCCATGGAGAAGCACATCAACGAGATGAAGGCTCAGCTCGACGTTGCCAAGCTGAAGAACATGCCAACCGCCAAGAAAGAGAAGTTCCTGGAAGGCATGAACAAGGTACAGACCGAGCTGGATGCCAGCCTGGCAGCCCTCAAGGCGGGTGACGAGGCCAAGGCGCGCGAGCACCTGGCCAAGGTCAATGACCTGAAGAAGGAGTACCACAAATATGCCAAGCAAAAAGGCTGATCCCTTTCACTGGGATAGTCTGGTCCGCCTCACCCACTGGGGTGTGGCGGCTGCCTGTGTCGGCAATCTCTGGCTCAACGAAGCCGGCGAGGAGTGGCATGAATGGCTGGGGTATACCGCCATGGCACTGATCGGCCTGCGCCTGGTGTGGGGGCTCTCTTTCGCTAAGGGCCATGCCCGGCTGCGAGCCCTGATCCCGAGCCGGGCAGATTTTCGCCAGCAGGCCGTGGCGTTGCATGAACGCACCCCGGCAACCCCCGGCCATCATGGCAGCGGCAAGCTGGCGGTATGGGCGCTCTGGCTGACCATACTGGCCACCGCAGGTAGCGGCTGGTTTCAGAACACCGAGCTGGGCTTTGAACTCGGGGCCGACGACTGGCACCTCTGGTGTACCTGGGCGCTGCAAGGGCTGATCGCGCTGCATCTGACTGCTCTCGCATTCACCTCCTGGCGCCAACGCAGCAATCTGGTGGCGCGCATGTTGCCTGCGGTACGCGGCAAGCGTGCGCAGCAAGCGCCAGCGAGTCAGGATCAACACTCCTGATATGTCAGACAGACCCGCGCCCCTGGCCGGGTCTGTCCCTTGTCGACTCGCCGCTCTCCCGCCCTGGTCCCGCAGACATGCTTTTACCCTATTTCTATGCAGGAGCACCCATGAAACAGCTTGAGACCCTCAAGGCAGAGGGCAGGATAGAAGAGGCTCGCCAGCACGGCCTGCTGCAACTCATCGCGCATCCACGACATGCCGGGCTGCATTACGAAGTAGCCTGCCTGCACGATAACCTGGGACGAGAAGCACAGGCCATTCCACTCTACCAACAGGCTATCGCACTGGGGCTGACGGATGAGTCTCTGCGTGGCGCCTAGCTCGGCCTTGGCAGCGCTTATCGCACCACAGGGCAATACCCGGAGGCACTGGCCGCCTTCGAGCAAGGACTGGCCCGTTTCCCCGATGCCAATGAGTTCAAGGTATTTCGCGCTATGGTTTGTTACAACCTGGGGCGCAACAAGGAGGGGATGGAGAGCCTGCTGGCGGTACTGGCAGAGACGGCAACAGATCCGGCTCTGGCACCTTAACGACGCGCCATCGCCCTCTATGCCGCCGACCTGGATCGACGCTGGTAAATAGCCAGCAACAAAAAGGCCGCTCATCATGAGCGGCCTTTTTACGAAATGTGGTGGCCCCTGCCCGACTTGAACGGGCGACCAATCGATTATGAGTCGTTACCTTCATGTTTTCACAGAGTTTAACTACATACAATGACAACATAAAAATCATTTAAATTCATGATTATACGAATGTCATTGTTTCATGGCGTAACATGAAATACCTTATAGGTTCATCTTAAGTGCACTCACAAGTACACTTAACAACGACTATAAGTGCACTTATGAAGAGCCACCAACGATGCCTTTAACTCACAATGAGATTGCTGCACTGCCAGCGAAAAAGACCCCCTACTACAAGTTTGACGATACTCGAACTCGTGGAGCAGGAAGGTTGGGCGTTCAAGTGTTCCCCAGTGGGAACAAAATGTTTGTTTTTCGTTATAAACGAGGCGGGAAATGGGCATTTATCCAAATTGACAGCTTTCCAATGTTGGGCCTTGCTGCTGCCCGAGATAAAGCCGACAAACTGAGCCAGATGATCAGAAACGGCCTAGATCCAAAAGATGAACTGGAGCGGCAAGCCAGAGAGCGGGAACAGGCTAAGCGGGAGCATGAGCAGCAGGGCACCGTCGAGCAGCTATTCCGAAGCTACACCGAACAAATGAAGAAGGACGGCAAGCGTACTTATAAGGCCGTGCTGGCCTCATTAGAGAAGGAAACCTATCCGCACCTGAGCAGAACGGCTAAGGCCAAGGACGTGACCGCTCACGATATCAAAATCATTTTGGCCCACATGATACGCAGGGGAGCAGATACCCAGTCCAATCGAGTACGTAGTTATCTGATGGCCGCCTTCAACTACGGGCTCAAGCACGACAACGATCCCGCCAACTTCATCGACGATGCCAAGTTTGGTTTAGTGATGAACCCAGTAGGCGCTATCCCCAAGCAGAAGGCCGCTGAGCGTGTTGGAGAGCGTTTCCTTACATGGGCCGAGACTCACCAATTGCTCGATGATATGGAGCAGCCCACCAACCTAGGATTGACTTTGCGCAGCTTGATCCGGCTTTGTTTCTTCACAGGTGGCCAACGTCCCTATGAACTGGCCGCCTCACGCTGGGCAAGTATCGACTGGCAAGCTAAGACCCTGACCATTACAGCCGAGATTTCCAAGAATGGTCGTCCGCACCTGATCCCTCTCACTGATAGCGCCCTCCGGGTGTTAAGAGAACAGCAAGCAGCAACGGCGAATAGCCCCTTTATCTTTGCCCACGCTACCAAACCGAACGAGCCTATGCCGATGGCGTCATTAAGCCAAGCTGCTGACCGTTACCGCAAGCGTACCGAGATGGCGTACTTTATCCCCCGCGATTTTCGCCGCACCAGTAAGACCCTGATGGGCGAGCTTGGCATAGCCAAAGACCTGCGCGACCGCTTACAAAATCACGCACTGAATGACGTATCTAGCAAGCACTATGACCGATATGAGTACCTGCCAGAGAAGCGTCGAGCGTTGGATTTGTGGGAGCGCCATCTGTTACAGACCGAAGTGAACACTGTGGTTTCCGTGAGTTTTGGAGGGCGTGAGTAATGAGCTAGAACTGGTGATGCTTCCAATCGGTTGAGCATCACACGAAAAGGACTTCCTTGAAAACCAAACTCCTCATGGTCACCCTCACCATTTACTGCCCACGCTGCCAATCTGACCGCGCCTACCGTCACGGCAAGACTAATGCCGATCATGCCCACTGTCATTGCCCCACCGAACGAACCATTATTCGATGCTGCTCAAAAATTGAGCATCAGTTTACCCTGTGATTGGTGCTTTTATCGAGAAGCGTCGTATCAACTGATAGGAGGGCATTACCTTTTATTATTTAACACACAGATATTGTCGTATTTTATTTTAAATAATACTTCTAATAAAATCACTTTGGCGTTATCTATGAATTTATATTATTTAACATGTAACTTGTCGAATTTTATTTCGTATTTTATTTATTAAGAAAATCACATTAAAAAACCAACCATTTAGATTAAATTTACATGAAAAAGGGAGGGGTTAGTGATAGTTTTATTTCAACGCCACTACAAAGGCAGGCGCCACATTCTAATAAATAATAAACACGTTAAATACATGGTGACGCATAAACTGGGGGGTATGTAAAAAGATCACTAACTAAATATCGACAAGAGATCCATTTAGATGAGATCCATTCCATCCACACAGCTTCATAGCACTACTGAGTGAGAAACGCTTTGAATTGAACACATGAGGTATTAAATTGAATCACTTATTAATTATTCGTCCGTCGCAACTTGCCAGAGAACTAGGTGTCAGCATGACCACACTGTGGCGATGGCGCCATCAAGGGGTATTTCCTCAACCCATCTTGCTAGGCCCTAGGCTAGTTGGTTGGGAGAGGTCTGTTATCAATCAATGGCTTGAATCTAAGAAAAAAATGGAGGTGTCACTATGATAGAATTAACGAATCACCAGCGCTATGAATGTCTGCTTATAGATAATCACAGGGACGCATTGGAAAATATTTCAGCTGGCAATGCTGATTTAATTGCGGGCATGCTCGCGAAGCATCTCTGTTATGCAGAGAATGATCTCAGGCTTGAGTGCCCAGAGGAGTCACAGCTCGCACTCCTCAGGATGGTGGTAGAGGCATTGCAAGCCCCATCCAAAGGCCTGACGACTACGCTCGTCCTTCCATTCACGCCGATACACGAGCTAGCAACTATTGCTGTTACCACGTATCGAGCATGCGTAAAAAAGGCATTAGGCGGAAATCAGACCCCATGCATCTCGGATGAAATCTAAACATCAATAAATATATCTGAAAGCCCCGTTTTATGCGGGGCTCCAGTGATTTCAAAACTGATTTCAAGAGTGCAAAAGATTTACCAAAAAATCGTGTTAGCACTGAAGATTTCAATGATTTCTAGGAGTTCACAATGAAACACCCGTATCAAAAGTCTGTGACCGTTCGTTTTCAAATGAGGGATTATCTTGATTTGATGAACGAAGTTGAAGAAAAAAACACGAACGCAGCAGAAGTAATTCGCCAAGCATGGACTAGTCATCAAGAACATAAGAATTTAATTACTCTGTTCTCAAGATTGGAGCAAAAGTTATTAACTCATACTTTCGAAATTTGTGCTGCAACGGTGGGTCTTTCAGACATCGAACGAAAAGCAGCTGCTAGACAAGTAAACATTGCTTTAGGCAAGGAGGTTATTCAATGAAATCTCATATTCCACCCTCGATGGGGCATCAGCGATGGGGATTGATGGTAGGATTCTTTCTTTTCTTCGTGATAGCAGGCCTGACCATACAGATAAATCTGCTCTGGCCAACGAACGACTGGGGCCGTTTTACAGATCATGCAATTTATTTTGGAAGGGGTATCTGGTTGCTGTTAACACAGCATTCATGGACGAATACTGAGAACTATTTTAACTCGTTCGCCTCACATAGTGTCCGCAACAAGATATTGCTGGCGGAGGTAGGAATATTATCTATTTCATTGCTGTTTGCGTTCATTTTAACGAAAACTATTTTGTGGGAACCTGGTGGTCGGAAAAAAATTATTAATGTAAATGGTCCAACCCTGTATAAGAATGCAAGCTTAAAAACAGGACTTAAATTACGCCGCTTGAAGAATGGTCAGCGCTCTGGCATTGCCGTTCATCCTGATGTAATACTAAGTAAAAAGGAGGCTGAAGGAAATTTATTTGTATTCGGTCAGCAGGGATCCGGTAAGTCTGTGGTCATCAAGACGGTTTTAGATCAAATCGTGAAAAATGGGGAGATCGCTGTTATTTATGATGAAAAGCGAGAGTATACTGAGCTTTTTTATGACCCCGCTGATACTATTCTGATCGCACCTTGGGATAAACGCTCGGCAGTATGGGATATATCTAAAGATCTACGGTTTGAAGAGGATTTCGAGTTAATTGCTAATATTCTGGTATCTGACCGGGCTGAGGATACAACGTGGTCGAACGGTGCACGAGCGATTTTGGCAGGAATTCTGGCCGTTAGCAGTGCCAATGGGCCGAGCAATTGGGGTTGGCAGCAGGTAGTTGAGAATCTATCACTCGATACCCTGTCGCTCCGTTCTGCATTAGACAGGCACTATGATCGTGCGTCGCGGTTTGTTGAAAATGAGTCTAAGACTACTCACGGTTTCATATCGACACTTATGACGGATGTTGCTTGGCTGTACTCGCTAGATAAGGCTTGGGCAGATACAGGGAAAAGACTGTTTTCCATTCGAGACTGGTTAAATGGAAAAGAACCAAAAATTAAGAAAATTATCATACAGTCTCATCCCGAGCTTAAGTATGTCGGTGGCCCTCTGTGCAACGCGATGATCGGACTCATGACCAAGATTGTCACCGCCAAGCCTGATCATGAGGCAGCACATACCTGGTTAGTGCTTGATGAACTGGGAAATCTGCCAAAAAACGACAGTCTGAAAGAATGGATGAGTATCGGGCGATCTAAAGGCTGCCGGACACTAGCTGGTACTCAGTCTATTTCACAGCTATATAAGACATACGGTGAGCATGATACTGACACCCTGCTAAACCTATTTTCGACGATCATTGCGCTCCGCTGTGGCGCTACTGGTGGCGTGGCCGAATACGCGGCCAAAGCATTTGGTGAAGCGATCTACGAACGGCCCACCTATTCCGAGAATCAAGGGCAAGCTGCAAGCTGGCAGAAGGAAACTTGGCGGCTCGTAACCCCGCCTGATCTGGTAAACCTGCCGCAATCGACCCCACAAGGAGTTACTGGCTACATCACTAGTTCCGGCTGGAATGCGGTGTATAGGCTCCAGTGGCCCTACCCAAAACTGAATGTGGTTGCCAAAAGCCATGTCGCTTCTGATTGGCTGCTCCAGCGCAGCTCAAAACCGACATCGACACCACCAACAACAAGAAATGGGCGATTGAAGGGGAATTAATTTATGTTATCAGTACATGCGATTAGCCACATTGGGTACTACGTAGACGAGGATTATTATCTGACGGATGATCAGCCAGCCGGGATTTGGATCGGTAGAGGCGCCATTGCGTTAGGAATATCGGGCCGGGAGGTAGCGGACGAGTACCATAGCATTATGCGGGGGTTTGCTCCGAATGGCAAAACTCCGCTGTGCTCCGTACCAGGTGAATCACATCAGCCAGGCTGGGATCTCACGTTCTCCGCACCCAAATCGGTGAGTATCGTCTGGGCTGCCGCCGACCATTCTTTACGTGAAAAAATCAGTGATGCTCAGCTTGTAGCTGTCAAAAGAGCGATCTCGTTGCTCGAAAATCATGCAGCTTTTACGCGCAGAGAGCATGCTGGCCAACGACGAGAACGAGTTGATGGGCTGGTTGTTGCGACTTTCGAGCATGAAACATCAAGGGATCTCGATCCCCAACTGCACACACATGCCCTAGTCGCTAATGCAGCGCCTCGGTCAGATGGAAGCTGGGGAACAATAATCAGCCGAGACCTATACCTATGGCAAAAAGCTGCTGGTGCTACATACCGTGCTGAGCTGGCCTACCAGATAAACTTGCTGGGGTTTGCCGTTGAGCCTGACGGGGAGAGCTTCTGTCTTCCATGTATTCCCGATTCTATCTCTCACTATTTCTCTAAACGTGCGCACGCCATCGCAGAAAGCCTGACACAGACGTCAGCGACAAGTAGCGCCAGCAGTATCGGTGACAGGGTAAAACTGGTTACCCGTCGAACCAAACAACGGGTCGAGCGTTCCGCACTACTTGAAAGGTGGCAATCGGAACTTGATGGCTTTGGTTTAACAGCTAAATACATTGAGTCCCAAAGCGGGCATCGCCTAGCCGGAAAGCCTGTCGTTGAGCCACGTTTTTTCAAAGATATTTACGCAACATTGACTGAACGAGTTGCCGTATTCAGGGCACAAGACCTGTACCAGCTCATTGCCGAGAAACTTCAGTGTTCCTGTTTGCCAGCAGCAGATATCCAAGATTTCACCGAATCTTTATTAGCTGATGATGAGTTGATCCCTATAGGAATAGATGAGAAGCACAGCCAGCTGTTTACGACCCGGCAAATGCTGCGGGTGGAACAGGAATTGGTCGCTATAGCTACCGATCTGTTTGCACGTAATGAGCTGAAATTGACAGAGGCTGTCGTACAGGCAGCCATTACCCTCCAAGAAAAAGGTTGCGGATACGCGCTAAGCCAGGAGCAACGGGCAGCACTCATGGATGTGTGCTGCAATGGCGATCTGGGTATTTTGCAGGGGTCGGCGGGGGCGGGTAAATCCTCCGCAATGGCGGTGCTAAGACATGCGTACCAATCCAGCGGCCATCGTGTGATTGGCGCGACAATAGCGAAACGTGCAGCGGACAATCTGCAAGAGGAGTCCGGAATTCCGTCATTTACCGTTGCCAAACTTCTAACCGACTATGAGCGAAAGCGTAATCATTTTTCGACTGCTGACGTTTTGGTGATCGATGAAGCAGGGCAGGTTGGAACTAGGCAGCTACATAAGTTGCTGCACATTGCCGCCGAAAATAACGTCAAGGTCATACTCGTCGGTGAGGACAAACAACTGGATGCAATTGAACATGGTGGTTGTTTGAGATATCTATCGCGTCGATTAAATTGCAGTCGCATTGAAACCATCAAGCGACAGCGTGAAAGCTGGGCTCGGGAGGCTGTGATGCAATTAAGGGATGGGGAGTCGGAAGCGGCATTAGAGGCTTTTAGGCAAAGAGGTCTGCTTAATTTTTATAGTGATGCTCAGGAGACTAGAAACTCAATGGTTCAGGCGTGGAACCAGTTCAGACTTGCCAACCCAGATAAATCAAACTTGTTATTAGCCCAGAAGTGGGCAGATGTAAATCTACTCTCAGAGCAAGTGCGTACAATTCTCCAGGCAGAAGGGAGTGTCAGTATCAATGAGGTGGAGGTTGATTGTATAGTATCAGAGCATAGATGCAGATATAAATTTGCGGCAGGAGATCGTATTAGATTTTGCAAAAATGATTATCGACTACAAGTGTCTAATGGAACATTTGGAACTATTAAACATGTGATATCTAATGATGGTCGTATTGATTTTGGTGTAAATTTAGATGATGGTAGATACATTACATTCAATGACTTAGATTATAAAAATGAAGATGGTAGATTACCAATTTCTCCTGGTTATGCATTAACTGTATATGCCAGCCAGGGTACAACTATTGATGGTGATGTTTTTGTATGTTGGACAAATGGCATGGATAGGGCAAATAGTTACGTTGCAGGAAGTCGCCATAAAGATAATTGCCACTGGTTTTTTAATAATCAGGAACTGGACTCAATGACAACGCAAAATGGAGAGTTAAACTATGGACCTTGTGAACGCATAACTTCAATAGCCAGAATCATGTCTCTTGATCGTATAAAACATATGGCCATAGAATATATAGATGATTATAAAAATGACAATGTAAAAACAAGAAAGATGGCTAAATTAAACCTCCAAACTGAACTTGGAAATTAAATAGCATTCATATAATTATATGTCTCGCATTTGTTGGATGAGAAGGTTTAATTTAAACAAAAACGCCCTTGAGTGGGCGGTTTTGGTCTTGCAATTAGTGTAATGTGCATTGTACTGTGAACAGTTTGATATGGAGTGAAGTACCTTGCCCATGATGCTGACTTCAGATCACAGTGTTCTCCATAAGTTCAATTTAGGTCACTCTGATTTGGGAAGCAACGTCATCCTGCCGCCCTCCACATCTTCTGGCCGTGGAAATTCCATTGGCTTCGGCTGCGGCTCCAACGAACCATCAAATAACTTATCAAAAAGCGTGATCCATTGCGGTGCCTGTTGCTTGGGCATTCTCAGGAATGCCTGTTGCTTATGAATATCATCCAACTCAAAATACAGGCCAGTACATTTTTGTGCCTTCGCCTCAGCTTGTAACCTTCTGCTCTTGTTGACTTCTTTATTCACGGGGGAAAGAAGCAAATTTTGCCCAAGTCCCATCAGCCCACCATTATTGATACTGATGGTTTGCGTCTCAAAACTCACATCGGGCTCAAAATAACGGATGTCCTTAATTTTATCCCACGACAAAATCAAAGGCTTGGTGTCGGTAGGGTGTTTCTCATTACCCTCAATGATGGCAATTTCTTTGGCTTCGATATCCACAGCCAAGCCGCTCCATGGATTCCTAGTGAAGTAATCTACTTTTTTAAGACTTGTGTGGGTTTCGCGCATATAATGCGTTTGTGCGATTTCAAGTTTTTTTAGTTCCTTGTCCATCCAGTACATATGGAACTTATAAGTAATAAAAATTTGTCCCGCGATAAGAACAACTATCTCCATCGCGTTCATACTACGATGATGTGTAATAACCTCGTAATACCAGAAACCTAGCCCAAACCCAAGAATGGCGTTCCCAAAAACGTATAATATAAGGACAGCCCCTAACGCGCCAAGCGTAAACTGCTTCTTCTCAATCGCCGTAAGCGCCGTCAACTGCATAATTTCCTGACTCATTACACCTGCATTATTGTTTTCCATAATTACTCATCTTCATTTGTATAGTACTTATTCACTCACCGAGTGATGCCCCACTTCCAACAGCATCCTCCGAAATCAGTTGAATAGACGGCAGGGCACACAGGCCCACGCTTATTGGATCCATCATGCAGTTGTGCCTGTATGTTACCAATTCGGGTGAGTCCGGTCTACGTGACCGATCACATTACCAACCGATGGCCCGCGCTTCACCTGCCGCACTGCGCTTGGCTGCCAAAAAAGAGGGGGTGACAGACGTTGCTAATCACCCCATCTTTTTCCGGCCTGGCTATAGCGCGAGGCGGTGGGCCCGGCCACCCACGACATCGTGGCAGCAGAGGTCTCGCTGGAAAATGCCCATGATGCTGAGGTGTTGCCGACCCGGCTTAATCCGCTACGCCGAGCGCTTGGCTCGGTGTATGCCGATGGTGCTTACGATACGAAGGAGTGCCATAACAGATAGCCCGCAAGGACGCATGGTGATTGTCCTATTTAATATTGCTCATCCCTACCCTTAACGAACCAACAACGCTACTACCTTCATCTCCACGCATTAACCAGAGTGAAACTTCGCGGTCGCCAATGTGGTAATTCGCACTATAGCTACCACACAGATTGCTGGTTACGCACTCAAAAAATGGCTCGTTGTTATCCTTATTGTATTCAGTCAATTCGGGCTTAACCCCAAGGGCCTTGGTGGCTTTCTCTACCCAAGCCCTGAAGTCAGCTTTCGCCTGCTTGACAGTGGAAGGAGAGCTGTTCTTGTACTCGACCAAGGGGCCGCCGAAGGAAGAGAGCTTCTGGTAGTAGATGGCATAATCGTAAGGCCCTATAGCCGGCAAGCCTAGGAAGCCTTCGCCCAATTTAGGTGTGCCGCGAAAATCTTGGTCGTTGTCCGTACGCCAGTCATATTTTTCCATCCCGTCATTGACAGCGGTAACAGCGGTAATGGGATCGCCAATCGCCATAGTTTTGAAACCGGTATAACCGGCCAACGCCGATGAGGCAAATGCTATAGAGGTGAAGACAAGGGCAGTGTGCATCAGTGTTTTTTTCAACTTGGATTCCTCGTGCATGATAGATGACCGGTTATGGTAAGTTGAGTAAGTGATAGGCGAGCACCAAGAGGCCCCTTACTCACGAGGGGCCTTAATCATTGGAATGACTCAATTACTGAGTTTTGCGCCGGAACCACGCTACCGCCGCCAACCCCAACACGACCAGCGGGGAGGAAGAACCACCGCCGCCGCCACCTTCAACGGAGTTTTCAGGGTCTACCGGTGGGGTTACCGGTGGATTAACCGGTGGATTAACCGGTGGATTAACCGGTGGATTAACCGGCGGCGTTACCGGGGGCGTTGGTGCGCTTGTACCGGTCACGGTGATATTCGTGATGGTCTGGTCAACATTGGTAGCATTACCACCGCGCAGACCCACTTGCATGGTTTTGTCGCCAGTGAAATCCAGATTCTTCGCAGTCAACTTCAGTTCTTTGACCCAGTTGCCTTCTGGCGTAACGGAATAATCAGGGTTGGACGGATCGAATGTTACAGTGTTCGTCACATCGTCAATGTAGTGGTCGCCTGCCTTGGCGGTAACGCCCTTGGTGTAGACCTCAACCGCAACGGGCTTGTCATACTGGTCTGCCCCTTTTACGGTCACGCTCAGGATAATGGTGGGTTCGCGTTGAGACAGTGCGCCACCGCTTAATTGCAGGCTTGCCATCCGGTTACCAGTGGACGGTACGGTCATCAGCGCAGCTCCAGACGCTTTGATATAATAAGATCCGCCCTGCCAAGTCCCGTTGAAGGTCCAGTCGCTCAGTGTGGTGTCTTCATTGTTGAAGAGGCGCTGCATGTTCAGCTTTTCATCAGCATATTGGGTCGTGCCGTAGAGATTCGGATTAGCGACCTTGACGCCACACATCAGACGTAACTCCCAAGGCCCGCCGCTAAAGCACTGGTCACTCTCAGGTTTATCGTAGAGATCCACGCCACCCAGCAAGTGATGAATCTCATGAGCCAGCGTGCCGGTTTCAACGTAAAGGCCGTCTTGCGACCCGTCCATGACTGGAAGCTGTATATCCATCGGTGGGTGAGCAATACCAGATGCCCAACCCTCCATGACAGCTTGAGGAACAATCTGTACCCAGAAGTCAGCACCGGAGCTGTAGCCTGCTTTCTGAATGGTGTTCACCACCTCCGGGCTCAAACAGGAATAATCACGACTTAGCTCAGATTCAGCAGACTGAATACCGACACGGCCATCAACTTGGTGATCGGCAAACAGGACGGAACCAAGATAGACAAATCTGGACCTGCACCCTATATCGGTTGTCCGGTCCGCGATGACGACGATTTGACGCAGATTAAACTTTAAATCCTCGGGCTGACCGCCCTTAGTGAGTCCTGTGTACTTTGACAGGTAAAACTCATCAACTTGGGATAGGTTGGCCCGCAGACCGGCAAACAGTGCTTCCCGGCCTTGGGTGTTGGCAATACCTTCCGGCACCACGAAGTTAACGTCAATAGTGGTCACTGCCATTGCAGAGTTGGCCGCGAGCACTAGGCTAATTGAAATCAGGCTTTTTCTCATTTTATATCCCTAAGTGAGTATTATTTTTATGCTGTTTTTATGCTGTTTTTATGTTCATGGGGTCAAGGCCAAAATATCTATCCAGATATGCCCATTCAATCGAGCGTCATGTTAACAAATGAATCCTGTTAAAAAAGGGAAAAATGGTACCTGATTACCCATGACATACAGTCACCCCTAACTATACTGATCTTATGTACAGCCATTGAGGTGCAAGATCATGGCCAAAAGCAAAGTCCAATTCCAGAAAGGGCTCAGTCTGTTGGAGTTTCTCAGGGACTATGGCACTGAGGCTCAATGCGAAAAGGCCCTGTTCACTTGGCGTTTTCCCCATGGCTTCATCTGCCCTGAATGCGCCAACCACACCTTTTGTCACCTGAAAAGTCGGCCACGTGTGCTGCAATGCAATCACTGCCGCCATCAGATGTCATTGACTGGAAACTCTATTTTTGCAAACACCAAACTCCCTCTGACCAAGTGGTTTCTGGCAATGCACCTGTTGTCACAGACCAAAACAGGCTTGTCAGCGATGGTGTTAAAACGCCAGTTGGGCGTCAAATATGACACCGCCTGGATGCTTAAGCACAAGCTGCTGCAAGCGATGAAAGAGTCCGATGACAAGCAGCCCATCAGCGGCATCATTCAGCTCGATGATGTCTACTGGGGTGGTGAACGGCGTGGTGGCAAACGAGGTCGGGGCGCGGCAGGCAAAACACCTTTTGTGGCGGCAGTGGCCCTGAACAAGTAAGGACATCCAATCAAGATGCGGATGACGGTCGTCGATGGTTTCAGAACCAAGGCCATTGCACAGTGGGCCAAACGGCATGTTGCCAGTGGTAGCGCAGTGATATCCGATGGATTGGCCTGTTTCAGGGCGGTCAAAGAGGCCAATTGTGAGTACCTGGGTATCGTCACCGGAGGCAACCTGGATTTGCTGGAGCATCCGGCGTTCAACTGGGTAAACACGATGATAGGGAATGTGAAGAACTCACTGCGGGGCAGTTGCCATATGCTTGGAGCCAAGCATTTACCAAGGCATCTGGCGGAATATTGCTTCCGGTTTAATCATCGTTTTGACCTCAAGAGTATGCTGGTTGAATTGGGCCACGCGGTAGTAGCCAGTCCTCCGATGCCATATCGGCTCTTGAAGATGGCTGAGGATCATGGGTAATCAGGAAATGGTATGCATACTGAAGCGCAGAAGATCGGCGATAATGGCATGGGAAAAAACATAACCAGCTCATATTGAACTGTTTTTTGTTTGGGGCGTTGCTTAGCCTTTTTCAGGGTTGTTCATACGAGATACCTTGATGGACTCTTGGGCATCGGCAATGTCGTCAGGGCTGGTAATAGCATCAAAATCGGCCTGTGTACCGAACATGATACCCATGCGGGTGTAGTGCCTGAAGTAATAGGTCTTACCGGATTCAACCGTCACATCTACCTCATTGTTGCCAAACTCACTGTCGGCACCCAGCTTGTAATGCTTGCCTGCGTCCAGCTTCAGCAGAAAGAAGGTCTTATTGTCGGAATCACCTAGCGATTTGTCGTCAAGGTAGATCTCCTTGGAGAGCAAGCGGGCAAACCAGCCGTCACGAAACACATAGACATAGCCCTTACCTTCGGGGGCCGGGATGAATGCTTTGGCTTGCTCTACGGCAGGATTGCCTTGCTGGGAGGGAACGGACGAGCAGCCGCTAAGCATGAATACGCACATAGCAACCATGGCAATCAATTTACGCATTAAGAACATCTCGTTTTATTGTTTTGTCAGCCTGAAGTTCTGCTAGTTGTCTTGCGTCCCCCTTGACCATCGCCATCCGTCCGGCCATGGCTGGATTGCGCATCGACATAATGTTTTTTCGCATTGTACCGTAAGCGCCACCACAAAAGAGTCGTTGGGGTCTCAAACCGGAGCGGAATGGAGGGGGCAACCGCCCTTCTTACTGAAGGGCTCATCGTCCTACTGCTGTTCGTGGCCTTAAAGAATAAGTTGTCAAAATATGGTCAAGCTTGATGCGATTGAGTGATCAATCTGGCCCTGATTTCGCGGGTATGGTGGGCGTTGCACTTCAACATTGAATTCACGGACATTTGTCTATTACCTGAAGCAACATCGTTTATACACTTGCACACTCTAGGTGCCATTTAAGTCTTTAATAATGAAAAATCCCCACGGGGGACCACTGGAATCCGAAGTCACACCAGAAAACGAGGATGAAGAGGGAAAGTAGGCTTTATGCAGCTTACAGCCAAGTCTGGCTTTCCGGCTTCACCATAGCCGCGCCGAGTACAGCAACGAGCACCTAGCCTTCACTTAAGTGCACTTACAAGTGCACTTCTAATCAGCAGATACGAAAAAGGCGTAGCGGTTACTAACCTGCTACGCCTTTTCTAATTTGGTGGCCCCTGCCCGACTTGAACGGGCGACCAATCGATTATGAGTCGACTGCTCTAACCAACTGAGCTAAGGGGCCAGATTGTTGGTTTTGCGGCGTGGATTATAGGAGATGTGGAGAAGCCAGTCTATAGGCAGATCAACCACTTGGCGACATTTTGTCCACTTTCCTGCCAATATTCCTGCCAACCGGCTCACGTCCCATAAAGTCCGGATAAAACAAAGCCCCGCATAGCGGGGCTTTTGAGACGACGGCTCTGGGCACATACCAGGGACTATTCGTCCAGGAAGCTGCGCAGCACTTCCGAACGGCTCGGGTGGCGCAATTTGCGCAGTGCCTTGGCTTCGATCTGACGAATACGCTCACGGGTGACGTCGAACTGCTTGCCCACTTCCTCAAGGGTATGGTCAGTGTTCATGTCGATCCCGAAACGCATCCGCAGCACCTTGGCTTCGCGGGCGGTCAGACCTGCCAGCACTTCGCGAGTCGCATTGCGCAGGCTTTCGCTGGTCGCGGCATCCGCCGGCAGAGCCAGAGTGGTATCTTCGATGAAGTCGCCCAAGTGAGAGTCTTCATCATCACCGATGGGCGTCTCCATGGAGATGGGCTCCTTGGCGATCTTCAATACCTTGCGGATCTTGTCTTCCGGCATGCCCATGCGCATGGCCAACTCTTCCGGGTTCGGTTCGCGACCCATCTCCTGCAGCATCTGACGGGAGATACGGTTGAGCTTGTTGATAGTCTCGATCATGTGTACCGGGATACGGATGGTACGGGCCTGATCCGCGATGGAGCGGGTAATGGCCTGACGGATCCACCAGGTAGCGTAAGTCGAAAACTTGTAGCCACGACGGTATTCGAACTTGTCTACCGCCTTCATCAGACCGATGTTGCCCTCCTGGATAAGATCCAGGAATTGCAGACCACGGTTGGTGTACTTCTTGGCGATAGAGATAACCAGACGCAAGTTGGCCTCAACCATCTCTTTCTTCGCACGGCGGGCCTTGGCCTCACCTATGCTCATGCGGCGGTTGATATCCTTGATCTGGGCGATGGAGAGACCAGTCTCCTCTTCGATCTGCTGCAGCTTGCCGATGGAACGCAGCACGTCTTCATCCATCTCGACCAGACGGGGAGACCAGGCTTTGCCAGCCTGTTTCTGGTATTCAAACCAGGCCGTTTCACACTCGTTGTTGGTGAAGGCCGCGACGAAGGTTTTCTTCGGCATCTTGGCCTGCTCAACGCAGAGTTTCATGATGATGCGTTCCTGGACACGGACCCGCTCCATCATCCCACGCATGTTGTTGACCAGACGATCGAACTGCTTGGGCATCAGGCGGAATTGACGGAATACGTCGGCCAGCAAAGCAATCGCGGCCTGGGTATCTTCGTGCGCGCGGCCATTCTTCTGAATGGAGAGGCGCGTTACCTCATACTGGGCACGCAGCTCACCAAACTTCTCGCGAGCAACTTCCGGATCCGGACCACCGTCACCGTCGTCGTCCGAGCTTTCGCCGTCGTCGTCTTCATCTTCGTCTTCATCTTCATCTTCGTCGGCCAGATCGGCTTCGCCGAGTTCAGAACCAATGTGAGTCGCGGTCGGCGCGACGTCATCGGTTTCGTTAGGATCGATGAAACCCGAGATGATGTCGGACAGGCGCAGCTGTTCTGCTTCGTATTTATCATACTGCTCAAGCAGATAGGTAATCGCTTCCGGGTACTCGGCAACGGAGCTTTGCACCTGGTTGATACCGTCTTCGATCCGCTTGGCGATGTCGATTTCGCCTTCGCGGGTCAGCAATTCGACGGTACCCATTTCCCGCATATACATGCGGACGGGATCGGTCGTACGACCAATCTCAGATTCAACAGATGCCAGTGCCTGGGCAGCTGCTTCGGCAGCGTCCTCATCGGCGGTACCACCTTCAGCCATGATAAGGTCATCAGCATCCGGGGCGTTTTCAACCACCTGAATACCCATATCGTTGATCATCTGGATGATGTCTTCGATCTGGTCAGAGTCGACAATGTCTTGCGGGAGGTGATCGTTCACCTCGGCATAGGTCAGGTAGCCCTGTTCTTTACCTTTGGCAACGAGGAGTTTAAGCTGAGACTGCGGGGTTTGCTCCATAGAACTCATCCGGTTGGTGATGCTAGGTTGCGCGTACAGTGCGCTGCTGCGCAAATAGCCAATTCTAATAGAAAACCGCCAGACATGCTATGTCTGGTTGCGGCGTCGGTCATGAGAAACCCCTGCCCGCAGTATTGTCGGGGCCAGGCGGTTATAAAATTTTTGCTTTTAATCCCGTCGATTCGGGCAACGGTATTCATATTGGGACTAATCACTCAGATATCAAGCCCCAGTCTCATTTCTTTTCTCAATCTGTACCTCTCTGATCAGCATCATCAGCTCCTGCGTTTCCCCAGAGCTTAGCCCTTCCTGAGCCACCTTGGCCTGCAATTCTTCAATTCGTTGCTTCAGAAACTGGTTGATGAAACCGACAAAGGTATCTTGCAGTTCTCCCAGAATATCCGGCTCCTGGTTGAGCTTGATCTCTTCAAACAAGTCGTGCATCGCCAGCTGAGCGAGGATCTCGCCCTCTTTGGTACCGCGCCAGTGCTCCAGTAAGATACCCGTGGTGATCCCGGGCTGCGCCAGGATCTGCTGATGCAGCTGCAGCAAGAACTTGATTCCTTGTACCCGCAGCCCGGCCAGCTCAGGCATGGCCGGCAGCTCGGCCGTCACCGCCGGGTACTGGATCATCAGAGCCAGTGCCCGGCGCAACGGCGTCAGCTTGACAGCCTTGGGTTTGGTAAGCTCGGCCTTGGGCTGGCTATTGCGGGCGAACAGTTCGGCGATGCGCTGCTTGTTCTCACCCCAGCGCATCATGCTGGAGAGACGGGTGATCAGCCCCTCACGGGTAAACCCTTCCGGTACCCGGCGGATCAACTCGGCAGCCTTATTGGCCACCTCGAACTTGCCCGCCTCACCGGACAGTGCCGCATCCCGCCCCAGACGCTCAAACATGAAGTCGGCGAAAGGCTGGGCCTGGTCCAGCAGGGCTTCAAAGCCCTCCTTGCCAATCTGGCGGACCAGCGAATCGGGATCCTCGCCATCAGGCAGGAACACGAACTTGAGTTCACGCCCATCCTGCAGATGGGAGAGGGCATTATCCAGCGCCCGCCAGGCCGCCTCACGACCTGCTTTGTCGCCGTCATAGCAGCAGACCACCTCGGCGGTGGTGCGAAACAGGGTGTGGATATGGTCGCTGGTTGTCGCGGTACCCAGCGCCGCCACCGCATAGTCAATGTCGTACTGACCGAGCGCCACCACGTCCATGTAGCCCTCAACCACCAGGATCCTACGCGGATCCTTGTGTGCCTGCTTCACCTCGTAGAGACCGAACAGCTCCCGCCCTTTATGGAAGATGGGGGTCTCTGGCGAGTTCAGGTACTTGGGCGTGCCATCACCGAGCACCCGCCCACCGAAGCCGATGACCCGGCCACGCTTGTCGCGGATCGGGAACATGATGCGATCGCGAAAGCGATCATAGCTGCCCCCACCATTTTCACGGATGATCAGCATGCCACCCGAGATGAGCAATTGTTCGTGATCGCGGCTGGCGCCATAGCGGCGGCGCACCTGATCCCAGTCGCTGGGGGCATAGCCGATATTGAATCGTTTGACCACTTCACCGGTCAGACCGCGCCCTTTGAGGTACTCCACCGCATGGGGAACGCTCTTGAGATTACTCTCGTAGAAGCGGGCGATCTGGTTCATCAGCTCGAACAGATCTTTACTGACGGCCGGTTGGCTATTGGCCGAGCTACCAATGCTCTGTTCGCGAGGCACCTGCATGCCCTGCATGTTGGCAAGCTCTTCAATGGCATCGGGAAATTCGAGACCGTCGTACTCCATGACAAAACCGATGGCGTTGCCGTGGGCGCCACAACCGAAGCAGTGGTAGAACTGTTTCTCCTGGCTGACGGTAAAAGAGGGACTTTTTTCGTTATGAAAAGGGCAGCAAGCCTGGTAGTTTTTACCGGCTTTTTTCAGCCGCACTCGCGAGTCGATCAGCTCGACTATGTCTGTGCGTACGAGCAGATCATCGATAAAGGATTGTGGGATCCTGCCTGCCATAACCGTCCTGTTTCATTGCGGATAAAATAAAAAAGCCGCGCATTCCCAGGGAAGCACGGCTTCTTCGACCAAACAAGAGAGTTGCCTGTTACGCCAAGCGGGTTTTCACCTGAGCACTGACGGCGCCGACATCGGCACGTCCCTGAATTTTCGGCTTCAAGACAGCCATGACCTTGCCCATATCAGCCATGACGGCAGCACCACTTTCAGTGATGGCTTGCTCAATCAGTGCGGCAATTTCGTCTGCGGTCAGCTGTTGTGGCAGGAATTCCTGCAGCACAACGATCTCTGCGGACTCTTTGTCGGCGAGATCCTGGCGACCAGCAGCTTCAAATTGGCTGATGGAATCGCGGCGCTGTTTGACCATTTTGATCACGACAGCGAGGATATCCTCATCATTGAGCTCGATACGGGAATCAACTTCACGCTGCTTGATTTCTGCCATCAACAAACGGATCGTCCCCAGGCGAGCCTTATCTCTGGCAAGCATGGCGAGTTTTTGCTGATCCTTGAGTTGATCCTTCAGAGACACGGCATTATCTCCCGATTAGTACAGGCGGATACGACGTGCGTTTTCGCGAGACAGCTTCTTGGCGTGACGCTTTACAGCAGACGCTTTGGCGCGCTTACGAATGGTAGTCGGCTTCTCGTAGAACTCACGGCTACGAACTTCAGACAGGATACCGGCCTTTTCGCAAGAACGCTTGAAGCGACGCAGAGCAACGTCAAACGGCTCATTTTCACGGACTTTGATTACTGGCATGTGCCTTTCACCTCAGTGATATATTGTTAGCTGACCATCAGTCGATCAGCATGTCTTAAAATGGTGCGAAATTATACTCTGGACAGGGAATGAAAGTAAACCCGCAGAGATCGCTCTGGTTTAAAAAACCCGCGAAGGTTACCATAGCCGTCTCATTTTAGCAGTGAAATTTTTTAGCAATGCGTGTATTGGGCATAGAGACATCCTGTGACGAAACAGGGATCGCGATCTTCGACGATCAAAAAGGGATCCTTTCCCATCAGTTATACAGCCAGGTCAAGCTGCATGCGGACTACGGTGGCGTCGTCCCCGAACTCGCCAGCCGGGATCATGTCCGCAAGACGATCCCGTTGATCCAGGCCGCATTGCAAGAGGCGGGACTGGGCAAAGATGATATTGATGGCATCGCGTATACCGCGGGCCCGGGTCTGGTTGGCGCCATTTTGGTAGGGGCGACCATAGGCCGCTCGCTGGCGATGGCGTGGAACAAACCTGCCATCGCCGTGCATCATATGGAAGGCCACCTGCTGGCCCCCATGCTGGAAGAGAGAGCGCCCGAGTTCCCCTTCGTGGCGCTGCTGGTCTCCGGTGGTCACTCCATGCTGGTGCGGGTCGACGGTATCGGCAGCTATCAGCTGCTGGGCGAATCCATCGATGATGCCGCCGGTGAGGCGTTTGACAAGACCGCCAAGCTGATGGGGCTGGATTATCCGGGCGGTCCCCTGCTCTCCCGTCTGGCCGAGAAGGGCGCCACCGGACGTTTCCACTTCCCCCGTCCCATGACTGACCGTCCGGGGCTCGATATGAGCTTCTCCGGTCTCAAGACCTTTGCTGCCAATACCATCGCCGCCAACGGTGACGATGAGCAGACCCGCGCCGATATCGCCCGTGCGTTTGAAGATGCTGTGGTCGATACCCTGGCCATCAAGTGCCGTCGCGCCTTGAAAGAGACCGGCCTCACGCGCCTGGTGGTGGCCGGTGGTGTCAGTGCCAACCGTCACCTGCGTGCCCAACTGGCCGAGCTCATGGAGAGTCTCAAGGGTGAGGTGTTCTATCCACGCACCGAATATTGCACCGATAATGGCGCCATGATCGCCTATGCCGGTATGCAGCGTCTGAAAGCGGGCGTGTTCGAGCCGCTGGCGGTCAAGGCCGTACCACGCTGGCCGCTGGACACCCTGGATCCGGTGTGATCCTGCAGATCCGGCTGCAATGAAAAAGGGGCTGAAGGCCCCTTTTTGGTTGCTGTCAGCAGCGCATATGCGCCCTGATTGGTACTCGCTAGTTGGTCCGAAACAGCGCCTCAATGGAGAGCCCCTGCCCCATCAGGATCTCCCGCAGGCGACGCAGTCCTTCCACCTGGATCTGGCGTACCCGCTCCCTGGTCAAGCCGATCTCGGACCCCACGTCTTCCAGCGTGGCCGGTTCATAACCGAGCAGGCCAAAACGACGAGCCAGCACCTCACGCTGCTTGGGATTTAGCTCCTCCAGCCAGTGCACAATGCTGGCACGCATATCGTCATCCTGCGACTCCAGCTCGGGCCCCATGCCACGTTCATCAGAGAGCACATCCAGCAGCGCCTTGTCGCGATCTCCGCCTATTGGGGTATCCACGGAGGTGATCTTCTCGTTAAGCTTGAGCATGCGATTCACGTCGTCTACCGAGCGATCCAGCGCAAAGGCGATGTCCTCTGCGGTTGGTTCATGATCGAGGCGATGAGAGAGTTCACGAGCAGTACGCAGATAGACGTTCAGCTCCTTGACCACATGGATGGGCAGACGGATGGTGCGAGTCTGGTTCATGATGGCCCGCTCTATGGTCTGGCGGATCCACCAGGTAGCATAGGTGGAGAAACGGAAGCCGCGCTCGGGGTCGAACTTCTCGACTGCGCGAATAAGACCGAGGTTGCCCTCTTCAATAAGATCCAGCAGCACTAGGCCGCGGTTGTTGTAGCGACGGGCGATTTTAACCACCAGTCGCAGGTTTGATTCGATCATGCGCTTGCGGGCGGCTTTATCACCTCGCAAGGCACGACGGGCGTAATAGACCTCCTCTTCGGCAGTGAGGAGGGGGGAGAAGCCAATCTCCCCCAGGTAGAGCTGGGTAGCATCCATCACCTTGTTCAGTTCCGGTGCCATCAGTTCATCGGAGATGGTCTCTTCCACCTCGGCGACGACCTCGCCCAACTCTTCTACTTCATGGGACTCGGATTCGGCGTCAAACTCTAACTCTGCATCCTGCATAACCAGTTGTTCTTGGCTCATGGCGTGTCTCCCTGACCTGAACCAGAGTAAGACTTAACTCTCTGGGGTTAACGCTTTGGCAAATGGCTCATCGGGTTTATCGATTTGCCTCGATACCGGATTTCAAAGTGCAATCGCACATCCGGTGCGTCCGTGCTACCCATCTTGGCAATGACTTCTCCGCCCTTGACGCTATCCCCTTCCCTAACCCGCAACTCATCATTGTGAGCGTAGGCAGAGAGGTAGTCGTCATCATGCTTGAGGATAATCAGCTTGCCATAACCCCTTAGTGCGCTACCCGCATAGACGACCTTGCCGCCACTCGCTGCGTAGACGGGTTGCCCCTTCTGACCAGCGATATCTATGCCCTTGTTTCCCTGTTCTGCAACGGAGAAACCCTCGACGATCCGGCCTTGTGTCGGCCAGTGCCAAGATAGTTTCGACTGAGGCTTATTGTCTGTTTTTTGTTCTTTGATCTGAGCGTATTCTTTTGAAGATGGCTGAGCAATCGTTTTCTGTTTGATAAATGGGGTGGTCGTACCTGATGGCGCTGTCGCAAGGGGTTTGGGGCCGGTACTTTGTGGCGTGACCGGACGGGTCGCGGCGACCATCTGGCTACCTCCCGTGCTGGCAGACTGCACATTCAGCACCTGGCCAACCTGGAGTGCATAGGGTGCCTGCAGGCTGTTACTCTGTGCCAGCGTCTGATTCGACATGCCAAACTGACGGCCTATGCTGCTCAGAGTATCCCCAGGGCGAACCTGATAGGTGCCGGCACTGCGTGCAACCGTCTGGCTGCCAGCGGACGAATCGAACCGGATCTGTTGTCCCGGATAGATGTTATAGGGAGGGCTGATGCCGTTGAGGCTGGCCAGAGACGGTACATCATTGCCCGAGTTGAAGGCGATGGAGTAGAGGGTATCCCCTTTTTTCACCGTGTAGCTGTTGCCCTGAATGGCCGGCTGAGCCGTCCCCTGACGAGTCGGTACGGTCGAGACAAGGCGATCATTGCCCAATCCCTGTACCGGAGCAGCAGTCTTGCTGGAAGAGCAAGCGAGCAGCAGCCATGACAACACGACGATACTGCTTCCTTGCCAAACACGCGAACGCATAGTGGATCCTTAACGACTAAACCAGAAATAGGCCACAACGGCCAAACAAATACAGAGCCAGCCCAGCACATCCACATAGTGCATCAGCTTGCGCTCCATCTTCTCACCGCCCCAGCGCATCAGGCCAGCGACCAAAAAGAAGCGCATGCCACGACCGATCAACGAGGTCACGATGAAGGGCAATAGCGCCATTTGCAACAGGCCTGCCGTGACGGTAAACACCTTGTAGGGGATCGGCGTGAAGCTGGCAATAAAAATCACCCAGATGCCCCACTGCTCGAACCACTGCCGGGCCAGGCTAATCTTCTCTTCATATCCCACCGAGGTAACCAGCGGCTGCACCACGGGCTCCCACAGGGCATAACCGAGTGCATAGCCAAACAGCGCCCCCAATACGGAGAAGATCGTCGCCAGTGCGGCGTAGTGCCACGCCTTGTGCGGCCTGGCCAGCGCCATGGGCGCCAGCATCACGTCCACCGGGATCGGCCAGAACACCGACTCGGCAAAGGCGGTGATCGCCAGATAATAAGGGGCATACTTGTGGCGGGCCCACTGCATCACCAGCACGTACAAACGAGAAAACAAGGTCACTCAACATCTCCGTCGATCAGGGGAACAAACCTTACCGGCTCCAGGATCTTGCTGGTCAGCTGGGAGCCGGATCGCTCGATCAGCTGCAACATCTGCTGGCTGTCCCCCACCGGCAGTACCAGACGGCCGCCATCGGCCAGTTGATCGGTCAGGGCGGTGGGCACTTCGCTGGCCGCCGCCGTCACCAGGATCGCATCAAACGGCCCCTTGTTGGGCCAGCCCAGCCAGCCGTTGCCGTGCTTGGCGGAAACATTGTGCAGATCGAGCTGCCGCAACCGGCGTCTGGCCTGAAACTGCAGCGACTTGATCCGCTCCACTGTGTAGACATGCTCCACCAGATGCGCCAACACCGCCGTCTGATAACCGGAACCAGTACCAATCTCCAGCACATGGGCAGGAGCATTCTGGATCAGCAACTCGGTCATCCGCGCCACCATATAAGGCTGGGAGATGGTTTGACCGTGGCCGATGGGCAACGCCGTGTTGTCCCAAGCCTTGTGGGCCATGGCTTCATCCACAAACATCTGGCGCGGCACTTTCGCAATCGCCGCGAGTACGCGGAAATCACGAATGTCCTGCGCGATCAGCTGGTTTAACAGGCGCTGTACTATCACACCTTCATCCCTGCAGGTCTAACCAAGCCCCCAGACCCGCCAGACTGCTGTAAGCAGTCATATCGATGGTCAGGGGGGTGATCGAGACGTAGCCCTGCTCGATGGCGGCAAAATCCGTGCCTTCTCCTGCATCCTGCTGACTGCCGGGGGGGCCGATCCAGTAGATGGGCTGACCACGGGGATCCTCGGTACGGATCACCGACTCCGCCCGATGACGGTTGCCAAGACGAGTCACCCTGATCCCCTTGATCTGCTCGAGGGGCAAGTCCGGCACGTTGACGTTGAGGATCTGATCGGCGGGCAGCGGGTGCACCATCATGCCTT
The DNA here is from genome assembly GCF_000820025.1 of Aeromonas popoffii. Classification (GTDB taxonomy): domain Bacteria; phylum Pseudomonadota; class Gammaproteobacteria; order Enterobacterales; family Aeromonadaceae; genus Aeromonas; species Aeromonas popoffii. The sequence goes on from NZ_CDBI01000001.1 coordinate 56,306, forward strand.
TCACCAGTAGGGCCGCATAGTGGGCCGCGCTGGCGAAGTGGGTCTTGCCTACCAGCGAGATGGCCAGCGAGGGAAAGCCGAGGTGACGCCCTTCGGTAGCCGCCGCGACCGTGCCCGAGTAGATGACATCATCCCCCAGGTTGGCACCGTGGTTGATGCCAGCCACCACCATGTCGGGTTCAGGGCGCACCAGTTCGTTGACCGCCAGATGCACGCAGTCAGTCGGCGTTCCCTTCACCGCATAGCTCTCGATCCCATTAAAGCCGGTTTCGCTGAGACGAGTAACCCGCAGCGGCACCTCCAGCGTCAGGGAGTGACTCGCGCCGCTGCGGTTGCGATCCGGCGCGACAACGATGACCTCACCGCAGGCCGTCAACGCATCGCTGAGGGCTAGGATCCCCTCGGCATGCACCCCATCGTCATTACTGACCAGAATTCGCATCGGACTGATTCCTGAAACCATGATCGGCCTCTTCGGCCTGCATTAATTCGCGTACCACACTGGTGGCAAAGGCGCCGGCCGGCAGGAAGAACGACAGGGTCAACGCCTCGTCGTCCAGCTGCCAGCTCATCTGTTCCGGCTTGAGCAGGAGCGGACGACGGTCCTGATCCAGGCCAGCCTTCTCCAGGCCGTCGCACCAGTCGCGGTAAGGCACTAGCACGGCCTGCTCGAACTCGGCGGCCGCCCCCTGGCTCGCCAGCCGGCCACGACCCCACTGGGGGGCGGTCAGCTGCACATCACCGGAGGCGAGACGGGCCTCGAGCTCAGGGGTCAGCAGCTCTTCGCTGAAGATGGAGTGGCTGCCCTTGAGCATCACGCAATCACCGGCCAGCAGCTGGTGAGCCAGCCCCTGTTCGATGCGGGCGCTGACAATGGCATTGAACAGCATGCTGCGGGCGGCAGAGAGGTAGAGGGAGCGCTTGTTGCGATCATGGATCCGCTTGCCGGCAAACATCGCCTTGGCCGCTTCCAGGTTGTTGCCACCACGGCCAAAACGCTGCTCACCGTAATAGTTCGGCACCCCCTGGCTGGCGATAGCCTGTAGGCGTGACGCCAGTCCCTCGGCCTGTTCCAGCCCGGTCAGACGCAGGGTGAAGTGGTTGCCCTTGAGGTAACCAACCCGCAATTTGCGGTTATGGCGCCTGGCTTGCAAGATCTGGATGCTATCGCTCTGGATGACCGAGAGGTCCGGCTCGCTCTTGCCCGGCAGGTGAATGCCAAACCACTGCTCGGTCACGGCGTGGCGATCCTTGAGGCCAGCCCAGGTCACTGCGTTGCGATTGACCCCGGCCGCATCGGCCAGCAGGCCCGCCACCCAGGCGGTGTTTTCGCCGGTTTTACGCACCCGAACGAAAATGTGTTCACCCTCGCCACAGGGCTCAAAGCCAAGATCCTCAACCACCACGAAATCACTGGCCTCGGCCTTGAGAATGCCACGGGCGGTGGGCGCCCCGTGCAGATAACTGAGTTGTTCCAACATTATTGTTTCACCAGTAAGACGACGGCTTCGGTGGCGATCCCTTCCTTGCGCCCCGTAAACCCGAGTTGTTCTGTGGTAGTCGCCTTGACATTCACACGGTGCAAATCACACATCAGGTCGGCGGCCAGCACGGCGCACATGGCGTCGATATGGGGTGCCATCTTGGGGGCCTGGGCTATGATGGTCACGTCCAGATTGCCGATGACATAGCCTGCCTTTTTTACTCGGGCAAATACGTCCCGTAGCAGGATCCGGCTGTCGATCCCCTTGAATTGCGCGGCGGTATCGGGAAAGTGGCGGCCTATATCACCGGCACCGATGGCGCCCAGCAGGGCATCGCTCACCGCGTGCAGCACCACATCGCCGTCGGAGTGGGCCAGCAGGCCCTGTTCGTACGGCACAGCGACGCCACCCAGCATGCAGGGGCCCAGCCCACCAAATTTGTGTACATCAAAACCATGACCAATGCGCATCATCAGCGGCAACCTCCCAACATGCTGAAACCAACCCCATCAATTTTGTGTACGTCCACACCATGTCCAATCCGGATCATGCTAACTCCTTGTTCGGGCCTGTTTGTTCGAGACAGTCTGTCCTGACTGAGGAGCTTATGCCTGCTGGCTTAAAAACAGCCCCGCCAGGGACAGATCCTCCGGCCGGGTCACCTTGATATTGTCGGCACGCCCTTCCACCATGCGCACGGTGAAACCGGCACGCTCCATGGCAGAGGCCTCGTCGGTCATGATGGCCCCCAAGGCCAGCCCCTCCTCCAGCGCCCGCAACAGGGTACGGCTAGGGAACATCTGCGGCGTCAGGGCATGCCAGAGCTGCTCGCGATCGACGGTGCCGAGTATGTTGCCCATGGAGTCTGAACGCTTCATGGTGTCGCGCACCCGGCTACCCAGAATGGCGCCACCACACGGGATGGCGGTGGCGATGAGCCGGTCAAGGTCGCCGTGGGTCAGACAGGGACGGGCGGCATCGTGCACCAGCACCCACTCCCCCTCTGCCAAGTGCAGCGCATTGAGAACGGAAAAGGCGCGCTCGGCGCCCCCCTCTACCCGCAGGACACGCGGGTCTGTCGCAATGGGCAGGGCATCAAACCAGCGATCGTGAGGAGCCAGCGCCACTATCACCTGGGTGATGGCCGGGTGAGACAGCAGGGCGCCGAGGGTATGCTCGAGAATGGTCTGTCCCGCCAGTTGCAGATACTGTTTCGGACAATCGGCGCCCATCCGGCTGCCAATCCCGGCGGCGGGGACTATGGCGGTCAGCCCGGTCTGGCGATCAGTCATCGTAGGCTGCATCTCCCGAGCTGGAGCCCTTGTCCTTATCCTTGGGGATGATCCGGTAGAAGGTCTCGCTCTGCTTGATGTAGCCAAGATCGTTGCGCGACAGCTCCTCTATGGCTTCAAGACCCGAGGTCAGATCGTCAATCTCGCGATAAATCAGGTCGTTGCGGTCCTTGAGTACCAGATTGTCCTGCTGCTGCCGGGAGATGGCGTCGGACAATTCGTGATAATCGGACAGGCCATTCTTCCCCAGCCAGAGGTCATATTGAAGCCCTCCCAACAGGAAGAGCAGGATAAGAGTGAGTAGCCGCATGCACTGAGTCTCCTTCAAGCGGCCTAGTTTCCCATATTCGCAGGCAAGACAAAAGGAAGCCTGTGTCCCGGATGGGCAGGGCCGGAATAAAAAATGCAGAAACGGCGCCCGACGATGACGGAAACGAAAAAGCCCCGCCATATAGGCGGGGCTTTGAGCAGATTAAGGGCGGGCTGAAATTAAGCCTGGCCTTTCACTTCTTTCAGACCGTTGAACGGAGCTTTGGCACCCAGAGCTTCTTCGATACGGATCAGCTGGTTGTACTTGGCAACACGGTCAGAACGGCTCATGGAACCGGTCTTGATCTGGCCTGCAGCGGTACCAACAGCCAGGTCGGCGATGGTCGCGTCTTCGGTCTCACCGGAACGGTGGGAGATGACGGCAGTGTAGCCAGCGTCTTTGGCCATCTTGATGGCAGCCAGCGTTTCGGTCAGGGAACCGATCTGGTTGAACTTGATCAGGATGGAGTTGGCGATGCCGTTGTCGATGCCGCGCTTCAGGATCTTGGTGTTGGTTACGAACAGGTCGTCACCCACGATCTGGATTTTCTTACCCAGCTCTTTGGTCTGGTAAGCGAAACCGTCCCAGTCAGATTCGTCCAGGCCATCTTCGATGGAGACGATCGGGAACTTGGTGGTCAGGTCAGCCAGGTAGTCGGAGAACTCGTTGGAGGTGAAGATACGACCTTCGCCCTTCAGGTTGTACTCTTTCTTCTCGGCATCGTAGAACTCGGAAGCAGCGCAGTCCATGGCCAGGGTGATGTCTTTACCCAGTACATAGCCAGCAGCGGCAACGGCTTCAGCGATCACTTCCAGCGCTTCGGCGTTGGATTTCAGGTTGGGAGCGAAACCACCTTCATCACCCACAGCAGTGTTGTAGCCCTTGGACTTCAGCACTTTGGCCAGGTTGTGGAACACTTCGGCACCCATGCGAACGGCTTCTTTCAGAGTCTTGGCGCCAACCGGCTGGATCATGAACTCCTGGATGTCGACGTTGTTGTCGGCGTGCTCACCACCGTTGATGATGTTCATCATCGGCAGCGGCATGGAGTAAACACCGGCGGTGCCGTTCAGCTCGGCGATGTGAGCGTACAGCGGCAGGCCTTTGGCAGCGGCGGCGGCTTTGGCGTTGGCCAGGGAAACAGCCAGGATGGCGTTAGCGCCAAACTTGGATTTGTTCTCGGTGCCGTCGAGGTCGATCATGATCTGGTCGATAGCGGCCTGGTCCTTGGCATCTTTACCCAGCAGAGCTTGAGCGATCGGGCCGTTGACGGCGGCGAGGGCTTTCAGAACGCCTTTACCCAGGAAACGGCTCTTGTCGCCGTCACGCAGTTCCAGCGCTTCGCGGGAACCGGTGGACGCGCCAGACGGCGCGGCTGCCATACCAACAAAACCACCTTCCAGGTGAACTTCGGCCTCAACGGTCGGGTTACCACGGGAGTCGATGATTTCACGACCGATCACTTTAACGATCTTGGACATGTGTATTTCCTCAGGTTTCGTAAAAAAACAACAAAAATATGCCAAAAAAAGCGGCTGTGGCACAGAGCCTCAACCGCATTTATTTTAAATTACTTCAGATTACGCTTCTGATACTCGCCTGCCGCCTTCACAAAACCGGCGAACAGGGCGTGGCCATCACGGGGAGTCGAGGTGAACTCCGGGTGGAACTGCGCCGCCACGAACCAGGGGTGATCCGGGATCTCGATGATTTCCACCAGTTTCTTGTCGGCGGAGAGACCGGTCACTTTCAGACCTGCCGCTTCAATCTGCGGCAGCAGCTTGTTGTTCACTTCGTAACGATGACGGTGGCGCTCGTAAATGGTCGGGCTGCCGTACATCTGACGCACCTTGGAATCGTCGACCAGGTGGCAGAGCTGGGAGCCCAGACGCATGGTGCCGCCCAGATCGGACTTCTCGGTACGAGTCTCGACGTTGCCTTCGTCATCCACCCACTCGGTGATGAGACCGACGACCGGATAGGCGCAATCTTTCTTGAACTCGGAGGAGTGAGCCCCTGTCATGCCCGCCACGTTGCGTGCAAATTCGATCATGGCCACCTGCATGCCGAGGCAGATACCCAGATAAGGGATCTTGTTCTCACGGGCATACTGGGCAGCCTGGATCTTGCCTTCCACGCCGCGCTCACCGAAGCCACCCGGTACCAGGATCGCATCCAGGCCTTCCAGCAGCTCGGCGCCACGGGTCTCGATGTCCTGGGAGTCGATGTACTTGATGGTGACGGAGAGACGGGTCTTGAGACCACCGTGCTTGAGCGCCTCGTTGACCGACTTGTAGGCATCCGGCAGGGAGACATACTTGCCGACCATACCGATAGTCACTTCCGCAGTCGGGTTGGCCTCTTCGAAGACCACTTGTTCCCACTCGGACAGGTCGGCTTCCTTGCACTCCAGACCGAAACGCTCGGTGAAGTAGGAGTCCAGATTCTGGGACTTGAGCAGAGCCGGGATCTTGTAGATGGAGTCGACGTCTTTCATGGAGATGACGGCGCGCTCGGGCACGTTGCAGAACAGGGCAATCTTGGCACGCTCATTGGCCGGGATGGCACGGTCGGAGCGGCAGATCAGCACATCCGGCTGGATACCGATAGAGAGCAGCTCTTTCACGGAATGCTGGGTCGGCTTGGTCTTCACTTCACCGGCAGCGGCCAGGTAAGGCACCAGGGTCAGGTGCATGAACATGGCGCTGTTGCGACCCACTTCGGCAGCCAGCTGACGAATGGCCTCAAGGAACGGCAGGGACTCGATGTCGCCCACGGTACCGCCCACTTCGACGATCGCAACCTGATGGCCTTCGGCACCGGCAATCACCCGCTCCTTGATGGCGTTGGTGATGTGCGGGATGACCTGAATGGTGGCACCCAGATAGTCGCCACGGCGCTCTTTGCGCAGCACGTCGGCGTAGATGCGACCAGTGGTAAAGTTGTTGCGGCGAGTCATCTTGGTGCGGATGAAACGCTCATAGTGGCCCAGATCCAGATCGGTTTCGGCCCCGTCCTCGGTTACGAATACTTCACCGTGCTGGGTCGGGCTCATGGTGCCCGGATCCACGTTGATATAGGGGTCCAGTTTCATGATGGTCACATCCAGACCACGGGCTTCCAGAATGGCTGCCAGAGAAGCTGCGGCAATGCCTTTGCCGAGGGATGAAACAACGCCACCAGTTACAAAAATATATTTTGTCGTCATGCTGAACCTGAAAGAAGTTTAGGGAATTTAAGGGGTGCTTCGGGGATGAAGCAGGACGGGGAAACAGTATACCAAAACCCCCTCTCCCAAACAATGAACAAAAATCTATCAGGCTCCCCGCCCCCTCATCTTGCGCCAAATCAACTTTGTTCGGTTTCCTTGGCCTTGTCCCAGGCTGCATCCAGCTTTTCCAGTGAACAATCGGTCATTTTCAGCCCTTCCGCGGCGATAAACTGCTCAACCAGACGAAAGCGACGTTCGAACTTGGTATTGGCACCCCGCAGCACCTGCTCCGGATCCTTGCCAAGATGACGTACCAGGTTGACGGTAGCAAACAACAGATCGCCGAGCTCATCGCTCACCCGCGCTTCGTCCACATCGGCCATCAGCGCCTCTTCCATTACCTCGTCGATCTCTTCGTGGATCTTGTCTACCACAGGTCCCAGCGTCTTCCAGTCGAAACCAACCGTGGCACAGCGCTTCTGGATCTTGGCCGAACGGGTAAGGGCTGGCAGCGAGAGCGGTATGTCATCCAGCACACTCTGCTGATCCAGCGCAGCCCGCTCTTTGGCCTTTTCGGCCTCCCAGTTCACCTTCACCGCCTGCTCGTCACCGAGATCTGCATCGGAAAACACATGGGGGTGGCGGCGAATGAGCTTTTCGCTCACCGCATCCACGATATCGGCGAAATCGAACAGCCCCTGCTCCTTGCCCAGCTGGGCGTAAAACACCACCTGGAACAGCAAATCGCCGAGTTCCCCCTTCAATCCCTGCCAATCACTGGTTTCGATGGCATCGGCGACCTCATAGGCCTCTTCCAGGGTGTGCGGCACTATGGTCTGAAAGCTCTGCTTGAGATCCCAGGGGCAACCCCGTTGCGGGTCACGCAGGCGAGACATGATATCGAGCAGTTGGGGCAGGTCGTAACGTGGGGACATGGGATATTCGCTTTTTGATTCGTACCACAGGGGGAAAACAGTGACCGACCTAGCGGTCGGTCACGGGTTGGTTCTTGATGACAATCAGAGGCGCTTGGCGCTGATCACGTCATTGAGCTGGCTGAGCTTAGCCAACGCCCGGTTGAAGGCGTTGATGTTGTAGATCTCCAGCTCCATGTCGATCTCGGCAGTCTGCTCGCGCACGTTGGAGCGCGAACGCACTCCCATTACGTTTATCTTCTCGTTGGCCAGCACTGTGGTGATGTCTCGCAGCAGACCCGAGCGATCGTTGGAGAGAATACGGATGGTGAGGCCATAACCACCGGAGTAATTCTCCCCCCATACCGCATCGATCAACCGCTCCGGGTTACGACGAGAGAGCTCCTTGAGCTGCTCGCAATCATCCCTGTGGATAGACACCCCGCGCCCCATGGTGATGAACCCCTGAATGGTGTCACCGGGGATAGGCTGGCAGCAGCGGGCGATATGGGTCATCAGATTGCCGACCCCTTCCACGACTATGTGATCCTTGGGCTTGGGCCGGAACGGGGTATTGGCCTTCTGCTCCAGTTTTTCCAGCACACGGCGATCTTCTTCCTCCGCCGTCAGCTTGTTGTAACGGGTGTCCAGATAGTTGAGCAACTGGTTGATGCGGATATCGCCGCTGCCGATACCGGCCAGCAGGTCTTCCAGCTCCTCGGCGTGGAAACGCTCAAGAACCACCTTGTCCACCTTGGAGAGGGTCAGGTTATGCCTGTCCAGCTCCTTCTCCAGCAGTTCCTTGCCGGCGGCTATGTTTTTGTCCCGATCCAGCTTTCTGAACCAGGTGGCCACCTTGGCCCGCGCCCGGCTGGAGCGCAGGAAACCCGAGTTGGGGTTCATCCAGTCGCGGCTCGGGTTCGGCTCCTTCTGGGTGATCACCTCCACCTGGTCGCCGGTCTGCAGCGCATAGGTGAACGGCACTATGCGCCCATCAATCTTGGCGCCGATGCAGCGGTGGCCGATCATGCTGTGCACGTGATAGGCAAAATCGAGCGGGGTGGCCCCCGCCGGCAGATCGATGACATCCCCTTTCGGGGTAAACACATAGACCCTGTCTTCGAACACCTGACTGCGCAGATCCTCGAGCAGGGAACCGCTTTCGGAGAGATCCTCCTGCCAGGCGAGCAGCTTGCGCAGCCACTCGATCTTGTCTTCAAAGTTGTTGGCTTTGTTGGCGGCCTGAGCCCCTTCCTTGTAACGCCAGTGAGCAGCCACGCCAAGCTCGGCATCCTGATGCATCTGGTCGGTACGGATCTGGATCTCCACCGTCTTGCCCTCGGGCCCCACCACGACAGTGTGGATGGACTGGTAACCATTGGGTTTCGGGTTGGCAACATAATCGTCAAACTCGCGGGGAATATGGTGGAAGTGGGTATGGACTATGCCGAGCGCCGCGTAGCAATCCTGCAGCCGCTTGGTCACCACCCGCACCGCACGCACGTCGAACAACTCGTTGAATTCGAGGTGCTTCTTCTGCATCTTGCGCCAGATGCTGTAGATATGTTTCGGGCGGCCATACACTTCCGCCTCCACCCCGGCCTCTTTGAGCCCGTCGCGCAGGGACTGCACGAACTCGCGGATGTAGCGCTCCCGATCGAGGCGCTTCTCGTCGAGCTGTTTGGCAATCTGCTTGTAGGTATCCGGGTGCAGGTAACGGAAGGCGAGATCTTCCAGCTCCCATTTGAGCTGACCAATGCCGAGCCGGTTGGCAAGCGGCGCATAGATGTTGGTGATCTCCTGGGCCATCAGCACCCGGGTCTCTTCATCCGCCTTCTTGGCTTCCCGCAGACAGGCGATACGCTCCGCCAGCTTGATGACCACGGCGCGCACATCCTCGACCATGGCGAGCAGCATGCGCCGCACGTTGTCGACCTGCTCCGGCGAAGTCTCGCTGCGGTGCAAGGTCTGCAGGGAGCGGATGGCCTCCATCTCCAGCACCCCTTCCACCAGCTTGGCGATCTTGGGGCCGAAGTCTTCGTCCATCCGCTCCTGGCTGATGAGGCCGGCTTCGACGAAGGGGTAGATGATGGCAGCCTTGAGAGTGCCGAGATCCATGCTGAGCATCAGCAGAATGCCCGCCATCTCGACACCACGCACCAGCAGACGGTTGGTGAGCGCCTCGTCACCAAGCGTCAGACAATACTGATAGACGGTTCGCAACTGATCCTTGTCACTGTCACTCAGGGTGAGCGAGCTGACCCACTCTTCCAGGGTGAAGTTGTCTTTCAAATGAATATCGCGAACCGCAACCATGGTATCAATCCTTTAAATTATTGGGCCGAAAGCTGCCGCTTCCTCCCCCTCACCTGATGAGACTGCCTCAGATGGGGATATCTGGAGAACTTTTCAAGGCATATTGTCAATAAAGACAATAGAGTTCTCCAACAGGCCCAGCCGATTTACGAGGGGCTAGATTACCCCAATCACTCAGGCTCCAACAGCCTAACGGACTCCGGATATACCGGATTAAAAGAACATATCCGCCCCCCAACACGTCAGACCAAGGGGTAGGATGACTGAGTTCCTTCACACTTGGTTAGGCCGTGAATGACCTCGTTTACTCCCGCTCAAACAGGGCCATGGACTCCAGGTGACCCGTGTGGGGGAACATGTCGAGCATCCCCAGACGCACCAGTCGGTAGCCCCCTTTCACCAGCACCCGACTGTCACGGGCCAGGGTGACCGGGTTACAGGAAACGTAGACCACTCGCTTGGGTGAAAGTTTCACGACGTGACCCATCACCTCCAGCGCACCGGGGCGGGCTGGATCCAGCAATACCAGATCGAACCCTTCCCGTGCCCAGGACATGCCGACTATGTCACCGCTCAAGTCCGCCTTGTAGAAACGGGCGTTGTCGATGCCGTTGCGACGGGCGTTCTCCTCGGCGCGGGCCACCATGGCCAGATCCCCTTCCACTCCCACTACTTCGCGGGCCTGACGGGCCAGTGGCAGGGTGAAGTTGCCGATGCCGCAGAACAGATCCAGCACCTTGTCATCCTTGCTTGCCCCGAGCCATGCCAACGCTTGGGTCACCATGCGCTGGTTGATGGGGCCATTGACCTGAATGAAGTCACCGGGAGCAAATGCAAGAGACAGGCCATCAAGTGAGTAGGATGGCTGGAATACGTGGTGCAACGGCTCGATGCGTTCATCGGCAGCCTGCAGATAGAGGTCTATCCCCTGTGCCTTCGCAAACGCCACCAGCAGGGCGAGATCCGCCTCGTTGGGGCGACCCGTATGGCGCAGCAGCATCATGATCCCCTGCTCGGCCTGAATGAGTTCGGCATGGCCCAGCTCACGCTGGCTCTTGAGGCGATTGAGACACTCGCGCAGCGGCGCTATGAGCGCAGAGAGCGGCTCGGCCAGCACGGGACACCCCTCAATCTCCACCAGATCATTGGATTGGCGACGACGAAAACCGACCCGGGTGCAGCGGCCATTCTTGTCAAACTTGATGGCCAGCCGGCAGACCCGGCGGTAGGCACGAGACTCCCCTGTCAACACTGGCTCCAGCGCTGGCGCCTTGATCTGCCCCAATCGCTCGAACAGGCTGACCAGCCCGGCCTCTTTGGTGGCCTGCTGATCAGCCTCGCCAAGATGCTGGGCATTGCAACCGCCACACTCGCGGTAGTGGCCGCAGAAGGGGGCGATGCGATTGGCCGCCGGGGTCACCACCTGTTGCAACGCGGCATGGGCATACTGCTTCTTGTCTTCGAGGATGCGGGCCTTGACCTGCTCACCGGGCAGCCCCCCTTCGATGAAGATCGCCTTGCCCTGATGACGGCCGATACCGACGCAGTGGTGATCCAGGCTGTCTACCGTAAATTCAATACGTTGGGGCTGGGTGGATTTCTTTTGGGGTTTGAAAAACTGGGCCATAAAACTTGGTGCCTATAGGTGGCTATGTCATGATTGTGGAATCTGCAGCAGGCTATTGTCCCACAAGAATAATAGTATGACCAAATCCGGCCTGCGGGCCCGCCCACTGTCGTGTACCCTCTTGCCCACCCTGCTCATCGGGGGATCATTCCCATGACCAAGTACGGCCTTCGAGCCCGTGTGCTGGCCTTTACCATATTGCCGACCCTGATCATTGGCGGCCTGATGGCCGGTTATTTTACCTTCCATCGCTACCAACAGCTGGAAAACAACCTGATCGATCAGGGCATCAACATCATAGAGCCGCTGGCCATTGCCAGTGAATACGGCATGACCCAACACAGCCGGGAATCGCTCAAGCGGCTGATTGGCCTGACCCACCGCAAAAACTCACCGTTCATCAAGTCCATCGCCGTCTTCACCCAGGACAACCAGCTGTTTGTGACGTCCAACTATCACAGGGACTTCACCCGACTGCGGCTGCCCGATGGCAGCAAGATCCCCGAGCTGACCAGCGTCACCCTGTACGGTGACGACATCATATTGCGCACCCCGATCCAGGCCGAAACCAGCATGGATGGCTTCCCGCTGCCCAGCGATGTGGAACCGCCCATGATCGGCTACATCTCCATGCAGATGACCACCGACAGGGCCATGATACTGCAGTATCGCGATACCTTCTTTGCGGTGATCGTGGTGCTCATCGGGGTCGCCTTCAGCACCCTGTTTGGCTTTAGGCTGGTCAAGAGCGTGACCCAGCCCATCACCGACATGGTGCAGGCGGTGCACAAGATCAGGGAGGGGCGGCTCGACACCCGGGTCAGCGGCCAGCTCACCGGCGAGCTGGACATGCTGAAAAACGGCATCAACGCCATGGCCAAGGCGCTCTCGGAATATCACGAGGAGATGCAGCAGAACATCGATCAGGCGACCTCGGATCTGCGGGAGACACTTGAACAAATAGAGATCCAGAACGTCGAGCTCGACATGGCGAAGAAACGGGCGCAGGAGGCGGCGCGGGTCAAGTCCGAGTTCCTGGCCAACATGTCCCACGAGCTGCGTACCCCGCTCAACGGCGTCATCGGCTTCACCCGCCAGCTGCTCAAGACGCCGCTGACCCCGAGCCAGACCGACTACATGCAGACCATAGAAAAGTCGGCCCGCAACCTGCTCGGCATCATCAACGACATTCTCGACTTCTCCAAACTGGAGGCGGGTAAGCTGCAGCTGGAACATATCCCGTTCAGCCTGCGCGACACCCTCAACGAGACCATGCACCTGCTCGGTCCCAGCGCCCACGACAAACAACTCGAACTCTCCCTGCAGGTGGATGCCGAGGTGCCGGACTACCTCACCGGCGACCCCATGCGCCTGCAGCAGGTGCTGACCAACCTCACCGGCAACGCCATCAAGTTCACCGAGCGCGGCAACGTGGACGTGCGCATCGAGCAGACCGGGTCCAGCAACGGTAACAAGGTGCGGCTCAACGTGCTGATCCGCGATACCGGCATCGGTATCTCGGAAGAGCAGCAACGCCAGCTGTTTCAGGCCTTCAACCAGGCCGACTCCTCCATCTCGCGTCGCTATGGCGGCACTGGCCTGGGTCTGGTCATCACCCAGAAGCTGGTGCAGCAGATGGGGGGGCAGATCCGTTTCGAATCCGAGTTTGGCAAAGGCTCCGTCTTCTCCTTCAGCCTGGACATCGACGTCTCTCCCCTGCCCCAGACCGACAAGCTGCCGCTGGATCGTATCCAGGGCAAACGGGTCTGGCTGCTGGAGCCGGACCCCTTCAGCCACTCCTCCCTCTGCGCCCTGCTGGCGGAGTGGCAGCTGGATGTGCAGTCGCTCGCCATCGACACCATCTGGCCCGAAATGAGCAACCAGGACATGGTGATCATCGGCAGCAGCACACTGCACACCCCGCAGCAAGTGATCGCCCGCCTCGACGGGCTGGACGGCCAGCAGAACACCATAGTGCTGCTCAGCAGCCACGAGCCCTCACTCTATGACGCCATGCTGGCCCATGGCGCCCAGCACTGCCTCTCCAAACCCACGAACCACCGCAAGCTGCTGCACGCCCTGCTCTCCCCTGAGCCAGCCAAGAGCGCGCCGCTGCCTGCCCCCACCCCGCGCAGCGTGCAGGCGATCAAGGTGCTGGCGGTGGACGACAATGCGGCCAACCTCAAGCTGATCGCCGCCATGCTCAAGGAGATGGTGAGCCAGGTGGTGGTCTGCAAGAATGGCAAGGAGGCTGTCAGACTGGCCCAGAGCCAGCCATTCGATATCATCTTCATGGATATACAGATGCCGATCATGGATGGCATCAGCGCCACCCAGGCGATCCGCAGCCAGTCCCTCAATACTGAGACGCCGATCGTGGCGGTGACCGCCCACGCCATTCCCGGCGAGCGGGAGAGGTTGATCAGGCAAGGGATGGATGACTATCTGGCCAAGCCCATCGACGAGAGCATGCTGGCCCAGCTCATCACCGACTTCGCCCATCGTCGCCACCAGAACCACGCGGACCAGCAGATAGACTGGTCCCTGGCGGTGCGCCAGGCCGCTGGCAAGCCGGATCTCGCCAAAGAGATGCTGACCATGCTGATGGCCAGTTTCGACGAGGTGGATCCCGTGCTGGAGGCGGCCCTTACCGGTCAGGTGGAGGATGCCGAGGTGCTGGCCCAGCTGCATCGCCTCAACGGTGGCTGCGCCTATTCCGGGGTACCTGGTCTGCAACGGCTGCTCTCCCAGCTGGAGCAGCAGCTACGCGACGGGGTGCCGGTCAGCGAGCTGGAACCCGAATTGCTGGAATTGCAGGATGCGATGGAGCAGGTGCGCCAGGAGGCGCCAGACTACCTCGCCTGAATGAGCGGGATTCAGGGCGGCTCGCCATTGGCAGCAACCCCTAGCCCCCTTCTCCTGCCAGGGCCAACCCCGCTTTTTCTGACGCGGGGCGCGCCAGATGATAAAGTTGCGCCGTTTCTACAGGAGTCAACATGACCAACAACGATATTCTGCGCCGTCTGCGCTACGCCCTCACCATCAGTAACGATCAGATGGTCGAGATGTTTGCCAAAGGCAACCTGACGGTCACTCACGCCCAGCTGCACAGCTGGCTGATGAAAGAAGCGGCTGAAGGGGAAGAGCAAGAAGCAGGCTATGTCGCCTGTCCCGATGCGGCCCTGAGCCAATTCCTCGACGGCTTCATCATAGCGCGCCGCGGTGTGCGGGAAGATGCCCCAGCCCAGGTGATCCCGAACCGGATCAACAACAACATGATACTGCGCAAGCTGCGCATCGGCCTCAACTACAAGGAAGAGGACATGCTCGGCACCCTCAAGCTCGCCGACTTCAACCTCTCCAAGTCCGAACTGAGTGCCCTATTCCGCGCCAAGGATCACAAGCACTACCAGGATTGCGGGGATCAGATCCTGCGCAACTTCCTCATCGGCCTCACCGCCAAGTACCGCGCCTGAGTCATGGGCCAGCGTATCCGCTCACTGTCAGCCCGCCTCTCGCTGGCCAGTGAGCGACGCTGGCCGTCGTGCCTTCTCAAGCCGAACCCGAACAGGGCCATGTGGCTGCAGCTATGGTCACTCTGCCTCATACTGCTGCTGAGCGCCTGCCAGCCTGCCCCCTATCAGCTCTCTTCCCGTTATCCCAGCGCCAGCCAGAATGAACGCATCGCCTTCCTGATCCTGCACTACACGGATGAGGACGACGCCCACTCCCTGCGCCTGCTGACCGAGGCGGCCCATCAGGTGAGCGCCCACTACCTGATCCCCCGCGACACGGATCAGACGCCGCTGCCCGTCTACCAGCTGGTGCCCGACAGCCAGCGCGCCTGGCATGCGGGTCGCAGTCGCTGGCACCAGTATGCGGGGCTCAACGCCAGCTCCCTCGGCATCGAAATCGTCAACCTGGGCTATCCGCCGGAAGATGAGCTGCTACCCGCCCACCTGCGGCGCTGGCAGCCTTACACCCAGGCGCAGATCGCCGCCATCGGCGCCCTGACTCAGAAGCTGGTGCAACGCTACCGGATACCGCCAACCCAGGTGCTGGCCCACAGCGATGTTGCCCCCGAGCGCAAGCAGGATCCCGGCCCCCACTTCCCCTGGCGCGAGCTCGCCCTGCACTACGGGGTCGGCGCCTGGCCCGACGAGGCCAGAGTCACGGCCCTGCGCCAACAGCAGGCCCCCGCCTGGGATGCCCTCACCTGGCAGCAGCAACTCGCCCGTTACGGCTATGGGGTCGCCCCAAGCGGCGCCTGGGATGAACAGAGCCGCGCCGCCCTGCGCGCCTTCCAGCTCCATTTCCGTCCCGCCCTGGTCAGCGGCGAGCCCGACGAGCATAGCCAGGCCATCCTCACCGCCCTGCTGGAACGTTACTTCCCCGAGCCTGACTGAGCGCATCTGCTGACAATGAACGAGGGATGCCATGCAGGCCTGCCTCGCTGCCCACCCGGATGCCAGCGATCAGCACCAGTATCTGGTGCCCGCTATGGAGGAAGTGCTCGCCGCCAAGATCCGCATATGCATGAGCGGCGGCAGACTCTGATCATCACGGGGTGACGCGCACGTCTGGCTGACACCTCCCCCTGCACCTGTTCCGCTTTGCAATCAAAAGGGACGCCATGGCGTCCCTGTTTGTTCGTCTCTCGCTGTGTGCAACACCGCCGGGCGGTCAGATCCCCTGACGGGCTTCCTGCATCAGCAGGCGCATGTCGCTCACCGCCTTGCTCAGGCCGTCGAAGGCGGCACGGCCTATGATGGCGTGGCCGATGTTGAGCTCATAGAGCTCGGGGATAGCGGCGATGGCCTTGACGTTATGGTAGTGCAGACCGTGACCGGCATTGACCTTCAAGCCTTTGCCAGCAGCATAGGAGGCGCCGGCGGCAATGCGCTTGAACTCGGCGTTGCGCTCGGCATCCGTGGTGGCATCGGCGTAACGGCCGGTGTGGATCTCGATGAAGGGAGCGCCACTGTCGGCGGCCGCGTCGATCTGGTGCGGGTCGGCATCGATGAACAGCGACACCTGGGCGCCGACGGCCGAGAGGCGCGTCACCGCATCCATTATTTTGTCGAGCTGACCGGCCACGTCCAGACCACCCTCTGTGGTTACCTCGGTACGCTTCTCCGGCACCAGGCAGACGAAGTGCGGCTTGATGCGACAGGCGATGCCGATCATCTCCTCGGTCACCGCCATCTCCAGGTTCATCCTGGTCTGTATGGTCTGGCGCAACACCTCAACATCACGGTCCGTGATGTGGCGACGGTCTTCCCGCAGGTGGACAGTAATGCCATCGGCACCGGCCTGCTCGGCCACGAAGGCGGCCTGCACCGGATCCGGATACTGGGTGCCACGGGCATTACGCAGGGTGGCGATATGATCGATGTTCACACCCAGATAGATTTCGCTCATTGATGACTCCTTGAAACACTTCATCTGTTGACTGCGCGGCTACCGCGCGAATATCCGTATATCAGCCCGTAGGTTCGATTAGCGCAGCGTAATCGGACGTAGGTAACATTCTTACCGTGTCGGGTAACGCCGCAGAGCGGTTAACCCAAGCTATTGCGGCGTTTTAAAAACAGCTCCCGGCTCTTTAACTGACGCTTACCCAGATAGGGTTGCAGCGCCAGTCGGCTGAAACGTTTGGCCGCCTGCAGCAAGGGAGGGGTATCGAAACGTCCCTCGGCGAAGGCCAGCAGGTGGGCACCGAGGAACAGGGTACGGGGATCCGGCGCCCGCTCGCAAGCGACAAAGCCCAATTCGCGCTCGAAGCCGTAGAGCAGCTCGGGCTGGATCGCGGACTCGTCGTCGGCGGCGTATTCGAAGTCCACCGCATAGCCAAGCGCCTGCAACAGCAGGAACTCGAAGCGGCGCAGCGGCAACTCAGGCGTCTCGCCATCCGCCAGCGCCATCAGGGCACGGGCATAGGCGTCAAACACCTCGGGAAAGGGGGTATGGGCTTCCAGCAGGTAGTAGACCAGCTCATTGAGGTAGAGGCCGTAGAAGAGACGATCGCCACCGAGTCGCAATGAGTGATCCGGACATTCGACTTGGGCGAGGTTCTTGAGATCCCCCTTACCACGCCAGCTGATGGTGAGCAGGGAAAAAGGTTGAAGCAGCCCCTTCAGAGGGGAGCGTGGCCCGCGAGAACCGCGAGCCACCAGGGTAAATCGGCCACTATCCTGGGTAAACACCTCGACCAGCTGACTGGTCTCCCGATAGGGCCGACTGTGGATGACGAAGGCTGGACTCAGCAATCAGTCATCGCCATAGCCGAGACTGCGCAGGGCGCGCTCGTCATCGGCCCAGCCCGCCTTGACCTTGACCCACAGCTCAAGGAACACCTTGTTCTGGAACAGGCGTTCCATGTCGATGCGTGCCTCTGTGCCTATGGTCTTGATCTTCTCACCCTTGTTGCCGATGACCATCTTCTTCTGGCCATCACGCTCCACCAGGATCAGGGCATTGATGTGATAGATGCCGCTCTCTTCCACCTTGAAGCGCTCGATCTCCACGGTCACAGAGTAAGGCAGCTCCTCACCGGTGAAACGCATCAGCTTCTCGCGGATGATCTCGGAGGCCATGAAGCGGGAAGAGCGGTCGGTCACGTAATCTTCCGGGAAGAAGAAGTTGTTCTCCGGCAGCAGATCCTTGGACCACTCGCGGATCTTCTCCACGTTGGTGCCCTTCTCGGCGCTGATGGGCAGGATATGGGAGAACTTCATCTGCTGGCCCAGCCACTCCAGGTGGGGCAACAGGTCTTCCTTGTCCTTGACGTTGTCGATCTTGTTGACCGCCAGCACCACGGGACAAGGCAGATGGCGCAACTTGCCGAGCACCATCTCGTCATCCTTGGTCCAGTGGGTACCGTCGACCACGAACACCACCATGGCCACGTCCCCCAGCGAACTGGTGGCGGCGCGGTTCATCAGACGGTTGATAGCCCGCTTCTCTTCGATGTGCAGACCCGGGGTATCCACATAGATGGTCTGATGGTTCTCCTCGGTGTCGATCCCCAGGATCCGGTGACGGGTGGTCTGGGGTTTCTTCGAGGTAATGCTGACCTTCTGGCCGAGCAGCTTGTTGAGCAGGGTGGACTTGCCCACGTTGGGACGGCCCACGATGGCGACAAAGCCGCAATAAGTGGTATCTGTCATGACAGTTTTTCCAATGCCTGTTGTGTTGAAAGACCGCGTCTTCTTGGATCAGCAGTAGCTGTCACGACAATCTTTCCAATGCTTGCTGCGCCGCAGCCTGTTCTGCCTTGCGGCGACTGGTACCAACCCCGACCAGCGGACCATCCAGGCCTTCCACGTCGCACTGGACGGTGAACTCCTGGTTGTGGGCCTCGCCCTTGACGTTGGTCACTGTGTAGGTCGGCAGGGATTTACGGCTTCCCTGCAAAATTTCTTGCAAGCGGGTCTTGGGATCCTTCTGCTCTATGCCCGGGCGTATCTCGTCCAGACGGCTGGCATACCAGCTCAGCAGCAGCACCCGCACCCCCTCAAGATCAGTATCCAGATAGACGGCGCCAATCACCGCCTCGACCGTGTCGGCCAGAATGGATTCGCGACGGAAACCGCCGCTCTTGAGTTCGCCAGGCCCAAGGATCAAGTGATCCCCGAGGTCAAACTCCCGGCCCAGTTCGGCCAGGGTCTTCTCGCGCACCAGGGTGGCGCGCATCCGGCTGAGGTCCCCTTCCGCCGCTTGCGGGAAGCGGTGGAACAGAGCATCGGCAATCACCAGACTCAAAATAGAGTCTCCCAAAAATTCCAGTCGCTCATTGTGACGGGAACCGGCGCTACGGTGGGTCAGCGCCCGGGTCAACAGTTCCTGATCGTGAAAGACATGCCCGAGACGGGACTGCAGTCTGTTCATTTTGATATTCATTTACTTGATTCCGCCAATGCGGTTGAAGCGCACACCTGTCGGTACCCAACTTGGCAGCAGGGAGCCTTCTTCACGCTCGAATTCAAAACTTATCCAGATAGCGACCGCCTTGCCGACCAGATTCCTTTCGGGCACAAACCCCCAGAAACGGCTGTCGGTACTGTTGTCACGGTTATCACCCATCACGAAGTACTGACCTTCCGGCACGACCCACTCGTCGGGGTAAGTGCCGGGCTGGCGATAATAACGGTCGACCATATCGGGCATCAGCGGGTTGCGAAGAGTCCCGTGGGACACCTCACCCAGCTGCTCGGTATAGCGGTCAAGCGGGATCCCCATCTGGGTAAATTCACCCCTTTGTTCAAACTTGGCGTCGACCTTCTCAAAGCCCGGGCACGTTTTCCCTTCCTGCTCCTCGCACTTGGGCCGGATCATCAGCTCCTTGTTGCGATAGATGACCCTGTCACCCGGCATGCCGACCACTCGCTTGATGTAGTCCACCCGGGTATCCAGCGGATACTTGAACACCACCACATCGCCACGTTTGGGTTCGCCAGTCTCGAGGAACTTGGTGTTGGTCACCGGATCCCGCAGACCGTAGGCAAACTTCTGTACCAGGATGAAGTCGCCCACCAGCAGGGTGGGCATCATGGAGCCAGACGGGATCTGAAACGGTTCAAAGATGAACGAACGCAGAATGAGCACAAGTGTGATGACCGGGAAGACACCGGCGGTCTGTTCGATCCAGACCGGCACGGGGGCAACCTTGGCCAGGGTTTTCTCATCCAGATGGGCGCCGCCATGGGCACGGGCCATGGCAATCTTGGCGGCCCGCTGCTTGGACCAGATCATCTTGTCCAGACACCAGATAACACCGGTGATCGCGCAGACCACCACCAAGATCAGGGAAAACGTGCTTGCCATCGATTAATCCTTTCCTACATGGAGAATTGCGAGGAAAGCCTCCTGCGGCACGTCGACACGGCCCAGGGACTTCATCCGCTTCTTACCTTCTTTCTGCTTGTTCAGCAGCTTCTTCTTCCGACTTACGTCACCGCCGTAGCACTTGGCAGTCACGTCCTTGCGCAGCGCCTTGACCGTGCTGCGGGCGATGATCTGGTTGCCGATAGAAGCCTGAATGGCGATATCAAACATCTGGCGCGGGATCAGCTCACGCATCTTCTCCACCACCTGGCGACCGCGATACTGGGCGTTCTCCTTGTGGGTGATGATGGCCAGGGCATCGACGCGCTCACCGTTGATCATGATGTCCAGACGGACCATCTCGGAGGTTTCGAAACGCTTGAAACCATAATCCAGCGAGGCGTAACCACGGCTGGTGGATTTCAGGCGATCGAAGAAGTCGAGCACCACTTCCGCCATCGGGATTTCATACGTCAGTGCGACCTGGTTGCCGTGATAGACCATGTTGGTCTGCACGCCACGCTTCTCAATACAGAGGGTGATGACGTTGCCCATGTACTCCTGCGGCAACAGAATGTTGCACTCGGCGATAGGCTCACGCATCTCCTTGATGTTGTTGACCGGAGGCATGGCGGACGGGCTGTCAATATGGATGGTGTCGCCATTGTTCAGCTCAATCTCATAGACCACGGTCGGCGCAGTAGTAATGAGATCCAGATCGTATTCCCGCTCCAGACGCTCCTGAATGATCTCCATGTGCAGCATGCCGAGGAAGCCGCAACGGAAACCAAAACCCAACGCGGTGGAACTCTCAGGTTCAAAGAACAGGGAGGCATCGTTCAGAGACAGTTTGTCGAGGGCATCACGGAACGACTCGTAGTCATCGCTGGAGATGGGGAACAGACCCGCATACACCTGCGGCTTCACCTTCTTGAAACCCGCCAGCGCTTTTTCGGCGCCGTTCTTGGCTTGAGTCAGGGTATCGCCCACAGGGGCACCGTGGATGTCTTTGATGCCGCAGACAACCCAACCTACCTCGCCACAGCCCAAACCCTGAGTATCCACCTGCTTGGGCGTAAAGATACCGATACGATCGACACCCCACACCTGACCGGTGCTCATCACCTTGATCTTGTCGTTCTTCTTGAGGGAGCCGTTCTTGATCCGCACCAGAGAGACGACGCCCAGATAGGAGTCGAACCAGGAGTCGATGATCAGCGCCTGCAGCGGGGCATCCGGATCACCTTCCGGTGGCGGGATACGCGCTACGATCTCTTCCAGCACGAGATCAACACCCAGGCCAGTCTTGGCGGAGCAGCGCACCGCATCGATGGCGTCGATGCCGACGATGTCTTCGATCTCCTCGGCAACACGCTCGGGTTCTGCGGCCGGCAAATCAATCTTGTTCAGCACCGGCACCACTTCCAGCTCCATTTCCATGGCGGTGTAGCAGTTGGCCAGAGTCTGTGCCTCAACCCCCTGGCCGGCATCTACCACCAGCAGCGCCCCTTCACAGGCCGCCAATGAGCGGGAGACTTCGTAGGAGAAATCTACGTGGCCCGGGGTGTCGATAAAGTTCAGCTGGTAGGTGTTACCGTCTTGTGCCTGGTAGTTCAGGGTCACACTCTGTGCTTTGATGGTAATGCCGCGCTCGCGCTCCAGGTCCATGGAGTCAAGCACCTGAGCCTGCATCTCGCGGGAGGACAGGCCACCGCAAGTCTGGATCAGACGGTCCGACAGGGTCGATTTACCGTGGTCGATGTGCGCAATAATCGAAAAGTTACGAATGTGTTTCATCGAGCAAGAATCACTCAAAATTAGGTTAGGCCGAATATGGAGGCAGGATTTTACTGGATAACCAGGTCGACGGCCAATCTTTAGTCGACGGAGCACCAGAAATACAGGCCTGCATGGTCAGGAGAGGTTGCGGGTATGGAGTACCACACCCAGCATGCGAGGGCCATATGCCCCCTGATCGAGTCGCGTGGAAAAGTAACGAACCAGTGAAAATCCGATGAGACCACCCAGCAAGCAGCTGAGGATGGTGATCCCCTCCCCCCCCGCCAACAAGGGTGCCAACCAGAGCTGGCCAAGCAGAGCGCCAGCCAGCAGACAGAACAGCGGCAATACATAAACCAAGGCGGCCCCCCGCAGGATACTCGCCTGGGGAATGCCGAGCCTCACTTGCTGGCCGACGCTCACCTCGGCGGTAAGGACAACCCGCAGCCGTTGCTGCTTCATCGGAAACGCCTTGGCAACCGTGCCGGTACCGCAGTTGGACTGTTGATGACAACCGCTGCAGGCGGAGCGCCGTTCGCACTCCACCCAAGCATATTGTCCATCAATGGCCACCACAGTCGCCAGCTCTTCGCTCATTTCACTCACAAGCCGTTTCCACAATAACAAGGGACAGATTGACCCAATCTGAACATGGCAGCCCTGCTTGAGCAAGCGGGAGTGCAAATACGACTACTGTACCGTCTCATTGCGGGCCAGAGGTTGCACCGACTCAGCGATGCGTTTCGCCGTTTCGGCCGGTACTTCGCCCACGACCGTGATCTCGACCCCCACGTCGTTGACGTAACTCACCAGCGAGGTCGCCCCCTGGCGGATCAGCTGCTGGCGCACCGCCTGCTTGGGATCGACCCTGGCCACATAGACCGAAAGATCCACCAGACCATCGGAGAGCATCATGTAATCTACCGGCAAGCTGGTGGTCACCAGCTGGTGCCTGTCCTGAGACAATACCTTGAAGCCATCCGGTAACCAGGTGAGATGCCAGTTCAGCGTCTGCTGCGGCGCCGGGTAGGCATCCTCCATCGCCAGCGCCTTGGGCAGTTTGCTGCCGGCCAGCTTCACCAGCCAGGGCGCAGGGGCACTCTGCCTGTCCAGAGCCACGCCCAGCACCTGCTCGACCAGGTTGCCTTCCCGATCCACCATGTCCACCCGCAGCAACAGCTGGCTCTGCTCATCGACCCAGAGCACGAAGCCATACTTGTCCGCCTCTTTGGGCACCAGCCTGACCACCTGCGCCACCAGACCGGCTACCCGGCTGCGGCCGGCCAGCACGGGATCATAGCTTTCCAGCACCCGGGGCAGCGGCATCTTCACCAGAGTGGCCCAAACACCAGGGAAGCGGGCGCCCTTGAGGGTGTAAGGTTCGTGGCTGTTTTCAAAGAAGGTGAACTCGTCCTGGCGCTGCAGGTACTCTATGGTCTTGCCGTCCAGATAGCTCAGGTGAGCCACCTCCTTGCCATCGATCACCCCATGACTGAAACGTATGGGTTCGAGGCGCCCCTGACGGGCTTTGACCATGGATAATTCGAAATTCTGTTGCGAGACGGCACTCTGCATCTGCTGCAACAAGGCCTCGGCCGACTTATCGTCGGCCGAGGCCTTGGCACATATCAGCAGGAGAGAGGCCAGCAAAATACGGCTGGACTGGCGCACGATCTGCTCCCTAAAAATGCGTTATTCCTGAATCTGCTTGTCTTGCAGCAGACGCTGTTGCAACTGATGGTCACGCAGGAAGGCATTGATGCGCTCACGCTGCTCCTGCATCTGTTGCTCACTCAACCCTTGCTGACGCGAGGTCGCCCGGTTGCTATCCTGGGGGTAGTGCACACTAACCGGCGAGGCACTGCCACCGACAGGAATAGTGTTGAGCACAGGATTGGTCGGCATGCCATCATGACCCTGATACTGCTGCACCCCGAAGATGACGGCGGCGGCGACCGAGGCGGCGATGGCATACTGCCCCACCTGCTGACCGACCCGACGAAACAGCGGAACCACTTTGGCAGCGGTGCGAACCTGCGATGCTGTTGGCTTGCTCTCCACCGGTTTGGGCGCCAATATGGTGGGCTCGTCTTCCAGTGCAGCCATGATGCTGTCACTGAAATCCAGCTGCAGATTGACCGGCAGGTCCCCCCGCATGGCATCACCGATCAAGTGGTAACGAGACCAGGTATCTTGCAACGCCGGATCCATTTCCAGCTCGCTCAGAACCTCAACATCACTCAAGTCACCATCCATCAGGGCCGAGAGTTGCTCTTTAGTTGCCATAAGTTAACCTGTCTTTCCCCAGTTAATTCTCGATCAGAGGTTTCAGCTTTTTATCGATTGCTTCCCTCGCCCGGAAAATACGGGATCTCACCGTACCGACAGGGCAATCCATGATTTCGGCAATCTCTTCATAGCTCAGCCCTTCCAGTTCACGAAGGGTGATGGCTGTCCTCAAGTCTTCAGGCAAAGCTTCTATGGCGGAAAACACAGTGCGCTTGATTTCGTCGGTCAGCGCCAGGTTTTCCGGTGTTGCCACCTCTTGCAAGGCTTCGCCACCACCATAGTATTCTGCCTCGTCCGCCTCTACATCACTGCTGGGCGGCCTGCGCCCCTGAGAGGTCAGATAATTTTTGGCCGTATTCACGGCGATTCGGTACAACCAGGTGTAAAACGCGCTCTCGCCACGGAATGTCGGCAACGCCCGGTAGGCTTTGATAAATGCCTCCTGCGCCACATCCGGCACATCGCCCGGATTGTTGACATACCTGGCAACCAGGTTGACCACTTTATGCTGGTATTTTTTTACCAACAGGTTGAATGCATTTTTATCGCCACGCTGGACCCGTTCAACCAGCTGTTCGTCCAGTAGATTCTGGTCGCTCATCAGAGCCGTAAAACCCCCATCAGGTTATCGTTTTTCTTTTCCGGCCCTTCCTAAGCGCACAAGTTCAGACAGGAGGAATCAGGGAAAGTTCGGTTGCATTGAAAAAAATGTGACGCAGGCTGCATCACGGCCCTCGCTTGGGCTACCATGGTGCCAGTTCTTAATCCAAGCCAATGATACTTATGAAAGCAAGTATTGAATACCTTTGCGATGTACTGATCATTGGCAGCGGTGCCGCTGGTCTATCCCTCGCGTTGCGGTTGGCAGACCAGGCCAAAGTCCTGGTTCTGAGCAAGGGTCCCATCAGTGAGGGGGCCACTTTGTATGCGCAAGGAGGCATCGCTGCCGTTTTCGACGAAACAGACAGCATCGAATCCCACGTGAGCGACACGCTCAACGCCGGGGCCGGGTTGTGTGACCCAGCCGTGGTAGAGTTCACCGCCCGTCACGCCCGCGAGTCCATCCAGTGGCTGATCCAACAGGGCGTTCCCTTCGATCAGGAGCAGGACGCCGAGGGTGAATCCCACTATCACCTGACCCGCGAAGGGGGCCACAGCCATCGCCGCATCTTCCACGCGGCCGATGCCACCGGCAAGGCGGTGCAGCTCACCCTGATCGATCAGGTGCGCTCCCACCCCAATATCCAGCTGATGGAGCGTTTCAACGCGGTCGACCTCATCACCACCCGCAAGCTGGGTCTGCCGGGCAACAAGGTGCTGGGCGCCTACGTCTGGAACCGCAACGCCGAGCAGGTCGAAGTGATCCGCGCCCGCTTCGTGGCGCTGGCCACCGGCGGCGCCTCCAAGGTATATCAGTATACCTCCAACCCGGACGTGAGTTCGGGTGACGGTATCGCCATGGCGTGGCGCGCCGGCTGCCGGGTGGCGAACCTGGAGTTCAACCAGTTCCACCCCACCAGCCTGTTCCACCCCGATGACCCCAACTTCCTGTTGACCGAAGCCCTGCGCGGGGAAGGCGCCTATCTGCGCCGTCCCGACGGTAGCCGCTTCATGCTGGAGTTTGACGAGCGGGCCGAGCTGGCCCCGCGGGACATAGTCGCCCGCGCCATCGACCACGAGATGAAACGCCTTGGTGCCGACTGCATGTATCTGGACATCAGCCACAAGCCGGCGGATTTCATCATCAAGCACTTCCCGACCATCCATGAACGCTGCCTCGCAGTCGGCATCGACATCACCAAAGAACCGATGCCCATCGTCCCGGCTGCTCACTACACCTGTGGCGGCGTAATGATAGACAATAATGGCCAGACCGACATTCCCGGTCTCTATGCCATCGGTGAAGTCACCTATACAGGGCTGCACGGCGCCAACCGCATGGCCTCCAACTCCCTGCTCGAGTGCGTGGTCTATGCCCATCAGGCGGGGGCCGACATCATGGCCAAGCTGCCCATGAGCATTGAACCGCCCCATCTGCCCGCCTGGGATGAGAGCAAGGTGGATAACTCGGACGAGCAGGTCGTTATCCAGCACAACTGGCACGAGCTACGGCTGATGATGTGGGACTATGTAGGAATAGTGCGTACCAACAAACGCCTGGCCCGCGCCAAACGCCGCATTGATCTGCTCAAGCAGGAGGTGCAGGAGTACTACGCCAACTTCCGGGTCTCCAACAACTTGCTGGAGCTGCGCAACCTGCTGCAAGTGGCCGAGCTCATCGTCAACTGCGCCTTGCAGCGCAAGGAGTCCCGTGGCCTGCACTACAACCTGGATTATCCAGACATGCAGCCAGACTCCAAACCCACGGTACTGACGCCGGATCGGGAGTAATCACCCGTTAGGCGTCACCCAACTGACCTCGCCCCGGCGGGGTCATTTGCTATGGGGGATAAGGGTCAAAACGGGCGGTACGATTAACGGGCGGGCGGGGTTAGCCGGATGGCGCGGGCCAGCTCCCTGTAGTGTTCCGGCGCGAGCGCGTCGGAGAAAAGCCAGAGGCGCGCATCGGGCCTGTCGTTTGCCACAAGTTGCAGCCAGAGTGCCCCGGGCAAGATGCGGCTGCGCGTCCCCAGCTGGTAGCGATTGCCCTGCCACTCCAGCCACTGCCCATCCCACACCAGCATACCGGCATTGCGACGGGAGCGGCGCCAGGCCAGCCAGCCCCCCGTCAGCCAGCAGGGCAACCAGAGTGCCCACTGCCAGCCATGGATCAGACTGGCCACAGGCCACCACAACAGCAGAAACAGGATCAGCAGCAGAACACGCTGCTGCCGGGAGAGAATGACGGGCATGACCACCCGCATCGGGGATCAGCTCAAGCTGTCGTGGCGCGCCTGATTGCGCTCCAGGATCAGGGGGATCATGGCGGCAAAGGCGGGGTCAGCCGGAACACCATGGCCCATGCACCATTTGAACAGGTCCGGGTCATCGCTCTCCAGCAAACGAATGAAGGTCTGCTGCTGTTCATCGCTCAGGCTATCGAACTCGTGTTCAAAGAACGGCATAAAGATCACATCCAGCTCGAGCATGCCACGACGGCAGGCCCACTTCAGGCGGGATTTTTCAATTGGGCTCAACATGGCACTCTCCTTACAAAGACCTGTGGATGGTAACAGCTGGATTTTCCGGCTGACAAACATTCCTTACGTCTTTACCATGCAGGTCACATACTTTCTGTCTCTGGAATACCATCGTGAGCCTGCAAACGCCTGTTTTTCCTGCCGAGCCAACCCTTTTCTCCCTGACCGATCTGGCCATCACCAGCCTGACCGGTGCGGATCGCGTCAAATATCTGCAAGGCCAGGTCACCTGCGACGTCAACGCCCTGCAACCGGGCCAGAGTACGCTGGGCGGCCACTGCGATGCCAAAGGCAAGCTGTGGGGCGATTTTCGTCTGCTCTGCCTGAGCGATCGCCTGCTGCTGCTGACCAAACCCTCTGTGCTGGCTCGCCAATTGCCGGAGCTCAAGAAGTTTGCGGTGTTTGCCAAGGTAGAGTTCGCCGAGAACCATGGTCAGGCGGTCGGTGTGGCTGGCCAGGGCACAGATGAGTGGATGGCGGCCCGATTTGCCGTGTCACAAACCGGCCTGATCGACGATGGGATGGCGGTGCAGATCGAAACGGATCGCTGGCTGCTGGTGAGCGATCAGCCGTTGGCGCTGGACCTGCCTGCCGGCAGTGAATCACTCTGGTGGGGGCTGGATATCAAGGCTGGTATCCCGCATATGGAAGCGGTACATCAGGGGGAATACATACCCCAGATGCTGAATCTGCAGGCGCTGGAGGGGATCAGCTTCACCAAGGGCTGCTACATGGGGCAGGAGACGGTGGCCCGCGCCAAGTATCGCGGTGCCAACAACCGCGCCCTGTTCGTGCTGGCCGGCACCGCCAGCGAGCCCGTCGCCTGTGGCGATGCCCTGGAGATCCAGCTCGGTGACAACTGGCGGCGCAGCGGCATGGTGCTCAACGTCTGGCAACAGGCTGGTCAGGTGTGGATCACGGCCGTGCTGCCCAAGGATACAGAGACCGATGCCCGTTTTCGTTTCAAGCAGGAGGAGGCCTCCAGCCTCGCTCTGCAAGCCCTGCCCTACTCGCTGACCGAGTAAGGTCGGCTAACGAGGCACCCGCGCCAGCAGTGCCTCCTTGAGCCAGCGCCCCGCCTGCCCGAGCGGGCGGGCGCGATGCCACTGCAACTCCAGCTCCAGTTCGGCCTTGGCGATAAAATCCGGGTTGAGCACCACTACCTCCCCCCGCGCCAGCGGCCGATGCAGCAGAAAATCGGGGATCGCCGCCCACCCCAGCCCCAGCTTGACCAGCTCCAGAATGCCGAGATCCCCCTCGACCCACCACACCTGCGCCGAGAGGCGGAAGCGGTGGCGCTCCGTGCCCTCCCGCCGTCCCGTCACCATCAGCTGGCGGGCCCCTTGCAGATCGCTCTCTCGCAGCGGCGTTCTGTGGGCCAGTGGATGATCCGGGGAGACCACCAGCGGCATGCCGACGGATCCCAGCGAACGGGAGGCTATCTCCCGCTCCGGCTGTTCCTTCTGGTAGCTGATGCCAAGCTGGGCCCGACCGCTTTTGAGCAGCTCGGTCACATCCTCCATCAGGGGAAACAGCAGCTCCAGTTCAACGCCCGGGTAACGGGTGGCGAACTCTTCCAGCAGAGAGCCGAGCCAGGGCAGGTGGGAATCATCGTCGATGGCCAGGGTGAGCCGCGACTCTATGCCTGCGGCCAGCTCCCCGGCAATCGCCTGCAATCGCTCGCTTTGGGCCAGCAAGATGCTGGCTTCCTGGTGGATGCGGGTGCCCGCCTCCGTCAGCACGGGATAGCGGGCCGAGCGATCAAACAGCGCCAGCCCAAGATCTATCTCCAGGTTGGCGATGGCGGTGCTGATCACGGACTGCGACTTGCCCAGCTTGCGGGCCGCCGCCGAGAAGGAGCCCGTCTCTGCCGCCGCCAGCAGCGCCTTGAGTTGTTCCAGCGAGGGGTTCATCCAGTTGCTCCTGTCATGACCTGATTGCACACCAATCCATCTGTTTTAACGATAGATACTAACGTGAACCTATCAGAAATTCGCGATAAATTGGCCACCATCGACACTCAGAAACAGATAGATAGAGAGACAGACCATGCGTAATACCCGTGACCGCCTGCGCCACGCCATTGGCTTTGAACTGATTGGTCTGCTGATCGCGGCCCCCCTGGCAAGCTGGATCACTGGCGTAGGACTCCACCATATGGGACCGCTGGCATTGTTCTTCTCGGTGCTCGCCACCGTCTGGAACTACGTCTACAACATCGGGGTCGACAAGCTGTTGCTGAAGTATCAGGGCCATACCCACAAGACCCTGTGGCAGCGGGTGCTGCACACCTTCGGCTTTGAGGGCGGTCTGCTGATCGTCGCGCTGCCGGTCATGTCCTGGTGGCTGAGCGTCAGTATGCTGGAAGCGCTGGTGCTGGATCTGGGCTTCGTGCTGTTTTACCTGGTCTACGCCTTCATCTACAACTGGAGCTATGACAAGGTGTTCCCGATACCGGGTCAGGTGCAGCAGAACGCACTGGGTTAAGCGACAGGAAAACAGGGCAGGGACAACGAGGCACCATCATGCGACTGGCATGATGGTGCTGGAGGAGGGCAAGCCAGTCGGGCCTGCCGCAGCGCTCAGGCTTGCGCCTTCAGCGCTTCGGTCGGGACATCTGCCTCGGCCGACTCCTGGGTCAGCATGGCCTCAAGGTCGCTCTGGTACTGGTTCAGCAGGCGCTGGGCAGCCACCATGTCACCCTTGTGCAGACGCTCGAACAGATGGTGTTGCACCACGTCGTTGAGATACTCCACCGTGACGGGTTGCTCCAGGGCAGCCAGCAGCTCCTCTTTTTCCAGTTCGGCATTGATTTCATCGGCA
Source organism: Aeromonas popoffii (assembly GCF_000820025.1). Taxonomy (GTDB): domain Bacteria; phylum Pseudomonadota; class Gammaproteobacteria; order Enterobacterales; family Aeromonadaceae; genus Aeromonas; species Aeromonas popoffii. The sequence continues at coordinate 86,317 of NZ_CDBI01000001.1, forward strand.
CTGGTACGCAGCAGACCGGCCAGTTGCACCAACATACGGCGCTCACCTTCGCGCAACAGGCTCAACATGCGGTTTCTCTGCTGCTCATTCTGTTGGGTCATACATTTCCTTACGTCGAATGGGAACAAGCCCGCTCATTCTGCCCTGTCCGTTTGACAGCGTCTATCTCATGCCCCCCACTTATTTTCATGTCGAGCCGATAAAGGCCGTCAGATGCTATTTGCCCCGTCGCTAGGTATAGTAGCCACTGGTTTACGGGCGCCTGACCGCCCCGCACAGACGAGAAATTTCACCATGACAGATGCCATTCTGGTGCTGTGCACCTGCCCGGATGAGGCCAGTGCCGACCTCATCAGCGAACACCTGCTGAACCAGCGGCTGGCAGCCTGCATCAATCAGCTGCCCGGTCTCACCTCCGTCTATCGCTGGCAGGGGAAGATAGAACGGGCACGGGAGATCCAGCTCATCATCAAGTCGCGGGCCTCCCTGTTCGAACTCTTGCGCCTATGCATCCTCAGCCATCACCCCTATGAGGTGCCGGAGATCCTGGCACTCCCGACAAGCCAGGGCCATCAGCCCTATCTCGACTGGTTAACACAGGAAACCTCATGACACTGTCTCGCCTGCTCTCCCCCCTGCTTGTGCTCTCTGCTCTGCTGCTGTCCACTCTGAGTGCGACGCCGGTTCAGGCTGGCAGTGACAGTCTGCTGAGCGCCCTCGGCATCGAGGCCAACGCCCAGCCCAAGTTTCTGAAAGCCGACGACGCCTTCGTCCTCGAGAGTGAACAGCAGGGCAACCAGTTGCTGCTGACCCTGCGCATCGCCGATGACTACTACCTCTACCGCCACAGCTTCCGCTTCCAGGGCGAGAACCTCGCCTTCAGCGAACCCGTCTTGCCCGCAGGGACCGAGCATCAGGATGACTTCTTCGGCAAGACCCGGGTCTACTACCGGGAGGTGCAGATCCCCGTCACCCTGACCGAGGCGGGCCAGCAGGCCAGCCTCACCGTCAGCTATCAGGGCTGCACCGACGGTCTCTGCTACCCGCCCACCGACAAGCAGATTGCGGTGCAGCCCCTTGTGGCCAGCACCCACGATGTCGCGCAGACCAGCATGGATGAAGCCGCCAGCCCCCCTGCCAGCAGCCAGCAGGATCAGCTGGCCGCCGCCCTCGGCAGCCAGGGATTCTGGCTCAGCATCGCCGTCTTCTTCGCGCTGGGGCTGGGGCTCGCCTTCACCCCCTGCGTCTTCCCCATGTACCCCATACTGACCGGCATCATAGCCGGGGCGGGTCATCGTCTCTCCACCCGCCGCGCCTTCCTGCTCTCCTTCGTCTATGTGCAAGGGATGGCGGTGACCTATACCCTGCTCGGGCTGGTGGTAGCGTCGGCGGGCTTGAAATTCCAGGCGGCGCTGCAGCACCCCTATGTGCTGATCGGGCTCTCCGTCATGTTCGTGGTGCTGGCACTCTCCATGTTCGGGCTCTACACCCTGCAACTGCCGAGCAACCTGCAAACCCGGCTGTCCGGCCTCTCCAACCGCCAGCAGGGTGGCTCGCTACCCGGGGTCGGCATCATGGGGATGATCTCCGGCCTGGTCTGCTCCCCTTGCACCACGGCGCCGCTCTCGGGGGCGCTGATCTACGTGGCCCAGAGCGGTGATCTCTGGCTCGGCGGTGCGGCTCTCTATGCCCTGTCGCTGGGGATGGGGCTGCCGCTGCTGCTGCTCGGCACCTCGGGCGGCAAGCTGCTGCCCAAGGCCGGCGCCTGGATGGATATGATCAAGCAACTCTTTGGCTTTGCGCTGCTGGCGGTGCCCATACTGCTGCTGTCACGGCTGTGGAGCGATCAGATGGCCGCTCTGGTATGGCTGGGCTGGGGATTGGTACTGTGCGGCTATCTCTATCACCACAACCAGCATCAGAGTCACTCCGTGGGTCGCAGCCTGCGCGGCTTCGTACTCTTGCTACTGATGATCAGTGCCGTGGTGGTGGGCAAGGACCTGCTGCTGCCCGACCCCGGCGTCAAGGCCAGCTCCGAGGCCCAGGCGCCCCAGTTTATCCGTATCAAGACCCAGGATGATCTCAAGGTGCAGCTGGCCGCCGCCCGCGGCAAGCCGGTGCTGCTGGACCTCTATGCCGACTGGTGTGTGGCCTGCAAGGAGTTCGAACACAAGACCTTTAGCGACCCGGCAGTGCGCGAACGCTTCGGCCAGATGGTGCTGCTGCAGGCGGACGTCACCGCCAACGACGATGCCGATGTGGAACTGCTCAACGGCCTCAACGTGCTGGGGCTGCCGACCCTGATCTTCTTCGATCGCGCTGGCAACGAAGTGAGCGGTCAGCGGGTGACGGGCTTTATGGGGCCGGCCGAGTTTTTGGGTCAGCTCGACAAGTTGCGCTGAAAACAGCTGGCCCGGCCTCACGCCCGGGCCCAACGGTTAACCGCTGATTTTTCTGGCAATCCCTTGTATATGATCGGCAGCGTGGCAAAATTTGCCCCTTCCCGTCTCGCATCGTCCGGAGTTTTGATGAAAAAGTGGTTCATCCCCCTGCTGGCCCTCTGGCTATCTGGTTGTTACGCAGGTCCCGGTGAAGAGGCGATCCAGACCCAGGTGACCGCCAAACTCCAGTCTGACACAGACGACAATCTGTTCGAGATCAGTGACTTTGCCATTCTCGGCAAAGAAGAGCGGATGGAGGGGGTCTATCTGATCAAGGTGAGCTACCAGCTCCATTTCAAGCAAGGGCTGGATCAGTTGCGGGTGCAGCATGACGAGGACCTGGTCTATGACAGGGTCGGCCCCTTCCAGCAGGAGATGGGGCTGATGGAGCTGGAGCGCAAATACGGCGAGTTCGACGCGGGCCAGGTACTGCCCCAGCAGACCGACGTCTGGATGATGAAAACCGAACTGGGCTGGCGCCTGGCTGAGCCCGCTCACTAAACACCTATCCACCGGCCAAGGCTGCGTCTCTTAAGCTGTTTTTCTCGCCCCTTACAGCAGATCCTTCATCCGGTGCCACAACATGCCCAGTGCCAACAGCGGGGAGCGCAGCGCCGGGCCGCCCGGGAAGGTCATGTGGGGCACGCTGGCAAAGAGATCGAAACCCCGGCTCTCCCCCTTGATCGCCTCTGCCACCAGCTTGCCCGCCATGTGGGTGGCGTTGAGACCGTGACCAGAATAGGCCTGGGCGTAGAGCACGTTGGGATATTCCTTCAAGCGGCCAATCTGCGGCAGCCGGTTAGCGCCGATCCCTATCATGCCGCCCCATTGAAACTCAATGGCGGTACCGGCCAGCTCGGGGAAGACCCGCAGCAGCTTGGGCAACATGAACGCCTTGATATCCTTGGGATCCCTTCCTGAGTAGTTGCAGGCACCGCCAAACAGCAGGCGCCCGTCGGCGGAGAGACGATAGTAGTCGAGCGCCACGTTCTGATCACACACCGCCATGTTTTGCGGCAGCAGACGCTGACGCAGCCGTTTTTCCAGCACTTCAGTGGCGAGAATATAGGAACCGGCTGGCAGCACCCGGCCCCCCAGTTCGGGATTGAGGTCATTGAGGTAGGCGTTGCAACCGATAACCAGATAATCGGCAGTGACCCGACCGTGAGCTGTGGTCACCTCGACCCGTTTGCCGTAGTCGATATGGGTCACTCTGGAGTGTTCAAACAGGGAGACCCCGAGGCTGGCAGCGGCACGCGCCTCACCCAGCACCAGATTGAGGGGATGCAGGTGGCCAGAGCCCATGTCGATCATGCCGCCGATATAGCGATCAGACCCGACCACTGTGTGGATCTCATCCCGTGGCACCAGCGTGATCTCGTGCTGATAGCCAAGGCCGGCCAGATGCGCCGCCTCCTCTTCAAACCCGGCCAGATGACGCTGGCGGGTAGCAAGATCGCAGTAGCCCCAGGTGAGGTCGCAGTCGATGTTGAAGTGCTCGATGCGCTCTCGCACCAGCTGTACCGCCTCCAGCCCCATCAGATCCAGCTCGCGCACCCCCTGCTCGCCGATCCAGCGGGCAAACTGGCCGGTGTCGTGGCCTATGCCACGAATGAGCTGACCGCCGTTGCGGCCAGACGCCCCCCAGCCGATGCGGTTCGCCTCCAGCAGGACCACCTTGTAACCCGCCTGTGCCAGGTTGATAGCGGTGTTGAGGCCGGTGAAGCCGCCACCTATGATGCAGACGTCGGCATTGAGCTCACCGCTGAGCTCGGGCCACTGTTGATTGTCGTTGCGGGTGGCCGCGTAATAGGAGGCGACGTGCTCCTGATGTCCGTTGTGCTTTCCTGCCTGCATACTCAGCATCCTGCCTTGGTAGCCCGACCTGCCCTCGATAATACCCAGCCCCCTACCCCCAATCTAGCCTCCGTGGATCACAGAAATGGAAAAGGCGTACCAAAGGACACCGTTTACTGCATTCTCGGTTTGAGGCAGGCCATCGAGATGGCCCATTCCCCCAGATACAACAGACACAGGAAAGGAGGTATCTGCTGCAATCAGGGCCCTTACAAACACGAAAGGCGCCCCGAGGGGCGCCTTTGCAAGCAATCAAGATACGGTAACGAATTACAGTACGTTGATGGCGTTCAGGTCGGAGAAGGCTTTCTCCAGACGAGCGATCATGGCAGTCTGACCTTCACGCAGCCATACGCGCGGATCGTAGAACTTCTTGTTCGGCTTGTCAGCGCCTTCCGGGTTGCCCAGCTGGCCTTGCAGGTAAGCTTCGTTCTTCTGGTAGAACTTCAGCACGCCTTCCCAGGTTGCCCACTGGGTGTCGGTGTCGATGTTCATCTTCACGACGCCGTAGGAGATGGACTCGCGGATCTCTTCCAGAGTGGAACCTGAACCACCGTGGAATACGAAGTCCAGAGACTTGGCAGGCAGACCAAACTTCTCGGAAACGTGCTTCTGGGAAGCGTCCAGGATGGACGGGGTCAGCTTGACGTTACCCGGCTTGTATACACCGTGTACGTTACCGAAGGAGGCAGCGATGGTGAAACGCGGGCTGATCTTGGACAGACGCTCGTAAGCGTAAGCAACATCTTCAGGCTGGGTGTACAGGGAAGATTGATCCAGGTGGCTGTTGTCCACGCCATCTTCTTCGCCACCGGTGCAACCCAGTTCCAGCTCCAGAGTCATGTTCATCTTGGCCATGCGGGTCAGGTACTCGCAGCAGATGTCGATGTTCTCTTCCAGAGACTCTTCGGACAGATCCAGCATGTGGGAGGAGAACAGCGGCTTGCCGGTTTCAGCAAAGTGCTTCTCGCCCGCTTCCAGCAGACCGTCGATCCACGGCAGCAGCTTCTTGGCAGCGTGGTCGGTGTGCAGGATAACCGGAATACCATAGGCTTCGGCAACGGCGTGAACGTGCTTGGCACCGGAGATGGCACCGATGATGGCAGCCTTATGACCTTCCATCTTCAGACCCTTGCCGGCGGTGAATACGGCACCACCGTTGGAGAACTGAACGATAACCGGCGCCTTGACCTTGGCGGCAGCTTCCAGCACGGCGTTAACGGAGTCGGTACCAACGCAGTTGACGGCCGGCAGAGCGAAGCCGTTCTCTTTGGCGATGGCGAATACTTTCTGAACGTCATCACCAGTGATCACGCCGGGTTTTACGAAGTCGAAAATTTTCTTAGACATGTTTAATCGTCCTGTTCTCGTATGCCGTTAATAAAAAATGGGGGGTTCATCATGAACCGGCACAGCGGCCACATGATAAACGAAACGGGAGGCTTTTGCCCCCCGTCTCGGGTCAATTAGGCTTTGGCGCGCTGTTCAAGCATCGCAACAGCCGGCAGTACCTTGCCTTCTACAAACTCCAGGAAGGCGCCGCCGCCAGTGGAGATGTAGGAGACTTTGTCGGCGATGCCAAACTTGTCGATGGCGGCCAGGGTGTCACCACCGCCAGCGATGGAGAAGGCCGGAGACGCAGCGATGGCTTCGGCAATCACCTTGGTGCCTGCGGAGAACTGGTCGAACTCGAACACGCCAACCGGGCCGTTCCACAAAATGGTCTTGGCGTTCATGATGATGTCGGCCAGGGCCTTGGCAGAGTCAGGGCCGATGTCGAAGATCATGTCGCCGTCGGTCACGTCGGAGACGGACTTGATGGTGGCCGGAGTAGACTCGGAGAACTCGGTACCCACGACCACGTCGGTGGTGACAGGAATGTTGGTCTCGGCGGCCAGTTTCTTGGCGGTGTCGAGCAGGTCGTGTTCACACAGGGACTTGCCGACGTTGTGACCGGCAGCAGCGATGAAGGTGTTGGCGATGCCACCACCGACCACCAGCTGGTCTGCGATCTTGGAGAGGGACTCCAGCACGGTCAGCTTGGTGGAGACCTTGGAGCCGCCCACGATGGCAACCATCGGACGCTCGGGCTTGAGCATGGCTTTGCCCAAGGCTTCCAGCTCACCGGCCAGCAGCGGACCAGCACAGGCGATCGGGGCAAATTGAGCCACACCGTAGGTAGAACCTTCGGCGCGGTGAGCAGTACCGAATGCATCCATTACAAAGACGTCACACAGGGCGGCGTATTTTTTGGCCAGCTCTTCGGTGTTCTTCTTCTCGCCTTTGTTGAAACGGCAGTTTTCCAGCACAACCAGCTCACCGGCAGCGACGTCTACGCCATCCAGGTAATCCTTGGCCAGGCGGACCGGGCAGGACAGTGCGTCTTTCAGATAGTTGACGACCGGAGCCAGGGAGAACTCTTCGTTGTATTCACCCTCGGTCGGACGACCCAGGTGGGAGGTGATCATCAGCTTGGCGCCCTTTTCCAGAGCCAGCTTGATGGTCGGCAGCGTCGCCACGATACGTGCGTCGGAAGTGACCTTGCCGTCTTTTACCGGCACGTTCAGGTCAGCACGGATCAGCACGCGTTTACCCGCCAGATCCAGGTCGGTCATCTTGATAACAGACATATTCAGTCCTCTATATTTTCAGGTAATGTTAAAAACAGTAACCTTGTGCCCGGTGCAGGCTCTCAGCCTGCGGCCATCATGGCCCGGGTGGTATCCAGCATACGGTTGGCGAAGCCCCATTCGTTATCGCACCACATCAACATCTTGACGAGGTTGGCATCGCTGACCCGGGTCTGGGTACCATCAATGATGCAGGAGTGCGCATCATGATTAAAGTCTACGGAGACCAATGGCTCTTCCGTGTAATCCAGAATACCGCTTAATGTACCTCTGGATGCTCGTTGCAGAGCTTGATTTACGTCAGTAACCGTCACTTTTTTACGAACAGTAATACTGAGATCCATTGCCGTTACGTTGATGGTCGGCACCCGTACCGCAATCGCCTCGAACTTGCCGGCGAAGTGGGGGAGGATTCGCTCCAACCCCTTTGCCAGCTTGGTGTCAACCGGGATGATGGACTGGCTGGCAGCACGGGTTCGACGCAAGTCACTGTGGTAGGCATCGATGACTTGCTGATCATGCATGGCCGAATGAATTGTCGTAATAGTACCACAATTTATCTCGAACTCTCGATGCAATGTTTCTATGACGGGCACCACGCAGTTGGTGGTACAGGAGGCGTTGGAGACGATCCGCTCCCGCCCCGTCAGCACCTGATGGTTCACCCCGTAGACGATGGTCGCATCCACATCCGCATCAGCCGGATGGGAGAAAAGCACCTTGCCCGCCCCCGCCGCCAGATGGCGTTCGGCATCGGCCCGCGAGCCAAATACCCCGGTGCAGTCCAGTACCACATCCACCCCCAACGCCCGCCACGGCAGGCTGGCCGGATCCCGCTCGGCAAACAGGGGGATGAGATCCTCCCCCACCAGCATGCTGCTGCCGGCCAGCTGCACTGGATACCGGAAGCGGCCGTGGCTGGTATCGAAACGGGTGAGGTGCACCATGGCTTCGGGCGCTGCCAGTTCGTTGATGGCAACGATCTTGATGGTCTTGTCGCGCCCGCTTTCATAGAGGGCTCGCAACACGTTGCGGCCAATCCGCCCGTAACCATTGATGGCAATCTTGATCATGGAAAAAGTGTGTCCTTAGCGACGGCAAAGAGGACCGATGGATGGCTCACGACAGCAGGGCATCCTGGAATACGCCACGGGCCAGCAGGGCAGCCCCGAATACCCCAGCACTGTCACCCAAGGCAGGAGCAATAATGGGGGTGGCGAAGCGGGGATTAAAGAGGAAGGGCAAAATTGTCTGCCGCCCGGCGCTGTAAAGGCTCTGCACGTTGCCGACCCCGCCGCCGATGACGATGACATCCGGATCCAGAATGTTGACCACGTTGGCCAGCGCCTGACCAAACAGCAGGTGCAGTCGGTCGAGGGTGAGCCTGGCCACATGATCGTGGGCGCTGGCCGCCGCAATCTGGGCCAGCGACAGATGACGCTTGGCCTTGGCCTGATACCAGGCCTCCAGCGCGGGGCCGCTGATGAAGGACTCGACGCAACCGCGCTTGCCGCAATAGCACTCGGGCCCATCGGGGGAGAGCACATTGTGGCCCCACTCACCGGCGATGCCGTGGTGGCCATTGAGGATCTGGCCGTTGATGACGATGCCGGAACCGACCCCGGTGCCCATGATGATGCCGAACACCACGCGTGCAGAGGGATGGTGCTGGCGCACCGCCCCGAGATGGGTCTCCGCCAGGGCGAAGCAGTTGGCGTCGTTGGCAATCAGCACAGGCACACCCAGTTTAAGCTCCAGATCTTCCTTGAACGGCTTGCCGTTGAGCTCTGTGGTGTTGCAGTTCTTCATCAGGCCGGTCTGGGGATCCCGCGCCCCCGGCGTGCCCATGCCCAGCACGCCCGGCCGCTGACCCAGTCTGGTGGCGCACTCGTCCACCAGTTTGGCGATCTGGCCGATCATGTGCTGATAGCCGCCCTGGCGCTCGGTGTGGATGCGGTGGCGCAGCAGCACCTCATCGCCATCCAGCACCACGCATTCACACTTGGTACCACCGAGATCTATGCCCCAATCCAGTGATTTTTTGCTCATCTTGCCTCCTGCCATGACCAAGGATGCTGCCGCGAGGACGCTAGCTGTCCGCCTCACCTGCGACCGCTCATCTTGCTCTTCATTTACCCGCGAGTGTGGCGCAGTGTAACCCGAGCCGGGGCCGGGATGCAGCCCCAAACCACGGCAGGCCGGATAACAAAACGGGGCCCGCAGGCCCCGTTCTCATTGTGCTTTTTACCGGTCTCAGCGACCGTGGTACTGAGCCGACAGCTCGTGCACCGCATTGACGAACACACCTGCATGCTCCGGATCCACATCCTGATGGATGCCGTGCCCCAGGTTGAAGACGTGGCCGTTGCCGCTGCCAAAGCCCGCCAGTATGGTAGCGACCTCTTCGCGGATACGCGCTGGCGCGGCGTAGAGCATGGAAGGATCCATGTTGCCCTGCAGTGCCACCTTGTCACCGACCCGGCGCTTGGCGTCTGCTATGTCTATGGTCCAGTCCAGCCCCAGCGCATCGCAACCGGTGGCGGCGATCTGCTCCAGCCACTGGCCGCCGTTCTTGGTGAACAGGGTCACCGGCACGCGGCGCCCCTCATTTTCACGGATCAGGCCATCGACGATCTTGTGCATGTACTGCAGGGAGAAATCGCGGTAATCCCGTGGGGTCAGCACGCCGCCCCAGGTGTCGAACACCATGACCGACTGGGCACCCGCCATGATCTGGGCATTGAGATAGGCGATGACGCTGTCGGCCAGCTTGTCCAGCAGCAAGTGCAGTGTCATGGGCTCTGCATACATCATCTGCTTGATCTTGGTGAAGGCCTTGGAGCTGCCCCCCTCCACCATGTAGGTGGCCAGGGTCCAGGGGCTGCCGGAGAAGCCGATGAGCGGCACCTCGCCCTTCAGCTCGCGGCGTATGGTGCGCACCGCATTCATCACGTAGCCCAGCTCGTCTTCCGGATCCGGAATGGGCAGCGCCTGCACATCGGCCATGGATTTGATGGGACGCTCGAAGCGCGGGCCTTCGCCGTGTTCGAAGTAGAGACCCAGCCCCATGGCATCGGGCACAGTCAGGATGTCGGAGAAGAGAATGGCGGCATCGAGCGGATAGCGGCGCAGGGGCTGCAGGGTGACTTCACAGGCCAGTTCGGCGTTGCGGCACAGGGACATGAAGTCCCCCGCGACGGCGCGGGTCGCCTTGTATTCCGGCAGATAACGGCCAGCCTGGCGCATCATCCATACCGGGGTCATGTCCACTTCCTGGCGCAGCAGGGCACGCAGGTATCGATCGTTCTTCAGCTCTTTCATCCCAGTTCCTGAGTTCATATCACGCATAAAATGGCGGATATGATACCACTTTGTGCGTGACGCGGGGCGGCCCAAACGCCCGCCATGGCGCTTCAAGTGCAAAGATGTGAAGGGGCGCAAACAAGCGCCCTGTTTTTTATCGCCGTCAGTGCACTTCGCTCAGACTCTGCTCGATGAGCCGCCGCGCTATGGTGCCGTGCGGGGGCAGCCGTGGCAGCCGGTCTGCCTCAAAGAAATCGGCGGCCACCAACTCCTCATCCTGCACCCGGATCTCGCCGCTCTCATAGTCGGCGGTGAAGCCCATCATCAGGTTGTGGGGGAAGGGCCAGGGCTGGCTCGCCACGTAGCGCACGTTGTGCACCCGGATGCCACTCTCCTCAAACACCTCCCGCGCCACACACTGTTCCAGGTTTTCACCCGCCTCCACGAAGCCGGCCAGCACGGTATACATGGGGTCATCCGCCTGATAGTGACGGCGATGGGCCGCCAGCAGGATCGCCGGCCCCTTGCGCACCGCCACTATGATGCAGGGGGAGATGCGCGGGTAGACGACGTGACCATGCTGGCACATCTGCGCCCACTCCCCGCTCTTGGGCGCCATGGGGGCACCGCACTCGCCACAGAAGCGATGGCTGCGGCGGAAGGTAGCCAGCTGCCAGGCTCGGCCCCCAAGACGAAAGCCCTCTTCATCGCCGGCCACCATCAGTTGGCGCAGCGGCATGAGCCGACTGGTGTCGGCCTCGGCCCCCAGCGCCAGCAGATAGCAGGGCAAACCGCCCCACTCATCAAAATGCTCAAAGGTGGCGCGTTGCAGATGAGCTGGCAGGCTGGCGCGAGGGCCTTGTGGAATGCGCCCCTGTTCATCCAGCAGGACGAGGTGATCGCCCCCCAGCACGAACCAGCAGGCCTGTTCGGTTAATGGCATCAGATGAACACTCTTGTTGCGATGTCAGATGAGAATGGCTTGCCCGGCATGATGCACCGGACGCGGCCCGGTGAAAAATGACGAGTCGCGACCATATTACGACCGCTTGGGCTCGCTGGCGACCCCAAGATGGCAGCCCCGGGGGCAAGAGACGACCAATAGAAAGGCCGCCCGCAGGCGGCCTCAAGGTGGGGCTCTCAATGCCGATCAGGCATCGCCCATTGCCAGCAGGGAAGCGTTGCCGCCCACCGCCGTGGTGTTGATGGTGCGGGTCTTTTCGGTCACGAAGCGGCCAAGGTAGTGGGGGCCACCCGCCTTGGGACCAGTACCGGAGAGCCCTTGCCCGCCGAACGGCTGCACCCCGACCATGGCGCCGATCTGGTTGCGGTTGATGTAGACGTTACCCACGTTGATGCGGCTGGCCAGCTCCTCGGCATAGGATTCGTTGCGGCTGTGGATCCCCAGCGTCAGGCCGTAGCCGGTGCCGTTGATATCTGCGATCACCTTGTCCAGATCCTTGGCGGCGTAGCGCACCACGTGCAAGATGGGACCGAACTGCTCCTTCACCAGCTCGCTGATGGAGCCGATTTCCAGCGCCGTCGGCTGCACGAAGTGACCCGCCAGGGTCACGGCCGGCATGGGTGCCTGGGCGATCAAGCGGGCGCGCGGGATCATGTGCCCCAGATGCGCGTCCAGCCCGGCCTTGGCGTCAGCGTCGATGACCGGGCCGACGTCGGTATTGTGCTCGGCCGGATTGCCGACTTTGAGCTCCTGCAGGGCACCGGTCAGGATCTCCAGCACCCGCGGCGCGATTTCCTCCTGCAGGTAGAGCACCCGCAGGGCGGAGCAACGCTGACCGGCGCTCTGGAAGGCGGCGCTCACCACGTCGCGCACCACCTGCTCCGGCAGGGCAGTGGAGTCGACTATCATGGCGTTCTGGCCGCCCGTCTCGGCGATGAGCGGCAGGATGGCGCCATCACGTTGGGCCAGCGTCATGTTGATGAGCTTGGCAGTCTCGGTGGAGCCGGTGAAGCAGACGCCACCGATGCGGGCATCCGCCGTCAGCTTGGCCCCCACGCTAGCGCCATCACCCGGCAGCAGTTGCAGCACGTCACCCGGAATACCGGCCTGATGGGCCAGGGTCACCGCCAGATGGGCGATAAGGCCGGTCTGCTCCGCCGGTTTGGCGATAACGGTATTGCCGGTGGCCAGCGCCGCAGCGATTTGACCAAGGAAGATGGCCAGCGGGAAGTTCCACGGGCTGATACAGACAAAGATGCCACGGCCCTGCAAGAACAGCTCGTTCTGCTCACCCGTGTAACCGGGCAGAAGGGTCGCCTGCCCCATCAGGCCACGGGCCTGCACCGCGTAGTAGCGGCAGAAATCCACCGCCTCGCGCACCTCGTCGATACCGTCCTGCAGCAGCTTGCCCGCCTCGCGGGTACAGAGTGAGATGAACTGCTCGCGGTTCGCTTCCAGCAGATCTGCCAGCGTCTCCAGCGCGGCGGCGCGCTCGCTCACCGGGGTCTCGCGCCAGCGCGGGAAGGCAGCATGAGCGGAGGCCAGCGCCTGCTCCACCGCCTGCTCGTCGGCCCAGTGGATCTTGCCGACCGTCAGGCTCACGTCCTGCGGGCTCAGCACTGTGCGGGCCTCGCTGCGCTTGAGGGTCTCCCCATCGACGATGGGACCCGCCAGCCACTGCTTGCTCTCCAGCTCTTTCAACCTGGCGAAGAAGGGACGCTGGATGGCGACGATGTTCATGTTCACGCCGCTGGAGTTTTTACGGTCCGTGAACAGGTTCACCGGCTGCGGAATACGGTCATTGGCCAGGCTGCCATAGCGCTTCAGGGTGCGCAGCGGGTGCTCGGCCAGGCTGTCCACCGGGGTGTTGGGATCCACCAGCTTGTGGACGAAGGAGGTGTTGGCCCCGTTCTCCAGCAGGCGGCGCACCAGGTAGGGCAGCAGATCCTTGTGGGCACCGACCGGCGCATAGATGCGGCAGTGCAGGCCGGGACATTCGCTGAGCACGGCGTTGTGCAGCTCCTCCCCCATGCCGTGCAGACGCTGGAATTCAAACTGGCGATCGCCGGCCATCTCCAGAATGCTGACCACGGTATTGGCGTTGTGGGTAGCAAACTGGGGGGAGATGAAGCCGCGGGTCGGCTCGCTCAGCAGGTAGCGGGCACAGGCGAGATAGGAGATGTCGGTACCCGCCTTGCGGGTAAACAGCGGGTAACCGGGCAGACCGGCCTGCTGGGCATATTTCAGCTCGCTGTCCCAGTAGGCCCCTTTCACCAGCCGCACCGGGATCAGATCCCCCTGCTCACGGGCCAGCCCCGTCAACCAGCAGAGCACCGGCAGGGCGCGCTTGGAGTAAGCCTGCACCACCATGCCGAGTTTGCCCCAGCCGCGGTTGGCCTCGGAGCGGTAGAGCTGCTCGAAGAGATCGAGCGACAGCTCGAGGCGGTCCATCTCCTCGGCATCGATGCTGATGGCCACGTCCTTGTCACGGGCCAGACGCACCAGCCCCACCAGTCGCTCGCTCATCTCGCCGAGCACCCGCTCGCGGTTCGCCACGTCATAGCGCGGATGCAGCGCCGACAGCTTGATGGATATGGACGGGGCCGGGCCGCCGTCGCTGATGCGCTCATTGCCGACCGCCTCGATGGCGCGCTGGTAGTCGCCGAAATACTTGTCCGCATCGGCCAGGGTCAGGGCGGATTCCCCCAGCATGTCATAGGTGTGGGTGTACCCCTTCTCCCGGGACTTGCGGCTCGCCTTCAGGGCCTCCTTCATGTCACGCCCAAGCACGAACTGCTTGCCCATGATCTTCATGGCGGCATACATGGCGGAGCGCACCACGGGCTCACCCAGCTTGTTGACCATGCGGCCCAGCATGTTGGCCGGATTGCCGTCCAGCTTCTTGTCGAGCTTGATGATCTTGCCGGTCAACATCAGGCCCCAGGTGGAAGCGTTGACCAGGGTGGAGTCGCTCTTGCGAAAATGGGAGGACCAGTTGGCGCCGGAGAGCTTGTCCTTGATCAGGGCGTCGGCGGTCTCGGCATCGGGAATGCGCAACAATGCCTCGGCCAGGCACATCAGTATGATCCCCTCCTGCGTATCCAGGCTGTACTCCTGCAGGAAGGCGTCGATGCCATCGCCCGATCCACTCTCCTTGCGTACCTTGGTCACCAGGGTACGGGCGCGCTGGGTCACCCGCTCCAGCGAGGCACCATCCCCCGGCAACATGGCAGAGAGCTCCGCCAGATAGGCATTCTCATCCACCACGTAATTCTGGGTAATGGCTTCGCGCAGGGCGGCCAGATCGGAGGGAAGGTAGTCAGCAGCAAGAACTTGAGTGGCTTTGAACATATGGGGTCTTCCTGTACGCCCGCAGGCTATGTCGACGAAGGCGGCCGTGCCGCCGAAACGCCGACAATGTATACAATATCAACCGATAGATGAAATGAAATTGTTGCCTAACATTAACAAATATCGCTAATTGGCTCATTTGGCGCACATTAAAGCCGAGGGGTTGGCGAGGCTGGTAATTTCACTGCCTTATTTTGTATACAATTTTATACAGGGCAAAAAAGAAGGTCGCTATTGCGACCCTTCTTCATCCGACCGACAGAAACGGTCCGTTTGTCCTGCTTCACCACGGCTGCCACGACAGGGCAGAACCTGGGTAGCAGCATATCAGTTCATCCAGCGTTCGCCACGACTGCGACGACGGGGCAGCATGGGGAGCAATATGCCGAGCAATATGCCGCCACCCACCATGGCACCACCGCGGATGAACCAGTCCATCTGCATGTCGTGCTCCTGGTTGTCATAGCTCTGGGTCAGGGCGTCGTTCTGCTCCTTTAGATTCCCCATCTCCTCGCTCTGGCTGGCGAGCTGGGTCTTCAGGCTGGCGATCTCCTTGCTCTGCTCGGCGATCTGACCATCCTTCTCGGTGAAGCGCTGCTCATTGTCACCGTTGAGGTTTTGCAGGCGAGCCTTGAGCTCTTCCAGCTCTTTCTGAGCCTGAGGCAGGCGCTCGCGCAGGCTGATCTCGCTCTGCAGCTCGCTGTTCTTGATCCAGCCATCGCGGCCACGACCGTCCACCACCTGGGTAAAGCCGGCCTCGTTGTTCACCGCCTTGACTTCGAGCGGTTCACCCGCCTTGACGCTGCCGAGGATCCGGTACTGGGTACCCGGACCGTTGTGGATAAAGGTAGAGATGTTGTCTGAGACATAACGGGTATCGGCCAGTGCCTGTTGGGCACATAAGCAGATCAGGATCCCGAGAAGGGCGCGCATGGTCGATCGATTCTCTTCATTTGGTTAGATGACTGGCCGAATGTTAAGCCTCCTGCGGGTCAAAGGACAAGCAAAGAAAAACGCCTCCCCCCGAGCTGAGAGCTGGCTCGCAACTTGTCCCCTCCCCCATGCGACCATTCCAGACGCCGGAGGCTACTTCTGTTTCAGCGCCTTCACCTCGGCGGACAAGGCGCGCAGCTCCTGCAGCAGCAGCTCATGCTGGGCACTCTGGTGATGCCGCCACTTCTCCAGTTCGTCATCCCTCCGTCCCGGCTGCAGAAACAGGCTGGCCATGAAGCCACTGATGGCACCGAACAGACCGACCCCGAACAGGATCAGCAGACTGGCGACGAAGCGTCCCTGCTCCGTCTTGGGCACCAGATCGCCATAACCCACGGTAGAGAGTGTCACCAGGGTCCACCAAAAGGCGTCGTAAGGGGTCTGTATCAGGCTGCCGGGCTGACCCGATTCGATCAGATATATGACGCCCGACCCCATCCCCAGCAGCAGGAAAAACAGAAACAGGATCCCCGAGAGGGTGGTCTCGTTGCGTTCGCGGCGGAACATGCCGAGCAGATCCGGCTGCTTGCGCAACAGCTGATAGACCCGCCACAACTGGATCAAGCGCGCCCAGCGTAGCTGTTCCACCATGGGCAGACTGCCCGGCAGATAGAACCAGTTCGCCTTGAAAAAGGCCATCTTGTCGCTGGCTCGCACCCAGCCATAAGCGAAGTGGGCGAGGAAGAAATAGCAGATCAGACTGTCGACGTCATAGAAGAGCTGCAGTGTCTGGGAGGGCCACTCCGAGTAGCCCCACCAGCGGGCGCAGACCAGCGCAACGGAGATCACCGACAGAAACGCCATCAGCAGATCCATGGCGCGCAGGTGAGTTAAGTGATGTCGCATACATTTTCCGACTTTAGGCACAGTACAAATGAATAAAAGAGAAGATAATGCCGATAGTCCTGAGGGCAAAGGAAAAAACGGCTTTTAAAAAGGAGAATGGCAATGCAGTTAAACCTGCTGGAGAAAAGAATGAGCAACATCCGGCTGATACCCAAAGTGGTACTGCTCATGGTGTTCAGTACTGTGTTGTTGCTCATCAAGCTCTGGTTTGACGCCAGCATTCTGGAAACCACCCTGCTGAGCGAGGGCATAGATGCCGACAAGGCCAATGCCATTGCCGATCGCCTGCTCTGGACCGGGGTGATGGAAACCGCCGTGATGGGGGTCATCTTCGTGGTACTGCTGCTAACCGGCTCCCGTCTCATGGTCAAGCAGGTGCACTACCTGGTGGGCCTGCTGGAACGCTTCGCCCGCAAGGATCTGAGCCACAAGGTGCTGCTCAAGTCCCGCGACGAGTTCGGCGACATCGCCAAGGCGGTGGCTCACTCGCAGGAAAACCTCAAGCAGGTATTCGGCACCCAGCGCGTCGCTTGCAAGGAGCTCAACGACATCGCCTCCCAGGTCACCCTTTGCATGGAAGAGGCCAACGAGGCCATCAGCGAGGAGTTCACCCAGATAGAACAGCTGGCCAGCGCCATGAGCCAGATGGTGAGCGCCATTCGCGAGGTGGCCGCCCACGCGGAGCAGGCCTCCCACGCCACCGCCGACACCAGCCTGCTGGCCGAAGAGGGCAGCCGCTGCGTGGCGGCTACCGTCAGCACCATAGATACCCTCTCCGGCAACATCCAGCGCTCCGCCACCGTGGTCAATGAGGTGGAGCAGGGAGTCGAACAGATTGGATCCGTCGTGGATACCATTCGCGGCATCTCGGAGCAGACCAACCTGCTGGCGCTCAATGCCGCCATCGAGGCTGCCCGCGCCGGTGAGGCGGGTCGCGGCTTTGCCGTGGTGGCGTCAGAGGTACGCGAGCTGGCGAACCG
This sequence comes from Aeromonas popoffii, assembly GCF_000820025.1. Classification (GTDB taxonomy): domain Bacteria; phylum Pseudomonadota; class Gammaproteobacteria; order Enterobacterales; family Aeromonadaceae; genus Aeromonas; species Aeromonas popoffii. The sequence continues at coordinate 103,682 of NZ_CDBI01000001.1, forward strand.
GGCCCAGGCCGCCACCGTCGAGATCCAGAAGATGATCGAACAGTTGCAGGGCAATGCCCGTCAGGCTGCCGAGCTGATGGCCAAGAGCGTGCAACAGGCCGACAAGGGGGTGGAGCAGGTGACCCAGGCCGGTGATCAGCTCGCCACCATAGTGCTGCGGGTACAGGGGGTAGCCGACATGAACCGCCACATCGCCGCCGCCTCCGAGCAGCAGAGCTCGGTGGCCGAAGAGATGAGCGGCAACCTGGAGCAAGTCAAGCAGGTGGTGGAAGGATCCGTGGTCGTCCTGCGGGAGCTGCAGGAAGCCTCCGAGCTGGTGGAACACCATAGCCAGACCCTGGATACCCATATCCAGGCTTTCAAACTGGCCTGACGGGCATTACCTCGCAGACCGGATACAGGAGCAAACGGCTCATCACCGCCAGACCCTGGACAGTACTCATCATCCAGGCTTTCAAACTGGCCTGAGACCGCGATTTGAGTAAACTGGAAGGCCCCGCGAGGGGCCTTTCTTATTCATGTCACGGCAAGGAGCCTGGATGCAGCACCCACAAGATCACTCCCAACTGGAGATCAGCGACGACAAGGGACGGCTCGACGTGCCCTTGATCCACCAATTTTTGTCCAAGGAGGCCTATTGGTGCCTCGGTATTCCACAGGCGACGGTACAGAGAGCCATCAACCACTCTCTCTGTTTCGGTGGCTACGTGGCAGGTCAGCAGGTGGCATTCGCCCGAGTCATCACCGACAAGGCCACCTTCGGCTATCTGGCGGATCTATTCGTGCTGCCCGCCCATCGTGGCCGGGGCCACAGCAAGACGCTGATGGCGGCTATCCTGGCTCACCCGCAATTGCAGGGGCTGCGGCGCCTCAGCCTGGCTACGTCGGATGCTCACGGCCTCTATGCCGGTTTTGGCTTCGTGCCGCCGCGCAAACCGGCCAGCCTGATGGAAAAGTACGATCCCGAGATCTATCAGCGATCCTGACCAGAGATCGCAGCGCTCGCCGGTTCATGCCGTACACCCCTGCGCTGTGGCGCAGGGGTGAGACTGTGCACGGTGAGGGTACCTGCGACCAGCTCGCCCATCGCACTGTGCCGAGCCGCTCGACAGTGCTAGATTGGCTGCCAGCATTTTCATTCACCCTGCAGACCCGTTAACCACAAGGACGGCAATCGTGGCCCAGCATTTTGCTTCTCTCTTCGCATCAATCACCTCTTTCCCGCCCTTGCTGCAAGAACAGGCCGAGCGCCAGTGGCAGCGGCTGGTCGAGCTGGCCCCCGACTATGGCGACCTGCCCGAGCCGGTTCGTCAGACCCTGCTGACCCTGCTGGGCCTCTCCGATTTTGTCGCCGATTCCCTCTTCAAACAGCCGGAGTTGCTGACACAACTGCTCGCCTCCGGAGATCTGGATCAGACCGAGCGCTGGCCCGCCTACCAGCGCGATCTGACCGCCCTGCTCGCCGAGGTGAATGATGAAGAGGCGCTCAAGCGCATCCTGCGCCAGTTCCGTCGCAGCCGCATGCTGGTGATCGCCTGGCGCGAGCTGCTGGGCCACGCCGCGGTGGAAGAGAGCTTTATCCATCTCACCAAACTGGCAGATGCCCTCATCTGCTCCGCCCGCGACTGGCTCTACGCCAAACAGTGCAGCGAGCTGGGCACCCCGATGGATGGCAATGGCAACCCGCAGCCGCTGCTCATTCTCGGCATGGGCAAGTTGGGCGGGGGCGAGCTGAATTTTTCCTCGGATATCGACCTTATCTTCACCTTCCCCGAGAACGGCTACACGGTCGGCGGGCGGCGCGAGCTGGCTAACCAGCCCTTCTTCATCAAGCTGGGCCAGCGGCTAATCAACGCCCTGCACCAGCCCACCCAGGATGGCCAGGTGTTCCGGGTCGATATGCGGCTGCGCCCCTTTGGCGATGCGGGGCCGCTGGCCATCTCTTTTGCCGCCATGGAGGATTACTACCAGCACCACGGCCGCAACTGGGAACGCTACGCCATGGTCAAGGCGCGGGTGCTGGGACCCCAGTGTGAACACGCGGTCGAGCTGGCCGAGATGCTGCGCCCCTTCGTGTTTCGCCGTTACATCGACTTCGGCGTCATCGACGGTCTGCGCCAGATGAAGGCGATGATCGCCGCCGAGGTGCGCCGCAAGGGGCTGGAGGGCAACATCAAGCTGGGGGCTGGCGGCATTCGCGAGGTGGAGTTTATCGCCCAGGCGCTGCAACTTATTCGCGGTGGCCGTGAGCCCGCCTTGCGGGTGCGTCACCTGCCGGAGGCGCTGGCCGCCATCGCCCAGTGCGGTGCCCTCGAATCCGCCCATTGCGACAGCTTGCTGACGGCCTATCGCTTCCTGCGCCGGGTGGAGAACATACTGCAGGAGATCGGCGATCAGCAGACCCAGACCCTGCCCACCGAAGAGCGGGATCGCCAGCGGCTGATCGCTGCTCTAGGTTTTGGCGACTGGGGCGCCTTTATGGCCCATCTGGATGAAGAGATGGCGGCCGTCCATCAGGAGTTCGCCGCCGTGGTGGGGGAAGAGAAAGAGGCCCCCGCCCATCTGGAGCAGCTCTGGCTCGATCTGTGGCGCACCGAGCTCGATGCCGCCGAGCTGGAAAAATTGCTGACCGCGCAGGGGGTGGCCGAGCCCGCCCCGCTCTGCGCCGCCCTGCTGCGCTTCAAGGAGGAGTACAAGCGCCGTCAGATCGGGCCGCAGGGGCGCATCGCGCTGGACTGGCTGATGCCGGAGCTGCTGCGACTGGTGGTGGCCAGTGAGCAACCCGCCCGCCTGTTCGAGCGGGTGTGCGCGCTGCTGGCCCGCATCTTCACCCGCAGCGCCTATCTGCAGCTGCTGGCGGAAAACCCGGGTGCCCTGCGCCAGCTGGTACGGCTGTGTGATGCCAGCCATCTGGTGAGCGAGCAGCTGGCACGCTACCCGATTTTGCTGGACGAGCTGCTCGATCCCCAGCACCTCTACCACCCCACCCCGCTCGATCAGTACAAGCCCCAACTGCGCCAGTTCCTGCTGCGCATCCCCGAGGAGGATGTGGAGCAGCAGATGGAGGCGCTGCGCCAGTTCAAGCAGGTGCAACTGCTGCGCATAGTAGCGGCCGACATCGCCGGAGCCCTGCCGCTGATGAAGGTGAGCGACCACCTCACCTGGCTGGCGGAGGCGATCACCGAGGAGGTGGTCAATCAGGCGTGGGCCCAGATGAGCGAGCGCTACGGGGTGCCACCCGAGGTGGCGTTAAGCGGCCAGCGCGGCTTTGCGGTGGTGGCCTATGGCAAGCTGGGCGGCATTGAGCTCGGCTACGGCTCGGATCTGGATCTCGTCTTCCTGCACGGCGGCGATCCCAACAGCCATACCGATGGCCGCAAACCCATCGACAGCCGCCAGTTCTACCTGCGCCTCGCCCAGCGGATCCTGCATCTGTTCAGCACCCGCACCCCGTCCGGGATCCTCTACGAGATCGACATGCGGCTGCGCCCCTCCGGCGATTCCGGCCTGCTGGTCTCGTCACTGTCGGCCTATGAGCAATATCAGCAAAACGAAGCCTGGACCTGGGAGCATCAGGCGCTGGTGCGGGCCCGACCCATCTATGGCGATGACACCATCGTTGCCGAGTTTGCCCGCATCCGCCGCGATGTGCTGGCCAAAGCGCGGGAGCTGCCGACCCTGGCCCGCGAGGTGCGCGAGATGCGCCACAAGATGCGGGATCACCTGCTCAAGGCGGGGGCCGACGAGTTCGACCTCAAGCAGTCCCCCGGCGGCATGGTGGATATCGAATTTATCGCCCAGTATCTGGTGCTGGCCCACGCCTGCGGCGAGCCCGAGGTGCTGACCCGCTGGTCCGATAACGTGCGCATCTTCGACGAGTGCGTGCTGGTGGGCGTACTCACACTGGAGCAGGCGGAAGGGCTGAAACATGCCTATCTGGAGATCCGTAACCTCGGCCATCGCCTCAACCTCTCGGAGATCTCCCGCAAGGTGAGCGACGACCAGCTACTGACCGAACGGGGCCATGTGCTGGCGGTCTGGCAACTGCTGCTGGGGGAGTGAGATACCACACTGCCGGATCAACGAGAAAGGGGCGCTTGGGCGCCCCTTCTTCATCCAGATATCAGCGTTAGCATCAAGCGCTATCGCCCCCCGGCAAGGTCGATGAAGGTGCCAGTGACGTAGGAGGCGTCGTCCGACAGCAACCACGCAATAGCGGCGGCCACCTCGGCCGGTTGACCACCCCGCTGCAGCGGGATCTGGTTTTTCACTCTCTCCACCCGATCGGGTTCACCGCCGTCAGCATGCATCTCGGTGTAGATAAAGCCAGGGCGTACCCCGTTGACCCGGATCCCCTGCGCTGCCACCTCCAGCGACAATCCTCTGGTCAGCACGTCTATGGCCCCCTTGGAGGCGGCATAGTCCACGTATTCACCCGCCGAGCCCAGGCGAGCGGCGGCCGAGGAGACATTGACGATGGCGCCGCCCGCCGTCATGCGCCGCACCGCCTCCCGGCAGCAGAGAAAATAGCCGGTCACATTGGTGGTCAAAGTCTTGTTGATGCGCTCAGCGCTCATCTCCATCACTTTCATCTGGGGCAGCAAGATGCCGGCGTTGTTGACCAGATGGGTGATCACCCCGAGTCGCGCGTCCATCTCCTCAAACAGGCGCACCACCTCAGCCTCGACACTGATATCCGCCTGCACCGCTATGCAGGCGACCGGATGTTGCGCCCGGATCTGCGCCACCAGCGCCTCGGCAGCTTGCCGGTCACGCCGATAGTTGATGCAGAGGTGATAACCCTGCCCCGCCAGATGGCGGGCGGTGGCCGCCCCTATCCCCCGGCTGCCACCCGTGATCAGCACATGTTTGTTCATGGACGCTCCTTGTTCACTGTCTCTCTGACTGACCCGGATAGTACCCCATCTTTGATGGCAACGCCGCGATCCGACACCTTGCTGGCCTGCAGCAAAGAGCCCGCACTGGGCGGGCTCTGAATGGTAATGAAAGGGGGGATAACTACTTGAACAGCCCCTTGAGCAGTTGATCGGCCACCCCCTTGATGCCTTCGCTGTCAGCCTTGTCACCCAGCAATTTTTTCAGGCCACGCTCGGCCTCCTTGCGGGCCTTCTCCTCCAGTAGCTTGTTGTTGCCGAGCAGCGCCTTCACGTCGAGCCGGTAGCTGGGAGCCTGCCAGTGGCCACCGATACGCACCGGTATGGTGATCTCTTTGAGCTCATCCACATCCTTGCCGCCCTGGCCCTTGCTGCTCTCGACGATGGAGGTGAGGAACAGGAAATCCAGGGTTTCCGGCACCAGAGCTGTCTGACCCTCGCCTTTCACCCGCAGGGCCGGAGCAAACAGCTGGATGTCGTCGGTACGGGCCACGCCATTGGCAATCTGGAAGCTGGCGGTGAAGGTGCTGAAGTCGGTCTTGCGAGCCTCTTTGACCTGCTCGACCCCCTTACCGGTCAGGGTAGCCCGCGCCTCGCGGATCATCTCCGCCAGATTGATGCCGTGCAGGGCACCATCGCTCAACTTGAGGCTTACCTTGCCCTGCATCTGGCTGCGCAGCGCCTGCTCAGACAAGCCACGGCCCTGCACCTCGACCTCGAGATCCCCCTTGCCCTCGAGCAGATCGCTCTGGGCCAGAGTTTGCAGCAACGGGCGCACATTCACCCCCTGCACCCGCTTGTGTATCTGGTAGCGGGCTGGTTGCTGACGGGCATCGAGCACGCCGTTTGCAGTTACCTGACCACCGGCCACGCCGGCGCTGAACTGCTTGAGGCTGAGCTGGCCACCCGCCAACGCCAGTTGCAGATCGACGGCGCTCAAGTCCAGTCCCTTCAGCCGCAGGCTGCCCAATTGCAGCCGACCGGCCAGATCAAACGCCTTGAGCGCGCTCAGATCAGGCTCCAGCGCCGACAGCGCCTGGGCCACCTTGGCGGGGGATGTACCCTTGTCTGCCGTCTTCACGGGCGCCGAAGGGGTCGACGCTGCGGCCTGGGCCGCTGCCGGTTTGCCGAGCCAGGCGTCGAGATCCAGCTTCTCCCCCTTGAGGTCGAACTCAACCCCGGGCACGGCCCCGAGCCGCACCACCCCCTCCCCGCGCAGCAATGTCTTGTCGACATCCAGCACCAGCTTGCTCAGGGTGATGGTCTGCTTGTCGAGCTCGGCGCGGGCAAAGCCAGCCAGCTTGAGATCCAGTTGCGGGCGCGGCAGAGCCGAGCCTTGCAGCTTGGCGGCCAGTACCGCATCCGACACCTCCAGCAGTTGCTGTCCCTGATCGAGCCGCGCCTTGAGAGTCCCCTCCAGGGTGCCGGCCAGGGTCGGTTTGTCCGCAGCCCCCTGTACGCCGCTCAGGTTCAAAGTGAGGCTGCTCCACTGCCCCAGTGCCATCCGGTCAGCCTTGAGGGAGAACGCATCGAGCCGCTGCGTCGGCGCACTCAGGCTGCCACTCAGGCTGAGATCCTTGAGTTCGCTGGCTGTTGCCTCCCGGGCCAGCTTGAGCCGAGCCTGCCCCTTGATATCGAAAACAAGATCCCCGCGTGCCCCCCTGGCGGCCAGGGTCACAGGCACCCACTGATCCACCGCCAGCTGACCCAGGTTGAGATCGAGCTGCTCGAGGCGGGAAATGGTGCCGTCGCGATCGTCCTGCAGCAGGGCACTGGCCTGTTCCAGCACCACACCCTGCAGGCTGATCTGCCAGGTCTGGCCATTACTCGCAGGGGGCTGGCGCTGGCCACCTGGCGCGGGCTCGCTGCCCTTTGCCGACTCAGGGGCCTTGACGAGATCGCTCAGGTTGGAGCTGCCATCGGCTTTGGTCTGGATGAAGAGGTGCGCCCCGTTCAGCGTCACCTCGCCAATCTCCAGCCGGTGGGAGAGCAGCGGCAGCACGGCTACCGAGGCCTGCCCCCGCTCGAAGCGCACCAGATCCGGCTCGGCAAAACCGGCCGGGTTGCGAAGCGCCACCTTCTCGAGGGAGAGGCCCAGGCTTGGCCAGAAACGCCAGCCGATATCCCCTTGTATCACCAGCTCGCGGCCCGTGCTCTTGCGCACCTGATCCACCAGCTGGGGCTTGAACTGATTGGGGTCAATCAGGCTCACCAGAGCGACTATCGATACCAGGGCGGCCAGCGCAAGCCCCAGCAGTATGTAAATGATCTTCTTCACGATGGACTCCTTGAATACTGATCCTGTGACTGACTATACCACCGGGGGCGCGGCGGATGGCCTCCGTCGCCCGAAACCGGATCGCGGCGAGACAGGGATGGTCGCACCGCCGGAGGCTGACAACGAAAAGGGCCCCGCAGGGCCCTGATCTCGCGGGGTGACAGGCAGTTGCCAGTAGCCTATCTCGCCTGGGTCATGGTTGGCGCGGCAGTTGCCGGTAGCCCATCTCATGAAGGGTAAAGGCGTAGATATCCGCACTCTGCTCGATCAGCTTGGCCACCGGCGTGCCCGCCCCGTGCCCGGCATTGGTTTCGATGCGAATGAGCTGGGGGCTGGGCCCCGCGTTGTAGGCCTGCAGGGTGGCAGCAAACTTGAAGGAGTGAGCTGGCACCACACGGTCGTCGTGATCCGCCGTGGTCACCATGGTCGAGGGGTAGCTGACCCCGGCCCGGATATTGTGCAGCGGCGAGTAGTTCTTCAGATAGTCGAACATGGCCTCGCTATCGGCACTGGTGCCATAGTCGTAGGCCCAGCCCGCCCCGGCGGTAAAAGTGTGATAGCGCAGCATGTCGAGCACCCCCACAGCAGGCAGGGCGACCCGCATCAAATCCGGGCGCTGGGTCATGACGGCCCCCACCAGCAGGCCGCCGTTGGATCCGCCTCTGATAGCCAGCCGGTCCGTGCGGGTGTAACCCTCGGCCTTGAGGTACTCGGCCGCGGCGATGAAGTCGTCGAACACATTCTGCTTGTTCATCTGGGTGCCCGCCAGGTGCCAAGCCTGGCCGTACTCGCCACCGCCACGCAGGTTGGCCACCGCATAGACGCCCCCCAGATCCAGCCAGTTGGCGACCGAGACGCTGAAGCTCGGGGTCAGGCTCACGTTGAAGCCGCCATAGCCGTAGAGGATGGTCGGATTGCTGCCATCGAGCTTGAGCCCCTTGCGATAGCTGATGATGAGCGGCACCCGGGTGCCATCCTTGCTCAGGTAGAAACGCTGCTCGGAGACGTAATCCTCAGGTTTGAAGGGGGCAGCCGAGGCGCGATAGAGGCTGATTGCCCCGCTGTTGGGCTCGAACTTGTAGAGGGTGGGCGGCTGGGCATAGTTCTCGAAGCCGAAGTAGAGCGCAGGATCATCGTGCTTGCCGTTGAAACCGCTCACGCTGCCAAGCCCCGGCAGCGCCACCTCGCGCACCCGCTTGCCGTCATGGTCGAACTGCTCGATCCGGGCGGTGGCATCCACCATGTATTCGGCGAACAGGTAGCCGCTACCGCTGTGCACCGTCAGCACCTGCTGACGCTCCGGGATGAGATCGCGCCAATGTTCGGGGCCAGGGTTGCCCGCATCCACTGTCACCAGCCGGCGGTTGGGGGCATCCCGGTTGGTCAGCAGGTAAAGCGTGCTGCCTCGGTTGTCCACCAGGTTCACGTCTGCAGCCAGATCCCCCTGCACCGTCAGCAGTGGAGCCCCCTCCCGGGTCAAGTCCTTCACATAGAGGCGGTTGCCCGAGGTGGAGTTCGCCGCCGAGATGAGCAGGTAGCGATCATCCTCGGTCACGGTCGCCCCCACGTAACGGTGCTGCTGGGCCGGGATGGCGCCAAACACCAGCCGATCATCTTCCTGCGCCGTGCCGAGTCGGTGGAAGTAGAGCTTGTGCTGATCGGTCTTGGCCGACAGCTCGCTGCCATCCGGCTTGTCGTAGCTCGAGTAGAAGAAACCCTCATTGCCAAGCCAGCTGATGCCGCTGAACTTCACGTCCCTGAGCGGCACCTCCAGTGGCTGCTTGCTCTCCACGTCCATCAGGTGGATCTCGCGCCAGTCGCTACCAGCCAGCGACAGGGAGTAGGCAAGCGTCTTGCCGTCACGGGAGAAGCTCAGCTGATCCAGTGCCGTGGTGCCATCGGGGCTGAGCAGGTTGGGATCGAGGAACACCTCGGCCGGCTTGCCCGCCAGCTGGCGCCACAAGACATGCTGGTTTTGCAGACCGTCGTTCTTGAAGAAGTAGTGATAACGCCCCTCGCGAAACGGCGCCCCCTCCTTGGCGTAATTCCAGGAGGCGGCCAGCTTGCCCTTGATGGCATCGCGAAACGGGATCTGTGCCAGATAATCCTGAGTCATCCGGTTCTGGGCCCTGACCCAGGCCTCGGTCTCCGGGCTGCGATCATCCTCCAGCCAGCGGTAGGGGTCGGCCACGGCCTGACCGAAGTAGTGGTCCACCTGCTCGCTCTGGCGGGTGACGGGGTAGTGAAGGCGCGCTTTCCCTGACATGGCATCCTCTTTGGTTGACTGGCCGCTGCAGGCACTCAGCAGTGACAGGGCCAGCAGGCTGACAATGGCTCGCATCGATGCGGCTCCCTGCGGTGTCGGTGAAACAGGCAGGGTAACAAAGAGTGCCGGATGGCCCAACCCCCCAGAGGCTTGGCTGGCGGATACCCCCTGCGAACCGACACTGGCATGGGCGAGCGGAGTCATATGAATTTTTTCGCTTAAGTTTGCCACTTTATGTTGTTTGTTATCAGGCACTTTGGCCACAAGATGGAATAAGCAACTGACTTACACGACTCATTCAGGATAACGCATGCCCTACAGCTACCTATCACATCTGCGTTGCAGCAAGACGGGCGAGATCCGCCAGCTCGCCTCTCAGGAGGGCAGCTTCGTCTGCCCGGAAGGGGCGGCCGCCTTCGCCGCTGCCCGCCAGTTGCGTGAAGCGGGCTGGAGCCGGGAGGGTGAGCGGGTGGTGATGCTCAACACGGGGGCCGGCATCAAGTACCCGGACGCCATCACAGTGCAGCCCCAACGGCTGCGCCGTGACGGGAGGATACAGGCATGACTTTCGACTGGGCGTTCATCCTCACCACACTGCCCGCATTCGGCAAGGCGGTCTGGGTCACCCTGCAGCTCGGCACCATAGTGATCCTCAGCTCGCTCACAGTGGCGTTGCTCAACGTGATCCTGCTGAGCCTGCACAGGCCGTCGCTCACGGCACTCATCCGCGCGTATGTGGAGCTGGCCCGCAACACACCACTGCTGATCCAGCTGTTCTTTCTCTACTTCGGGCTACCAGCGCTGGGGCTGTCGTTGTCAGGTTTCGCCACGGCGGTGATCGCCATGACCTTCCTCGGCGGTGGCTATCTGACCGAGGCGCTGCGTGCAGGCATTCAGGCGGTGCCCGCCAGCCAGCTGGAGGCGGGCCGGGCCATCGGTCTCTCCCGCTGGCAGCTGCTGCGCCACGTGCAACTGCCCCAGGCCTGGCTTGCCAGCCTGCCCGCGCTGTTTGCCAACTTCATTTTTTTGCTGAAAGAGACCACGGTGGCCTCGGCAGTGGCGGTGCCCGAGTTGCTCTACACCACCAAGAACTACATCGCCCTCTACTACAAGACCTACGAGATGCTGGCCGTACTGACATTGATGTGCGTGCTGATCTTTCTGCCGCTGTCCCTCGCTCTGCGAGTCGTTGAAAGGAGGCTGCAACATGGTCAGTTCGGTCACTGAGTCGCTTGAACGAGCATGGATCCTGATGAGTGCGCCGAGCGCCCAGTCATCGTCATCACAGGCCCTGCGAGCCTCGAAAAGGAGGGTTCAGTATGGCCAGTCCGGTCACTGAGTTGTTGGCACAAGCACTGCCACTGCTGGCGGTGGGCGCGGGCCAGACCCTCGCCATCTCGCTGCTGGCCATCCTGTTTGCCACCCTCGGCGGTGTCGCTTACGGCGTGCTGGCACAACAGGGCAGTCGGTTGGTTCGAGGACTGCTGCGCTGCTATCTCGAACTGTTTCGGGTGGTACCGGTGCTGGTGTGGCTCTATCTCTTTTTCTTCGGGTTGCCGATCTTTTTCGGCCTCGATATTCCGGCTTTCTGGTGCGCCGTGCTGGTGCTCGCCCTCTGGGGCGCCAGCGAGGTGGGGGAAGTAGTGCGCGGTGGTCTGGGGTCGCTGGCACGTGGTCAGCAGGAGGCCGGGCTGGCGCTCGGGCTCTCGACCTGGCAGCTCTATCGCCATGTATTGCTGCCTCAGGCGTTGCAACGGCTGACGCCGCCGACCATCAACATCTACACCCGCATCATCAAGACCAGCTCGCTAGCGGTGCTGATCGGGGTGGTGGAGGTGATCAAGGTGGGCCAGCAGATCATCGAGCGCACCTACGCCTCGGTACTTATCTACGGTCTGCTGTTTCTGTTCTTTTTTCTGGTCTGCTATCCGCTCTCGCTCGCCTCACGCCGGCTGGAGCAAAAATGGGGTAATGCGGTATGACACCTCTGCTTGAACTTAAGCTCGTCAGCAAACAATTCGGCCCAAATCTGGTACTGGATCGGGTCAGCCTCAGCGTGCGCGCCGGGGAGGTGATCGTCATCCTGGGGCCGAGCGGCTGTGGCAAGAGCACCTTGTTGCGCACCCTCAACGGGCTTGAGCCCATTCAGGGGGGCGAGATCCGCTTCGATGGTGCGCTGCTGGATGACGCCACCGACTGGCAACGAGTGCGCCAGCGTATCGGCATGGTGTTCCAGAGCTATCACCTCTTCCCCAACCTGACGGTGCTGGAAAACGTGCTGCTTGGCCCCGTGCAGGTGCAAAAACGGGAGCGGGCAGAGGCGCTGCTGCAAGCCGAGCAGCTGCTGACCCGCATCGGTCTGTGGGAACGACGCCATGACTATCCGCGCCAGCTCTCCGGTGGCCAGCAGCAGCGCATCGCCATCGTGCGGGCGCTGTGCATGAACCCGCAGGTGATGCTGTTTGACGAGGTAACTGCCGCCCTCGACCCGGAGATGGTGCAGGAGGTGCTGGAAGTGATCCGCGATCTCGCCGGTAGCGGCATGACCCTGCTCATCGTCACCCACGAGCTGGCCTTCGCCCGGGCGGTGGCGGATCGCATCGTCTTCATGGATGGCGGCCACATTCTGGAGCAGGCCGCGCCCCATCAATTCTTCGACAACCCCAGGAGCCAGCGTGCGCGCCAGTTCCTCGCCAAGTTTTCTTATACGAATGTCATCAAACGAAAGGAGTCAGCATGAAAAAAATCACCTCGGTTCTGTTTAGTGCTTTGCTGGGACTGGGTCTTGCCAGCGGCGTTGCCCATGCGGCGGACGGTTCCCTCGCCAAGATCAAGGCGCGTGACAAGCTCATCGTTGGCGTCTTCACCGACAAGCCGCCGTTTGGCTACGTGGACGAGAAGGGACGCTATGTCGGCTTTGACACTGATCTCGGCCGCCGCTTCGCCAAGGATCTGTTGGGGGATGAGAACAAGATCGAGTTCGTGGCGGTGGAGCCCGCCAGCCGCATCCCCTTCCTGCAGAGCGACAAGGTGGATCTGATCCTTGCCAATATGACGGTGACCCCGGAGCGGCGCGAGGTGGTTGATTTCACCCACCCGAACCTGCGAGTGGCGGTGCAGGTGCTGGTGCCGGAAGGGAGCCCAGCCAAACAGCTCGATGATCTGGCCAGCAAGACCCTGATCGTCACCACGGGCACCACGGCCGACATCTGGCTGACCCGCAATCATCCTGAGTGGAAGGTGCTCAAGTTCGAGAAGAATACCGAATCCTTGCAGGCACTGACCCAAGGGCGCGGTGACGCCTACGCCCAGGACAATCTGGTGCTGTTCAGCTGGGCCAAGGAGAATCCGGGCTACCGGGTATTGCCCGAAAAATTGGGCTCGGAAGACCCGATCGCCCCGGCGGTGAAGAAGGGCAATATCGAGCTGCGTGACTGGGTCAACGACCGTCTCGCCAAGCTGGGTGAGGAGAAGTACCTGCTCGAGCTCTATGACCAATATGTGCGCGATCACTTAAGTGCCGATACCGATCCCAATGATGTGATAGTGGAAGGAGGAAAATGGCAGGGCTGAGCCAGCCTGGGTAAGCGCTGAGAGTGTGAAGTCTTGGTTCCGTTGGTCCGCAAACCGCAAGGTTTGACCTTTCAGGCGCCCCCCTCGGGTGGCGCCTTTTTTTTCGCATGCGAAAAAGAACCGGGCCACGGGGCGCGGTTGAAAACCCGCTCAGCGCGTGGTGTGTCGCCTCAATGACACTCTTCAGCGTCTTCGCGCATGTATGGGGTCCACCCTCACCGCCCGCCGCGCTAGGAAGAAGCCGAACAGCACGCCAAGCAGGCTGGGTCTTGGCACCATGCAGAGCGAATACCTGCCACCCGTGTGCTGACCTGCAGAGTGGCGTGCAGCACGCCCTCTCGGGCAATGATGCCGCCGTGGCGCTCGACATCATGCTGCCCGACCTCAATCGCGGCGAGGTACTGCGCCAGATCCCCGCCATCATACTCACCGCCTTTGCAGCTGGCCGATGGCCACGCCTGTGGATCGGAAGGCAAACTCGGTGGGTGAAAGGCCAGCCAGCTTGCGCCACTCGCAGGCAGCCACATCGTCGGCCGCAACGACGGCAGGCTTGTGTGCCAGTTCCAGCATGAAGACGGTATCGCAGGTGTGATAGACCACATCGTCATAGGGATAGACGTTGGCATAGGAGCCGACATAGCGAGGCACCTCTCTCCCCAGATCCAGCCCCAACTCCTCTTTCAGCTCCCTGAACAGCGCCTCCTCCAGCGACTCACCGGGATCGACAAAGCCGCCAGGCAGATCCAGTAATCCCTTGCCTGGGGCTCGCCCTCGCACCGCAACCAGCACTTCATCCTGCCAGCACAGCGCCACCATCACGGCCGACGCCACATTCTGGAAATAGTGGAAACCACAGCCACAGACGAACTCTTTCTCACTGCATTTTTGCAGCGATTTGATACCACAGCGCGGACAGAACATAGGGGCTAATATCCCATTTGAAACCATAGGAGATTGTATGCCGACAACCTCGTCAAATGGAAAGACCTTGCGGAGCGTTGACAGTTAATATCGCCAAGAGGAAATGAAGTCTGTGGAACTGGAGAAAATACAGAACGAAAAAAGCCCGGTCGTTAGACTGGGCTTCTTGTTAGTGGCGAGTGAACGAAGAGACGACCCCCAGCTCAAGCACAAGAGACAACCGACAGGGACAGAGTCAAGAGTGGCAACCCTGCCAGGGAGCCTGTAAATCCAATT
>NZ_CDBI01000002.1:0-264 GCF_000820025.1 Aeromonas popoffii
CCCCCAGCTCGGCCCCGATGCCACCGGGGTGGGCTGGGTCTATCAATACGCATTGGTGGACAGAACCGGCAAGCATGACTTGAGCGAGCTCACCTCGCTGCAAAACTGGTTCCTCAAGTACGAGCTGCAAACCGTCAATGGCGTCTCCGAGGTCGCCACCGTCGGCGGCATGGTGCGCCAGTATCAAGTCCGGGTCGACCCGGACAAGCTGCGTGCCTACGGCATCCCGATATCCCTTATCGAGACGGCCATCAAGCAGGGCAA
>NZ_CDBI01000002.1:451-17215 GCF_000820025.1 Aeromonas popoffii
CGGCCATCAAGCAGGGCAATCAGGAGACAGGCGCCTCCGTCATCGAGATGGCGGAAGCGGAGTACATGGTGCGCTCGAATGGCTATTTGAAGAGCGTGGAAGACCTCAAGCAGATCCCACTCGGCACCACTGTGCGCGGCGCCACGCTGCTGCTGGGTGACGTGGCGGATGTGGTCACCGGCCCCCAGATGCGGCGCGGCATAGCCGAACTCAACGGTGAAGGGGAAGTGGTGGGTGGCATCATTGTGATGCGCTATGGCGAGAATGCCCAGCACACCATCGACGGGGTCAAGGCGCGGCTGGCGGAGCTGAAAAGCAGCCTGCCTGAGGGGGTCGAAGTCGTCACCGTCTACGACAGATCCGATCTTATCCAGCGTGCCATCGACAACCTCTCCGGCAAGCTGCTGGAGGAGTTCGCCGTGGTGGTGCTGGTCTGTCTGGCCTTCCTGTTCCACCTGCGCTCGTCACTGGTGGTAGTCATCACCTTGCCCATCGCCATTCTGGTGGCCTTTATCGTCATGCACCTGCAGGGGATCAACGCCAACATCATGTCGCTCGGCGGCATTGCCATCGCCATCGGCGCCATGGTCGATGGCGCCATCGTGATGATCGAGAACGTCCACAAACACATGGAGCGAGAGGCGCTCACCGACAAGAACCGCTGGCGCATCATCACAGAGGCGAGCATAGAGGTGGGGCCCGCCATCTTCTTCTCCCTGCTGATCATCACCATGAGCTTTTTGCCAGTGTTTGCGCTGGAGGCGCAGGAGGGGCGGATGTTCCATCCACTCGCCTACACCAAGACCTACGCCATGGCGGCAGCGGCCGGGCTATCCATCACGCTGGTGCCGGTACTCATGGGCTACTTTATCCGCGGCAAGGTGCTGGCCGAACAAGCCAACCCTCTCAACCGGATGCTGACCCGCAGCTATATTCCGCTGCTCAAGGCCGTGCTGGCACGCCCGAAAACCACGCTCATACTGGCGGCGGTGGTGACGGTAGCGGGCTTCTGGCCGCTCAAGCATCTGGGCTCAGAGTTTATTCCGCCGCTCGATGAGGGGGACATCATGTACATGCCCACCACAGCAGCCAATATCTCGGTGGGCAAGGCGCGGGAGATCTTGCAGCAGACCGACAAGCTCATTCGCACCGTGCCCGAGGTGCAGAACGTGTTCGGCAAGGCGGGGCGCGCCGAGACCGCCACCGATCCCGCCGATCTGGTGATGATGGAGACCAGCATCCAGCTCAAGCCCCGGGATCAGTGGCGCCCCGGCATGACGCCAGAGAAGCTCAAAGAGGAGCTCGACGCCCTCATCCGCTTCCCCGGCCTCACCAACGCCTGGGTGCCCCCCATCAAGACCCGCATCGACATGCTGGCAACCGGCATCAAGACCCCGGTCGGTATCAAGATAGCGGGGCCGGATCTAAAGGTGATCCAGCAGCTCGGCCAGCAGCTCGAGCAGATCGTCGGCAAGGTGGAGGGCGCTTCATCGGTCTACGCCGAGCGGGTAGCCGGTGGCCGCTACATCAAGGTGGATATCGACCGGCTCAAAGCGGCTCGCTACGGCCTCAACATCGCCGATGTGCAGGCGGTGCTTGCCACCGCAGTGGGCGGCATGGAGGTGGGGCAAACCATCGAAGGGCGCGAGCGCTACCCCATCAACCTGCGCTACCCCCAGAGCTATCGCGACTCGGTGGCCAGTCTGGAGCTGCTGCCGGTGGTGACCCCGAGCGGTGCGCGTATCGCCCTGGCGGACGTGGCACGGGTCTACATCAGTGACGAGGCCCCCATGCTGCGCAGCGAGAACGCACGGCTCAACGGCTGGGTCTACGTCGATATTCGCGGCCGCGACATCGGCTCTTTCGTCGCGCAGGCCAAGGCTGAGGTGGACAAGCAGCTGGTGCTGCCGGCGGGTTATGCCCTCACCTGGTCGGGTCAGTACGAATACATGGAGCGGGCCAAGGCGCGCCTCGCCTATGTGGTGCCGCTCACGGTCGCCATTATCGTGCTGCTGCTCTATCTGGCGTTTCGCCGCGTTCAGGAGGTGCTGCTCATTCTCACCACCTTGCCGCTGGCGGTAGTGGGCGGGATCTGGACCCTCTGGCTGCTCGACTTCAACCTCTCGGTGGCGGTCGGGGTGGGCTTTATCGCTCTGGCTGGCGTCGCGGTGGAGACAGGCGTCTTGATGCTGGTCTACCTCAACCACGCCTGGGATGAGCTGGTGGCCAGCGGCAAACCAGACAAGGCGGGTCTGCACCGGGCGGTGATCCAGGGCGCCGCCCTGCGCCTGCGCCCCAAGATGATGACGGTGGTGACCATTATCGCGGGCCTGTTGCCCATCATGTGGAGCCAGGGCACCGGCTCAGAGGTAATGCAGCGCATCGCCGCGCCGATGATCGGCGGCATGGTGAGCGCGCTGGTGCTGACCCTCTTGGTGCTGCCGGCCGCCTACTACCTGTGGCGCAGCCGCAGCCTTGGCAAGACCGAGAACCAGCAAGCCGAATAACCCGATTTCACACCCTTTGTTAATCAACGAAGAGTTTGAATAAACAACTGAAGGAAAACATCATGAACTACAAGACGCTGACCCTGACATTGCTGCTTGGCCTTGCCTCTCTCCAGGCCCAAGCCAAGATGACCATGAACCACGAGGGGCACGATATGTCCCAGATGGAGGGGATGGATATGCAGGCGACGCAAGAGCGGGTGATGACCAAAGGGGTCATCACCCGCCTCGATGAAGCCAGCGGCAAGGTGGGGATCAAACACGAGGCGATAGAGAACCTCAAGATGCCCCCCATGACCATGGTGTTCCTGCTGGCGGATCCCGCTCTGACCAAGGGGTTCAAGGTGGGGGATGTGGTGAGCTTTCTCGTCGAGAACCCGGCCGGCAAGCTGACGGTCACCCAGTTGCAGAAACGGTAACACCAGCAACAGTAAAACGGCGGGATCTTTGCGCCGTTTTACTGTCCTCTTTCCGGCACCCGGATCCTGCTTATCTCTCACCGCAGGCGGATTTACCCGTTCGGGTAAGCCTTGGCTATGTTGGCCTGCGCCACCCCCATCAGCTGGGCTGTGATGTCCTGCAAGACATAGAGATCCCGCCGCCGGGTCCAGGGTTGAGCGGATTGCTCGTCATACCAGACGGGCAGTTCGATCCCCTCCGGAGCATGGCTCGCCACCTTGCGGGCCCGACAGGTCATGATGCAGCGTTTGACGTGATCGCGATGACCGATAACAGCCGCCGTGCCGAGGGTGGCGGGATCACCACCGGCATGATCCCTGACGATGGCCTCGACCACCCCGTCGGTGCTCAGATAGACCAGCTTGCCGTCGGCATCCCAGTAAGGCTCAATGGAGATGACATCCCTGGCCGGAATATCCGGATAGCGGGGCGAGTCGAGGTAACGGGCTATCTCCCACTGCACATACATAGGCATGGCTTTTTGTCGGTAGAGGGCTGCGCAACAGGCGGCCAGGGCCTCGTTCATGGGGCCGGGCTTGGCCAGCTCATCCGGGTTGCCGGAGTCGTTGGGGCGATTGCCAAAGGCAAAGGCGATCAGGGTGCTGGTGTCTGCTATCGCAATCGAGGGCGGCGTCATGTTGAAATTGGCCTCCTCGATGAAGGGACGCAGCTGGCGGGCCGTGTTCTCATCCTTCAGCTCGGCCGTCAACCTGTCGGTCAGGGTGGTACTAAAGTCAGCCGTGATCCCTTCGCTGTCGTTGCTGCTGTTGCACCCGGCGAGGGTGGTGGCCAGGGGGGCACTCAACAGCCCCAGGGTAACTCTGCGTCTGCACTTGTCCATAACGGCTCCTTTTGATGGTATTCACGGCTAAACATCAGCCCGTTGGAATCCATACCGTACTGAAAAAATGCGTCAAAAATAAGTCAGAATGAGATGTAGGAGGGCATAACCTGTGCTGCTTCACGTTTTACGCACAAATCGCAAGTAATTCCTTACGATTCAATTGGTTGCAATAATGTAAAAACACGCAACATGACACAGGCAGACGGCCAGTCAGGGGCAGCCGCGAATGTGCGCGATGAAGGCATCCATCTGCTCACGACCGCAGACCGGGTTCATGAAGACCGCTGTGTCCCCTGCGATATAGGTGTACTTGCCGCACGTGTCGTCGTCAAAGTGGGCGATGGCCTCCACCCGGTTGGTGGAAATCCCACCTTGCCACGCCAGGTAAAGAGGCTGTGGTGATAACCGCTGTTGCGTGGCAGCCGCGCCTTGTGGGCCGTGGCCGGGCTACACACCAGCGCGAAGGCGACAGCGGAAGTAGTGGACATTGTGCCGGCAGTGGGCTGCACGGTGCGATCCCCCCTGGGTAGTTGAGCGCCGCATAGGCATCGAACAGGCCGCTCACCCCCCGTGAACACTCGCAGGTGGAGTGCAAGTGGGTCTGACCCTGAATCTCCCGCTCGAAGCCGGAGACGGTTTCCGGGTCATTCTCCATCACCTTGCGCAAATCCTGCTCTTTTATCATGATGAGCCGTGGCGTCGGCCGGCAACAAGGCGCCGTTGAGCGCCTCTTTTGATGTGCTGCCCGGACAGGAAAAAACCTCAGCGCAACGCGGCCAGCAACCAGCGGGATAGCTCGTCCAGCTCGGCTTGCTGGGCCGGGAAATCGGCCTGCAATTGCGACAGCAGCGCCGCTATGGCCTCGCGGCGATAGGCAAGGCCAACCAGCCGTTCGGCCAGCGCATCCAGCGGCGCCGGATCCAGACTGTCGCTGAAGATCTGCGCCCGGCCTATGACCCCCTTGTCCACATCGAAATGGAGCTCAGCCCCGCCCCAGTCGAAACGCTCGTCCAGCTGATGGCTGAAAGCAGGCGCATGACCAAAATTCCACTCCCAGCTGCGCTGGCGGGCGAAGGTCTCGGCAAATCCGGGCAGGTCCGGCATCCGCTCGGGGGAGATGTGTTCAGGCAGAACGCGCTCGCCGTAATGGGTAAAAAAGGCCTCACAGAGGGCATGACTCAGCTGGTTGTGATCGATACCGGGTAACAGCTCGCACAAGTTGGCCACCCGGCTGCGCACCGAGCTGATACCCTTGGCCGCCAACTTCTTGGGATCTGGATTGAGGTAATTGGCGAGCCGACCCAGATCGGCATCCAGCAGCAGGGTGCCATGATGAAAACCGCGATCTTGCGTCTCCCGATAGGCCGAGCCCGACACCTTGCGATCCCCGTCCGGGGTCGCCACCAGCAGATCGTTGCGCCCGGAGGCAAAGGCACTCACCCCGAGCCGCTTGAGTGCATCCAGCACGATGGCGGTGGAGATACTCTTGTCATAGCCGGGCTTGCCCGCCATGAAGGTGAAGCAGCTGTTGCCAAGGTCGTGAAACACGGCACCGCCCCCACTGCTGCGCCGCGCCAGGGTCACGCCGTCCTCCTCCATCCGGCGGGTATTGCACTCCTTCCAAGGATTTTGGGCGCGGCCAATCACCACCGTATTGGCGTTGCGCCACAGGAAGAGCACCCGCTGGTTCGGGTCCATCTGGCGAAAGATGCACTCCTCCACCGCCAGGTTGAACAAGGGATCGTGAGAGTCAGACAACAAAAGACGCAATCGGGACATGATAGAGCCTCAGCGAGAAGGTAAAGCCCTTATCATACCACCGCAGGCGACCAGGTTTGGGTCCTTGCCAGCTTGCGTCCATGGTTACCGAGTAACAACCGAATGGGATCAATCTGGATACATTCCCACAGCATCAGAAAAGTTTCTTTTGATACGGCGACACAGCTTGACGCATTGCGCCGAAAAAAAAGCAGTCACTCACTATTACTGAGGTAAATAGCAGATAAATACGACTAAAATGCGACCATTTTAATAGGCCATATGGCTCCTTAGTTATTCGCATAATTGACAAAAATACCGAGCATGAAAGCTAAACGTGATAAACGACACAGACATCACTTTTTTTGTCACGGATCCCTGATTCCAGCGCCCTTTCGCCCCCTTGCGGGCAACAAGGAATTATTTGACTCTAGGACCGACCCCGTCTCCCGAGAAGAATGTATATGACAGGCGTAAATTCCTCCCTTCATCGTTTGCTCTGGTATCTGCCAATGCTGGGTTCGGCGATCTTCTACAGCGTCACCTCTCTGCCCCTGAGGGCGGCAGAGCAGGTCGTTGTGCAACTGCCATGGCAACATCAGTTCCAGTTCGCCGGTTATTACGCCGCCCAGTTCAAGGGCTTTTATCGTGATGCTGGTCTGAATGTCGCACTGCGCGCCGCCACGCCGCAGACCAATGTGGTCAACGAGGTGGTGTCAGGCCATGCCCAGTTCGGGATCAGCGGCAGCGACTTGCTGCTCGCCCGTGCCGCAGGTCGTCCGGTCGTGGTACTGGCGGCCATGCTGCAGCACTCGCCGCTGGTCCTGATCTCCCTGGAACGGCCCGACATATTGCAACCCTCGGCGCTCGCGGGCAAACGCCTGATGCTGGAGCCTGGCTCCAAGGAGTTGCTGGTCTATCTCAGCCGCCATGCCCAGCCACACAGCTGGACCAAACTGCCCTATGAACAGGGGCTGCAGGCCTTGCTGACCGGACAGGTGGATGCCATCAGCGCCTACAGCACCACAGAGCCCTTTCAGCTAGCCCAGATGGGGCTCTCCTACCGGGTGTTCTCCCCCCGCGATATCGACGTTGACTTCTACGGCGACAATCTGTTTACCTCGGAGCATGAGCTGACGAGCAGGCCGGAGCGGGTCTATGCGTTCCAGCAGGCCAGCCTCAAGGGATGGCGTTACGCCATGGAAAACCCGGAGGAGATGATCAACTGGATCATGGAGAACTATCCCAGCGGTTACGGCCGTGAGCAGCTGGAGTTCGAAGCCCGTGAAACCAGGGAGCTGATGCAGCCAGATCTTATCGCGCCCGGCTACATGCAACCCGAGCGATGGCAGCAGATCGCCAGGACCTATCTGGAGGCGGGCTTGCTCAGCTCCCTGCCCGATCTGGAGCGCTTCCTCTACAACCCGGACCGGGAGCGCATGCGCCAGCTGCGGCTGCTGTTCGACAAGAGCGTGGCCGTCGCCATGCTGATCACCTTCACCCTGCTGACTCTGCTCGGCATCTTCTGCCATCTCTATCTGCGTCTGCGTCAGGAGGCCCGGGATCGGCTGCGGCTCACCCGTGAACTGGCCCAGAGCGAAGAGCACTACCGGTTCGTGGCGGAGAACAGCGCAGACGTTATCTGGACCATGGATACCGCCACTCTGCGCCTTCGCTATGTCAGCCCGGCCATCCAGCCCCTGAGCGGCTATGAGGCGCTCGACATCCTCGGCCTGCCCCTCAAACTGCTGATCCCGGAAACCTCCAGAAAACAGCTGCGCGATGAGCTCAGTGACTCCCTCGCAGCCTGGCAACGGGGCGACCACGAGCAAACCCGCTGCGTGATCCGCACCCAGGTGAGGCACAAGGAGGGACATCTGGTGGCGACCGAGACCATCACCACCTTGCACGGCAACGAGCAAGGCCAGCCCGATGCCATCCTGGGGGTCACCCGCGACATCACGGAACGCGCCGCCAGCGAGGAGATGATGCATCGCCTCGCCTTCTATGATCCGCTCACCAACCTGCCCAACCGTCGCCTGTTGCAACTGCGGCTGACAGAGGCCATGGCCGATGAGGGGAGAGAGCTGGCGCTGATGTTCATCGATCTGGATCACTTCAAACCGATCAATGACACCTTTGGTCATGAGACCGGGGATGTGCTGCTCAACATGGTGGCCGAACGCATGCGCCACTGCGTGCGGGAACAAGATCTGGTGGCCCGTCTCGGGGGAGATGAGTTCGTGATCCTGCTGCCCGATACCCGTGACGAGGCGCTGGCGGTGGCGGATCATCTGCACCAGAGCCTGCGTCATCCGTTCCGGATGGATGAAGAGCAGGAGTTGCGGATCTCCAGCAGCATAGGAGTGGCGCTCTACCCGGAACATGGCACGGATCCGAAGACCCTGATGCACCATGCCGATCAGGCCATGTATCAGGCCAAGGGACGGGGCCGTGGCCGGGTCTGCCTGTTTACCGCCGGGCTGGATCCCGAACTGGGCTCACTGCTGTGGCAAAACAGCCACGAGTGTGGCCATCCCCGCATCGATGCCGAGCATCGCCAGCTCTTCGTGCTGACCAACCGGCTGCTGGAGCGCATGAAAGACAACTGCGAGCACCCGGCCCTCTATCTGGAAAGTCTGGAAGGGTTGTTTGAGATGGCGCGCCACCACTTCGCCTTCGAGGAGCAGGTGCTGGCCGAGCTGGACTATGCCGAGCTGGCCAGCCACCAGCAGGACCACCAGCGGCTGCTGCACAGGGCAAGCCAGCTGATGACCGCCGCCAGGGCCGGCGAGCTTGGCAACGACGAATTACTCAACTTCATCATTCAGGAGCTGGTTGTCGGCCACATGAGCCAGGCCGACCGACGCTACTTCCCACTGATGAAAGGACGCGGACTCAGCGCGCCCGCCACCTGAAGGTGTGACAGTAGAGGGCCACCCGGGTGGCCCTCTCGCAATTGCGCCTTCCTGACCCCTGCACGGGTGCCGGGACTGCGGGATCATGGCGCCGAGGGATCAGGTGCTGCGGGCTTGTCGCAGCGTCATCCATACCCTGTCCACCAGCAGGATCCCGTTCACCATGGCCGCCACAAACAACAATATCATGGGCTGCCCGCTGGAAATGAGACTCAAGGCTGGCCCTGGGCAGATGCCCGCCAAGCCCCATCCGATGCCGAACAGGGCCGAGCCACCGATGAGGCGACTGTCCACCTGCCGAGCCAGGCTGAACGAATATGGCTCACCAAGCAGGCTCTGGCGGCTCGGTTTGACCAGCAGAAAGTAGCCAGGCATGAACACCAGCAGGGCGCCCCCCATCACGAAGGCCAGGCTGGGATCCCAAGTGCCCGCCACGTCGAGAAAGCCGATGACCCGCGCCGGATCCACCATGCCGGAGATGGCAAGGCCGAGCCCGAACAGCAGACCGGCCAACAGACTGATAAAGAGTTTCATCTCATCGCCTCGTTACAACAGATGCAGGGTGACAAACACGGTGAGGGCACCGGTTGCCATGAAGGTGAGGGTGGCAAGGATGGATCGCACCGAGAGCCGCCCCATGCCACATATGCCATGACCGCTGGTGCAACCATTGCCAAGACGGGTACCGACCCCGACCAGCAGCCCCGCCAGCAACACCAGCGGCCAGGCCGGCAGGGTATCGAGGCTCGGCAGCCGGGCCCAGTTCAGGCGAAACGCCAGCCAGGCACCCGCCCCCAATCCCAGCAGAAACAGCCAGCACCAGGCGTGCCTGTGTTCCATGGCTGCCGCCAGCATGCCGCTGATCCCGGCCACCTTGCCGTTGAACAGCATCAGCATCAGGGCGGAGAGCCCCACCAGCATGCCCCCGGCCAGGGCAAGCAACCATTGGGTTTCAAACATCAGGACACCTCGTCGTCTTGGGAGTGGCAAAAATGGGTGCACAACAGGGCCAGCACATTCACCGCCTCGCTGGCATACCGAGTCATCTCATCGACAGTGTGCATTGGCATAAATTAGCAGTTGCTTATATTAAGCTTTATTCTATAAATAAAACCTAAATTAGCAATGTCTAATTTTGTGAGGGCCTGAACCGTCGGCATGGCCGTGGATCATGGCTGGCTCCTGGGGGGGTTAATACCTTGGCCGGGCAGGTATGGAGGTAGCCAAGCGACTCAGATTATTGACAAACTTGTATCTAAATATTGCTGAACGTGGATAAGGCTTTACCTCATTGCTCTGGATGAGTACCATTTGGCCGTTCATCAACAGCGGAGACCATCAGTGGGCAATTCATCAAGTGACAGTTGTAGACCGACCCAATCAGTCGGCCCCCTGGTCGCGAGATAGCCGCAGGTCTTCCTCTGCCGCGCTCTCGCAACCCTGCGAGAAGCGGAAATCCACTCCCCTCTTCTCTTTTTACACTTGACGTCAGGTGACCCAAGCCCAGGCCTGGACACCTTGCCTGCATAGTTTCTGCTTCCCACAAGGAGGCTGCTATGCGTTTTATTTCAACCAAATCTGGATCCACTCAGACTCATACCCTGCTGAGCAAGCTCGGCCGTGGTTTGTGGCCACTCTGGCTGCGCCCCAAACCGGATCAGCACCACTACAGGTTGCAGATCCGTTGTCAGGATCGCGCCGACATGGAGCGAGTGCTCGACATGGTGACTCATACCCTGCAACCGGCCGGGCTGCGTCCCATGCAGTCCCTGAGGCCAGGGCGCAGCGGGGGTCGGGAGCTGGTGCTCAATCTGTACTGCACACCGCCCCAGCGCCGTTACCTGGTGCAGTTCGTGCACCAGGTCGGGGTCGCCCATCCGGTGCGCTGGGAGCTGCATCCCCGTCACGACGCCGAGCCCCTGCTCAACTAACCGGGATGGGGTATATCGGGGCCAGCCATGCTGGCCCCTTTACATCTGACCCGGCTATCTGCACGCCATTCTGAGCGCGGGCCCGTTTGACCGTGGCCCGTTGTCATTTCCCATGATGGCCTTCACCGCGCGCACCTCTGCGATTCATCAAGCATGCCCATTGGGCCTCCTATCCTGCATGCCGAAGGCCATATCAAACCAGAAGGAGTACGCCATGAGAATGTGGCAGCAACTTGACATGATTTCCCTGCTCGACACCCTGGCCAGCCTCCTGCTGGCCTTTGTGCTGGGCTGCCTGGTCGGGCTGGAGCGCCAGTACCGCCAACGTACCGCGGGCCTTCGCACCAACGTGCTGGTCGCCGTGGGGGCGGCCCTGTTCGTCAGTCTGGCCCAGCGCATCTATGACCTGCACGGCGGCAGCTACAACGTGGTCCATGTGGTGGCCTATATCGTCTCCGGCATCGGCTTTCTCGGCGCCGGTGTCATCATGCGTGAGTCGGGCAATATCCGCGGCATCAACACAGCTGCCACCCTGTGGGGCGTGGCGGCTGTGGGGGCAGCCAGCGGGGCCGGGCTTGCGATGGAGGCAGTGCTCGGCGCCCTCTTCGTGCTGGCCGCCAACACCCTGCTGCGCCCCCTGGTCAACCAGATCAACCGCCGTCCGGTGGACAATACCGATACAGAGGTGACTTACAGGGTCACGGCCCTCGCCGAGCGCGGGTATCAGAA
The DNA here is from genome assembly GCF_000820025.1 of Aeromonas popoffii. Lineage (GTDB taxonomy): Bacteria > Pseudomonadota > Gammaproteobacteria > Enterobacterales > Aeromonadaceae > Aeromonas > Aeromonas popoffii. Next base: position 11,598 of record NZ_CDBI01000002.1, read on the forward strand.
GGAGGTGTTGCACTGGCTCGAAGAGATGATGGAACAGGCCAACTACCCCTTGAGCGAGCTGGACATAGAGCCGTTCGGTGAACAGGATCTGGAGATCTCCGCTGTGCTGCTGGCCACCTCCATCGACGGCAACGAGCTGGATGCCCTGATGGTGAAACTGGCCATTCATCCCCATATCAAGCAGGTGTTCTGGCGCGCCAGCACCACGGATTGAACAATGAGGCGCGCCGTAAAAAGGCGCAAAAAAAAAGCCGGCACAGAGGCCGGCTTTGCTGGAATGCGCTGAGATCAGCGGGTCAGGTCGTCGAAGAAGCGTTTCACCCCTTCGAAGAAGCCTTCCGATTTCGGCTTGTGGGTCTTGGCAGCGGCACCGCTGAACGACTCGTCCAGCTGGCGCAGCAGCTCTTTTTGGGACTCGGTCAGCTTGACCGGGGTCTCGACCACCACCTTGCACATCAGATCGCCCACCTGGCCGGAGCGCACGGACTTGACGCCCTTGCCCCGCATGCGGAACATCTTGCCGGTCTGGGTCTCGGGAGTGACCTTCAGCTTGACGCGACCATCCAGGGTCGGCACTTCAATCTCGCCGCCGAGCGCGGCGGCGGTGAAGCTGATGGGCACTTCGCAGTAAAGGTTGTTACCGTCACGCACGAAGATCTCGTGCTCCTTGACGTGTACCTGAACGTAGAGATCTCCGGCCGGTGCGCCAGCTTCCCCCGCCTCCCCTTCGCCGGAGAGACGGATGCGATCACCGGTATCGACGCCCGCCGGAATTTTCACTGACAGTGTCTTGGTCTTCTGGTAGCGACCATCGCCATGGCACTTGCGGCACGGATCCTTGATGATCTTGCCGCGACCGTGACAGTGCGGACAGGCTTGCTGCACCGCAAAGAAGCCCTGACGCATCTGCACCTGACCGGCACCGTGGCAGGTCGGGCACGTCTGGGCATGGCTGCCGGTGTGAGCACCCGAGCCGTTGCAGACCTCGCAGTGGACCAGAGTCGGTACCTTGATCTCCTTGGAGACACCGCGCACCGCTTCTTCCAGGGTCAGCTCCATGGTGTAGCGCAGGTCGGAACCCCGGGCAGGACCACGACGCCCACCGCCGTTGCGGCCACCAAAGATGTCGCCAAAAATGTCGCCGAACGCATCACCGAAATCGGCTCCACCGCCAAAGCCACCGTGACCACCGCCACCCTGGCTCTGATCCACGCCAGCATGACCGTACTGGTCATAACGGGCCCGCAGATTTTCGTCGGTCAGGACCTCATAGGCTTCCTTGACCTCTTTAAACTTCTCTTCGGATACGGCATCACCCTGGTTGCGATCCGGGTGAAACTTCATCGCCAGACGCTTGTACGCCTTCTTGATCTCGCGCTCATCGGCATCTTTCGATACCCCGAGCACTTCATAGAAATCGCGCTTTGACATACTGATCCTGTTGCTACGTAAACAGTTATGCAGACGGGCGTTGGTCACCCAACGCCCGTAAATTCATCGTTCAAGCCGATGGGTAGAGCGAGCTCTACCCATCTGGGTGTGGCTTATTTCTTCTCGTCTTTCACTTCTTCGAACTCGGCGTCGACCACGTCGTCGTCAGCCTTGGCAGAAGAAGAGGACTGGCCGGCATCGGCGCCAGCACCCTGAGCCTGGGCTTGCTGCTGGGCAATTTCCATCAGCTTCTGGGAGGCTTCCATCAGCGCCTGTTGCTTGGCTTCGATGACTGCCTTGTCGTCACCCTTGATGACGGCTTCCAGCTCGCTCAATGCAGTCTCGATCTTGGTCTTGTCGTCGGCAGGCAGGGCGTCACCGGCTTCGGTTACCTGCTTGCGGACCGAGTGGACCAGACCGTCAGCCTGGTTGCGGGTCTGCACCAGCTCTTCAAACTTCTTGTCTTCAGCCGCGTTGGCTTCCGCCTCGCGTACCATGCGTTCGATCTCTTCATCAGACAGACCGGAGGAAGCCTGGATGGTGATCTTCTGCTCCTTGTTGGTCTCCTTGTCTTTGGCAGAGACGTGCAGGATGCCGTTGGCATCGATATCAAAGGTCACTTCGATCTGCGGCAAGCCACGCTGAGCGGGACGGATACCTTCCAGGTTGAACTGGCCCAGGGACTTGTTGTCGCTGGCGCGCTTGCGCTCACCCTGCAGCACGTGAATGGTCACGGCAGACTGGTTGTCTTCGGCAGTGGAGAACACCTGGGACTTTTTGGTCGGGATAGTGGTGTTCTTCTCGATCAGCGCCGTCATCACGCTGCCCATGGTTTCAATACCCAGAGAGAGCGGGGTCACGTCCAGCAGCAGTACGTCGGTCTTCTCACCGGACAGTACGGCGCCCTGGATGGCAGCACCCATGGCCACGGCTTCGTCCGGGTTGACGTCTTTACGCGGCTCTTTGCCAAAGAACTCGGCAACGGTCTTTTGCACCATCGGCATGCGGGTCTGACCGCCTACCAGGATGACGTCGTCGATCTCGCCAACGGCCAGACCTGAGTCTTTCAGGGCGGTACGAACTGGCTCGAGCGAATCCTTCACCATGTCTTCCACCAGGGATTCCAGCTTGGCGCGGGTCACCTTGATGTTCATGTGCTTGGGACCTGTGGCATCTGCAGTGATATACGGCAGGTTCACGTCGGTCTGCTGGGCAGAAGAGAGCTCAATCTTGGCTTTCTCGGCCGCATCTTTCAGACGCTGCAGAGCCAGCTGGTCGTTGCGCAGGTCGATGCCCTGCTCACGCTTGAACTCGTCGACCAGATAGTTGATGACACGGTTGTCGAAGTCTTCACCACCCAGGTGGGTGTTACCGTTGGTCGCCAGAACTTCGAAGGTGGTCTCGCCTTCGACTTCGTCGATCTCGATGATGGAGATATCGAAAGTACCGCCACCCAGGTCATATACGGCAACCTTGCGCTCGCCCTTGACCTTGTTCACGCCGTAAGCGAAAGCAGCAGCAGTCGGTTCGTTGATGATGCGTTTTACATCCAGACCCGCGATGCGACCGGCATCTTTGGTCGCCTGACGCTGGGCATCGTTGAAGTAGGCCGGCACTGTGATAACGGCTTCGGTCACCGGCTCGCCCAGGTAATCCTCGGCGGTCTTCTTCATCTTCTTCAGCACTTCGGCAGAGATCTGCGGCGGCGCCATTTTCTTGCCTTTCACTTCAACCCAGGCATCACCATTGTCAGCCTTGGCGATGGCGTACGGCATGATCTTCAGGTCACGCTGAACTTCTTCATCTTCGAAACGGCGACCGATCAGACGCTTGATGGCGAACAGGGTGTTCTTCGGGTTGGTGATGGCCTGACGCTTGGCCGGCTGACCAACCAGGATCTCGCCATCATCGGCATAGGCAATGATGGACGGAGTAGTACGATCGCCTTCTGCGTTCTCGATCACGCGAGCAGTGTCGCCATCCAGAATAGCGACGCAGGAGTTGGTAGTACCCAAGTCAATACCGATGATTTTACCCATTTGACGAATCTCCAAATACTTTGAATAAACTGGCGAGGTACTCGCCTTAATGCGTTAACGGCTAGGTGGGGGCAGCCAGTGTGGCTTTCAAGCTCCCGGCATCAAATTTTTTGTGCCGCCGCGACCTTGCAACCTATATGGGGTCTCAAGTTGACGCTTCAAGCCCCGCCCTCAAAAAACCGCGCATTCTTGCCCTGTTTACGGGAAAATGCTTGCCAAATGGCGCCATTTAATACGCATAATGGCGCCGCGACGAATAAAAAGCCCGCCGAGCGGCGGGCTCAGCACTGCAATGGTACTCAGGCCGGTGCCTTGGAGACCATCACCATGGCCGGACGGATCACCCGACCGTTGAGGTCGTAGCCCTTCTGCATCACAGCGATGACGGTGTTCGGTGCCACATCGGCACTCGGCACCATGCTCATCGCCTGATGGGCGTTGGGATCGAACGGCTGATTGAGCGGATCCAGCGGATTCAGACCAAACTTGCCCACCGAGCTCTGCATGGATTTGAGGGTCAGCTCGACCCCTTCGATCATGGGCTTGAGGGCATCGTTCTCTTTGTCGGCCAACTCGATGGCGCGCTCCAGGTTGTCCAGCACCGGCAGCAGTTCGCCAGCGAATTTCTCCAGCGCGAACTTGTGAGCCTTCTCCACGTCCTGAGCGGCACGGCGACGCAGGTTTTCCATCTCGGCGACGGCGCGAATGGCGCGCTCACGCTCTTCGAGGGAGGCCTGCTGGGCAGCTTCCAGCTGCGCTTCCAGTTCGGCAATGCGGGCCTGCTCGGCTGTCACTTCACTGTCTACATCGGTCGGCTCGACTGGCTGGACTTCCACTTGCTCCATCGCTTCAACTTTTTGTTCTTCGTGGTTCATGACATCTCCAATTTCAGGGTTGCTTGTTAGGGTCTGTTGACATCCGGGTGCGCGACAAGTCGGTAACAGACCCTGTAATGGCGCTATTATGGGGACGCAGCCTCGGCTTTCAAGGGGAAAAGGGCGCTATCGTCGCCAATGAGCCGAGCTAACGGGTAAATTGCCACTTTTCATGGCGCTATGCCCACCAGGATACGCTGGCAGCAGACAAATCCCCCACAAAGCGCGGTATACTCCCCCAATACTCATCCCAGACCCGACAGCATATGGATTCTCCGTTCAATACCATTGCCCTGATTGGCAAACCCCACCACGAAGGGGCTAACCAGACCCTGACCGGCTTGCATCAATATCTCACTACCCGAGGTTTTCGGGTGCTGGTAGAGAGCCGGGTGGCCCACACCCTCGGCATCATGGATGAGAACGTGATGGATCTGGTCCAACTCGGTGAGCTGGCGGATCTGGCCATCGTCGTCGGCGGGGATGGCAACATGCTGGGGGCGGCCCGGGTGCTGTCACGGTTTGATGTGGCGGTGATCGGCGTGAACCGGGGCAATCTCGGCTTTTTAACCGACCTGTCGCCGCAGGATTACCTGCTGCCACTGGAGCAGGTGCTCTCCGGCCACTACAAGAGTGAACACCGCTTCCTGCTGGAAGCCGCCGTCTATCGCCATGGGGAGCGCAAATCGCGCAATCTGGCGGTGAACGAAGCCGTGCTGCACCCGGGCAAGATCGCTCACATGATCGAGTTTGAGGTCTACATCGATGGCAGTTTTATGTACAGTCAACGATCGGACGGCATCATAGTGGCCACCCCGACCGGCTCCACCGCCTACTCGCTGTCAGCAGGCGGCCCCATCCTTACCCCCAAGCTCAACGCCATCACGCTGGTGCCTATGTTTCCGCACACCCTCAGCAGCCGCCCCATCGTGCTGGATGCGGACAGCGAGGTGCGGCTGCTGGTCTCGCCAGACAATCAGGATGACGCCATACAGGTGAGCTGCGACGGTCAGGTAACCCTGGCGGTGCATCCGGGGGACGAGATCCTCATCAAGAAGAGCAGCCACAAGCTGCACCTGGTACACCCGCTCGATTACAGCTACTTTCACGTGCTGCGCAATAAGCTCGGTTGGGGCAGCAAGCTGTTCTAAAGGACAAGAACAGTGCCGGACTGGCTGAGCGCCACCTCGCTGCGCAGCCAGTCGCTAAAGGCACGAAAGCGCGGCCGCTCACGGTTCTCCCGCGGCGAGATCAGCTCGTAATTGCGCCCGGC
>NZ_CDBI01000003.1:0-1720 GCF_000820025.1 Aeromonas popoffii
GTGGCCATAAAAAAACCGGCGCCTGGCGCCGGTTTTTTATCTTGAGCTTTCGCTTAGAATATATCGTCGGTAGAGACGGGCCCGTCAGTGGGCGAGCCGTCGCCGCCATAGACCTGATTGCCGTCCGAGCTGTGGGTCGCATAGCGGGTCGGTTCAGTTCCTTCCTTGAAGAACTCCTCCTTGCTGCTGTCATCGGTGCGGTTGGTCAACAGACCTGTTTCGCGATCGATCCGTACCCTGATGATCCCCTCGGGGACCGGCATCTTGCGTTCGGGCACCTGTTTGAGCGCCGTCTTCATGAAGTCGATCCAGATAGGTTGGGCTGCGCCACCGCCGAATTCGCCCCGGCCAAGACCACGCTGGTGGTTGTCAAAACCGATCCAGGAAGTGGCGACCAAGTTCGGTGTGTAACCGGAGAACCAGGCGTCGCGGGATTCGTTGGTTGTCCCCGTCTTGCCGGAGATGTCGTGACGCTTGAGGTCACGAGCCGCCCGCCAACCAGTTCCGCGCCAGCCGTTGCCACCCCAGATGGCACTGGTCAGGGTATCCGTGATCAGGAAAGTGCTCTGGGCACTGACGGTCTGTGGTGCCAGGTTATTGGGCACAACAGGATCGATCGGGCACTGGGCCTTCCAGTCGCCGCTGGTATTGGCATAGGCATCGGCACTGTCGAGACCGGCCGCGGCCAGCACGCCGCAATCACGACAGGCGGCGGCAGGGTTGGCCTGGAACAGGGGTTGTCCGAGGCTGTCGATCACGTCTGTGATGAAATAGGGGGTGACCTGGAAGCCGCCGTTGGCCATGACGGAATAACCGCGCACCACTTCCAGCGGGGTGAATTCGGCGGCACCCAGCGCCAGGGATTCATTGCGGGAGATGGTATCGCGCGCGAACCCGAAGCGGGTCAGGCCGTCGATATAGGTGTCCAGACCGATGGCGCGCATCAGCCGCACTGACATCACGTTCTTGGACTTGGCAAGACCGAGGCGCAGCGAGGTGGGGCCTTCGTAGATAGCAGGGGAGTTTTTGGGCTGCCACATGGGGCCCTTGGAGGGATCCCACTGGTTGATCGGCGCATCATTGATGAGGGAGGCCAGGGTATAGCCCTGTTCCAGCGCGGTAGCATAGAGGAAGGGCTTGATGTTGGAGCCTATCTGACGGCGTGCCTGATCGACCCGGTTGAACTTGGACAGCTCAAAGCTGAAGCCGCCAACCAGCCCCTCGATGGCGCCATCCTGCGGGTCCATGGCCACCAGGGCGGCGTTGACTTCGGGGATCTGGGAGAGCAGCAGCTCTTCACCCTTCTCCCGTACCCAGATTTGGGCGCCGACTTTCAGCATATCGTGGGCGGAGCGGGGGGCGAAGCCCTGGCGATCATCGGTGATGAAGGCGCGAGCCCATTTGATGCCGTTCCAGCCGAGTTCTGCCTGTTTGCCATTTTTCAGCACCAGAGTTGCACTCTTGTCACCCACTTGGGTGACCACAGCGGCCATCAGGGGCTGGTAAGTGGGCTGCTTGGCCAGGTGCGCCATGATCTGGTCGTAATCCCAGTCGGCTTCTCCCGCTTTCCAGAGCTGGGCTGTCGTGCCACGGTAGCCATGACGGGTATCGTAGTCGAACACCCCATCCAGCAGGGCCTGGCGGGCGGCCCGCTGACGCTTGGCAGTGACAGTGGTGTAGACGTGAAGGCCCATGGTGTAGGCATCTTCACCGAACTGCT
>NZ_CDBI01000003.1:1899-4155 GCF_000820025.1 Aeromonas popoffii
GGCATCTTCACCGAACTGCTCCACCATCTTTTGGCGCACCATCTCCCCCAGATAAGGGGCATTGAGGGTTATCTCGGCGCCGTGAAAACGGGCCTTGATCGGCATCTTGGAGGCCTCGTCATATTGGGCCCTGGTGATCTTGCCGGTTTCCAGCATGCGACCCAGCACCACGTTGCGACGGGCGAAGGCGCGCTCCGGTGAGCGGATCGGGTTCAACATGGACGGTGCCTTTGGCAGGCCGGCTATGATGGCGATCTCGTCCAGAGTCAGGTCTTTGACCTCTTTGCCGAAGTAGACCTGAGCGGCTGCACCTACCCCAAACGCGCGATAACCGAGCGGTATCTTGTTGAGGTAGAGCTGCAGTATCTCGTCCTTGGAAAGATTCTGCTCGATACGCCAGGCCAGGAATACCTCCTTGATCTTGCGTACTATGGTCTTCTCATTGCTCAGGAAGAAGTTACGGGCGACCTGCTGGGTGATGGTACTGGCGCCCTGACGGGCATGGCCGGAGACGGCCCAGACAGTAGCCGCTCGAATGATACCGATCGGATCTATGCCCGGGTGCTCATAGAAGCGGGCATCCTCGGTCGCGAGCACTGCGTCTATCATGGACTGGGGTATTTCATCCAAATGCAGCGGGATACGACGAATTTCGCCAAATTGGGAGATCAATTCCCCGTCCCGGCTGTACACCTTCATCGGGGTGGCCAGCTTGACGTCGCGCAGCGCGGTCACATCGGGCAACTGGGGCTTGATGTAGAAGTAGATACCGATGAGGCTGGCAACACCCAGCACAGCACCCAGCATCATGACAATAAACAGGCGTACGAGCCATTTCAGCATGGAAGAACTACCAATCGTCTTAAAATTAGCCAACGGGCGCAGAGTATAGCCCTTTTGCCTCAGGGAATTCGAGGTTTTCCTGTCAGCAGTCAGGCTCCCCGAGAAGAGGCGGGAGGTTAGCATTCTGTGGCTCAATAACCAAGAGGAGGCCAGCGCGACAAGAAAGCGAAGTGCATCACTTTTTGGCGTAAACTTTATGATATTGATAGATATAGTATTTAGGATGAGTTAAGACATCATCAGCTGATTGGCTGTCTTGCAATCACTTCTAAAACCCAATAACGCATGGACGTGTATATGTTTGGGCTATTCAGTAAAGGTTACGTGTTGCCCTTGGCGGGCATTGATTTTGGGAGCCAGACCATCAAGGCCGTCACTATCACCGGGCGCCTTGGCAAGCTGCATTTCGAATCTGTGGCCGAAGTGGCGACCCCCAAGGGGACGCTGGTCGATTATCAATTGCAGGACATAGAACGGGTCAGCCAGTCTCTCAAAACCCTCAAGCGTCTTATCAGTGGCAACAGCCAATATGCGGCAACGGCTGTCACGGGTTCCAATGTGATCACCAAGGTCATTCAGGTTGATACGCGCCTCAGCGAAAACGAGTTGGAAAATCAGGTCCAACAGGAAGCAGAGCAGATAATTCCCTTTCCCCTCGACGAAGTGAGCCTGGACTTTGAAATCATCGGCATGGTCAATGATCAGGATCGTCAGGAGGTACTGCTGAGTGCGGCCCGCACCGAGAGCGTGAGTGGTCGAGTCACCGCCTTGGCGGAAGCCGGGATGATCACCAAGGTGGTGGACGTTGGAGCGCATGCTTTGGGCCGCGCCGTACTCGCCTGTCTGCCTGATTTGCTTACCTGGGAAAAACCGGTCGGTGTTATCGATATTGGCGCCAGCGCAATGACGTTTGTTGCGTTAATCAAAGGTCAGACAACGTATTCAAGAATTCAGAACTTTGGCGGTGATCAATATAGCCAGGCATTGTCCTCTTTCTATCAAATGAGTCTGGAGGAGGCTGAGCTTGCCAAGATGAAGGACACTCTGCCTGCCGACTATGAACTGGACGTGTTATTACCCTATATCAATGCCTTGTTGCAACAAATCAGGCGTAACGTTCAGCTGTTTTGCAGCTCCTCCGGACACAGGGAGCTATCCAAGCTGGTGCTGACTGGCGGTGGCAGTCTGATACCCGGGCTTGTCGCTCAGGTCCGCAATGAACTCAGCTGTGAAGTATTGCATCCCGATCCTTTCGCTTTGTTTGGTAAACCCAAAGGGGAGGGGGGACTCGCTCATGGTGCCAAATACATGACGGCGCTGGGTCTGGCAATGAGGAGCTTCACTCCATGTCAAATATAAACCTCCTCCCCTGGCGTGAAGCCAGAGCCCAGCGGCAGAAGAAGCAGTTCGGTG
>NZ_CDBI01000003.1:4406-7981 GCF_000820025.1 Aeromonas popoffii
TTGTCTTGCAAGACAACCAGATCGACGTCAACGGCAAGACCGAAGCTTATGGTCGCGTTGCCAGCATGATGCGGCGCATTGATGGCTCCGGCTGGCTGGAGCAGTCACAGCTCAGCACGATTTTTGCGACCGACGTTGCGCCAGTTTCACTGAGTCAGTTTTCCATGACCTTCCAGGTTGCCGCTGCGGCAGGTACCGCCGTCGATGCGGTTAAGGGGCAAGAATGAACCTACAACAGCTCAATGAACTGGATCTCAACAACATTGCCAGCTGGCCCAAGTTGGCCAAGGGCATTTTCATCCTGTTTTTTTGTGCGCTGCTGGGCGGCGCGATCTATTACTACGTGATTGCGAACTCATTGGCCTTGCTGGCCCAGGAAACCAACAAGGAGGCTGAACTGAAGGCGCAGTTCGAGAGCAAGGCGATGCTTGCTGCCAATCTGGGGGCATACAAGATACAGATGGTACAACTTGAGCAGTTGGTTGATACCCAGCTCAAACAGTTACCCAATACTCACGAGGTGGCGGGTTTGCTGGACGATATCAGCTTCATTGCGACCGACAATGGCCTCACATTAAATCGCATCAACTGGGAGTCCGAGATAAAACACGAGTTTTCCACTGAACTGCCCATGCGGATCGAGGTAGTGGGTACCTACCATGAGATTGGCAAGTTCACGGCTGATATGGCGGCGCTGCCGCGGATCGTCATCCTGGAGTCGTTCACTCTGGGGCAGAGCAAGGAGCCAGACGAGATGATCAGCATGTCGATGCTGGCCAAGACCTACAAGTACAACGGCAAGACAGTGGGGCAGAAAAAATGAGGATGATCTGCGTACTCTTGCCCGTGTGTCTGTTGACCGCCTGCGGTGGGCAGGATGAGATGGATAACTATGTGGCTCAGACCAAGGCCAGGCAGCCTGTGCCTATCGAGCCGCTACCTGAAATCAAACCGTTTTCGCCCATGGCTTATCATCTCAGCGATCAGCGCAGCCCTTTCATTGCCCCCCAGCCCGAGGCCAGCAGTGCCAAGGTCGATGCCAAGATGAAACCAGATTGTGCCCAGATGGTCGTCAACAGAGAGAAAGAAGTCTTGGAGAGCTACTCGCTGGCCAGCCTGAGTATGCAGGGATCGCTCGGCAAGCAGGGTCAGTTGTGGGCCTTGATCCGGACGCCGGATGGTCAATCCGTCCGGGTGGGCCTCAACCAACATATGGGACTTGATCAGGGCCGAGTGATCAGGATCACTGATACCTACGTGGATTTGATTGAGACTATGCCGGATGGCAAAGGATGCTGGGTCACCAGAGAAACCCAGTTGGGCATGGCCAATCTTGAAGCAAAACGATAATCAGGGATGACTGCGATGAGAATAACAATCGGTACTGTAACCAGAGTTGCCCTGCTATTTTGCGCCGGGGCATGGAGCCAGGCCTGGGCAGTGGCCACTTTGCAAGAGGTGAAAGTGAATGCGCTGATGGCCGATCAGCTGTTGCTGGAGTTGAGCTTCAGTGAACCGGTCAGCGGCTTTACCGACCGGCTCTCCTATGAGCCCAATCAGCTGTTGCTGCATGTGCCAGGAGCCGTGGGGGCGCTCAATGTCAATCCGCTGCCCATCAAGCAACAGGGGGTCGATAATCTCAAGGTCGAGGGCAAGGGAGCCGGGCTCGACATCAAGATAGCGCTCGATCAATTGACCCCTTATCAGGTGCATCAGCAGGGCAACAAGCTGCTGGTCGCTCTGGGAGAAAAGGCAACCATGCCTCTCCCGGCTTCGAGCCAGTCAGCTGGCATGGTCTCAGCACCGACGACCTCGCCTGCCTTTGTCAATCCTTCGCCTGTGACTCAATCTGCCCCGGTGGCCGTACCGGTAGCCAGTAAACCCGTCTTGCCCGCGGCGCAGACCGGGGCAAGCGACGCCTATTTCAACTCCGTCAAGGGGGTGGATTTCAGGCGTGGCAAGGATGGGCATGGGGAGTTTCTGGTCACGCTGGACAACAGCTCGGCGGTAGTGGATGTCAGCAGCCGTGGCCAGACCGTGCTGGCCAAGTTCCATGGTACTCGCGTACCGGACGACCTGCTCAATCGGATCAATGTGCAGGACTTTGCCACCCCTGTCTCTCAGGTAGAGGTGTTCCGCCAGGGCAATGACACCCTGTTCGAGCTCTCCGTCAATGGCCAGTTTGATTACCGCTACGATCAGGCGGACAAGATGTTCATCGTCGAGGTGAAAAAGCGCACCGCGGTGACCGCAGGGAAACAGTATCAGGGCAAACCGATTTCGCTGAACTTCCAGGATATTCCTGTGCGTACCGTGCTGCAGCTCATTGCTGATTTCAACAACCTCAACCTGGTCACCACGGACTCAGTGTCAGGCAATATCACACTGCGACTCGATGGTGTGCCCTGGGAGCAGGCGCTGGACATCATCCTCAAGGTGAAAGGGCTGGATAAACGACTGGATAACAACATTCTGTTGGTGGCACCGGCAGAAGAGATCGCCGCTCGTGAGAAGCAGCAGCTGGAGAGTCGCAATCAGGTGGCCGATTTGGCGCCGCTCTATACCGAGTACCTGCAGATCAACTATGCCAAGGCATCCGAGGTGGCGAATTTACTTTCATCCAAGAGTACCAAATTGCTCTCTTCCAAGGGGGCCGTGAGTGTCGATGAGCGGACCAACGTGCTGGTGGTCAAGGATACGGCAGAGGTCATCAGCAACATCAAGCGCATGCTGGATATTCTGGATATTCCGGTCAAACAGGTGGTGATCGAAGCGCGCATGGTGACCATAGATGATGGATTCGACGAGGCGCTCGGAGTGCGTTGGGGCGTGACCAAAAACGATGGTCATGGCAACAGTACATCGGGTTCCATCGAAGGTAATGATGGCTCCGGCAATAACAATGGCGGTTCGACCATCACCCGTCCCGGGGTGGATGACAGATTGAACGTCAATTTACCGGTCACCAATGCCGCTGGCACCCTGGCATTTCAGGTGGCCCGTCTGGCGAATGGTACCCTGCTGGACCTCGAACTGTCGGCGCTGGAAAAAGAGAGCAAGGCTGAAATCATCGCCAGCCCCCGTGTCACCACTGCCAACCAGAAACCGGCGCTGATCGAGCAGGGGACCGAGATCCCCTATGTGGAGTCCTCCTCCAGTGGCGCCACCTCTGTCACCTTCAAGAAGGCAGTATTGAGCCTCAAGGTCACACCGCAAATCACGCCGGACAACCGGGTTATCCTGGATCTGACCGTGACCCAGGACACCAAGGGTGAGACGGTACCAACCGGTACCGGTGATGCGGTCTCCATCAATGCCCAGTCCATCACCACTCAGGTGCTGGTCAACAATGGCGAGACCTTGGTGCTTGGCGGCATCTATCAACAGACCATCAAGAGCGATGTCAGCAAGGTGCCTCTACTCGGTGATATCCCGGGTCTTGGCCTGTTGTTTCGCAAGACAACCAGCGAGAATAAAAAGCGGGAATTGCTAATTTTCGTGACGCCGAAGATAGTCACTGACGCCTTCTGAATGCTTTACATGTGAGGGTAAAACACATATAACCTTACGCCCCA
>NZ_CDBI01000003.1:8140-9961 GCF_000820025.1 Aeromonas popoffii
AATGAGGCTGGGGCGTAAGGGCTGCGGTTGCCAGTCCCGATTTCTATTGAGATAATCCCCCTCCTGATCCATCGCAAGACAAGGTTCATAGGTACCCCGATCGAGTGTTTGTCGGGGTCGTACAGTTTGTAATTACTAATGAAAAGACATGGCTGAGAAACGCAATATTTTCCTGATAGGTCCCATGGGTGCGGGCAAGAGCACCATAGGTAGACATCTGGCAGAACAACTGCATATGGAGTTTTTCGACTCAGATCATGAGATTGAGCGCCGCAGTGGTGCCGATATCGGCTGGGTGTTCGATGTTGAAGGCGAAGAGGGTTTCCGGATCCGCGAAGAGAAGGTCATAGGCGACCTTTCAGAACAGCAGGGTATCGTGCTGGCGACGGGTGGCGGTGCCATCAAGAGCCGTGAAACACGGAACAAGCTCTCTGCTCGCGGTATCGTGGTGTACCTCGAAACAACCATTGAGAAGCAGCTGGCACGCACACAAAGAGACAAGCGTCGCCCACTGCTGCAAACCGAAGAGCCGCCGCGCGAAGTACTCGAGCGTCTGGCACAAGAGCGCAATGCGCTGTATGAAGAAGTGGCTGACTTTGTCATCCAGACTGATGATCAGAGCGCTAAAATTGTTGCTAATCAAATTGTTAAGTTGATTGGCATGTAATCTAGAGGACGTCCATGGAAAGGTTGAAGGTCGAACTGGGTGAACGCAGTTATCCCATCGAGATAGCGGCGGGTCTGTTGCAGCATGCAGAGGTGCTGACACAAACCATCAAGGGCAAACGGGTCATGATAGTGACCAATACCGTTGTTGCGCCCTTGTATCTTGAGCGGATTATCCAGTTGCTGTCCGGTTTTCAGGTTGAACACCTGATCCTGCCGGACGGTGAGGCCTACAAGACCCTGGCAACCTTCGAGCGGATCATGTCTGCTCTGCTGGAAACCAACCATGGTCGGGACACTACACTGATCGCCCTGGGGGGCGGTGTGATTGGGGATGTTGTCGGCTTTGCTGCGGCAAGCTACCAACGTGGCATTCCTTTTATTCAAGTGCCTACCACACTGCTCTCCCAGGTTGATTCCTCCGTCGGCGGCAAGACCGCCGTCAATCATCCCCTCGGCAAGAACATGATTGGGGCCTTTTATCAGCCCAAACATGTGGTTATCGACACAGAATGCCTCAAGACCCTGCCTGCCCGTGAATTTGCCGCCGGCATGGCCGAGGTCATCAAGTACGGCATCATTTGGGACGCTGAATTCTTCTCCTGGCTCGAAACCAACATGTCCCGTCTGCAGGCGCTGGAGCCGGCTGCCCTGGCGTATGCCATTCGCCGCTGCTGCGAGATCAAGGCCGATGTGGTGGCGCAGGACGAGACAGAGCACGGTGTGCGTGCCCTGCTGAACCTGGGCCACACCTTTGGTCACGCCATCGAGGCCGAAAAAGGCTATGGGAACTGGCTGCACGGCGAAGCCGTTGCCGCAGGCATGATGCTGGCTGCATTCACGGCCGAGGTGCGTGGCGAGCTGGATAACCGGCAGGTAGCCCGTATCCGCGATCTGCTGCTGGCGGCCAATCTACCCATCCAGGCGCCGGCCGAGATGGATTTCGATGCCTTCATTCGCCATATGCGGCGTGACAAGAAGGTACTGGAAGGCAAGCTGCGACTGATATTGCCAGTCGGTATCGGCCATGCACAGGTGGTGGCCGATGTCTCCGATGCTGAATTGTTGGCGGTGATCGAGTCTGGTCGTGAGTAATAATAAACTGCTTAAACTTCCTTCCCAGCGGCAGCTGGTTGACCGGCTGCTGCACCTGAT
>NZ_CDBI01000003.1:10025-11215 GCF_000820025.1 Aeromonas popoffii
GACCGGCTGCTGCACCTGATTGAATTCAATCACCCCTTTATTTTTCTCTCTGGCAAGCAAGGCAGTGGTCGCGCCACCCTGTGTGAATCCCTGCTCGGTGCCCTGCCCGAAAAAGTGCGAGTCGTGAGCCTGATTGGCAGTCCTGCCATGAAAATGGCGGACGTGCGTCAGTTGCTGTTGCCGCAGGTGGTGGCAAGGCCGCTGTTCAATCCACAGGATGCGCTGGCCGACAGCTTCTTTCGCATGCTGGAAGGCAAGTCTGCCACCCTGCTACTGCTGATCGAACGTGCCGACGAGTTGCCCGCCGAGCTGGTTGGTGAGCTGTGGAGCCTCTGTCGTCACAACGATACCCTCTCCGTGCCGCATCAACTGGCCATCGTACTCTCCGGCAGTGACGTCTGGTGTCGCAACCAGAAAGTCCTGCTGAAAGGGCGGGCAATGCCTGCATTGGAGCTGGAAGTGGCGCCACTGAGCGCGCCAGAGCAACGTATCTTCTTGTATGAGAAAGCCAAAGAGCTCAAGATCCCGGCAGCCCTCTTGCCCAAGTTGAAAGTGGAAGAGATCCTGAACGCGGCAAATGGACATCCGTCCATCATCATGCAGTTACTGGAGGATATCATGACCGACAGAAGGCCCAAGAAGCGTCAGGCAGAGTTGCCCGTCAAGAAGATTGCGACCGTGCTGGCAGTGGTTGCCGCCGGCTTGCTGGCCCTGAGCTATCTGCTGCCAGCTCTGTTTAACGGTGAGAGCAAGCGTTCTGCGCTGGAACCTGCGCAAACCACGGCTTTGCCCATTCCGGTGTCTGGTGGTGATCCCCTGACCATAGGCGGCACCGATACCGGTAGCGATGGCCGGAGCGGTGGTCAGGGCAGTGCGAATGCCAGTGGTGATAACCCGAGCGGTGTGGTGCGCGATTGGCAGCCGGATGCCAAGGTATTGCCCAAGGTGGTCGAGAGCGAGCCCATGACCACCGAATCGACCAATTACGAGGGGCGCCGGGTGGTGATCTCCGATGAAGTGGTCGAGAAACTGATGAACCAACCCAACGTCAGCGGTGCCTTGCCCATGGTCGTGGTGGATGAGCTGACCGGTGCCGATTCCCAAGCCGTTTCGACTCAGGTTGCCCAGGCTCAGAATACATCGACCCAGGGCCTGCTTGCCAAGCCGGCCACCGCGCCCAAGGCCGAGAG
>NZ_CDBI01000003.1:11370-12827 GCF_000820025.1 Aeromonas popoffii
CCGCGCCCAAGGCCGAGAGCACCCCAGTTGCAACCAAACCGGTCGCCAAGCAAGCCGTGGTTGAACCCGCGGTGGCACCGTCACCCAAGGTGGCGTTGACACCAGCGGCGACCCTGAACAAGAAGCCCAAGCGTCATTACAGCATCCAGCTGATGGGTGCGAGCAACACCAAGGCCGTCGACAAATTCGTGGCCGAGCACGCTCTGGCAGGCAATGTCTGGGTTTACAAAACCCAGTTCCGTGGCAGCCCCTGGTACGTGGTATTGCAAGGGGATTATGCCAACGCAGCGCAAGCTAAGGCTGCCATTCGCAAG
Source organism: Aeromonas popoffii (assembly GCF_000820025.1). GTDB lineage: Bacteria > Pseudomonadota > Gammaproteobacteria > Enterobacterales > Aeromonadaceae > Aeromonas > Aeromonas popoffii. Next base: position 11,685 of record NZ_CDBI01000003.1, read on the forward strand.
CTCTCACCCGCCCTGCTCAAGGGGCAGCCCTGGCCCAAGTCGTTTGCTCAGGTACAAAAAGAGTTGAAGCAATAGCCATTGCGCCCGGTAAGGGGGTAGAATCGTCCCCCTTTTTTGGTCGATGCCTTCTTAACACCGGATTTCCATGAAAAAAACACGCGCTTTTTTAAAATGGGCCGGGGGAAAATACTCCCTGGTTGAAGAGATTGCCGAGCGCTTGCCGGCCGGGCGTGTGTTGCTGGAGCCCTTCGTCGGTGCCGGGTCCGTGTTTCTCAACACCGACTACGACGCCTATGTGCTCAACGACATCAATCCGGATCTGATCTGCCTTTACAACCATCTCAAGCTGACGCCTGACCGATTCATCGCCGAAGCGCGCAAGTTGTTTGTGGCCGAGCACAATCACAAGGCGGCCTACTATCGGCTGCGTACCCAGTTCAATCAGACCGAAACCACCTTTGAGCGGGCACTGCTGTTCCTGTTTCTCAACCGCCACGGTTTCAATGGTTTGTGTCGCTATAACAAGAAGGGCGGCTTTAACGTGCCGTTTGGTTCCTACAAGAAGCCATACTTCCCGGAGAAAGAGCTATGGGCTTTTGCCGAGAAGGCGCAGAAGGCGACCTTCATCTGCGAAAGCTATGCCGATGCCATCAAGCGCGCCGAGCCGGACTGGGTGATCTACTGCGATCCCCCCTATGCGCCGCTTTCCACCACGGCGAGCTTCACCACCTATTCCGCAGGCGGTTTCACGCTGGATGATCAGGCCATATTGGCGCGGCTGGCACGTCACACGGCTGCCCACAAGGGGGTGCCGGTGCTTATCAGCAACCACGACATAGAGCTGACTCGCGAGCTATACCGTGGCGCTCGACTGGACGAGATCCTGGTCAAGCGCACCATCAGTCGCAACGGCGGTAGCCGCAACAAGGTGGCCGAGCTGCTGGCGCTCTACCCGCCCGGTATCGAACCGGAGCAGGGTCACTACCCCAGCGATGCTGAGCTTGTCTCACTCGGCTGATCTTCTGGCGGCACCCTCGGGTGCCGCTGCTGTTTCCAGGTTTTGCCGCTCTTCTCCCTCAGTCGATGGTCAAAGAGGATGGGAACTGCTGCTGTCCTCCTCCCCGCATTCGGGTCGTTTTCATC
>NZ_CDBI01000004.1 GCF_000820025.1 Aeromonas popoffii
CGGCTTTCCTGCGGGTCGATGCCCATCGCCTCTATCGCACCGGAGACCGGGTGCGCCGACTGGGGATGGATCGCTTCTTCTATCTGGGGCGGCGCGACGATCAGGTCAAGCTGCGCGGTTTTCGTATCGACCCGCAGGAAAGCCGCCGCCGTCAGGCCGGGCTTGCGCCAATAGCCTTCACACAGGGCCGGGCTCTCGATGCAAAGCTCCCCACACTCCCCCTCAGATACCGGCAACCCCGCCTCGTCCAGCACCCAGTGGCGGTAGCCGGGCAGGCTGTGGCTGATGGTGATCTGCCCATTGGGTGGGGGCCAGCGCACCTCGCTCACCAGGGACCAGACGGTGGCCTCGGTCGGCCCGTAGCAGTTCCACAGCCGTTTGGTGCAGCCGCAGAGCTGCTCGGCCAATCCCGAATCCAGCGCCTCGCCGCCACACAGGGCGGTGAGGCGCGCGTCCCCCTGCCAGCCTGCTTTGAGCAGCATGCGCCAGCAGGCTGGCGTGGCCTGCAACCAGTTGATGGAAGGGTCGGCCTCGAGCAACGCCATCATTCCCAGGGGATCCTTGTTGTGCTGGCTGCCAGCCACCGTCAGCCGGCCACCGCCCCAGAGCGGCCCCAGCATCTCCAGCAGCGAAATATCAAAGGCTGGCGTAGTAATAAAGAGCCAGTGGCAGTTCGGCGAGAGCCCGAGCCGCTCGCGGATCCCGTCGAGGAAGCAGAGCAGGGCCCGCCGGCTGATGACCACCCCTTTGGGCTCGCCGGTGGAGCCCGAGGTAAACATCATGTAAGCCGCCAGCGCATCGTCCACCCTGGGCCACTCAACCTCCGCGTGACCCAGACCGGCGAGGGTGCGCAGCGGACAGCCGCAGGCTGGCACCGCCCTATGCCCATCGCAGATCACCGCCGATAGATGGGCCTGACGGGCGATGCTCTGCAGCCGCTCCACCGGAAAATCCGGCTCAAGCGGCACAAAGGTGAGGCCAAGCCGCAGGCAGGCCAGCACGCTGGCCACCAGATCCGGGCCTCTCTCCAGATAGAGGCCGACCCGCTCTCCCACCGCCAACCCCTTCAGACGGGCGGCGATCTGACCGACCCGCTGGTTGAGTTCGCCATAGTTGAGCCAGGCACCGGGGCCGGCCTCGCCCGTACCGTGCTCACTTATGCCGTGCTCACTCATACCGACCCCGCC
>NZ_CDBI01000005.1 GCF_000820025.1 Aeromonas popoffii
TGGACCAGCCCTGCGAGCTGCTGGTGTGGTACCACGGCGAGCTGCAGCGCCGGGTATGCGGGGTAGTGAGCGACTTTGTGCAAGGGGACAGCGGCTTTCGCCGCACCCGCTATCAGCTGCACGTCAAACCTGCCCTGTGGCGATTGGGCCTTCGCCAAAACTCCCGTATCTTTCAGGCACAGAAGCCGGACGAAATCCTCTCCATTTTGCTGCAAGAGCACGGCATCACCGATTACGCCTTTGCCCTGAAAAACGAGCATGCCCAGCGCGAATATTGCGTGCAGTACCGCGAAACCGACCTCGATTTCGTTAACCGCCTGGCCGCCGAAGAGGGGCTCTTTTACTTCCATGAGTTTGAAGCAGGCAAGCACCGTATCGTGTTTGCCGACGATGCGGCTGCATTGACCCAAGGCCCAGAGCTGTTTTTTAACCTCGGCAACCGTTCGCTGGAACAGGGCGCCTACGTGCGCCAGTTCCACTACCGCGAATCGGTGCGCACCTCGGATGTAGAGCTCAAAGACTACAGCTTTAAAACCCCGGCTTATGGTCTCTCCCAGAAGAAAATGGGGGCTGAGCTCGAGCACCAGCGCGACACTTACCAGCACTTTGACTATCCGGGCCGCTACAAAGAGGACCCGAGCGGCAAGGCGTTTGCCCAGCACCGCCTCGATGCGCTGCGCAATGACGCTGTGGCGGGCAGTGGCAAGTCCAACAGCGCGGCCCTGCTGCCGGGCCAGACATTTTCACTCACCGAGCATCCGAACGGTAACCTCAATACCGACTGGCAAATTGTGCGTATCCGCCACACCGGCTTGCAGCCGCAGGCGCTGGAAGAGGAAGGGGGCAGTGGCCCGACCGTTTACCACAACGAATTTGGCGTAGTGAAAGCGAGTACCACCTGGCGCGTCCGCATCGGCAGCCCCGAGGCCCCCCACAAGCCAATGGTCGACGGCCCGCAAATTGCGATAGTGGTGGGCCCCGAGGGGGAGGAGATTTACTGCGACGAGCATGGCCGGGTGAAGCTTCAATTCCCGTGGGACCGCTACGGCAGTTCCAACGACCAGAGCTCCTGCTGGGTGCGGGTGAGTCAGGGTTGGGCAGGCGGCCAGTACGGCATGATGGCCATTCCGCGCATCGGCCACGAGGTCATCGTGAGCTTCCTGGAAGGGGACCCCGACCAGCCCATCGTCACCGGTCGCACCTTCCACGCCACCAACCGACCGCCTTACGAGCTGCCCGCCAACAAGACCCGCACCGTGCTGCGCACCGAGACCCACCAGGGCGAGGGCTTCAACGAACTGCGCTTTGAAGACCAGGCGGGGAAGGAAGAGATTTACATCCACGGTCAGAAAGACCTGAACGTGCTGATAGAGAACGACGCTGCTTGGCACATCAAACACGACGAGCATTGGGACATCGACAACGAGCGGGTCACCCGCATCAAGGCCAACGACCACCTGACAGTGGAAGGCGAGAAACGCGACCATATCAAGGCTGACTATTCGCTGACGGTCGATGCTTCCATGCACCAGAAGCTGGGGCAGTCACTGCTGGTTGATGCTGGCAGCGAAGTGCACCACAAGGCGGGCATGAAAATCGTGATGGAGGCCGGGGCCGAACTGACCCTGAAAGTCGGCGGCAGCTTTGTGAAGATTGATGCCGGTGGTGTCACCCTCTCTGGCGGCTCCATCAAGATGAACTCTGGCGGGAGTGCGGGTTCTGGCTCGGGCTGGGGCGGGCAGATGCCAATACAACCTGATGATGTCGAGGTGGTGCCACCACCCCTACCGGTGGACCCCATCCGTCAGATAGCCACCCTCAAATCCGCCGAGCCAGTCTGTGAAATTTGTGAGCAGTTGGCCAAGGAGGGCAAGTAATGGTCTTGCCAGAGCTCGCGTTGGCTAATGGTGAGCGTCTTTATCTGTTGCTCGATGGCGGGCAACTCTCCGAGCTGGAAAGGCAACTGTTTGAGGTAATCGATAGCCCGGTTTACCAACCTCTTTATCTTTATTCCCCTTGGGATAGCTTGCGCGAGGTATCCCCCTGTCTGGTTGAGGCCAGTGAGCCGTTGCTCCGCTGGTTTCAGCAGCTGCCCGCCAATACGGGATGGCTGCTCGCCTCGTATTTGACGTTATTGCCGCTGGCTGACCAGTTACGCCAGCTCATCGAGGTCGAAAGCCCCTATGGCAGCCGCATTCTGCTCAAGCTGGCGGCCCCGGAAACCATGGCATGCCTGATGGTGGATGCTGACCCTTGGTTTTGGCAGGGGATAGCACAAGTCTGGTTGCCTACTCGTGCGGGTTGGCACCATAGGCAGGTTAAAGAGACGCTTGCCGAGCCGATGGGCGACAGCTGCAGGCTGACCGAGCCACAGTGGGCCCGGCTTGGTGAAGTGAGCTGGCAAAACCAGTTGGATGCGACTTATCGCCACATGCAGGCGTGGTTTCCTGCCCGGTTGTCTGCACAGAGTGACCCGCAGGCGTGGATTGCCCGCTGGGCCAAACAGGCTTATCAACTGGGATTTCAGACCGAGCGCGACCTGCTGCTGTTTTTCAATGTGCTGGGATTTGTCGGCGATGGATGGTGGGAGGGCGATGACTATCCGACCCTGACCAAGTATCTAACCTCCCCCTCGGCACAAACCCCGTCACAACGCGTGGAGCTGGCGGCCAACTGGGCAGAGCAGCACGCATTACCACAGGAGTTAACCTAAATGGGCCAAATAAACCAATCCAAGAGCGGACCCAACCAGGTGGCCATGGTGGCCAGCAATAAAGATTGTAAAAGCCCGGTGGGCACCTGCCCCTTTAAAGATAAAGAGCTCGCCCTGGTGCCGGTGCGTTATGCCCTGGATGAGGTCGTTGAGGCATCAGCCACACAACCTCATCCCCTGCCAGCCAAAGACTTCAAGGGCCCCCTGACGCTCAAGGCTAACCCCTACACCTTGCGTCAATTGCGCGATGGCTGGCTCTATGTCTTTGACGAAACAGCGAAAGCGCTCGATGAGTACGAGGTCAAAGGCAGCCAATTTATCCATGCCAGCAAGGGCAGCAAGGGCCATTTGCTCTACCCTGCCAACCACAAGGTGGCGATGGCATTTTCACACCAGCGCTGGACCGATCGCCTGAAAACCGCCTATAGCGAGCAGAGCAGCCTGCGCAGCAAAGGCATGCGCAGCTTCAAGCTGCTGTCGTTGGCCAGCAAGATGGGGGGCGAGCATGCCGGGTTGCTCGACCTGCTCTCCACCCACGTGGCCGACATGGGCTTGCCCAACGAGGGATTCGTCGACAGCTCTGCCCCCCTCAAGGCGCCTGAGGGGGTAGAGCCGGGCCTACTGTGGTGTGACAAACCGGCAGGCTCACCGGATGAGAGCAAGGCGGGTATGCCGGATTTGAAGAGTACGTTGGTGGTGGCGCTCGACGACCTTATCTCGGATATGCACGAGGTAACGATACGGCTGAGCGACGTGTGGGCCAAGCAGGAGGATCCCTTCAGTAATGATACCCAGCGCCACAAATGGAGCATGGCCGCGATTACCGAGATGGTTGGGTTGCCGCCAGTAAATGAACAGCAGCTCCCTGCCGCCATCAAAGGCAATAGACTGGCGACATTTCGTTTTAAAAAGAGCCTGTTGGCCTACGCCAAAGCCGAGCGAGAGCGCCAACAGTTTATGTTGGCACCGCCTGTGGCTGTGAGCACTCCCCAGATGGCCGAGTCGTTAACGGCTCGGGCGGATAAGGCACTGACGGCCTTGCAAGGATATAAACCAGGGCCAGACCTGGTGCAACAGTGGGGTGAGTATCGCTATCAGGAGGTGGTCCGCTGGCAAGAGCTGGAAGCCTTGATCGCACAACACCAACCCTTGATGGACAAGCTCCGGCAACGGTGGAAAGTGACCTATGACGATGCCCTGCTTGTGCTGGCTGCGCTACCGGGCAACCCTCTCTTGCTTGGGTTTGATAGTCAGACAGAAAATGCACAAACCTATCTGCTCACCAGTGCCCAGGAGTGGCTGGCGATGTTGCAGGTGACGACGCCTGGGATGGAATGGGCCAAGACTCTGCAAAAGCAATTACGTAAAGGCGCTTTGCCCGCATTGGCGCATTATGGCTTTGACGAGACAGTCAAAAAAGAGCTGGTCGGACAGTCGTCCTGGCTCAATATCAGTAACACCACGGCAGGTGCTAACGCCAGTGCGGGGTGGAGTGCGCTGGCCGATGAAGGGCGCGTGCTTGATAGCAAACTGCTTGCCGGTTTGGGGGCATCATCCAAGGCCACCATGGATGCCCTTCATCAAGCCATCACTGGCCCAGCCATGCAGGCATGGGATCGGCTGACCATGGTGCTGCATCCCCTGCTGCTTAAAGGGCAAGCCAACGCTGCCTGGGTGGCTGCGGTAGCGCTGGAAGCGGTACATACCGGGCAAGCGGTACGTTTTAACAAGGCATTCAATACCGAAGCCAAGGCGTGGCTGCAGCACCAACGCGAGGCAGCGGGGATGCAGAGCCGCCAGCTGGGTACCCCAGGACAACCCATCACCCCGCACCAAACGCAGGAGTTGGGACAAGCTGGCCAGCAGTTGCAACGTGCCCGCTGGCCCCGCCTGTTACTCCTTGAAGGTAAGCAGGTCGAGTTTGAAGCCAATGTAGCGCGCTATCAGGCGCTGTTGCGTCAGGGGGGCGTAAAAGCGGCAGGACAGGCTGGCAAGGTCTGGGATAGCTGGGGCAACTTTGGTGGGCTGGCCGCACTGGTCAATATGGCTAATCTCGTTTCAACCCTGGACCACTATCAAGAGAACCGTTTAAAAGTCACAGGCAACCCCAAGGCCCTGGCCGATCTTGACCGCGCCGTGACCTATACTGCCGCCTGGACCGGCAATATGATTGCCGGTGTCTATCAGGGCAAGGCCTATGGAGCGCTGAAAGAAAATACATTATTGGCTATGAAGTTGAAGGATGTGGCCAAAGAAGGTTATGGCGTTTTGGCCCGCCGCTTTGCACTCTCGATGGGGGCCATGGCGGGGCTGGGCTTAGTTGCAGCGGTTTTCGAAGGCTTTGAAACCGCAGAAAAGCTATCTGATGCCACCAACTCTGACACGGAGCAGTTTGCTTACTGGTTAAAAGTACTAGGTATCGGAGCGCAAGGGTTTGCTGCCGTAGGCTCTCTAATTAAGTTGGGTTCAGGAGCAGTTGTCGGTGCAATCTGGGCCCCTTGGATGATGGCGTTTATTGCTATCGGCGGTGTTGCCTACCTGCTTTCAACCTGGTTATTGGCCCGTTTTGGCCGTACTCCTATCGAGCGCTGGTTGCTGCAGTCGACCTGGGGCACCAAACCTGCTGGCTGGACACCCGCCGTCGAGATGGGGGAGTATGAGCGACTGGCTCATGCTCCGGTCGTGACGATAGATGAAAAAGGGGGGGAGTTGGTGATCCGCATGCCAGCACATATCAGTGAAATGACGTTGCACGCCGGTGTGCAGCGCATCGGTTATCAGGCTAACCCCAATGGCAGTTATCCGGCTGTTGTGCCGGTACATGGTGCTCCTCGTGCGCTACCTCTGCCAACTCGTCAGGGTCTGCGGGGTGAATATCGTTTGCCCCATACCCTGACACAGGGGGACAAGCTGATACTGCTGATCACCTATCCAGCCGAAGAGAGCCTGAGTGGAACAGCACAACGTTTTGTGATCCGTGGCTCCCTCGCCCTTGGCGCTGTGCTCACCGCAGAAACAGAGGCTGCCTTACCGGTAAAAGGCATATTGATTGAGATGAAACCATGAACGAAATGCAAATGGAAGATAACCCCCCCCGTTCCGGGGAGCCCCTGTTTCGCTATATCGCGGAACAATATCAGGCACTGCAACAAGAGCCAGTACTTTACCAGTGGCGAATTAATCATCGGCAGCACACTGCTTGGTGCTCAGCATTGGGGGCCGGAATTGGGGGGATGCTTTTTGGCCTTTATTTGGCATTTCGCGGTGAGGGAATGCCAATTTTCAATCTAGCCTCAAATACAATGTATGGTTTGGGGTTGGTGTGGATTTTTTATGACCGTTACTTGATAAGTGCCAATAAAATATACCAGTACCATATTACGTCCAAAGGCATTTACTACACCGTGCAGGATGACATTCCCGAGATTGCCTTTACCATCATGCGTGGTGTGGGATGGTTTGGCTGTATTGCCTGTGTCCTGGCGGCAGGACTGCTTGGCCCAGCGGCCTTTATCGGTGCTGGTGCAAGTGCATTGCTGGCTTGGAAAATAAAAGATATGAAGCCGGAGTTAAAAGAAGAGGTGTGTCTTTACTCTAATGGCGATAAAGCCGAGTTAACCCTGTTTGAGAAAGGAAGAGCAATCAAACTACATGGTCGTGAACATATCTCTGAATTCGGTGTGCTCTACTGTTTAGAAGGGGAATATCAGAAGGTATTGAAGATGCTCTATCCCTATCTGGATAATTATGAAGTGCATGAGGTAGATAGCTGGCGTGCGTTTTGAAGTTGACTTCAGCGCTGTTTCGTCAGGGTCAACGGGGTGAATATCGTTTGCCCCATACCCTGACACAGGGGGGCAGGGCAAGATCGCGAAC
>NZ_CDBI01000006.1:0-266 GCF_000820025.1 Aeromonas popoffii
AAACTTATCCACAGAAACCGGTTCCAGATTGCTAGAATGGCCGAAAACAAGGAGGCCAAGATGGACTTGCGACTGAGACCCTACAAGGGAAAACGCCCGCAACTGGGCAAACGGGTGTAAGTAGATCCCTATACAACCCTGGTGGTAGCCATCCATCTGATCCCACAACACTGTGAATAAGTACTAACGATTAAGTCGCGCTCAGGGGTAGCGCTATATAGATGACGTGAGATCGCGAACGAGTAATAGTTGAGGCAGTTGAGGCA
>NZ_CDBI01000006.1:638-122607 GCF_000820025.1 Aeromonas popoffii
AGTTGAGGCAGTTGAGGCAGTATCAGAATTCATTAAAAGAAAAGCCGGGACAAGCCCGGCTTTTTCTTTATCACTCAGCAGCTGCTTCAGCAGCGGCCGGGCGGTCTACCAGCTCAATGTAAGCCATAGGGGCGTTGTCGCCTGCACGGAAACCGCATTTCAGAATGCGAGTATAACCGCCGGCGCGCTCCAGGTAGCGCGGGCCCAGTTCATTGAACAGCTTAGCCACGATCGCGTTATCGCGAGTACGGGCAAATGCCAGGCGACGATTAGCAACGCTATCAGTCTTGGCAAGGGTGATCAGCGGTTCAACTACACGACGCAGCTCTTTTGCCTTAGGCAGAGTCGTCTTGATGATCTCATGACGAACCAGGGAGCTGGCCATGTTGCGGAACATAGCCTGACGATGGCTGCTGTTCCGGTTCAGTTGACGACCACTCAAACGATGGCGCATGACCTTATCCTTCTAACTAAATCTGTGAAACCCGTAATCTGGATTACTCGTCAGCGATGCTGGCGGGCGGCCAATTCTCGAGGCGCATGCCAAGAGACAGACCACGGGAGGCCAACACGTCCTTGATCTCAGTCAGGGACTTCTTACCGAGGTTAGGAGTCTTAAGCAACTCAACTTCGGTACGCTGTACCAGATCACCAATATAGTGGATAGCTTCTGCCTTCAGACAGTTCGCAGAACGAACTGTCAGCTCCAAATCATCGACAGGACGCAGCAGAATCGGATCAAACTCGGGTTTCTCTTCTTTCTTCTCGGGCACGCTGACATCGCGCAGATCCACGAAAGCTTCCAGTTGTTCGGCCAGAATAGTGGCTGAACGACGGATGGCTTCTTCAGGATCCAGAGTACCATTGGTCTCCATGTCGATGACCAGCTTGTCCAAGTCGGTACGCTGTTCCACACGTGCTGCCTCAACATTGTAGGCAATACGAACGATGGGGCTGAACGCGGAGTCCAGCAGCAAGCGACCAATCGGACGCTCTTCATCATCGTTGTGAACACGAGCAGAAGCAGGCACATAACCACGACCGCGCTGAACTTTCAGGCGCATGCTGATTTCAGCATTGGCACCAGTCAGGTGGCAGATTACGTGCTCCGGGTTTACGATCTCGACTTCATCACCGTGAGTGATATCACCAGCGGTAACGGGGCCTGTTCCAGACTTGGTCAGGGACAGAGTTACCTCGTCCTTGCCTTCCAGCTTTACAGCGATACCTTTCAGGTTGAGCAGGATTTCAAGAATGTCTTCCTGTACACCTTCTTTGCTGCTGTACTCATGCAGTACCCCGTCAATTTCGACTTCAGTAACTGCACAACCGGGCATAGATGACAGCAAAATACGACGCAGAGCATTGCCCAGCGTGTGACCAAAGCCACGCTCAAGTGGCTCAAGAGTCACTTTCGCATGAGTCGGGCTAACTTGCTCGATGTCAACTAGCCGCGGTTTAAGAAAATCTGTTACAGAACCCAGCATTGTGTCCTCTCTTTAGAAGCTAGCTTTACTTGGAGTAAAGCTCGACGATCAGCTGTTCGTTAATGTCGGCAGACAGGTCGGAACGCTCTGGCAGACGCTTGAAAGCACCTTCCATTTTAGCGGCATCAACCTCTACCCAAGTCGGCTTCTCACGCTGACCAGCAACTTCCAGGGAAGCTTTGATACGCGCTTGCTTCTTAGCCTTCTCACGAATGCAGATCACGTCCTCAGGGGAAACCTGGAAAGAAGGAATGTTCACAACGCGACCGTTTACCATGATGGCTTTGTGGCTCACCAGCTGACGAGATTCAGCACGGGTGGCGCCGAAGCCCATACGGTAAACAACGTTGTCCAAACGACCTTCCAGCAGCTGCAACAGGTTTTCACCGGTGTTACCCTTTTGACGGGCAGCGTCGCGGTAGTAGTTGCGGAACTGTTTTTCCAATACGCCGTAGATACGACGAACTTTTTGTTTCTCGCGCAGCTGAACACCGTAGTCGGACAGACGCGCTTTACGCGCACCGTGCTGACCAGGGGCGGTGTCAATCTTGCACTTAGAATCAATCGCACGAACACCAGACTTCAGGAAGAGGTCGGTGCCCTCACGACGGCTAAGCTTAAGCTTAGGACCGATATATCTTGCCATCTTCTTTCTCCAACAATCCTAGACCAAGTAGCTACAGCGTTATACGCGGCGCTTCTTGGGAGGACGACAACCGTTGTGCGGGATCGGAGTCACATCAGTAATATTAGTGATGCGGAAACCAGCCGCGTTCAGAGCGCGGATGGAAGACTCACGACCGGGACCCGGACCTTTGACCATGACTTCCAGGTTCTTCACGCCGTATTCTTTGGCGATCTCACCAGCACGCTCAGCAGCTACCTGGGCAGCAAACGGAGTGGACTTACGGGAACCACGGAAACCTGAACCACCGGAGGTAGCCCATGACAGAGCATTGCCCTGACGGTCAGTAATGGTCACGATTGTGTTGTTGAAAGATGCATGAACGTGCGCAATACCGTCGCTCACTTGCTTTTTAACGCGCTTGCGAGCACGAGTCGGAGTTTTAGCCATTTTCTACCTTCCCGTTACTTCTTGATAGCCTTGCGCGGACCCTTACGGGTACGAGCGTTGGTCTTGGTACGTTGACCACGAACAGGCAGGCTACGACGGTGACGCAAACCACGGTAGCAACCCAGATCCATCAATCGCTTGATGTTCATGGAAATCTGACGACGCAGGTCACCTTCAACGGTGAATTTACCTACTTGTTCACGCAGACTCTCAATCTGAGCTTCGTCCAGGTCTTTAATTTTCACATTCTCAGCGATACCGGCTGCGGCACAGATGGCCTTGGAGCGGGTACGACCGACGCCATAAATCGCAGTCAACGCAATGACTGCATGCTTATGGTCAGGAATGTTAATGCCAGCGATACGGGCCACTATTCACTCCTACATATAGTAGATTACGACCACCACAAAGCCCGTGAGCGGATACGTGGCGGTCAACCAATACACAACAAAAGTTGGCTGGCTATATTAGCCAGCACAACTATTTGTTGCAAGTACTAACCGTAAAAAATTAGCCTTGGCGCTGTTTATGCTTTGGCTCGCTGCAAATCACACGCACCACACCGTGACGCTTGATGATTTTGCAGTTACGGCAGATTGCCTTAACGGAAGCACGAACTTTCATTGCTTAACTCCGTAACTACGCCGACCTTTAGCGGCCGTAGCCCTTCAGGTTGGCCTTCCTCAGGACGTCGCCATATTGATGAGACATCATATGGGTTTGTACCTGAGCCATGAAGTCCATGATAACTACCACGATAATCAGCAGCGAAGTGCCACCGAAGTAGAACTGTACGTTCCAAGCAGTCATCAAGAACTGGGGTACCAGACAGATAAAGGTTATATAGAGCGCACCTGCCAATGTCAGGCGAGTCATAACCTTATCGATGTAACGTGCTGTCTGCTCGCCCGGGCGGATCCCCGGGATAAAGGCTCCACTCTTCTTCAGGTTGTCTGCTGTCTCGCGGGGGTTGAACACCAGCGCGGTATAGAAGAAACAGAAGAAGATAATGGCTGCTGCATACAACATCTCATACAAGGGCTGACCCGGCTGCAGGACCATAGAGACCTGTTGCAGGATATCAGCGATCTTGCCGTCGCCCTGACCAAACCAAGAGGTAATGGTCCCTGGGAAAAGGATGATGCTGGATGCGAAAATCGCAGGAATCACACCGGCCATATTCACTTTCAACGGCAGGTGTGTGCTTTGCGCGGCAAATACCTGGCGGCCTTGTTGACGCTTGGCGTAGTTAACGACGATACGACGCTGACCACGTTCCACGAACACCACAAAGTAAGTCACTGCGAAAACAATCAAGCCCAGCAACAACAACAGCAGGATGTGCAATTCCCCTTGACGTGCCTGTTCGGCCGTAGCACCAATGGCATGCGGCAAACCAGCAACGATACCCGTGAAAATAATCAACGAGATACCATTACCGATCCCACGCTCGGTAATCTGTTCACCCAACCACATCAAAAACATGGTACCGGTGACCAGACTCACAACGGCCGTGAAATAGAAGCCCAAACCCGGATGAGTCACGAGTCCCTGCATCATATTCGGCAGACCGGTTGCAATACCAATGGCCTGGAAAGTTCCCAAAACCAGCGTGCCCCAACGGGTATATTGGCTAATCTTGCGACGGCCGGATTCACCTTCTTTCTTGAGTTCAGCAAGAGCGGGGTGAACCACAGTCAGTAGCTGGATAATGATCGATGCCGAAATGTACGGCATGATCCCCAGCGCAAGAATAGAAGCACGCGAGAGTGCACCACCACTGAACATGTTAAACATCTCAATGATGGTGCCCTTCTGTTGTTGGAACAACTCGGCCAGTACGGCGGCGTCAATACCAGGAATCGGCACATAAGAGCCTGCACGGAAAACGATAATCGCCCCGAGAACGAAGAGCAGACGGCTCTTCAGTTCACTCAGACCACCCTGTGCTTTAACATCCAATCCTGGTTTCTTAGCCATTGTACTGATTATTCCTCGATTTTACCGCCAGCGGCCTCGATGGCTGCACGTGCACCTTTGGTGACGGACACACCACGAACGGTCACAGCACGGTCAATGTTGCCAGACAGAACAACTTTAGCGAAAACGATGTTCTTAGTAACAACACCGGCTTGCTTCAGAGTGCTCAGATCGACCACATCACCTTCTACCATGGCGATTTCGTTCAGACGCACTTCGGCAGACACCAAAGATTTGCGAGAGAAGAAACCGAACTTCGGCAGACGGATTTTCAAAGGCATCTGGCCGCCTTCGAAACCAGCGCGGACTTTACCGCCACCGGAACGAGAGGTTTGACCTTTCACACCACGACCACCAGTCTTGCCCAAGCCGGAGCCGATACCACGGCCACGACGTTGTTTTTCAGGCTTGGAACCAGCGGCCGGAGACAGAGTATTCAGACGCATGCTTAGCCCTCCACCTTAACCATGTAATAAACCTGGTTGATCATACCGCGTACGCAGGGAGTATCTTCCAGCTCAACGGTGTGACCAATGCGACGCAGACCCAGACCACGCAGAGTCGCCTTGTGCTTTGGCAGACGGCCGATAGAGCTGCGAGTTTGAGTTACTTTTACAGTGTTAGCCATGTCGCATTACCCCAGAATTTCTTCAACGCGCAGACCACGCTTGGCAGCGATCTGGGCCGGGGATTGACCCTGTACCAGAGCGTCTACAGTTGCGCGAACAACGTTGATTGGGTTGGTGGAACCGTAGGTCTTGGCCAGCACGTTGTGGATACCAGCAACTTCCAGAACAGCACGCATGGCGCCGCCTGCAATGATACCAGTACCTTGTGAGGCCGGCTTCATGAACACGGAGGAACCGGAGTGAACGCCACGCACCGGGTGGTGCAGGGTGCCATTGTTCAGTTCTACCTTGCTCAGGTTACGTTTAGCCTGTTCCATCGCTTTTTGAATAGCGGCCGGAACTTCACGGGCCTTACCGTAACCGTAACCTACACGGCCGTTACCATCACCCACCACGGTCAACGCGGTGAAGGACATGATACGACCACCTTTAACAGTTTTCGAAACACGGTTTACTGCAATCAGCTTTTCTTGCAGTTCGCCGGCTTGAGATTCGACTTTAGCCATCTTCGACTCCTAGCTTAGAACTGAAGACCAGCGTCACGAGCAGCGGTAGCCAGAGCGGCTACACGACCGTGATACTTGAAACCGGAACGATCGAAAGATACGTTCTGAACGCCTTTGGCAATAGCACGCTCAGCGATTGCTTTACCCACTGCGGTAGCTGCATCAGCATTACCGGAGTGTTTGAGCCCTTCACTGATGGCTTTCTCTACTGTAGAAGCAGAGGCCAGAACTTCGGAACCGTTGGCTGCGATAACCTGCGCGTAGATATGACGCGGGGTACGGTGAACAACCAGACGGGTAGCTCCCAGTTCCTGCATCTTCTTCCGAGCACGAGTAGCACGACGGAGACGAGCTGCTTTCTTGTCCATAGTGTTACCTTACTTCTTCTTAGCTTCTTTAGTACGCACTTGCTCGTTGGCATAGCGTACACCCTTGCCCTTGTAGGGCTCCGGAGCGCGGTAAGAACGGATATCGGCGGCGACTTGGCCAACCAGCTGCTTGTCCACACCACGCAGAACGATCTCTGTAGCGGTCGGGCATTCAGCGGTGACACCAGCCGGCAGCGCATGCTCTACCGGGTGAGAGAAGCCCAGGGCCAGCGCGACAGCATTGCCCTTGATGGAGGCTTTGTAACCTACACCAACCAGCTGCAGCTTACGCTCGAAGCCTTGGGTAACACCGATTACCATGTTGTTAGCCAATGCACGTGCAGTACCGGCCTGAGCGTCAGCACCAGCGATGCCGTCGCGCGGGGCGAACTTCAGTACATTGTCTTCTTTGGTCACTTCTACACCGGCGTGGATGGAACGAACCAGAGAACCTTTACCACCTTTGATGGACAGTTCCTGACCGTTCAGAGTCACCTCTACGCCAGCAGGAATAGTGACGGGTGCCTTAGCAACGCGAGACATTTCCGACCTCCTATTAAGCGACGTAGCAGATGATCTCACCGCCCATGCTTGCCTTGCGGGCAGCACGGTCGGTCATCACACCTTTAGACGTGGACACGATAGCAACACCGAGACCGCCCATAACTTTCGGCAGATCAGTAGTGCGCTTGTAAATACGCAGGCCGGGACGGCTCACGCGTTGGATCAGTTCTACAACCGGCTTGCCCTGGAAATATTTCAATTCAATTTCCAGTTCCGGCTTCACATCACCCGCTACAGAGTAGCCAGCGATGTAACCTTCTTCTTTCAGCACTTTGGCGATTGCCACTTTCAGCTTGGAAGAAGGCATGGAAACCGCAACTTTGCTCGCCGCCTGACCGTTACGGATGCGGGTCAGCATGTCCGCGATCGGATCTTGCATGCTCATAGTCTAACTCCCGAGATTCTTACCAAGAGGCCTTTGTGAGGCCTGGAATTTCGCCCTTCATGGCATGCTCACGCACCTTGATGCGAGACAGGCCAAACTTGCGCAGGAAACCGTGCGGACGACCAGTAATATTGCAACGGTTACGCTGGCGGGACGGACTGGAATCACGGGGCAGCTGTTGCAGTTGCAAGACAGCATCCCAACGCGCTTCTTCAGAAGCGTTCATATCAACGATGATAGCTTTCAGCTCGGTTCGCTTAGTGGCGAACTTGGCTACCAGCTTCGCACGCTTTGCTTCACGTGCTTTCATGGATGTTTTAGCCATAACCCTAACCTTACTTGCGGAATGGGAAGTTAAAGGCAGCCAGCAGAGCACGGCCTTCTTCATCGGTATTCGCGGAAGTGGTGATGGTGATATCCAGACCACGAACGCGATCGACTTTGTCATAGTCGATTTCCGGGAAGATGATTTGCTCACGCACGCCCATGGAGTAGTTACCACGACCGTCGAACGCTTTAGCATTCAGGCCACGGAAGTCACGGATACGCGGTACGGAGATGCAAATCAGCCGTTCCAGGAACTCCCACATACGCTCGCCACGCAGGGTTACTTTACAACCTATCGGGTAGCCTTCACGAATCTTGAAGCCCGCAACAGATTTGCGAGCTTTGGTGATCAGCGGCTTCTGACCGGAAATGGCAGCCATATCGGCAGCGGCATTTTCCAACAGCTTTTTGTCAGAGATAGCTTCACCAACACCCATGTTCAGGGTGATTTTCTCGATCCGAGGGACTTGCATGATAGTCTTGTAACCGAACTGTTTGGCCAGTTCATTTACTACATCGGATTTGTAGTAATCATGCAGTTTCGCCATCGTTAAACTCCAATTACTTCACAAGTTCGCCGGTGGATTTGAAGAAACGAACTTTTTTGCCGTCTTCAATCCGGAAACCAACGCGATCAGCCTTGCCAGCGGCAGAGTTGAACAGCGCTACGTTAGAAACGTCCATTGGGGCTTCTTTGCTGATGATACCGCCAGCCTGACCCAGTGCGGGTACCGGCTTTTGGTGTTTCTTCACCAAGTTGATGCCTTCAACGTATACCTTACCTTCGCTTACCAGGACTTGAGTGACTTTGCCACGCTTGCCCTTGTCTTTGCCGGTAAGAACAATCACTTCGTCTTCGCGACGGATTTTAGCTGCCATCGTTCGACTCCTTACAGTACTTCGGGTGCCAGGGACACAATCTTCATGAACTTCTCATTACGCAGTTCACGGGTCACCGGGCCAAAAATACGAGTACCGATTGGCTGTTGGTTGCCGTTAAGCAAAACAGCCGCATTGTTGTCGAAACGGATGACTGAGCCGTCCGGACGACGAACGCCTTTACGGGTGCGTACGACCACCGCATTATATACATCACCTTTCTTCACTTTACCGCGAGGAATGGCTTCCTTGATGGAAACTTTGATGATGTCGCCGATGCCGGCGTAACGGCGGTGCGAGCCACCCAGAACCTTAATACACATTACACTGCGAGCGCCGGAGTTGTCGGCTACGCCCAGCATACTTTGCATCTGGATCATTTTAGTGCTCCGCTTTGTTTACTTCTTATCCCTCTCGGGATCTGGCTGCCTTCAAAAGGCGCGAAACTATAACACAGGATTTTTAGAAAAGGTAGCCTAAAAAACAAACGGCCCCGCTAAGGGGCCGTTTGGGCTAAAAAGTACCGATTAGGCCTTTTCTAAGATTGCAACCAGGGTCCAGGACTTGGTCTTGGACAGCGGGCGGCACTCGCGGATTTCCACGAGATCGCCAGCTTTACACTCGTTGTTCTCATCATGTACGTGCAGCTTGGTAGTGCGCTTGATGATCTTACCGTAGATCGGGTGCTTTACCTTGCGCTCGATAGCAACAGTGATGGATTTCTCCATCTTGTCGCTGATTACACGACCTTGCAGAGTACGGATCTTGTCAGTCATTACGCACCTGCCTTCTCAGTCAGTACAGTCTTGATACGTGCGACGTCACGACGCACTTGTTTCAGAGTGTGAGTCTGAGCCAGCTGGCCGGTGGACGCTTGCATGCGCATGTTGAATTGCTCACGCAGCAGGCCCAGCAGCTCCTGGTTCAGTTCATCGACGCTCTTTTGACGCAGATCTTGGGCTTTCATCACATCACCGTCTTAATTACGAAAGTGGTCTGAACAGACAGCTTAGCTGCGGCCAGGGCAAACGCTTCACGCGCCAGAGCCTCAGGTACACCGTCCATCTCGTACAGAACCTTGCCAGGCTGGATCGGGCAAACCCAATATTCCACGTTACCCTTACCTTTACCCATACGAACTTCGAGGGGCTTTTCGGTGATGGGCTTGTCCGGGAATACGCGGATCCAGATCTTACCTTGACGCTTAACGTGACGGGTCATGGCACGACGGGCTGCTTCGATTTGACGAGCAGTCAGTTGGCCACGAGATGTCGCCTTCAAGCCAAAGGTACCGAAGGATACTTCGTTACCAGAGGTGGCCAGACCGCGGTTACGACCCTTGTGGGTCTTGCGGAATTTAGTACGCTTAGGTTGCAACATTTACCGAATCTCCTTACTTACCGCGGCGTTTGTTATCGCGCTTGGGCTTTGCAGGAGCTTGCTCTTGAGCAGCGGCAGCATTAACTGCAGCCAGACCACCCAGAACTTCGCCCTTGAAGATCCAAACTTTAACGCCGATCACACCGTAAGTGGTGTGGGCTTCAGAAGTTGCGTAGTCGATGTCGGCACGCAGGGTGTGCAAAGGCACACGACCTTCACGGTACCATTCGGTACGCGCGATTTCAGCACCGCCCAGACGACCAGACACTTCCACTTTGATGCCCTTGGCACCCAGGCGCATTGCGTTTTGTACGGCGCGCTTCATAGCACGACGGAACATAACGCGACGTTCCAGCTGGGAAGTGATGCTGTCGGCAACAAGCTTGCCATCCAGCTCCGGCTTACGGACTTCGGAAATGTTGATCTGAGCAGGCACGCCGGCAATCGCGGCTACAGCTTTGCGCAGTTTCTCAACGTCTTCGCCTTTCTTACCGATCACAACACCCGGACGAGCGGTGTGAATGGTCACACGGATGCTCTTGGCCGGACGCTCGATGGTGATCTTGGACAAGGACGCATTTTTCAGTTCCTTGGTCAGGAACTGGCGTACTTGAAAATCGCTGTACAGGTTGTCAGCGAAGTCTTTGGTGTTCGCGAACCAGGTAGAATTCCAAGGCTTGGTAATACCCAGGCGAATGCCATTAGGATGTACTTTCTGACCCATTGCTTATCTCCCAGCCTTAGCGTCGGATACCACTACAGTGATGTGAGCGGTACGCTTGAGGATACGATCCGCACGACCTTTGGCACGCGGACGGATGCGCTTCATGGAGGGACCTTCGTCGACCATGATAGTAGCAACACGCAGGGCGTCGATGTCGGCGCCTTCGTTGTGCTCAGCGTTTGCAATGGCAGATTCCAGCACTTTCTTAACCAGCACAGCAGCCTTTTTCGGGCTGAAGGTCAAGAGATTCAGAGCCTTGTCTACGGACAGACCACGTACTTGATCGGCTACCAGACGAGCTTTCTGGGCAGAAGTACGGGCATAACGGTGTTTAGCGATAGCTTCCATCATTTATCCCTTAGCGCTTCTTAGCCTTCTTATCAGCAGCATGGCCGCGATAAGTACGAGTCGGTGCGAATTCACCCAGTTTGTGACCGATCATTTCTTCGGTAACGAAAACCGGAACGTGCTGACGACCATTATGGACAGCGATGGTCAAACCGATCATGTTCGGGATGATCATTGAACGACGGGACCAGGTCTTAACCGGCTTTTTATCCCCGCTTTCCACCGCTTTCTCTACCTTCTTCAGCAAGTGCAGGTCAATAAATGGACCCTTCTTGAGAGAACGTGGCATGGTGATTCCTCTATGTTAACAATTACTTGTTACGACGACGTACGATGTACTTGTCGGTACGCTTGTTCTTACGGGTCTTGAAGCCTTTAGCCTTCTGGCCCCATGGGGACACAGGCTGCATGCCCTTGTTACGACCCTCACCACCACCGTGCGGGTGGTCGACCGGGTTCATCGCCATACCGCGAACGGTCGGACGAATACCACGCCAGCGGTTGGCACCGGCTTTACCCAGTTGACGCAACATGTGCTCGGAGTTACCGACTTCACCGATGGTGGCGCGGCACTCGGCCAGAACTTTACGTACTTCGCCGGAACGCAGACGCAGAGTTACATAGTTACCTTCACGAGCCAGGATCTGGATGAAAGTACCAGCGGAACGAGCCAGCTGGGCACCTTTACCAGGTTTCATCTCAACGGCGTGAACAGTCGAACCGACCGGGATGTTGCGCATCGGCAGGGCGTTACCTACCTTGATTGCGGCATCAGCACCAGAAGCGATAGCGTCACCAGCTTTCAGACCTTTCGGAGCCAGGATGTAACGACGCTCACCGTCTGCATACAACACCAGAGCGATGTTAGCGGTACGGTTAGGATCGTATTCCAGGCGCTCTACTTTGGCCGGGATACCGTCTTTGTCGCGCTTGAAGTCGACGATACGGTAATGCTGCTTGTGACCACCACCGATATGACGGGTAGTGATACGACCGTTGTTGTTACGACCACCGGACTTGCTCTTGCTGTCCAGCAGAGCGGCAAAGGGCTTACCCTTGTACAGCTCTTGATTGACGATCTTAACGACGTGGCGGCGGCCCGGAGAAGTAGGCTTGCACTTAACGATTGCCATTTTTCAGAACTCCTCTTACTCGGCTGCGCCCATGAAGTCGATGTCCTGACCAGCTTTCAGGGTCACATAAGCCTTTTTCCAATCGGAACGACGGCCTACGCGTGCACCTGCGCGCTTGGTTTTACCCTTCATGTTCAGGGTACGGACGGTCTCAACTTCGACCTCGAACAGTTTCGCAACTGCAGCTTTGACTTCCGCCTTGGTGGCGTCGACAGCAATTTTGAACACGATAGTGTTCTGCTTCTCGGCGACCATGGTGCTCTTTTCAGAGATATGCGGAGCCTTCAGAACTTTCAACAGACGCTCTTCGCGGATCATGCCAGCATCTCCTCGATTTGCTTAACTGCATCAGCAGTCATCAGAACCTTGTCGAAAGCGATCAGGCTGACCGGGTCGATACCGGCAACATCACGCACGTCAACTTTGTACAGGTTGCGAGCAGCCAGGAACAGGTTCTCATCGACTTCAGCTGTCACAATCAGAACGTCAGTCAGTTCCATCTCTTTCAGCTTGGCGATCAGTTCTTTGGTCTTCGGCGCTTCGATGCCGAATTTCTCGACAACGATCAGGCGCTCTTGACGTACCAGTTCGGACAGGATGCTACGGATAGCGCCGCGGTACATCTTCTTGTTTACTTTTTGGCTGTGATCTTGCGGCTTAGCAGCAAAAGTCACACCACCGGAACGCCAAATGGGCGAACGGATGGAGCCAGCACGGGCACGACCAGTACCCTTCTGACGCCACGGCTTTTTGCCGCCACCAGACACTTCAGAGCGAGTCAGCTGCGCGCGAGTACCCTGACGGGCACCTGCGGCATATGCAACGACGACCTGGTGAACCAGAGCTTCGTTGAATTCGCGCCCGAAGGTAGTCTCGGAAACTTCAAGAGCGCTCTTGGCGTCTTTCATTACCAATTCCATTACTATCTCCTCAGACGTTACGCTTTGACGGCAGGTTTGACGATCACGTTGCCGTTGGTTGCACCTGGGACTGCACCTTTGATGAGCAGCAGGTTACGTTCAGCGTCAACACGAACCAGTTCCAGGTTCTGAGTCGTTACACGCTCAGCACCCATGTGACCAGCCATCTTTTTGCCCTTGAATACACGACCCGGAGTCTGGTTCTGACCGATAGAACCCGGAGCGCGGTGAGACAAGGAGTTACCGTGGGTCATATCCTGGGTGCGGAAGTTGTGGCGCTTAACAGTACCAGCAAAACCTTTACCCTTGGATGTGCCAGTAACGTCTACCAGCTTAACGTCAGCGAGAAGATCTACTTTCAGCTCGCTACCAACAGTGAAAGCTTCACCGTTGTTCAGGCGGAATTCCCACAGACCGCGACCGGCTTCTACACCAGCTTTGGCGAAGTGGCCAGCTTCCGGCTTGGTCACACGGCTGGCTTTCTTGGCGCCAGTGGTAACCTGAATAGCGTTGTAGCCGTCGGTTTCTACAGATTTGACCTGAGTTACACGGTTAGCTTCAACTTCGATAACAGTCACCGGGATAGAAACGCCATCTTCAGTGAAGATGCGAGTCATACCCACTTTGCGACCTACAAGACCGATTGTCATTGTTATCAACCTCTTTCCGTAATTAACCCAGGCTGATCTGGACGTCTACACCGGCTGCCAGATCCAGACGCATCAGAGCGTCCACGGTCTTGTCAGTCGGCTCAACGATGTCTACCAGACGCTTGTGAGTGCGGATCTCGTACTGATCACGCGCATCTTTGTTGACGTGCGGGGAGATCAGGACGGTGAAGCGCTCTTTGCGAGTCGGCAGCGGAATAGGACCGCGAACCTGCGCGCCGGTGCG
This sequence comes from Aeromonas popoffii, assembly GCF_000820025.1. GTDB lineage: Bacteria > Pseudomonadota > Gammaproteobacteria > Enterobacterales > Aeromonadaceae > Aeromonas > Aeromonas popoffii. The sequence goes on from NZ_CDBI01000006.1 coordinate 14,238, forward strand.
CTTTGCAGTTTCAACGATTTCCGCAGTGGATTGATCAATCAGGCGATGATCAAAAGCCTTCAGGCGGATACGGATTCTTTGGTTCTGCATTGACAGAGCTCCAATAGATAAAAGAACATAAACCAACACCGCCCGACCGGGAGTAATCCCGCCAGAGGTGTGATTTTTCACGTTTCCCCCCATATCGGGAGGACTGTATGGCTGGCTCTCGTAAACGAGGAACTCAGCAGCAGACATATCGTCTGGCTTACCTCATGGGTAAGCGGAGGGGATTATACGGATTTTTCAAATTTTCGCAAGGGAGAACGAACAGATTGTGCGCAGTTTTATGTGGCAGATGGATCTCGCCGGCGGTGACACCATTTCCTGCCAATCGGGGGTAACGACAATCTTACAAACAGGCTGGTAGACTCTGCGCCTGCCTCCGTCAGTGGAACGACATCCAATGCTCAAAGATCAAAAGAAAGCCTATCAGTATGGACTCTGCGCCGTTGCCCTCTGGTCGACGGTTGCCACCGCCTTCAAGATTTCCCTCGCCTACTTCGAACCTGTGCAATTGCTGCTTGTCGCCGCCTTCACCTCGACCCTGACTCTCGGCGCTATCGTAGCCAAACAGGGCAAGCTGGCGCTGCTGCTGAGTTACCTCAAGGCTCGCCCCTTCTACTATCTGGCGCTGGGGGTATTGAATCCCTTCCTCTATTACCTGTTGCTGTTCAAGGCCTATGACCTGCTGCCCGCGCAGCAGGCGCAGACCCTCAACTACACCTGGGCCATCACCCTCAGTCTGCTAGCCGTTCCCTTTCTCGGCCAGAAGCTGCGCCGCCGCGACGGGGTCGCAATAGTACTGGGCTACTTCGGCGCCCTGGTGATCGCTACCCGGGGAGATGTGCTCGGCCTGCAATTCGACAGCCCGCTCGGGGTGACGCTGGCGCTGGTATCGACCCTTATCTGGGCCAGTTACTGGATCCTCAACACCCGCAATCAGGGAGACCCCATCGTCAGTCTGCTGATCGGCTTCATCATCAGTCTTCCTTTCATCATCGCGGCGACCTGGCTGCTCTCCGATTTTGCCATGACCGCCTGGCAGGGCTGGGCCGGCGCCATCTATGTGGGCCTGTTCGAGATGGGCTTCGGCTTCGTGCTCTGGCTGATGGCCCTGCGCCACGCCACCAACACAGCCCCCATCAGCAACCTCATCTTCATCTCGCCATTTGCCTCCCTGGTGCTGCTCAACCTGCTCATTGGTGAAACCATACACCCGGCCACCCCAATAGGGCTTGGGCTGATCGTGGCCGCCCTGCTGATCCAGCAGCTCAAATACGGCAAGCGCTACCGCAAGAGCACCGAGCCGCAAGCCTGACAATGCAAAAGGGCGTATCCATGGATACGCCCTTCTCTCAATCCATCCACTCCAGTGGCTGGTTCTTGGGTAGCCTGATCTCCACCAGCAAGCCCCCCAGTTCTGAGCGCCCCAGCCGTATGGTGCCATGGTGCTGGGAGACAATCTTGGCAACTATGGCCAACCCCAGGCCGCTGCCACTGCCGGTGCGGGCCTCGTTGCCCTGGGTAAACGGCTTGAGCACCCGGTTGTAGTCCTGCTCCGGAATGCCGGGGCCATTGTCTGACAGCCGTAGCCGCACCCAGTGGCCATCATCCTTTAGCTCGGCCTGCAAACAGCTCGCACCATAGCGCAACGAGTTACCAGACAAGTTGTTGAGGATGCGCCGGATGCTGATGGGATTGCAGGCCACACGCACCGCCTCTTCCGGCAATTCGAGATCCACCTCCAGCCCCTGATCGGTCTGCACCAACAGCACGTCGTGGATCAGCTGGGTCAGGTCGATTTGCTGGGTATCCAGCCCCTCGTCCGGCCGAATGTAGTCGATGAACTGATCTATGATGCCGTTGGACTCGTCAATGTCCGCATTGATGCTCTCCTTGAGATACTCATCCCCGGAAGACATCATTTCGGTCGCCAGCCGGATGCGGGTCAACGGGGTGCGCAGATCGTGGGAGACCCCGGCCATCATCAGATTGCGTTCCTCGATCAACCCCTTGATCGAGCTCGACATGTGGTTGAAGGTGCGGGTCAATCGGCGAACCTCCCGCGAGCCCAGCTCTCCCAGTGCATCGGGGAAGTTGCCACGGGCCACGGCCACGGCACCGGCCTCCAGATCCTCCAGCGGACGCACCAGCTGGCGGGCAAAGCGCCAGGCCGCGAACAGGGTCACCACCAGCAACACACTCATGTAGAGGAGCAGCGGCTCTATGTCGTCATCCTCGATCTCGGTCAGCGGGATGCGAACCCACACCCGATTGGCCTGGGGCGGCTGGATCCAGATGATGTAGTGATCCTGGATCTCGACCCGCACCTTGGTCTTGCCCCCCAGCTCGCGGCTGATGCTCTCTTCCAGATAGGCGTAGGGCTTGGAGTCATTGAGCCCGTGCTGCTCCGCCTCTGTCTGGGTATAGATGTCGCTACCGGTCGCCACATAGACCAGCGCCTCGGCATCTTCGCTCAGCGCCAGCTGGTTGCTTTCGACCGGAAAGATGAGTTTGACCTGATTGGCCAACAGGTGGCTGATCTGCTTGACGGTCGGCGCCAGCAGATAGTTGTAGAAAGTGGCATAGGAGACAAACTGATAGACCACCAGGACAGCGGCCAGAAACCAGAGCATGCGGGAAAACATGCTGCTCACTTTCTTCATGCGCCATCACCGTCCGGCACGAAGACGTAACCCAAGCCCCAGACGGTCTGCAAGTAACGGGGTTGGGCCGGGTCCTGCTCCAGCAGGCGGCGCAAACGGGAAACCTGCACGTCTATGCTGCGCTCGGTCGCCGTATATTCACGGCCCCTGGCCAGGTTCATCAGCTTGTCGCGGGAGAGGGGCTCACGGGGATGACTGACCAGCACCTTGAGCACGGCAAATTCGCCACTGGTCAGGGCCACCGGCTCGCCATCACGACTGAGTTCACGCGTCGCCAATTTGAGCTGATAGTTGCCGAAGGTCACCATCTTCTCGGCGGTCGAGGGAGCCCCGGGCAGTTCGATTGTATGACGGCGCAGCACGGCGCGGATCCGCGCCAGCAATTCACGCGGGTTGAACGGCTTGGGCAGATAGTCGTCGGCCCCCATCTCGAGCCCGACGATGCGATCCACCTCATCGCCCTTGGCGGTGAGCATCAGCACCGGGATCTGGTTGCCAGCCTCGCGCAGGCGACGACAGATGGAGAGGCCATCCTCCCCCGGCAGCATCAAGTCCAGTACCATCAGGCTGAAATTTTCACGAGTCAGCAGGCGATCGGCCTGTTCACCATTGGCAACGCCACGAACCACGAATCCCTGTTCGGTCAGATAACGCTCCAACAGGGAACGTAATTTCAAATCATCGTCGACGACCAGAACCTTGTATTGCTGACTCATTGCTTGCCTCTCCTCTCGATATGTTGCCAATACTAGGGCTCGGGCCCCCAACGGCAAAGCATAAATATGTTACTGGTTATTGCCCATGGCAGCCGCCTTGTGGCCCTCATGCTACGCCTGCAGGCTCCGCTCCCCCATGACGACACAGGTTTTGCTCGACAGCGAAGCAACAGCGGATAAGATCGGCCGAGCCACAAGAGGCCCATCAGCCCACATTGACGCAGGTACTTGATATCCATGAAGACCAAGCTGATCACCCGCGAAGGCTACAACAAGCTGAAAGAAGAGCTCGATTTCCTATGGCGCGAAGAGCGCCCCGAGACAACCCGCAAGGTGGCCTGGGCCGCCAGCCTGGGCGATCGCAGCGAGAATGCCGACTACCAGTACAACAAGAAGCGGCTGCGGGAGATCGACAGGCGGGTGCGCTACCTGCGCAAATGCCTCGAGGAGCTGGGGATCGTCGATTATGCCCCCGCCCAGGAAGGCAAGGTGTTCTTCGGCGCCTGGGTCGAGGTGGAGAACGACGAGGGCGAGACCAAGCGCTTTCGCATCGTCGGTTATGACGAGATCTTTGGCCGCAAGGATTACATCTCCATCGACGCCCCCATGGCCCGCGCCTTGCTCAAGAAGGAGGTAGGGGATGAGGCCATAGTGCCTACGCCAATCGGTGACGCCTGCTGGTATGTCACCGAGATCAGTTATCCGAAGTGACGGGAAGCCCTCGCTTCCCCACCATGGATAACAGCTGATACCCTTCCCGTCCACGTAACGAGCCTCCATGACGGGGATCCGGTCCGCCCGCCTCCTCTCCTGCCATTCGGCCCGACGGCCATGCATGTCACCGGGGTGGCATAGCGCCGCCCGACCTCATATAGTGCTCACATTTAGCGCCTTGGGTGCGGGCCTGTCTCGGCGACGCTCAATCCACACCATGCGGCCCCCTAATGATGTAGAGAAGCGACAAGCTGACAAGCGGCAACCCGGCCGCAGCAAGTCGAGCCCCCCCAGGCTAGTTGGATAGAAGCGACCACAGAGATCCCAGATGCACAGCCATATCATAGAGAGACAGATTGCCGGTGAGCTCAATGCCCGTCCGGAACAGGTGCAGGCGGCCGTGCGCCTGCTGGATGAAGGCTCGACCGTTCCCTTTATCGCCCGTTATCGCAAAGAGGTAACCGGTGGCCTGGACGACAGCCAGCTCCGCACTCTGGAGAGCCGCCTCGGCTATCTGCGTGAACTGGAGGATCGCCGCCTGGTGATCCTGCGCTCCATCGAGGAGCAGGGCAAACTCACCCCGGAATTGGCGCGTGAGCTGAAGGGTGCCGACAGCAAGACCCGGCTGGAAGATCTCTATCTCCCCTACAAACCCAAGCGTCGTACCAAGGGGCAGATGGCTATTGAAGCGGGGCTCGAACCGCTGGCCAACCTGCTACTCACCGACCCGATGCAGGATCCCGAACAAGCGGCGACCGCCTTCCTGAATCCCCAGCTGGGGATTACCGACAGCAAGACCGCCCTCGACGGCGCCCGCTACATACTGATGGAGCGCTTCGCCGAGCAGGCCGACCTGCTGGAGAAGCTACGTGACTACCTGTGGCACAACGCCACCCTTCGCGCCCGCATGGTGGCTGGCAAGGAGCAGGAAGGAGCCAAGTTCAAGGACTACTTCGAGCACGACGAGCCGCTGCACAAGGCCCCTTCCCACCGTGTGCTGGCCATGCTGCGCGGTCGCAACGAGGGCATCCTCAATCTGGCGCTGGTGACGGGCGAGGAGACAAGCGCCAGCCCCTGCGAAGGGATCATAGCCCACCACCTCAAGCTGAATCTGCAAAACCGCCCGGCCGACAAGTGGCTGCAGGGGGTGGTGAGCTGGACCTGGAAGATCAAGCTCTCCTTGCAGATGGAAACCGAGCTGATCGGCCGTATCCGCGAATCAGCAGAAGACGAGGCCATCAAGGTGTTCGCCATGAACCTCCAGGATCTGCTGATGGCAGCGCCGGCAGGCATGCGCTGCACCATGGGGCTGGATCCGGGCATCCGCACCGGGGTCAAGGTGGCCGTGGTCGACGCCACCGGCAAGCTGGTCGATCACGCCACCATCTATCCGTTCGAACCGAAACGCCAGATTGATCAAAGCCTCAAGACCCTGAGCGAGCTGTGCCAGAAGCACAAGGTCGAGCTCATCAGTATCGGCAACGGCACCGCCTCGCGAGAGACCGACCGGCTGGTCAGCGATCTGTTCGAGCGCTACCCCGCAGCCAAAGCACAGAAGATAGTAGTGAGCGAAGCGGGGGCATCTGTCTATTCCGCCTCCGAGCTTGCCTCCCTGGAATTCCCGGATCTCGACGTCTCGATCCGTGGCGCCGTCTCCATCGCCCGCCGCCTGCAGGATCCCCTGGCCGAACTGGTCAAGATAGATCCCAAGAGTATCGGTGTGGGCCAATATCAGCACGACGTCGGCCAGAGCCAGCTGGCCCGCCGACTGGATGCGGTGGTAGAAGATTGCGTGAACGCGGTCGGGGTCGATGTGAATACCGCCTCGGTCGCCCTGCTGAATCGGGTTTCAGGTCTATCCCAGACGCTGGCCCAGAATATCGTCATCTATCGGGACGAGCACGGCGCCTTTCAGAACCGCCAGCAGTTGCTCAAGGTGAGCCGACTCGGCCCCAAGGCATTCGAGCAGTGCGCAGGCTTCCTGCGCATTCGCGGGGGCAGCAACCCCCTCGACAGCTCGGCGGTGCACCCGGAGTCCTATCCGGTGGTAGAGCGGATCCTCGCCAAGCTGGAGCAGACCGTCACCAGCCTGCTTGGCAACGGCAGTCTGCTGCGCAGCCTGAAGCCGGCCGACTACACCGATGAGCAGTTCGGTCTACCCACTGTCACCGACATCATAGGTGAGCTGGATAAACCGGGCCGCGACCCGCGACCCGAGTTCAAGACCGCCACTTTCAAGGAGGGGGTGGAGAAGATAAGCGACCTGGTGCCCGAGATGATATTGGAGGGCGTGGTCACCAACGTCACCAACTTCGGCGCCTTCGTCGATATCGGCGTCCATCAGGATGGACTGGTGCATATCTCCTCCCTGACCGATCGCTTCGTCAAGGATCCCCGCGAGGTGGTCAAAGCGGGTGATATCGTGAGGGTCAAGGTGCTGGAGGTGGATGCCCCGCGCAAGCGGATCAGCCTGACCATGCGACTGGACGAAAAAGCCGGACAGCCGGCTCGCAAACCTGCGGAATCCCGCAACGTGAATGCTGGCAGTGCCAAGCCGAGACCGGCGCCGCAACCAAGTACGCCAGTGGGCGGCGCCATGGGCAACGCCTTCGCGGCAGCCCTCTCCAAAGCAAAGAAATAAACCGCCAAGAAATGAAAAAAGCCCCGAAAGGGGCTTTTTTTGCAAGAGGCCAAGGCTCATTGAGTGAGGGCGGCCAGAATAGTGTCAGAGTCCTGATGCCGGGTCAGCACCTCTCGCAGTCGATTGAATGCCTTGCAGGCCTCCTGCGGGTACTTGCCATAGGAAACCACGCCGGTATGACTCCAACCGGCCGCCAACAAGACCTTCTTCTTGAAATGAGTGCCTTCAGTTCCGCCACCACCAAGCTGCATCAAAAATTGTTCCATCTGAAGGTGAGGAGGGGGAACGCGGGAGAAGATGGCAAAGTCTTCCGGTTTGACTTCATCAAAGTGCATGACGACTCCTGTGAGGATGAATGGGATTACCCCCAGATTAGTTGCAAATACCCGGGGCGTGACCGAAAAATCAGGGGGAAGAGGCGGCGCGGCACTCAGACGTTCAGACTGACACCCTGTTGCGCAGCAGGCTTGACCGCCTGTTGATAACGCTGGGCAATAACCTGATTGCGCTGCTCCATGTAGCCGCTCAATACACCTCTCTTGGCGCTGCCATCGGCCGCCAGGGCGGTATCCGGATCGGATGAAAGCAGCGCCTTGCGGGCATGAGCCTCCTTGGCAGCGGCACTTCTGGCCACGCTCAGATCCTGTGCGGAAGGATCCGCCGGGGCCAGGGCGGCGGCACGTACCTGTTGCATCTTGGCGATGGTCGCCCTGGGATCGCCGGGAATGGTCCCGATATCAATGGAGACGCCCCCGCCGGTGGCGTAGCGCTTGCCATCCGGTCCCATCGAGAACTGATAGGTCGGGCTACCGGCATACTGACCACCGGTAGCCTGATGAGCCTGCTCGTGGGCTCGCACTTCCTGATCCCTGTCTACCAGCGCCTTGACCTGCAGCTCCTGCTTCTGTTGCTGCTCCTGCTGCCTGGGATCCTGCTGTTGCTTGTTGCGCTGCCCGTCTTCCCCCGTGGCCTCAACGACGCGGTGATCAACCGGTGTTTGCGGGTTGCCGGTCTGGGAAGCTTCCCGCGTCTGCTGGGAACTCTGGTTGGGATTGGCCTGGCTAGCCTTGGACTTGTCTTTCTGTGAGCCGACTTCAGGCTCGGCATTAAATACCTCGCTCTGGCGGGCCTGGGGGATGAGGGCTGCACGGCGATTGTCAGTGCGTGCGGATTCCGTCTGCGGTTGCAGCTGATTAGGAATCATGGTCGGCAGACTGACGTTGATGTTCATCTCACACCCGGATATCGATCAGCGTACCCATAACATCACTGGCGGTCTGGATCACCTTGGCCGACGCCCCGGCCTGTATTTCGGCCACCTTGAGGTTGACCAGTTCATCAGGCAGTTGTACCTGGTCACCGCTCGGGGTGTTGAGCCGAGCGATCTGGCTGGATGCCTGATCGGCAATCTGTTCCGCTCGCTGAAACCCTTGTACACCGCTGTTCAATGCAGAATCTATACGCATGATGACTCTCCTCTGACGCTGGATTAATTATCCGTCACGCCAGAGGATTAATGAAGCAAATAGGTTGTTTTTCAACCAACAAAATGTCGAATGATTTCAACGAACTGCTGCGGATGGGAAATAAAGGGTGCGTGCGAGGCCTTCTCCAGCACCAGGCTGTGACTGGCCGGATAGCGTTCGTCCAGCAGCGGTATGGCCGCTTTGGGCACCAGCGAATCCAGCCGGCCATAGACCCGCAACCAGGGCAGGCTCAGCGTGGTCAGTTCATCGCGCAAGTCGACCTCCGCCAGCAAACCGAGTCCGGCCTCCAGCGCCGCAAGCTGGGGAGCCGGGCGCTCTGCCAACCAGTGGCGCAGCTGGCGGATATCATCCCGGGCATGTTCGCTGCCCATGGCCTGGATAGCGAGGAATCGTTCTATGGTCTGCTTGAAATCCCCCGCCAGCATCTGATTGAAACCGGTCAGCACCTTGGGGGCGATCCCCGGCCAGTCGTCACGGGCCATGAAACAGGGGGAGCTGGCTACCGTGATAAGCGAAAGGCATCGCTCAGGCTGGGTTAGCGCCAACTGGCTCGCCACCAGACCACCGAGGGACCAACCGAGCAAATGGCACTTCTGCGGCAAGACAGCGGCGACCTGCTCCGCCAACCAGGGCAAGGAATAATCACTCCCATCAAGCAGCGAACTGTTGCCAAACCCGGGCAAGTCCACCAGATGTATCCGATACTGGGCCGCCAACTGCTGGGCAATCCCCTGCCAGACTGCGCCATTCATGCCCCATCCGTGCAACAGCACCAGGTCGGGCCCCTGACCAAATCGCTCTACCGATACGCTCATCTAGACTCAAGATCCCTGTTCATTCTCTTGGGGTCAGCATGTTAAAGCGACTGCTCGCCAAAGCAAGTCCGATCCTTGGCAACCATGCCGACTGGCAGGGTCACTGTCTGCTCTGCCAACAGCCTTGCGATGAACAGCCGCTGCTCTGCAGCTGGTGCCAACAGGCCCTCCACCAGCCCTATCACAAATGCAGCTTGTGTGCGGCGCCCTTGCCGGAATCAGACGGGGAAGCCGAACCTGTCTGCGGACACTGCCAGCGCAGGCCACCGCCCTGGCAGCGGTTGCAGGTCATTGGTGACTACCTGCCCCCCTACTCCATGCTCATTCCCCAGTTGAAGTATTCTGGCCAGATCCTGCTGGCACCGCTGCTCGCCCGTCTGCTGGCAGATCATCTGGAGAGAGACGATCCCCCCGAAGCCATCATTCCGGTTCCCCTGCACTGGTGGCGGCAGTGGTGGCGCGGCTTTAATCAGGCAGAAGAGATCGCCATCACCCTCAGCGAGATCACCGGCATCCCTTGCGACACCCGGCTGCTGCGCAGAACCCGAGCCACTCCGCAGCAGACCCGGCTCAGTGCCGCTCAGCGGCGACGGAATCTGCGCGGAGCCTTCCACATCCAGCCTCACCACTATCGGCATGTCGCCCTGCTCGACGATGTGGTGACCACGGGGGCGACGGCGGGTCAGCTCACCCGCATGCTTCACGAGAGCGGCATCGAAAAAGTGGACGTGTGGGCCATGTGCCGTACGCTCAAACACATAAAATGACACTCGATATCTGTCCCGCAAGCGCAGGCACATCAGGCTGCCATAGGGATATTTGACATATGCGCGGCACCATCTGCATGCTACCCAAGCACTGCCAAGCGAGTTATCATGAATACCCTAGTCGTACACTCAGGTTTATGAGGATAGTGATGATCAGCATTTCCGACACCGCCCAGGCCCATTTCCGTAAACTGCTGGAAAAACAGCCTGATGGCACCAATATCCGGGTGTTTGTGGTCAATCCGGGAACCCAGAATGCCGAGTGCGGCGTATCATATTGCCCACCCGACGCGGTCGATCCGGAAGATCAACACCTGCCCTTCAGCGGCTTCGACTGCCTGGTCGATCCGCTGAGCACCCCTTTCCTGGTCGATGCCACCATCGACTTTGTTACCGATCAGATGGGCTCCCAGCTCACGCTGAAAGCCCCCAATGCCAAAATGCGCAAGGTGGACGACGATGCACCGCTGATCGATCGCATCGAATACGTGCTGATGTCCGAGGTGAATCCCATGCTGGCCGGTCACGGTGGCAAGGTCACGCTGGTTGAGCTGACCGAAGACAAGCTGGCCATTTTGCAGTTTGGCGGCGGTTGCAACGGCTGCTCCATGGTTGATTACACCCTGAAAGAGGGGATCGAGAAGCAGCTGCTGGAGAAATTCCCGGGCGAGCTCAACGGCGTCAAAGATGCCACCGAGCACCAGCGCGGCGATCACTCCTACTATTGATCGAATGCCAGTGGCGATCACCCGACAAGCTTGATCCCCCCTGACCACACATGAAAAGGCCCCGCCAATCTGGCGGGGCCTTTTGCTATCCAGCATCAGCGGATGGCTTATTCGTCGCGCTTGTCCCGGCTAAGCAGGGCGATGGCAGCCTCTTTCGGGTTCTTGCCCTGATAGAGCACCTGAAAAATCTGCTCGCAGATGGGCATCTCGACGCCACAACGGGCCGCCAGCAGATGCACCTCCTTGGTGTTGCGATAGCCTTCCACCACCTGACCTATCTCGGCCATGGCGGTATCCATGCTCTTGCCAGCCCCGAGGGCCAGACCGAAGCGACGGTTGCGCGACTGGTTGTCGGTACAGGTGAGCACCAGATCCCCGAGCCCAGCCATCCCCATGAAGGTTTTGGCGTCGGCACCCAGGGCCGCTCCCAGACGCTGCATCTCCACCAAGCCCCGGGTGATGAGCGCGGTTCTGGCGTTGGCGCCAAATCCCAGCCCGTCGGAGAGACCGGCACCGATGGCGATGACGTTCTTGACGGCGCCGCCGAGCTGCATACCGACGAAGTCCGGATTGGTATAGACCCGGAACGAGCGACCGCAGTGCAGCAACAGCGAGAGATCATCGGCAAAGTCATCGTGAGTCGACGCCACCGAGATGGCGGTCGGCAGGCCGGCGGCCAACTCCTTGGCAAAGGTGGGGCCGGAGATCACCGCCAGCGGGATCGCCTCACCCAGCACCTCACGTGCCACGTCTTGCAACAGGCGGCCGCTGTCTGGTTCCAGCCCCTTGGTGGCCCAGGCGATACGGGTATCGGGGCGCAGGAAGGGCTTGACCTGAGCCAGCACTTGGCCGAACACATGGCTCGGCACCACCAGCAGCAGCACGGGAGCTGCTTGCACCGCAGCCTGCAGATCGGCGGTCAGTTGCAGATCGGCAGGGAAAGGGACATCCGGCAGAAAAGCCTTGTTGCAGCGCTCTTGTTCCAGCTCGGCGACATGGGCTGGGTCGTGACCCCACAGCAGGGTCGGATGACCGTTGCGCGCCAGAGAAATGGCAAGGGCGGAGCCATAAGACCCCGCCCCCAAGACCGAGATAGCGATCTGGTCAGCCATTATCAGGCTTCCGCAGTCGCCTGCTGGGCCTGTGCTTGCGCCATGTGCTGGGCAAACAGGGCATCGAAGTTGACCGGTGCCAGGTTCAGCTGCGGGAAGGAACCCTTGCTCACCATGTTGGCCACGGCTTCGCGGGCGTACGGGAACAGGATGTTCGGGCAGAAGGCCGCCAGGCAGTGGGCCAGTTGCGGCTCCGGCAGGTTGCCTATGGTGAAGATACCTGCCTGCTGTACTTCGCACAGGAAGGCAGTTTCGGTTTCCAGCTTGCAGGTCACGGTCAGGGTCAGCACAACCTCATACACGCCATCCGCCAGGATATTGGTCTTGGTGTCCATGTCCAGCTTGACGTCCGGCTGCCACTCTTTCTGGAAGATGTGCGGGGTATTAGGGGCTTCGAAAGAGACATCCTTGGTGTAAACACGCTGGATGTGGAATTCCGGTTGTACTTCCTGGTTGTTGATTTCGTCAGCCATTTCGTTTGATTCCTTTTAAGAAAATATGTGGGCGCAGGCCCTTCAATCAGCGTTTTTTGGTCACCGGCAGATTATCTGCACGCCACTGGGCCATGCCACCGCTGAGCACATACACCTGCTTGAAACCGGCCTTGCTCAGTTGGCGACCTGCGCCACCAGCGGTCATCCCCGACTCGCACACCACTATGATGGGGGCATCTTGATGCTTTTCAACTGGACCCAGGTTATTGCTCTGGATCTGGCTGAGCGGCAAGTGCTTGGCACCGGCCAGATGGCCCTTGGTAAACTCTTCCTGACTGCGAATGTCCACCACAATGGCATTTTCGCGGTTGATCAGCAGGGTAGCCGTGTGGTTGCTCACCGTTTTAACCGGAGAAAAACGAGCACGCACCGTGGTGTAAACCAGGGTGCCTGCCAGGCCGAACCAAGCTGCGGTCAGCAGCGGGTTACGGGCCGCAAAATCCAAATACTCTTGCATCTTCTACTATCCAGGGACCAAGACAAGGACCCGAGTATACATGGGGACCCCACCAAGATCAGCCATCTTGGCGGCAAAGCGGGAGCGGGCTCCCATCGGGCAGGTGCGCGATAAAGGATCGGAATAAAAAATGGCGTCCGACGCTTTGGGGCGAGGATTCGTCGAGCAGGGAGACAAGCCGGCGACAAAGGGGAAACAGGCTGGCAACAGCCCTGAGCGACGGTGGCCGAGGCTTGGCTATCAGGTGACTATTTCGGCAGATGTAGTAATATTACGCTAGTTTCACTTCCCGCAATTCATTCCTATCCGAGAGGACATAGCCTTATGTCAACAGCTAAGAAACCTTTGGTTCTCGTCATCATGGACGGTTGGGGCTACAGCACCAAGCAAGAGCACAACGCCGTCGCTGCCGCCAAGACTCCCAACCTCGACCGTCTCGCCCGTGACTACACCAGCACCCTGATCTCCGGCTCCGGCCTGGACGTGGGTCTGCCGGATGGCCAGATGGGTAACTCCGAAGTGGGCCACGTCAACATAGGTGCCGGTCGTATCGTCTATCAAGAGCTGACCCGCATCTCCAAAGAGATCAAAGACGGCGACTTCTTCCAGAACGTCGAACTGGCCAAGGCTGTTGATGCTGCCGTGACCAAGGGCAAGGCCGTTCACATCATGGGTCTGATGTCCCCGGGTGGCGTACACAGCCACGAAGAGCACATCATGGGCATGATCGAGATGGCCGCCAAACGTGGCGCCGAGCAGATCTACTTCCACGCCTTCCTGGATGGCCGCGACGTACCGCCGCGCTCTGCCCAGTCTTCCATCGAACAGTTCGATGCCCTGTTTGCCCGTCTGGGCAAGGGTCGTTTCGCCTCTATGATCGGCCGCTACTTCGCCATGGACCGTGACAACCGCTGGGATCGCGTGCAACAAGCCTATGACCTGATGACTCAAGGCAGGGGCGAGTTCACCGCCGACAGCGCCAGCGAAGCCCTGGCCGCCGCCTATGCCCGCGACGAGAACGACGAGTTCGTCAAGGCCACCCGCATCGGTGCCGCCGCCCCCATGCAGGATGGCGATGCGCTGATCTTCATGAACTTCCGTGCCGACCGCGCCCGTGAGATCACCCGCGCCTTCGTCGACAGCGACTTCACCGGCTTCGCCCGTGCCGCCACCCCGGCGCTGAACTTCGTGATGCTGACCGAATACGCGGCCGACATCAAAACCGCCTGTGCCTATCCGCCGACCGCCCTGGTGAACACCCTGGGTGAGTGGCTGGCCAAGCAAGGCAAGACCCAGCTGCGCATCTCCGAAACCGAGAAGTACGCTCACGTGACCTTCTTCTTCAACGGTGGCGAAGAGTCCTGCTTCACCGGTGAAGATCGCGAGATCGTTGCCAGCCCGAAAGTGGCCACCTATGACCTGCAGCCGGAAATGAGCTCCGAAGAGCTGACCGACAAGCTGGTGGCCGCCATCAAGAGCGGCAAGTACGACACCATCATCTGCAACTACCCGAACGGCGACATGGTCGGCCACACAGGTGTGTTCGATGCGGCCGTGAAGGCCTGTGAAGCGGTTGATCACTGCATTGGTCGGGTCACCGAGGCCCTGGCCGAAGTAGGTGGCGAATGCCTGATCACCGCCGACCACGGCAACGCCGAGAAGATGCTGGACGAAGAGACAGGTCAGGCGCACACCGCCCACACCAATCTGCCGGTTCCCCTCATCTATTTCGGTCGCAAGTCCGAGGTGGTTGAAGGTGGCAAATTGTCCGATCTGGCTCCGACTATGCTGACCCTTATGGGTCTGCCTGTCCCGCCGGAAATGACTGGCAAGCCCCTGATGATTCTGAAATAATCCTTCCCCATGCGGGGATGCGAAGTTATTTCAAACAAAACCAGTCGCGTCGGCCAGTTGGCCGGCGCGCTGTTTTTTTGCCTGTGGTTTATCGCGGGCAACGCCTGGGCTGCCAATCAGCAGCTCGGCACCATGCAGTCCCAGATCAAAGAGCAACAGAAGAGCATCAAGCTCAGCAAGCAGGAGCTGGCCAAACTCAACACCCAGCTCAAGGCCGATGAGCAGGCCATCTCGGCGGCCGCCGCCAAACTCAACCAGACCAAGCAGCAGTTGAAACAGAACCAGCAGAAGCTGGCGACCCTGCAAAAAGACAAGCAGGCACTGGAACTACAAGCAAAATATCAGAAGCAGTTGCTGGCCAAGCAGGCGGAAAGCGCCTTCCAGGCGGGCAACCATGATTACCTCAAACTGCTACTCAATCAGCAGGATCCGGCCAAACTGAGCCGCTCTCTCGATTACTACGACTATCTCAACAAGGCCCGTATCGAGGCCATCGACGCCCTGCGCGTGACCCACACCAAGCTGGCCAAAAACCAGCAGGCCACCAAAGAGACCGAGAGCAAGCTGCAAGCCCTGCTAAGCGAACAGCAGGAGCACCATCAGGCCCTGCTTGCCAGTCAACAGAGCCGCGCCAAAGTACGCAACCAGCTGCAGCAATCGGTACAAAACGACGAACAAAAGCTGACCAAGCTGGTCAAGGCAGAGAAAGCCCTGAAGGCCCGGTTGGAAGAGCTGCGTCGCCAGCGGGAAGAGCAGGAGCGCCGTGAACGGGCCGAGCGGGAGCGGCTGGCCAAGCTGAAGGCCGAGCAGGAGCGCCAGCGCCGTCTGGAGGCACAGCGCCTGGCCGCCGAGCAGAAGCGGATTGCCGAACAACAGCGGATCGCGGCGCAGCAGCAGAAAGTCGGCGAGCAGCAACGGCTCGCAGCCCAACAGCAGAAAGTCACCGAACAACAGAACAGGGTCGCGGAGCAGCAAGCCGCCGCGCGGAGCAGCAAGCCAAGCAGTGGCGGCTACGGCGGTCTCAGCACCAACGGCAGCCTGCGCTGGCCGGTGCAGGGGCCGATCCTCATCTCCTACGGCTCACCCCGCACCGCAGAGCTCAAGTGGAAAGGCACCCTGATCGGGGCCAGCGAAGGGACCCAGGTCAAGGCGGTCGCACCGGGCCAGGTGGTTTACGCCGACTGGCTGGATGGCTTCGGCATGCTGCTGGTGATCGACCACGGCCGTGGCTACATGAGCCTCTACGGTCACAATCAGTCGCTGCTGCGTCAGGTGGGTCAGAGCGTGGAACAGGGCGAACCCGTGGCACTGGTCGGCGACAGTGGCGGCCAGGACAGATCCGGCCTCTATTTCGAGATCCGCTATCAGGGTGAAGCCATCAACCCGACCAAGTGGCTAGCCAAACGCTGACCCCGTACACTCGATGACCACAAGCCTGCATGACGCAGGCTTTTTTGATCGTCGCCGACGGCCCTGTCAGCGGCATCGAATGACGGAAATTTACCCCGTTTTCGCCTGCTGGGATCAGGGGAAGACGATGAGGCCGAGTTGTTCGAGCAACCCCTGCTGCTGCTCTTCATTGATCTGCACCCCGTCCAGATTGACCCGACGCAGATCCAGCCCGGGCAGGTCGCACTGGCGCAAATCGCAGCCCTGCAGGTTGAAACTGGTCCACTCTATCTGGCCAAACGCTGAGCCGCTCAGGTCGGAGCCGGCCAGCGAAGCACCCAGCAGGCTGGCTCCCTGCCAGCGATTGCCGGTCAGCTCGCAGCGCTCCAGCACACAGCCATCGAAGTTGGCGTAGCTGAAGTTATTGCCCGTAAGATGCGCTTCGCAGAAGTAGCTCTTGATGGTGATCTGGTTGGCGAAGCAGGCTCGGGCAAAGTTGATGCCCATGGCCTGGCAGTCACGCATCTCCAGCCCCAGACACTGGCTGCGGCCAAGATCCGCCAGGGTCAAATCACAGCGAAGGAAACTGGCCTCCCGCAGATCGCAGCCCTGCAGCTGGCAGCCCAGCTCGCGCTCCCGCTCGTAGAAGCTGCAGTCGACGAAGCGGCTCTCGCTCAAATCCAACCAGGAGAAGTTGCAGTCGATAAAGCGGCACTCCGTGAAACACTCTCCCGCCACATCCTGCTGCTCGAAACGCATCCCCTCGAAGCACTTGCCCTTGATCATGCGAATAGTCTCCTGCCGATGGCGTCATATGCTGACTTTGTTAAACAAAAACGGTAATGTTACCTGTAACATTTTTGCCGGATCCCGAGATGAACGATACCCGAAAGCGCCGCCCTACCCTGCAGGACATAGCCAACCTGACCGGGGTCACCAAGATGACCGTCAGCCGCTACCTGCGCGATCCACAGGCCGTGGCCGAGGGCACCCGTGAGCGGATCGCCGCCGCGGTGGAGGAACAGGGCTACATCCCCAACCGGGCACCGGACATTCTTTCCAACGCCACCAGCAGGGCGATCGGCATCCTGATCCCCTCGCTCTCCAACCAGGTCTTTTCCGCCGTGGTGCACGGCATTGAGTCAGTGACCCGGCCTGCCGGCTACCAGACCCTGCTCGCTCACTACGGCTACAGCCCGGAACGGGAAGAGGAGCAGGTCGCATCCCTGCTCTCCTACCACGTGGATGGCCTTATCCTCTCCGACAGCCAGCACACCGAGCGCACCCGCAAGATGATCGCCACCGCCGGCATTCCGGTAGTGGAAACCATGGATCTGCCGCAAGCCCCCATCGACATGGTGGTCGGCATGGATCATCGGGCCGCCGCCCGGGCCATGGTAACAGAGATGCTGCGCCGGGGCCGACGCAAGGTGGTCTATCTCGGCGCGCGGCTCGACGTGCGCACCCAGCTGCGGATGGAGGGTTACTATCAGGCGATGACCGACGTCGGCCTCACCGGCCAGCATCTGCTAACCGAGCAATCTTCCAGCTTCACCCTGGGTGGCCAGCTGCTGGATCAGGCGCTGGTGCGCTATCCCGACCTCGACGGTCTCTTCTGTACCAATGACGACCTGGCGGTGGGCGCCCTGCTGCAATGTCAGGCCAAGTGGATCCCTGTGCCCCAGCAGATCGCCATTGCCGGGTGCAATGCCCTCGACATTGGCCACGCCATGACCCCCAAGCTGGCCAGTATCGCCACCCCGCGGGAAGCGATCGGCCGCGAAGCGGCGACCATGCTGCTGGCTCGCCTCAGCGGCCAGCCCCTGCCCGACACCCGCAAGGATATAGGTTTCTCCCTCTATGAGGGGGAAAGCCTGAGTTAACCTCTTCCCGAGCGGCGGCAAGCGGCATCATCCGACCCGGACACACTGCTGGCCGCCCGCAGGCGCCTTTTTCCCATTTATCCCGATAACAGAACAGGCCACCCGAGGGTGGCCTGTCTGGTTTTTCTGCACAACTGATGCTTAGCGTTTAACCATTTCAACCGCTTCGCGGGAGAGGCGGGTCACCTCTTCCCAGTTGCCGCTCTTGACCGCCTCGGCCGGCAGCATCCAGGAGCCGCCAACAGTGGCCACGCACTTGAGCGCCAGATAGTCGGCCACGTTTTTCGGGCCGATACCGCCGGTGGGGCAGAACTTCACCTGGGGCAGCGGAGCGGCAATGGCGGAGAGCGCCTTGGTGCCGCCGTTCGCTTCAGCCGGGAAGAACTTCAGGTGGTCGTAGCCCGCTTCCAGCGCCTGCATCACCTCGGAAGGCGTGGCAACACCCGGGATCAGCGGCGCGCTACTCTTGGCCGCGTGGGCCAGCAGCGCCGGAGTCATGCCCGGGGAGATGACGAAGCGGGCACCGGCAGCGACGGCTGCGTCAAACTGCGCGCAGTTGAGCACGGTACCGGCACCGACCATGGCGTCCGGCATCGCCTTGGCGATGAGGGCGATGGCATCAAGCGCCACCGGGGTGCGCAGGGTGATTTCGAACACCGAGATGCCGCCACCCTGCAGCGCCTTGGCCATCGGCAGGGCCTGCTCCAAGTCGCTTATGACCATCACGGGCACCAGCGGAGAGGCGGCAAACACCTCGGCAGGGGTCACTTTCCAGTTCTGCATAACTCTTCCTTAATCAAAGATGGTGGCGCCGCACTCGGCGCTCGATACCGCGCGACGCATCACGCTGAACAGTTCACGGCCCCACCCCTCTTGTTCCAGAGTGAGGTCAATCTCGGCCTGGGTGCGGCCACTCAAATCGGTCAGGCAGTCGAGGCGGCCAGTCACCGCATCCACCCGTAACAGATCGCCATCTTTTAGCAGGCCGATGGCCCCGCCGTGCAGCGCTTCCGGGGTGACGTGGATGGCGGCCGGGATCTTGCCGGAGGCGCCGGAGAGACGGCCATCGGTGACCAGCGCTACCTTGTGACCCGCCTTCTGCAGGTTGCCGAGCACCGGCATCAGCTTGTGCAGCTCCGGCATGCCGTTGGCTGCCGGGCCATTGTGACGCACCACGATAACGGCGTCCTGATTGAGATCACCCGCCTTGTAGGCAGCTTCCACCGCATGCTGGGAGGAGAAAACCCGGGCCGGGGCTTCAATCACCCGATACTCGGGGGCGACGGCAGAGACCTTGACCACGGCGCGACCCAGATTGCCCGCCAGCAGCTTGGTGCCGCCGGTGGCCTGGAATACGCTGCCAGAGGGTGAGAGCACGCTCGCATCGCTGCTTTCGCCCACCGGCTGCCACACCAGCTTGCCATCGACCAACACCGGACGGCTGAGGTAATCCTGCATCTCGCCAAAGACCGGAGTGGCATCCATGTGGATCAGCCCCTCTTGCGCCAGACGGCGCATCAGGCCGGGCACACCGCCCGCCTGTTCGAAGGCGTTCACATCGGCCGGGCCGTTCGGGTACATGCGCACCAGCAGCGGCACCACATCCGAGAGATCGCTGATGTCGTCCCAGGTCAGGTGCAGCCCGGCGGCCCGTGCCAACGCTACCATGTGGATGCTGTGGTTGGTGCTGCCGCCAGAGGCGAGCAGGGCCACCAGACCATTGACCAGGGCGCGCTCGTCCAGCACCTCGCTCAAGGGGCGGTAGGCGGGAGAGCCCGGGATCATGGCGCTGATGCGGCGGGCAGCCTCTTCGGTGAGAGCGTGGCGCAACTCGCTGTGAGGATGGACGAAGGCGGAGCCCGGCAGCATCAGGCCCATGGCCTCGAACACCAGCTGGTTGGTGTTGGCGGTGCCATAGAAGGTACAGGTGCCCGGTGCATGGTAGGCACCGCACTCCATCTCCAGCAGGGCGTCGCGGCCCAGTTGACCGGCGGCGTACTGCTGACGCACCTTCACCTTGTCATCATTGCTGATGCCGCTGGCCATGGGGCCCGCCGGTACGAAGGCGGTGGGCAGGTGCGCGTGGGAGAGCGCCCCCATGATCTGGCCCGGGGCTATCTTGTCGCAGATGCCGAGCAGCAGGGTGGCGTCGAAGGTGTTGTGAGAGAGCGACAGCGCGGTCGCCTGGGCGATGAGATCGCGGGAAAACAAAGACATGTCCATCCCCGGCTGACCCTGAGTCACACCATCACACATGGCCGGTACGCCACCCGCCACCTGGGCGCTGTGGCCCAGTTCGGCCAGTGCCGCCTTGATGATGTCCGGGTAACCCTGATAGGGCTGATGGGCGCTCAGCATGTCGTTGTAGGCAGTGACGATGCCGACGTTGGCGCGAGTCATGTCGAGGATGCGACCCTTCTCGTCACTGCTGCAGGCGGCCACGGCGTGCGCCAGGTTGCCACAGGCCAGCGCGGCACGGGTCTTGCCCTGCTCGGCCTGACGCTGGATACGGGCCAGAAAAACCTGGCGACGGGCGGCACTGCGCTCGCGAATGCGGGCGGTGACGTCGGAAATTACCTGATGGATCATTGGGCTTGCTCCAATGCTGTGACGGCCCGATCAACCACCTGTTCGAAGGTGCCGTCTATGTCGATGTGGAATACACCGGCCTCGCCATCCGGGCGCTCCAGGGTATCGAACTGACTTTGTACCATGCTTTCCCGCATGAAATGGCCCTTCCGTGCCCGCATCCGTTCGAGGATCAGCGGCTGATCACCATCCAGAAACAGGAAATGCACTGAGTCATTGCCCTCGCGGATCTGGTCACGGTACTGCTTCTTGAGGGCCGAGCAGACGATGACGCCCACCTCGTTCTTCTGCTCCAGGCTGTAAGCCGCGTCGCGGATCCGCTCCAGCCAGGGGGCTCGATCCTCGTCGTTGAGGGGCTTGCCGCCAGCCATCTTCTGGATGTTGGCCTTGGGATGCAGATCATCACCATCGATGAACTTGGCCCCCAGTGCCTGGGCCACCTTGAGGCCAACGCTGGACTTGCCGCTACCACACACACCCATCACAATAATGCTCTTGCCCGCCATTGTTTGACCTCTATCCCATTTTTCAAAAATCGTGCTGCTGATGGGTTCTAACTTATCACGTTACCGGTAACATGTTACCGGTAACAACAAGAAATGTGAAGTCTGCCACAGACTGAGCGAACTCACAGTCACCTGGGCAAGCGAGCTTGAGCCCTGACCATAAATCTAAATAAATCATAAAGATATGGTCTGCCAACGGATCGGCAGGGTGTCGATACTGAATCTGGAACAAGGAACGCACAACAATGTCTGACCTATCCCTGATCATGACGGCCGCCGGCTCCATAGTGCTGCTGCTCTTTCTGGTGATGAAGGCCCGCCTGCACGCGGTCGTCTCCCTCATTCTGGTCTCCATGGTGGCTGGCCTCGCCGCCGGCATGAACCCGGCCGAGATCGCCAACACCATCCAGAAAGGGATGGGCGGTACCCTGGGTTTCGTGGCCGTGGTGGTGGCGCTGGGCGCCATGTTCGGCAAGGTGATGGAAGTCACCGGCGCCCTCGACCGGGTGGCCCATACCCTGCTCGGTACCTTTGGCGTCAAGCGCGCCAACTGGGCCATGTCACTGACCGGCTTCATCTGCGCCCTTCCGCTCTTCTTCGACGTGGCCGTGGTGCTGCTGATCGGGGTGGCCTTTGCCATCGTCCGCCGTGGCGGCGGCAGCGTGGTGAAGATAGGCATAGCGCTGCTGGCAGGCATCGCAACCTGCCAGGCGTTCCTTATTCCGGCGCCGGGCCCCATTCTGGTGGCTTCTCAGCTGGGGGCCGATTTTGGCTACATGATACTGTTCGGTCTGATCGCCGCCGTACCAGCCCTGATCCTGGCGGGACCGCTGTTCGGGGAACTGATCAGCAAGGTGGTGGATGTGCCGCTGCCCGCCGATGCCCAGAACAGTGCCCACGACGACTGCAAGACCCTGCCCTCGTTCGGGCTGGCCATGGGCCTGATCGGGCTGCCGCTGCTGCTGATAGGCCTCAAGACCATCGTCGGCCGCTTCGTCGAGGCGGGATCCACCCTGCACAACTGGCTGGAGTTCATAGGTCATCCCTTCACTGCCATCATGGTCGCCTGTCTGGCCGCCTTCTACCTGCTGGGGGTGCGTCGCGGCATGTCCCGTGACGAGGTGATGAGCGTCTGCAACAGCGCCATCCAACCAGCCGGCGTCATCATACTGGTGACCGGCGCCGGTGGCGTGTTCAAGCAGGTTCTGGTTGATTCCGGGGTGGGTGCCGCCCTCGGCAACATGCTGGCAGATTCCGGCCTGCCCATCGTCGCGCTGGCCTTTATCCTGGCGGCCGCGGTGCGGGTCATTCAGGGTTCCGCTACGGTCGCCATGCTGACCGCCTGCGGTCTGGTGCTGCCGATGCTGGAGCCGCTCGGGCTTAACGGTGCCCAGCTGGCTGCCGTGACCATCGCCATCGGTGGCGGGGCCATCGTCCTCTCCCACGTCAACGACTCCGGCTTCTGGCTGGCCAACCGCTATCTTGGCCTCTCCGAGAAGCAGACCCTGCAGACCTGGACAGTGATGGAGACCATCATAGGCACCACGGGCGGCGTCATGGCGATGATCATCTACAGCTTCCTTTGAACATAACCGCAGTCAAAAAGGCCTCCGATGTGAGGCCTTTTTCATCTTTATGACGATTCTTTCTTTGGCTAACAGGTCGAGGTTGCTAGAATCGCCTATCCATCGCTCCGAGTGGAACGCTTAACGCAGTGATTTCAGGTTTCTCTATGCATTCATCGGCACATTATCGACAACTGTTGGCTCGTCTGCCCCAGATCGCCGTCGCCGCAGATCAGTTTCAGGTGCTCAATAGCGCCAGGGACTTCAAGAGCCGGATCCTTTCGCTCATCGCCAGCGCGACACGCCGCATCTATCTGGTGGCCCTCTACCTGCAAGATGACGAAGCGGGACGGGAGATACTGTCCGCCCTCTACGCCGCCAAGCAGCGCAATCCGGCTCTGGACATCAAGCTCTTCGTCGACTTCCACCGTGCCCAGCGCGGTCTGATCGGCAAGGGCGAGCAAGGGGGCAACCACCTGATGTATCAGGACATGGCTGCCCGTCACGAGCACCAGATCGCCATCTACGGCGTGCCGGTGAAGGGGCGCGAGCTGCTCGGTGTGTTGCACCTCAAGGGCTTTATCTTCGATGACACCCTGCTCTACTCGGGTGCCAGCCTCAACGACATCTACCTGCATCAGCAGGATCGCTACCGTTTCGACCGTTATCACCAGATCACCAGCCCGGAGCTGACCTGCTGCATGGTCAACTATGTGGACGATCTCTTCCTCAAGAGCGAAGCAGTGCAGCGACTCGATCGCACCGACATTCACACTGCCAAGCAGCTGAAGGGGCCGATCCGCCGCTTCAAACACAGCCTGCGAGTGGGCCAGTACCGCTTCGAGAGCATGCCGGTCAACAGCCAGGAGATCGCCATCACCCCGATGACAGGGCTTGGCAAGCGGGGCAATCAGCTCAACAAGATGATTCGAACCCTGGTGCGTGCCACCGAGCGGGAGATCTTCATCTGCACCCCCTATTTCAACCCGCCCAAGGAGTTGAACAAGGACATCGAAGCCCTGCTCAAACGCGGTTGCAAGGTGAGCATAGTGGTGGGCGACAAGACGGCCAACGACTTCTTCATCCCACCGGAGGAGAGGTTCACCACCATAGGCGGCCTGCCCTATCTGTACGAGACCAATCTGCGCAAGTTTGCCGAGCGCAACCAGCATCACATCGATGCAGGCCGTCTCAACCTGATGTTGTGGTGCTGCGAGCGCAACTCCTACCACCTCAAGGGGATCTTCGTGGATGACGAGTGGGCGCTGCTCACCGGCAGCAACCTCAACCCCCGTGCCTGGGCGCTGGATCTGGAGAACGGCCTGCTGGTGTACGATCGTCGCCATCACCTCCGCGCCCAGTTCAATGGGGAGCGGGAGAACATACTCTCCAACACCAAGCGGATCAGCCACTTCGATCAGATTGAGCAGATCAAGGACTACCCGGAACAGGTGCGCAAGCTGCTGGCCCGGATCCACAGGGTCAAGGCTCATATCCTGCTCAAACGCATCATCTGACGCCGGGGCGCATCCCGCCCGCAAGCCGCGACAAAAAAGGCCTCCCGTTTTTCGGCAGGCCTTTGTCACATATGGCCACTGCCTTTTTGCAGCCGCCCAACCGCCCTGCTCACTGCAACGCGGCTTGCATCGAGCCATCAACACCCCCTATCATCTGGACATATTTACAGTGTTTTCGGGCATCTAATTGATGAAATTGGATAAAATCTCCCTCGACAGCCTCAAGGGCGTCGGCAGCAAGATGCAGGAGAAACTCGAGCGACTGGGGCTGGCGACGGTACAGGATCTGCTGTTCCACCTCCCCCTGCGCTACGAGGACCGTACCCAGGTGTGGCCCATTGGCGATCTGCCACCCGGGCTGCACGGCGCCGTCGAGGGCGAAATCCAGGATACCCAGCTGGTGATGGGGCGTCGCCGCATGCTGGTCTGCCGCATCAGCGACGGCACCGGCACCCTCACCCTGCGCTTCTTCAACTTCACCGCCGCCCAGAAAAACAGCCTGGGCCAGGGCCGCTTGATCCGCTGCTTCGGCGAGGTGCGCCCCGGCAAATACGGGCTGGAGATGGCCCACCCTGAGTACAAGCTGCTCGGCGAGGAGCAGGCGGGCCAGACTGAAGAGGCGCTCACCCCCGTCTACCCGACTACCGAAGGGCTGCGCCAGCTCACCCTGCGCAACCTCACCGATCAGGCGCTGGCTCAACTCGACCTCTATGGCGTGGAAGAGCTGCTGCCCGCCGGGCTCTATCCCCAGCAGATCGAACTGGCCGCCGCCCTGCGTCTGCTCCATCGCCCGCCCCCCTCGGTGGCGCTGGCGCTGCTCGAAAGCGGCCAGCATCCGGCGCAGCAGCGACTGGTGCTGGAAGAGCTGCTGGCCCACAACCTCTCGGTACTGAAAGTCCGCGCCCAGGCGCAAACCCAGCTGGCTCGAGTCCTCAAACCGGCGCCAGCGCTGGTCGAACAACTGCTCGGCGCCCTGCCATTCACGCCCACCGGTGCCCAGAACCGGGTGGTGGCGGAAATCGGCCAGGACCTGCAACGCAGCTACCCCATGATGCGGCTGGTACAGGGCGACGTGGGTTCAGGCAAGACGCTGGTCGCAGCATTGGCGGCGCTGCAAGCCATCGGCAACGGCTGCCAGGTGGGGCTGATGGCACCGACCGAGCTGCTGGCCGAGCAACACGCCATCAACTTCGGCAACTGGCTGGCACCGCTCGGCATCGGGGTCGGCTGGCTGGCAGGCAAGCAGAAGGGCAAGGCGCGAGAAGCTCAGCTCGCCGCCATTGCCGATGGCAGCGTCAAGATGGTGGTGGGCACCCACGCCATCTTCCAGGAGCAGGTGGTGTTCCAGCGCCTGGCCCTGGTCATCATCGATGAACAGCACAGATTCGGGGTGCACCAGCGCCTCGCCCTGCGCGAGAAAGGGGAGCGGGAGGGCGTCCATCCCCATCAGCTCATCATGACTGCCACCCCCATTCCCCGCACCCTGGCAATGACCGCCTATGCCGATCTCGACACCTCCATCATCGACGAGCTGCCACCTGGCCGCACCCCCATCACCACGGTCGCCCTGCCGGACAGCCGTCGCCAGGATGTGATAGATCGGGTCAAGCTGGCCTGTGAAGAGGGCAAGCAGGCATACTGGGTCTGTACCCTGATCGAAGAGTCCGAGGTGCTGGAGTGCCAGGCCGCCGAGGATACTGCCGCCGAGCTGCAAAACCAGCTGCCCGGCCTGCATATCGGGCTGGTACACGGCCGGATGCGCCCTATCGAGAAGCAGCGGGTAATGGAGGAGTTCAAGGCGGGCATACTGCAGTTACTGGTCGCCACCACCGTCATCGAGGTGGGGGTGGACGTGCCCAACGCCAGCCTGATGATCATCGAAAACCCTGAGCGGCTCGGGCTGGCCCAGCTGCACCAGCTGCGTGGCCGGGTCGGGCGCGGCTCTGTGGCCTCCCACTGCGTGCTGCTTTATCATGCACCCTTGTCGAAGACGGCCCAGAGCCGGCTCGGGGTATTGCGGGAGACCAATGACGGCTTCCTGATCGCCCAGCGCGATCTCGAGCTGCGCGGCCCGGGGGAACTGCTCGGCACCCGCCAGACCGGGTTGGCCGATCTCAAGATCGCCGACCTGGTGCGCGACCAGTCGCTCATCCCGCAAGTGCAGAAGATGGCGCGCTTCCTGATGGACAGACACGGCTCTCACGTGGACCCCTTGATCCGCCGCTGGCTCGGTTTACGGGATCACTATTCCAATGCCTGACCAAGGCAAATGCAGAGGATGGGCACATTGCCTGATGGACAGACACGGATCCCACGTAGACCCCTTGATCCGCCACTGGCTCGGTTTACGGGATCACTATTCCAATGCCTGACCAAGGCAAATGCAGAAGATGGGCACATTGCCTGATGGACAGACACAGATCCCACGTAGACCCCTTGATCCGCCGCTGGCTGGGTCTGCGAGATCACCACTCCAACGCCTGACAACCATCCTAAAACAGGAGGAAAGGACCCATGAATTCCTGGTTACGCGGCCTGCTCTACCCCTTCGCCTTCCTGCTGCTGTTTGTCTGGGTCGCCCTCGGCCTGTTCGATGCAGAGCGGGCCAAGGACCCCATTGCCAGCTGGATCAGCCAGCAGACAGGTGTGCCCGTCACCATAGGACGGCTGGTGTTCAACCCGCTCCACCCTTATACCCTGCTGGCCGAGCAGGTGAGCTATGGCGACGCCGTCACCCTCGACAAGCTCTATCTGGAGATAGAGAGCATCGACTGGCTGAGCCGGGATGTGCGCATCGCCCATCTCGACCTGATCCGCCCCGTCATCAGGCTGCCTCTGCCCAACCAGCTGCCGAACCTGCCGCTGCACTCCCTCACCATCCGCGACAGCACTATCGATCGGCTCAGCCTGCAAAGTGACGAACTGACCCTGAGCGGCCTCAACGCCACCCTCAACGACTGGCAGTTACTCAATCCGGTGCGGCCACCCCAGGCCAACCTGAGCCTCAACATCAATGAGCTGACAACCCCCACCTTTGCCCTCTCCCGCCTCAATCTCAAGGGCAGGCTGGAAGGCCAGGTGCTGAGCACCGGCAAGCTGACCGCCAACCTGTTCGAGGGCCTGCTGGAAACCGGCATGACCCTGGACTGGCCCGCCCGCAGCCTGCGGCTGAGCAATCTGAAGGCGCAGGGCATGCGGATCGAGTGGGGAAAAGTGGGACACAAGGAGCTGCCGCTGCGCCACATCAGCCTGGACGTGGGACAGGTGCGTGATGTGAGCATCAGCGCCATCGAACAGGAGATCTCCCTCAACAACTTCAACGGCCAGCTCGCCGCCTTCAGCTGGCAGGCCGGCAGCACGCCGACCGGCTACTTCTCTGGCGCCCTCGGCGATCTCGGCCGCGGCCTGTTCCAGCTGGAAGATCTCAAGGGACGGGTCTCCTTCTCGCCCCAGCAGATCGACGCCGAGGTGCAGGGCAAGGCCTACGAAGGCGAATTCAATCTGGCGCTGGCACTGGATACCCAACAGCAGAAGCTGACCCTCAAAGACATGGCCCTGAGCGGCATGGACATCAGCCTGCCACAGGGGTGGTGGCAGGATTGGCAAAGTTGGCAGCCACCGCAGATCGACATCCGCAAGCTGGCATTCGACAAGCTCAAGGTGCTCTCGTTCGACGATGCCCTGCCGCTATCGCTGACCGGCTGGCAGTTCTATCTGACCGACCTCGGCCTGCGGGGCCAGCAGCCCGTGTCCCTGCTCGGCCGGGCCAGGATTGAGAGCCAGTGGTTCGAACTGGTGTGGGATGGCCTCAGTGCCCGCAACGGCACGCTGGATGGCGAACTGACCCCCAGCGCCTGGCGACTCAACAAGCTGACCAGCTCGCTGCCCGACGAAGGATCCCTCAGCCTGAGTGGCCAGTGGGGCAAGGAGCCGGGCCAGACCAGCCGGTTGCAGCTCAAGGGGGAGAAGCTGGATCTGGTGCAGTGGAGCAAACTGCTGCACTCCCCCATCTCCTTCGCCGGCAAGGCCGATCTGAGCGCCGACCTGCAAGCCCGGCACGGCAACACACCAGGTGAGTGGCGCAGCACCCTGCAGGGGAGCTTTGCCCTCGATGCCAGCGACCCCTTCTGGGACAAGGTGCAGATAGATCCCCTGCTGGAGGAGTGGTTCAAGGGCACCACCCCGCCCACCCTCACCCCGGCTCAGCTGTGGCAGGCCATGCAGGGGGGCGACACGCCCTTCTACCACATCAAACTGCAGGGCAAGGTGGCGCAGGGCAAGTTGCAAATAGAGCAGGCCGGCGCCTCCACCATCACTCACCTGCTCGCCCTGCAGGGAGGCATAGATCTGGTCAATGAACAGTGGCAGCTGGATTTCGGCGCCCTGAATGGCCAGCGCTGCGCCGAGCTGCTGAGCCACTGGCGCGGCCCGCTCGATGCTCCTGAGCTGAGCTGGGAGTTCCCGGCCAAGCAGGCATCCTGTGGCTGGGAGGTAGGGGTACGCTATCCGGCCCAGGGACGCAACAGCCCGCTCTGGCGACCAGCACAGCCCGCCAACGCGCCCACGTCGGCCAGCGAGCCGTAAAATGAACAAGGCCTCATCATGAGGCCTTGTTGCAATCTTGCGAGAGAAAAAGCGTCAGGTCTGCTGACCGGGTCGTTTGATGGGCTGCACCACGTAGTGGCCGAGGAACTCGGCTGCCAGCTTGTCACCACTGAACAGCTTGATCTTGAGGCTGAATTTGGCCGACTCTCCCGCCTTGAGCGGCGCCAGCACAGCGGGCATTCCTTCACGGGCCACCCGTGCTTCCGGCTCCTCGTTGACCGGGCGGTAATACTTGATGTTGCCCTCCGCCAGCACAGTATCCCCCACCAGCCCCGCCTCCTTGAGCTGCAACCAGATGAGGCCCCAGCCCGCCAGCACGCACTGGCTGTAGCTGCTGCCGGCAAACATGGTGTCGTGCACATTGAGGTTGGCCGCCAGATTGGCCTTGAGATGGAACGTCTGGCCATCGTAGTGGGTGATGTGTACCCCCATCTTCTCGCTGATGGGAATGCCCCGCGCCCAGCGGGTCGTGAGATCCTGACACCACTCGGGGCGGTACTGGATGGTCTGCAAGGGGCTGAGGGACTTGATCATCTGACGGTGCGGAATGCGGCCGAAAGAGACGGGCCCTTCCCCCACCTCGAGGAAGCCGCACTTGCAATAAAACTCCACCGCCTCCTGGCGGGCGTTCATCACCAGCCGCTTCACCTTCTCGCTACGGGCCAGCTGTTCGAGATCTGCCACCATGCGAGCCCCCAGCCCCTGACCGCGAAACTCGGGGCGCAGCGCCATAAAGCGGATCTGGGCCTCGTCGCCACCGACAAACAGCCGGCCGACGGCGATCGGTGTGCCGTCAGGCGCCAGCATCAGGCGGTGGATGGCGACAGTATCGTATTCATCCCGTTCGGAACCAACGGGCAGATTGAAGGGTTTACGCAGCAGTTCCCAGCGCAGCTGGTAGTAAGCGTCTAGCTCGGCTGCCGTTTGAGGAGTAACTACCCGGTACATAAAACGATCCTTGAGTTAGCGCCGATGGACAGATTGAAGGGCTTGCGCACCAATGCCTCCCAGCGCAGCTGGTAGTATGCGTCCAGCTCGGCTGCCGTTTGAGGAGTGACTACCCGGTACATAAAGCGATCCTTGAGTTAGCGCCGACGGACAGATTGAAGGGCTTGCGCACCAATGCCTCCCAGCGCAGCTGGTAGTAAGCGTCCAGCTCGGCTGCCGTTTGAGGAGTGACTACCCGGTACATAAAGCGATCCTTGAGTTAGCGCCGACGGACAGATTGAAGGGCTTGCGCACCAATGCCTCCCAGCCCAGCTGGTAGTAAGTGTCCCGCTCGGCTGCCGTCTGGGGAGTGACCACCCGGTACATAGTTCTATCCTTGAGTTACACTGGTCGAAAACCATCTTGCCGTGCAAATTCATGGACTTCAATCTGCAAGCGTACCAAGCCGACCACTTATTGCACCTGAGCGCCAAGCCGGAACGGCGCCTCTCCATTCTGGAAAATGCCCATCACCGCTGGCTGGAGATCGACGGCGTGGTGCAATCGGCCATGTCACTCGCCGCACCTGCCGCCCTCTGCCTGCCCCATCAGCAGTGCATCGCAGACCTGCTGCCCGCCACCGCAAGCCGGGTGCTGGAGCTGGGATTGGGTGGTGGCGATCTGACCCGCCATCTGGGTGCTCGCTGGCCGGAGGCACGGCACGACTGCGTGGATCTGGATGAAGAGGTGCTGACCCTGTTTCAGGCATTCTTCCGCCACCCGACGGAACCCGCTGACCGAGCGTTGCACCTGCACCACGCCGATGCCCTCGCCTTTCTGCTGGCCCACGACGACACCTATGACTTCGCGCTGCTCGACCTGTTCAGCCAGGATGGCAACCCCCTGCTGCTGTTCCAGCCTCACCTCTATCAGACCCTGGCCGCCCGTCTGCGCGGTCCCCTCATCATCAACCTGCTGCCACGCACCCACAAGGAACTGGAGCAGGCACTCATGTTGGTCGAGGAGTGGATTGGCCCCACCCAGGCACACCCCGTGCCCGGCTACATCAACGTGATCCTGCACACAGTTCCGCGCCACGTCGCCTAGACACGAGGCTCCCGGTGATGGCGGCTGACGCCCCCTCTCAGACCTGTAACCAGAAGGTCACAGGGCCATCGTTGAGCAGTGCCACCTTCATGTCGGCGGCAAAACGACCGGTCTCGGTCGGCATGCCGCTGGCTTTTGCCTGCGCCACGAAGTAGTCATATAGCCGCTCGGCCTCGGCTGGATGGGCGCCGCCGGAGAAGCCGGGTCTCATGCCTTTTTTGGTATCCGCCGCCAGGGTGAACTGGGAGACGACCAGCAGGCTGCCGCCAGCCTGGCTCACATTGAGGTTCATCTTGCCATTCTCGTCACTGAAAACCCGGTAGCCGCTCACCTTGTGCAGCAGCTTGTCGGCACTGGCCTCATCATCCCCCTGCTCCACCCCGAGCAGCACCAGCAGACCATTGGCTATGGCGCCGGTGATGACCCCCTCCACTGTCACGCTGGCCTCGGAAACCCGCTGGATCAATGCAATCACATCCCTCTCCTCTCAAAACAGAACGACCGCCCCCGTCTTGCTAACGGGGGCGGTCGTCGATGCTATCAATAAAGCAGCGGGCAAGGCGATGGCTCAAGCCAGCTCTTCTGAAGCCGGCCGCTCATATTCACCGAGGCAGGCGGTAGTTTCCGCGCCAAGCAAGACCACCAGCCAGCTGAGGCAATACACATAGGCCCAGACAAACAGCATGGTCGCCGATGCCAACAACAAGGCTCAAGCTAACTCTTCTGAAGCCGGCCGCTCATATTCACCGAGACAGGCGGTAGTTTCCGCACCAAGCAAGACCACCAGCCAGCTGAGATAGACCCAGACAAACAGGATCGGAATGGTCGCGAGAGCGCCATAGATAGCCTGATAGGAGGGGAAGTTCGTGATGTAGATGGCAAATCCGCGCTTGGCCAACTCGAACAGGATCGCGGCCACCAAGGCACCGATGAAGGCGTGTATCAGCCGCACCTTGCAGTTGGGCACCACCGTATACACCAGCAGGAAGGTGAGCACAGAGAAGAGGAACGGTAACCACCCCAGCAGCAGGTAGCCGATACCAAACAGGCTCTCCGCCCCAAACAGCCGCAGCGAGAAGATGTAAGAGGAGATGGCGATGCTGGCACCTATGAGCACTGGGCCCAGCGTCAGTATCATCCAGTACATGGCAAACGCCTGTGCCAGCGGTCGGCCCTGGGTCGAACGCCAGATGTAGTTGAGATTCTTGTCGATGGCCAAGATCAGCATCAGCGCCACCACGATCAGGGCACCTATGCCGACGGCAGTGGTATTGGTGGCATTCGCCACGAAGCCATCTATGTACTCCTTGAGCATTTCACCCGCAGTGGGCACGAAGTTGTGATAGACGAACTGCTCTATCGCCTGCTTCAGGGTCTGGAACACGGGAAAAGCGGACATCATGCCGAACACCACGGCAATCATGGGCACCAGGGAGAGCAGAGTGACATAGGCCAGATAGCCAGCAGTCACGGTCAGCCTGTCCTGCTGGAAACGGCCCCAGACAAACTGGGCGAAGTGACCACCATCGTGGCGTAAAAAGGAGAGGGCATGACCGAGACGGCCACTGAATTTCTGCTGCATCGTGATTCCCAATGTCTTCATCATGCTGGCATTGTGTCAGATTGCATGGTCATTTGGCCACCCATGGGCCGGATAGATGCGATCTGTTCGGACATACTGACCAGCGATGCTCCGCCGGGCGACCATAAAAAAAGAGGCCATAAGGCCTCTCTCTGTCTGTCGATGAACAGATATCAAGCACGACCGGCGCGCTTGCGATCCATCTCGGTCAGCAGTTTCTTACGCACGCGAATGGCCTTGGGCGTGATCTCTACCAGCTCATCGTTGTCGATGAACTCGAGAGCCTGTTCCAGGGTCATGCGGATCGGCGGAGTCAGCACCTGGGCCTCATCGGTACCGGAGGCACGCATGTTGGTCAGCTGCTTGCCCTTCAGGCAGTTCACTGTCAGGTCGTTGGAACGGGAGTGAATACCGATCACCTGGCCTTCGTACACTTCGGTCGCGTGACCGATGAACAGACGACCACGGTCTTGCAGACCGAACAGGGCGAAGGTCAGCGCCTTGCCGGTAGCATTGGAGATCAGCACGCCGTTCTGACGCTCACCGATGCTGCCACCCTTGTGCGGACCGTAATGGTCGAAGGTGTGGTACAGCAGACCGGTACCGGACGTCATGGTCAGGAACTCGGTCTGGAAGCCGATCAGGCCACGACTCGGGATCATGAAG
Organism: Aeromonas popoffii; assembly: GCF_000820025.1. Lineage (GTDB taxonomy): Bacteria > Pseudomonadota > Gammaproteobacteria > Enterobacterales > Aeromonadaceae > Aeromonas > Aeromonas popoffii. The sequence continues at coordinate 47,067 of NZ_CDBI01000006.1, forward strand.
TCAAGACGGACACGGCCCTTGCCATCCGGGGTCATGTTGGTCATCTCGCCCTTACGCAGGCCGAGTTGCTCCATCACGGAACCCTGGTGAATCTCTTCCACGTCGACAGTCACGGTTTCGAACGGTTCGTGCAGAACGCCATCCACGGTGCGCAGGATAACTTCCGGACGGGATACTGCCAGCTCGTAACCTTCGCGACGCATGTTTTCGATCAGGATGGAGAGGTGCAGTTCACCACGACCGGATACGCGGAACTTGTCCGGATCTTCGGTCTCTTCCACACGCAGGGCCACGTTGTGGACCAGCTCCTGGTTCAGACGCTCCATGATGTTGCGGGAGGTCACGAACTTGCCTTCTTTACCAGCGAACGGTGAGGTATTGACCTGGAAGGTCATGTTCACGGTCGGCTCGTCAACGGAGAGCGGCGGCAGGGCTTCAACAGCACCGTTATCACAGATGGTGTCGGAGATTTTCAGCTCGCCCAGACCTGTGATGGCGATGATGTCGCCCGCTTGCGCGTCAACAACTTCGGTACGGGACAGACCCAGGTAGCCAAGCACCTGACCGACCTTGCCAGTACGGGTTTTGCCATCGGCACCGACGACGGTAACTTGCTGGTTGGTCTTGACGCGACCACGGCTGATACGACCGATACCGATAACGCCGACGTAGGAGTTGTAGTCCAGCTGGGAGATTTGCATCTGGAAAGCACCGACAGGATCACCCTTCGGCTGCTCGACGTTGTCGACGATGGCCTGGAACAGGGGTTCCATGTTGTCGGACTCAACGCCTTGGTCCATGGTGGCCCAACCGTTCAGTGCTGAAGCGTAAACAACTTTGAAGTCCAGTTGCTCATCGGTCGCACCCAGGTTGTCAAACAGGTCGAATACCTGATCCATTACCCAGTCAGGACGAGCACCCGGACGGTCAATCTTGTTGATGACCACGATCGGCTTCAGACCCTGGGCGAAGGCTTTCTGGGTCACGAAACGAGTCTGCGGCATCGGGCCGTCAACGGCATCAACCAGCAGCAGCACCGAGTCGACCATGGACATGACACGCTCTACTTCACCACCGAAGTCAGCGTGACCCGGGGTATCAACGATGTTGATACGGTAGTCTTTCCAGCGGATCGCGGTGTTCTTGGCGAGAATGGTAATACCACGTTCCTTTTCCAGGTCGTTGGAATCCATCAGACGCTCTTGACCATCAGTGGTACGGTCCAGGGTTCCAGACTGCTGCAGCAGCTTATCAACCAGGGTAGTTTTGCCGTGGTCTACGTGCGCAATAATCGCAATATTGCGTAAATTCTCTAACATTCTCGCCTCAATCACCGGGTAAAATTGGGCGCTAATTGTACTCTCGCCTTTGTGATCTGCCTAGCAGAATTACAGTGCAATCTCGTATAACAGGGGTTCGGGATCATAGACCTTCCGCTCAAAGCCTGCTTAGATGGGGGCTGACCGTATACTGCGCACCATTTTAGTGCACCAAAACGATCCACTGTTGCACTATTTTGAGGCGTAACGCGCTGAGATGGCGGGTCTTGGGGCAGGGTTATAGTCGCAAATGCCCTGAAATCAAGCTGTCACAAACTTGGCACGATACTGGCTTATGTGAATGCGATGACGCATTCACCCTAAGAGTTTTAACACCGGAGGTTACTTAGCATGTCAGCCCAGAACGTTTTGGCCCTGATCCAGGAACACGAAGTCAAGTTTGTTGACCTGCGCTTTACCGACACCAAAGGTAAAGAGCAGCACGTATCCATCCCTTCCCACCAGGTCAACGAAGACTTCTTCGAAGACGGCAAGATGTTCGATGGCTCCTCCATCGGCGGCTGGAAGGGCATCAACGAGTCTGACATGGTGCTGATGCCGGATGCGGCCTCCGCCAAGCTGGATCCGTTCACCGAAGAGACCACCCTGAACATCGTCTGCGATGTGCTGGAACCGGCCACCATGCAAGGTTATGACCGCGATCCGCGCTCCATCTCCAAGCGTGCCGAAGATTTCCTGAAAGCCAGCGGCATCGCTGACACCGTGCTGTTCGGGCCGGAGCCGGAATTCTTCATGTTCGACAACATCACTTTCTCGAACACCATGGGCCACAGCTTCGTGAAAATCGAATCTGAAGAAGCCGCCTGGAACTCGGGTACCGAGTACGATCACGGCAACAAGGGCCACCGTCCGTTCGTGAAAGGCGGTTACTTCCCGGTTGCACCGGTTGACTCCTCCCAGGACATCCGCGCCGCCATGTGTCTGGTGCTGGAAGAGATGGGCCAGGTCGTTGAAGCTCACCACCACGAAGTGGCGACCGCCGGTCAGAACGAGATCGCGACCCGTTTCAACACCCTCACGCTGAAAGCAGATGAAGTACAGGTTCTGAAGTACGTGATCCACAACGTGGCCCACGCCTACAACAAGACCGTCACCTTCATGCCGAAGCCCATGTTCGGTGACAACGGCTCCGGCATGCACTGCCACCAGTCCCTGGCCAAGAACGGCGTCAACCTGTTCGCCGGCGACCTGTACGGCGGTCTGTCCGAGATGGCACTGCACTACATCGGCGGTATCATCAAGCACGCCAAGGCCATCAACGCCTTCGCCAACCCGACCACCAACTCCTACAAGCGTCTGGTTCCGGGTTATGAAGCCCCTGTCATGCTGGCTTACTCAGCCCGCAACCGCTCTGCCTCCATCCGTATTCCGGTAGTGCCGAGCCCGAAAGCTCGTCGTATCGAAGTGCGTTTCCCGGATCCGGCAGCCAACCCGTACCTGGCGTTCGCAGCACAGCTGATGGCAGGTCTGGACGGCATCATCAACAAGATCCATCCGGGCGATGCCATGGACAAGAACTTGTATGACCTGCCGCCGGAAGAGGCCGCTGAAGTGCCGACCGTGGCCGGCTCTCTGGACGAAGCGCTGGCCGCACTGGACAGCGATCGCGAGTTCCTGACCCGCGGCGGCGTGTTCAGCGATGACTTCATCAACTCTTACCTGGAACTGAAACAACAGGATGTTGACCGCGTGCGCATGACACCGCACCCGCTGGAGTTCGAACTGTACTACTCCGTCTAAATCGGAACAGATTGCCCGTTTAAATCCGGTCAGCTTGCTTAATCGTGACAAAACCCGCCATCTGGCGGGTTTTTTCTCTGATAGGATTAAGCAAATTACCGTCAAGGAGAGATGGATGAACAACAAGCACGGCATAGGGATACTCACCCTCATGCTGCTAACCTCGTTCGGCGTTGATGCGACCAGAGTCTACTCCTGGGTCGATGGCAATGGCGTCACCCACTTCACGGATGCCCCTCCCCCCGGCCAGAAGGCCAAAGAAGTGGATCTGCGGGTTGCCCCTCTCATTGGCAACTCGCCGCGCTCGGTGCAGGTGGAGAACTTCAACAGCCTGACCGGCGTCGATACCAAGAAGGAGAAGGAAGCTGTCAAGCTGGTGATCGAACTGCTCTCACCAGAACAGGGCAGCACGCTGCGCGACAACACGGGCAATGTGGTGTTCCAGGGGCAGATCAGTCCGAAAGCACCGGCCCAGTATGACGTACGCTTGCTCCTGAATGGCAAGGCGGCGCCCGTAGTCAAAAATGGCTTGGCCGTGCGGGTCGAGAACCTGGATCGCGGTGCCCACCAGGCCCAACTCGAGTTGTTGGCCAAAGACGGTACGATCCTTGCTGAATCCAAGGTAGTCACCTTCTACCTGCACCGAGCCAGCCTCAATCCGGCACCAAAAGTGACCCCCCGCCCCAACAGGGGGTGATCCTGTGCATCGATACGGGTAGACTAAATGCACCATACTGGTGCATTACTGGTGTATAGCACCGTTTTAGGGAGAAACCTGTGCCAGCCCGCCCGGATCAAGCCAAGATACTGCTCGATAACTTGCTGACCGCCGTCATCCTGATGGATGAGCGACTCTGCATCCAGTTCGTCAACCCGGCGGCCGAACAACTGCTCTCCCTCAGCCAGCGCCGGCTGATCGGGATCGAGCTGCCCCATCTGCTGGAACACATTTCCCTCGATTTGCAGCGCCTCAAGCAATGCCTCACCTCGGGGCAGGGCTTCACCGACAGCGAAGTGACCCTGGTGGTTGAAGGCGAACCCAGACTGGTGGAGATGAGCGTGAGCCCGCTCGCCGACCATGAACAACGGCTGATGGTGGTGGAGCTGCGCAAGATAGATCAACAGAAAAAGATCAGCCAGGAGCTGCAACAACATGCCCAGCAACAGGCCGCCAAGGAGCTGGTGCGCGGTCTGGCTCACGAGATCAAGAACCCGCTGGGCGGCCTGCGTGGCGCGGCTCAGCTGCTGCAAAAAGAGCTGCCGGATCCGGCCTTGCGTGAATACACCGGTATCATCATCGAACAGGCCGACCGGCTGCGGGTGCTGGTCGACCGACTGCTCGGCCCCCAGCGTCCCGGCCGCCACCAGATGCACAATGTCCATTCAGTGCTGGAGCAGGTGCGCCGTCTGGTGGAGCTCGAACTGCCACCCTCGGTACGTATCGAGCGGGATTACGACCCCAGCATTCCGGAATTCGAGATGGAGCCGGATCAGCTTCAACAGGCCTTTCTCAACATAGTGCGCAACGCCGCCGAAGCGCTGGGCGATCAGACCGGCCTTATCCGCATCAAAACCCGCACCGCCTTCCAGATCACCATCCACGGCCAGCGCTACCGGCTGGCAGCGGAGATCAAGATCATCGACAACGGCCCCGGCATCCCCGATGCCATCCGCGATACCCTCTTTTACCCCATGATCACCGGCAAGGAGGGGGGCACCGGGCTCGGCCTCTCCATCGCCCAGAACCTGATCGATCAGCACAAGGGGCGAATCGACTGCATCAGCTGGCCGGGTCACACCGAATTCACCCTCTTTCTACCGCTTCGCAAATAAGGGAACGTCATGACAGCAAAAGTGTGGATCGTCGATGACGACAGTTCTATCCGCTGGGTGCTGGAACGCACCCTCGGCAGCGAAGGCTTCGAGTGCGAGAGCTTCGCCGACGGCGAGGCCCTGCTGAGCTCGCTCGAGATGCGCTCGCCGGATGTGATCATCTCCGATATCCGCATGCCAGGCATAGACGGCCTCAGCCTGCTGGAGCAGATCCACCGCCGCCAGGCCGATCTGCCCATCATCATCATGACCGCCCACTCGGATCTGGACAGCGCGGTCAACGCCTACCAGCGCGGCGCCTTCGAGTACCTGCCCAAACCGTTCGACATAGACGAGGCGGTGACTCTGGTGCGCCGCGCCGAGAATCACCTGAAAGAGCAGCGTACCAAGCGCAAGACGCGTCCGCAGGAGACGGCCACCACCCCTGAAATCATCGGCGAGGCACCGGCGATGCAGGAGGTGTTCCGCGCCATAGGCCGGCTGTCGCGCTCCAGCATCTCTGTGCTGATCAACGGCCAGAGCGGCACCGGCAAGGAGCTGGTCGCCCACGCGCTGCACAAGCACAGCCCGCGTGCCCACAAGCACTTCATCGCCCTCAATATGGCGGCTATCCCGAAAGATCTCATCGAATCCGAGCTGTTTGGCCATGAGAAAGGGGCTTTCACCGGCGCCAACAACATCCGTCACGGCCGCTTCGAGCAGGCTGACGGCGGCACCCTGTTTCTCGACGAGATAGGCGATATGCCGCTGGATGTGCAGACCCGCTTGTTACGGGTGCTGGCCGATGGCCAATTCTACCGGGTCGGTGGCCATCAACCGGTGCAGGTGGACGTGCGGATCATCGCCGCCACCCACCAGAATCTGGAGAAACGGGTCGCCGACGGCGAATTCCGGGAGGATCTGTTCCACCGCCTCAACGTCATTCGCATCCACATTCCGGCCCTCAAGGAGCGCCGCGAGGACATACCCCAACTGGCCCAGCACTTTTTGTTACGGGCGGCCAAGGAGCTGAGCGTGGAGAGCAAGAGCCTGCACCCGGATACCCAGGCCTACATCAGCCGTCTCGCCTGGCCGGGCAACGTACGCCAGCTGGAGAACGTTTGCCGCTGGCTGACCGTGATGGCCTCGGGTCAGGAGGTGCTGGTAGGGGATCTACCCGCCGAACTGCTGACCCCCATCACCAGCACGGCCGAACCGGGCCAGCCAGCCCTGTCCGGCGGCTGGCAGCAGCAGTTGCAGGATTGGGTCGCCAGCAAACTGGCACTGGGGGAGACCGACATCCTGGCCGACGCCCTGCCCCAGTTCGAGCGGATCATGCTGGAGACGGCGCTGGATCACACCCATGGCCACAAACAGGAAGCCGCCCGCCTGCTCGGCTGGGGTCGCAACACCCTGACCCGCAAGCTGAAGGAGCTCGACCTCTCCTGAGTCCTCTGGAAAAACGATTCCCATCACGCCTTGGCACATCACTGACCAATAAGACCCCGTTTGATTTCAAACGGGGTATCTTTTTTGAGAGCCCTGCCTAGAATGACAGGCTTTCAAACCCGACTCGAAGAAGGCGCCACCATGATTGACAGATCTCTCCCCCTGACCGACCTGCACCGTCATCTGGACGGCAACATTCGTCCGCAGACCATCCTCGAGCTGGGACGTCAGCACAACCTCCCGCTGCCCGCCTATGAACTGGAGGCGCTGCGTCCTCACGTGCAAATTGTCGAGAACGAGCCGAGTCTGGTCGCCTTCCTGAAGAAGCTGGACTGGGGGGTGGCCGTGCTGGCCGATTACGATGCCTGCCGCCGGGTCGCCTACGAGAACGTGGAAGATCTGCTGCGCGCCGGCATCGACTATGCCGAGCTGCGCTTCAGCCCGGCCTACATGGCGATGGCACACAAGCTGCACCCACAAGGTGTGGTGGAAGCCATCATAGACGGCGTGGCTGCCGGCAGCCGCGACTTCGGCATCAAGACCAACCTCATCGGCATCATGAGCCGCACCTTCGGTACCGAACAGTGCCGCAAGGAGCTGGACGCCTGCCTGGCCTATCGCGACAAACTGGTCGCCGTCGATCTGGCCGGCGACGAACTGGGCTTCCCGGGCGAGCTGTTCATCGAGCATTTTCGCAAGGTCCGTGATGCGGGCATGCGCGTCACAGTACATGCAGGCGAAGCGGCGGGCCCCGAAAGCATGTGGCAAGCCATTCGCGAGCTGGGCGCCGAGCGTATCGGTCACGGCGTCAAGGCGATTGCGGATCCGGCCCTGATGGTCTACCTGGCGGAGCACCGTATCGGCATCGAATCCTGCCTCACCTCCAATATCCAGACCACCACGGTCGCCAGCCTGACCGAACACCCGATCCGCCAGTTCCTGGCAGCCGGTGTGCTGGCCTGCCTCAACACCGACGATCCGGCGGTCGAAGGCATAGACCTGCCCCACGAATATGAAATGGCTGCCCCGGCCGCTGGCATGACGGCCAGCGAGATCCGCACCGCCCAGCAAAACGGCCTGACCCTCGCCTTCCTGAGTGATAGCGAGAAAGCCGAGCTGAGCGCCCGCGCCGCCAGTCGCTAAACCTTGAACCGTTTGCTTACCCCATAAAAAAACCGCCTGAAACGGTAATGCCAGTCAGTTAAGCCTGACTGGCATTGTTTTTATTGGTTTTTTAACTCCATACTTCTGTGGCCTTGGCTTCACGCAGCGGGGATAACTTCGCTCCCTTCGGGCCGGCAACACAAACTGGCCCGCCTGTTTCTCCAGCTCCGCAACGCGTCCCGGGATATTCCCCGGCGACACATACGGCATGCAGCTCAGCTCATGGATGAGGTAGACCGATGCCATGTGAAAACTCAGCTGACTCGCCGTGTATCCCTTCAGGCTCGCCGCCATCTTCACCATCTGGCTGCGCAGCAGGTTGTACGCCAGCAACACACCCCACAGCTCTTGCCGTATCCCCGCCGCCTTCTTGCTGCGCAGGGTCAGCCGGTGCTGTTGCAGGCTGTGCTTCATCTCCCGATAGCCCAACTCGATTTCCCAGCGATGGCCGTAGAGCTCGACGATGTCGGCGCCAGGGAAACGCATCGGGTCGACCATCGAGGTCAGCACCTGCCGCTCTTTGCCGTTGATAGTGCGAGTCAGCAAGCGGGCTTCTAGCGTGTCCGGCAGTTGCGGCCACTTCTTCCTCGCCTGTGGACTGGTGTTGAGACGCACCAGGGCATCCTGACGCCCCAGCTTGCGTGCGTGCCCTTTTTGAGTGGCAGCAGCCAGTGGCGCTCGCTGCCAGTGGTCTGCCAAGCGTGGAGCAGGCCGAGGGAGTAAAACCCCTTGTCGAACAGGGTCAGCGAGTGGTCCGGCGTGCGCGCGACAAGCTGTTCGGCCAACACCATCTCGTTGACGGCGCAGCTCTCCATGACGGCCTGAACAAGCAGGTGACTGGTGAGCTCCATCTGGCAGAGCATGCGCACCTGTGGATAGGCGGTCTCCCCATGCTGGGTACCGGGCTTGGCAAACGCGGCGGCATTGTCCGGGGTATCAGGCGTGCGCCACATCACGCCATCGACGGCGAGCAACTGCAGCCCGGCCCAGCCGGGGTGATTGGCCTGCTAGCGCCAACGCGAGGCGGTCTCGTGAAACAGGCGTTCGATGCTCTTGTGGCCAAGCTTCTGGCGAGCTTGCAGGAAGGCGCTGGGGGCGACAAAGGGTCGCTCACCGGGCAAGAGGATATCGAGCTGATTGACCAGCTGAGTCATGGGGACGTTGCGGAAGATGGCCATGCCGATGATGGCTCCATGGGCATACGGCGACGGCGCAGGGTAGCAACGCCCTCTTCGCCGAGCAGAGTGGTGATGAGCTCGTTGGGAATGAGGTCGGAGAGTGACTCAAACTGAGCGGCCTTGCTGGCGTGTAGGAAGTCGAGAGCTTGAGCGATACGCATAAAAAATCCGAAACCAATCAACAGGTTTCGGATTTTCACACATCAGAAGGATCGGTCAATGGATCCTTAACTGATCGGCATTAGCCTGAAACGGCGGTTTTTTTATCTTCAGTGCAGGGCTGCCGGTTCAGATCACGCGGGAGAACTGCTGCTGGCGCGCCTTGTTGCGCAGGTAGACATCGAAACACATGCAGATGTTGCGAATGAGCAGCTGACCAGTGGAGACCACTTCCAGCCCATCGTCAGTCATGCGTACCAGACCGTCGTCGATAAAGGTCTGCAACAGCTTGAGATCGTCGGCGAAGTACTCCTTGAAGACCAGACCATGGGCCTGCTCGACGGCGGCGAAGTTCAAGCGAAAGTCACAGATGAGGCGCTTGATCACCTCGCGGCGGATCAGATCGTCCTGATTGAGGGAGCACCCCTTCCACTGGGCATGGCCCAGCTCTTCAACCTGAGCGTAGTAAGCTTTGAGCTCTTTTTGGTTCTGGGAATAGGCATCGCCGATCATGCTGATGGAGGAGACCCCCAGCCCCAGCAGATCACAATCCCCCTGGGTGGTGTAGCCCTGGAAGTTGCGGTGCAACTTGCCTTCCCGCTGCGCCACCGCCAGCTCGTCATCAGGCTTGGCGAAGTGATCCATGCCAATGAACTGGTAACCCTGACCGGTGAGGAAGCCGATGGTGTCCTGCAGCATGGCCAGCTTCTCCCGGGGGGCTGGCATGTCTTCCTCTTTCAGCTTGTGCTGGGCGGCGAAACGGCTCGGCAGATGGGCATAGTTGAAGATGGAAAGGCGGGCCGGATCCGTCTTGAGTACTTCTTCCAGGGTGTGGTGGAAGCTATCGCGATTCTGGTGTGGCAGGCCGTAGATGAGATCCAGGTTGGTCGAGCGAAAGCCCAGTTCGCGAGCACGCTCCAGCATCGCACGGATGAAGTCGTTATCCTGCTCGCGATTGACCGCGACCTGCACCGCCTTGTTGAAGTCCTGCACGCCGAGGCTGATGCGGTTAAACCCCACTTCGCGCAGCACATCCAGCATGGTGAGTTCGATCTCGCGCGGGTCAACTTCGATGCTTATCTCGCCTTCATCCGCGAACTGGAAGTGCTCACGCAACATGGCCATCAAGCGGCGAGTCTGGGCTTCGTTCAGATAGGTAGGCGTGCCACCGCCCCAGTGCAACTGGGTCACCAGCCGGTGTTTGAACAGGGGGGCCTGCGCTTTGATCTCCTGCTCGAGATAGTCGAGGTACTGATCGGCCTTGTGCTGATGACGGGTGATCACCTTGTTGCAGCCGCAGTAATAGCAGAGCTTGTGACAGAAGGGGATGTGCACGTAGAGGGACAGGTTGCGCGCCGGATACTGGCCTGCGGCGTGGACGAAGTCCGGATAGCCGAAGCGCTCGTTGAACTCCAGCGCAGTGGGATAGGAGGTGTAGCGCGGGCCGCTGTAGTTATATTTTTCGATCAGGGCCTGATCCCACACAATCTGTTCTGCTTGCACGCTTGCTTCCTCTTTTTTGTTATCGGCTCAGCGGCTTAACTGAAAATCCTTCAGTTGGGCCACATCCTTGAGGATCTGCGCCTCCAGCTCGGCCTCATAGCCACTGCGTTCGAGATCCATCTTCATCACTTCATTACGCTTGAGGGCACGTCTCGCCTCATGAGTCGGCATCTCTTTCACCTTCTCATAGAGAGCGTACAAACCCGGAAATTCGCTGGCAAAGGCGCGGCCGCCCTTGATCTGCAAAGCATCCAGCAAATTGGTCAGCCGGATGGCGCCTTCGGAATAGTCGCACTGACCGTCCCGCACCGCATGGGCAATCACTCGCACGCTGTCGAGAATGCGCTCATTGCGGGCCGCAATGGCCTGCCGTTGCGTATCACGCTGGCGCTTGAGTCGGGCCAGCAGGGTACCGGCATACACGGCCAGCCCCAGCAAAATCAGGCCGCCCAACAGGGCGGCCAGCATCCATCCACTCATCACTTTTTCTTCGGCTCAGGCTTGGGCTCAGGCTGATAGTCAACCTGGGTGAAACGATCCCACAGCTCCTCTTCGGAGGCTGGCTGGCTCGGCTCGTCATAGCTGGCATCGTCGAAGGAGCCATCGTCGTCGTCTTCGTCATCATCGTTGTCTATGATGCCAAGCTCATCCATCAGCTCCTGATAGCGATCGACACGCTGGTCAACCCAGGTCTGCTCGGCCGCTTCCAGGGTCTCGCCGGCATCGAGACGATCCAGCAGATCGTTCAGGCGATCATCATTCTCGATGGCGGCCAGCTCCTGCTCAGGCGTCATCACCAGCTTCTTCTCTTTCACCGGCTTGGGCGCAACAGGCTTGCCGCTCTTCTCTTCCACTATCAGGGCGACCGGCTTGCGGGAGCCGATACGCGGATCCTTGGCCTGCTTGCCATTTTTGTTGCTGGACTGTTCTGCCTGCTGGCGGGAACCCGCCTTCAAGCCCTTACGCTTGGCGGCGCGTTTGCGCTCACGGCCTTCCAGGGCACTGGCATCTGATTCTTTGCGCTTACCGGTAGGCTTGCGATTGGGTTGTTTAGCCGACATGAATGACTGACTCCGACAAATAACTGGATTGAAGCCGCTCCCGGGATGAAACCATCCGGGGAGGATACTGACACGGGGGACAGTGGAGCAGAAACAAGAGCGGGATCCTGCACCAACCCGACCATTTCTGGCGTCTGAACACCGCAGGATCGGCATCCTCTGGGCATGTTGCTGGTATTTTGACACAGAATGGCTAATCGGGTTAATGACCCAAAAGAAAAAAGGCAGCCGAAGCTGCCTCGATATGTTTATGCGAGTCCCATCCCTGGCTGCAAATCACCCTGTCCGTGGCAATACCTCTGCGCATCATATCTTTGTATATGGTCGTCCTGACCTTAATGGTCGTTCCTGAATGTGCGTGTGCTTGCTTAACCCATGGAGACGGCCTCCGGCCATCACTCTGGGGTGGTTGCATCCCGCAGCCCCGCTCTTCCTGAGCAGTCACCATCCTGGTATTTCAATCCCTTGCCTGTCACTAGCCTGTTCCTGTGGCATCCCGCCGTATCGACATCCTGTCTTCACAACATCCCGGTCGTGAATCGCCCCGTGGGTCACTCCATGCATCCACTGTATCAACTTAATAAAATGACTCAATCCACCAAGAACGTTTTCAAACGGAGATAAATCGCTTGTTGTCATTTAACATATTGAAATTAATGAATTACTCAACATTATTGAAAAATGTTTAAGCCCTGGCCAGACCAATGAATGGGGGATCTCTTACAACAATGCGAGAAATAATTGGCCAAATGGAGTTAAAGGCCAAAAAGAAACGAGGAGCCGGTAGCTCCTCGTTAATATCAATGGGGGCATCATAATGCGCTATCAGTGCAAACCTGCCACGTATATGGACAAGGCCTCTATATCCTGATCGGTCAGCTTCTTGGCAACGTCCCGCATCATGCTGTTCGGGTCGTTATCGCGGGCAGCTGCACGAAACGCGGTGAGCTGGGCCTTGATATAAGCAGGATGTTGGCCGGACAGACTCGGATATTTGGCCTGCTCGACACCCGAACCCCGTGGACCATGACAAGCGGTACAAGCAGCCAGACCACGGCTCATGTCACCACCCATATAGAGCGCTTTACCCGCTGCTACAGCGTCATCAGGCACCGCAATCGGTGTTACCTTCTGGCTGGAAAAGTAGGCAGCGAGGTCTTCCATGTCCTGATCGGACAGGGGGAGAGCCATAGGCCCCATAATGGGCGCAACCCGACCAATTTGGCCAGAAGCTGCAGCCTTCAGTTCAACTAATTGCTTTTTGATATATGATGCGTGCTGACCAGCAATCTTGGGGTACATATCGACAAGGCTGTTTCCGTCCGGTCCATGACAAGCCGCACACACGGCAGCCTTGGATTGTCCCGCAGCGGCATCGCCCTTGGCTTGTGCCATCCCCGTTACGCCAACCATCAGAGCAAGAGTAATGACTAGGTTCTTCATGGCGTTCCAACTTCTCGTTATTAGGCTTCCAGATCCCATGCCGCTGAAGGCATGTTAAAATAAACGCGTTTAAGCGACGCCATTTTACACGATTTCACAAAAAAGTAACTCTATAACCCTCTATCTCTATGGGGAATTTACGTTGGATACACAAACTCTAAATTTCAATAAGGTGCATTTTGTGACCAGCGCACCCGACATCCGTCACCTGCCAAATGATGGGGGTGTCGAGATTGCGTTTGCCGGCCGTTCCAATGCCGGTAAGTCATCTGCATTGAACACCTTAACCAAGCACAAGAACCTGGCTCGCACCAGTAAGACCCCGGGTCGCACCCAGCTGATCAACCTGTTTGAACTGGAACCGGGCAAGCGTCTGGTCGATCTGCCGGGCTATGGTTATGCACAAGTACCGCTGGAAATGAAGCTCAAGTGGCAAAAGTCACTGGCAGAATACCTGCAGCGTCGTGAGTCATTGAAAGGCCTGGTGATCCTGATGGACATACGTCACCCGCTCAAAGATACCGACATGAACATGCTGGAGTGGAGCTCCCACCGTGAACTGCCGGTTATGCTGCTGCTGACCAAAGCGGACAAGCTAAGCCCGGGTCCCCGCAACAATCAGGTCATCAAGGTTCGTCAGGCCATTGCCGACCTGGGCCCGCAGATACAGGTAGAAGCCTTCTCCTCCCTCAACAATATCGGGGTGGAAAAACTGGCCCAGACCCTGTCTGGCTGGTATCTGGCCGGGGCAGACGAGATCGCCGAAGGTGATGAACAAGAGCAGATAGAGGAATAATGCATTCCTTCATCATTCTGCTATTCCCTCCTTGCAATTGGCGGAGTTGACCCTCCGCTGATTGAAAAACTTTCAGTTGGATGACGTCCCGCCACCCCTCAATACCCGCCTATGCACTCCCCCAAGAAATTTGATAAAAGCCCTTGTTAACAATGGGATGACAAGTTAATTTCCATTAGAAATCAACTTGTCATCCTCATGGCAACGTTTTCATATTCCAGCCATTGAGCAGAAGGCGCATCACTCAATAAGTACAGAAATGAAATTTTATTACATGACGGTAGGGAGAGGGGGTATAAAAATGAGACCGGCACCACTGGTGCGGTATCGGCCTGCAACAATCAGCTCAAAAATGGGGAAGAAGCTAAATCTTGAGAACCAAGACAACTGGTTTTCCTCAAGAATCCCCTTCATTCTAACAAATACGTGGCAAACCTAAAGCTTTTACTCTAATTGTCACACGTAAAAAAACACCCCGACGAATACTCATCGGGGTCGCTATTCAGCCACATTCAATTACGTGAAATAAAAGGTCTGAAAGATAGAACATCTAACCTCTGTACCCTACGTTGCTAACTGTATAGCAAAGCAGCAGAAAGTGAAAGTAATTTATGTAATTTAGTTTCACGTAAAATAAATTACAAAAAACACTCTGTTTTTCATATAGATAAAAAAATCCCCAGTACGAATACCGGGGCGTTATAAAGGTGACTAGCTAGCACTTCCTCAACTATCTAGTTAGTCAGCGGTATTCCACACAAGTTCCGCTGCTTTGAGAAAAAACTCTAAAAAACTTAGAGATAGATGGCCCCATCTTCTGCAAATTCTTGTTCTTCAATGAGTTTCTCAGCCAAGTCTTCAATGTCGAAGCGCACACTCTCGAAGGCGCGTAGTATGTCCTCCTCCCTGACGAGGGAGAGGCCAGTCATCTTTTCCAGACGCCGGCGACTGATGTAGCAATCGACCAGAGCCCCTCTCTGCTGGGCCGGAAAATGGATCCTCTGTTCGTGCGGTTGCCAGTCCGCCAGTTCGGGAAACAGTATGCCTTGGTTCATAGGGTCCCCAGATTTCGTTTGAGTTCTCTCAATACCTGTTTAGTCCCTGGCCGGATGCCGCGCCACACGGTAAAGGCCTCAGCCGCCTGCTCGACCAGCATGCCCAGCCCATCCATGACTTGGCAAGCCCCCTGCTGTCTAGCCCAGCCGATGAAGGGGGTATCCGAGGCACCATACATCATGTCGTAGATGGCAATATCGGCGTGGATCAGCGCGGGGGCGAGGGGTGGTAGCTCTCCTTGAAGGCTGGCAGAAGTGGAATTGATGATGAGGTCGAATACTCCCTCCAGCAGCTCATAGCGCTGGGCCATGACCCCCCCCAGATCGTGAAACTCGGCCGCCAGTTGCTCCGCCTTGGCGTGGGTGCGGTTGGCTATCACCAATTCGCTCGGCAGCTCGGCCAGCAGCGGTGCCAGCGCACCACGAGCCGCCCCTCCTGCACCTAGCAGCAGGATCCGGCAGCCCGTCAGGATCACGCCGTGGGCCTTGAGATCAGCCACCAGACCGGCACCATCTGTATTGTCCCCCAGCAACACGCCATCATCGGTCAGCTTGATGGTATTGACGGCCCCCGCCCGCTTGGCCCTCGGGCTCAAGCGGTCAACCAGCGCAAACGCCTGCTCCTTGAAGGGCACTGTGACATTGCACCCCTTGCCACCCTGAGCAAAGAAGCTGTGCAAGGTGTCAGCAAACTCGTCGACGGCGGGCTCGGCCAGCCCATATTCCAACTCTTGCTGGGTCTGCCTGGCAAACAGGGTATGAATGAAGGGTGACTTGCTGTGGCGCACCGGGTGGCCAAAAACCAGATAACGATCCATCAAAGAGTTCCATCAGAGGGCAATATTTCGATTTAACGGGTTTTCGCACTCAGGAACAAGCCGAATATCGGCCAATAAAAAGGGGCCGTCATGGCCCCTCGGGTCACAGCCACTCTCGCGGCGTGAGGTAATCGGTGTAGAGCAAGGTCTCAGGACTGCCCGCCTTCGGCTGCCAGTCATACTCCCAGCGTGCCAGCGGTGGCATCGACATCAGGATCGACTCGGTACGTCCACCGGTCTGCAACCCGAACAGGGTGCCCCGGTCATACACCAGATTGAACTCCACATAACGACCGCGACGATAGAGCTGGAACTCCCGCTCCCGCTCGCCATAGGGCAGTGCCTTGCGCCGCTCGACAATCGGCAGGTAGGCATCGAGATAGCCCTTGCCGACCGCCTGCATGAAGGCAAAACAATCCGCAAACGGCCAGCGATTCAGGTCATCGAAGAAGAGGCCACCCACGCCGCGTGTCTCGTTGCGATGCTTGAGGAAAAAGTAGCGATCGCACCAGGATTTGAACTCGGGGTAGACCTGCTCGCCAAAGGGTTGGCAGAGGTCGTGCGATACCCGGTGCCAGTGCTGTACATCTTCGGCAAACGGGTAGAAGGGCGTCAAATCGAAACCACCACCAAACCACCAGATGGGCTCTTCGCCTTCCTTCTCGGCAATGAAGAAACGGACGTTGGCGTGGCTGGTCGGCACATAGGGGTTGTGTGGATGGATCACCAGCGACACCCCCATGGCTTCGAACTTGCGACCCGCCAGCTCGGGCCTATGGGCCGTCGCAGAGGCAGGCATGGCATCGCCATAGACATGGGAAAAATTGACGCCCCCCTGTTCGATCACGGCGCCATGGCGCAACACGCGGGTACGACCACCACCGCCGCCCTCACGACACCAGGCATCTTCCACAAAGTGCCCGGTACCATCGGCCTGCTCCAGGCCACGGCAGATCTCGTCCTGCAACTGCAACAGGAAGGCCTTGACCTGGGCCACGTCCGGTTTGCTCATCTTGTCTCCAGTCAGGCAGGATCTTGAACGCCCTGTCCATTTTTATAGTTGAATCAATTCGGTGAGCTCACCGCTCAGCGAATTGATGGCAAATCATGACGCATCCGCCCGCTCAGGAGGGGCGAATAATGGCGCCGGTACGGGCGTCCTTGATCTCGGATGGGTTGGCTTGACCACCCACTTCACCGGGCAGGATATAGGCCAACTTGCTGGCCAGCCGCTCACCGATATCGGCCACCCGACGAGCAGGCTCCTCGCCGGTCAGGTTGGCGCTGGTAGAGACCAGCGGCTTGCCAAAGGCGCGGCACAACGCCTGCACCTGAGGATGAGCCGTCACGCGCACCGCCAGGGTCTCGAACTGCCCGGTCAGCCATGAGGGCGTATCAGGCTTCGCAGGCATGACCCAGGTAAAGGGACCGGGCCAGCTGGCTTCAACCCGTGCCAGCTGCTCGGCGCTGAGCTGGCTCACATTGATATATTCTTGCAGCTGCGCCAGATCGGCAGCGATCAGGATCAACCCCTTCTCCACCGGACGCTGCTTGATGGTAAGCAGTCGCTGCACCGCAACTTCGGAGTCGGGATCACAACCCAGACCAAACACGGCCTCGGTCGCATAAGCGATCACCCCTTCCTGTTGGAGAGCAGCAACCGCCTGTTCAAATTCATTTGGCATAGGAAAAATGCGGCAGCCAGGCTGCCGCCTCGTCACTTGGAAGCAAGTTGAACCGATATGGCGGCGATCATGGCGAAGTGACGTTTTTGCTGTAGCACAGAAAATACGACACTTCCGGAGCACCACCCGTTCACTTACTTGAGTTGAGCCTGCAGGGCGGCATCCTTGGCCATCACCTCTTCGGCATTCTTCTGGCGTTCGGCCCGAACCTTGGCCGCCAGTTCATCATCGGCTACTGCCAGCATCTGGGCTGCCAGATAGCCCGCGTTCTTGGCACCGGCCTTGCCGATTGCTACGGTTGCCACTGGCACGCCACCCGGCATCTGCACGGTAGAGAGCAGCGCATCCAGTCCCTTGAGCGGGCCTCCATCAATGGGCACCCCAATCACGGGACGGGTGGTGATACCGGCAACAGCACCGGCCAAGTGAGCCGCCAGACCGGCAGCACAGATAAAGACCTTGCAGCCACGGGCTTCGGCATCGGTCACATACTGATGAGTCGCAGCCGGGGTACGGTGCGCAGAGGTAACCTTAACTTCCACTGTGATATCAAACGACTTGAGGATCTCAAGGGTAGATTGCATCACGGGAAAATCAGAATCAGAGCCCATCAATACGGCAACAAAGGGTTTATTCATGGTGGGAATTTCCTTACTCCAAATGGGGTTGAAGTTCGCCGAAAACGTTTCAATCTGGTTACGGCGGCGGGATTATACCTGCTCACTTTGATGGCCGCATTTCTTTTGCGGGCAGATCCACCTCAGATTTCCCCTTACTTTCTTCTCCACCATGATGCCCCAGCCACATTCGGGACAAGGCATAGAGATAGGCTTGTCGTTAACCACATATTTACAATGTGGATACCCATCGCAGGAGTAAAACTGCTTGCCGTAGCGTGACGTGCGACTCACCAGATGACCCTTGCCACAATCAGGACAGAGGATCTGGGTATCGTCGCTTTCCTGCAAGGATTCGATGTGCTGGCAGGCCGGGTACTGGGTGCACCCCACAAACAGGCCATAACGCCCCTTTTTGATCGCCAGCGGCTGGCCGCAATCCGGGCAGGCCGAGCCCTCAAGCACTTTCTCGATGTCGCGGCCGGATGGCGTCAGGGAACGGATATAGTCACAGGCAGGATAGGCAGAGCAGCCCAGGAAGAGGCCATGCTTGCCCTGTCGGATCAGCAACTCGGCACCACACTGCGGGCACGGCTCTCGCTCAAATGCCTGCTCGTGGACAGAAAAGAGATGATGATCGATTTTTGACATGGGCCGCGCCTTGAAATCCAGATGGCCTGAATTCTACCAGCGCGGCACCGGACTGTCAGTGAATGACGCCGTCTGACTCATCAAACACCAGCTCTTCCATCTGCTGGTAGGCATTTTCACTGCCCGGTACGTTGAACAGCACCATCATGACGACCCACTTCAAATCATCCAGCTCGATATCCGGCTTGTCCAGCTCGAGCAGGCGCTCGATGCAGATCTCGCGGGTTTCGGCATTCAGTACCTGAGCCTGCTCCAGGAAGAGCAGGAAGCCACGGCATTCGGTGCTGAGGCGAGTCAGCTCTTGCGGGGCATAGATACGCATCGAGCCTTGCGCGCTGGCGGTGACGTACACCTCCCGCTCGCTATCGTGCAGATTGGCCAGCCGCTCCAGCCAGTCGAGTGCCTTGTCGATTTCTTCTTTATCGAAACCGGCCCGGCTCAACTCGTCGGTGAGCTCATCCTGCTCGACCATCACATCTGCATCACTGTGGATGTAGGTCTCGAAAAGGTACATCAATACATCAAACATGATTCGCCCTCCTCGCTCTGACGTATCCACCGGCTACCGCCATCACTGCGCCGGAAAGCTCCAGCTCTACCAACCTGCCCAATACCACCTCGACAGGAAGCTGGGCCCGTTCGGCGACGGTATCCACGCTCGTGGTCTCATAATCTACGTTATCCAACAAATCGGCATAAGGCAATTCGCTATTATACCGTTGCTCAGGCAATTCAGCCGGTTGCCGTGCCAGGCTGACCAATCCGGGAAACTCTTCCACTATATCGGCCGCGCTCAACACAAGTTTGGCCCCCTGCTGGATTAATTTGTTGCAGCCCAGCGCCTGCACATTCTGCGGCGCACCGGGAACGGCAAATACCTCGCGCCCCTGCTCCAGCGCGTAACGGGCCGTGATGAGTGAGCCACTCTGTTCGGCCGCCTCCACCACTAGCGTCCCTCGCGCCAGTCCGCTGATGATGCGATTGCGACGAGGGAAATGTTCGGCCAGCGGCCCCTTGTCCGGCGCCAGCTCGGAGATGAGCGCACCCGCGTTCGCCAGGATCTGGCCAGCCAGCCCCTGATGACGCTTGGGGTAGAGGCAGTCGAGACCGGAACCCAGTACGGCGAGTGTAACACCACCGGTCGCCAGGGCCTGCTGATGACAGACACCATCGATACCGAGCGCGAGTCCCGAGGTGATCGCCAGACCGCACGCCACCAGTTCCGCACACAGGCGGGCGGCATTGTCCTTGCCGGCATAGGTGGGGTGACGCGTACCGACCATCGCCAGCTGTGGAACAGACAAGGCGGCAAGATTGCCACGACAGTAGAGCAGCAAAGGGGCGGCAGGGATCTCTTTCAACAAGTCAGGATAGGCGGGGTCATCGGGGCAGATCAGGTGATTGCCAGGCTCGGTGGCCCAACGTAGCCCCTGATCAACCGAAGGTAGTGGCCATCTGAGCTGCCGGATCTGGGCCGAGTGCAGGCCAAGCGCCCGTAAATGGCCATCATCACTCTCAAACAGGGCTGCAATATCGCCACCAAAGTGAGCAAGCAGGCGAGCGGCAGTGACTGGGCCGATACCGGTGACGGCATCCAGCGTCAACCACAGCGAGACCCGCTCGAGTGGAGGTGGCACGTTAGAAGTTACTGACCTGATAGCCGGAGCTGACCATGTCCTGGCTCTGCATGATGAGACCGTAGCTCAGCTTGTCATACACCTTGAACAACATGACTCGGGCCACAGCTTCCGAAGGCAAGGGTGGTTTGCCGGTCGAGTAGAAGGCCTTGTTGTAGAGGGAAGAATACTCCTTGTACGACACCTTGCCGTTCTTGCTCACCAGCGTGGCGCCGGGACGCCGGACCTCCAGCACATCGCCGGGGGCAAGCTGATCCCGCAGCCCTCTGTTAATGAGCACGACATCAAACTTGCCACCACCACGGGCCTTGCTCGGCAGATCGACTATGTAACCCGGTGAAATCACGGGCGCCGCCTTCGGGGTGAACACGGCAGAGAGAGTTTCCTGTGGCGGCAAAGGCATCACCTTGTCTCCCTGATACACCTCTCGCTGATTGTGACTGAGGGTAACCCGGGTGCGATCATTCGGCAGCCGCTCCTCGGCTCTGGCCGTGCCGACAAAGACCGCCTCCTGCCCCAGCAGCTCACCGGTTTGCTTGTCCTTATAAACGACACCGGGATGATAGATGCCGTAGTCCTGACCTGGCGTCAGCGATCCCTGCACATAGAGGGTGTCGCCCTCCAGCATACCGATATGGGCCTCGTTGTTGCCGAGCACATAGGGCAGCTGTTTCGCTTGCTGGTTGTCGGCCAGAATGTGGTCGGTTTGCAGGAAGGGACCTATTTCGCTGAGCGGCAGCATCGGGACCGGATTGGCCTTATTCTCGACGCGGCTCTTGGGTGAGAGGTGGACTACCTGCTTGCCCCCCTCTGTCGCCTTGCCGAGCCGAGGGTAGCTCCAGTGCGGATTGGCAATCTGGGGATTGACGTTCCACAGGCGGTGCAAGAGCCCGGCCTCTGCCAGATACTGGCCCGCAATATCCCAGAGTATGTCGCCTTTTTGAACGGTATAACGCTCGGGATAACCCACTTTAAATTTCAACTGATCGGCCAAGGCACTCTGGCTCAGAGTGGCCAGCAGGCAGGCGAGGATGGTTTGCTTCAGATACATAACACTCCCTGTTACTTCTGCGCGCAAAGTGTTGCTGTTTTTTGTCGGCGTAAATGACTAGAATTACGCCAATATTGACTGCATTTATACGAAACTAAAGAAAAAACTATGGCCATTCTAGATGTATTGCGTTTTCCCGATGAACGTCTGCGCACTGTAGCAGCCCCTGTCGAGACCTTTACACCCGAGTTACAACACATTGTAGATGATATGTTCGAAACCATGTACGCGGAGGAAGGCATAGGCCTTGCCGCCACTCAGGTCGACATTCATCAGCGCATCATAGTGATCGATGTCTCTGAAAACCGGGAAGATCCTCTGGTATTGATCAACCCCGAGATCCTCGAGCAATCCGGCAGCACCGGCATCGAAGAGGGTTGCCTCTCCGTGCCCGAGCACCGCGCTCTGGTACCACGCGCCGAACAGGTCAAAATCCGCGCGCTGGATCGCAACGGCAAGCCGTTCGAGCTGGCAACAGACGATCTGCTCGCTATCTGCATACAGCATGAGATGGATCATCTGGTCGGCAAGCTGTTTGTGGACTACTTGTCCCCGCTCAAGCGCCAGCGCATTCGCCAGAAGCTGGAAAAGATGGCCCGTGAAGATCGCAAAATCCTCTGAGGATCTGCCCCATTGAATAAGCTGAAACTGATTTTTGCCGGTACTCCCGACTTCGCCGCCCGTCATCTGGCGGCGTTGTTGTCTTCCGACCACGAGGTCGTTGCCGTTTATACCCAGCCTGACAAACCGGCCGGCCGTGGTCAGAAGCTCACTGCCAGCCCGGTCAAAGAGCTGGCCCTGACCCACAATCTGCCGGTTTACCAACCTGCCTCGCTGCGCAATGAAGAGGCGCAGGCCGAACTGGCAGCTCTTGGTGCCGATCTCATGGTGGTAGTGGCCTATGGTCTGATCCTGCCCAAGGTGGTGCTCGATACTCCCCGTCTCGGTTGCATCAACGTGCACGGCTCCCTGCTGCCGCGCTGGCGCGGCGCGGCACCGATCCAGCGCGCCATCTGGGCGGGCGATGCCGAGACCGGCGTCACCATCATGCAGATGGATGTGGGGCTGGATACCGGCGCCATGATCCGCAAGGTGAGCTGCCCTATCGCCGCCGACGAAACCTCTACCAGCCTGTACGACAAGCTGGCCGGGCTGGGCCCGCAGGCGCTGGTCGATACCCTGAATGCAATGGCGACCGGTGACACGGCGGCCGAGCAGCAGGACGACTCTCTGGCCAACTATGCCCAGAAGCTCTCCAAGGAAGAGGCCCGCATCGACTGGTCGATGGAGGCCGTTGCCATCGAGCGCTGCATCCGCGCCTTCAATCCCTGGCCCATTAGCTGGTTCGAGGTCGCCGGCCAGACCATCAAGGTGTGGCAAGCCGCCGTCATCGACAGCGACCATGGCCAGAGCGTCGGAACCCTGCTCAAGGCCGACAAGCAGGGGATCGACATTGCCACCGGCAAGGGCGTGCTGCGCCTGCTGACCCTGCAACCACCCGGCAAGAAGGCCATGTCCGTCTCGGATCTGCTCAACTCTCGCCGCGACTGGTTTGAACCCGGCACGCAATTGAATTGAACCAAGCGGGGCCCAGGCCCCGACTTGCGCATCTAAGGTAACATTATGAAAACACGTGCACAGGCCGCTCTCGTTATTCAACAGGTGCTGGATCAGGGTCAATCTCTCTCCGCTGTTCTGCCTGCTGCCCAGGAGAAGGTTGCGCCCCGCGATCGCGCCCTCCTGCAAGAACTCTGCTACGGCACCCTGCGCTGGCTGCCCCGCCTCGATGCAGCGGTCAACGAGATGATGGACAAGCCGCTCAAGAACAAGAGCCGCATCTTCCACTATCTGATCCTGGTCGGTCTCTATCAGCTCATCTACACCCGCATTCCGGCACACGCCGCCGTGGCCGAAACTGTCAACGCCGTCAAGCTGCTCAAGGGTACCTCCTTGCGCGGCCTCATCAATGGCGTGCTGCGCAACTTCCAGCGCAGCGCCGAAGTCATTCTGCTGCGCATCGACCGCGTCCCCAGCATTCGCCTAGGCCACCCCGAGTGGCTCACCAAGCGCCTGCGCCAGGCCTATCCCGAAGATTGGGAATTCATCATGGAGGCCAACAACCAGCGCCCGCCCATGTGGATCCGCAACAACAGCCAGCGCCAGAGCCGCGAGCAGATGCTGGCCCGCATGGCCGAAGTGGGCATCAATGCGGTGGCCGGTGAGGAAGGGGAAGATTGCATCCTGCTGGAACGCCCTTGCGACGTAACCAAACTGCCCGGCTTCGAGGCAGGTGACTGCTCGGTACAGGATGGCGCGGCGCAACAGGCCGCTCGACTGCTCGACCCGCAACCGGGCGAGTGGGTGCTGGATGCCTGCGCCGCCCCCGGTGGCAAGACAGCTCACCTGCTTGAGCGTCAACCCGCCCTGGCGGGCGTGGTGGCCGTCGATGCCGACGAACACCGCCTCAAGCGGGTGCAGGAAAACCTGGATCGCATCGGCCTCAAGGCCGAGGTGATCCACGGTGATGCCAGCACCCCGGAACTCTGGTGGCCAAAGGGTCAGTTCGATCGCATCCTGCTGGATGCCCCCTGCTCCGCCACCGGTGTCATCCGCCGCCACCCCGACATCAAGTGGCTGCGCCGGGATCAGGACATCCGTGAGCTGGCCGAGCTGCAACGCCGTATTCTGATCGCCCTCTGGTCGAAACTGAAAAGCGGCGGTACTCTGCTTTACGCCACCTGCTCAGTGCTGCCGGAAGAGAACCGCGAACAGATCCGTGCTTTCCTGGCAGCCACCCCGGATGCCACCCTGGTGCCGCTGCACGAACAGGACACCCCGGCATGTCCGGGCCGCCAGTTCCTGCCGGGCGAAGCCGAAATGGATGGCTTCTACTATGCCAAGCTGATCAAACGGTAAGCAGGGCAGTGGCCATGAAGATGACGGGTGCCGGTTGACGGCACCCATTACTGCGCAATATCGAGCACGCTCTCCCTATGAAAATCATCATGTTGATGACTGACCCTGACCATACTGGCAGCCGTTGCAACACATCCTCGTTCCCTGAGGGGTTCCTATGAAGATCATCATTCTGGGTGCCGGCCAGGTCGGTGGCACCCTGGCCGAGAACCTGGCCGGCGAGAACAATGACATCACCATCGTCGATACCGACAGCGACCGCTTGCGGGAGCTGCAGGACAAGTTCGACCTGCGGGTGGTGAACGGTCACGGCGCCCACCCCAAGGTGCTGCGCGAAGCGGGTGCCCAGGATGCAGACATGCTGGTCGCGGTCACCAACAGTGACGAGACCAACATGATCGCCTGCCAGGTTGCCTACTCCCTGTTCAACACCCCGAACAAGGTAGCGCGCATTCGATCGCCGGCCTATCTGGTGGAACGGGATCGCCTGTTCCTGCCGGAATCCGTGCCGGTGGATCACCTGATCGCCCCCGAGCAGCTGGTGACCGACTATGTTCGCCGGTTGATCGAGTATCCGGGTGCGCTTCAGGTGGTGGACTTTGCCGGTGGCAAGGTGGGTCTGGTGGCGGTCAAGGCCTACTACGGCGGCCCTCTGGTGGGCAATGCCCTCTCCACCCTGCGGGATCACATGCCGAACATAGAGACCCGGGTGGCCGCTATCTTCCGCCAGAACCGCTCCATACGTCCGCAAGGCACCACCATCATAGAGGCAGATGACGAGGTCTTCTTCGTCGCCGCCGCTGGCCATATCCGGGCAGTGATGTCGGAACTGCAGCGACTCGAGAGCCCCTATCGCCGCATCATGATCGTCGGCGGTGGCAACATAGGCGCCGGCCTCGCGCACCAGCTGGAGAAGCGCTACAGCGTCAAGTTGATCGAGCGTAACCAGAAGCGGGCGGAACAGCTGTCGGAGCTGCTGGAAAACACCATCGTCTTCTGCGGCGATGCAGCGGATCAAGAACTGCTGGCCGAGGAGCACATCGATCAGATCGACGTCTTCATCGCCGTGACCAACGAGGATGAGGCCAACATCATGTCGGCCCTGCTCGCCAAGAAGATGGGCGCCAAGAAGACCATGGTGCTGATCCAGCGCAGCGCCTACGTGGATCTGGTGCAGGGTGGATCCATCGACATCGCCATTTCGCCGCAGCAGGCCACCATCTCGGCCCTGCTGACCCACGTGCGCCGGGCCGACATCGCCAACGTCTACAGCCTGCGCCGCGGCGCGGCCGAAGCCATCGAGGCCATCGCCCACGGTGACGAAAACACCTCTAAGGTGGTGGGCAAGACGGTGGGTGAGCTCAAACTGCCGCCCGGCACCACCATAGGCGCCATAGTGCGCGGTGATGAGGTGCTGATCGCCCACGATCGCACCCAGATCCAGCAGGATGACCATGTGGTGATGTTTCTGGTGGACAAGAAGTACATCCCGGAAGTGGAACGGCTGTTTCAGCCAAGTCCTTTCTTCCTGTAACCTGCCCATGCCCCCAGGCAACGCAAACCTGACCCGGCACAGCCTCCCAAACGGATTGTCCGGGTCTTTTGTCAATCAACGATCAGGTTATTCTGCATGATCAAGCTGCGTCCCATCATCTTCACCCTAGGGCTGGTGCTCTCCAAGTTGGCCCTGTTCATGTGGCTGCCCACCCTGCTGGCGCTGCTCACCGGCTCCGAGGGCTTCGTCGAGTTCCTCAAATCCGTGCTGATCACCCACGGTGCCGCCCTGCTCTGCCTGCACCACGGTCGCAAGGCGGAGTTTCACCTCGGCGTGCGCGAGATGTTCCTGCTCACCACCTCTGTCTGGGTAGTCGCCTGCATCTTCGGGGCTCTGCCCTTCTTCTTCTTCAACCACATCGACTTCACTGACGCTTACTTCGAGACCATGTCCGGCGTCACCACCACGGGTTCCACCGTACTGTCAGGGCTCGACGACATGGCCCACAGCATCTTGCTGTGGCGATCAATACTGCAGTGGCTGGGGGGCGTGGGCTTCATCGTGATGGCGGTGGCTGTGCTGCCCTACCTCAACGTGGGCGGCATGAAGCTGTTCCAGACCGAGAGCTCGGATTGGTCGGACAAGAGCGCACCGCGCGCCAAGACGGTGGCCAACAACATAGTGGTGGTCTATCTGGTGCTCTCCATGTGCTGCTTCCTCGCCTACTGGGTAAGCGGCATGACGCTGTTCGAGGCGGTCAACCACACCATGACCACTCTCAGTACCGGGGGCTATTCCACCTCGGATCAATCCATGTCGCACTTCTCCAACTCGGCACACTGGATCGGCACCCTCTTTATGTTCCTCGGCGGCCTGCCCTTCCTGCTCTATGTGCAGAGCCTGAGCCACCGTGACACCAGCCTGCTCAAGGACGCCCAGGTTCAGGGTTTCTTCTGGCTGGTGGTATGGGTCACGATCGTGGTCACCCTCTACCTGTGGATCAGAGACATTTACGGCTTTATGGATGCCCTGCGCGTCAGCAGCTTCAATATCGTCTCGGTGCTCACCACCACTGGGTATGGCCTCGGCGATTTTGGCACCTGGGGGCCGCTCACCAGCATCATCTTTATCATCTTGCTGGCACTGGGCGCCTGTTCCGGCTCCACCGCCGGCGGCCTCAAGGTATTCCGGGTACAGGTGGCGTTCGCCCTGTTCAAGAAGCAAATGCGCCAGTTGATGCACCCCTCCGCCGTCTTCCCGCAGAAGTACAACGGTCGCCAGGTCAACGACGCCATCATCCGCTCCATGATCTCGTTCGTGCTGGCTTACTTCGCCGTCATACTGCTTATCGCTGCCCTGCTCGCCGCCATCGGGCTGGATCCCCTGACGGCCATCTCGGGCTCCATCACGGCGGTGGCCAACGTAGGCCCGGGCATGGGCCCCATCATTGGTCCCAGTGGAAACTTTGCCACCCTGCCGGACTCGGCCAAGTGGATACTGTCGTTCGGCATGCTGCTGGGGCGGCTCGAGATCCTGACTGTGGCCGTGATCTTCTTCCCCTCCTTCTGGAAGCAGTAGCGCCGCCAATCAAGGCTGCGACGCTGCCCGGCCAGACTCGGGTGAGGAAATGCAAGAAGGGCAGCCAATGGCTGCCCTTCTTCATCTCATGCTGTGCGGGACCCTCTGCCTCACTCGGCAGACTCTTCCCGCTCCAGTGCGCGGTTGACCAACGGCTCGGGCAGCGTCTTGGTCACCTCGACCCCCAGCTCGCGAAAGCGCTCGGCCTGGGCGATCAGGTTGCCACGGCCGTTGACCAGCCGTCCCATCGCCTTGTCGTAGCTCTCCTGCGCCTTGTGCAGGCTACCCCCCATCTGCTGCATCTCTTCCACGAACAGCCGTAGCTTCTCGTAGAGGCGCCCGGCCCGCTCGGCAATCTGGCGAGCATTCTGGTTCTGCCGCTCGTAGCGCCACAAGTTTTCGATGGTGCGCAGCGCCACCATCAGGTTGGTGGGGCTCACCAGTAGTATGTTGTGGTCGAGGCCGTAGCGTACCAGGGAGGGATCGGCCTCCACCGCGGTGAGGAAGGCCGGCTCCACCGCCACAAACATCAGCACATAGTCGAGGGTGCGTACCCCCGGCAGTTGCTGGTAATCCTTACGGCCCAGCTCGCGGATATGGTTGCGCACCGAGGCGACGTGCTCCTTGAGCGCCACTGCCTTCTCCAGCACGTCGTCGGCGTTGTACCAGCGCTCGTAGGCGGTCAGCGACACCTTGGCGTCGATGATGATGTCTTTTTCCTGAGGCAAGTGGACTATCACGTCAGGCTGATAGCGCTTGCCCTTGTCCACTTCTATGTTGACCTGGGTATGGTACTCGTGGCCCTCGCGCAGGCCGCACTCGCTGAGAATTCGGGCCAGCACCACCTCGCCCCAGTTGCCCTGCTGCTTGCTGTCGCCCTTGAGGGCGCGGGTCAGGGCTGCCGCCTCTTCGGTCATACGGGCATTGAGCTCGGCAAGGCGCTCCAGCTCGAACTTGAGGCTGTGGCGCTGGGCCGTCTCCTGGGCGTGGGTCTCTCCCACCTGACGGCGAAAGCCCTCAAGCTGCTCTTTGAGCGGAGTCAGCAGCAGATCGAGACTGTTCTGGTTCAGTTCGCGGAAGTTACCGGAGTTTTGTTCGAAGATACGGTTGGCGAGGTTTTCAAACTGCTGGCTGAGACGCAGCTCGGCGTCCCGCTGCAATTGCAGCTTCTCGGCGGCGGCCAACCGTTCGCTGCGCAGGGTGGCTTCGGCATCCTTGAGGCGGGCGGTAAGCTTGATGAGCAGAGTCTGCTGCTGATCCAGCTTCTGCTGGCCCTGCATCCGCTCATCCTGCAACTCATCGAAGCGATCCTGCAACACCTGGTGACGTTCCTGGCTCAGCAACAACGCCTGCGCCTGTGCGCTGGCGGCACGTCGCCCCGCCAGCCAGCCAACCCCGAGGGCGATCAAGGCGACCAGCAGTGCCGGCCCCCAGCTCGCCAGGTCGATCATTTACGGCCCCGCTGACGCAGGAAGAGCTCGAGGTAACGGTTGAGCAATAGCCAGATCAGCACATAGAGGAGGTAGGCAGCCAGTACCACCCACTTGTGACTGTTAACCCCGGTGTCGAGCTCGGCGAACCCGATATCCTTGATGCGGCAGTAGGCCCACATCAACAGGGGGAAGATATACAACAGAGACGCACGCCACAGAAATAACCACATGAGTTCATTCAATCCCGCAAAAAGACTCGCCTAGCTTACACAAGGGCAACCCGGCTTGCGATCCTGCCCCGCGCTATTCTCTGGCTTGCCAGCGAAAACTTGGATAAAATTAACCCCTAATGGGTATAAGGGGTGGGCATGACTCATTTTTTCTGTCGATGGCTGAGGCACGCATTGGGGGGCTCCCGCAAACCGGACGTGGTTTGTCACGAGGCACGCCCGCCTTGGGCCATCGAAGAGTCCCAGTACCTCTCCCTCTGCACCCGCTGCGGTGAATGCTTCAAGGCCTGTCCCAACCGCCTGCTCAAACCGGCAAGCCAATCCGAATACGAGGGCACTGCCATCGCCGGCACCCCTGTGCTGGATCTCGCCTGCGGCCAGTGCAGCTACTGTGGCAGCTGCGCCAGAGCCTGTCCGACCGGAGCCCTCGACCTGCAGTGGGGACGCCAGGTGCAGACCCGGGTGCAGATAGAGGCGAGCTGTCAGGCCAAACAGGGCTTTTACTGCCTGCTGTGCGAAGATGCCTGCCCCCAGCTGGCGATCAAGGCCACCGCCGACGGCGTCAGCGTCAACATGGCGGCGTGCGATGGCTGCGGTGCCTGCGGTCTCGCCTGCTTCCATGGTGCCATCACCCTGATCCCCCAGCTCTGACCCGCGCCGCCACCCAGGTCTCAAACGGCAGAAAGCACAAAGGGGCACCAAGGCCCCTTTGTCAGTCCGGCACGGCGTTTATGCCATGACCAGAGTGGAATCCTGTTCGATACCGAGCAAGTGGCAGAGACGGGTCGGATCCCGCACCGCATCGGCCAGGGTATATTCCCCCAGCACCTCGAGGAAGGCGTTCATGGCGCGCCGTAGAATGCCCTGAATGCGGCAGCCACCGGAGAGGCGGCAGTTCTCGCGCTTGCAATCAACCGGGCAGAGCACGTGCTCCATGTCCATCACCACATCGCGCAAGTTGATGGAGACGGCAGAGCGACCGAGGCGGATGCCGCCATGCTTGCCACGTACCGTCTCTATGTAGCCCTTGATGCCGAGCTGATGCACTATCTTGACCACGTGGTTGCGGGAGATGGCAAAGGTATCGGCCACCTCTGTGATGGTCGACAGGCGATCTCCCGGCTGAACCGCCAAAAAAGTCAGGGTACGCAGGGCATAGTCGGTAAATCGTGTCAGTTGCATGGTCGCACTTGCCTCTTACTACAAGCCAGAAATCAGGACGACAACCTAAAGCTAAGAGGCGGGGCCGCGCTTGCGCTGGCACGGAGCACGCATCTTAATCTGAGTCGTGGAGTGACAAGGTTAAGAGCAGCTCAGGCGGGTGTCGATGAAGATGCACATAAATCGACACTTTCTTTGATTGATCGCAAACTTGCAGGCTTAGTCCAAGGTTTGGGGCATTTTTGGCGGCTAAACTCGCCTGTCCTCCCTCAACACCCGAGTGGATCGGACCACTCCATACGACACCTTGCTTCAGGATTCAGTGGGGCTGCCTGAGCCAGTTTTTCAAGGCACTGGAGGGAATCGAACTCTCGGAGGCGACCGCAAAAGCCCCCCAATCCACCGCACACTGCAAGGCATCCTGGATCGCCATGCCACGGGCAAGACCATGAATGAGGCCACCGGCGAACGCATCCCCCGCCCCCGTGGTATCGACCACAGACACCGGCCGCGCCGCCACCCGGATCTGCTCCTCGCCGTGAATGGCCACGGCCCCCGCCTTGCCTTCGGTCAGCACCAGCCACTCCAGCTGATCTCCCGCCAGCTGCCTGGCATGCTGCCAGGGGTCGCCCACCTCGCCGAGATCGGAGCGGGAAGCGACCAGCACGTGGCAGGGGCGGCGCGCCTGCCCACCCTTGGGATACTGGGCCACCACGAAGCTCTTGCCGATCATCTGGCGCATGTAGCCGATGATGGCGGTGCCGGGATAGTTCACGTAGAGGCAGTCCACCCCCTCCACCGGCAAGTCGCCGGGCAGATCGGGGCGACGCGGCCGCCTGAGGATGGTGCGCTCGCCGGTGGCGTCCACCAGGATCAGCAGCTCGCCTGTTTCGCCACCGAAGCGCTCCACATGAGAGCAGTCCAACCCGTAACCCGCCGCCTGCTCCAGCAGCCAGTCGCCCGCCTCATCCAGTCCGATGCGAGAGGCTATGGTCACCTCGTGGCCCGCCCACACCAGCCCTATGCCGGTGTTGGCGGCGCCACCGCCCAACCGGCGGCCCTGATCCACGTATTGCAGCCGGGCTCCGGCCACCAGAGGTTCGGAGAGGGAGAGCACATGATCGCAGTTGAGATTGGCGAGCAGCAGAATACGGGACATGGAGAGACCTCACTGACAAGGGACCCCAGTATATGAGAAAGGGCCCTGACGGCCCTCCCTGAAATCGCGGGGTTTGTGAGCCCGCTCGACGTTTGCCAGCCAGCTTTACGCCGCTGCGTCAGCCCAGTACGGACTCGGCGCTGACATACTCGTAGCCGAGCGCCTGGGCCACTGCTGCCTGGGTGACCTTGCCTTTGAACACGTTGAGACCGGCCCGCAGGTGCTTGTCATCCCTGAGCGCCTGGACATAGCCCTTGTCGGCCAGTGCCAGCACGAACGGCAAAGTGGCATTGGTCAGGGCGAAGGTGGAGGTACGCGCCACGCCACCCGGCATGTTGGCCACGCAGTAGTGAATGATGCCGTCCACCACATAGGTGGGATCCTCGTGGGTGGTCGGGTGGGACGTCTCGAAACAGCCGCCCTGATCGATAGCCACATCCACCAGCACAGAACCCTTGCGCATCAGCTTGAGCATGTCGCGGGTCAGCAGCCTGGGCGCCGCCGCCCCCGGGATCAGCACGGCGCCGATCACCAGATCCGCCTGGGCGATGCAAGCCTCGATATTGGTGCGGGTGGAGTAGAGGGTCTTGAGGGCCGGACCATACAGACTGTCCAGCTCCCGTAGCCGTGGCAGGGAACGATCCAGGATAGTGACATCGGCCCCCAACCCCAGCCCCATGCGCGCCGAGTTGACACCGACCACCCCGCCGCCCAGCACCACCACCTTGGCGGGCGCCACTGCGGGTACGCCACCGAGCAGGGTGCCATTGCCCCCTTGCGCCTTCTCCAGGCTGTGGGCCCCGGCCTGGATCGCCATCCTCCCCGCCACCTCGGACATGGGCGCCAGCAGCGGCAAGCCGCCGCGCTCGTCGGTCACTGTCTCGTAGGCGATGGCCACCACCCCCGAGTGCACCAGCAGCTGGGTCTGCACCGGATCCGGCGCCAGGTGCAGATAGGTGAACAGCAGCTGATCCGGGCGCAGCAGTTCACACTCCTCGGGCTGGGGCTCCTTCACCTTCACTATCATCTCGGCCCGGGCGAAGATCTCCGCCGCGCTGGCCACCAGATCGGCCCCGGCCGCCTGGTACTCGGCATCGGACAATCCGATCGCCTCACCGCCCTGCTGTTGTACCAGGACCTTGTGTCCCCGGGCCGCCAGCTCCTGCACTCCGGCGGGAGTCATGCCGACCCGGTATTCATGGTTTTTGATTTCCTTGGGTACGCCAATAATCATGCTCGCTCTCCTGCTGTGATCCCGCCGGCCGCTCCTTCGCCACCGGGCAGTATGCCCAAAAATTGCAACAGCCACTGCATCATGGTAGCCGAGTCCACCTCCCCCTCCAGCGAGGAGAGGCTGCGCTGATAGCGGTCATCGGACAGGCAGTCCCGCCGCCGCTCGATCAACGCCCGGTTGTACTCCACAGAAAACTCCGGATGCCCCTGAATGGCGACGATATGATCCCCCTGCAAGAACATGAAGTTGGGACAAAAATCGTTGCCCGCCAGCCGGATCGCGCCCGGTGGCAGCTGCTCGACCTGATCCTGGTGACTGGCCAGGATCCGGATCGTATCCAGCCCGGGCTGCATCCAGGCTCCGCTCGCCAGCATGGGATGCACCGACACCCCCAGCCCCCACCCCTTGGTAGACTTCACCACTTCGCCACCCAGCGCCTGGGCGATCACCTGATGACCGAAGCAAACACCGGCCAGCTTGACGTCGGCATCGTGCGCCTGGCGGATCCACGCCCGCAGCGCCTGGATCCAGGGGATATCGCTGTAAGCATCGTGGCGCGAGCCCGTGATGAGCCAGGCATCACACTCGTGCAGGTCGTCCGGCAGCTCACCATCGAGCGCCGACCAGACCCGAAACTCCAGCGCGGGGGCCAGGGCCCGAAAGCCCCTGATAAACATCTCGGAGTAAACGGGGCCGAAATCACCCGCCAAATCGGGATCCAGCCGGTCACAATCGAGAATTCCCAGTCGCATCTGTCACTCCTTTACAGAGGTTACCCCCGCAGAACGATGGCCTGCGGGGGCAATAGGTTAGGCCATGTCAGCGTGCCTGCGCGTCACTTCATGGTCGGCATGGAGAACTCCGTGCCGGCACGCAGGCTCCGTGGCCAGCGCGCCGTCACCGTCTTCATCCGGGTGTAGAAGCGCACCCCATCAGGCCCATGCATATTGAGCGGCCCGAAGATAGACCGCTTCCAGCCACCGAAGCTGTGAAACGCCATGGGCACGGGGATAGGGACGTTCACCCCTACCATACCGACCTGAACCCTGGCGGTGAAGTCCCGCGCCGTATCACCGTCGCAAGTAAAGATGGCGGTGCCGTTACCGTACTCGTGTTCGTTGATGAGCTTGAGCGCCGTCTCGTAATCCGGGGCCCGCACTATGGCAAGCACGGGGCCGAAGATCTCCTCCCGGTAGATGCGCATGTCGGGGGTCACCTCGTCAAACAAACTGCCGCCGATAAAGTAGCCTTCCCCATGACTCACGCCGCGACCATCGACCCGCAGCAGGGCCCCCTCGGCCACCCCCTGATCCACATAATCGCGGACCTTGGCCAGATGCTCGCGACTGATGAGGGGCCCCATCTCGTTTTCCGGGGTCTGGCCCAGCCCCGGGCCGACCCTGAGTTGCACCACCAGTGGCGAAAGTTTTGCCACCAGCGCATCGGCTGTCTCATCCCCCACCACCACGGCCACCGAGATCGCCATGCAGCGCTCACCGGCAGCGCCATAGGCCGCCCCCATCAGGGCTGAGACCGCCTGGTCGAGATCCGCATCCGGCATCACCAGCATGTGGTTCTTGGCGCCGCCCAGCGCCTGCACCCGCTTGCCGTGGGCCGAGGCGGTGGCGTAGATGTACTGGGCGATGGGGGTAGAGCCGACAAAGGAGACGGCGCCGACCCGCGAGTCGGTCAGCAGCACGTCCACCACCTCCTTGTCGCCGTTGACCACGTTGAGCACGCCGTCCGGCAGACCGGCCTGCTTGAGCAGCTCGGCCATGCGCAGCGAGAGGGAGGGATCCTTCTCGGAAGGCTTGAGAATGAAGGTGTTGCCGCAGGCGATGGCCACCGGGAACATCCAGAGCGGCACCATGGCCGGGAAGTTGAACGGCGTGATGCCGGCGCACACCCCCACCGGCTGCATCATGGAGTAGCTGTCGACCCCCCGGCCCACGTTGAGAGAGTGCTCCCCCTTGAGCAGGTGGGGAATGCCACAGGCAAACTCCACCACCTCAAGACCACGAGTCAGCTCGCCCTGGGCGTCAGAGAAGACCTTGCCGTGCTCGCGGCTGATGAGCCGGGCCAGATCATCCCTGTGCTGCTCCATCAGCTCCTTGAAGCGGAACAGCACCCGGGCCCGCACCAGCGGCGGGGTCTGCGACCAGTCAGCGAAGGCGCGCGCTGCCATGGCAATGGCCTCGTCGCATTCGGCGGCGGTACTGAGCACCACCTGACCCTGCTGCTGGCCGGTGGCCGGGTTAAAGATGGCACCGAAGCGCTCGCTGCGACTCTCCGTCGTCTCGCCGTTGATAAAGTTGCTGACCCGATATGTCATAAATCCTCCGTGATGGCTCATCCGTCTCTCCCTGCGCCGTCTCGCACGAGCCGGGCACAGGGAGATGGCGCCCAGGGGCGCCATGCAGTGCAAGGTGAAAGTGGGTTACGCCTGCGTCTGCAACACGTCCTGCAGCAGGGTGAAGAGATCGTCTATCTGGCTGCGCTCCATGATGAGGGGTGGCGACAGGGCGATGATGTCGCCGGTCACCCGGATAAGCAGACCCTTCTCGAAGCAGCGTACGAACACCTCGTAGGCACGCTTGCCCGGTGCATCCGGCAGGGATTCGAGCTCTATGCCTGCCACCAGTCCGTAGTTGCGCACATCCTTCACATGCTTGCAGCCCTTGAGGGAATGGGCCGCCTCCTCCCAGTAGCCCGCCAGATCGGCGGCGCGGGTGAGCAGATTCTCGTTGCGATAGATCTCGAGGGTCGCCAGCGCGGCGGCGGCGGCCACCGGGTGACCCGAGTAGGTGTAGCCGTGGAACAGTTCGATGGCGCCCTTGCCGGCGGCCATCATGTCGTCATAGATGCCATTGCTCACCAGCACGGCCCCCATGGGGATGGCGCCGTTGGTGAGCCCCTTGGCACAGGTGATCATGTCGGGCAGGACATCGAACTCCTGAGCGGCGAAAGGGGAGCCGAGGCGGCCAAAGCCGGTGATCACCTCGTCGAAGATCAGCAGGATGCCGTGTTTGGTACAGATCTCCCGCAGTCGCTTGAGGTAGCCCTTGGGTGGCATGATGACACCGGTACTGCCGGCGATGGGTTCGACGATGACAGCCGCTATGTTGCTGGCATCGTGCAGGAAGACGATCCTCTCCAGCTCGTCGGCCAGCGCCACATCCTCTTCGGGCAGCCCCTTGGTAAAGGCGTTCTTGGCGATGTTGAGGGTATGAGGCAGATGATCTACCCCGGTCAACAGGGAGCCGAACCACTTGCGGTTACCGGGAATGCCCCCCACCGAGATGCCGCCGAAGCCGACCCCGTGATAGCCGCGCTCGCGGCCAATCAGCCGGGTGCGGGTACCCTGACCCCGCGCCCGCTGCCAGGCCAGCGCGATTTTGAGCGCCGTGTCCACGGCTTCCGAGCCCGAGTTGGTATAGAAGACATGGCCCAGCCCCTGGGGGGCTATCTCCACCAGCCGATTGGCCAGCTCGAACGGCAGGGGATGCCCCATCTGGAATGTGGGGGCAAAGTCGAGGTGAGAAATCTGCTGGGAGACCGCCTCGGCAATCTCGCGGCGACCATGGCCCGCGTTGCAACACCAGAGCCCGGCTGTGCCATCCAGTATCTTGCGGCCATCCTCTGAGTGATAATACATCCCCTCTGCCGACTTCAGGATGCGCGGCGCCGCCTTGAATTGCTGGTTGGCGGTAAACGGCATCCAGAAGGCGGACATATCGGAGGGCGTATTGATGTCGCTGATCGGTTTCATGGTCACCTCATCCTTAAGGTGTTTAGTAACTGTCGGCTAACGCCTATTAAATTAAACACCTAAATTCCTAAAAAGGGGCTCATAATAGCCCCATTCGGTGCCACCCTTGGCTGATACATGAGCAGGGTGGTATAAGATATTTAACACAATTTTAATAATAGTAAACAGTCAAGGAGTGTCTATTGATGGATATAGGTCACCGCCTCAAGGCGGTTCGCACCAAGGCGGCCCTCTCCCAGCGCGAGCTGGCCAAACGCTCCGGTGTGACCAACGGTTTTATCTCCCAGATCGAGAAAAATCAGGTGAGCCCCTCGGTATCCTCACTGCGCAAGGTGCTGGAAGGTATCCCCATGTCGCTCGCCAGCTTCTTCACCGAGGAGACCGAGATGGGCACCGAGGTGATCTTCCGCGCCAGCGACATGCCGGATCTCGGCACCCATCCCATCAGCTACCGGCTGATTGGCCACAGCCGCGCCAACCGTGCCATCGGCATGATGCAGGAGATACTGCCGCCGGGTGCCGACACCGGTGACGACATGCTGAGCCATGAGGGAGAAGAGTGCGGCATCGTCATCCGCGGCACGGTCGAGATCACCGTCGGCGAGCAGATCCACCAGCTGGCGGCGGGTGATGGCTACTACTTCGACAGCCGCACCCCGCACCGTTTTCGCAACGTGGGCGAGCAGGAGTGCGAGCTGATCTCCGCCAACACCCCGGCCAGTTTCTAAGGCCATTCAACGGCGTTCACGCCGATCGCTGCACCTTGCCCCGGCCGGTTTCTCGCTCATGGCGAGTGACAAGGATGGCCGTCATTGCCGGGAAGAAAGGGACAAGTGTTTAATGAATTGTTACAGGATGGATTTACAAGCGGCAAGATGTTTAGCATATTGATACGCAAAGACCAATTCTTTGCTGGTTCAAGGAGTGAACATGAGTGACCTGACCCTGGCCCAGTGGCAACACAAGGCCGTCCATCTGACCCTGCCCTCGCAAGCCTTCATTGACGGCAGCTACCGGGATGCCATCAATGGCGCCACCTTCGACTGCATCAACCCGGCTAATGGCCAGCTGCTGACCAAGGTCGCCGCCTGCGACGCCGCCGATGCCGAGCTGGCGGTGCAAGCCGCCCGCACCGCCTTCAGTGACAAACGCTGGAGCGGGCTGGCCCCGAAACAACGCAAGCTGATCATGCAACGCTTCGCCGAGCTGATGCGCCTGAACAAGGTGGAGCTGGCGCTGCTGGAGTCACTGGACATGGGCAAGCCCATTGGCGATGCCATGGGGTATGACGCCCCCGCCGCTGCCAACTGCATCGCCTGGAACGCCGAGGCCATCGACAAGATCTACGATCAGGTCGCCCCGGTGGAAGAGTCCGCGCTGGCACTGGTGACCCGTGAAGCGCTCGGGGTGGTCGCCGCCATAGTGCCCTGGAACTTCCCGCTGGTGATGGCCTGCTGGAAGTTGGGCCCGGCGCTGGCCACCGGCAACTCCGTCATCCTCAAACCCTCAGAGAAGTCCCCCCTCACCGCCCTGCGCATCGCCGGGATCGCGAAAGAGGCGGGCATTCCGGATGGGGTCTTCAACGTGCTGCCGGGCTTTGGCCATACCGTGGGCGAGGCACTGGCCATGCACATGGACGTGGATTGCATCACCTTCACCGGCTCCACCAAGATCGGCAAACATCTGGTGGAGTGCTCCGGCAAGTCCAACCTCAAGCGTGCCTTTATGGAGTGCGGTGGCAAGAGCCCCAACATCATACTGGCGGACGCGCCGGATCTGGACGCCGCCGCCAAAAGTGCCGCTGGCGCCATCTTCTACAACCAGGGCGAGGTGTGCACCGCCGCCTCTCGCCTGCTGGTACAAAACAGCATCAAACCGCAGTTCATAGAGCGGCTGCTGGCCCATGCCAAGGAGTGGATTTCGGCCGACCCGCTCGACCCTGCCACCCGCATCGGCGCCATGGTGGACCACATCCAGATGGAGCAGGTGTTGCGCTATATCGAGATTGGCAAACAGGAGGGAGCCAAGCTGCTGCTGGGCGGCAACCGCACCAACACCGAGAGCGGCGGCTTCTATATCGAGCCCACCATCTTCGACGAGGTGACACCCGAGATGCGCATCTTCCGCGAAGAGATCTTCGGACCCGTGCTGGCGGTGACCGGCTTCGATACCCTGGAAGAGGCGATCGCGCTGGGCAACGACACCGACTACGGCCTGGCTGCGGCTATCTGGACGGCGGATCTCAACACGGCGATCAAGGGCTCCCGCGCCCTGCGCGCCGGCACAGTGTTCGTCAACAACTGGGATGGCGGCGACATGACGATGCCATTTGGCGGCTTCAAGCAATCAGGCAATGGCCGCGACAAGTCGCTGCATGCGCTGGAGAAATACACCGAGCTGAAAAGCACCTGGATCCAGCTCGAATAACATCAGAAATGACGGACATCCGCGAAAGAGGAGGAGAAATCCTCCTTTTTCATTTTTACCCTTTCATCGCC
This sequence comes from Aeromonas popoffii, assembly GCF_000820025.1. GTDB lineage: Bacteria > Pseudomonadota > Gammaproteobacteria > Enterobacterales > Aeromonadaceae > Aeromonas > Aeromonas popoffii. The sequence continues at coordinate 85,699 of NZ_CDBI01000006.1, forward strand.
CGCCTCAATCGATATAATCATCAAATAGACAAGCCATTAAATATAAAGATAAAAATGTTATTTTTTCTGGGAAGTGTACTGTTTCTGGTGATAGGACTGCCGCTGCTGTTCTACCTGCTGGGACAGGGTGAGGCCTATGTGACCTGGGGTCCATGGATCTCCGCCATCGCACTCATGCTGTGGTTGCTGGCGGACGTCGAGAAGATCCGTCGCGGTGGGGGCCGCTGAGCAGAGAAGCCTGTCGTTAAAATCCGCTGATTATCATTTATTCACTTCTTTCCCTCCAAAAGGATCGCTACACTGATTTTTTTCGATGTTTTCCAGCATCCGACTCTCCAGTGAAGGTTATCCGCATGCAGCAACAAGCTCAGCGTCAGGGCATCATCTATGCCTTGTGCGCCTATACCCTTTGGGGCCTCGCCCCCATCTATTTCAAGACCATCTCAGCCGTACCGGCCCCCGAAATCCTGACCCATCGCATGATCTGGTCCTGCGTCCTGCTGATGGTGCTGACCTTGCTAGGCCGCCAGTGGCACAAGGTGCAGGCCGTGCTGCGCCAGCCAAAAGTGCTGCTCACCCTGGCCTTTACCTCGGTCACCGTCGGCGGCAACTGGCTGCTCTTTATCTGGGCCATCAACAACGGCCACATGCTGGATGCCAGCCTCGGCTACTACATCAATCCGCTATTCAACGTGCTGCTCGGCATGCTGTTCCTGAGCGAGCGGCTGCGTCGCCTGCAGTGGTGGGCAGTGGGACTGGCGGTGATCGGTGTCGCCGTCCAGCTCATCGCCTTCGGCTCCCTGCCATGGATTGCGCTGGTGCTGGCCTCCAGCTTTGCCATCTACGGCCTCATCCGCAAGAAGCTGGCTCTCGATGCCCTCACGGGCCTGCTGATCGAGACCATGATCATGCTGCCGCCGGCCGCCATCTACCTGTGGGGATTCGCCGACAGCCCCACCAGTCACATGACAGAGAACGGCTGGCAACTGAACCTGCTGCTGATCGCCGCCGGTGCAGTCACCACGGCGCCCCTGCTCTGCTTCACCGCCGCCGCCACCCGGCTCAAACTCTCCACCCTGGGTTTCTTCCAGTACATAGGCCCCAGCCTGATGTTCATACTGGCGGTCACTCTCTACGGGGAAGAGCTGGCGCTGGACAAGCTGATCACCTTCGGCTGCATCTGGAGTGCGCTTGTACTGTTCAGTCTGGACGGGTTGCGCAGCGGCAAACGGCGCAGGGCGGCCAGCCAGAGTTGACGCCATGGCTCATCGACGCTGCAATAATCTACAAGCCAACATTCGGATTTCAGGTTATCAATAGTCGATGAGCCCTCCCCAATCCCGCATCCACTACTGGCAATCCCGGCTGTTGCCGGGGGTTGAACTCTCGCACTCCCACCACAGGGAGTTCAGCTATGGCCGCCACGTTCACCTGGACTATCACATTGGTCTGGTGCAGCAGGGCGGCCAGAAATTCATCCACAAGGGCAGCAGCCACCATCTGGTGCGCGGCCAGCTCTCCACCGTCAACCCGGACGAAATGCACGACGGCCTCAGCCTGCAGCCAGAAGGGTACGAGGTGCGGGTGTTTGCCATTGATCCCGAACAGCTGGCACGTTGGCTGCCAGATAGCCCGGAACCCTTCTTCGACAAGGGCTTGCAGAGCCGCCCCGACCTCTATCAGGGCTTCGCCCAGCTGCACATGTATCTGGATAATCCCCAACCGGACGGCCTGCTGGCGGAGAGTCAGCTGCTCGGTCTGCTCGGCGAACTGCTGCACATCGCACCTGAGCGCCACGCCCTGGCGGATCCACAGCTCAGATACCTGCGGGACTATCTGCTGGCCCGCCTGGATGAACGCCACAGTCTGGAAGATCTGGCCGCCCTGTTCGGGCTGGATCGCTTCGCCTTCTTGCGCCAGTTCAAGAAAAAGACCGGCATGACCCCCTATGCCTGGCTCAAACGGCTGCGACTGGAGCAGGGAAAACGCCTGCTCGGCAGCGGTCTGCCGGTGAGCGACGTGGCACTGGCGGTCGGCTTCTTCGACCAGAGCCACTTTCACCACGGTTTTCGACAGGCATTCGGGCTCACCCCGGCGGACTACCGCCAACAGATGCAATCTTTTACGGGCCAGCCCGGCTAGATAAGGACCATGACAGCCCAAACCAGCTGATGACCGTCAGCAGATGCAATCTTTTACAATCTCCCCCAGCCCTGATCCCCCATGCTTCCCCCTCATACTGTCGTTGAGGTTTTGCCATGTTCACCAGCCTGTTTCTGACCATAGGTCTCATCCATCTTGTCGCCCTGGCGAGCCCGGGACCGGACTTCGCGCTGATCCTACGCACCAGTCTGCACAGACCCACGGCCCTGGGGGCCGCGTTCGGCATAGCGCTGGCGATCCTGGTACACGCCACCCTCAGCCTGACCGGCATCAGCCTGCTGATCGCCGAACATCCCTGGTTGTTCATGGCGGTGAAGGTGGTCGGCGCCCTCTATCTCGGCTGGCTCGGTTGGGGGGCAATCAAGGCCGCCTGGCACAGTTCGGCAGCGCGGGCCTTCAAGGCGGGAGGTGAGCAACAGGGCTGGCGCAAGGGGGTATGGAACGGGCTCGCCACCAATCTGCTCAATCCCAAGGCACTGCTGTTCTTCATGGGATTGCTGGCGGCCATGGTGACGCCGCAGGTTGACGGGCTGACGCGCGGCCTGCTGGTGCTGGAGCTGTTCCTGCTCTCTTTGGTCTGGTTCGGTGTGCTGGCCTGGAGCCTATCCACCCCGCGGGCCCAACGCCTGCTTGGTCGTATCCAGCGCCCGCTCAATCTGGTCACGGGTCTGCTGTTCGGCGCCGTCAGCCTCTCCATCCTGACCGGTATGGCCGGCGAGGCATATGCTCTGGTCCCGCACTGATCTCCCCCTGGCTTCATGAAAAAGAGGGATGGCCTGAGCCATCCCTCTTTGCATTCACACGGATAAAGACCCGCATCACAATCTGGCTCACACCGAACACCACCGACGGTGGCGCTTGATGACCAGGCTTATCCCGTCAGAACCACTGACCGTGGCGCTTGATGTAGATGGTCTTGATCGCCTGAGTCAGCCCCATGTAGGCCAGCATGGTGATCACCAGCCACATGAAGTACTTGGGCGCTTCCAGAGTGATAAAGCCGAAGTGCTCCGCCAGCGGCGAAAACGGCAGGTAGCAGCCGATAGCGATGGCGATGGAGGTCGACAACAGCACCGGCAGGGTGGCCGTACTCTGCAGGAAGGGGATCTTGCGGGTCCGCAGCATGTGCACCACCAGCGTCTGGGAGACCAGCCCCTCGATGAACCAGCCCGAGTTCATGATGGCCTGACCGTTGACCAGGGGATCCATGCTGCCGTTGGCAGTGGCATACATGGCACCGGCACCGAACACGAACCACATCAGGCAGAAGGTGCTGATGTCGAACACGGAGGAGGTCGGACCGAGCCACAGCATGAAGCGCTTGATGTTGCTGGCTTCCCACTTGCGCGGACGCTTGAGGAACTCGGGATCCATTTTGTCCCAGGGCAGCAGCATCTGGGAGACGTCATACACCAGGTTCTGGATCAGCATCTGCATCGCCAGCATGGGCGCCCAGGGCAACCAGGCGGAAGCGACCAGCACGGAGAAGACATTGCCGAAGTTGGAGCTGGCAGTCATGTTGAGGTACTTGAGGATATTGCCGAAGGTCTCGCGTCCCTTGACCACCCCCTCTTCCAGCACCATCAGGCTCTTCTCCAGCAAGATGATGTCGGCCGTCTCCTTGGCGATGTCGGCGCCGCTGTCCACCGAGATGCCCACGTCCGCATCCCGTAGCGCCGGGGCGTCGTTGATGCCGTCACCGAGGAAACCGACCGTGTTGCCGTTGGCCTGCAACGCCTTCACCACCCGCGACTTCTGCAGCGGGGTAAGCTTGGCGAAGATGGTGGTGTGTTTGACGACTGTACACAGGGCCACGTCGTCCATCATCTCTATGTCCTTGCCGAGCAGCGGCACCCCCGGGTTCAGCCCCACGTCGCGACACACCTTGCTGGTGATGATCGGATTGTCGCCGGTCAGCACCTTGACCGCCACGCCGTAATCGTGCAGTGCACGGATGGCCGGGGCGGCCGAATCCTTGGGCGGATCGAAAAAGGTGAGGAAGCCGCGCACCACCAGATTGACCTCGTCACTGGTGCGATAGCTCTGCTTGCACTCGCCTGCCGGGATCTCGCGGGTCGCCACAATCAGCACCCGATAACCGTCGGCGTTGTACTCCTCGCTCTGGCGCAGCAGGGCACGGCGCTCAACCTCATCCAGCACGCGGATCTGCTTGCCGTCGTCAATGTGGCTGGAGACGGAGAGCATCTCCTCGACCGCCCCCTTGGAGACCATCAGCTGCTGGCCACCCTCATCCTGCACTATCACCGACAGGCGGCGGCGCACGAAGTCGAACGGCAGCTCATCCACCTTGCGGTAGCCAGCCGGCTTGCAGCCCGGTCCCAGCGCATCGGCGTGTTCGATCACGGCTATGTCCATCAGGTTCTTCATGCCGCTCTGGTGAAAGCTGTTGAGCCAGGCCAGCTGCAGGATCCTGTCGTCCCGATTGCCACGGACGTCGTAGTGGTGCTCCAGGATGATCTTGTCCTGAGTCAGGGTGCCGGTCTTGTCGGTGCAGAGCACATCCATGGCACCAAAGTTCTGCACCGAGTTGAGCCGCTTGACCACCACCTTGCGTTTGGCCATGGCCACGGCGCCCCGTGCTAGGTTGGCGGAGACAATCATGGGCAGCATCTCCGGGGTCAGCCCCACCGCCACCGCCAGCGCGAAGGTCAGCGCCGACATCCAGTCACCGCTGCTGACGCCGCTCAGCATGAAGACCACGGGCACCATCACCAGCATGAAGCGGATCAGCAACCGGGTGACGCTGTTCACGCCGCGATCGAAGCTGGTTTCGATGCGCTTGTGGCTCACCACGTTGCGGGCCAGCGAACCGAAGTAGGTGTCGCTGCCGGTCGCTACCACCACCGCCTTGGCGGTGCCGCTCACCACGTTTGTGCCCATGAAGCAGATGTTGGTCAGGTCTAGCAGGCCCACCTCCCCCGAGCTGCTGCCGTCTGCCGACTTCTCGGCAACCGCCCCCAGGGTGTCGTACTTCTCCACCGGCAGGGCTTCGCCGGTCAGCACCGCCTGACTGATGAAGAGATCGCGGGATTCGATCAGCTTGATGTCGGCCGGGATCATATCCCCCGCCTGCAGGTGCACTATGTCACCGACCACCAACTCGACCATCGCCACCTCCTTGCGCAAGGAGGGGGCCCCCGGCGAAGGTCGGCGCTGCACAGTGCCGGTGTTGCGTACCAGCGACTTGAGGGTTTCGGCCGCCTTGGCCGAGCGGTACTCCTGCCAGAAGCGGAGCAGGCCGCTCAGGCTGACCATGACGCCGAGGATGATCACCTTGACCCAATCCTCATCACCCGGGTCGGCCATCAGCACGTCCATCACGCAGCTGACCAGTCCGAGCACGATCAGCACCATCACGAAGGGGTTCTTGAACGCCTGCATCAGCTGGAGCAGCGGATGGGGCGGCTTGTCGTGGGTCACCTCGTTGGGGCCGAACTGGATCAGACGGTTGGCCGCCTCGGTCGCAGTCAGGCCGTCGATATTGCCGCGCACGGCAGTGAGGGTGTATTCGAGGGACTTGTCGGCCTCGTCGAGCACCCGTGAGGAGAGCTTCTCATTGGCACGGCCAGGGGAGACGAATCCCTTTTGCTTGTGCCGGCTGGCGGTATGTTGTTGCTTCATAACTCTTTATCCTGATTTTCGCTTGTAGCAAGGCCCTGTCGCGGGCCAGGCCAGGCGTCAGTTCTAATATGAGACAGGCAATGGGCCCCCGGTTGGCGCAGGCGCAGCATGGCGCCGCCAGACGGCATGTCTGTCGGGCAAGCTTGCCAGCAGGTAGGGGCTATCAGGGATCAGGACTCCGCATCCTGTTACCCGCAGGGGGATCAGGCGTGGGGAGGCGTGGACCCCGAGGGTCGAGGCTTGGGCTCTTCGGTCATACGATATCCTCCGAGTGGGGTGGAAAGAGAGCAGGGCACGGCCACTGACAGCCAGATACACTGTCGCAGGCGGGCACAACCCGCGGGTCTGTATTATCGGCGGACGAGTCCGGTGATCCCGCCACCAAGGCGGCATACACCCATAAAGGAAATAGGGATAACGACAGCTTGAAATAACTGGATGCCGGGCAGGGAATAATGTCAGCGATGCAGGGAGGGGGAAGACAACTGATAAAACCGCACCCCATGGAAATATTACGGCGCAACCCTTGCTACGACCGAAATATATTGAGCAATCACATTAATTATTTAATTTCACAACCTGTCCTATCGAAAACGAATCTGTTTTCAATATGGTATTGTCCATCTTGTTATTTTACGCTCGATCACTTCCCGGCCACGGCGCCGATGCACGGAACCGACGCTGTGGCGGCCCTGACGGGCAGCGCCAGGGGCGCATGATGAAGCGTTCAATTGCAGGGGTCGCGAGGCGGCATGGCTCGCAGGTGAGCGGAACAATCCAGATTTACAACGACAATCCCTCATGAAGGCCGGGATTAAGCGGTTGTGAGAGTCGAAGGTGACTCATATAGATGCTGCACTCTATGCTGCACTCTGAGCAATCAGAGTGAGGGGGAAGAAAGGATATCAACCTCAGCTCTGGCAAGCCCACATCGCGATTTGCAATCGGCTACAACTGTCGCTTTCCATAATATCCTTCCATCTGTTGATAACACGCCGAGATTCTACCCAAAAGCATTCGAGGGCGCAAAATTTAAATTCGTTTTTTTAAAAATCAATTAAAAATAGCAATGTAATAATATTACGATGCCGCTGACCGGCTGCAATATCAGGCTGGTCAACCAGTCAGTTCCTTTCCCCATATACGCTCCCTCTCACTGAGCCAGGTCTCCCATCCATGCCCTTCCCCACTACCGAAAAAGCCATCAAATACTGCGGACCGGGCCGTCTCTGAGGTTTCAGGGCGTTGGCTCAGGATAGGGCTATGCTATCCATGATAGGGATTCGAATGGAGGTTACATGTTGAAGGCAATTCACAACCGCTCGCTTTTTTTCAGTCAAGCGCTGGGCATATTGATATTCATCGTATTGATATCAATCAGTTTTTTTGGAATGCACTCGGTAAAAAACGCAGCAGACAAGATGGGGGAAGGGAAAGATGTCGTCGCCGACATATTGCCTCCCCCACTCTATCTTATTGAGTCCCAGCTGCTGGTCTACACCCTGCTGCATGCCACGGCAGATGAACAGGAGAATCTGCTGCAATCCCTCGCCCGCCTGGAGCTGGATTTCAACACCCGCAACCGCTTCTGGCAGGAAAGCGCACTGGATGAAGATCTCAAGCGGAGCCTTCTTGGTGAACAGCGCACACAGGGCGAGCACTTCTGGCAACTCCTCAATGGTCAGTTCATTCCGGCCATCAAGCAGGGCAATCTCGAGCGCGCCACCGCCATAGCGGCTGAACTGCACACTATATACAGGGCCCACCGGGTCGGGGTGGATGCCACCGTCACCCATGGCAACCAATTTGCGACCGCACAGTTGGAACAACTCACCCAGACCACCCGGATGAGCTATTGGTTACTGCTGCTCGCCGCCCTGATGGGATGTACTCTGGTCTTCTGGTTGGGACGGCCAACCCAGCAACGCCTGCTGGAGGCAGGCAAGGCCACCGCCGCCATTGCCGCCGGTGCGCTGAACTGCCCCATGCCAAACCCTGGCAACGATGCGATCGGTGATCTGATCCAACGGATTGGCAGCATGCGGGATCAGCTTTCAACGCTGGTGGCGTCACTGCAGCAGAGCGCCGGCTCGCTGAACGACCAGGCCACCAGCCTGACCACCCTCTCTCGCCAGCATGTCGATGATAGCCAAACCCAAGTGGGGGCGGCCAAGCAGGTTGAGCAGGTCATCGAGCAGCTATATGCCCTGATCCAGGAGGGAGATGCACAGCTGCAGCAGGTCAGCAACCTGACTTCCCAGTCAGAAGCTCACGCCAGTGCCACCCGGCTGGTCATACAAGGGGTGGAGCAAGTGATCCAGGCCCAGGCTCACGGAGTGAAACAGGTCTCTGGCACCATTGCAGACCTGGCCGGGTTATCCCAGCAGATATCCGGCTTGGCGGGGGTAATCCACGGCATCGCCGAACAGACCAACCTGCTGGCGCTCAACGCGGCCATCGAAGCGGCCCGCGCCGGCGAACAGGGGCGTGGCTTCGCCGTGGTTGCCGATGAGGTACGTTCATTGGCCAATCGCACCGGCGAGGCAACGACTGAAATCACCACCATCATCGGCAAGATACAGGATGTCAGCCAGAGAGCTGTGAGTGAAATGGATACCGAACTGACTCGGGTCGAGCAGACGGTAGGGCATGTTGCAGATGCCAAACAGAGCATTACCCGCATCGAGCAGAGCTGTGGCGAAATCTGCCTGCGGATCACCCAGGTCAGCACCCTGATGGGAGAAGAGAAAACACGGATCTACGGGATCAGCGGCAGCATCATTGAAATGTCACAGCTTGCAACCAAGGTCAACGACAACGCACGTCAGGCTGCGGAAGAAGCCGATACCGTGGCCCGACATTCACGAATCCTGACCCAACAGACCCAGCATTTTCACCTCGATACCCCCGCCAACCTCCGCAATTGACCATCTGGGACACGGCTAGCCCCCGTGTCCCGCAATCCTTACCATCAACCAAACCGATAGCATTGGACTCAATGTGGGAATAGGATGCACGGCTTCCATTCACTCATGACGCACAGGAAACAACATGAATCGAAAATGGTCGCTCCCCATCGTGGCACTCGCGGGGGGAGCGTTACTCTGGCTCGGCAACACCTTTGGTATGAAATGGGCCCTGATGGCCCTGATCGGATTCGGCTTCGGCTTCACCCTCTCCTTCAGCCGCTTCGGCATCGTGTTCGGTTGGCGCGAAATGCTGACCAAGCGCAACAGTTACTATGTGCGGGTTCACCTGCTCACCATCGCCATCGAGATCCTGCTGTTCACCGGCCTCCTCTCCTTTAGTCACGCCCTGTTTGGCAATGCCATGGTGGGCAACGTGATGGCCATCGGCATTCCCTTTATCGTCGGCGCCTTCCTGTTCGGCATCGGTATGCAGCTGGCGGGCGTCTGCGCCACCGGCACCCTTTACGGCTGTGGCGAGGGGCAGCCCCGCTTCTGGCTGGTGCTGCTCTGCTACGGCATCGGCACCCTCATCAGCAACCAGTTCCGCCCCACGCTGGATGCCACCTTCACAAGCCATGTGGTATTGGCCAAAGACCTCACCGGCAATCTCTGGAGCGGCATGCTGCTCAACCTGGCGCTGGTCGCCGTGCTCTTCCTGCTGTTTCGCAACAGCGAACTCAAACGCACCGGCGAGCTCAAGCCCCTCTTCAGCGGTGGCAACCTGTTTTGGCGCGACAGCCGCTTCACCGTGCTGACCGGCGGCATTCTCATCGCCCTGCTCAACTCCAGCGTGGTGGCCCTGCACGGCTCGGCATGGACCATCACGGGCGCCGTCTATGACATGGCGCTGCGCGGCGCCTCCCTGTTCGGCCTGTTCGAGGGAAACCCGAAACTGGCCCAACCGCTCTTTATCAATCCCATGGTCGGCATGTTCTGGCTCGGCATCCTGGGGGCCATGCTGGCGCGCTGCATCAGCGGGGGCGGCAACTTCGCCCCGATGCGGCTCGGCAACAGCCTGGCATCTATCATCGGTGGCCTGCTGATGGGGATGGGCGCCATGTACAGCGCCTGCAACCTGGGTGGCTTCTTCGATGGTACGGCGTCAGGCAGCCTGCACGGCTGGGTCTGGATGCTGATGGCCCTGGCCGGCAGCCTGATCGGCATTCGCCTGCGGCCGCTGTTCAAGCTCTGATCCTGCATCGCATACACAACGGGGGGCCTGGCCCCCCGTTCGTGTCTTGGCAACCCCCGCTCAGACCCCTTCACTGTTGGCAAAAGGCTCGCGACCCCTGCCCAAGACAGGAATAATGCCATTTTGCCCTCCTTGCATACGGAGTCAGTCCGGCGCCATGGTCTCGATGCGGTGGCGATGCAATCGCACCAGGGGACAACCAAAGTCCCGGTGGTAGATGCCCTGCACGCGCCGCGCCCGATCAACCTGCGCTCTCCGGCCAGGGAGTCCATGCCGCTGCGCCTCGGTTGCTGATCGATTACCCCAGCAACCACTGTCATGAGCTGGATCTGCCCGTATGAGAGGCAGGCCAGACCGGGATTACTCCCCGCGCAGCGTCGCCTTGCGCAGATAGACATAGCCCTCGCCCGGGCTGCCCCAACGCTGATGGGCCTCGTTGTCATAAGCCCGGTCCAGCAGCCTGACGCTGTCGGGGCCGATCCAGAGGTACTGCACCAGGGTGCTGGCGCCGCCAAAATTGGTGGCGCAGCTGCCGACCTTGCTGTGACCTGCGTACTCCCCCGAGGGTTGGCGGGTCAGCCAGATCTCGCAGCCCTGACGCAGGGAGAGCTGTTGCGGGGTGAGGGAGTTCAGCAGACTGGGATCGCGCCAGGCCCCGGCGAAGTCGACGGCTCTGGGCATGGTCAGTTCGGCCATCAGGATGCGACCATCAGGGACGGGAGAAAAGCGGTAGATACGCTGGCGAAACGGGCGCACCGCCCGCTCGGTCAGGAACTGCTCGGCATAGACCCAGCGAAAGCCCTTGTAGCCGGGCCAGATCTCCACCAACCGCAGCTCGGCACTGGTGAAACGGGTGTCATAAGTGGCCTGCTCCCAGCTGGATAACTCGCCGGAGAACCAGGATAGCAGCGGTTCCATGCTGACCTGTTCCGTTGTCGCCCTGGCCGCTGACGGGCCGGTCGGGATGGCGACAAAGGGGGTGGGCGCCGCCCATACCAGGCAGGTCCAGAGCAGCCCGCACAGGGCCGCCATCAGCGTGACCATCGAATCCTTCCGAATCATTTTCATGGCGGCGATTATATGAGCGAATGGCCGAAATAACCGCAACCTTGATCAAATCCTTGCCGATACATTGAAAAAGCACAGTGTTAGCGAACAGAAGTGACGGCAGCGCCGGGTTCCATGGCCCCGTCACCTGTCGGCACAGAGACGCGTCACTAGGTATGCCCCCACAGATCCCGATTTACCCTTTCCCCGCTTCCGGTGGCACAGGTAGGATGGGCCTTTCGCGTTACTGCCCCCCATAGCGACAAGGAAACCCACGATGAACCGTCACCCCAGCATCAAACACTGGCGCGAGCTGCAAGAAGCGGAACCGGGATGTTACCCCGGCAGCGAGGAGAGGATGTCGCGCGGCTGCGCGCTTGGCAAACACTTCGGTTTTGCCCGCATCGGCATTCACCACGAGATCGTCGAGCCCGGCCATCGCACCAGCTGGCCCCACGCCGAAAAAACCGAGGATGAGTTCGTCCACGTCCTGGAAGGCACGCCCGATGTCTGGCTCGATGGCGTGCTCCATCGGCTGCAACCGGGTGACTCGGTGGGCTTCAAGGCCGGTGACGGGCTGGCCCATACCTTTATCAACAACACCGACCAACCAGTGCGGCTGCTCTGCATCGGCGACACGATTCGGGAGGATAACCGCATCCACTACGCTGTCCATCCCGAACGCAATATCACCCTCGGCAAGCTGCACTGGAATGATGTGCCCGGGCGCGAACTGGGTGATCACGATGGCTTGCCAGACAAGCTGCGCGAGAGTAACGGCCCCTTCTGATCTGGCGGTCATACCGGAATGGCCCCGCGCTGACGACTATCCTTGATGCGGATCTCAACCAGGAGGCGTTGACCATGACGACGGGAACAGTACGACTGCACCGGGTGCTAAAGGCACCGCCGATGCGGGTCTATCGGGCCTTTATCGAGGCTGATGCGCTGGCCAAGTGGCTGCCGCCACACGGCTTCACCTGCCGGGTGGCGCAGTTGGAGGCCAGGGTCGGCGGCCACTTCCGGATGGCGTTTACCAACTTCGGTACAGGTCACAGCCACGCCTTCGGCGGCGAGTATCTCGAGCTCGAACCCGGTAAGCGCATCCGCTACACCGACAGCTTCGACGACCCCCGGCTGCCGGGAGAGATGCGAGTCACCGTCAGCCTGACCGGAGTGCTCTGCGGTACCGAGCTTGCCATCGAGCAAGCCGGGATCCCCGAGCTTATCCCGGTGGAGATGTGCTATCTCGGCTGGCAGGAGTCCCTGACCCAGCTGGCCGCCCTGGTCGAACCCGAGATCTCGGCTGAGTAGCCGGGCACGGGCCCGAGCGGGTTGCGCGGGTCCGCCCGCCCAAACAAGAGAGCCTGCCACATGGCAGGCTCTCTTCATTCCGGCAGCCCTGAGCCTTATTGCAGGTTCAACCCGCCCAGATAGTCCCGCTTGCCGAGATCGACCCCGGCGCGGCGCAGCAGGGCGTAGGCCATGGTGAGGTGGAAGTAGAAGTTGGGGATGCCGTATTCATGAATGCAGGTATGGCCATCCATCACCTTGCCACCGGCCCAGTGGGGCACGTAGCGGGCGCTGGCATACTGGCTGTAGTCCGCGTCCAGCTTGCTCTGCAGATAGACGATGGTCCTGGCTATATGGGCGCGCAGATCCGCCATGGTCTTGGGATCATCCCTCATCACCGGCAACTCGCTGTGGCTGGCGGTGGCCACCACGGCCCGTGCCGAATCGCAGCAGATCAACACCTGCTTGCTGAAGGGCAGCATATCGACGATCAGCCGATCGCCGAAGAAGTTCTCCACACTGAACAGCTTCACCTCGGCATGCGCTACGGCCTTGGCCAGGCACTGGTCAAGGTTGGTCAGCATCTTGATAAACTGGGCGGTAATGTCGCGATTCATGAGCACTCTCCATCTTGTTGAAACAGCGGCCCGGATGCGCGGCCACAGTGAATGAGACTGGCTAATCGGCCACCAATATAACGCAACTTCCCATCGGATAACCCTCATTCCCCCATAAAGTCTGGATCTTGCTGCGACAGGAGTTGGCCGACATAAAAGATCGAGTGTCTCATGCTTTTCATTGTGCGTGCCCCTGTCAGATCTACGCCTAAATTTGACCGATGCGTTTTTTGCCATCTGATATGGTTTTATTGGGTTTGCTACGGATATATTTAAGGAGTAAGGCGCAGAATATATTTGTAACCAACCATATCTAGCTGCCTGATTCAGTAGCGAGATAGTTTTTTATATGCGCCTGTTGATACCAATGAGGGTTAAGCATGTCTTATATCGTGGAAATGACAGCACGGGCACTTGATAACGCTGACTGGACTCACGGAATGCCGGCAGGAAGTGGTTGGCAAGTCGTCAGTAATAAAAACAATGACCCCCAGGATTTCAATCAGGGAGCGGAAGGTAAATATATTTATATCTATTATCAGACTGGCACCAGCGGCAAGGGGGTCGCAGCCATGCGCTTTATTACCGGCAAAGATGCGACTGCTCCTACTGGCTGGCAAAAAGTGGATGTTGATCTTAACGACGGTGCTGGCGGTCAATATATCTATCTGTGCTATCAGAAAAATGCTGATGCTGACTATATCGCAACCTTGCAATCTGGATATGGTGATTCGGTAGAGAGTGCATTCTGCGATTTTGGCCGTAGCGCAGTGGTACTTGCTCAGGATCTGAATGAAGACGCCAAAGGCAAATTCATATATCTTGGATATTACTTCAATTAATCCAGCACCTATTTTATATCGGGAGCCTGCGATATTCTTGCGGGCTTTTTTGTCATCCTGTAACTGTGGTGAGTTGTTTACTTGAGGCTTTATTACCGCAACTGCGCCGTAGCAATGGGGGAAAACGTAGCCCAAGCCAGTCATAGACATGCCGGGGAGTGGGTGACCGGCAGAAGGTGACCAGCCCGCCATGCCCGCTTTTGCATACCATGAATCCCTCTTTGCCCCTTTTTTGATCTGTGACATAAATCACCTTTTTCAGGGGCGTAGTCTGAAAGACGTTGTCCTGGACACCAGCCAGTGTATCCACCATGACCCAAGCAAAGGAGAATGTAATGAAGATCTATGACCGGAACCGAAATGTGTTGAACCTGGGTCAGCGCGTCATGATTGCCGCCACTGGCGCCGTCGATTGCCTGAAAGAGGCCCGCACCGACAACATGACCCCCTATCAGGCGGAGCATGAGAAGTGCGTGCTGCTGGCAAACACTCAAGAGCGTTATGCGCCCATCGAGTTGATTAGACTAGGCTGACTTCTACCCCTGTCACCCTACTCTTTACAATTCACCCGGCTCCGTCTGGCGGCCGGGTTTCTGACTCCCCTTCCGGTGTTGCCTTCCTGTTGGCTCAGCTCGCTCAAGCGTGCGGATGCCGATTTCCAGCCATAAAAAGACCCAAACTGAAGGCATCGGTTTGGGTCTGATTATCAATCCATTGCATGACTGGGGGTCATCAATTGCTACTGGTGTCATCCAGGATCAGCAACTCAGGCTCCACACCACCGACACTGTCAGACAGCGCTGCGGCTGTTAACACCTGACCATTAGCCAGGGTGACCGGCAAGGGGCCAATGACCGGCGTCTTGTCACCTGTCGCCGTGATGGTCACATAGTAATCCCCGGCAGCAATGGCAAGGTACTCACTGGATGCCTTGAAAGGCACTGCGGTGAGCGCTGGCGAAGCACCTGTGATATCCGAACCTGCGGTCAGGTATATATCGACGGCCGGTGCTGTGGGGGCAGCATGAAGCACCCGCAGTTGAGCCTCGGTAGCAACCGAACGCCCGGTATCAGTCAGTAACAGAGGCTCTATCGTTTCGCCGGATGGGGTCAGCAACTGGCCCACGGCAAACAGGGAGTAACGAGCGCCCGCCTTGAGCGATACATCGCTGGCATTGATCACCTCCGGGGTGGCTGAGCCGGTTGGCGTGACCACAAAGTCATACGCGGCGGCGGCCAGGCCCAGGTATGAGGTGTTGCTCTTATAGGCCAATCCTTGCAGCGGGGCTGCTGTCGGCGCCGCGCCATTTACCCAGATATCGACGGCAGGTGCATCCGCAACGGCATGAACCACTCTCAGCTGTGCCTGCTCATCTGCAGACAAGATGGGCGTGGCGCCATCACTACCGATAGCGAGCAGTTGTACCGGACTTGGCCCCGCCCCGAGGTTATCGATGGCCGCAATCAGCAGGTCGCTGCCCGCGCTGAGGGTCAGTGGGCCGGAGTCATACACAACGGTAACACTGCCAGGCAAGGTCAGCCTGACCTGATATTCACCTGCGGGCAGGGAAAGGGGGTCGCTGTAGGTCTTGAAGGGAATATTGGCCAGCGTCGGGCTGGTCAGTGCAGCCCCCGGAGCCGTGACATGGATGTCGACTGCCGGTGCACCGGGTGCGGCATGCACCACCTGCACACGAATATCGCCTCCCGTTGGCGTCTGGCTCGGCCGCTCAATCACCAGCGGGCCAAACGCGGTATCACCACTACCAGCCAGTTTGCCGATGGCCAGCACGTCATATTGAGTGTCGGGTTTCAACTCAAGCGATACCGGACCGATGACAGTTGTCGTACCGCCCGGCAAAATGCCATCTACCGCGACGCGGTAGCTACCAGCCTTGAGCGGTTTTAGCCCGCTGCTGGAGCCATAATCAACGGCCGTCAGGAAAGCGGCGCCGTCAACCGTCACATCGACCTTGGGGGCATCAGGGGCCAGATGGCTGATCCTGATGGCGGTATTGGTATTGCTCGTGCTGTTGTCATTATCACTACTCCCGCAGGCTGCCAGGGCGAACCCCATGGCAATGGCGGCCAAACTCTGATTCCATTTCATCTGTTCTATCTCCTTTTGTTCGGTGGCCAAGGAGATATGGCTGTTCGGCGAGATTGGATCACTGCTTGTTGCCTCAATGTTGCCATCGCCCGCGACGCCTTGCTCAGAAAGGTAGGTGTCGCAGATTTCCTGATGGCCTGTTAGCAAGGAGAGTCATCTCTGGCTGTGCTGTTGGTGTGGCAGCAAATAGCTGTCTGCCGAGATGCCGGATCAGCAGCAGAGGCGGCAGCAGCGTAAGCAGTAACCAGTGGGTATGGGGCAGGATAAATGACCAGATGATCTCGTGAGGCTGCCAGGTCGAGGCGGTTGCCAGTCATATAAGTCACAGTCATATTGGGACACCCACCTTTTTGACAGCGCCTTACCTCTGTTCTTGACTGAAAGGGATATCGCAGGAGGTGCCCATGACCATTGCCCGTTCCCGTCAAATCAGTCTGCAAGATACGCCTTATTACCATGTAGTCAGTCGCTGCGTACGGCGGGCCTTCTTATGCGGTGAAGATGCCCATTCCGGCCAGAGTTACGAACACAGGCGCCAGTGGGTGGTCGACAAACTGAGCCAACTATCGCGACTGTTTGCCATCAGCGTCTGCGCCTATACGGTGATGAACAATCACTACCACCTAGTGCTCAAGGTTGAGCCCGATACGGCCGTCAACTGGGGCGATCGGGAAATAGCCGAGCGTTGGGCGGCACTGTTTCAGTGGCCCCTGCTGGTGCGGCGCTGGTATCAGGGGGAATCCCTGATTGAACCGGAACTGATGGTCGTACAACAGCTGATAGCACAATGGCGTGAGCGGCTGCATTCCATCAGCTGGTTTGTTCGGCTACTCAATGAAAACCTGGCCCGCCAGGCCAATCAGGAAGATGGTTGCAAGGGCCATTTCTGGGAAGGGCGCTTCAAAAGTCAGGCCTTGCTCACCGAGTCAGCTCTGCTGGCCTGCATGGCTTACGTTGACCTCAATCCGATACGGGCAGCGATTGCCGACAGACCGGAAGAGAGCGATTACACCAGCATTAAACAGCGCCTCACCGACACAAAACCCGCAGCGCCATTACCACCCCTGTTGCTGCCGTTCTCCAGCAGAAGTGCATCAGATGGCCTGCCCTACCTCTTTACCGACTATCTGGCGCTGGTCGACTGGACAGGGCGAGCCATCAGAACCGACAAACGGGGCCATATTGCGGCTCATCTTGCCCCCATCCTGCAACGACTTGGCCTTGATACCGCGCAATGGTTGCGACAAGTGACGATGTTTCGGCGGCAAGGCATCAGAGCTGTGGGTGACAAGGAGCATTGCCAACTGTTCGCACAGCACTGCGGCCAGCGGCGATGTCATCAGCCGCCTCTTTAAATCACGAGTCCCCACTTCATATCACACCCCGGCATGTCATCCGATGCCGGGCATGATGTTGCCTGAACAAGGGGCTTTAAAGGCCAGAACCATCACCTTGTTGCTCCCGATCCGGCTCCCGAGCTAACCATCCGTCACCACATCCCCAATCTGGCTACAGCTTACCCAGAAAGGTGGATGTCCCAGATTTTCTCGATTTAAAAATAAATGAAAGTAGGGATAACACGGAAATTATATAAGGCAATATGATTTCCAAGTGCTCAGTCCTTCTGAAAAAGGCAGCAGATTGAAATCTTAATTCAACTTTTAGTAATTGCACTAAATGCGCGAATTTCCACCCATTCTTAAAGGTGTTAAGAGATACTCTCTCGATCGAGAGATGTTCACCATAATCACATGTATACGACACTGCGCGTCTAAAAACTCCCGATACTTCATACTTAAAAACAAACTTATTGCGCATGTTCTCGTCCTCATCATGAGATTCAGCGAATCCCTTTGAAAACATGCTGATATTACTTAGCAATCCACATGGACTAAACCAGTGTTCATCATATAAATAACCAAAAACATCATAATCACGAACCATGTCATTGGCCCACATCTCATAGAGTTGCGCATGGTATTGATAAGCTGCAGAATAATACCTGATTGTTAGCGTAATAACTCCAAGGAACAACAAATAACCAAGACCCTTTGAGTTTGCAAAGCCAACTTTAAATATAAATGTATTCGCCTCAAGCAAAGTGGCTCCACTCACACTCATTGCCATTAATAAAATGCTGACAATAACCAATAGCTTTCTTTTTGTATTAAGATCACTATCTTCTTTCATGTTATCTATCAGTTTAGTTGTACTGTCCATTATGTATCCGAGAAATAAGAGCTGTAGGTTCGAATAGCGAAGCGTATTCGGACGATCGCGTAATTAATGCTGCCTTGATCACAGAGATAAAAATCAACCCGGCCTAAAGCCGGGTTGGTCACATCAAAAAGCGGAAGAAATCAGAGCGCTTCCAATCTGGCATACGCCGTCACCAGCCACTTGGCGCCGACGTCGTCGAACTGGATCTGCACCCGGCTCTGCTGGCCCACCCCTTCGAAGTTGAGCACTATCCCTTCGCCGAATTTCGGATGGAGCACCCGCTGGCCGAGCTTGATGCCGCTAGCGTCGAAGATCGCGCGCACCTCGTTCTGGCTAAAGCGGCCGTACTGGGTGGGTCTGCTCACCTGAGTGCGCAGCCGGATCTCTTCCAGACACTCGGCGGGGATCTCGCGGATAAAGCGGCTCACGCTGTGCTGCATTTCGCGGCCATAGATGCGGCGGCTCTCGGCATAACAGATGTAGAGCTTCTCCATGGCGCGGGTCATGCCGACGTAACAGAGGCGCCGCTCTTCCTGCAACCGGCCCGACTCCTCGGCGGATTGCGGGCTGGGGAACATCCCTTCCTCGACACCGACCAGCAGCACCAGCGGGAACTCCAGCCCCTTGGCGCTGTGCAATGTCATCAGCTGCACAGCATCGGCATATTCGTCCGCCTGACTCTCGCCGGATTCCAGCGCCGCGTGGGCGAGGAAGGCGGAGAGATCGCTCATCTCTTCCAGCTCGTCCGGGCGCTTGTATTGACGGCAGGCGGTGACCAGTTCGTCCAGGTTTTCTACCCGCGCCTGGGATTTCTCACCTTTTTCCGCCAGATACATCGCCTTGAGGCCGGAATTCTGGATGGCGATATCGGCCTGCTGGTGCAGCGGCAGCATGCCAACTTGGCTCTCTAGCGCATCGATGAGATCGACAAAGCCGCGCACCGCGTTACCGGCGCGACCGGTCAGCACCTTGTCGTTTAGCAGCCCCTTGGCCGATTGCCACAGGTTCTGCCCTTGATCCCGGGCGTTGGCGCGCAGGATCTCGAGGGTGCGATCGCCGATGCCACGGGTCGGGGTGTTGACCACCCGCTCGAAGCTGGCGTCGTCGCCACGGTTGTTGATAAGCCGCAGGTAGGCCATGGCATCTTTGATCTCTTGCCGTTCGAAGAAGCGCAGGCCGCCGTAGATGCGATATGGCATGGCGTCCTGCATCAGCGCCTCTTCCAGCACCCGCGATTGGGCGTTGGATCGATAGAGGATGGCGCAGTCGGCCAGCAGGCCGCCCTTTTCCTTCCAATCCTTGAGGCGGCCGACCACGAAGCGCGCTTCGTCCACCTCGTTGAAGGCGGCATACAGCGAAATCGGGTCACCTTCGGCCCCTTCGGTCCACAGCTCCTTGCCAAGGCGCTCGGCGTTGTTGGCGATGACGCTGTTGGCGGCTTTGAGGATATTGGCGGTGGAGCGGTAGTTCTGCTCCAGGCGAATGGTCTGCGCCCCCTCATAGTCGGTCAGGAAGCGCTGGATGTTCTCAATCTTGGCGCCGCGCCAGCCGTAGATGGACTGATCATCGTCGCCGACGATCATCACCTTGCCGCTGTTGCCCGCCAGCATCCGCAGCCAGGCGTACTGGATGCCGTTGGTATCCTGAAACTCGTCCACCAGTATGTTCTGGAAGCGGTCGCGGTAGTGCTCGAGGATATGCGGCTTGTTCAGCCACAGTTCGTGGGCGCGCAGCAAGAGCTCGGCGAAGTCCACCAGACCGGAGCGATCGCAGGTCTCCTGATAGGTCTTGTAGATCTGCTGATAGGTGCGGGTGACGGGGTCGCCGTAGAGGTCGATGTCGCCGGGGCGCAAGCCCTCGTCCTTCTTGCCGTTGATGTAGCCCATCACGGCGCGCGGGGCCCAGTGCTTCTCGTCGAGGTTGAGCGCCTTGATGACGCGGCGGATGAGGCGGTACTGGTCATCGGAGTCGAGGATCTGGAAATCCTGCGGCAGCCCGGCATCCAGATGGTGGGCCCGCAGCAGGCGGTGGGCGATGCCGTGGAAGGTGCCAATCCACATGCCGCGCTGCATGCTGCCTAACACCTTCTCGACCCGGCCGCGCATCTCGGCCGCCGCCTTGTTGGTAAAGGTGACCGCGATGATGGAGAAGGGTGAACAGCGTTCCACCTGCATCAGCCAGGCAATGCGGTGCACCAGCACCCGGGTCTTGCCCGAACCGGCACCGGCCAGCACCAGCAGATTGCTACGGGGCGCCGCAACGGCATCTCTTTGCTTGTCGTTGAGCCCGTCGAGCAGGGTTGAAACGTCCATCACCACTCCTGTTTATTTATACAGGCGGGGATTATACGGCCTGTGGCGCCACAGACCAAATCGGCGTGAACGAGCAGCGCGGCTCTGGATGTCAGGCCTGCGTCGGGAGGGGCCAACATGGACGCAGAACACAAAATAGCCCCTATAGAAGCCACCCCTTGGCCGGCATGACGAAAACGATTGCTTATAACCATATGAATATAAACACAAATGTCATTTGACACCCAGTTATTTCAGAATTTAAATCTGAAAATAGGTATTAAAACAACCACTTATAAATTTATCCGCTTATCTTTCAAACCGTTACCGCAAACGTTTTTCCCTTATCATTTGCTTGACCCGCATCGGGGCTGACTTAGAGTAACCCTGCGTGCTAGATAGCCTGCCAAAGTAGGCAAGTTCCCTCACTTAATAACAATCAAGGATACGATCGTGACTAAAGTGCTCAAGCTGGCCACCGTTGCCACCCTCACTCTCGCAGCTCTCTCTGCTCAGGCTGCTTCCCAGCCCGCCGTCATCTACGACACCGCTGGCAAATTCGACAAGTCATTCAACGAAGCCGTGTTCCGTAACGGCGTCGAAATCTATAACAAGGACAAAGGGGTCAAGGTCAAGGAGTTCGAACCCCAGAACGAAGCACAGCGTGAGCAGGGTTTGCGTCGTCTGGCCAGCCGTGGCAACGGCCCGATCGTCGCCGTCGGCTTCAACATGGGCTCGGCCGTCGAGAAAGTCGCGACCGAATTCCCGAACACCCAGTTCACCATCATCGACATGGTGGTCGACAAGCCAAACGTGCAGTCCCTCATCTTCAAGGAGCATGAAGGCTCTTTCCTGGTGGGTGCGCTGGCAGCCATCGCCTCCAAGAGCGACAAGGTCGGCTTCGTGGGTGGCATGGATATCCCGCTGATCCGCAAGTTCCAGTGCGGCTACGAGCAAGGTGCCAAGTACGTCAATCCGAAGATCGAAGTGTTCCAGAACATGACCGGCTCCACCCCGTCGGCGTTTGCTGACCCGGCCAAGGGGGCAGAGCTGGCCAAGTCCCAGTTCGCCAAGGGCGTCGACGTGGTTTACGCCGCTGCCGGCGGTACCGGTATCGGTGTTTACCAGGCAGCCAAGGATGAAGGCAAGTTCGCCATCGGCGTGGATTCCAACCAGAACCACCTGCAACCGGGCACCATGCTGACCTCCATGGTCAAATCCGTGGGTCTGGCCGCTTATCAGACCTGGGATGACGCCGCCAAGGGCACCTGGCAACCGGGTATCAGGAACCTGGGCCTGGCCGAGGGCGGTGTGGATTGGGCTCTCGACAAAGACAACGAGAAGCTGATCACTCCCGAGATGAAAGCCAAGGTGGATGCCATCAAGGCCGACATCATCTCCGGCAAGATCAACGTTCATGACTACATGAGCGACAACAGCTGCAAATACTGATTAACCGCTACGACTCTCAGCCCAACGACCGGCCCGTAGGGGCCGGTTTTTAGTCTCTCTTCATGACCCGCAAGGACTGCATCATGGACCAGACAGATCGCTATGCCATCGAATTAAGGGGTATCGATAAGCGGTTCGGCGACGTGTACGCCAACAAGCAGATCGACCTTAAGGTTCAAAAAGGCAGTATTCACGGTATCGTCGGCGAGAATGGTGCCGGCAAGTCGACGCTGATGAGCATCATTTATGGTTTCTACCACGCCGACAGCGGCGAGATGTTCATCGACGGGAAACCGTTCAAACCCCATGGCTCACAAGATGCGATTGCCGCAGGCGTGGGCATGGTGCACCAGCACTTTATGCTGGTGAACAATTTCACCGTGCTGGAGAACGTCATCCTTGGCGCGGAAAACGGCTGGCACTTGGGCCAGAGCCTGGCAGCGGCCGAGAAGCTGCTCGGCGAGCTGGCGCGGGACTATGGTCTCGATGTGCCGCTGCACGAGAAAGTCGAAGACCTGCCGGTGGGCCTGCAACAGCGGGTCGAGATCCTCAAGGCGCTCTATCGCGGTGCCCGCATCCTGATCCTCGATGAGCCGACCGGGGTACTGACCCCGCAAGAGGCGGATCACCTGTTCGAGGTGCTGAAAAAGCTGCGGGATCAAGGCGCGACCATCATCCTCATCACCCACAAGCTGCGGGAGATCCTGGCCATTACCGATCAGGTCTCCATCATGCGCCGGGGCGAGATGGTGGCCCACGTCGCCACCAAGGATACCGACAAGGAGCAGCTGGCCGAACTCATGGTGGGCCGCAAGGTGCGCCTCAAGGTCGACAAGGGCCCGACCCAGCCGGGCGAGGCCAAGCTCAAGGTCAACGGGCTCAGTTACTTCGACGATGCCAAGGTGGAGCGGGTCAAATCCGTCAGCTTCGAGGTGCGGGCCGGGGAAGTGGTCGGCATCGCTGGCGTCTCAGGCAACGGCCAGTCCGAGCTGCTCAGCCTGCTTGGCGGCATCATCAAGCCCAGCAAGGGCAGCTTTACCATCACAGGCAATGGTCAGACGCACGAGGTGAGCGTGGCGCATCCGGCTGATCCCGAGCGGGTGCGCAACTACGGCCTCGGCCATGTGCCGGAAGACAGGCACAAGATGGGGCTGATCAACCGCTTCGAGGCGCAAGAGGCCTTCATCCTGGGTTATCACCGCCGTCCCCAGTACAACAAGGGCTGGCTGCAGAACAGGGAGGCGATCCTGCAGGATTGTCAGGCCAAGATGGACAAGTGGGACGTGCGCCCGCCCCATCCCGACCACAAGACGGCCAACTTCTCCGGTGGCAACCAGCAGAAGCTGGTAATCGCCCGGGAAGTGGAGCAGAACCCGGATGTGCTGCTGATCGGCCAGCCGACCCGCGGGGTCGATATCGGCGCCATCGAGTACATCCACCAGCAGATCATCGCCATGCGCGACAAGGGCAAGGCCGTGCTGCTGGTGTCGGTGGAGCTGGATGAGATCATGAGTCTGTCTGACCGGATCCTGGTGATTGCCGATGGCCGCATCGTTGGCGAGCTGGATGCTGCCAAGGCGGATGAACGCACCATAGGACTGATGATGGCGAACATAGTGCCGGACGACGTTGCTGCTCTGTCTGGCGTAGCCAAGGAGGCTCGCTCATGAGCCAAACACGTATCCCTGCCTGGATCTCCGTGGGCGTGCTGCCCGCGCTCAACATACTGCTGGCCTTCCTGGTGTCGGCCATCCTGTTCTACTACCTCGACATCAACCCGATCGATGCCGCCCAGATCATGTGGTACGGCGCCTTCGGCACCGGTGAAGGGGTCGGTTTCACCCTCTACTACGCGACCGGTTTCATCTTCACCGGTCTGTCGGTGGCGGTCGCCTTCCACGCCGGTCTGTTCAACATCGGTGGTGAAGGTCAGGCCTATATCGGCGGCCTCGGCGTCGGCCTGGTCTGCCTGCTGCTCGGCGACTCGCTGCCGTTTGCGCTGCTGTTGCCGCTGGCCATCATCGCCGGCGGCCTGTTCGGTGCGGCCTGGGCCTTTATTCCGGCCTGGCTGCAAGCCAAACGCGGCAGCCACATCGTCATCACCACCATCATGTTCAACTTCATCGCCGCCTCCCTGATGGCCTACCTGCTGGTCGAAGTGTTCAAACCGGCGGGCTCCATGGCGACCGAGAGCAAGGTGTTTGCCGAGGCGAGCTGGTTGCCCAAGGTCAGCGAGCTGGCGAGCGGTGTCGGCATGGATATACCCAACAGCCCGCTCAACATCAGCTTCTTCTGGGCGCTGATCTGTGCGGCCCTGGTGTGGGTTTTTATCTGGCATACCCGCTGGGGCTACGAGATCCGCTCGGTCGGAGCCAGCCAAAGCGCCTCCGCCTACGCAGGCATCTCCTATCCCAAGGTGGTGATCCTGGCCATGGTGATCTCCGGCATGCTGTCGGGCTTCTTCGCCCTCAACGTGCTGCAGGGTGAACTGCACCAGATCAAGCTCAACTTCGTGGAAGGCTTCGGCTTCACCGGTATCGCGGTGGCGCTGATGGGGCGCAACCACCCGGTCGGCGTCATCATCGCCAGCCTGCTGTTTGGCTTCCTCTATCAGGGGGGCGCCGAGCTCAGCTTCGAGTTCGGGGTCGACCGCAACATAGTGGTGGTGCTGCAGGGTCTGGTGATCCTGTTCTGTGGCGCCCTTGAGCACATGATGCGTCCGCGCGTCGAGCAGCTCTATCTGGCGTTTGCCAACCGCTCATCCGCGCAAGCCAAGGGAGCCTGATCATGTTTGAAACTCTGATCCTGATGCTGGATGCCACCATACGAACCGCACCACCGCTGATCCTGGCCGCCATGGCGGGCATGTTTTGTGAACGCTCCGGTGTGGTCAACATAGCGCTGGAAGGCAAATTGCTGGCGGCGGCGTTCGCCAGCGGCGCGGCGGCGGCTGTCTCCGGTTCTGCCTGGATTGGGCTGGGTGCGGGTATGGGCGTCTCCATACTGTTCGCCCTGATGCACGGCTTTGCCACCATCACCCACAGGGGTGATCAGGTGGTAAGCGGCATGGCCATCAACATTCTGGCGGCCGGTCTGACCGTCACCCTGGGCCGTTACTGGTTCGATCAGGGTGGCCAGACCCCGGCACTCTCCGGTGCGGCCCGCTTCGCCCCCATCGATCTGCCCTACGCCAGGGAGCTGTGGGATGTGCCGGTGATCGGCCAGCTCTACAGCGAGCTGCTCAGCGGCCACTCCCTGCTGGAATACGTGGCGTTTGCCGCCGTGCCCCTGGCCTGGTGGGTGATGTTTCGCACCCGCTTCGGTCTGCGTCTGCGTGCCGTGGGCGAGGCACCAGCGGCGGTCGATACCGCCGGTATTTCCGTGGTGCGGATGCGTTATACCGCGCTCATCATAGGTGGTCTGCTGGCTGGCATCGGTGGCACCTATCTGGCGGTGGCCCAGACGGCTCAGTTCATCCCCAACATGAGTGCAGGCAAGGGCTTTATGGCACTGGCAGCGCTGGTGTTCGGCAAGTGGCGCCCTTGGAATGCGCTGGCGGCATGTCTGCTGTTCGGCTTCCTCGATGCTGTCGCCATCCGCCTGCAAGGTGTCAGCATAGGTAGCTTCGCCATTCCGGTGCAGGCCATCGAGGCCTTGCCCTACATACTGACGGTATTCCTGCTGGCCGGCTTCATCGGCAAGGCGGTGGCCCCCAAGGCGCTCGGTACCCCTTACGTCAAGGAGCGGGAGTGATCTCCTTGCTACCGGCAAGCCCCTTCTGGCGGGCCCCAGTGTACTGATACCCGCCAGGCCGACTAACCCAATAGAAATAACCCGCTCTGTTGCAAAGAGCGGGTTATTTCATAATGGGCGAGACGTCTTAGCCCAGTGTGCATGAGCAGAGCCAGTTTTTGGCTAGAACCATGCCTTTTTATTGATGATGTAAGTTTGCTCAAACTCTTCATCGGACTTAGAGATGTAAATAACAAACTCGATGAAAGCAATAAGCCCGATAATGACAGAGGGCAAACCAAGCAGAATAAAACCAAACAAGAAAATCAGCAGCATGAACACACCCTGCTTGGTGTAACCAAGATAAAACTTGTGTGCACCGAAGGCGCCCAGGAAAAACGCAAACAACGCTGCTGCCACTTTTTTGGATGCGCCAACCGTGGAGGCGATGGCGTAAATAGCCTGTGCCTGCTCACCTTCAATAGAGAAATCCACTTTCAAGCCATTTTTCGGCAGTTGACTGCCTTTCCATTCAATAATGTCAAACTGATATCTATTGCTGTCATCCCCGGAAATCAAACCAGTGCGATCTGTTTCATTAAAGTTAATTACCGTGCCTTTCATTATTATCAGCCCTTTAGCAAGAAGAAGAAAAAAGACCACGTCTGAACGGGTCTAATTCAGTTGACAGGCTACACCAGAAGAGGCTCATTTGAAACAAAAAACCAGCCAGTACAGGCATGCCTGTCAACCAACCGGCCTCACCAGTGCAGGTTGATGGGGAGCACTCAGCCGCTCGGCCAGATAGTCCACCAGCAGCCGCACTTTGGGGGAGAGGTGGCGGTTGTGGGGATAAAGGGCCCAGATCCCCTCCTCCGGAGCCCGCAGCTCGGGCAGCAGCTCGATAAGCTCCCCCCGCGCCAGATGGTCACTCACGTAGTAATCCGGCAGCTGGATAATGCCTATTCCCTTGAGCGCCGCGTCCAGCAGGGCGTGACCGCTGTTGCACTGCAGCAGGCCGTGCACCCGCACGCTGTGGGGGTGAGCGTCCAGGGTGAAGTACCACTCATCACTGTTGCCCACCAAACAGCGGTGGCGGGCCAGCTCGGAGAGGCTGTTGGGGATGCCGTGGCAGGCGGTGTAGGCCGGTGAGGCGCAGACATAGGGCACCCGCTGCGCCAGCTTGCGCGCCACCAGCGTCGAATCTTTGAGATGGCCGAGCCGGATCGCCAGATCGTAGCCTTCGTGCACCAGATCCAGCAGCTGATTGGTGAGGTTGAGGATCACCTCCAGCTGGGGAAAACGCACCATGAAGTCGTTCACCAGCGGGGCGATGCGGCTCTCGCCGTAGGAGACAGGCGCCGTGATGCGCAACGACCCTTGCGGCACCGCCTGATGGCGTCCCACCGCCAGCTCGGCTTCATAGAGGTTGTCCAGCAGCTGACGGCAGTGACGGTAATAGATTTCGCCAAGCTCGGTGAGCCGCACCTGACGGGTGGTGCGCAGCAGCAGCTTGGCCTGCAGCCTGTCTTCCAGCTGTGCCACCTGACGGCTGACCTGGGCCACCGACACCCCCAGCTTGCGCGCCGCCGGAGTAAAGCCCCCCTGCTCCGCTACGCTGACAAATTCACAGATCCCTTCCCAGCCGAGCATTATTACCTGTGTGTAAAAGTGATTTGATATTTAGCCTTATTATCACCAAATAGAAGGGAAACTACACTGCATACCTGAGTTCATCTCTGTTCACCTACCGCAATAAGAAGGATGTCATTCATGGCACAGGTTCAAAGCATCAAGTGTAAAGCCGCCATCGCCTGGGGACCGGGCCAGCCCCTCTCCATCGAAGAAGTGGAGGTCATGCCGCCCCAGACTGGTGAGGTGAGGGTACGCATCGTCGCCACCGGCGTCTGCCACACCGATGCCTTCACGCTGTCTGGTGAGGATCCGGAAGGGGTCTTCCCCTGCATCCTTGGCCACGAGGGGGGTGGCATCGTCGAGTCCATCGGCGAAGGGGTGACCAGCGTCAAGGTCGGCGATCACGTGATCCCGCTCTACACCCCTGAGTGCGGCGAGTGCAAATTCTGCAAATCCGGCAAGACCAACCTGTGCCAGAAGATCCGCGCCACCCAGGGCAAGGGACTGATGCCGGACGGCACCACCCGCTTCTCGAAAGATGGCCAGCCCATCTATCACTACATGGGCACCTCCACCTTCAGCGAATACACGGTACTGCCCGAGATCTCCATCGCCAAGGTGGATCCGGCCGCCCCGCTGGAAGAGGTCTGCCTGCTCGGCTGCGGCGTCACCACCGGCATCGGTGCCGTGATGAACACCGCCAAGGTGAAAGAGGGTGAGAGCGTCGCCATCTTCGGGCTGGGGGGCATCGGCCTCTCCGCGGTGATCGGTGCCCGTCTGGCCAAGGCTGGCCGGATCATCGCCATCGATATCAACGAGAGCAAGTTCGAGCTGGCCCGCAAACTGGGCGCTACCGACTGCATCAACCCGAACGATTACGACAAACCGATGCAGGAGGTGATCGTCGAGCTGACCGATGGCGGCGTCGACTTCTCGTTCGAGTGCATCGGCAACGTCAAGGTGATGCGGGCGGCGCTGGAGTGCTGCCACAAGGGCTGGGGCGAGTCGGTCATCATAGGTGTGGCCGGTGCCGGTCAGGAGATCAGCACCCGTCCGTTCCAGCTGGTCACCGGCCGGGTCTGGCGCGGCAGCGCCTTTGGCGGGGTGCGTGGTCGCAGCGAACTGCCGAGCTATGTGCAGCGCTACATGCAGGGTGAGTTCCGCCTCGATGACTTCATCACCCACACCATGCCACTGGAGCAGATCAACGACGCCTTCGATCTGATGCACCAAGGCAAGAGCATCCGCACCGTCATCCACTACTGAGCATGATCACCCCGCCCACCTTCGTGGGCGGGGTGCAGGAGTCCTTCGATGAATCTGGAGATTATCAGCAGCAACAAGAGTGTCGGCGGCTGGCACAAGCGCTATCGCCACAGTGCCAGCCTGCTCGGCTGCGAGATGAATTTTTCTATCTATCTGCCACCCCAGGCCCTCACCGGCCAGAAGGTGCCCGTGCTCTACTGGCTCAGCGGCCTCACCTGCACCGATGAAAACTTCATGCAGAAGGCGGGGGCACACCGCATCGCCGCCGAGCTGGGCATCGCCCTGGTGACGCCGGACACCAGCCCGCGCGGCGAGGGGATCCCGGACGATCCCGCTTACGATCTCGGCATGGGCGCCGGTTTTTATGTCAACGCCAGCCAGAGCCCCTGGCGCGATCACTACCAGATGTATGACTACGTCACCCGCGCACTGCCCGAGCTCATCGAGACCCACTTCCCGGTCTCGACCCGGCGCGCCATCAGCGGCCACTCCATGGGGGGGCATGGTGCGCTGATCGCCGCATTGCGGGAGCCCGGCCGCTACCGATCGGTCTCGGCGTTCAGCCCGATCTGCCACCCGAGCCGCTGCGCCTGGGGCCAGAAGGCGCTCGGTGCCTATCTCGGCCAAAATCCGCTGCTATGGCAGGAGTGGGACGCCTGCCAGCTGCTACGCCACCAGCCAGTCACACCACTGCCAACCCTGGTGGATGTGGGGCTGGACGACCCCTTCCTTGCCGAGCAGCTGCACATCGATGCGCTGGCAGAAGCCGCTGCCAGCAAGGGGTGGCCGCTGGAGCTCAACCGCCATGCCGGCTATGACCACAGCTACTACTTCGTGGCGAGCTTTATCGAGGCGCACCTGCGCTTTCACGCCCGCTATCTCTGATCGAGACAGGCCCGCCACGGGCCTGTCTCTTTTCTACGTTCGATGATTGGCTTGAGGCCAGCGGCTTCAACTGCCCTGGCGGGTCACGTCACCCGAGCCCGCGATCTTGCTCTCCAGCGTGGGATCACCCCAGTAGCTGACCGAACCGGATCCGGCGATGCCGACCTTGAGCCGCTCCCGGGCCCGCACCTCCACATTCCCGCTGCCCGCTATATTGACCTCAACCTTCTCACCCTTGAGATTGGCCCCCTGCACATCCCCGGAACCGGCGATGTTCAGCTTCATGGCGGTGGCTGAGCCATCACCCAGATCCAGATTGCCGGACCCCGAGATATTGCCTTCCAGCCTGTTCAGCGCGAGCTTGCTGGCGACTATGTCGCCGCTGCCGGCCACCGACAATACCAGCTTGTCCCCCTTGAAACCTTGCAGGTCGCCGCTGCCAGAATCCGTCAGTGCCAGTTCATGGAGTTGGGGCAAGGTGATAGTGAGGTCCAGTGGCTCGGTCGGTTCGAGTCGATAGCCCTCCTTGACCTCGATCTCCAGCTTGTCGCCCCGCTCGGTCAGCACCAGATAGGGCAGCAGGTTCTCCTGTCCCTTGATATGAATAGCGCTCGCTTCCCCCACCACCAGATGAATATTGGCTGGCACCCCCGCCAATACCCGGGTCACCTGCTTGTCCATGGGCTGATGCTGCTCGATAACGACCCCTTTCCCTGTCACCTTGGCCTCATCCAGCCAACTGCAGCCACTCAGTCCGACGGCCAATATCATTTCAATTATCAATGTCATCACCTCTATCCTGATTGTGGCCTGGCACACAAAGCCCTTTTAGGGCCCAAGCATGTGCAAACATCGTGCGACAATATAAGTTAATGATTTATATCTATTTTATAGAACTTCATTTATTGGCACAAACATAAAAGGAGTCATTCAGGCCACATTTTGATAAAGTTAACCATATCGACAGAGACAAATACCCGTCGATGTGTGGCTCGCATGCGGGGCCAGCCAAGCTGATGACCATAAAATTGTTAGTTGCCTCACCGACCGGTTGAGCCAATAGTCATACCTTGTGCGTATAGAGCTCTCCATCGCGGTAATGTATTTACCACTGTCTTGTCAGTTTTCACTGCCAGCAAGGAGTCACAGCGTGCCCCACGTCAGCACCCAGTTTTCTACCGCCCTCGGCCTGCCTGAGCCGACTCGCACTCCGCTGCTGACCGGCAGCGATCCCGAGCAGAAGCGCCGTGAACTGCTCAGCTACTTCTGCCAGACCTTCGATCTCTATGACTCGCTGTTCGATTGTCTGGCTGACGAGCGCGCCTGGTTCAACAAGGCGATCCCGCTGCGCCATCCACTCATCTTTTATTACGGCCACACCGCCGCCTTCTGCATCAACAAGCTGCTGGCCGCGCGACTCATTGACTGTCGTATTGATGCACGCATCGAGGCCATGGTCGCCATCGGGGTGGACGAGATGAGCTGGGACGATCTGGACGAGACCCACTACGACTGGCCCAAGGTCGCCGAGCTAAGAAGCTACCGTGCCAAGGTGCGTGCCCGTGTCATTGACTTCATTCATCGTATGCCGCTAAGCCTGCCCATCGACTGGCAGAGCCCGGCCTGGGTCATCTTGATGGGGATAGAGCACGAGCGTATCCACCTCGAAACTTCCAGCGTGCTGATCCGCCAGCTGCCACTGGCCTGGGTACGGCCCCGCCCCTATTGGCCCACCAGCCCCCTAGGACGCCATCAGATGGCGGACGTGCCTGCCAACAGCCTGATACCCGTGGCAGGGGGTCAGGTGAGCCTCGGCAAGCAAGATGCCACCTATGGTTGGGACAATGAATATGGTGAGCGCCACCTTGAAATCCCCCCCTTCAAGGCCAGCCGCATGCTGGTCAGCAATGCCGAGTATTTCGCGTTCGTGCAGGCAGGGGGTTATGACCAGCAGCAGTGGTGGGATGAGGAAGGTTGGGGCTGGTGCCAGTATGCCAAAGCACGTATGCCCACCTTCTGGGTCGGCGATCCCGCCGAGCCCGAGCAACTGCAACTGCGGCTGATGACGGAGCGGGTGGCCATGCCCTGGGATTGGCCCGCCGAGGTCAATCAGCTGGAAGCCGCCGCCTTCTGTCGCTGGAAAGCGGCCCAGAGCGGACTGCCCATCCAGCTGCCGAGCGAGGGGGAGTGGGCCCTGCTGCGCAATCAGCTGGCGGGGGATCAGCCGGACTGGATCGATGCGCCCGGCAATATCAATCTGGCCCGCTTTGCCTCCCCCTGTGCGGTAGATACCTGGCCACAGGGTGACTTCTTCGATCTGGTAGGCAACGTCTGGCAGTGGACCAGCACCGCCATCGATGGCTTCGACGGCTTTCACATCCACCCGCTCTACGACGACTTCTCCACCCCGACCTTTGATGGCAAACACACCCTCATCAAGGGCGGTAGCTGGATCAGCACAGGCAACGAAGCGCTCAAATCGTCCCGTTATGCCTTTCGCCGCCACTTCTTCCAGCATGCGGGCTTCCGCTATCTGGTCTCACGTTATCAGGAATCCGTCATAGTGAATCCTTACGAAACCGACACGCTCGTAGCACAGTACCTCGACTTCCAGTACGGCCCGCCCCACTTCGGGGTCGCCAACTACGCCAAAACCCTGGCCGATCTTGCCAGTGAGCTGTGCGGCAACCACCAGCGGGCGCTGGATATCGGCTGCGCCACCGGCCGCGCCAGCTTCGAACTGGCCCGCCACTTCCAGCATGTAGACGGGGTGGACTACTCGGCCCGCTTCATCGACGTGGCACTCACCCTCGCCAGCCAGGACAGCTTCCGCTATGCGGTACCACTGGAGGGCGAACTGGTGGAGTATTGCGAGGCGCGCCTGTCGAGCCATGGCCTGGGGGCGAGCGAGATCGAACGCATCCACTTCAGTCAGGGGGATGCCTGCAACCTCAAACCCAAGTACGACCACTACGATCTGGTGCTCGCCGCCAACCTGATCGACCGGCTGCGCGAACCGGCCCGCTTCCTGCGCGACATAGCCCCCCGGCTGCGCAGCGGCGGCCTGCTGGTACTCACCAGCCCTTACACCTGGCTGGCCGACTACACCCCCAAGGCCAACTGGCTCGGCGGCATCCGTGAAAATGGCGAGGCCCTCAGCACCTATCAAGCGCTGCAACGGCTGCTCGCGGCAGAGTTCGAGGAGCTCTGCCCGCCCCGGGATGTCCCCTTCGTCATCCGCGAGACCGCCCGCAAATACCAGCATACGGTGGCGCAACTGACCGTCTGGCGTAAGCGCTAGCTCGCGCGTCGGCAAGCAGATGAAAAGAGGGAGGCCAACTGGCCTCCCTCTGGTTATGGCTGCAAAAACGGCGAGTGTATCAACTCCCCTGCGCGTGGTAGCGGCGGGCCAGCACGGCGCAGACCATCAGCTGGATCTGGTGGAAGATCATCAGCGGCAACACCATGACGCCGACGCTGGCAGCCGGGAACATGACGTTGGCCATCGGCACCCCGTTGGCCAGACTCTTCTTGGAGCCGCAGAAGACGATGGTGATCTCGTCCGCCTTGTCGAAACCGAGGCGACGGCTGATCCAGACATTCCAGCAGAGCACCAGCGCCAGCAAGACGCAGCTGAGCAGCACGATACTGGCCAGATCGTACCAGCCTACTTTGTGCCAAATCCCCTGCACCACCGCCTCGCTGAAGGCAACATAGACCACCAGCAGGATGGAGCTCTGATCCAGCTTGCCAATCAGCGGACGATGGCTGTCGACCCAGCCGCCGATGAGCGGGCGCGACAAATGGCCCACCACAAACGGCAGCATCAGCTGCATCATGATGGCCTGAATGGAGTGCCAGGTGTCGATCCCCTCACCCTGCACATGGATCATCATCCCCACCAGCAGCGGCGAGAGGAAGATGCCGAGGATGCTTGAGGCCGAGGCGCTGCATACCGCCGCTGACACATTCCCCCCAGCCATCGAGGTGAAGGCAATAGCCGACTGCACGGTGGCAGGCAGGGCGCAGAGGTAGAGGAAGCCAAGGTAGATAGCGGGGCTCAACCACTGGGGCACCAGCGGAGTGAGCAGCAACCCGAGCAGCGGAAACAGCACAAAGGTACTGAGCATCACCACCAGATGCAGCCGCCAGTGGCCCAGCCCCGCCAGCAGGTTCTGGCGCGACAGCTTGGCGCCGTGCATGAAGAACAAGAGCGCCACCGCCAGCTTGGTCAGCAGACCAAACCAGACGGCCACCTGCCCCTCGCAGGGAAAAAAGGAGGCCAGGGCGACCACAGCAATCAGCACAGAAGTAAAGGGATCCAGACGCACGGGGAGTCTCCGTCAGAGGGCATCCTGCCTCCGTGGCGGAAGTCAGGAACGGGGAGGACAAAAAACACAACAGGAGGTGTCTGGCACCCCCCGTTGAAACGAACCACGAGCTTACCCCGATAACAGAGAGGCGCAACGTTGAGCGTTGGTAAATTGTTCATCAACGTTTGATACCTGAGGCCTGCGATAGGTGGATGTTGACGATCGGGTGGAATAGCTGACGCCATCGGCACACGGGGCTACAACAGCACGCCCTGGCTCTCGTCCGGGGTCTCGGCGCAGAGCAACATGCGCTCACGCACCTCGCCAACCAGCCACTCACGGTCTGTGGTGCCGTCGTAGCCCTGCTCGACCTGCAGCTCGTTCTTGGCAGCCCACTCCACCGTCTCTTCCCCTTCCAGGTAGTAGTGGATGTCGAAGTAGCGGCACTACCCCTCGAACAATGAGGTGGCCGGGCTGGCCCCCTCCTGCAAGCGGTAGGTGAGGGAGTCACCGATGGAGTGGCAGATGCCGGGCTTGAGGTTGCCACGGGCGATGGGCTGCCGGGTCGGGCCGATCGCCTTGCCGCGCTGGTACATGGCTCTGATGTTGCAGCCATAGCCGGACTCGTTGCCCAGCGACCAGATGATGATGGAGAGGTGGTTCTTCTGGGCGTGCACGTGGCGCTCGATGCGATCCACGAACACCGGCTCCCAGAAGGAGGCGTCGGTAATGCGGCTGAGATCGCCGACGCTGGCGAAACCGTGGATCTCCACGTGGGTCTCAACCATCACGAACGGACCGTACTGGTCGCACAGCTCGTAGAAGCGCGGGTCATTCGGGTAGTGGGCGGTGCGCACCGAGTTGGGGTTGTGCTGCTTCATCAGCACGATGTCGCGTTCAACACGGTCCATACCGACCACGCGGCTCTTGAGGTGGTCGTTATCGTGACGGTTCACCCCGTGCAGCTTGAGGTAGTGGCCGTTGACGTAGAAGAGGCCATCTTTGACCCTGATTTCACGCACACGACCCGCTGCGGGATCACTTCCAGCAGCTCGCCCTGACCGTTGTAGAAGGAGAGTTGCAGCTGATAGAGGTAAGGGTCTTCGGCACTCCACAGATGAGGGTTGGCCAGATCCAATGTGAAGCGGCAGTCGCACTTGCCGTCGATGGCAAGATGATCGAGAGAGCCGCTGGCGATCTCGCGGTCCTGATCCAGCAGCGACCAGACCAGACGATGATCACGGGAAGGTGCCCCCAGATTTGCTAGCTGGATATCGCAGCTCAGAGTGGCGCTATGGCTGGCAATCTGATTGCCATCGGCCAGAGCGGTGCGGATGAAGAAGTCCTGCACATGGGCGGCCGGTTTGCCCACCAGATAGACGTCGCGGAAGATCCACGCCATCCACCACATATCCTGATCTTCGATATAGGCGGAGTCCGCCCACTGCATCACCCGTACCGACAGCAGGTTCTCGCCGGTGTTGGCGTAGGCACTGATATCGAACTCGGCGGTGAGGCGGCTCAGCTCGCGCTGCATGGTGGCCACCGCAACGCGATCGGCATAAGAGAAGAAGTAGGCGCGGAGCCAGCCTGTTTTCACCAACGAATTGAACGTTTTCCCAATTATTCACATGTCCTCCCGGAACAAGGCAACTTTGACTGGGTAAACACCAAACAAATATTTACTAAACATCGGTTTTATATCGGTAAAGTTTTAACCTGATCACAATGGCTGGATGGTTTTGTGAGCGGGATCAGAAGCGGAAGATAAAAGAGAGTGAAACGCACAGGAGTGACATGGATGTTGATAAATACAGGCAAGAAATGGCTATAAACCACCATAGAACCATGAATTTATCAGGAGAGATGAGGGAGAGGATGGTGAAGGAAAGGTGCCGCACCACCGCGAGATGGTGCCGCTAAAACAGACGTTATTTTACTAAAGTTAGCGTGTAGTGCCACGCAGGGTCAGGCGACTCGGCACCAGTACCCGGAGGGGAATATCACGCTCGTCACGCAGTCGTTCGACCAGCAGATTGACTCCCTGGGAGCCCATCAACTCGGAGTGGATCCGCACCGTGGAGAGCGGCGGGAAGGTGAACTTTGCGGTCGGAATATCGTTGACGCTGATCAGCTCGATCTGCTGGGGAATGGCCAATCCCTTCTCGTGGATGGCACGCAACACGCCGATGGCAATGGAGTCGGAGGCGACAAACAACGCCTTGGGCCAATCCCCTGCCAGCATCTCTTTTGCCAACCGATAGCCGGAAGCACTGGAGAAATCGCCGCGATAGAGATCGCTCTCCTGCACCACGCCCAGTCGCTTGCCATAATCCCGGAAAGCCAGCTCACGCAGGTCCGGATTCTCATCCTGTCCGCCGATATAGCCGATACGCTGGTGCCCCTGAGCAATAAAGTAATCAACCACTTGCTGGCTGATCAGGGCGAGATCCACGTCGACCGAGTCGAACTCCTCCATTGCCCGGCAATCGACAAAGACCAGCATGTTAGAGCAGGTTCGCAGCTGCGCCAGACGCTCGGCAGAGAGGCTTCCCACCACCAGGATACCGTCCACCTCGGTCAGCTCGCGCCCTTCACCACAGTTGTAGAGGTGGGTCAGCTCGATATTGAGGCGGGCACTCTGGGTCTCGATGCCATAGCGAATGGCGAGATAGTAGGGATCGTTGACCTCGGTACTCTGCGGATAGGAGTAGACCACCAGAAAGTGCAGCTTGCTCTTGTGAACCCCCTTGCGAGCACTGCTGGTCTTGTACTCCAGCCGTTCGGCAATCTCGAAGATCCGCTGCTTGGTCTCTTCCTTGACGCTCAGGCTGGGATCCTCGTTCAGTACCCGGGATACCGTAGCGAGCGACACCCCCGCCTCCTGTGCAATTTCCTTCAACGTAGCCATCAATACCTCTCTGGCAGCATCACGTGTTAATCAGTAACGGCTAAAGAGTAACGGGCAATCCCTTGATAGCCCAGCATTTTTACTAAAATGCCGGGAGCAGAGCCAAGACAGATTCTGGAACGCACAAATGCAAAAAGGCCTCCCTAATGGGAGGCCTCTTCTAAATAGGAGCCTGACAGTGTCCTACTCTCGCATGGCGAATGCCACACTACCATCGGCGCTACCGCGTTTCACTTCTGAGTTCGGCATGGGATCAGGTGGTTCCACAGCGCTATTGCCGTCAGGCAAAAAGCGTTAAAACTAACTTAAAACTGGTGCTGATACCCAGAG
>NZ_CDBI01000007.1:0-1753 GCF_000820025.1 Aeromonas popoffii
CTTGAGCTCTTCAAAGCGCAGGGCCAGCACGCCGTCGCCAGCGGGTTGCATCGATTCGATGATCAGCTGATAGTCGCCGCGCGGCTCATAGAGGGAGACTCGCGCCTGCACCAGCACCTGCATGCCATCTTGCGGGCGAAACGCCACCCGCCGGTTGTTGCCCTTGAACATGGCGCAGCGCACCTGGGCACCCAGATCTTTGAGCGAAAAGTACCAGTGGCCGGAGCTTGGCATCGCCAGATTGGAGAGCTCGCCGGTCAGCCACACCAGCCCCAGATCCTGCTCCAGGATCATGCGCACGGCGCTGTTGAGGCGGGTGACGGTAAAGACCTGCTGCTCGCGGCCGTTCGCCGCACTGGATGAGGTAAATCGGTTCAATGGCGTACCTGTGGTCTGCTCCGACGGGGCCGGGATAAAACGATGGGCGCTATCTTACCCCAGAGCGCGGCCGGAGCCGAGCCTCTCTATTATCTGGATGTATGGAGATGGGATGAAGGCCATATGTAGTTTGCCACGTATGAATACATTTAGTATCCACGGTCACAGCCTGTTGTCATCGCCAAGTTTTTAGGAAAAATGGTGCCATCAAGGCCAGCCCTCATGCCGCAGGAAAATTCCCTGCATTTCATTTCCGGGTCGAGTATCAAGATACTGCCAGCCCGATTAACTATGCGTAACGAGCATGCTTTCTCTATGTCATCTGCATCCGATGGTGGTATATATTGATATTCATTGTCAACCAGTTTGGCTGTGCCGCCAATATCGCAAATATGCCCATTTGCAGTAAATGTTAATATAGAGAAAGATATCGTGCTCTTATCCTTCTCTTCAATGGATATACAATTTTCAGCATCAATCAAGTAATATCCATCCTTTGTCGAGTTGTTTATTATTGGGACTGAATGCAAGAGATAATGCTTACCAAACATTGTTGTATCAGCAGGAATGTTTTTTTTCCAATTCTTAAGCGTGTCCAGCCTGATACGATAATTCTTGATTAGACAGTCAGAGGTAGAGCACTCTTTATTAATCTGTTTTAACCAAGCTCGTTGTGATTTTTTTATAACTTCACCATCATCATCGCTTTTCTGGAGTGATGAAAAGTATTGCTTTGCAAGATTTTCATCCAGTTGGCTCAACTCGGGTGTTATACATATCAACTTTTCATTTTTTGTTTGCGTTTTATGACAGTCAAAACTGGCTGCTTCAGAGAAGTAAGGTGAGACGATGAAAAAGAGAGCTAAAAACAAATTTTTGGTTTTTATAATACGTGACATATTACTTACCTTACTCTTTATTTCTTACTTTAATTATAAGCATTTTTCTGCCAAATGATGATCTCAGGTTCTGTACATTTATTGCCAATATTGTCAACACAACGTTCAAGCACTTGAGTGGCAAGTTCATAACGGACATCTGGAGGATAATAATACGGTGCTTATAATGCCTTATGCCACAAATTTTTTCACTCATGAGACGAATACTCCGTGGATTTAACAATGCAGAGTTGGGTTGCTGTTTTATCGGGGCTGCCATTGTGGTCAAGCACCGCCTGTATCTGGATTTTGTTGTCGGACTCGAGACTATCTTGGGCGAACGAAATGCTCTAAAAACAAGCAGCTTGGCTGCGTTTTTGATGGGGGCTGATAGAACGGGGAGCCTTTTGGTTGCAAGGATAGGTGTGAGTAGTAAGCCGGCTGGCTGCATAAAACACCACTTGGTGTAATACAAGGCAGTTAAGAGAATTTGAGTC
>NZ_CDBI01000007.1:1955-3161 GCF_000820025.1 Aeromonas popoffii
GTCACAAAAATGCTTAACTGGCTGGCATTAACCACTTGGCGAACTATTTTCCCCCGAAATGGCCATTTCAGCACTGATAATCTTGGATTTTTAGCCCGTTGGCCCCTCAAAAAGAGGCTACGCCATAAAAAATTCAAAAAACTTCTTTACCAGTGACCAATCGGTGAGTAAACTTCGTCGGCAATATTTTACACCCCCACTTCCTCAACGGTGAGATATTGCCATGCTCAGGATTACCAAAGAAGCGTTAACCTTCGACGATGTACTGTTGGTTCCCGCCCACTCCGATGTTCTTCCCAATACTGCCGATCTGCGTACCAAGCTGACCTCCTCTATCAGCTTGAATATCCCCATGATTTCCGCTGCCATGGACACAGTGACCGAAGCCCGTCTGGCTATCGCACTGGCTCAGGAAGGCGGTATCGGCTTTATCCACAAGAACATGTCCATCGAGCAGCAGGCTGCAGAAGTGCGCAAGGTCAAGAAGTACGAGAGCGGCGTGGTCACTGACCCCGTCACCGTACGCCCTGACATGACCATTGCCCAGGTCAAGGAGCTGAGCCACAAGAATGGCTTCGCCGGCTACCCGGTTGTGACCGAGGGTAACGTGCTGGTCGGTATCATCACTGGCCGCGACGTGCGTTTCGTGATCGACCTCTCCCAGACAGTCGAACAGATCATGACCCAGAAAGATCGTCTGGTGACCGTGCGTGAAGGGGCCCCTCGTGAAGAGGTGGTTGCCCTGATGCAGAAGCACCGTATCGAGAAGGTGCTGGTGGTCAACGCTGATTTCAAACTCAAGGGCATGATCACCGTCAAAGATTTCCAAAAAGCCGAGCGCAAGCCGAACGCCTGTAAAGACGAGCGTGGTCGCCTGCGCGTCGGTGCTGCCGTCGGCGCCGGTGCTGGTAATGAAGAGCGCGTCGCCGCCCTGGTGGAAGCCGGTGTGGACGTGCTGCTGATTGACTCTTCCCACGGCCATTCCCAGGGCGTGCTGGATCGCATCAAGGCGACCCGCGATGCCTATCCTGAGCTGCAAATCATCGGTGGCAACGTGGCCACTGCCGCTGGCGCCCTGGCGCTGGTTGCGGCTGGCGTCAATGCGGTCAAGGTGGGTATCGGCCCGGGCTCCATCTGTACTACCCGCATCGTAACCGGTGTTGGCGTGCCCCAAATTACCGCCATCTCCGATGCCGTTGATGCGCT
>NZ_CDBI01000007.1:3310-3723 GCF_000820025.1 Aeromonas popoffii
TCCGATGCCGTTGATGCGCTGGAAGGCACTGGCGTCCCCGTGATTGCCGATGGCGGCATCCGTTTCTCCGGTGACGTGGCCAAGGCCATCGCCGCTGGCGCCAGTTGCGTCATGGTAGGCTCCATGTTTGCCGGTACCGAAGAGGCACCGGGCGAAATCGAGCTCTATCAGGGTCGCTCCTTCAAGTCCTACCGTGGCATGGGTTCTCTGGGCGCCATGTCCAAGGGCTCCAGCGACCGTTATTTCCAGACCGACAACGCCGCCGACAAGCTGGTGCCGGAAGGGATCGAAGGGCGCGTACCCTACAAGGGCCGCCTCAAAGAGATCATTCACCAGCAGATGGGCGGCCTGCGCTCCTCCATGGGATTGACCGGCTGCGCCACCATTGACGACATGCGCACCAAGGCTGAGTT
>NZ_CDBI01000007.1:3924-5824 GCF_000820025.1 Aeromonas popoffii
GTGCGCATCTCGGGTGCAGGGATGAAAGAGTCCCACGTCCACGATGTGACCATTACCAAAGAAGCCCCCAACTATCGGATGGGCTGATAAAACGGGGCTACGGCCCCGTTTCTCCACCCCTTTTTATCCCCGAGCTTTTTGTTACAACATCAGCCTGATGCAGGAATAAAATGACTAAAGACATTCACCAGCACCGTATCCTTATCCTTGACTTCGGTTCCCAGTACACCCAGCTGATTGCCCGCCGTGTGCGCGAGATCGGTGTTTACTGCGAACTGTGGGCCTGGGATGTGACCGAAGCGCAGATCCGCGAATTCAACCCGAGCGGCATCATCCTCTCCGGCGGCCCGGAGTCTGTGACCGAAGCGGGCAGCCCCCGTGCCCCCGAGTATGTGTTCAACGCCGGTGTCCCGGTGTTCGGCATCTGCTACGGCATGCAGACCATGGCCGAGCAGCTGGGTGGCAAGGTGCAATCCTCCACCGAACGTGAATTCGGTTATGCCCAGGTTGAAGTGCTGGGCCAGACCAATGCCCTGCTGCGCAGCATCGAAGATGCCATCGCCCCCAACGGCAATGCGCTGCTGGACGTCTGGATGAGCCACGGCGACAAGGTCACCGCCATCCCGGCCGACTTCACCACCATCGCCCAGACCGCCACCTGCCCCCACGCGGCCATGGCCAATGAAGCCAAGCGTTTCTACGGCGTGCAGTTCCACCCGGAAGTGACCCACACCCGTCAGGGTGCCCGCATGCTGGAGCACTTCGTTAAAGACATCTGCGGCTGCGAATGCCTGTGGACCCCGGCCACTATCATCGATGACGCCGTGGCCCGCATCCGCGAGCAAGTGGGTGACGATGAAGTGATTCTGGGCCTCTCCGGCGGTGTCGACTCCTCCGTGGTCGCCATGCTGGTGCACCGCGCCATCGGCGATCGCCTGACCTGCGTCTTCGTCGACAACGGTCTGCTGCGCCTGAACGAGGGTGAGCAGGTGATGGAGATGTTTGGTGACCACTTCGGTCTCAACATCATCAAGGTTGAAGCGGAAGAGCGCTTCCTCTCTGCCCTGGCAGGTGAAAATGAGCCGGAAGCCAAGCGCAAGATCATCGGCCGTGTCTTCGTCGAGGTGTTCGACGACCAAGCCAAGAAGCTGAAAAATGCCCGCTGGCTGGCACAAGGCACCATCTATCCGGATGTGATCGAATCGGCCGCCAGCGCCACTGGCAAGGCCCACGTCATCAAGTCTCACCACAACGTCGGCGGCCTGCCGGCCGAGATGAAGATGGGTCTGGTCGAGCCGCTGCGCGAGCTGTTCAAAGATGAAGTGCGCCGTGTCGGCCTCGAGCTGGGCTTGCCCTACGACATGCTCTACCGTCATCCGTTCCCGGGCCCGGGTCTGGGCGTGCGCGTGCTGGGTGAAGTGAAGAAAGAGTACTGCGATCTGCTGCGTAAAGCCGATGCGGTCTTTATCGAAGAGCTGCGCAAGGCCGACCTCTACAACCAAGTCAGCCAGGCGTTCGCCGTCTTCCTGCCGGTGCGCTCCGTTGGCGTCATGGGCGATGGCCGCAAATATGACTGGGTGATTGCCCTGCGCGCCGTCGAAACCATCGACTTTATGACTGCTCACTGGGCCCATCTGCCCTATGACTTCCTCGGTCATGTGTCAAACCGCATCATCAACGAGATCAGCGGTATCTCTCGCGTGGTGTACGACGTCTCCGGCAAGCCGCCCGCAACCATCGAATGGGAATAAGCGGCTCACGCCCTTCTGCCCTTTGAGCATAAAAATGCAAAAAGACGCCCTTGCGGCGTCTTTTCTTTTTCCAATCGTTTGCGCCTCACTTTCTGCCCGATAGCAGCTCTTGCCCAACCTTGCCCCTGTCACATGTAACAGGAGGTGAT
>NZ_CDBI01000007.1:5898-6384 GCF_000820025.1 Aeromonas popoffii
CACATGTAACAGGAGGTGATTTTGGGCATCGGCACTAGGCTCTCTCATGCCCATCGGGACCGCTGTTATCAAGCCTTATCAAGCAATGCGGACAACGATGTGGCAAAGGGGAGCCAGCGCGCCAACCGGCCAGACGGCCCCCCGGTGGAGACCGGAAACCACTTGAATCAACGGGGCGGATCCCGAACAGCCATACGAGTAGGGACAAGAGATCACGGAGGGTTTGTTATGTCAGAACAAGCAGTGCTTGTTGGCGGATGGACGGCTTACCACAAGCTGACCGCAGAAGATCAGGCCGTATTCAACCAGGCGATGAAAGGATTTGTCGGGGTGCAGTACACCCCCTTTGAAGTCTCCACCCAAGTGGTGGCCGGCACCAATTACCGTTTCAAATGCAAAACCACAGTGCCGCTTGCCAAGCCGATCCACGGTGAAGCCGTGGTGCAGATCTTCAGATCGCTGGATGGTGATGCCCATATCACCTCC
>NZ_CDBI01000007.1:6702-7213 GCF_000820025.1 Aeromonas popoffii
TTTTCTTTATCTACGAGCCGGCACCACTGATATGTGGCCAGTATTTGTTCTTATTAATTAATTTATTGATCTTGCTCGGGAAACTATCATCATCCGCTTTTGCTTATCTGCCTTGCTCGCTAAGATATCCGTCTGGATATGGCCTCTTTAGAGTCACCAATGAATCAGACCAGAGACATCGCGTGGATAAAAAGCCACAAACTAGAG
The DNA here is from genome assembly GCF_000820025.1 of Aeromonas popoffii. Classification (GTDB taxonomy): domain Bacteria; phylum Pseudomonadota; class Gammaproteobacteria; order Enterobacterales; family Aeromonadaceae; genus Aeromonas; species Aeromonas popoffii. The sequence goes on from NZ_CDBI01000007.1 coordinate 6,910, forward strand.
GCTGTCTGGCGGTAGCTTGGCTGTTATTCGGGAATGGCACGGGCAAGCCGAGGCCACAGTTGATGTCAGAGCATCACGGTACTGACTTGTTCACGCAGGCGTAGTTTGGTATGGCTGACTCCTAAACTGTTTTTTTATACAGTGGTAATGGTAGAGCAAAAAAAGAAGTCAAATGAATACGTTAAGATACCCGTGATGGTGTGGTAATGTAATGATTTAAATAAGTTTTTTGAGGTGGTTATGAAGATGAAGCGGAGTTATACGGAAGGCTCTGCTATTAGATGAGTACCGCCTTCCATCTAAT
>NZ_CDBI01000007.1:7341-7977 GCF_000820025.1 Aeromonas popoffii
TACCGCCTTCCATCTAATCATTGTTAGGTGCTGGAGCGAGAAAGCACTGCCCTCAACAGAAAATGGAGACTTCCAAGTTGCTGTTTACAAACGCATTTAAGTATAAACAATGGGCTAACTCTGAACTGCTGACTTTCGGAGAGCGCCAGTTGCACTTGCTTCCGGAGAGCGATGCAGTCTTCTTCATTAGAATCCTTAACCACACCACGGTGGTTGACAGTTTATTTATCAGCCGAATGTCAGGAACCCCAGAGCTTTACTCTGCTGACAATACGGTAGAAACACCAACGTACCCAGAGCTAAAAGAACGAATTGAGAGGAATGACTCATGGCTTGTGCATTTCTCCTCAATAGCTACTCCAGAAATCCTGAGCCAAATCATCTCTTTTACATTTACTGACGGTGAGCATGGAAAACTATCAATAGAAGAAGTCATGCTTCACCTATTAACTCACGGTAGCAATCACAGAGGTATGGCTTCGCGAACATTAGCATCAAATGGACTTGAGCGTCCGAAAGATACATTCACTCGATATCTGCATGAGGTGGAGCCTTTTAGAAGGGAAGGAGCTCGGTGAGCCGGCCTCTAATAAATGGTTCAAACCGCTAACGGATTAGTACCGCCTTCCATCTAAT
>NZ_CDBI01000007.1:8128-8687 GCF_000820025.1 Aeromonas popoffii
CTTCCATCTAATCACTGTTAGGCGGTGTTCTGATTTGTCGTGCATTACGTCCGTCGGTCAAATCGTCGACTGCAATTTTTTGTGTAGAGTTCGCGGCGATTTTCCGGTTTCACAATCAGCACGCATCGCGCAAGTTCATGGCCATTTCCGTTACCCGCTTTACAATCAGCCATCATTTTTTTAGTTTGGGTTCAAGGTGTGTTATGTGTCATTGTTCATCAACCAGCCTAACCCATCGTTGCAGCGGATCGCCTGCGGCGCCCGCTGAACTCACACGTTAGACAGCACAAATGCGAATCCGCAACGCAAGCCGTACCGAGGCCGATCAACTGAACACCATAGCTATGCAAGCCAAGGCGCACTGGGGATACACGGCAGATCAACTGGAACAATGGCGCGAAAGTCTGTCTACTGACCCGCAAAGTANNCACCCACCTTTCTGAGCGCCGCGTAGCGGTCAATAATGCCGTAGGGTGCAATGAAATTGCACCACTAATTTGGTACTCCATTACTTGTGCGAAAGCTGCGCTGTAAACGGTGCAATGCGCTGCGCTTATTG
>NZ_CDBI01000007.1:8930-9990 GCF_000820025.1 Aeromonas popoffii
TGCGCTTATTGCACCCTACGTGTTTCATCAATTCGATGGGGCAGTGTTGCTGAGCGCCATGCCCCGTCACCAAGGCAACAAAAGGGGCGATCTGCGCCCCGAATTCTTTATAATGCTCCCCTTTAAAATCGCCGGACTCAGGTCCGGCGCGCGCTTATGGCCGTGTTGCGCCGTCAGGGCGGTCATCAGGATTGAGAAACGGTTATGCATACTCTGGAACAGCTGCGCGCAGGCGAACTGTGCGGTGCCCGCCATCTGAAGATCTCTGAAAACCTGACGGTTTTCCCCCCCGAGATCTTGGGCCTGAAAGAGACGCTGGAGGTGCTGGATCTCACCGGCAACCAGCTAAGCACGCTTCCTGACGAGCTGGCTGGGTTCACCAAACTGCGCATCCTCTTTTGCTCCGAGAACCGCTTTACAGCGTTGCCCGAGGTGCTGGGGCGCTGCCGGTTGCTCACCATGGTGGGCTTTAAGGCCAACCGGATTGCCACCGTGTCGGCCAAAGCGCTGCCTGCGGGGCTGCGCTGGCTGATCCTGACCGACAACGTCATTGAACGGCTGCCCGATGAGTTGGGTCAGTGCGATGCCCTGCAAAAGCTGATGCTGGCGGGCAACCGCCTGCGCGAACTGCCCGCGAGCCTTGTCAACTGCCGTCGTCTGGAGTTGCTGCGCATCGCCGCCAACCGGATCGAACGCTTCCCCGACTGGCTGCTGTCGCTGTCGCTGCCGCGCCTCGCCTGGCTCGCCTATTCCGGCAACCCCTTTAGCGAGGGGGAGGAGGCGCGGGCCATCGATGATGCCCATGTCGCGACCCTTGATTGGGACACGCTGGCACTGGGCGAACTGCTGGGGCAGGGGGCCTCTGGCGTTATCCATAGTGCCACCCGCGACGGATTGCAAGGTGACGGGCCGCAGGCGGTGGCGGTCAAGCTGTTCAAGGGGGCGGTGACCAGCGATGGGCTGCCCCGCTGCGAGATGGCGGCTTCGCTGGCGGCGGGCGCCCATCCCAACCTCATCAAGGTGCTGGGGCGGGTGGCGGATCACCCCTCCGGCATGCCGG
>NZ_CDBI01000007.1:10075-10657 GCF_000820025.1 Aeromonas popoffii
TCACCCCTCCGGCATGCCGGCGCTGGTGATGGAGCTGATCGACCCGGCCTTTGCCAATCTGGCCGGGCCGCCGAGCCTGGACTCCTGCACCCGGGATGTTTATCCCGATGCGCTGCGCCTGAGTGTGCCGGATGCGCTGGCGCTGGCGCACGGTATCGCGTCGGTGGCGCGCCATCTGCACCGTGCGGGCATCATGCACGGGGATCTCTACGGCCACAATATCCTCTTTGCCCGTGAGCCTGGCGCCCCGGCCCACGCCCTGCTCGGGGATTTTGGCGCGGCCTCCTTGTATGACCGCAACAACCGCGAGCGGGCGCTGGGCCTTGAGCGGCTCGAGGTGCGCGCCTTTGGCTGCCTGCTGGAGGAGCTGCTTGCGCGCTGTGAGGCAGAGTCATCACAGCTCGACGAGTTGCATCGGCTGAGCGCGACTTGCCTCTGTGACTCGCCCGCCGAGCGCCCTGATTTTGCCCATATCGAAAGGGTGCTGGCAGCGGCGCGTGGGTGATCTGTTGGCCGATGTTGTGCGCCCATCCACATGTTTTCATCTGTTGAACGGCCTGACCCATGACCTTGTTACACAAG
>NZ_CDBI01000008.1:0-24427 GCF_000820025.1 Aeromonas popoffii
GCTGGGATCGCTATCGCGAGGCGGGGCGCATGGCCCTGCACGCCATGCTGGCTCACCGCATGCGCACCTTCCTCACCATGCTCGGCATCATCATCGGCATAGCCGCCGTGGTGAGCGTGGTCGCGCTCGGTCAGGGGGCTCGCGCCAAGGTGATCGAGCAGATCAACGCCATGGGCACCAACACCATCGAAATATTCCCCGGCAAGGATTGGGGAGATGAGAAGGCTGCCAGCATCCAGACCCTCAACAAGCGGGATCTCGATGCCCTGCTCGGCCAGCCCTATCTGGAAGGGGCCAGTCCCCAGATCACCTCGGCCGGCCAGCTGCGTTATCGCAACAAGACCATCAGCGGCAGCATAGTGGGGGTCGGCAGCGACTTCTTCCGGGTCAAGGGGATGAAACTCACCAGCGGCCGCCTGTTTGACGAGCGTGACATCCAGAATCGGGCTGCGATGGCCGTGGTAGATAGCAAGACCATAAAAAGCCTGCTCGGCGAGAAAGACCCCGTCGGCCAAGTGGTGCTGGTCGGCACCCTGCCGGTACGCATCATAGGCGTGGTGGAAGAGGAGACGGGGTTTGGCCGCAGCGGCCAATCGGTCAATATCTGGCTGCCCTATAGCGCCGTGATGAGTCGCCTCATCTCCCAGAACCACTTCAGCCAGCTCACTATCCGGGTCAAGGACGGGGTGCAACCGGCGCTGGCCGAACAGGCCGTCATTGCGCTGCTGACCCAGCGCCACGGGGTGAAGGACTTCTTCACCTTCAGCAGCGACAACATCATCAAGTCAGTGGAGAAGACCACGGCCACCATGACGCTGCTGGTCTCCGCCATCGCGGTGATCTCCCTCATCGTCGGCGGGGTCGGGGTGATGAACATCATGCTGGTCTCGGTGGTGGAGCGTACCCGCGAGATAGGGATCCGTATCGCGGTCGGCGCCCGCCAGTCCGACATCTTGCAGCAGTTCCTGATCGAGGCCGTGATGGTGAGCCTGCTCGGCGGCATGCTCGGGGTCGGCGTCTCCCTGCTCATCGGTCTGCTCTTCTCCCTGTTCGTGGAGAGCATACAGATGCAGTTCTCGCTCTTTTCTATCCTGATGGCGTTTGGCTGCTCCTCGCTCATCGGGATCCTGTTTGGTTACCTGCCCGCCCGCAATGCCGCCCGGCTCGATCCGGTCGAGGCGCTGGCGAGGGAATGACGATGCACAACTTATCCAGACTGGGGCTCTGCCTCGCCCTTGCCGCAGGCGTGAGCGCCTGCAGCCAGCAGAGCACCTATCACAGGCAAGATCTGGCGCTGGCCCCGAGCTGGCAGCAGCCGGACGATGACCTCACCCGGCAGCAAGCCGGCCTCTGGTGGCAAGGGTTCCATGATCCGGCGCTGGATCAACTGGTGGAGGCCGTGCTGGCCGCCAACCCGGACATGCAAGTCGCCGGACTGAGGCTCAGAAGCGCACTGCTGGGTTCGGATCTCGCCGATACCAACCTGACCCCCTCGGTCAACGCCAGCCTGGACGCCAACGGCAACAAGGATCTGAAAACCGGCAAGGCCAGCAGCAGCATGGGTCCCACCCTGACCCTCAGCTACGAGGTGGATCTCTGGGGCCGGCTCGCCTCGGCGCGGGATCAGGCGAGCTGGGAAGCCCAGGCCTCAGCTCAGGATCTGGCGGCCACCCGTCTGATGCTGATCGGCAAGGCGCTGGAGCAGTACTGGCAACTGGCCTATCTCGGCTCGGCCATCAGCCTGGGCGAGCGGCAACTCGCCAACTATGCCCGCACCGAGCAGCTGACCCAGGTCAAATACCAGGCCGGCGCCGTCACCCGGCTCGATCTGGTGCAGGCCAGCCAGCAGAAGGCGGGCAAGCAGGCAGAACTCAGCGCGCTCTTGGTGCAGCAGGAACAGGCCCGCAACGGGCTGCGCCTCTTGCTCGGGCGCAGCAGTGGCCCGCTAGAATTTGCCCCGACTGCGCTGACGACGGCGCCCGCACCGTCGCTGGCGGTCGGCATACCGGCAGACGTGCTGGCGCGGCGCCCCGACGTGCGCGCCGCCGAGCTGAGGCTGCGCAAGACATTGGCGAAAGGGGACGAAATCCGCACCGGTTTCTACCCCACCCTCAGCCTCACCGGTGGTGCCAGCAGCACCTCGGATACCCTGACCCAGGTGCTGCAAAACCCGGTAGGCACCCTGGGCGCCACCCTGGCGCTGCCCTTCCTCGAATACAACAAGACCCGGATCTCCATCGCGAGCTCAGAGCTTGACTACCAGATCGCCGAGGCCGAGTTTCGCAAGCAGCTCTACACCGCCCTGGTGGAGGTGGAAGATGGCCTGGCCGCCCGCCATCATGGCGAGCAGCGTCTTAACTATCTGGCCGAGCAGCGGGTGTTTGCCAAGGAGGCGGAGCGGCTGGCCAAGGCGCGTTTCCAGGCAGGAGCCACCGGGGTGCGGGACTGGCTGGATGAGCAGAACCGGCTGTGGGATGCCGAGCTGGCCCTGCTCGGTCAGCAGCAGGAGCAGCTCAACACCATGGCCAAGATCTACATGGCGCTGGGGGGAAGCGATCGCAGCTAACCCAACGCCTCGTTACGCCGCCACTCATGTCATGAGAGGCGGCGTTTTTCTTCCCTGTTTATGCCCCTTTCCTGACGGACTGTGACACAAACCAATTGATAATAGTTTTCATTTAATGAAAAATGAGCGCCATTATCAGTCAGGAGTATCCATATGTCCCAGCCCGCCCCGGTCAATCGCCCTCGTCTGCTCACCGTCAAACACGTCCGGGATGTGAGCCCGCATCTGCGCCGAGTCTGCCTGACCAGCCCGGAACTCGCTGACTACCCCTTCACCTGCGGCGGTGCCCACATCAAGATCATGCTGCCCCAGCCGGGCCAGGCCCATGCCGTGCTGCCCACGCCCACCCCGCAAGGGCCGCGCTGGGAAGACCCGAGCCAGCGCCCCATCATCCGCACCTTCACCATACGGGCCTTTCGCCGCGAGGAGCAGGAGCTGGACATCGACTTCGCATTGCACGGCGAGGCCGGCCCCGCCAGCCGCTTTGCCCTTGAGGCCCAACCCGGCGATCTGCTGGCCATCTCGGGCCCGGGCGGCCCGGCGCCCATGCTGCAACCCGCCCGGCACTACTACATGGCGGGGGATCTCACCTCCCTGCCAGCCATCAGCGCCATGGCGGAGGTGATGCCCGCCGACGCTCAGGGTCATATCGCCCTGCTGGTGCCCTATCAGGAAGATGTGCAGGATCTGCCGCTGCCGACTGGCGTCAGCCTGCGCTGGTTTATCGGCGCCCCCGAACAGACAGAGCCGCTGGTGGCGTATTTCACCGCCCTGCCGATGCAAGAGCAGGTGAGCTACTTCTGGTTTGGCGGCGAAGAGGGGCTGGTGGTGCCCTTGCGACGTCACGTCAGGCGTACCCTGGAGGTCGATCGCACGCGCGTCTACGCCGTGCCCTACTGGCGTCAAGGCAAGGATGAAGAGGCCTATCACCATGACCGTCACGACGTGATGGACAGCTGATCCCCCGCATTTTCCCTTCTATTATCAAGCCCATGGCCTGCCGGTCATGGGCTTGATGGCTATCTGCATGCCTCCGGTTTTCCCCCTCTCCCCCCATTCTGGTGATCCGCTCGGTTGTGCTTGCATTTGATGCAGACAACAAGATAATGATAATCACTCTCAACAAAAAGCAGTGATGATGCCCCATTGCAGCTCCCTCGCCATGACCTCAGGGGTCGGTGTGGTGCGCACGTCATTCACTCCCGTTAGCACAGCAAGGTAATCCAGATGGCAGTTTTGAACTCGGTAATGCGCGCCTTCGCGGTAGAGGCTCTCCCCACTCCTGCCGATCTGTTGGCACTTCATCCCTGTCCCGCCCCAACCACAGCGCAGATCGCGCACCATCGCCAGCAGGTTCGCCAGATCCTGACGGGAGAGGATGATCGCCTGCTGGTAGTGATAGGTCCCTGCTCCATTCATGATCCGCTCGCCGCCCTCGATTATGCCCAGCGGCTGGCGCGACTTGCCGACGCCTATCAAGACAGGTTGCAGATCGTGATGCGCACCTACTTCGAGAAGCCCCGCACCACGGTCGGCTGGAAGGGGCTGGTATTCGATCCCCATCTGGATGGCAGCAACGATATAGGCCATGGCCTGCGGCTGGCACGCCAGCTGCTGCTCGACATCAACCGGCTGGGGCTGGCCACCGCTACCGAGTTTCTCGATACCACCAGCTTCCTCTATCTGGCCGACCTCATCAGCTGGGGGGCGATAGGTGCCCGTACCACTGAGTCCCAGGTGCACCGGCAGCTGGCCTCGGCCCTGCCCTGCCCCGTCGGCTTCAAGAACGGCACGGACGGCAATATCCGGGTCGCCATCGATGCCATCCAGGCCAGTGAAGCATCCCACCTGTTCACCACACCGGGCAGTCAGGGCGGCATTGTGGTGATCAAGAGTGAGGGCAATCCGGCCGGCCACATCATATTGCGTGGCGGCACCCGCCCCAATTACCACCAGAGCGACGTAGAGGATGCCGCCGAGCGGCTGATGCGGCAGGGGCTCAGCCACCGCCTGATGGTGGATTGCAGCCACGGCAACAGCCAGAAGCTGCACAAAAACCAGATCCGGGTAGCGGGGGAACTCTGCCGTCAACTGGGAGAAGGCAGCGACGCCATCGCCGCCGTCATGGTCGAGAGCTTCCTGCAAGGGGGCAGCCAGAAGCCCGCGCCATTGAACAAGCTCGCCTACGGCCAGTCGGTAACCGACGCCTGCCTGTGCTGGGACGATACCCAGACCCTGCTCGCCATGCTAGCCGATGCCGTCGAGGCCCGCCGTCAGCACAGCGCCAAGGCACAGCCTGGCAATGCACAGCCTGGCAATGCACAGCCTGGCAAGGCGATCTGGAATGCCCTGCTGGCCAGTTGAACCCGGGAAGGCTCCCCCTGCGGGAGCCTGACTGCCCCTCTCTTTCCCCCCTGTCATACCGCCCTCCTCGCCACGCCAGCACGACCCGGGTGACCCATTCAGGTTGAAAATCATGGATATACGGATCCGCAGGGATAGAGCAAATATCCCCTGCCATGGTAAACAAGCTGTATCCCGACCTCCGCTTAATGCTGCGTCAGGTAAAACTGAAAAGCAGGTCGTTTAATGGCACCAACAACGCCAATGAGTAAAAAAGAAGCGAAGCTTGTTTGCGGACAGCTTAATGCCCCCTAATTTTCTGGGGAGTGGCAGAGAGGAATATGTACCAGGCTATATGAGTCCGGCAGATTGTCTCTCGTAAGTGGTCGACAAGCGGTCTGCAATAAAATCGAGCGCAGCCTGACCACCCAGATGCGGACGGATCGCAATTAATCGACCAATAAAGGAGACAAATGTATGGACTGAGATGATGCATCACACGACGACAAACGGGGCGGAACAAAATGAGTCGGGAATTGACAGGAGAGAGTGTCGGTGAGCACAAATAATAATGCCGCCTCGCGGGCGGCATCATTCAGGACAGATCCAATGGATCAGATCAGGAAATCATTCAGATCCTTGCCCAGCGCAACTTGCTCTGCAATGGCTTTCGGCATACGGCCCTGACCAGTCCAGGTCTTATCCTGGCCATCTTCCTGGTACTTGTACTTGGCAGGACGCGGAGCACGCTTGCTCTTGGTCGCGCCAGCAGCGGCAGCAGGTGCTGCTGCGCTGTTAATCAGCTCACGCGGGTCGATACCGGCTTGCTGCAGCATTTCAGTAAACTCGCTCAGCTTGCGCTGACGCTCTTCCTGCTCGGCACGCTCCTGTTCAACGGACTCGGCACGCTCGTTATATACCAGCTCAAACTTTTCTTTCGCTTCTTGCAGCTGTTCAAACGGCAATTCACGGATGGCAGCACGCAGGCTGCGAATGTTCAGCAGAACTTTCAGAAACTCGTTCATTACTTCCTCACAGAATTATTTTTTGTTTGTCACAAGGATAACACAGTTTGAGAATAGCATGCCTGTCTGATAACAACATAATGATTTTATAGTTGCTGTCACTTTCTTCACAAAAACTATTGGCTGAATATGTGAGCAACTGTATTCACCCATCGGTCATTGTGCAAGGCCAGCTGATCACGCTCGACACCACTCCCCCATACCGGTCAGGTAAATAGGCATGGACCGCCCCGGTATATTTCTCATCTCACGTGTGTCAGCTATTTTGACAATTGGCCATGGCTGTTAAAACCCAGACCACCTACATGAGACTCAAGGTAAACGATTGACACTATATATTATCGTCAGGGGCCCATGGCCCCTGACGTTTGTCATCCTTCTTTTTACTTGACGCTAACGAGTACTATTCGAGGCACAGTCGGCGCCAGGGGCCCGTGATATCGCAGTGCCCAGTCTCCTCCGTGTTCTGCCAGCCAAGGCGATGATAGAAGGCCAGGGCAGCAGTATTATGGGTCGCCACCTTGAGCGAGGCCGGTTTCTGGAACGCCGCCAATCCCTGGGCAAGCAGGGCTCGTCCCACCCCCTGACCGTGCCAGTCGGCAGACACATAGAGATGATGCACGAAGCTCTCATCCCCCCAGATGGAGACAAACCCGCAGGGAGTACCACCCTGTTCGGCCACCCATATCTGCTCACCCCGGGTCTGCTCGTCGAAATCCTCCAGCCGAAAGTGGGAAGGATCGACCCAGTGAAAGGTCTGACGCCGCCCCTTCAGAAACAACTGCGCCAAGTAGGGGGTGTCTGTCTCTCGCATGACTCTGATCATCAAACCTTCCTCGTCACTATGATCACTTGGCACCACTGTCGATGGATCGCCACATCATGTCAAATTGCCAGGCCAGCATGACAGCTGCTGGATGGCACGGGTGTGACACACAGCTGTTCATTTTATCGCCCGCAAGGCTATACTGCCCGAGTCCCATGTATGGATGACTTGAGGCTCGCTGATTTATGGATAACAAGCAGATAGAAGGTAACATCTTTGTTCCGGCCCATATCGACGATGTTTGGCGCGCCTGGACAACCGAAAGCGGCCTGCGCAGCTTCCTGGCGCCGGAATGTTTGATGGTGCCCGAACCGAATGGTCCGTTCGAGATCTATTTCAGACCCGATGCACCACTGGGTGAGCGTGGCAGCGAAGGCTGTCGGGTGATGGCCGTCATGCCCCACAACCTGCTCAGCTTCAGCTGGAATTTTCCGCCCTCCCTGCCCCACATTCGCCAGCAAAAGACCCAGGTCAGCCTGCGGTTCGTGCCGGAGGGTCAAGGCACCCGGCTCTACTTCCTGCAAACCGGCTGGGCGAACGATCCTGACTGGGATCAGGGCCATGCCTTTTTTCGGGAAGAGTGGCTGGAGACCAGCCTGCCCCGCCTGCAATACCGCTTCACCCACGGCCCCATCGATTGGAATAACCCGCCAGACAAACAGCAACTGAAATCCCTGGCCCAATAAGGCCCGAGTAAAACACCGCCCACAGGCGGTGTTGTTCAATGCGCGGTTACTGGCAATGCAGCATGGGCGTCTCATCCAATAGCCAGGAAATCCAGTGCCGTTTTGAATTGAGCACGAATCCTTCGTCTGCTTCGATGCCTTTTACTATGTAGCCATCTGCGCCGCGACGCTCTGCCAGCGCAGCAAACTGCCATTCGTTGCTATTAATACGTTCCCCCTTGATTAGGGCATCGCTTAACCCTTTATTCATCACGATAATGGAAAGCCCCCCCACAGCCTCTATCCCCAGCCCGGTATTTGCCACACGACCCACGACCACCGGCACCTTTATCGTACAGTGACGCCCTTCGCTATCAACACGGGTATAGCTCCCCTCACCAACCCGGCCCTGCAGCCACAACAATTTCCCCTGAGTCAGACGTTCTACCGACAATATCCCCTGTGCTCCCTCGGGAAAATGGTGGATATTGGCGGCCTCGGCGAAGACGACCGGGCATATCAGCATGAACAACAAAAGGAGATGTTTCATGATGCCTTCCTCATGGGGGGAATGCCTGAACAACCTTGCCGGGCAAGCAAATAGATCAACACAAAGGGGCCCACACCAGGGACAAAAAAGATCCATCCCCACCATCCAGAGCAATCAATATCGTGCAGCCGGCGGACAATGATAGCGACCATGGGGAGGGTACTCACCACGCCATAACCTACATCCAAGCCGCTCATACCATTGATGCCCACATCCAATGCGATACTCATCAGGGTAACCAGCAGATGTACCAGCATAAACATCCAGAACTCCTTTCTGGAGGAGTGACCGGAAAAATCAAGGCAGCGGCGCCACGCAAGTAAATAACAATGAAACATTCGGGATATCTCCAACCTTATTGGGTCACCCATCTTGGTGGCTAACGCAGCGAGAGACGTCCTGAAACCGGTTTGAGGACGAGCTAAAACCTGTCTTTGTCCGTGACCTTCTTCTTTACATGGCTGTAAATCGTTATGCTGGCGTGACGTTATATTTTCACCACCATGACTGGGATCCGGATCGGTTATGCTCGCAATTCCCGTACCCTTTGTTGTCTCTTTGCTGCTGCTATTGCTGGCGGTGACCCTGTATGTGCGATTGGCCGGCCAAGCAAAATCGGCTTGCCTGTTTTTGGCACTCTGTGCGGCTACCACCGGTATGGTTGGGCTGCGCTGGACAGCCGATATTGCACTTTTCAGCATGGCCCAGCCATTACTTGCCTCACTGATCCCGGTGGCCGCCTGGCTCATTTTTACCCATGCAACCCCCAACAGGCTCGCTTATCTCCATGTTGCGGGACCGATATTGGTGGCGGTCAGTCTCTTCACTCACCCCTTTCTCGCCTTGCCACTGGATGAGATAATTACGGCCATTTATCTATTCTATGGTATCGCACTGGTTCGCTACTCCGCCAAAGAGCCGCTCCTTATCCATGTCTCATTCAGCCATTGGGAAAGCGTGAAACGGGCAGAGCAGGTGGCCGGCTGGATGCTGTTATTTTCTGCCCTCATTGATGCGGCTATCTCCCTCGATTTTGCGGTTAATCAGGGAAAATATTCCCTTTATATTTTGACGCTCGCTCACCTGGTGCTGCTGCCCGTGCTGGCCATTGCCGTCATCATAGTGAGCATCAATACCCCCGCAGTCGATGATGGTGCCCAGCCGGAAATATCGGAGCTTCCCAAGGCGCCAAGTTCGGAATCATTATTGACACAAGATCGCGCCGACGAGATCGTAGCAAGGCTGGATAAATTGATGCGAGAAAAAGCCAGCTATCTTGATCCTGATCTGACGCTGGCAGCGCTGTCACGCAAGCTGGGTATTCCCGCCAAGCAAATCTCGATGGCGGTCAATCAGGTACACCAGAAGAGCATTTCCAGAGTGGTCAATGAATATCGCATCGAGCATGCGAAACAGGCACTGCTCAACACAGATGAGACCATTACCCACATATTGATGAATGCAGGCTTTCAGACTAAATCCAACTTTAATCGCGAGTTTTCTCGCATCGCTGGCGTGACACCCAGTGCCTTCAGAAAACAAAGCGCAGCACAGCTCAGGTGATACACAGTTGAGCATGATCGCAAACATGAAACAGCAGCCAAAAGCCAGCATGCCTGCGACTTGGCGGTGACAGAAGATGGCGGCCTCATGGTCCATGAATATGCTGCATCACTCCTGCATCCAGCATGGAAGAGAAGGGGGTTGCACTCGTTATGGCCACCTTGAATGCCATGACTGCATTCTCTACAATGACGCACTTTTTATCCATGTCAGGTCATATTGATGAGCGATACCAACACCAAGCCGGCACTGCCGGATCGCCTTGCAGGCAACCCCCGCAGTCCGCACCATGTCGCAGCCTGTTTCGAACACCAGATTGGTATTCGACTCAATGGCAAAGAGCGCACCAACGTCGAAGAATATTGCATCAGCGAAGGCTGGGTAAAAATCCCCTCCCCCAAGGCGCTGGATCGTCGCGGTCAGCCCATTCTGATCACCCTGAAAGGCACCGTTGAGGCCTTTTATCTCTAAGCACTGACCAGGATGTCAGGCACCTGTCGCCAACAGGGTTAAAAAACCAAGGCCACCGTTCGGTGGCCTTGTCGTTTTTGGCGTCTGCCCATACCACTAACTTGCGGCACAATAGGTGGCGCTTACACCCCCAAGCGGTCGCGCAAGGTGTACCAGGCGGCGCCAGCGGCGGTGAAAGGAATGCGGAACAAGCGGCCGCCGGGGAAGGGGTAGTGCGGCAGCTTGGCGAAGGCATCGAAGCGCTCCGCCTGACCGCTCAGTACCTCGGAGAGCAACTTGCCCGCCAGATGGGTACAAGTCACGCCGTGGCCGCTGTAACCCTGCATGTAGTAGATGTTGGGGCCAATGCGGCCAAACTGCGGCAGGCGCGACAGGGTCAACAGGAAGTTGCCGGTCCAGGTGTACTCCACCTTGACGTCCGCCAGCTGCGGGAAGGTTTTGAGCATCTTGGGGATGATCAGCCGCGCGATATCCGCCGGATCCCGCGCGCCATAGACAACACCGCCGCCGTAGATCAGCCGGTGATCGCCCGAGGTGCGGTAGTAGTCGAGCAGGTAGTTGCAATCTTCCAGGCAGTAGTTTTGTGGCAAGAGGGAGCGGGCCCGCTCCTCCCCCAGCACCTCGGTGGCGATCACCTGAGTGCCGCAAGGCATGCTCTTGCTGGCCAGCTCGGGCACCAGATTACCAAGATAGGCATTGCCGGCCACCACCACGAAGCGCGCCTTCACCGCCCCCTTGGCGGTCTTGACCAGAGCGGGCTGGCCCGGGGTAATGCTGGTGACGGCGGATTGTTCGAAGATCCTGCCCCCCAGCATACGGATGGCTTCCGCCTCCCCCAGCGCCAGGTTGAGGGGGTGGATATGGCCGCCGCTCTTGTCGAGCAGGCCGCCGACGTAGCGATCGCTTGCTACCACCTCGCGGATCCAGTCCCTGTCTAGCAGCTCCAGTTTATCGTTGCCCCACTTCTGCCAACGGGCCTGCTGGGCCCTGAGATCATGCAGCTGGCGCTCCGTCTCGGCGGCAAAGACACCGCCCTCCTGCAGGTCACACTGAATGTTGTAGCGCTTGATGCGCTCGCGGATGATCTGGCCCCCTTCAAACAACATGGAGCCGAGCAGCCTGGCCTGATCCGGCGGGCAGTTCGCTTCTATGGTGTCGATGTCGCGGCTGTAGGAGTTGACTATCTGGCCACCGTTGCGACCGCTGGCACCAAAGCCCACCCGGGCCGCCTCCAGCACCACCACCGAATAGCCCTTTTCCACCAGATGCAGCGCGCTGGAGAGGCCGGTGTAGCCCGCGCCTATGACGCAGACATCACACTCAAGCTGCTCGGTCAGTGTCGGATAGGGGGCGTGTGGATTGGCACTGGCTGCGTAGTAACTGTTTACATGCTCGGTCATGATCCTGTTTCCTTACCGGTTCTTTTCCCAAACGAGACATAGTCTCAACGCTAAAAGTTGGCCGGGGTATGGGCGCTGACGATGCGGCAGACCTGCCCCGACGGATTGCTGAAACTGTGGGGCTCGCCCGTGTCGATCACATAGCTATCCCCGGCACTGAGCTGATAGGCCAGGCCTGCCACCGTCAGGGTCACAGCGCCTTCCAGCACGGTTCCGACCTCCTCCCCCAGATGCTTGACCTGACCACCGGTATCGGTGCCGGGGGCATAGGTCTCCAGCATAAAGCCGAGCTGGCGACGGTTGTTACCGTTGTGCACCAGCTTCATGGAAACCCCCTGACTGCCCAGCTCGATCAGCTGCTCGGCCTTGATCACCACGCTCGGCGTGCGTCCCTCCTCCTCGGCGAAGAAGCGTGACAGCGGCAGCTCATAGACGTTAAGCAGCTTTTGAAGCGAGGCCACCGACGGGCTCACCTTGTCTTGCTCTATCATGCAGATGGCGCCATGAGTCAGCCCGCTCAGCTCGGCGACGCGCCGTTGGGAGAGCCCGAGATGACGGCGGGTGGCGGCGAGGCGCTCCCCCATACTCTTGCCCATCAGCGGGTTACCCCTCATGGTCTGCCACCTTGCCTCTCCTTGTGGTTGCTGCATTGCCCACCTCCTTGTGTGCCTGCGAACATATATGGCGGCCGATCTGTTTGATGGCGCATCCGGTTAAAATAACGGGTCAATCTGTCTGGTCTGTTCGTTATCCTGCACAGCACGCACCGTTCATTATTTTGCACACTCGACACCACAAAAACCGGTAAAATCGCCCTAACAACCCCATTCTTAGCATGTACAGCCCCATTTACTCAAATATATTTAACACTTGAAAAACATTTCAGCTCAATTTATGGTCATTGCGTGCTTATTATTCTATACGGTGGCAACACGGGATGACGTGACCACCCTGACCCACACTCGAGGCCTCTCATGTCAGCATCACAACCTGCTCTCTCCTTGATCAAATCCCTTGCCTATATAGATGGCCGCTGGTGCGAGGCCCTTGGCGGGCACAGCTTCGAGGTGTACAACCCGGCCACCGGCCAGGTCATCACCCAGGTGCCCGACATGGACGAGGCGGACACCCGCCGCGCCATCGAGGCCGCCCACACAGCCCAGCCGGCCTGGGCGGCGCTCACCGCCAAGGAGCGCAGCAACCGGCTTCATGCCTGGTTCGAGCTCATCATGGCCAACCAGGATGAGCTGGCCCGCATCATGACCTGCGAGCAGGGCAAGCCGCTGGCCGAGGCCAAAGGGGAAGTGGCCTATGGCGCCAGCTTCATCCAGTGGTTTGCGGAAGAGGGCAAGCGCGCCTACGGCCGCACCATTCCGGGTTTTTCCAACGACAGGCGTCTGGCCACCATCAAACAGCCGGTGGGCGTGGTCGCCGCCATCACCCCCTGGAACTTCCCCATCGCCATGATCACCCGCAAGGCGGGCCCGGCACTGGCCGCCGGTTGCACCATCGTCATCAAGCCTGCCGCCGAGACACCGCTGTGTGCACTGGCGCTGGCGGTACTGGCGGAGCAAGCGGGCATACCAGCCGGGGTCATCAACATCGTCACCTCCCATCAGGCGGCCGCCGTGGGCAACGAGCTGTGCAACAACAAGCGGGTGCGCAAGCTCTCCTTCACCGGCTCCACCCGCATCGGCAAGCAGTTGATGCGCCAGTGCGCCGACACCATGAAGAAACTGTCGCTGGAGCTGGGTGGCAACGCCCCCTTCATCGTATTTGATGATGCGGATCTCGACGCCGCCATCGCCGGGGCGCTGGCCTCCAAATACCGCAACGCGGGCCAGACTTGCGTCTGCGCCAACCGCATCCTGGTGCAGGCCGGTGTCTACGAGGCCTTCGCCGAGAAGCTCACCGCCGCCGTGCACGCCTTCAAGGTGGGGGATGGCATGAACGAGGGCACCCAGATTGGCCCGCTGATCAACGCCGCCGCCGCCAGCAAGGTGGCCGAACTGGTCAAGCAAGCCACCGCCGCCGGGGCCGAGGTACTGGTGGGGGGGGGAGCCCATTCCGCCGGCCCGCTCTTCTACCAACCCACCATTTTGGGCAAGGTCGACAAGAGCAACCCCATTTTGCAGGAGGAGATCTTCGGCCCGGTCGCCCCGCTGGTGCGTTTTGAAACAGAAGCTGAGGCTATCGCCATCGCCAACGACACCCCCTACGGGTTGGCCGCCTACTTCTATGGCCGCGACATCGCCCGGGTATGGCGCGTGGCCGAGCAGCTGGAATACGGCATGGTGGGCATCAACGAGGGGATCATCTCCACCGAGCTGGCCCCCTTTGGCGGCATCAAGGAGTCCGGTCTTGGCCGCGAAGGGGCGGCCGAGGGGCTGGAAGAGTACCTCGAAACCAAATACCTCTGCTTTGGCGGCATTCGCTAAGGCAGCAGAGGGCCAAAGCATCCCATTCACCGATGCCTTGGCCGTAAAATCCATCGTTTTGATAGATAGATGCAGGAGTTCGCCCGAGGCGGCAAGGGGCTAAATGTGGCCCACTGTGCCCCGCAAGAGGGCTGCTGCAGAGCAAACCACACGCCGCCGATCTGGGCCAATGGGCCAGTCGGCGGCGATGGGCGCCAAGTCGCCCGCCACACATTCAGTCAGGGAATATCGGGGGCTGCGGCCCCTCAGGGAGGAAAGATGCGTCACTCAGATAGCCATGCCGACAACAACCAGGCCTGGCAAGCCCGCCGTGAAGCTGCCGTGGTCAACGGCGTCGGCACCCTGCTACCGGTCTTTATCGACCGGGCGCAAAATGCCGAGCTGTGGGATGTGGAGGGCAACCGCTACATCGACTTTGCCTCCGGCATCGCCGTGCTCAACACCGGCCACAACCACCCGAAAGTGGTGGCGGCGGTGCGTGAACAGCTCGAAAAATTCAGCCACACCTGCTTCCAGGTCACCCCCTACCCCGGCTATATCGAGCTTGCCGAGAAGCTCAACGCCCTGGTGCCCGGGCCTACCCCCAAGCGCACCCTGTTTCTCTCTACCGGCGCCGAGGCGGTGGAAAACGCCATCAAGATAGCCCGCGCCCACACGGGTCGCAGCGGCACCATCGCCTTCAAGGGGGGCTTTCACGGTCGAACCATGATGGGCATGGCACTCACCGGCAAGGTAGTGCCCTACAAGACCGGCTTCGGCCCCTTCCCGGGGGAGGTCTATCACCTGCCCTTCCCGAGCGATTATCTGGGGGTGAGCGAGGCCGATGCCCTGGCCGCGCTGGATCTCTGCTTCAGCTCGGATATAGAGCCGGCCCGGGTCGCGGCCATCATTCTCGAACCCGTGCAGGGTGAGGGTGGCTTCTATCCCGCCTCCCCAAGCTTCATGCAGAGCCTGCGCACGCTGTGCGATCAGCACGGCATAGTGCTCATCTGCGACGAGATCCAGAGTGGCTTCTGTCGCACCGGCAAGACCTTTGCCACCGAATACAGCGGCATAGAGCCGGACATCATGACGCTCGCCAAGAGCCTGGCCGGCGGCTTCCCGCTCTCGGCCGTGGTGGGCAAGGCGGCCATCATGAATGCCGCCAAGCCGGGGGGGCTGGGGGGCACCTATGCGGGTTCGCCCATCGCCTGCGCCGCCGCCCTGGCGGTGCTGGAGGTGATCGACGAGGAGCAACTCAACCAGCAAGCCCTGACCCAGGGTGAGCAGATCAAGGCCCGCCTGCACCAGCTGGCGGAACGCTTCGACTGCATCGGTGACATCCGCGGCCCCGGCGCCATGGTCGCCATGGAGCTGGTCAAGGGACGAAATGCCAGCCAGCCCGACCCGGATCTCACCAAACGGCTGGTGGCCGAGGCGGGCAAACGGGGGCTGGTACTGCTCTCCTGCGGCGTACGGGCCAACGTCATCCGCTTCCTGGCGCCCCTCACCGCGTCTTCGGCCTTGATCGAGGAAGGGCTGAGTCTGCTGGAACAGGCTCTCACCGCCGCCACTCAAGGCTAGATCCGCACCGTTTTGCCAAACGGCGCGAAAAATACCGTCAGATAACCGCAGGTCGCCCATCGCGGACGGCCTGCTCATACGGTATCATCGCCGCCCCAAAAATGATGACAGGAGCGCTTGGCTCCCTCCAAGGCCGAGGCCCCCCTGTCACGGATCCTGCGCCTGCCCGCTACGCGGGAAACCTGCACCGAATTCAAGGAGATAGGCCAATGGCTCCACGCCCGGCTCGATTGAAGCAAACTCTCACCCTGTGGCAAGTGGTGGTCATGGGATTGGCCTACATGACCCCCATGGTGGTGTTCGATACCTTCGGCATCGTCACCGACATCACCCACGGTCATGTCACCACCGCCTACCTGCTGGCCCTGGTCGGCGTGCTCTTTACCGCCACCAGCTACAGCCAGATGGTGCGCCACTACCCCTCGGCGGGCTCGGCCTACACCTATGCCCAGAAGGAGTTCTCCCCCGTGGTGGGCTTCATGGTGGGCTGGTCGTCCCTGCTGGACTATGTCTTCCTGCCAATGATCAACATGCTGCTGGCCAAGATCTACCTGACTGCGCTGTTTCCCGGCGTCGAGCCCTGGATCTTCATCTGCGCCATGACGGCCCTGATGACCCTCATCAATCTGCGCGGCATCGATCTGGTGGCCAACCTCAATGGCATCATCATCCTGATCCAGATCGCCATCATAGTGGTGTTCCTGACCCTGATTGGCTACGGCATAGCCCAGGGCGAAGGGGTCGGTGCCGTCAGCCTGCAACCCATCTACAGCGCCAACGCCGAGGTGCTGCCGCTGCTGACCGGCGCCACCATCCTCTGTTTCTCCTTCCTGGGTTTTGACAGTCTGAGCGCCCTATGCGAAGAGACGCCGGAGGCGGGCAAGGTGATCCCCAAGGCCATCTTCCTGACCGCGCTGCTGGGGGGCCTCATCTTCGTGGTGGTGGCCTATGCCCTGCAGCTCTACTTCCCGGATGCTTCCCGCTTCAAGGAGCCGGATGCCGTGCTGCCAGAGCTCGCCCTCTATGTGGGCGGCAAGCTGTTCCAGAGCGTGGTGCTGGTGTGCGCCTGCGTGGCCGTGCTGGCGTCGGGGCTCTCTTCCCACGCCGGGGTATCCCGCATCCTCTACGTGATGGGGCGGGACAAGGTGCTGCCCCAACGCACTTTCGGCTACATCCACCCCAAGTGGCAAACCCCGGTGTTCAACATATTGCTGGTGGGCATACTGGCACTGTCGGCCATCAGCTTTGATCTGGAAATCGCCCTGGCCCTGATCAACTTCGGCGCCCTGGTGGCCTTTACCGTGGTCAATCTGTCGGTGATCGCCTGCTATTACGTGCGTCAGGGGCGCAACAAAACCCTTAAGGATCACCTGCAATATCTGGTGCTGCCCCTGTGCGGGGCAGGGACTGTCGCGGTTCTCTGGTTCAATCTGGAACAAACCTCCCTTATCCTCGGCCTTATCTGGGCTGCCATAGGGGGAATTTATCTGTTTTTGCGCACCACCTTCTGGCGCGTATCCTTGCCGACCTATTGAGCTGCACACCTTGCCACGGCTGGGCTGACGTCCATCTCCCCCACACCGGACTGGACGTCATTTATTGATATAAACCAGGTCATTGATAATTCTCTTGCCTGGAATGGCCTTAGTGGCTTGTCTTCCCCCCTCATCTGGGGCAAAATCCCGCCGCTTTCATAACCGATGTGATCCCACATCGGTTATTTTCATTTTGAAAAAAAATCAATACCACTCGAGGCCGGAACCATTCCGGAAATGATATCAAGGTTCAGATGAACCTAATGCCGCAATGAGGAAAAAACATGGGGCTCTTGTTTGCTTTGTCTCCGGTCGCCACCGGAACCTGCTTTGGTCGCCGCGCGACCAACGTCTGTGGTTTGCATACCGATGTTGTGAGTACGCGAGAACCCGGTCCCATGGCCTCACGCCATTCCACTTCCTGCCACCCGTGCAAGGAGGAAGCCTGAATGAGCCAGCAGCAACCCGTTCGTCTGAAGAAAACCCTCAGCATGTGGCAGGTGGTGGTGATGGGCCTGGCCTATCTGACCCCCATGGCCGTGTTCGACACCTTCGCCATCGTCGGTGACATCACCGATGGCCGGGTCGCCACCGCCTATCTGCTGGCACTGGGCGGCATCCTGCTGACCGCGTTCAGCTACGGCCATCTGGTGCGCAAGTTCCCCTCTGCGGGCTCTGCCTATACCTATGCCCAGAAGGTGTTCAACCCCTACGTCGGTTTCATGGTGGGCTGGTCTTCCCTGCTCGACTACATGTTCATGCCGATGATCAACATCCTCTTGGCCAAGATTTACCTCACAGCCATGTTCCCGGGGGTTGATCCCTGGATCTTCATCTTCGGTCTGGTGACTGTGATGACCTTCCTCAACCTGCGTGGCATCAACCTGGTGGCCAACTTCAATGGCTTGATCGTGGTGATCCAGCTGGCCATCATCATCCTCTTCATCGGTCTGATGGGCTGGGGCATCTATCACGGCGAAGGCGCGGCAACCCTGATGAGCAGCCGGCCGTTTCACTTCGAATCCGCCAGCATGGTGCCGCTGTTTACCGGCGCCACCATCCTCTGCTTCTCCTTCCTCGGCTTCGACGGTCTGAGCTCACTCAGTGAAGAGACCCCGAACGCCGGCAAGGTGATCCCGCGCGCCATCGTGCTGACCGCCCTCATCGGCGGCGTTATCTTCGTGGTGGTCTCCTACTGCCTGCAGCTCTACTTCCCGGATCTGACCCGATTCAAGGATCCCGATGCCGTGCTGCCCGAGATCGCCCTCTACGTCGGCGGCGCCTTCTTCCAGAGCGTGGTGCTGGTGTGCACCACGGTTGCGGTGCTGGCCTCCGGCATGGCGGCGCACGCCGGTGTCTCCCGCATCCTCTACGTGATGGGGCGTGATCGCATGATCCCGGAGCGGGTGTTTGGCTACATACACCAGAAATACCGCACTCCGGCCATCAACGTCTTGCTGGTGGGTTGCCTGGCACTCTCCGCCGTGTCATTCGATCTGGATACCGCGCTGGCGCTGGTGAACTTCGGTGCCCTGGTGGCCTTCACCTTCGTCAACCTGTCGGTCATAGGCCAGTTCTGGGTACGCGAGAAGCGCAACAAGTGCATCAAGGATCACCTGGTCTACCTGTTGCTGCCGCTGCTCGGCGCCGCCACTATCGGTGCACTCTGGATCAACCTGGAGCAGAGTTCCCTTGAGTTGGGCCTGATCTGGGCCGGTCTGGGTGCCACCTACCTGTTCCTGCGCCTCGCCGTGTTCCGTATTCCCTTCCGTCAGTACGAAGAGACCGCCGACTCCCAATAAGGGGCCGCGCCACACAGCAAAAAAACAGAAGGGGAGCCATGGCTCCCCTTCTTGTTTTGCACCCAGCCAGCGCTGGCCTGCCATGCCCGCAGCGAGCGGACAGGCGCAAGACCCTGATCCCATGGGCCGCCAAGCCGGCCAAACTTGGCCCCGGCTCCGACACCTGTCGTCCGTCATGGGCATAGCTGCGCCCCTCTTCCCCCGCGAACGGCTCCCTGCCGCCACATCATCAAACCATCACAAAAGTGTCACTTTGTCATATTTCTGTCATGGAGGCTTGGTGTAATGCGCCCGTCCATTTCACGCAGACTGTCCCAAGAGGCTTCATGCACAGCACACCATCTTTAGCACAACAGCAGACCCGTCGTACTGGCCCACTGTTCAACTGGCTCGCTGTGATCACGCTGATCTACCTCATTCTGGTTGCCGTTGGCGCCGTCTCCCACGGCTTCAAGAGCTTCTCCGGCGGCGCCGAGGGCGCGGCCCAGATCTTCGCCTTCGCCAGCAACCCCTTCGTTGCCCTGCTGCTTGGCATACTGGCCACGGCGCTGGTGCAATCCTCCAGCACTGTCACCTCGGTGATCGTCGGTCTGGTGGCGGGTGGCCTGCCTATCGGCATGGCCATCCCCATGGTGATGGGGGCCAACCTTGGCACCACCATCACCAACACCATCGTTTCCATCGGCCATATCCGGGATAAGGCCGAGTTTCGCCGCGCCTTCGCCGCCGCCACCGTCCACGACTTCTTCAACCTGCTGGCGGTGTTCATCTTCTTGCCACTGGAGCTGATGTTCGGCCTGCTGCAACAGAGTGCCGAAGCCCTGGCCACCCTGCTGGTGGGCTCCGCCGACATGTCGATGAAAGGGATGGATTTCATGAAGCCCCTCATCTCCCCCGCCCTCACCTTCATCGACGGCCTGGTCGCCTTCCTGCCGGGCAAGGGCGCCGCCATCGCCACCATCATCATCGGCATACTGCTGATCCTCGGCTGCGTCACCTACCTCGGTAAGGTACTGCAACGAGTGCTGGTGGGGCGTGCCAAGGATCTGCTGCACAAAGCGCTGGGCCGTGGCCCGCTGACCGGCATCGCCTCCGGCACCCTGGTCACCGTCATGGTGCAGTCCTCCTCCACCACCACCAGCCTGATCATACCGCTGGTGGGGAGCGGCATGTTCAGCATCCGCCAGCTCTACCCCTTCACCCTGGGCGCCAACATAGGCACCACCATCACGGCACTGCTGGCGGCCACCGCCATCAGCGGCGCCGGCGCCAAGCTGGCGCTGACCATCGCCCTGGTGCACGTGCTGTTCAACCTGTTAGCCGTGGTGCTCATCTATGGCGTGCCCTTCCTGCGGGAGTTGCCCATCCGGGCCGCCGAGGGGCTGGCCCGAGTGGGCAGCGAGAACAAGCTGCTGGCGCTGGGTTATGTGGCAGGCCTTTTCTTCGCCCTGCCCGCCCTGATGATGGTGGCGGTGAAGTAATCCACCCTCATGAGACGAGGGGGCCAGATCCTGGTCCCCTCGTCGTCTGTCTGCCCCGTCACATCCTCCTTATGTCCCGACTCGCCCTCCCTCCCCGACTGGGATAAGATGCCACCTTCATTGCATTTAAGGAAAACCTGATGAAATTCATTCTGATCGCGCTGCTGGTTGCCGGTGTCGTCTACTACTTCTACTCGAACAGCAATAGCAAAAAACAAGCCGTGGAAAATGTGCGCAAGGGCGCCGAGTTCCTCGTCAGCAACAAAGACAAACCCCTGGTGACCACCACGGCCTCCGGCCTGCAGTACGAGGTGCTGACCCCGGGCACTGGCACGGTTCACCCCACCGCCACCAGCAAGGTGAAGGTGCACTACGAGGGCAAGCTGCTGGACGGCACTGTCTTCGACAGCTCGGTCGCCCGTGGCGAGCCCATCGAGTTTGGCCTCAATCAGGTGATAAAGGGCTGGACCGAAGGGGTGCAGTTGATGGTGGAAGGGGAGAAGACCCGCTTCTACATCCCCGCCAATCTGGCCTATGGCGATCGGGCCGCCGGCAAGATACCGCCGGGATCAGTCCTCATCTTCGACGTTGAGCTGCTGGGCATTCAATAAGCTGACTGATGGCAACAGTGCCGCAGACACGATCCCACTGAGCGCCCGTCCTCATCTTCGACGTTGAGCTGCTGGGCATTCAATAAGCAGGCCTATTGCCGCACCGCCATAAGTACCCGCGCGGATTTCGACGTGGCGCGGCCGGGTATTCAGCAAGCCTGATGATGAAATAATCAGACAAGGCCAGCGCCATGCGCTGGCCTTGTCATTTATGGAATCCATCCCCCGGTTTTCGCCATAACTATCAACCCATAGTGAACAGTGCTTACACATGGCTCTGGATTGTTAACCGCTAATCCTGGGCAGATAATGAGTCCATCGTCAGTGGCGCTGCCCTGACCCGGGTTTTGGTGCGCCGCGCGTACCGACACAGCGTATATGGAGTCTTATCATGTCTATCGCCCCTGTATGGTTTATCTCTCACGGTGCCCCGGATCTGGTTCTGCGCGACCAGCCGGCAACCCGCTTCCTGAAAAATCTCTCTCTTGGCGACATCAAGGGGCTGGTGGTGATCTCGGCCCACTGGTTCAGCCGCGCCGAACTACAGATCAACGCCGAGCCCAACCCGGCGCTCATGTATGACTTCTACGGGTTTCCGGAGCCGCTCTACCAGATCCGCTGGCCAGCGCAGAGCCCGCAGTGGCTGCAGGAGGCAGTGAGCGATCAGCTGATGCTGGCGGGCTTGCCGGCAACGCCGGTACGGCGTGAGCTGGATCATGGCGTCTGGTCGCCGCTCTCCCTGATGGATCCGGCCAGTCGCGTCCCCCTGGTGCAGATCGCCATCCCGGCCAGTTTCAGCCCGAGCCAGCTGTGGCAACTGGGTGAGGCACTGCATAGCCTGCGCGAGCAGGGGATTGGCATACTGGCCTCCGGCGCCATCACCCACAACCTGCGGGCACTCGGGCCGGACAACTCGCCCGTACCCGGCTGGGCAAGCGCCTTCGTCAACTGGCTGGAGCAGACCATGAGCGAGGGTGACAGAGCTGCGTTGGAAGAGTACAGAGCCCGCGCGCCGGGGGCGGTGGAATCCCATCCTCACGACGATCACCTGCGCCCGCTGTTTGTGGCGCTCGGCGCCGCCGGCCAGGACAAGCCCCTCAAGCTGCACGACAGCTGGGATGGCGGCAGCCTCTACATGGGATCCTACCGGTTTGGTTGAGGCTGTCGGCTAAACAAAGCGCCGAATCCAAGCCAGACAGCGTGGCAGCTCAACCCGCGATGACTGTGGCAGCAAGGGCAGGAGTATCCCCCCGCAAGCGTGTGTAATCGCCGTTTGTTTTCAGCAGGTGCGCACACGCCATGCAACTCAAACCGCTTCTCAAGGGCCGATTGCTCAGCGCCACCCATCCGGTATGGGCCACCAGCGGCGATGATCCCGCCGAAGAGATGGCAACATACCTGGCTAGCGCCCTAATTTGATCTTTTTTCACCCGATAGACCCGCCACTCTGGCGGGTTTTTCTCTTCATGGATCAGCAAGATGGCCCCCACAGTGCCTTGCACATGAGCGCGCCACGCCTCCGCCGTCAGCTGCCAATCCCCCCAAGTTGGTTATTTTGTGATAGGATAGGGTCCGTTTTTTGACATCTGCGACCCGTTCGCACCGTTATCCGGCGAGATCGCTACCCAATCCGGTGATAACAACGAACAGAGGTGCGCAGACAAACCGTGACCTGGTTGAGTCAGGTCTGGCAGCGGTCGAGAAGCTGTTTTGCCAGACGAGCAACACCCAAGGGCACCTTAGATAAGGAGATCGGGCAATGAAACAATATCAAAGCTGGCTGGGAGATTATCTGATGAGTCGCCGCGATGGAGATCACGCCATGGCATCCGAGCTCGCCAACTCCATCTGCAAGTTCTGGCAGACCCAGGGTGACGAAGCCGAAAGCAGCAAATGGCAGCAGCGCTATCAGCAACACGTAGAGCAGGCGCAATAAATCCCTTGCCTCTTCACCCATAAAAAACCGGCGCTCATGGCGCCGGTTTTGCATTTCAGTCTTACCGCTTACATCTGATCGACCATATCCTGGGCAAACTGGGAGCAGGAGCGCAGGGTGGCGCCTTCCATCAGACGCTCGAAGTCATAGGTGACCGTCTTGTTGGCGATGGCGGCTTCCATGCCCTTGATGATGAGATCGGCCGCTTCGACCCAGCCCATGTGGCGCAGCATCATCTCGGCAGAGAGGATCAGCGAACCCGGGTTGACCTTGTCCTGACCGGCATACTTGGGTGCAGTGCCGTGAGTCGCCTCGAACAGCGCCACGCCGTCACCGATGTTGGCACCCGGCGCGATGCCGATACCGCCAACCTGGGCAGCCAGGGCATCGGAGATATAGTCACCGTTGAGGTTCATACAGGCGATGACGTCGTACTCGGCCGGACGCAGCAGTATCTGTTGCAGGAAGGCATCGGCGATGACGTCCTTGACCACGATAGTCTTGCCGGTTTTCGGGTTCTTGAAGGAGCACCAGGGGCCGCCGTCGATGAGCTGGGCATCGTACTCTTTCTGCGCCAGGGCATAGCCCCAATCCTTGAAGGCACCTTCGGTGAACTTCATGATGTTGCCCTTGTGCACCAGGGTCACGGAGTCGCGATCGTTGTCGATGGCATACTCGATGGCAGCACGCACCAGACGCTCGGTACCGGCCTTGGACATGGGCTTGATACCAATGCCGCAAGACTCGGGGAAGCGAATTTTCTTCACGCCCATCTCGTTTTGCAGGAAGGCGATGACCTTCTTGGCTTCATCGCTGTCCGCCTTCCACTCGATACCGGCGTAGATGTCTTCGGCGTTCTCGCGGAAGATCACCATGTCGGTCAGGTCAGGGCGCTTGACCGGGCTCGGGGTCCCTTCGTAGTAACGAACCGGGCGCAGGCAGATGTAGAGATCCAGCTCCTGACGCAGGGCCACGTTGAGGGAGCGAATACCGCCGCCGACCGGGGTGGTCAGCGGGCCCTTGATGGCCACGCAGTATTCACGAATGAAATCCAGGGTTTCGGCCGGCAGCCAGGCACCTTCGCCATAGATATGAGTCGATTTTTCGCCGGTATAGATCTCCATCCAGGCGATCTTGCGCTCGCCCTTGTAGGCTTTCTCGACCGCAGCATTCACCACATTCAACATGGCCGGGGTTACGTCCACACCGATGCCATCCCCTTCGATAAACGGAATGATCGGATGGTTGGGAACCTGCAGCTTGCCGTTGGCATCGACTGTGATTTTCTGACCCTGGGTCGGGATTACTACTTTGCTTTCCATCGGCATCTCCTAACTTCCGTTTGTTATCAACTTGTTTGTTGCGCGCGGCCATCTTAGCCCATTCATTTTCATAATAAAATGGCGAGTACGTATGTCAGACCATAGTCGCGCACTGGATCACAATGCGCCCAGCCAGCTCGCCCCTGCCAACGTTCGGCGCCATTCCCCCCTGCTGTACTCGGGCCCAGACGGCGGCATGACTCATACCACCAGGCTATCCCCCTGCCCCTGCGGCTGGCGCAGGGAGTGGCACCGGATGGGCTCGTTCAGGCCTTTCCCTTGCACGCCCGGCAAAAGCAGTTCACATCGCCATAACCGCCACGGCTCGCC
>NZ_CDBI01000008.1:24657-102346 GCF_000820025.1 Aeromonas popoffii
TAACCGCCACGGCTCGCCACCTCTGCGAGGTGGAAGCGGTACTGTTTCAGCATGAATGTGGCCCGTTAGATCCGTATCCGGCTGAGGTAGTCCGCCAATCGCATAGGACACGGCTCGCGAAACAGATGGGAGAGATGGCTGGCCAATACGTTAAAGCGGTGGGGGATGGGGCGATGAAAATTTTCCCGGATATAGAGGCAGATCCCATGAAACAGGTAATCATCGGTGGGGAAGCGGCCGGGGTCTTCGGTCTGCACGCTTATCTCCTTGCAGCCCGGCCCCTTGTCCCAAATCTGGTTGAGGTATTCGCCGCTGAACACCCGTTCTAGGCGGGGAACGTTGACCTGATAGCTGAAACCGGCCCTCCCCCCTGATCCTGATCAAAGGAGAGAGGCAAGCGGTTGCGGCGGTAAAGGCCGCCCATGTTATAGTCCGGTCTACAGCAGCAATGCCACCCTTTTCTTCACCCGACTTTCTTCAAACTAAATGAGGCGTCCCTTATGAGCAGTCGCGACCTGCCTTCTTTTTTGTTAATGCAAAATCCGATTCAAGACTACGACTGGGGCAGCCATGACGCCCTCACAGCCCTGTTTGGCATCCCCAATCCAACGGGCAAACCCCAGGCCGAGTTGTGGATGGGCGCCCATCCCAACGGCTGCTCAGAGGTGACGCTGGCGGGCAGGGTGCAGAAGCTCTCGGTGGTGATCGACGCAGCTCCGGCCGCCGCGCTGGGCGAGGCCACCCGGGCCCGTTTCGGCAGCCTGCCGTTCCTGTTCAAGGTACTGTGCGCCGAGAAGGCCCTCTCCATCCAGGTACACCCGAGCAAGACCCAGGCCGAAGCCGGTTTTGCCAGGGAGGAGGCCGCCGGCATCGACCCCAAGGCGAGCAATCGCAACTATAAAGACCCCAACCACAAACCGGAGTTGGTGTTTGCCCTCACCCCCTATCAGGCGATGAACGGCTTTCGTGCCATTCCCGCCATCCTGGCGCTGTTCGAGCGGATCAAGCTGGCGGCCATCGCCGATCTGGTCGCGGCCCTTGCCACCAACCAGAACGAAAGTGGTTTGCAACACTTCTTCCACCAGTTGCTGATCCTGACTGGGGCACGCAAGGAAGCCGCGCTGGCGGCCCTGCTGGCCTATGCCACCGACCATCAGGATGAAGAGACCTTTGCGCTCATTACCAGTCTGGCGGCCCAATATCCGGGGGATGTGGGGCTCTTCTCGCCGCTCTTGCTCAATGTCGTGACCCTCAAGCCGGGTCAGGCCATGTTCCTCGATGCCTGTACCCCCCACGCCTATGTGCGCGGCACGGGTCTTGAGATCATGGCCAACTCCGACAACGTGCTGCGCGCCGGTCTCACCCCAAAATATATAGACGTGGCAGAGCTGCTGGATTGCACCCGCTGCCAGCCCAAGCCAGATGACCAGATCCTGCTGGCCCCCCGCTGCGAGGGTGCGGTGCAGCACTTCGATGTGCCTGTGCCGGACTTCACCTTCAGCGTCTATCCGGCAGGCGAGCATGCGCTCACCACCGCCAGCGCCGAGATCCTGTTTGCTATCGATGGCACAGTCACACTCAAGCAGGGCGGCGAGACACTGCGCCTCGAGCAGGGCCAGTCCGCCTTTGTCCCCGCCGCTACCGGCCACTACCAGCTGCTGGCCGACGGCCGGGTCGCCCGCGCCGGCAACCGCTGCCAAGACGTGCCCCCTGCGCAGGTTTCAATAACGGCCTAAACGAACAAGGACCATCACTGATGGTCCTTGTTGTTCCCTGCAAGCATCTTTGTTTGTCAGGCTGCGCTTCATAACACGTGCAAGGGTGCAATCTCCCGGCCAATAAAAACCCCCAGTCTCCTCTGAGGCTATGGGGGTGTTTATTGTCTGCTTGACCGATGGCCATCACGAGGTAGCCGTCGGCGAGCTAGTGTTTTTCAGCTTCCGGCTGGGGCGCTTCTGAACGATCCCGTTCCCGTTGCAGTTCATCAACCCTGGCTTGCCATTTGTCGTGGGCCTGTTTCTGGCCTTGTGACTCAAACTCCTGGCGCATGGTGTCGATCTCTTGGTCAAGTTTTTCCATCAGGATGTCTCCTTACATCATAGGGTTACACACTGGCTGACGGCACTGTTGGCCAACCTGCTCCTTTGATTGGACACCGATCCCACCTAGATTGTCCAACTAAATAAACGATTGATTATGCATAAACCAATCTAGCAAACAGCCATCAGATCCCTATGAGGCCCCACCAAATCATTCTGACCCGATGTCATTAAATTCAACATTTCCCTCTATTATCAGTTCATTGAGGTGATGTCGTCCGACTATCTCGCAGACAGCCTCAAGATCTGCCGGTTATGCACATTTTTTTCACGCGGCTCGGCCAGGCCATCGGCAGGGAATCGACCAGGGCGCTGAAGAGGAGATGCCCTCCAAACTGTTCTTCATGATCGCCTCCCCGGCGGACAGTGCCAAAAGGCTACCTTGACGGGGATAGCACACTCAGCCCGCAGCAAGATAAGATAGGAGCCATATTGTACCTTCCAACCCCAGGGCCCTGCGGCCCATCACGGACGGAGTCTTGACGCTCATGGAATTGACGGACGTACTACTCACCCTGGCGGGCCTGGTGACCGTCGCCATCATCCTCAAGAACAACTCGGTCGCTCAGCCCGACTGGGACAAGCTGCCCACCCTGCCTAAGTACCTCAGCTTGCATCCCGAATGCGCCACCGAGGATAACGAGCACGCCAGCTGCTACGCCTGCGGTTCCCGCAAGGTACTGTTCAGCCCGCTTACCTGCGTCGGTGATTACCGACGGCGTCACACCTGCCTTGCCTGCGGCAAGGTGCTGTTTAGCAGCCGTGCCATCCTCGGACAGGCTAACTCTCCCGATACCCAAAAGCTGACCTCGCAATAAACAAGCCGCCCGGAGCGGCTTGTTTTATCTGGCATGCAACTCCCCCAGCGCGCCGATCAGGGCATCGAGTCCTTGATCGACCTTTGAGCGCGGGCAGCCGACGTTGAGGCGGATATAGCCTTTGCCTTCGGGGCCGTAGGTGTCGCCGCGCATGATGGCGATCCGGTATTTTTCCACCAGCAAGGTTTGCAGCGCATCCATCCGCTCGGTGGAGTCGATGCCAAGCCCGCGCAGATCAATCCAGGCAAGGTAGGTCCCTTCGGGCACCCGATAGTCGATGGCGGGGAAGGCCGCGTTGAGCCGCGCCGCCACCTGGGTGAGGTTGCCGTGCAGATAGCTTTTAAGGGCATCGAGCCACTCGCCACCGTCCCGATAGGCGCTGATATGGGCCAGCACCCCGAGAATCGGCGGCGATGACAGGCCATGGGCCGCCTTGAGCCGCTGCAGATAGGCGGCCCGCGCCGGTGCGTTGGCGATAAAGGCGTAGGCGCCGCCAAGGGCGGGGATATTGAAGGATTTGGAGCCCGAGCTCACCAGCGCCCAGTTATCGTCCGGTGCCACCTCGCTCCACGGCAGATAGCGGGCAAAGCTCACATCCATATGAATGTCGTCCGAGATCACCTTGACCCCGTGGCGCTGGCAGATAGCAGCCATTCGGCTCAATTCATCGCGCGTCCAGACCCGGCCGGTGGGGTTGTGGGGGCTGCACAGCAGCAAAATCCGGCAATCGGTGCGGGCGGCTTGCTGCTCAAAGCACGCCCAGTCGATCTGGTAACTCCCCCCCTCTTTTTTGAGCGGGCAGGGCAGCAGCACCCTGTCATTGGCGGCCAGCATATTGCCGAAGGCGTCGTAGGCGGGGGTATGCACCAGCACCCCTTCGCCCGGCGCCGACCAGAAGCTCACCAGCTGGGCAATCACATAGATGACCGAGGGGCCATAGACCAGCGTATCCGGGTCGAGGGTTGCCCCGTAGCGGTTGGCAAACCAGTCGCTCACCGCCCCCTTGAAGTCGTCGTGATTCCAGCGGCTGTAGCCAAATACCCCGTGCTCGAGCCGGGTTGCCAGGGTCTGGCGAATGCAGGGGGCGGTCGCGAAATCCATGTCGGAGATGGTAAAGGGGAGCAAGTCGGCGTGGCCAAAGCGGTCGGCCACATAGTCCCACTGGGTGCAATGGGTGCCGTGGCGGTCGACCACACGGTCAAAATCATAAGTATCGCGCATGAATTTTCCCCATTCATAAACAGGAGACATATTATGAGAGGCAAAGAGGGGGCTTGCGCCCCCCGTTCGGGTTTTATTGACCAGATCAGTCCCTCATCAGGCTCTGCAGCTGGTTTTTCACCAGATGCACCTGAGGGCCGATCACCACCTGCAGGTTGTGCTCGTCGAGCTTGATCACCCCGATGGCACCGTTCGCTTTCAACAGCTTGTCATCGACCCGGCTCATATCCTGCACCGACATCCGCAGGCGGGTGATGCAGTTATCGAGCGCGAGGATGTTATCAGCCCCGCCCAGCGCATTGAGGATGATTTCACCGTTGTAGCCGCTGTTACCCGCTTTCTTGCCAGCTGGCTGGGCTGCCTCGCTGGTCTCGATTTCGCGGCCGGGGGTTTTCAGGTTAAAGCGCACGATGGCGAAGCGAAACACGCTGTAGTAGATGGCAAACCAAATGGCCGCCGCGACCGGCACCAGATACCACTTGGTGGCGGTGCCTTGTAGCACGCCGAACACCAGAAAATCGATGAGGTTGCCGTCGGTGTTGCCGATGGTGACGCCGAGCAGCCCCATGGTCATAAAACCGAGACCCGTCAGGATGGCGTGAATAACGTAGAGCACGGGTGCCACGAACAGGAACAGAAACTCCAGCGGCTCTGTGATGCCGCCGATGACGCAGGCCACCACACCGGAGACCAGCAGCGCCTTGATCTTGCCGCGATTTTCCGGGCGGGCGCAGTGATACATGGCGAGCGCCGCACCCGGCAGGCCGCCGAGGAAGGCAGGCATCTTGCCCTGAGAGAGGAAAGAGGTGGCAGAGACCGAGAAGCCGTTGGTGTCGGCGCAGGCGAGCTCGGAGTAGAAGATGTTGAGCGCACCGCTCACCTCGTTGCCGCACACCAGTTGAGTGCCGCCCGCTTCGGTAAAGCGAATGAGCGCCACCAGAATGTGGTGCAGGCCGAGCGGCAGCAGCAGACGCTCACCGGTACCGAACAGGAAGGGGCCGAAGGGACCGGCGTGGGAGATCAGCGCACCGATACCATTGATGCCAGCGGCAAACCAGGGCCAGGCGAAAGGCACTACCAAGCCGACCACCCCCAGCACCAGCACAGTGATGATGGGCACGAAGCGGGCACCGCCGAAGAAGGCGAGCGCATCGGGCATCCGGTAGGTGTAAAAACGGGCGTGCAGTTTGGCAACGATCACCCCGACTATGATGGCCCCCAGAATGCCGGTGTCGATGGAGCTGATGCCGAGGATGGATTTCACCCCGTAGGCCTTCTCCGCCGCCGCGTCACCGATAACGTTGGCCACCGTCAGGTAGAAGTTGATGGAGAGGTTGAGCGCCGCATAGCCGACGAAACCGGCAAAGGCCGCCACCCCCTTCTCTTCCCGCGCCAGCCCCAGCGGAATGGCCACCGCGAACATCACCGGCAGGTAGATAAAGGCCACCAGCCCCACCTTGGTCATCCAGAGGAACAGCAGTTGCAGCACGGTATTGTCGAGGAAGGGCATGCTCTGCTTGACCGCATCGCTGGTGAGCGAGCTGCCGACACCGAGCAAAATGCCCGAGAAGGCCAGCAGGGCGACCGGCAGCATAAAGGTCTTGCCGAGGCTCTGCAGGAACTCCCATATCGTGGATTTGGCTTGAGGCTTGGCCATGAAACGGCTCCTTGTGAATAAACAGCAATGTCTGCGGCTTCCCTCACCGCTGCTCGTGGCAGAGACTCGGGTCGGCATCAGGTTTTGCTGGATGATAAAACGTTTTATCAAGCAACAAGTGCCGACAGGATCACAGAATGGCTGGCCCGAATGATGAGTGGTGCAAAATCTGTGAGCCAGATCGGCACAGCGGTGATGTAACGTTTCACTTGGGTATACGAGGAGGTATGCTGTGGCTCTCCGGTCTCTTTGCCCATGGCTGCAGCACTCGCCCTATGTCGTCACAACCCATGCCGTCCAAACCTATGTCACCCAAACTGCAACCATCGAAACACGTCAAGATCACCGATGTCGCCCAACTGGCAGGGGTCTCGGTCACTACCGTCTCCATGGTGCTCAATGGCAAGGGGCGCATCTCGCCAGCCACCGCCGAGCGGGTGCAGCAGGCGATCAAGCAGCTTGATTACGTGCCCAACAGCGCCGCCGCCAACCTGCGCAGCCAGCAATCCAATCTGGTGGGGCTGATCTTGCGCGACATCACCGACCCCTTCTATACCGAAGTGACCGCCGGGGTGAGCGAGGTGCTGGAGCAGCAGGGCTACCTGCTGTTTCTGACCCAATGCGGCCACAGCCCGGAGCGGTTGCAGCAGAGCATACAGTCGCTGTCACGGCAGGGGGTGGCAGGCATCATCTTCAATCCGGTGCGCGGTGCAGCGGCCAAAACCCTGGAGATCCTGCTGGGCTCACAACTGCCGGTGGTGTGCGCCGCTCGCTCCTACTATCGCGATGACGTGGACTTTATCGGCCCCGACAACACCCATGCCGCCCAGCAGGCCACCACCTACCTTATCGAGCAGGGCCACCGCCATATCGCCTACGTCGGCGGGCGGGCCGACTCCCTCACCCGCGCCGAGCGGATCGGCGGCTACTGCGCCAGCCTGCTGCAATACGGCCTCCCCTTCAAACCGGAGTGGGTGCTGGAGTGCGAGCGTACCCAGCGCAGCGCCGCCGACACCATAGCCCAGCTGCTGCACCAGCACCCCAAGGTGACCGCCGTGCTCTGCCACTATCCCGAGGTCGCGCTCGGCGGCATTTACGGGGTGGAGGCAAGCGGGCGCACCGTGGGCAAGGACAACTACATAGGCCAGCAGGTGGCCCTGCTCGGCTTTGACGACGTGGCAGAGGCGGAACTCACCTCCCCCGCCCTCACCTTCGTCAGCTCACCGGCCCGTGAAATTGGCAGACAAGCCGCAACGCGGCTGCTGACCCGGATGCAGCAACCCGAGCTCGTCCCCAATCGCCATATCATCACCCCCAATCTGCAAAAACGGGCATCGGCCTGAGGTCACGAAGTCTCCCGCTCATCTCCTGAGGCCCTTACAGGCCCCTTGTCGTTAAAGGGAGCAAGGGAAGGTTATTGAGCTGCGTGTGTCTGTTGCTGGCTAAGGGTCATGCCGATGCTCATGCGATCGCCGCGACCGAGCAGGCGCAGGCCCGGGTGACCGGCCATGTGGTGGGCATTGGCGGCGTGACTCTGGGGCTCCAGACAGACGAAACCACTCGCGTCATCGGGCTGGTAGAGCATCAGGAAGGCGCACTCGCTTGAAATCAGCAGGCGCTGCTGGCGGGCAGGATGATCGATCTCGGCATGACCACGCCAGCCGCCATAACAGTGATTGAGCCACCCTAGCGGCGGCTGCCACTGGCGAAAATCGAGGTGGGGCGCCAGTCTGCTCGCCCAGTCGGTCGGCAGATGATCCGGCCCCTCCTGCCAGACGCCGCTCGCCAGAAAGCGTATTCGGGTCTGCTCGTCGCGCCAGAAGAAGGGGTGGAATCCAGCGCCGTAGAGGCAGGGCGCTTCCCCCAGATGGGTCAGGCTGATCCGCGCCACCAGGCTTGCTCCCTGCAGCCGATAGTCGATCTCCGCCAGATAGTGAAAAGGGCCATGCTGGCTGGTGAGCTGCAAGGTCACCGAGCTGTCGGTTAACGCCACCCGCTGCCAGGGCTGCAACCAGCCATCCCCATGCAAAAAGAAATCGGGATCGAGCTTGCTCGCGGGCAGCGAACAGTCATCTCCCCACAGTTCGAACCGGTTACCCGCTACCCGATTGGCCAGCGGCAACATGGGAAACAGCGCGCTCTGTCCGGGATGCCAGGGCTGCGCCGGATCAGTGTCTCGCAGCAGCGGGCGCCCTTGATCATCGTCCAGCCCCAGCAGACAGGCCCCTTGTGCAGAGACCCGCATCCGAAGATGCGGGTTGCTTAATGTGTATACCGTCATGCCGAGGTGCTTGCCTTGGCTTGGGTCAGTTCGACCTTGCCCTGAGCCAGCTGGGCTTCCAGCGCCTCCAGCGTCACCCCTTTGGTCTCGGGCACCTTGCGATAGATAAAGATGAGACCGGCGAAACAGATGAGGCCATAGAGCAGGAAGCTGCCTGCGGCGCCGAGCCCGGCGTTGAGCAGCGGGAAGGTGTAGGTCAGGACGAAACAGGCAATCCAGAGCGCCAGCGTACCGGCCGACATCGCCAGCCCGCGCACCCGGTTGGGGAAGATCTCGGAGAGCAGCACCCAGGTGACCGGCGCCAGGGTCAAGGCATAGATGGCGATCGCCGCCAGCACCAGCAGCAACACCGGCAGCCCCAACATACCGCTGGCATAGGCAGCCGCCATCATGCCATAGATGATGGTGAGACCGGCCGAGCCAATCAGCATCAGCTTGCGGCGACCGATCTTGTCCACCATGGGCAGCGCAATCAGAGTAAACAGCAGATTGATAAGACCGGTGGCGACGATGGATTTGAGGGTGCTGTTGATGTCAAACCCGGCGGAGGCAAAGATCTCCTGCGCATAGTTGAAGATGACGTTGATGCCGCACCACTGCTGGAAGACCGCCAGCACGATCCCGATGATGAGGATTGGCCGCACCGAGGGTTTGCCCAGCTCTGACAGCGACACCTTGTGGGTCTCACCCACCAGGGTCTGACGGATATCGGCCAGGGTCTGTTTGGCATAATCATCACCGCCAATCTTGCCAAGCATGCGGGAGGCTTTCTCATACTGACCATCTTTGGCCAACCAGCGCGGTGACTCAGGTACGAAGAACATCAATACCAGAAACGCCAGCGCCGGCACCAGTTCGGCACCGAACATCCAGCGCCAGCCGGACTGGCCATTCCAGGTGGCCAGAATATCGGCCTGGGTCGCGTTGCTGGCCACGGGATCGGCGATCATCAGGTTCACCAGCTGGGCTGCCAGCACCCCGATGACGATGGTGAGCTGGTTGATGGCCACGAACTTGCCCCGCTTTTCGGCCGGGCTTATCTCGGCGATGTACATGGGCGAAAGGGCAGAGGCCAGACCAATGCCGATACCGCCGATGATGCGATAGATCACGAACAGATCGAAGTTACTGGCCGTAGCGGTACCCCAGGCCGAGATGGTGAAGAGGATGGCGGCCAGGATCAGCGGCTTTTTGCGACCGAAGCGGTCGGCAGACCAGCCGGAGATGGCAGCCCCCAGCACGCAGCCCACCAGCGCCGAGCTCATGGCCCAGCCGGACTGGGCCGGATCCGTAATGGCGAAGTAGGCCTCATAGAAGGGCTTGGCCCCGCCAATCACCACCCAGTCATAGCCAAACAGCAGGCCACCGCAGGCGGCCACCAGGCAGATCATCCAGATGTAGCTCATATTGAGCCCATTCGTATCCAATTGATTTTTCGTGCGTTCCATGACTCATCCTTATCATCTTGTCGATTGTAGGGTGCAGTGGCGCCCCTTACCGTGGCGGGGCGCCGATTTTTGTTATGGGTGTTATGAGTGGAGTGACAGCTCGCGGCAGATCAGGGCAAAGAGGTGCCCCTTGTCATGGGCCGGGTTGAGGGTGAGCAGCTCTCGCAAGGTCTGTTCACAGCCATCCCGCTGATCCAGCCCCAACAAGCCGAGCGCCCTGACCAACAGACAGTGCTGGCGATGTTTGTGCTGCGGGTCATCGTCGAGCACGATGAGGTCCGGTAGCGACACGGCGAAGAAGTCCGCCTCGACCCGCTCACCCATCGCCTGTTCGGCCCAGGCGACCATCCCCTCAAACAGACGATGGGCCTCCGGAGCGCGACCAAGACGCGCCAGCGCCATGCCCTGATAGAAGAGGTAATCGACCGGCTGATCGTTGTAGTAGCGACTGGCACCCAGCGACCCCTGACCGAGGCAGGCCAGTTGCAGGCACTGGGCCGCCAGACTCTGGTTGTCACAGGCGAGGTGACAGAGCGCCAGCAGGTAGTGGATATCGTTGTCGGTTTGCCCCACCAGACGTCCCTCCCCCAGATTGAGGGGGTAGCACAGAGCCTGTTGCAGCAGCGGTATGGCCTGCTCATGGCGTCCCTGGGCCATCAGCACCAGCGCCTGGCGCTGCTGGTTGATGAGGTACTGACCGGTCACCTTGCCCTCGCCCCCCTCCCAGGGGTGGAATTCGCGCAGCCGCAAGATCTCTGCCGCCGCCTCCAGCTGGCCGGTGATGTGATAGAGGCCGAGCAGTTCGGCGGTCAGATCGTCGCGCTTGAGGACCACCTCACGGTGTGCCTCCAGCAGCGCCAACCGCTCGTTGGGTGCCATGGTGCAGCGCTTGTGCAGCTGATCCAGTTCGAACAAGAGGCGGGCATCATCCGGCTTGAGGGCAAAGGCCCGGCTCAGGCACTGCTCGGCCGCCACCGGATCGCCGCTCTTGTTGAAGTGATAGATGCCAAGGTTGCGCCAGGCCGGGGCAAATTCGGGCGCCTGCTCGCACACCTGCTGCCACAGGGCGATGGCTTGCGGGTAGCTGCGCTTGCTGTAGTGGAAGCAGCCCAGCAGGTAGCTGGCAAACCAGCTGTGGGGCAGTTGCGCCAGCATGGCCACCTCGCCCAGGGTATTGGGGAAGCGTACCTTGCGGCCAAATGCCTGCTCGGCCCGCGCCAGCAGGGCATACTGCGCCTCACCTTCGGGCAACTGAGCGGCCTGGAACAACAGCGGCAGGGTCTCTTCCACTGGCAGCAGCGAGAGCAGTTGCTGCGCCAACTCGGGGCGACCCAGCGCCAGCAGATTGCTCGCCAGGAAACAGAGGTTTACCCCGCGCCCGTTGCACAGGGTGCGCAGCGCCTCGAGATCGGTCGGCTGCTCGCTTGCCAGCCAGCGCAGGAAGGCCAGCTGATAGTGGAGCGGATAACGGACTCGCTGCTCGTCGATATAGGCGAGGGCCGCCGCCCGCTGACCGGACTCCACCAGCGCCAACCCTTTGAGGGCGATGGCGCCATAGTGGGTACCGTTGACCGCGAGGCTCTTCTCGACAAAGGGCAACGCCTGCAGGGGATCACGGCGCACCATGGCGATGCGGGCCAGTCCGAGGAAGCCGCTGTCGCGGCAGTTACCGCTCCAGGTCGCCTTGTAAAAGTCATCGAAGGCAGCATCGAACTGACCCAGGCGCTCCTCAATGTGGCCGCGCAGCAAGCTGGCCTTGCCACACTGGGGGTTCTTGTTGAGGCGATGGGCACGGGTCAGCGCCTGATTGACGTAGGCCAGCGCTGGCTCATAGTTGGCGCGGTTGTACTCCAGCGTCGCCAGCGCCAGGTTGCAGCGGTAGTCGCCACCATCGAGTTCAAGCGCCCGCAGGTAGTAATCAAAAGGCGAGCGGCTGGCGTGCAGATACTGCTCAAGATGCTGACCGATGAAATAGAGCTCATCGATTGAGTCGAGATTGACGGCCGGCTCCGGTGCCGTGGCCGGATCCGGCAGGGCTTCGCCCGCAGGCAGGTGTTCGAGATAACTCAGGATCGGCTGGCCCTGCTCATCCAGCAGGCGTACCTGCAAACGTCCCTCGCTGGTGATGGCCTGTGGCTCAAGCCAGGCCTGACCCGGTTGCAGATCCAGCGTCTGGGTGAACAGCACGCCACTCTCGTCACTCACTTCGAAACGGGCCTGGCACAGCGGCGCGATCGCGTAGGCACCGCAGAGCAGACCGTCGTCGCTGCGCTCCAGCTTGATGGCGGCGCGGGTATTGGCATTTTGCAGGGTGCCCAGGGTGTTGTAGGGCAGGAAGTTCTGCACAAACACCTTCTCCTCCCCCGCATCCAGCCAGGTAAAGTCGGGCTGGTTGTCGGTGTAAACCCCGGTCATCAGCTCGATGTAGGGGCCGTTGTGGTCGGTCAGATTGCGATCCCAGGCCAGACCGAAGTCGCAGTTGCCCCAGCTCCACTGTTTCTTGCCCGGCGAAACATGGTGATCCGCCACATGCAACAGGCCGCCCTGCTCGTCATGGCAGTAGGCGCCGACGAAGTCGTAATCGGACTTGTCCGCCATGTAGGAGGTGGGCACCGGAATGTTGCGGTAGCGGGAGATATCGACGCCAGCGGAGTAGTCCACCTTGTAGTAGGTGCCACGGGCGATGGGGAAGGCACTGACGTCGCGCTTGCCGTGGTCATAGACGGCGGTCACATCGGGCGGGAAGACGCTCTGATGGGCATCGCCCCCTTTCACCGCCGGGTTGGACCACCAGAGGAAGTGGCGCGGCGTGTCGTTGCCATTGAACACCTTGCCGGTGATCTCGATGAGCGCCTTGTCGGGATAGAGGGTAAAGCCCGCCATCACCTGTAGACCGCGCATCGGCTCCACCTCGCCCAGCCAGACGGTCTTGGCACCGCCTTCCCGCTCCGCAATGGTGAAATCCACCGGCATAAAGGTGGTGGGCCTGTGGTGCTGCGGCCAGTTGAACTCGATACCACCGGAGATCCAGGGCCCTACCAGCCCCACCAGCGCCGGCTTTATCACCTCGTTGTAATAGACAAAGTCCCGCTGCATCACCTTGTCGTAGGCACGGTGGATGCGGCCACCCAGCTCCGGCAGCAGCATCACCTTGATAAAATCGTTCTCCAGCCAGACCGCCTGATAGGACTTCATCTGCTTCTGACCGGTGAGGGTGTCGATCACGCCGTAGGGATAGACGGCCCCCGAGGAGCCCTGATAGACCCGCTTCTCGAGAAACATGGGGTTGGGATCTTCGGCACCAACCTCGTAGGTCGGCAGTGAGATGGTCTCTACCCAGACTTTTACATCAGCTTTCATCAATCTCGCCTCATTCAACATTTATTAGTAAACGTTTCGATGAGGCCAGTTTAGAATGGTGACTGCAGCGATTTTCGCTTAAAGATCACGCAATACAGTAAGCGGAGTTTAGTGAACTGATGATCATCGGCTTGAACAACCAGAAGGTACGCCACCACAACAAGCAGGTGTTGCTGGCCCTGCTCTACCAACTCAAGGAGGCGAGCAAGTCCACCCTGGCCCGCCACTGCGAGCTCTCCATCCCGGCGGTCAGCAAGATCCTCGACGAGCTGGTGGCCGACGGCGCCATCAGCCACAGCGAACAAAACCTCTCCTTGCGCGGCATCAATGGGGGCAGCTACCGCATCGCCAGCGGCAAGGGGGCCATTCTCTGTTTCAACATCAGCCCCACCAGCCTGGAAAGCATATTGGTGGATAACCTGATCACCCCGCTGGGTGAGTTCTGCGGCCAGAAGATAGCGCCGCAGACCCCCGATGAGCTGCTGCGCCTGATTGAAGCGCACTACTACCAGCACAAGCGCCGCCACAAGGGGTTGGCGATCCGGCTGGCATTGGCGGTGCACGGTCAGGTCAACCCGGCGACCGGGGTCTCCCAAACCATGCCGCAGGCCCCCTGGCACGCGCCGGTCGAGCTCAAGTACCTGCTGGAGGAGCGTCTCGGCTGCGAGGTGATGGTGGATAACGACTGCATCATGCTGGCGCTGGCCCAGAAGTGGCAGGGCCAGGAAAGCGGCGGGGATTTTTGCGTCATCAACGTCGATTACGGCATCGGGTCGGCCTTTATCATCAACGGCCAGATCTACCGGGGCACCCTGTTTGGCAGCGGCCAGATAGGCCACACCATTATCAATCCGGACGGCAGCGCCTGTGCCTGCGGTCGCTATGGCTGCCTGGAGACGGTCGCCTCCCTGTTTGCCATCAAAAAACGGGCCCGGGTGTTTCTCAAGCAGCAAGCCAGTGCCGACAACCCGGCGTTGGTGGATGGGGAGCTCGACACGGCCCAACTGCTCGCGCTCTACCATCAGGGGGATACCATGATCCGCGCCCTGGTGGATGAAGGGGCCCGCGCCATTGGCCTGAGCCTCTACAACTTCCTCAATATCCTCAACATCAACCGCATCTGGCTCTATGGCCGCAGCTGCGGCTTTGGTGAGACCTGGCTGCAAACGATCGTCAGTCAGACCGGCGCCAATCCGTTCGATTGCAGCGATGCGGTCAATGCAACCCAACTGCGCGTCGGCACGCTCAGCCGTGCCCAGCAGGTGATGGGCATCGGCTATCTCTACGTGGAGCGGGCGCTGGAACGGCGCAGCGATACCAGTGTCCCTGGCTGACAAGCAGAGATAGGACGCAGTCCCCTGACTGGCCCAGGTCGCAGGTCGCAGGGTGATCCCGCTCCCGATTGTAAAACTCCCCATGGGGCTATGAGAGCCAAGTGGAGAGGGATATAATGGGCGCCCACTATCTTCATCAGCCTGCACGAGCGCCTCATGACCAGCCAGCACGACCAGAACCCGCCAAGTGAAATCCATCGCTGTGACAAATGCAGAGAGCGTACCCGCCATATAGTGGTGCTGGTGGCGCGCGACCACAGTCAGGACCTGATGCCCAAAGAACCGCGTAAAGCCTTCTGGCAAGCCTTTCGCGCCAGCACCCTCACCAACTGGGCATTTGGCGGGACCCTCGCCTATCAGGCCACTCATGTGCGGCATCTGATCTGCGAACGCTGCGGCGAGACGTTTCTTGAGTATTGAATGACACGCCCCTCGGGGTCGGCTACGCCCATTGCCAAGAGAACAGGATGAGATGAAGGTGACCTTTATCGAGATCGCTCCCGACCGATTGCCGCTGACACTGCTGCTGGAAGCAGATCCGTCCGAGCAGCGCATCGCCGCCTACCTGCCCGGCGCTCTGGGCTTTGCCGCCAGCGAGGGCGATGAGATTGTGGGAGCCTGCGTGGCCAACCTTATCGGGGAGCAGATTGTCGAGATCTTCAATATCGCCGTAGCCCCCGGACACCAGCAGAGAGGCATAGGTTCTGGCCTGCTGCGCTTTGTGCTGGAGAGCCTTGCCGAGAAGGGCGTGCGCCGCGTCGAACTCGGCACCGGAAGCGTTGGCCATCAGCTCACCTATTACCAGCGCCACGGCTTTCGCGTCGATGCCGTGCTCAAAGACCATTTCCTTATCCACTACCCTGAGCCTCTGATTGAACACGGCATCCAGCACAAGGACATGCTGAGACTCTCCCTTGCACTGGCACCCAGCATCCCGGTCCGCCACAGCCAGTAACCTGCTGGCACAAGTGCCGCCCAAGCGAGCATTATTGCACCAGCCAGAGCGGAATAAACGTGGATGTAATAGATCGGCACACCAGAATTAAAGATACATTTCGCGGTAAACCTTGGGCTGCATTTCGTTCAGCACCAACCTGCGATTGTTAGCCCAAGATATGAGATAAGCCATATATAGCGAGACGACAACCGAAATGGCGGCCCATTGCCCGTTAAGTGCTTCTTGAACGCACAAACTGGGCTGAGCCCCCTTCCTCTTGAGGGCCGTAGGTTCGAATAGCGAAGCGTATTCGGACATTCGCGTAATCACCTCTACCTTCCAGCCTGAACACTTTCTGTTACCAAATAAGCGGTGCAATTCACTTCGTTTATTGCACCCTACGGTACTTCGTTCAACACCAACCTACGATTTTTAGCCCAAGATACGAGATAAGCCATATATAGCGAGAC
The DNA here is from genome assembly GCF_000820025.1 of Aeromonas popoffii. Lineage (GTDB taxonomy): Bacteria > Pseudomonadota > Gammaproteobacteria > Enterobacterales > Aeromonadaceae > Aeromonas > Aeromonas popoffii. The sequence goes on from NZ_CDBI01000008.1 coordinate 40,283, forward strand.
GACAACCGAAATGGCGGCCCATTGCCCGTTAAGTGCTTCTTGAACGCACAAACTGGGCTGAGCCCCTTTCTCTTGAGTTCTACTATCCTTCACCCTCATTTAGCGTGACAAGATGATGCTGCATTTCTCTTAGAAAGAGATTGGTTAATTGTTTAACTGTGTTATCCATATCTCCCCGCTGGCGATAAACTGCAATGGTAATATTTGGGAGTGTAGGGAGGTGAGTCAATCTCTGGCTATGCTTTGGGGGTGTTTGAGAAAGTAAAGCGACAACGCCCAGCCCTGCCTCTGTAGCAGCTTGTAACGCTGCAAGGCTACTGCTCTCAAATACTATATGCCAAGGAATATTTTCTCTATTTAACGCCTCTAATATACGATTACGCCATGAGCAAGGTTGGCTAAACATAACTAAAGGTAACGACTCACCTTGATGTTCAAACCCATGTTCTGCAAACCAATAAAGTGGAAAACTAAATTCCTGAATTGGTGCTGGTGCATTGGTCATTGGCATGCTGACCAAAACATCTAACTCACCACGTTCAAACGCTGCAAAGAGTGACTGTTTGTTAGCAACCTCAACACGCAGGCTTAATCCAGGATGCACACAAGCAAAGTCGGCGAGTACGCGGGTAAAGTGATGACTCACAAGGTCTTCAACCAAACCAATACTGCAATGCTGCTTGCCTTGTGATGCAGGTTTTAGACTCAGTTGGTCTGTTAGACTTAAAATGCGTTCTGCATAAGGTAATAACGCCTCCCCCTCTGTACTTAAACGGATGCCCCTGTTGGAACGAAGCAGCAATGCATGGCCTAACTGTTGCTCTAAACGCTGAATTTGTTGGCTAAGCGCTGGCTGTGTTTTCCCTTGCAATATTGCGGCTCGGTTAATGCTGCCACATTGTACAACACTCACGAAAGAGCGCAGCAGTGCGGTATCAACGTCATTGGCCATAAAAAAACCTTATAGCTGCCATTCATTTTTGCAGTCTACCTATGAACTATGGCATCCGCTAGACTGAGCATGCTTTTTCTTTTTAGCTGGAGTTCACTATGTATGTTTTAGCTGTCATTCTTGCTATCGCAGGTTCGGTCGTATACCATCTTTCGATTAAATTTGTGCCTAGTGGCGTCAATCCATTTCTATCATTGTCCGTGAGTTACGGCATCGCCCTTTTATTATGTTTACCCGGCATTTATTTGTATGAGGGCAGTCGCAACTTTCAAGTATTAAACTGGAGTGTTGCTGGCGTGGCGCTGGGAATGTTAGGGATTGAAATTGGATTCTTATTGCTATATCGAGCCGGTGGCCATTTAGGGGTATCGTCACTCCTGACTAATGCGGCAAGTACACTCTTGCTTTTACCTATTGGACTGTTGTTTTTTCGAGAAGCTTTTTCAGTCACCCGATTGCTGGGTATGGGTATCGCCCTCTGCGGTCTATGGTTGATGATGCCACGGAAATAATAACGATCGTTGATTCCACTAGCAAAGCGGATTCGAACATTCGCGAGATATTAACAAGGACGTTATGTTCAAACTTGAAACCACACACCTTATCCTGCGCGATATGCAGCCAGCTGATGAAGCGGATTTTGTCGCCATCTCGCAAGAGAGCAAGTATCAGCGGTTTTACAGCGAGTCAGATTGCGACCCGGATAAATATCGGCAGCTCACCCGACTGTTTATCGAGCAGGCGAGTGAACACCCTCGCACCGCCTATCAATTGGCCATCGAGAACAAAGCGACCGGGGGATTCATTGGCACGGTTTGCCTGCGTCTTGAACCAGATCGTCAGGCATCAATGGGCTGTGGTATGGCCCGGGCGTATCAGGGGAATGGACTCATACATGAAGCCGCATACGCCTTGATGGACTTTGGTTTTCGTGAATTAGACATACACCGGATCTATGCAGAAACCATCAGCCACAATCGGGCTGCGATACGGCTGTGCAAAACGTTGGGCATGAGGCAAGAGGGATATTTTCGCGAACACCGTTTCTTCAAACAGCAGTGGTGGGATACCGTGGTATTGGCCGTCCTAAAGAGCGAGTGGCAACAGAGATAGTCACCAGCCTATTAGGCACTTAAAGCGCGCTCAGAGATGAAACGAATTCTGATTATTGGCAACTCGGGATCGGGCAAGCGTTGGCTGGCAACCCCTCCCCGCTGCTCTTCATGATTACCTCCCCGGTCATCACCCCGGCCGGTGGCGCCAACCACCATATCGAGGTGCTGGCCATTATCCCCGCCAACGTGCTGGGCAGCATAATGGCTGCGGTGATGACCTTCCTGCTGGGCATCCACCCACAGCATGGCCCACTGTGGCCCCATCGTGGCTCTGCCGGCTGGCCTGCTTTTCCCAGCTCGCCCCATCGTCTCCTGCGCGCCGGATCGCCGCCGTCACCAGGCTACCGCGGACAGCCCCCTTGTGATCCCCTTCACGCTTCATGGCCGGAACCCGTCAAACTAGGAAATTTTCCTAATGCCCCTAGGGATGGCTCTCACGCCATTTGCGCCGCACCTCATTAAAGTCACGCTACCTGATGTAGTGACCCGACCCTCGCAGTGGCGCAGGGAGTGGGCATGGGTTCAATCGACAGGAGAGCGAGGCGCACAGTCCAACCTCTTGCTGTTGTCCTTTCCGTGGCGTGACCTCTAACACCAACCAAAAAGTGAGGGGCGCGGCGGAAATACCGTCTATCTCGCAGAGGATGAACGAAGATGTTGAAACTTCTCCAACAGGTCCGGGTACCGACCCTGGACCTGCCGGTCGCAGCCCGGCGCAAGCTCTGGTTCAAGCCGTTTATGCAATCCTATCTGGTTGTATTTATCGGCTATCTGACCATGTATCTGATCCGCAAGAACTTCAACATTGCGCAGAACGACATGATCCAAGAGTACGGCCTCTCCATGACTGAGCTTGGCATGATTGGCCTTGGCTTCTCCATCACCTACGGGGTGGGCAAGACAGTCGTCTCCTACTATGCCGATGGCAAGAACACCAAGCAGTTCCTGCCGCTGATGCTGATCCTCTCCGCCCTTTGCATGCTGGGTTTCAGTGCCAGCATGGGCGGCACCGGTTTTAGCCTCTACTTCATGATCTTCTTCTATGCCCTGAGCGGCTTCTTCCAGAGCTGTGGTGGCTCCTGCAGCTACTCCACCATTACCAAGTGGACACCTCGCAACAAGCGCGGCACTTACCTCGGTATGTGGAACCTCTCCCACAACGTGGGCGGAGCCGGTGCGGCCGGTGTGGCGCTGTTCGGTGCCAACTACCTGTTCGATGGCAACGTGCTCGGCATGTTCATCTTCCCGTCCATGATCGCGCTGGTGGTCGGCTTTATCGGCCTGCGTTTTGGCAGCGATTCACCGGAAGCCTATGGCCTGGGCAAGGTAGAAGAGCTGTTTGACGAAGTGGCCAGCGAAGAAGATATCGCCACCGAAGAGCAGAAGCTGACCAAGGGTCAAATCTTCGTCAAGTATGTGCTGATGAACAAGGTGATCTGGCTGCTCTGCTTTGCCAACATCTTCCTCTACGTGGTGCGCATCGGTATCGACCAGTGGTCCACCGTGTACGCTCACCAGGAGCTGGGCTTCTCCAAGGAGATCGCCATTCAGGGCTTCACCTTCTTCGAAGTGGGCGCGCTGGTCGGCACCCTGATGTGGGGCTACCTCTCGGATCTGGCCAACGGCCGTCGCGGTCTGGTCGCGTGTGTGGCACTGGCGCTGATTATCGCGACCCTGGGCCTTTACCAGCACGCCACCACCCAGTTCATGTTCCTGGGTTCCCTGTTCTTGCTGGGCTTCCTGGTGTTTGGTCCGCAACTGCTGATCGGCGTGGCCGCCGTGGGCTTCGTGCCCAAGCAGGGCATCAGCGTGGCCGATGGCGTCAAGGGCACCTTTGCCTACCTCATCGGTGACAGCTTCGCCAAACTGGGTCTGGGCATGATCGCCGATGGCACCCCCATCTTCGGTCTGACCGGTTGGGCTGGCACCTTCGCGGCGCTGGATATCGCAGCCGCCGCCTGTCTGGTGCTGATGGCCTGCGTGGCCGTGGCCGAAGAGCGCAAGATCCGCCGTATCAAGCGCGAATTGAAAGCCGCCACCTTGGCTACCCAATCCGCCTGAACCAACGCGAACGGCGCGCCGTCGAGCTGGCAACCCAGTCAGCCTGAACCCGCGTTAACTCAATGCAGCCAGGCGACCAAGCCCGCCTGACGCAAACAGCCACTGCGCGTAACCGGCCCCGCCTTCTGGTGGGGCCGGTTTTTTATTGCTGCCCCACCGTCAGCAGCTACATCCAGACTGTTGTCATCCCCTGTGCACACAGGCTCGCCAGGTATCGCTGACATCCGAGCGGCGCGATGCCAGCATCGAACTCACAGCACTGCCCGTCGACCCCTGAATGCTCAACCGTGAGCTCACCTTCTTCTGCCGGCCGTGAGTGACCATCATCCGGCCCGACCTTGCCATGCCCCACCCACTCTGCCCCCTGTGATACACTGCGCCATCCCCTGTTTTTGGTATGCATGCGATGAAACCTGCCCGCCCCCGTCTCTCCCTCCAAGGCCGCCCGACCACCGCTGGCCGCACCGCACAGGATGACACCCACCGGCCCGCGCTTGCCCGCTCACGCGCCGGCACCCGGCACGCACACGACGCGAAACAGGCCGGACAGAAACCGCAGGTGAACCCCGCCGATCGCCAGTTGCTGCTGCTGAACAAGCCTTACATGGTGCTCTGCCAGTTCACCGACGAGGCGGGCCGGGAGACCCTCAAGGATTACATCAAGGAGCCCGGCATCTATGCGGCAGGGCGCCTCGACAGAGACAGCGAGGGGCTCTTGCTGCTCACCAACGATGGCAAGCTGCAAGCGCACCTTACCCAGCCGGGGGAGAAAACCCCCAAGACCTACTGGGTACAGGTGGAAGGGATACCGAGCGAGGAGGCGCTGGCCGCCCTGCGCGCCGGGGTTGAGCTCAATGACGGCATGACCCTGCCCGCCGAGGCAACACTCATGGATGAGCCCGCGATCTGGCCGCGTAACCCGCCCATTCGTGAGCGCAAGGAGATCCCCACCCGCTGGCTCGAAATCAAAATCATCGAGGGGCGCAACCGTCAGGTGCGGCGGATGACGGCCCATATAGGCCACCCTACCCTGCGCCTCATTCGCTACGCCATCGGCGACTGGACCTTGGGTAACTGGCAAGAAGACGGGCTGGCCCCCGGGCAGAGCCGCAGCCTGCCCGCCCCGGAGCTGGCGCCTTCCCGGCGCCAGCGCGCCCCCTCATTACCCCAACCGGATGGCGACGTAGCCAAACCGGCAGGAGAGGCACCACGGCGGGCAAGCCAACCGAGACGGGACGAGCGTCCCCGCAGCACTCACTCAACTGAGCGCTCAACCCCAAGCCCGACCGGCGGCAAACCCCGCAGCAGCGGGCGCGGTAGCAATCGCAACACAATGCGCCGACCGGCCCGCACGGGTAATCCCAACAGCAGCGACAAGGAGTCATGATGAACAATCACTCGGCAGAGCAACCGACCACCAGCCATGCCCCCATGGAGGCCCGCCTGACGGTTGCCGCCCTGGTGCACTGGCAGGGCCGCTTTCTGGTGGTGGAAGAGGAGATAAAAGGTCAGCGCCGCTTCAATCAGCCCGCCGGCCATGTGGAGCCTGGCGAAAACCTGATTGACGCGGCCTGCCGCGAGCTGAAAGAGGAGACGGGTCTGACCGCCACGCCGACCGCGTGGCTCGGCACCTATCTGTTCAAACCGGCTGACAGCGAGGCCACCTTTGTGCGCACCGCCATGGTGTTCGACCTTGAAAAGGCGCCGGGTCAGCACCAGCCAGAGGATCCTGATGGCGATGTACTGGCCTGCCACTGGCTTACGCTCGAGGAGATCGCCGAGTGCAAACCGGCCCTGCGCAGCCCCCTGGTGTGGCAGTGCATCCAGGATTATCTGGGGGGCACCCGCCTGCCACTCTCAGCACTCAAGGCCTTTATTTGAGAACCTGTCCACGCTCTTACTGCGAGGCCGTGATCAAGGCTCATGTGCTGCTCGCTTGTTTGCAATCAGGAAAGCTCACGTATATCTATACGCTCCGGTTCCTGCGCTGCTCTTTACCTTGCTGACGGCCTCTCGTGACAGATCGTGAACAGGCTATCCGATATCGTTTGGCACCATTTTTTCATAATGGTGCCGACAAACAGAAAAACGATTTCCTGCCACCGCATTCCCGATGGGAGCCAGGGCATGGATATGTGACCGGGGGCGCGAAATTCTGGTAGAATACGCCCCGTTTAAACGAACTGGTAACTTCGACTAATGACAGACAATAGCCAAATCAAGGTGATCGTCGGCATGTCCGGCGGCGTGGATTCTTCCGTCTCGGCCTACCTGCTCCAGCAGCAGGGTTATCAGGTCGAAGGCTTGTTCATGAAGAACTGGGAAGAAGACGACACGGACGAGTACTGCTCTGCCTCCCAGGATTTGGCTGATGCCAAGGCCGTCTGCGACAAGCTGGGTATGAAGCTGCATACCATCAATTTCGCCGCCGAGTACTGGGACAATGTGTTCGAGCACTTCCTCGAAGAGTACAAGGCAGGCCGCACGCCGAACCCGGATATCCTGTGCAACAAGGAGATCAAGTTCAAGGCGTTCCTCGAATTTGCCGCCGAAGAGCTGGGTGCCACCTACATCGCCACCGGCCACTATGTGCGCCGTGACGACAGCACCGGCCGCCCGCGCCTGCTGCGCGGTCTCGATACCAACAAGGATCAGAGCTACTTCCTCTACACCCTGAGCGAAAGCCAAGTGGGTCAAAGCCTGTTCCCGGTCGGTGATTTGGAGAAGCCGGAGGTGCGCCGCATCGCCGAGCAGCTGGATCTCATCACCGCCAAGAAGAAAGACTCCACCGGTATCTGCTTCATCGGTGAGCGCAAATTCAAAGACTTTCTGGCCAAGTTCCTGCCCGCCCAGCCCGGTAAAATCGAGACCGTGGATGGCAAGGTGATCGGCGAGCACCAGGGCTTGATGTATCACACTCTGGGCCAGCGCAAGGGGCTCGGCATCGGTGGTCGCAAAGACGCCACCGAAGAGGCCTGGTATGTGGTCGACAAAGAGGTCGAGCGTAACGTGCTGGTGGTGGCACAGGGCGAGCATCCCCGCCTCTACTCCGACGGTCTGGTTGCCAGCCAGCTGCACTGGGTCGATCGCACCCCGATCCGCGCACCGCGCCGCTGCACCGTCAAGACCCGCTACCGCCAGCAGGATATTCCCTGCCTCATTCAGCCCATCGATGACGAGACCATCCGGGTCATCTTCGACGAGAAGCAGGCAGCGGTGACCCCGGGCCAGTCCGCCGTCTTCTATGACGGGGAAGTGTGCCTGGGCGGCGGCATCATCGAACAGCGCTTCAGCCATCCGGTTTGAATCCTTAACAGAAGGCAGCTGACGTGAGCGACACATTCCAAGGCCGGATCATGGCCTGCTGCGGATATCTGCCAGTGAATGAACAGAACAGGGCCGTGAAGATATGAGCGACACATTCCAAGGCCGGATCATGGCCTGCTGCGGGTATCTGCCAGTGAATGAACAGAACAGGGCCGTGAAGATATGAGCGACAAATTCCAAGACAGAACCATGGCCTTTGCCGGCATCTGCCAGGCAGCCTATCTGGTACAAAAAGTGGCCCGCGATGGCAGCTGTGATGAGGCCTCGCTGCGCGAGAGCATGCAAAGCGTGTTGGTGACCGATCCCAAGCAGCCGCTGGAGGTGTTCGGCAACCACCTGGCCATTCGTGATGGCTATCGCGCGCTGGTCGAACAGCTGGGCTCTGACGGCAGCCAAAAGAACGCCGAGCTGACCCGCTACGTGGTCAGCCTGATCGCGCTGGAGCGCAAGCTGGCCAAGCGCCAGGACATACTCAACATGCTGGGGGAGCGGATCGGTCAGATCGGCCGCCAGCAACAACATTTCGATCTGCTCGACGAGCAGATCCTGGCCAACATGGCGAGCATCTACAGCGATCTCATCAGCCCCATAGGGCCGCGCATTCAGGTGGCGGGCACCCCACTGTTCCTGCAACAGCCGCTGGTGCAGTACAAGGTGCGCGCCCTGCTGCTGGCAGGCATCCGTGCCTGCGTGCTGTGGCGCCAGCTTGGCGGCAGCCGCACCCAGATCATCTTCGCACGCAAGAAGATGGTGGAACTGGCCAAACGTTTTTAACCCCCACACCAATCATCAGGAGTTCACCCCATGGAGCTGTCCGCGCTGACTGCTGTTTCCCCGATTGACGGTCGTTATGGCGACAAGGCCGATGCCCTGCGCCCTATCTTCTCCGAATTCGGCCTGCTGCGTTTTCGCGTCGAAGTCGAGGTGCGCTGGTTGCAAAAACTGGCCAGCCACGCCGGGATCCCGGAAGTCCCTGCCCTGAGCGCGGCCGCCAACGCCCTGCTCGACGGCATCGTCAGCGACTTCAACGAGAGTGACGCCGCCCGCATCAAACAGATTGAGCGCACCACCAACCATGATGTGAAAGCGGTGGAGTACTTCCTCAAAGAGAAAGTCGAAGTGAACCCGGAGCTGGCCGCCGTCAGCGAGTTCATCCACTTCGCCTGCACCTCGGAAGATATCAACAACAACTCCCACGGTCTGATGCTGAAAACCGCTCGCGAAGAGGTCATCAAGCCTTATTGCGAGAAGCTGATCAGCGAGCTCAAGCGCCTGGCTGTTGAGTACCGTGACATGCCGCTGCTGTCGCGCACCCATGGCCAGCCAGCCACCCCGAGCACCATGGGCAAGGAGATGGCCAACGTCGCCTACCGTCTGGAGCGCCAGTTCAAGCAGATCATGGCGGTGGAGATCCTCGGCAAGATCAACGGGGCTGTCGGCAACTACAACGCCCACGTCAGCGCCTATCCGGAAGTGGACTGGCACCAGTTCTCCGAGGAGTTTGTGACTTCCTTGGGCCTTTCCTGGAACCCCTACACCACCCAGATCGAGCCGCACGACTACATCGCCGAGCTGTTCGATGCCATGGCCCGCTTCAACACCATCCTGATCGACTTCGATCGCGATGTGTGGGGTTACATTTCACTGGGTCACTTCAAGCAGCGCACCATCGCGGGGGAGATCGGCTCCTCCACCATGCCGCACAAGGTCAACCCCATCGACTTCGAAAACTCCGAAGGCAACTTGGGTCTGGCCAACGCCGTGTTCCAGCATCTGGCAAGCAAGCTGCCCATCTCCCGCTGGCAGCGTGATCTCACCGACAGCACAGTGCTGCGCAACCTGGGTGTGGCGGTCGGTTACTCCCTGATTGCCTATCAGGCGACCCTCAAGGGTATCTCCAAGCTGGAAGCCAACGACGCCGCCATGGCCGCCGATCTGGATGCCAACTGGGAAGTGCTGGCCGAGCCGATCCAGACCGTAATGCGCCGCTACGGTATCGAGAAGCCCTACGAGAAGCTCAAAGAGCTGACCCGTGGTCGCCGCGTCGATGCCGAAGGGATGCGTACCTTTATCGACACCCTAGAACTGCCGGAAGCAGTGAAGGTGGAGCTGAAGAAGCTGACCCCGGCCAACTACATAGGTGACGCCCAGCGTCTGGTTGATCTGCTGAAATAAGCCAACCGGTACTGACGAAGGGGCCCTGTGCACGATACGCCACAGGGCCCCTGTTATTTTCCCTGCCACAGCAGGATCCCGAGTGGCTTTTCCCAAGCCCGACTTGGGCAAAACCTCTTTGCGAGACACGAGAAACAGCATGTACCAACTCAATCTGGATATCGCTCACTTCCTTGAGCACTACTGGCAGAAGCGCCCACTCCTTATCAAGGGCGGCTTCACCGACTTTCAGGACCCCATCAGCCCGGACGAGCTGGCGGGTCTGGCCATGGAAGAGGTGGTGGAGTCCCGTCTGGTGACCCGCTTCGACAACAAGTGGGAAGCGGCCCACGGCCCCTTCGAATCCTACGACCATCTGGGGGAAGAGAACTGGACAGTGCTGGTGCAGGCTTGCAACCACTGGGCCCCCGAGGTACACGAGCTGGCACTGCCGTTCCAGTTCATCCCAGGCTGGCGTTTTGACGATGTGATGGTGAGCTTCTCCACCCCCCACGCGGGGGTCGGCCCCCACATCGACAACTACGACGTGTTCATCACTCAGGGTCTGGGCAAGCGTCACTGGCGGGTTGGTGATGCCAAGCCGCTCAACGAGTTTGCCGCCCACGCCGCGCTGCTGCACTGCGAACCGTTCGAGGCAATCATCGATGTCATCATGGAGCCAGGCGATATCCTCTACATTCCACCCGGATTCCCCCACGAGGGCTACGCCATCGAGCCCTCCATGAACTTCTCGGTTGGCTTCCGTGCGCCGGATGCCAAGGCACTTATCTCCTCTTTTGCCGATCACCTGATCGACAACGAGGTGCGTACCGAGCGTTATGGCGATGCCGATCTCAAGCCCCGTGCCCGCCACGGCGAGATCCAGCCCTTTGAGCTGCACCGTCTGCGCGAGCTGATGCAACAGGCCCTCGATGACGAGACCCTGTTCAAGGCGTGGTTCGGCGCCATGATCTCCGAAGCCAAGCACGATCTGGACGTCAATCCGGTCGAGCCGGACTACAGCGCCGAGGAAGTCGCCGACCTGCTGACTCAGGGCGAGCCTGCCATCAAGGTGCCGGGCCTGCGCAGTGTCTGGTTCAGTGGTGAAAGCCAGCTGTGCTATATCGACGGCGAAGCCTGGACCCTGCCAAGCGACGACGCGGCCGCCATTTCCCTGCTGTGTGACAAAGACATCATCACTCAGGCAGACATGGTAGAACTCGCCGATCAGGCCGGTTTCCTGCAACTGCTGACCCGTCTGATCAACCGCGGTTACTGGTTCTTCAGCTGAAGTGACTGGCTGACAGCAACGACAAAGGCGCCTTGATGGCGCCTTTTTTATTGCAGGAAGTCGATTTCCCCACCCTTATTTGCAGCATGGACCCGTGTCATAGTGACCACTCATGGCCCAGCGAGGAATAAGGGCGTTACATCGGTTACCTCGGAATAAATGCATTCTTGTAGAAGAAATAGAATCCATTATCCGGCACCTGAAACTCAACCCCATTGTGCAATGACAGTGAGGCACCACCAGTGTTATTCATAATTGCGCCATAGCGCACATAACCACTTTTGCCATCGTGATACATAAAGTCCATCCGCGAAACCAGTTCGCCGACTTTGTTGAACAAGCGGCCGACAATCGGCGAGTCTGAGGACATGGGGGCATTGATGGTCCGCAGTAATGTCATACTGGTATAATCCCCATAGTCATCCCGGGTCAGCAGATAATGGTAGCGATTCTCTGGTTCCTGCACACCACCTAACCGATAGATCAAATTCACGTTAGTACCGAGTGCCAGCGCAGTAAGTCTCGAGGTGATCGGTGCATTGGGCTGACCGACAAAGTCAGATATTATCCTGCGTACTACACCATCTCTCACCTGATAGATATGTAGGGTAGTAAAGATAAGGAACATGGTCTCCTCAAGGTCATTGATGGCAACCACATCCAGCGGATACTCTTGCCACTCTAAACCTAATTGTTCCCTTGTCAGCTCATTATTCCTTGTCGGGGCATCTTCCAGATTAGACGTCAAGAAGATGCGCGCATTATCATATCCGACCCTGGCTATGAAGATTGCAGCAGTCTTCCTACTATACCTTGTATTGCTCTCAACGGCATGATCGCAGGTTGTCAACTCATAGTCCGGCCGCCAGTTACTGATTGATGTTGTGGCTCCCTTGGTGAAGAAATTCGATATGTTTTCGTAGCCAGGCTGCTTGATATTGGCGAAGTTATAAATCTTGCCAGTCCTGGAGGAGGTTACCAAGGCCCCGGCCTGATGATAAAGAGGCGTATTGTGGTCAACAATGTGCTTGACGTTGTCCCAATCGGTATTCATGGTCTTGGCATCCATGGCACAGACCATATTGCCATTGTTGAAACTCTTGGCCCGGCAGAGGTATGAGCCAAGATCTTCATACTCAAGCCCCCGTGGTTTAATAAACTCGGTGGTGTATGTCGCGATCGGGGCGGGTTTGATATCTTCTTTTTTGAGTAACGTGTAGATCCACTGGGCGATGGTCACCACTATGCCTATCACCGCAATAATAACCCCCAGGGGGCCGGCAATCAAAGTGGCAAAGGCAGAGGTAGACCATATCAAAGCGGCAACGGATACGCCCAATGCCACCGTGGCGACCAACATGTTGATTGAAGCAAATATAATATCCCCGACATCCCCCCCCTGGACAGCCTCATATAGACTATACGCGGCCAGGGCTGCCCCCAGCGCCGCCAATCCAACAAAACATATATCGATAACCTTACCGATGCTTTGAGGTGCAGTGGCGAGAAACATCTTGTTGGCTACCTGCCGCTCTACCACATTCGTGAGATGCTTGCCTTTGGCTACTAGGTTGCTCAAGTATTGACTGAATTTCGCCATATACTCGGCTACGGTTTTTCCTATTCCTACTTTTGCACCACTGCCATAAATAAACATGGTCACATTATCAAGGAACTTACCGAGCTTGATCAGATTCAGCCCCGTATCAATAAAGGCCGCCGCCAACCCCATCAAAGAAACAGGGTTGCTCAGTTCATCCCGATCGGTCGCCGTCAACCAGGTAAAGTTGCCCACCCCCAGCAACAAGGTGAACACGGAAAGGAATGAGTCTGTGGTGGCGTCGGCAGGAACCACACCAGAAAAGGCGGTGGGAGCCACGCTGACCGTCGCCCTTGCCAGATCAGGATATTTTCTCAGAATACGCTGCCGGGCCCCCTCATCCTGCAAGGTGCTCGTTCTCAGGCCCATATTATTCAGTTCATTCCAGAAGCTATCCGGGCTATGTTGGGTGAAGAAACTTATCCAGAAGGAGATCTGATTACCGCTGTCATTTCTCAACAACTTCACCACATCATCGAAATTTCTCCTGTTGGCCAGGACTGTGTATTGCTCGCTTTGTTGACCCCAGCTCGTGTTCATGGCAAACCCTGTGTAAACAGACCCCGCCAGGGTGCGTTCAAATTCTTGCAGCTCATCCTCGGTGATGTGACGACCGGATGAAATATTAAGCGCTCTGACTTTATTGATGGTGTTATACACTTGTCTCATCGCCATTTCAAACGATGAGTTTCTTCCCACCTCCTGAACTTTAAAAGAACTGATAAGAGCGTCTAACACCTCATTCTTGTTGTAGTATGCAATAAGTTGACGAGCCCATTTTTGGCCGTCTGTTTGTGTATTGTAGGCGTTTAACTTTCCATTTTGACAATAAGAGGTGGCGACAGCGTATAGCTCGTCCATGATCTCTTTAAATTGCGTCCCCTTTTCTGCTTGCTTAATATTCGCATTGACCTTCACCATATCCCAAGAGTTATACAATTTCCGGTTGGCCACAGTGACATCTTTTTGCTTGCTATATGAGTTCTGCAACAAGCCACTCACATATTCAACCATATTATCGGTAAAGTAGGATGGATATCTGGAATAAATATTATATACCGAGTTGTTGTTATTGCTCATTGCCAGCACACTATCATTAGGCGCCATACCATGGCCTAACGCTTCGCTTAATTGGCTGTACTTAACCTTGAATTCGAACTTCATTAACTCTTGAAACATCACCTGGGCAAGATATTGAGCTTCATCGGTTTCTTGCCCAAAGTTGACCAGCGGCAAATCAAAGCGGCGCTGGTCAGACCCCACCACGTAAAAATTGATCCCATCCAGCTCAGCGAGCGTGCCACTATTCAGGGCAGCAAAGGCGGCCTTCACCGGAGTAGGGAAAACACTACTTGCCGCCAAGCCGAGTAATGACATGGAAGAGAAGGTGAGAAAATCCCGCCGCCCCTGTGAAACTTCTTGATGGATGATCTCTGATAATTTTTTCATATTGTATGCCCTAGTATAAATACTCTATGTGGATGTCAATATCCTTTCATAAACAAGGGAATAGCAAACAGAACCATATCATCATGGCTGAGTGAATTATCCTTGTTTACAAGGACAACATTAAGTGGAGGTTATTTGCATCTATGCGATATAGATGTAAACAGCATCCACTTTACTGGCATTTACTTGATAAAAATGAACAAAAATAACCAAGACTCACAGTGAATCGATTATGCATCCTTATTTATTGAATCATCTTCACGAACTTACACGGGCATTCTCGTATGAGTCAAACATCAATAACAGCGCCTGATTAAAAAATGTTACCTGCTAGACAAAAACAGATTTTTTTGCAGAAAAAGTTGTAACGAGATATTGCAAAGGAAAATCCTCTTGAAAAGAGGCAACAATACAGCTGACCGGTACCGGGTAACGCTGCGTTATTCAGTGACAAATCGGCATACTATTCATGCCCCAAGACCACCCGATCACGGGCACGCCGTCAGCAGTCCGGTTGCAAGGTCGCAGGAGACTGACTCTGATGACAATCGAGGGGGCTTCAGCGGGAAGATTGCATACCTTGCAACCTGTCTTGATAACAAATCGGCAGCCTCAAGGCTGCCGATTTGTGGCTCATTGTTCGTCGGGGATCTCGTCAAACAGGGGGTGGTAGAGTACCTCACCGGCCATGCCGGCCAGCCCCCCTTCCTGCAGCTCCATCGCCAGAAAACAGTCGGCGGGCACCTCGTAGATGCAGTGCAGGCCGAACTCGCTGGCGGGACGAAAACCGAAGCGGCCGTAATAGGTCGGGTCACCGAGCACCACCACCGCTTTCCAGTCCATTTCCAGCGCCGTGTCCAGCCCCTCACGTACCAGATCCGAGCCTATGCCCTGCCCCTGCCAGTCCGGATGCACGGCCACCGGCGCCAGACCGAGCCAGGGCCCTTCCAGGCCGTTAATGGTGATCGGGCTCAGCATCAGGTGCCCCATGAACTCGTACTCTTCCTCTTCGACCATGGTCACCACGGCGGCGCCACACTCGCGCAGGCGGTTGACCAGTTCGGCCTCATCGGAACGGCCAAAAGCAGCGCTCACCAGTTCATAGACCGGCAACATGTCGCCGGGGCGCTCGGTTCTCAGCATACAGCGTTACTCCTCGTACAGCAGAGCGGGCATTATTCCACAAAGTGCCGGTCAGCCTGAGCACCTTTGTCCAGAAATGGGAGGGTGGACTCAGGAAAGCGCGCCGCAAGTTGCCGCAGCAACCCCAGCAAGGCCGTCGGCGTCAGGGTGGTAATGGCCTCACCGTAGGCTGCAAACAGCGCAGCATCCTCTTGCTCAAGCCGTGCCAGCACAAACTCGGGCCCCTGATGCCAATGTCCGGCCAGCTCATCGATCAGGGCCGGCAGCTCCACCAGCAGCCAAAGCTGGCGATAGCGCCCCGCGACCGAGTCCCCAGCACTGGCCCCGGTCGCGGGCAGGCCGGGGCGACGCGCCATCTTGCCAATCCAGCCGAGCCGCTGTTGCCGCTGCGCGCGGGTGAGCAGAACGGGCCCATGGCGCCGCAGGCTGGTCAGTTGCAGCAAACAGGCAAGTCCCTGCTCGTCCCTGTCTTTGAGCAGCACACCGCCCAGCAGATGAAGCCGCTCGGGTTCGGTCAGATCCAGCTCACTGAGCGGATAGCAGATGATATCGAGCCTGGCGCCATCATCAGCGGCGACGCCCGGCAAGTCGGGATCATGGCCCTGCTCATCCAGATACAGGGTGAGTTGCGATGGGTGGCCATGGCCCAAACCGACCTGTGCATCGACGCCATGCAAGATAGCCACGGCCACCCGCTCGTCCGCCAGCCAGTGCGCCAGTTGCCGGGTCACTGGCTCGGGCAGGCTGATGGCCCTGTCCAGTCGCCAATAGCTCACCTCGCACGGCTGCCGGGCGGTTTGGCCGCGCAGCCCGCGAGAGTGCATGCCGAGCTTGGCCATCACCCGGCCGGAGGCGAGGTTGCCCGGCATGTGGCACGCGGTCAGCGCCGGCAACTGCAAGGTGTCGAATGCAAAGGATTTGACCCGTTGCGCGGCCCGGGTAGCCAACCCCTGGTTCTGCCAGGGGACGCCGACCCACCAGGCCAGATCGCCGTTCCAGTGCAGCGAGATCACCCCGACCAGCGGAGCCACTTCATCCTCCTGCGGCAGTGTCAGGGCCCAGCTCCAGCCCAGCCCCAGCGCCGCCTTGCGCCAGCTGCCGACAAGCCAGTCACGGGCGCACTCCGGCGGGTAGGGGTGAGGAATATTGAGGGTATAGCGCGAAAGCGCCTCGTCGCTGCAATAGCGCACCACCTGGGCCTCGTCGTCGGCCAGCAACGGCCGCAGCACCAGCGCAGAAGAGAATGAGGCCAAAGTGGGCTCACGTAGCAGAGGCACACTCACACGGCGGGCAAGCAGGCGGTTGAGCACGGCGCCCATGTCGTCGTCCGCCGTCAGCACCAGATCCGCCCCGAGCGGGCCCAGGGTGAGCAGACCGCTCTCCTTGGCCAGGGTCAGCAGGGAGACCGAAGCACTGATGAGGATCTGACGGCTGGGGTCCGCCTGAACATCTGCGATCAGATCGCCGTCGAGCCAGGCAGCCAGCAGCGAAGTGGCCAAGAGGAGCCCATCTGGCTGGCAGGCGGACCAGAGATCCTCCTCCTCTGCCAGGTGGGACTCTGCCTCCTTGCTGAGCAGCAGCCGCCAGCGATGGCCCTGCCGCTGCCAGGCTTGCAGCACGGGGGCCCAATGGGGTTGCCACAGCACCCGCTCGATCAGCAACTCCATCAGCGGCCCTGACAGGCCGCCGGCAGGCTCAGGTGGCGGGGATGGGCCTCGATGCGGGCGATCCAGGCCTGGATGGCGGGCCAGCCCTGCAGAGAGAAGATCCCCTCCTCCGCCACATGGGTGTAGGCATAGAGGGCGATATCGGCGATGGTCGGTGCGTCGCCGCACAGGTAAGGGTGCTGTTTCAGCTGCTGCTCCATCACCGCCAGCGCCCGCTCACCTCCGGCCTTGAGGCCGTCGAGCCGCGCCTCCTGGGATTCAGGGCGGCCCAGATAGTGGACGATGAAGCGCGCCACCGCTATGTAGGGTTCGTGGCTGTATTGCTCGAAGAACAGCCACTTGAGCACCTCGGCCTGCTGACGCGCCTCTGCCGGCCAGAGCGCCGAGCCCTGCGCCAGATAGAAGAGGATGGCGTTGGACTCAGCCAGCGCATCCCCTTCATCGATGGCCAGCACGGGGATCTTGCCGTTGGGATTCATGGCCAGAAAGGCCGGGGTTTGGTTGTCGCCGGCCTGGATATCCACCGGGACCCAGTCGAGGGGCAACTCCAGCCAGCGGGCCAGCAACCACCCCTTGTAACAGTTGCCGGATCTCAGATCGCCATATAGACGCATACAGACTCCTTGTCAGCACAGGATTGCAGAGGATAAACGGGGGATCAGGGCGCCAGCCGCTCTATGTGCCAGCCTTCCCCTTCCCGGTTGTAGTAGAAGCGGTCGTGCAGCCGGTGTTCGCCACCCTGCCAGAATTCGACCGTGTCGATCCGCACCCGATAGCCACCCCAGAAACTCGGCAAGGGCACTTCCCCCTTGGCAAACTTCTGCTTGAGCTCGAGAAATTTGGCCTCCAGCACGCCACGCGCCGAGATGCGGGTCGACTGCTTGGAAACCCAGGCGGCTATCTGGCTATCCTTGGGACGGCTGTGGAAGTACTTCATCACCTCGAAGGTGCTCATCTTCTCCACCCGACCCGTCACATGCACCTGACGGTCCAGAGTGTGCCATGGAAAGAGCAGGCTGATGCGGGGGTTGCCCTCCAGCTGGTGCGCCTTGCGGCTGCCCATGTTGGTGTAGAACACCATCCCCTCTGCATCGTAGTGCTTGAGCAGCACGGTGCGCTGCCAGGGTTGCCCCTCGGCATCCACGGTCGCCACCACCATGGCGGTGGGATCGGTCAACTTGGCCTCGCAGGCCTGAGCCAGCCACTTCTCGAACAGCGCCAGGGGGTCGGCTGGCAGATCGGCCCGGTGCAATCCGCCCCGGGTGTATTCACGGCGCAGATCAGCTACATCCATCATCTTGATTTTCCTTAAAATAAATAATGGTTCCACGACCATCAAGAGAATGATTGCAGGCATTGTGCGCTCGATAAAGTGACCTTGTAAACCATACAAAAAAAGCGAAGAGGCTAGAGCCTCTTCGCTTGAATAATGAATATCCCAAAGATGAGAACCCTCACCCTTTGGTCATCAGGTTTAGTGGCTCACGGCCTCACGACGACGCAGCAGTGCCGCGATACCAAGACCAAACAGCGCGAATAGACCGGTCGAACCGCCACCGCCACCACCGCCATTGCTTTCAGGCTGGGGCTGGGGCTCGGAAGCCGCTTTGGTCGCCAGCTTTGGCGTAATGGCATAGAAGATATTGTCGCTACACGCCAGCTTGAGACGAACGGAGCTGCCCGCAGGCTCCGGTATGGTCACGTCATGGGCGCCGTTATTGCTCACACCGCTAACCAGCGGCTGCCAGCTCTTGCCTTCATCGTTGCTATAACTGATGTCGACCCGCTGACAATTGACCGGATGACGATCAGTACCCGCCACTTCCCAGTTAATTGTGGTCGGGCTGCCAACCAGCATACGCTGGTCAGAGGGCGGTAATATTTTGAAGGTACGTGAGCCAGTATCCACAACCTCGACCGAGGTCTCGCCATAGGCAGCGCCCCCCCTGCCATCACGGGCCACCAGACGGAAATTAAGGGTGCGAGCCACATTGACCCACACATCGCCTTTATCCGCCTCCCCTTTCAACTGAGTCGCGAGCGAGGGAAAGTGGCGAACCGGGGATGCTGTCGGTGCTGCATAGCGATACAGGGGACCGGTTTCAAGGAGACCGGAACTCAATTGATGGCCACTCGTAGTCGCGTCCCCCAGATCGACCTGCTCCCAGGTATAGGTGAGGGTATCGCCGTCAACATCATGACCCTCGCCACTCAGGCTAAATGCCACTCCTTTTGGAATTACATGCACTGGCGGCACTTCGATAATTTCCGGCGCCTGATTATCTCCATTTTCTCTCGGAATAAGCATGCCACAACGAGGTTCCATATACGGTGCAGTAAAAGGTGCTAAACTCGGATTGTTAGCAATCTTTTTCGCGTCAACACTCGCCTCCTCTTCACGTTTGGCAATATGCGCTAACATTTGCTTAATCGACTCGCTATGAAAATAGGCTTCGCTATGGGGCTGCAAGTCTTGGCTCGCTATCAAACCGGCATAACCCATAATGGAGCTACCACTACCCGGCTCAAAAGCTTTTTTATTATATCTTTGCCCTACGCCTGCATTATAGGTATGATTGGCACCAAATTGATGGCCTATTTCATGAGCGACAAAATCAATAAAGAAGGCGTCACTTTCTGGTATTTTATTTCCTGTTCGCCCTATCGATCTGAATGAAATAACCGGCTTTGACGGAATATCAGTGTCTTGTGCAACCATGCTGCATAAGGACCCCAAGGTGGCGGCGCCCGATTTATCTGCGGTTGTCAGTACATGACCGATATCGAAATAACCCAGCTCCTTATTCTTAACTTTTTCCCCCTGCACATAGCCGTTTTTCTTACTGTCACTCTCCTCATACCAAGGGCTGACACCGGCTACATAGTTTGTATTTACACCGTTATAGAAGGGACTATCATTTTTCGTATAGATGATAGTATCACTTCCCTCTGCCAATACAAAACGAGCACCAAGATCACGCTCATATACATCATTAAGTCGGTTTACCAACGTTGTCAGTGAAGCCAGCGCTTGAGCCTTCCCCTTGAAATACTCGGTATATTCCCCAGTAGTTGAAAATGCAATTCGATACTCCTTGAGCGTAGACGCAGCATAGCCTATCTCATTGCGAGCGGCCTCCGTGTCATTCGTCAACTTTTTTTTGATATCAGACTGTTCAACGACTTCATTAATCCCATCACTGGAAGGTGCATTTTTTTTGTAATAAACAGCGTAAGAACCATTGCGTTGAATATCGACAAACACCTGCTCTCCGGCATGCATAAACATGCCGTTAAAACCACGCAGTGAAATATCAAAGCGACCGGTATTACTGGCATTGCCCACTTCACGTCCTTTATAGGTCATGATATCTGGATATTTTTCTGCCAGCACTGGTGGTAATACTGAATAGGCTTCCAATTCATATTGCACCATATTGCCATCAGGCAACGGCAGCGTAATAACGGTTTGGCCTGCACGCAGATTTTCTAAAAAATCTGGATCTACCTCAAATGTATTATATACGCGAGCCCTTACCGTATCATCGGCCGGCTTGCTGCGTTTTTCGACCATATGCCATGGGGATGCCAGCGCGATATTGGCTGACATTGCAATGACAACTGAGATTGCTTTTATTGTGAACTTCATCATTTTAATCACCTGACTGAACAGCTGACGATGATAACGTGACGCACGTCACATTTCAACTTTTCAGACAAGAAATCAAATAAAATTAAACCATTTAAAAACAAAAAGTTACAATGGAGGGCCTCATAAGAACCTCACTTGAAAAGCATTTTCACCCCAGCTGAAAAGGGGGTAATAACTCCAAACTTATGTTTAGCTTCCTTTATAAAATCTTCAAAATCAGTTAGATATTGCGCGTAACAACCCTCATCAATGCCGGCTCGCCCCGCCAATATTTACAAAAAATAGAAGGAGGTTTACACCTCCCTCTTGATAACCAGGCATTACTGATCGTTTACAGAGTGAGGAGGGCAATGCTTCAACATCTGCTGGTTATATTCGCTGGCGTAGGCCCTCAGCTTGGCATGTATCTCTTGCTGACCGGGCCTTATCACATCACCCAGTCCATCCAGATAACGTATACCACAGCGCGCCTTGGCCTCCGCCTGCTGTTCTGCAGGAATACCGGGCGCTACTTCACCGCGCCCGGCCCGCACAATCAGCCGGTAATCCTGCTTGGCAAGGCTGGCGCTGACTGCCTGCTCCAGGGGGTCAGCATTCGCCTGACATCCGCCGAGCAGTGTGAGCAGCAACAAGCCGGTGACTCTCATGCCCGCCTCCGTTGCCAGCCGAGTAGAGCCAGTGCCAGGGTCCAGAAACCGAGCGAACCGCCCCCACCCCCGCCCGAGTTACCGCCACTTTGTACCACAGGCAACTTGTACGGGCTGATGGCGAAGAAGATGTTGTCGCTGCAGGCCACTTTCAGCCTGACGCTGCTGGTGAGGTTGGCCGGCAGGGTGACGGTGGCCGAGCCACTGTTGGGCTCGCTGCTGGCCAGGGTCGCCCAGTTAGTCCCCTCATCCTGAGTCACGAACAGGTCCACCTTGCTGCAGTTGATCGGCGCCGCGCTGGTGCCCGCCACATCCCAGCTGACCGACTGGCTGGCGCCCGGTGTCACCGCCACGCCAAGGGGACTGGTCAGGCGGAAAGCGCTGCCGGTGTTGACCACCTGCACCTTCATGTCATCGCTGGCAACGCCGCCCTTGCCATCACGTACCGTGAGCCGGAAGTTGAGGCTCCGGTTGGTGGTGGGCCAGGCCTCTCCCTTGGCTAACGAGCCGGAGAGCAGGGATGGCAGGCTCGGCAGGATCCGCTCCGGCGAGCCGGTCGGCGACACGAAGCGAAATAGCGGACCGGAACCCTCGTCGATCATATCGAGGGCGCTGCTGGATGGGTTACCCAGATCGATCTGCTCCCAGGTGTAAGTCAGGGGATCCTGGTCCAGATCCGTCCCGGCGCCCTTGAGCACAAACGGCGTGTTGGCCGGAATGATATGGCTGGCCCCGGCAGCCGCCTGGGGAGCGTTGTTGCTAAGGCTCAGCGTGGTGCCGCAAGCCGGCACGGTGGCCATGTGCGCCCGCATCTGCTCGATGGACTTGCTGTGGAAATAGGGATCGCTGTGCAGCTGTATGTTCTCGTCACCACAAATACCGGCGTAGGCCATGATGGAGCTGCCGCTGCCCGGCTCGAACGCCAGTCCGGCGACCCGGTTGCCACCGCCGCAATTGTTGGTGGTGCCGTTGAAAGTATGATCGGCACCAAACTGGTGGCCGATTTCGTGGGCCACATAGTCGATAAAGAAAGCATCCCCCACCGGGGTGGATGAACCCGTCATGCCTGCCGACTTGGTGGCCGTACAGAGCGCGCCCAATTCGGCCAGGCCACCACCGCCGGTGTTGAGCACATGGCCTATGTCGAAGGAACCCAGGTTGCCCTTGGTAAGAGCCTCTCCTTGCACCAAGACGTTTTTGCTGACGTCATCAGCCTCATAGGGGCTGCTGACACCGTGGATGTAATTCGGGTTATCACCGTTGTAAAAGGGGTCAGTAACAGGATCGGTAAAAATAATGGCGTCATTACCGCTGGCCAGCTGGAACTCGGCCCCCACATCGCGCTGATATACCTCGTTCACCCGGTTGAGCAGGGTGGCTATGGCCCCCATGGTCAGCACCTTGGAGCCCCCGTGGAACTGGGTATACTCCCCGGCCGCCGAGATGGCGATGACATAGCGCTTGCGCTCGTTGCCATCCACTTGCACCTTGCGGGCCAAGGTTTTGGCGTCGGCACCGATCACCCTGTCTGCTTCCTCTTCCAGCCGGCTGTAGGCATCCTGCTGGTAATAGACGGCATAGCCTTCGGCATTGCGCAGCGGGTCGACGAATACCATCTTGCCCTGGTGGGTGAACATGGCATGGAAACCTTGCGGGCCCAGGTCAAAGCGACCCGTCTCCACCGGCGCCGCCGGGTTATGACCCTTAAAGGTCAGGATGTCAGGATACCTGGCGGCGAGATCGGCGGGCAGCAGGTCATAGGCCTGCAGGGTGAAGGTCACCTCGCCTCCGTCTGGCAGTGGCAGGGTCAGCTGACGCGCCCCTGCCTGCAGTCCGGCAAAGTAATCGAGGGGCACCTTGGCCACCCGGAACTGGTTGGCCCGCACTTCATAACCGTCCGCCGCCGTGGCGCGCGCCGCCACCGTGTTCCACTCCCTGGCCGCGAGGCCACCCGAACTCATCAGGCTGGCCACGACCAGCGCCAAGGGCGAATATTTCATCAACTGCATCTTTTTAGTCCTTTTAAATGCACTCACCTGAACTGCAATCGGCATCATTTTCCTGCTGGTCCGATTAGTCCAGCACCATCGTCTGTATATTCCCCGAATGGGGAGTGTTGCACCAACCCTGTCTAGCCCCTATCATTGCGCGGATTTATCAGTTTTAGAGCTGCGTCACCATGACGACGGTTCGTCTTTATTTGACCAAGGTTAATCTCATGCTTAAATCCCCACTGTTGCCCCGTTTCGGGGACCTGATCGTTGCCATCGTTGACGATGTGCTAGGCCAGGGTCTCACCCTGGACCGCGCCTATGCCCGTCACTTTTCAGGCATCGAACTCAAACCGCAAGAACAGGCAAGGATTGCTCTGGTCACTGGCGATCTGCTGCGTCGCCTCAGCCTCTATTGCGCCCTGACCGGTATTCAGGTACGTCAGGCCGAGAAAAATGTCTGGCCGCTGCTGCACAGCTGGCACGCTTTTCACAAGATTGCTCAACCCAACCACCCAACGCTGGATCGCTTCAACGAAGAGGCATTCCGTCGCCGCCTGACCGAAGCGAAGAAGAACCCTGTGCTGATGGACGGTTGCCCCAGCTGGCTGGAGAAGCTGGGCAGCGAGCAACTCGGCGAGGCTTGGCCTGCCGAGCGCGCGGCCCTGGCCTGGATGCCCAAGCGTTACCTGCGGGTCAACACCCTCAAGGGGTCGCGGGAAGAGTTACAAGCCGTGCTGACCAAGGAACACATCTCGACCATTCCGGTGGAAGGGGTCGCCACCGCGCTGCAGGTCACCACTGATGCAGCGCTGTTCCGCACCAAGGCATTTGCCGATGGCTGGTTCGAGCAGCAGGATGCGGGCTCCCAACTGGTGGCTGCCGCGCTGGAAGTGACGCCGGGCATGCGAGTCATAGACGCCTGCGCCGGTGCCGGCGGCAAGACGCTGCACATTGCAGCCATGATGAACGGCAAGGGCCGTTTGCTGGCGATGGATGTGGAAGAGTGGAAGCTGGAAAACCTCAAGCAACGCGCCCGCCGCGCCGGTGCCCACAACGTGGAAACCCGCGTCATCGAGAGCAGCAAGACGGTCAAGCGCCTGAAAGGCACCGCAGATCGCGTGCTGCTGGACGTACCCTGCTCGGGCCTGGGCGTGCTCAAGCGCAACCCGGATGCCAAGTGGCGTGACACCGCAGAGCGGCTGCCGGTGCTGGTGGCCCTGCAGGAGGAGATACTGCAGCGCTACAGCCAGATGGTGAAGGTCGGCGGTCTGCTGGTCTATGCAACCTGCTCCATCCTGCCCCAGGAGAACCGCCAGCAGGTAGACAAATTCCTGGCTGCCAACGACAACTACCGTCTGCGGGACGACCACACCGTCAGCCCGTCCGCGACCGGTTTTGATGGCTTTTACATGGCACGGATCGAACGTATCAGCTGATCCCGTCAGCCGTGATAAGAAAGGGGAGCCATTGGCTCCCCTTTTTACATGATGCAGATGCGACCTTATTCGGCAGCAGCGTCATCCGGCTTGTGCTTGGCGGCAGTTTCCTTGATCAGGGCCTGCAGCTCGCCAGCCTGGAACATCTCGATAAGGATATCGCAGCCGCCGACCAGCTCACCCTCTACCCACAGCTGCGGGAAAGTGGGCCAGTTGGCAAACTTCGGCAACTCGGCGCGGATGTCCGGGTTTTGCAGTATGTCGACGTAAGCAAACGGCTCGCCACAGGACATCAGAGCCTGGGAGGCCTGGGCAGAGAAACCGCAGCTGGGTAGCTTGGGGGACCCCTTCATGTAAAGGATGATGGGATTGTCAGCCAACTGCTGTTTGATCTTTTCAATAGTTTCCATAGGTGCCTCACTAGAGCGATTTCGGCGGCCATTCTACTGCAATCCAGGCAGACCACAAACTGACAAACCGTCCCGGATGCAAGAAGTGATGAATCAATACGCCGCAGCTTGATCCAAGTCATGGCGAGAATCAAGAGTTGTTAGCCCATCTTTGATGCTGGTACAATCGATGGGCTTTGGGCCAACTGGCCCCATTATTTCAAGAACAATTCTTTTCAAAATAGAAAAGAGTACGCAATGTCTTGCAACCGTCGCCTTCGCACGGCCAGCCAATGGAGAGTAGAAAATGGCATTCGAACTTCCCGCTCTGCCCTATGCAATCAATGCTCTGGAACCGCACATCTCCCAGGAAACTCTGGAATACCACCACGGCAAGCACCACAACACCTATGTGGTCAACCTGAACAACCTGGTGCCGGGTACCGAGTTTGAAGGCAAGTCTCTGGAAGAGATCATCAAGACTTCCACTGGCGGCATCTTCAACAACGCCGCCCAGATCTGGAACCACACCTTCTACTGGCACTGCCTCTCCCCGAACGGCGGCAACGAGCCGACCGGCGCCCTGGCTGATGCCATCAATAAGGCGTTCGGCTCCTTTGCCGAGTTCAAAGATGCGTTCACCAAGTCTGCCATCGGCAACTTCGGCTCCAGCTGGACCTGGTTGGTAAAGAAAGCCGACGGCTCTCTGGCCATCGTCAACACCTCCAACGCCGGTTGCCCGCTGACCGAAGCCGGCACCACGCCGCTGCTGACCGTTGACTTGTGGGAACACGCCTACTACATCGATTTCCGCAACCTGCGTCCTAAGTACATGGAAACCTTCTGGACCCTGGTTAACTGGGAATTCGTGGCCAAGAACCTGGCTGCCTGATAGCCGCTTCTTGCCAAAACGCCCCGCACTGCGGGGCGTTTTTTTATGGTGCATACAACCACACCCAGCTGCCAAATAATGACGAGAAAGGCGCCCGCAGGCGCCTTTGTTGTTAAACCGGATGCTCGTTCATCACTGGTCGATTTCATCCAGATAGTCATCCAGATTGACATCGTCAGCCTTCTGCGCAGGCGTCTGCTTGAACTCGGTTTGACGACCGGTCACTTTGTTCTGGTTGTGTTGCAAAAAGAAATCCTTGGTCAGTGCATAAGGATCAAGCGCGTTGTCAATGATCCGCTCCTGATCGATCAGCTTGGAGCGGGTGCCCAATCCATCCAGCATCCAGTGCGTGATGCGCAGCGGCAATGTCAGCAGCGCATAGGGGAAGTAGATGGTATCGATGGTGTCCCCGACCAGCTTGCGGGTGGTACTGGGGCCATAGACAGGCACCATCAGATAGGCGCCATCCCCGATGTCGGCACTGCCCAGCACGGTATTGAACTCCAGCTTGTCACGCTCAAGCCCGGCATACTTGGCCACGTCGAATATCCCCAGTACGCCCACGGTTGTGTTGATGGTAAAGCGTCCCAGATTGGTCCCGGCCCCTTTCAAATCACCCGTGATCAGATGGTTAACCATGCTGCTCGGCTCGTTGAAGTTCTCCACCAGATTCTCGATGCCATCCTTCATGCCCTGCGGAACGTAGTTGGCATAGCCGTGCACCACGGGGCGGGCCACGTAAGGCTCCAGCACATCATAGTTGACCACCCACATGGCCCGGTTTGCGCCCTGGAAAGGGTCACGAGCATCGCTGGCCGTGCTGGTCGCCGCTGGCCGGCTCTGGGCCCTCTTGAGGTCAAGGCTTGCAGGACCCGGCTGGGGTGGACCACCTGCACAGCCACCCAGCAACAACGCCACCATCAATGCCCCTAAACGCACATACATATGGAAGTCCTAGCTTTTTATTGTGATTAATCTGGATTATAGGCAGCCCGGCCCCATCGAGGGGCCGGGCCAAGGGAGTATTAGAGGGCGTGATCGATGCGGATGTCAATCGGCGCTGACGGAATTGCGTCCGTCGGGATCGGAGCCGATACCCCTTCAAACGCCCCTTCCTTGTTCATGACGTTGCCACCGCGGGAGAGGCGAGCCTTGAACTGCAACTGCGGGTAGGTAGCAAGCTTACTGCCCTCCATCATGGCATCACCATCCCCCAGTGACAGAGTCAACGGGAACTGGGGACCCGCTATGCGCTTGACCGCGATGGGCATGGGTGGCCCGTTGGGGATCACCGCAAACACGAACAGATGGGCATCCTCCGGCAGCTGGATGCCGGGGGCCAGCGTGACGTGCAACGGGAACTCACCGGCCTGCACCTGAACAGGCGCCTGGGTTTGTGCCTGTTCGCTCTGGACAGCCGGCACGCTTGGCGCCGCCATGCCACGCTGCTTCAGCTGCTGCTCGGCATAGTCGATGGAGCGCTCCACCATGGTGTAGCGGGTCGAGCCCTTCTCCATCAGCGGCAACATCTCGCGCCAGCGCAGCAGCGCCGTCTTGAAGTCCTCTTTTTGCAGCGCCATGAAGGCATAGACGGAGCGAGCCTCTATGTTGGCCGGATCCAGCGCAATGGCGCTACGCAGCAGCTCATCGGCCTGAGCCTCACCTCCGGTCATCATCAGTGCCTGGGCATAGGGCACGGCCACCATGGCCTTTTGTGGCGCCAGCGCATAGGCTCGCTCCAGCGCCTCACGGGCCATCTCGGGATCATTACCATCCAGCGACAGGCGGCCCAGCAGCAGCCAGCCGCGATAATCGTTCGGCTCGTCCTTCAGACGGGTGCGCAAGGCCAGCATGAAGTCCATCAGATCCTGCTCGGTCACCTGGGCATCCTGCTCCACCAGGATACGGTTGCTCAGCTCACCCAACCGGCTGTTGGCATCCTGCCAGCGCTGGACTTCCCGCCAGGAGCCGAGCTGGTAATAGAGTCCCAGACTCACCACCACCAGCACCAGCACACCCGGGATCCAGATCAGACTCTTGCCACCCCGAGCGGTCTGCTCCACGTCGGGAATGTCGTCCAGCAGGCTGCGTTGCAGCTCGATCAAGGAATCCGGCTCTTCCGCCAATATGCCCTGTTCACGCTCTTCGCCTATCTCCAGCAGACGCTGGCGATAGAGCTGCTTGTTGAGGGCCGAGCGGCTGATGCTCTGCTTGCCCTCGCCGCGCCACAACGGCACTACCAGCGCCAGACTCACCAGCACCAGCAGGGCCGCGATCACTATCCAAAATGCGGTCATTGTTTCTCTTCCTCTTTGAGCAGGGCCGTCAAACGAATCTGCTCTTCCGCGCTCAGGGCGCTATCCGCCGGCCTGGCCGCCGCGGGGCGACGACGGCTGCGCACCACCACAGTGACGACACCTATGACGATGACCAGCAACGGGCCCAGCCAGAGGATCAGGGTCGACGCCATCAGCGGCGGGTTATACAGAATGAAGTTGCCGTAGCGGGCGACCATGTAGTCCACCACTTCCTGCTTCTCTTTGCCCTCGCGCACCATTTGATAGGTCTTGTCGCGCAGATCCTTGGCAAGCCCCGCATTGGAATCGGCGATATCCTGGTTCTGGCACTTCGGGCAACGCAGCTCCTTGGTCAGCTCGCGAAAGGTCTGCTCCTGGGCATCGTTGTCGAAGGTGTAGACATCAATGGCGGCCAGCGCCTGACCGGCGCCGCCCAATCCGGCCAGCAACAGCAAGGATGCAATCAATACTCTCATCAGGCTCTCCCTCACTTCATGGCATCAAAGATGGGTTTGAGGGTCGATGCCCAGACGTCGGGGTTGACATCCCCTACGTGGCGATAGCGGATGATGCCCTGGCTGTCGATGAAGAAGGTCTCGGGCGCGCCATAGACTCCCAGATCCAGCCCCAGCATGCCATCCGGGTCATAGAGGTTGATCTGGTAGGGGTTGCCGAGCTCCGCCAGCCAGTTGATGGCCTTGGCGCGTTCATCCTTGTAGTTCATGCCGACGATGTAGATCCCCTGCCCCGCCAGCTGCTTGAGGTAGGTGTGCTCCCCATAGCAGGTCGGGCACCAGGTGGCCCAGACGTTGAGCAGCATGGGCTGCCCCTTGAGGATGCTGCGGTCATGCTGCTTGTTCAGGTCATAGATGTCCTGCAGGGTGAACACCGGCACCTCCTTGCCCACCATCACGGATTCGAGCTTAGTGGGATCGGAGTAGAGTCCCTTGAACAGAAACACTGACCCCAGTAAAAAGACGATAAAGGGGATCAAAAACAACCAGATTTTCTTGCTCATGCCTTGGCCTCCTCGTCACGACGGCCGAAACGGTAGCGCTTGTCCAGCATCGCCAGCACGCCGCCAATGGCCATGAAGACACCACCGAACCAGATCCAGCGCACGAAGGGTTTGTAGTAGATCCGCACCGCCCAGGCACCGTTGTCAAGCTGCTCGCCGAGCGCCGCATAGAGATCCCGGGTGAAACCTGCGTCGATGGCCGCTTCCGTCATCGGCATGCGACTCACCTTGTACATGCGCTTCTCCGGCTTGAGCAGGGCGACCAGCCTGCCACCCTTGTGCACTTCCAGCACGCCCTTGAAACCGTCGTAATTGGGACCGTTCTTCTCGGTAATCCCGGTGAACACGAACTCGTAATCGGCAAATTGCACCCGATCGCCGGCTTGCATGCGCAGGTCTTTCTCGATGCTGTAGTTCTGGGTACAAGCGATGCCGATGATGCTCACCGCCAAGCCTACGTGGCCGAAAATCATGGCCCAGTGGCTGTTGCCCAGCTTGCGCACACCGACCGCAAAGCTGTGCTTGTGGGTGGCGCGCACCCAGGTCTCCTGAATGCTGGTGATGATGATCCAGGTGCCGAGGCCTATGCCGAGGGCGGCCCAGGGTTTGAACTCCTCGGCCAGCAGCAGCGGCAGCAGGAAGGCGGCGGCCAGACTCAATACCAGCGCCAGGATCACCTTGCCCTTGAGCTCACCCAGATCCTGACGGCGCCAGCGAAACAGCGGGCCAAGCCCCAGCAACAGGGCAAACGGAATGATCAGCCAGCTGTAGATGTGGTTGAAGAAGGGCGTCCCGATGGAGATGCTGCCAAGCCCCAGCTCCTTGTGCACCAGCGGTAACAGGGTGCCGAGCAGCACGGTCAGCAGACCCGCCACCAGCATGATGTTGTTGCACAGCAGCAGGGTCTCGCGGCTCCACAGCTCGTGCTTGCCGTGGCTCTTCACCTGCGAGCCCTTGAAAGCAAACAGCAGGAGCGAGCTACCGATCACCGCCAGCAGGAAGCCCAGAATGAACAGGCCGCGGGTCGGGTCGGAGGCAAACGCATGCACCGAGACCAGCACGCCCGAGCGCACCAGGAAGGTACCGAGCAGGCTCAGGGAGAAGGCAGAGAGTGCCAGCAGCACTGTCCAGGCCTTGAAGGTGGCCCGCTTCTCGCTCACCGCCAGTGAGTGCAGCAGCGCAGTACCCGCCAGCCAGGGCATGAAGGAGGCGTTTTCCACTGGATCCCAGAACCACCAGCCACCCCAGCCAAGCTCGTAATAGGCCCACCAGGAGCCAAGCACTATCCCTAAAGTCAGGAAGACCCAGGCGGCCATGGTCCAGGGACGGGACCAGCGCGCCCAGGTGGC
Organism: Aeromonas popoffii; assembly: GCF_000820025.1. Taxonomy (GTDB): domain Bacteria; phylum Pseudomonadota; class Gammaproteobacteria; order Enterobacterales; family Aeromonadaceae; genus Aeromonas; species Aeromonas popoffii. The sequence goes on from NZ_CDBI01000008.1 coordinate 70,716, forward strand.
GTCGAGGCGCCCCGTCATCAGCGAAGCGATGGCAAAGGCAAATGCCACCGAGAAGCCCACATAGCCCATGTAGAGCATGGGCGGGTGGAAGATGAGGCCGGGATCCTGCAATAGCGGGTTGAGATCCCGTCCATCCACCGGGAAGTAGGGCAGAGTGCGAGTGAAAGGATCGGAAGTAAACAGCACGAAGGCGGTAAAACCGACCGAGATCAGCCCCAACACGCCGAGTACCCGAGCCACCGCATCCAGCGGCAGGCTGCGACTGAACAACGCCACTGCCGCCGTCCAGCCACCCAGGGTCAGCACCCAGAGCAACAGTGAGCCCTCATGGGCACCCCAGACGGCGGAGATCCGATAAGCCAGCGGCAACAGGGTGTTGGAATTGGTAGCCACATACTGCACGGTGAAGTCATTGTCGATAAAGGCCCAGGTCAGGCACAGGAAGGACAGCAACAACAGCAGGAACTGGGCATAGGCCAGCGGACGAGCCGTCGACATCATGCCAAGCCGCCCCCACTGGGCACCGAGCAAGGGATAGACGCCCAGCAGCAGGGCGGTGGCAAAGGCCAGGATCAGTGAGAACTGTCCTAATTCCGGGATCATGGCAGGGTTCCTTTCAATTGAGCCGTGACACAAACCGGTACACAGGCGAGAAACGGTAAAAACGGCGGGTGGGCCAGCGGATTCATTGCTTGGCTCCCTTCAACTGCGCCTCGGTATATTCCGGCTTGAAATGCATGCCATTGGTGGCATTGGCCACTTCCGGCGGCATGTAGTTCTCATCGTGCTTGGCCAGCACCTCGAACGCCTCCACGGTAGTGGCGTTCTTGAGGGTACCCTGGGCCACTATGCCCTGCCCTTCGCGGAACAGGTCGGGCAGTATGCCGTCAAACTCGACGGTGACCAGATGGCCGCCATTGTCCACCAGCTTGAAGGCTACCTTGAGGCTCTGTTGATCCCGCAGCACAGACCCCGGCACCACCAGACCACCGATGCGAAGGCGCTGCCCCTCTTCCGGCTTGACCTTGTCCGGCCCCTTGCCCTCCACCAGTTCACTAGGGGTGTAGAAGAGATCGATATTCTGGCTGAGGGCATAAAGCACCAGGCCTATCACGGCGGCGAGGCCAAGACTTATCGCCAGTATGATGCTGAGGCGTTTCTTGCGTCTCGGGTTCATAGGGTGTTCTCCATCTGCTGGGCCGCCTTGCGGCGAGTCTCGCGGGCCTGCTTGCTGCGCAATTCGCCGAGCAGACTGCGGGTCTTCAACCGGGTGGAAATGGCGATGCCGACCAGGCAGAACAGGGTCAGACCGAAGGAGAGCCAGACATAGAAGGCGTACCCGCCCATCGCCATGAAGTCACTGAAAGAGGCAAAGTGCATGCTTACTTCTCCTGCTTGGCAAGCTCGATGACCCAGGGGCGATGCCACTCCCGCATCAAGAGCTCATTTCGAAAACGCATCAGGGAGAGCGCCCCGAGGAAGGTGGCAAAGGCCAGTATCATGATGAGCAGCGGCCACAGCATCTCGGGGGAGATGGAGGGTTTGTCGAACTTGGTGATGCTGGCGCCCTGGTGCAGGGTATTCCACCACTCCACCGAGTAGTGAATGATGGGCAGGTTGATCACTCCCACCAGCGCCAGAATGCCGGCGGCACGGCCAGCAACCACCTTGTCGCTGAAGGCGTTGTAGAGGGCAATCACGCCCAGATAGAGGAACAGCAGGATCAGCTCCGAGGTGAGACGGGCATCCCACACCCACCAGGTGCCCCACATGGGCTTGCCCCAGGCGGCGCCGGTAAACAGCGCGATGAAGGTGAACACAGCACCAACCGGCGCAACGGCGGCCACCGTCATGTCGGCCATTCGCAATTGCCAGACCAGCCCGATGAAGGCAGCCACCGCCATGGTGGAATAAGCCCCCATGGAGAGGATGGCGGCCGGCACATGGATGTAGATGATCCGGAAGGAGTCACCCTGCTGATAATCAGCGGGTGCAAAAGCCAGGCCCCAGAGGGTGCCTATGATGAACGCCAGCAGGCTTGTCACGGCAAACCAGGGCAGCAAGGTCCCTGCCAGCTGATAAGCGCGTTCGGGTTTAGCGTAAGGGTGCAACCATTTCCACATAGCTCACAAAACCTTTCTGTTATTAATATAGTGGCGAGGCCTACCATACCCACTGCCGGAAAACATCACATCCCCCGAAAGAAATAAGCAGCAATCCTCTTGATCTATCTCAAGTCTGTTTTTTATAGCAGCCCATCCCGAGACGCCTTACCACAGCGTTCATCAGTTCACGCTGACCCGCAACGCCGCCGAAACCGCCAAGGGGGTCAGCGTCAGCGCACCGGCCAGCATGGCTCCCAAGATCGCGAGCTGGCCCGAATAGGGCAGCCCCATGCCCGCCGCATCGATGGCGGACGTGGCAAAAATCAGTACCGGAATATAGAGCGGCAAGATCAGCAAGCTCAGCAAGACACCGCCCTTGCGCAACCCCACCGTCAGGGCAACGCCGACTGCCCCGAGCAGGCTCAGTACGGGTGTCCCCAGCGCCAGGGTGGCAACCACCGCCAGATAAGTGTTCATGTCCAGCGACAGCAGGATGGCGAGCAGCGGTGAGATCAGCAGCAATGGCAGACCGGTCAACAGCCAGTGAGCGATCACTTTTGCCAGCGCCAGCAGCCCGAGCGGATGAGGCATCAGCATCATCTGCTCCAGCGCCCCGTCGCTGAAGTCATCGCGAAACAGCCGCTCCAGCGAGAGCATGGCCGCCAGCAAGGCCGCCACCCAGATGATGCCAGGGGCGATACGGGCCAGCAGCTTGGGCTCGGGGCCTATACCAAGGGGAAACAAGGTGATGACGATGAGGAAGAACCAGAGCGGGTTGAGTATGTCGGAGCGCTGGCGCAGGGCCATCAACAACTCGCGATGAATAAGGTGGATTACGGCGCGCAACATCAAACTACTCCTGCAGCGAGGGCGTGAGAGAGAGGGTCTTCAACCGCCCTTCCATCAAGGTCATGTCCTGATGGGTGGTGAGGATCACCATGCCCCCCCGCTCTGCGTGGGCCAGGAACAACCGCTCCAGCACCTTGACACCCTGTTTGTCGATGGCGGTAAAGGGCTCATCCAGGATCCAGAGTGCCGGCTTTTCACTGAGCCAGAGCCGAGCAAGGGCGACCCTGCGCTGCTGACCGGCGGAGAGCTGCCCGGTGGGATAGTCCTCAAATCCGGCCAGGCCGACCTGGGCAAGCACCTGCCACAAATCTACCGTCGATTGAGCCGGATGATGCAACTTTTGATAGAACGCGAGATTTTCGAGCGGCGTCAGCGCCGCCTTGACGCCAGGCTGATGGCCCAGATAGAGCAGGTTGGCATGATATTCATCACGACAGCTGCGGATACTCTCACCATTCCAGCACACCTCACCGGCAAACGGCTGCGACAGACCGGTCAGCAGCCGGAGCAGGCTGGTCTTACCCACCCCGTTGGGGCCTTCAATTTGCACCAGATCGCCGGGAGCCACCGCAAAGGAGAGATGTTCAAACAGAGTGCGATCTTCACGCACGCAGCTCAGATTGTTAATTTGAAGCAGCATGAGGATGTAATCAGTGAAAAGAAGCGGCCTGCATATTAACACAGTATTGGGGAGCGTCTTTTCAAAGATGCCAACTATCAGCCGGATTTGTGGGGAAGATCCCGCCTTTGGGATGCATCAAATGGGCGGGAAAAATCAGGAAGGCGGGCGCCTTCCTGAGGGGCTATGAACGGCCTTTTCGCAATGAAATCAATAGTTCTGCCTCAGCTTGCGGCAATTCACATTCATTCATGACCTCGTCGAGGTCGGCGCCCAGCTCCACCATCTTGGCGGCGCGGCTGTAAAGGCGGCGCTCCGGATCCTGCAGGGTCAGCTCCTGCTGGCGATCATTGACCAGCTGCATTCCCCCTTCAACGGACTGCAAACGCTGACCCATGCCGATGGCCCCCGTGTGCAGCTCCATCATCTGCTTGCGCAGGCTCTCAAGCTGGCCTTGTAGCGTCTCCACCCTGGCGTCGGACCCTCGCTGGCCACGTCGGCTGCTGATCACCCCGTACAGGGCCAGCACCAGGGCCAACAAGGATACCCCCAAGGCGGCTATCTCAATCATCGACACATCATTTTCCTATCAGAGGGAACCAATATCTTCCCACTCTTCATCGGAGAGCAGCTTGTTCAGATCGACCAGGATAAGCAGCTGGCCATCGCGGTTGCTGACCCCCTGAATGAACTTGGCACTCTCTTCGGTACCCACCGCAGGGGCGGCATCGATCTCGGAGGAACGCAGATAGACCACCTCGGCCACGCTGTCGACCATGATGCCGATCACCTGCTTCTCCGCCTCGATAATGACGATGCGCGAGTTCTCGCTCACATCGCCGGAAGGCAGGCCGAAACGGGAGCGGGTGTCGATGACGGTCACCACATTGCCGCGCAGGTTGATGATACCCAGCACATACTCGGGCGCACCCGGCACAGGGGCTATTTCGGTGTAGCGCAACACCTCCTGCACCTGCATCACGTTGATGCCGTAGGTTTCATTTTCCAGCTGGAAGGTGACCCATTGCAGCACTTCATCTTCGGCCAGATTCTGTGCAATATTGCGCTTTTCTGTCATGTTTTTATTCCTTTTATGAAAACGTCTACTGGTAAAACTAGCAATAAAAGAGCATAAGTGCAGAAGTTATCAGCGACCTTCTATGTTGACCCCGCGCTCCAGCAGCAGGAGCAATTCCCTGACGTGCAGCAGGGCACACATCTTCTCCTTGACCATGCCCGCCAACCAAGGGCGCTTGCCCTCCTGGTGACGCCATTTAACCTGATCACGATGCAATAACTCTGTGCCCTTCAGATGATGACAGGCGAGTCCCCAGGGAGATTCACCCAGCATAATCAGATACTTGTAATCCGGTATTTCCAGATGCTGCCCCGGCATCACCCACTGTGCTGTGTCCACCACGTTCATCTTCTGATCGCGGGAGGTCATGATGCCACGATACCAATCCGGCTGACCGAACAGTGATGAGACCTCTCCCATCTGATGGATACCGCCAAGCTCGGTCAGGGGCACCGCAAAGGTAACCCCGGCGACGTCGAAAAAGAGCGCCTGAAACTCCTTACCGGTATCGATATTCTCCCAAGTCGATGGGGCGGCCTCTGCCTGAGGGGCCAGTTCCACCGCAGTCTCTGTCATCACCAGCGTCGACGGCTCTGTCATCGCAGGGGCTGGCATCTCCTCCAGCCATACTGGTTCAACGAGCAGCAAGGTATCTTCGACCTCGATCTGCAGCGGCTCGCTGATCACCTCTTCATGGCTCAGCGCGTCCATTTCAAACTGCACCTGCCCCACTTGGGCAAGCAGCTCGCTCAGTTGCTCGAGTCGCTCATCGGCCTCCAGATAGGGTTGTACCACCACCTCGGACTGTGCCTGAGGCTGGCGTTGCAGCCGGATCGCGGGCGCAGGTTCCGGCTCCTCTGGCAGATCAGGCAACAGCGCCTCATCCAGCAACAGGGAGTGGAAGTAATCATCCATGGCCCTCACTTGGGTTGTGTCTCTCATGATGCCACCTCATGAGCACGTTGACGCTCCTGGGCATCAAGATAGTTGAGCAAGGTCTCATAGGCATATGTGCCGCGACTGCTCGGCGAATAAATAGAAGGGGGAATGTGGAGCAAGCTGGCATCCCGAAACTTGGTGTCTATGGGGATGACGGCGTTCCATACCGCATCCCCATGTTGATCCTTGATGGACTTCAGTGTCATCAGAGAGGCGCGGGTACGCTTGTCAAACATGGTGGGGATCACGGTGAAGCGGAACTTCTCCCGCTTGGATCGCTGCATGATTTCGAAGGTCTTCATCATCCGCTCCAACCCCTTTAGGGCCAGGAACTCAGTCTGAACCGGCACCAGGATCCGATCGCAGGCTGCCAGGGCGTTGACCATCATGACCCCCAGCACAGGCGGACAGTCGATGAGCACATAGTCATACTGATCATGAATCCGCAGCAGGGCACGCTTGATCACTAACCCCATGCCTTCCCGGTTGCCCATCACCCGATCCAGAGTGGCAAGGGTAATGGAGGCAGGCAGCAGGTGGATGTTGTCAAACTTGGTTCGCAGCGTCAGTTTATTGACTAGCTCGGCCGTCGGTTTGACGGCCTGAAACAGCTCATAGAGGGTACCGTCCAGCCGATCCGAGTCAAAATCGAGATAAGAGGTCAGGGAAGCATGGGGATCGGTGTCAATCAATAGCACCCGCTGGCCACGCTGGGCCAGGATACCGGCTAACGCGACTACTGTGGTGGTTTTACCGACCCCACCTTTTTGGTTGGCAACCGTCCAAACAATCACTGTATCAATCCTGCCTTGTTGTTATACGTATGCCGCCACCTGGCAGAGTGATCACCTTGACCTCGCCTGCCTCTACCGCCTGCTGCACTGCAGGAACCGGCGCCACCATCACAGGCTTGGCGGGAGCTGCGGGTGGCGTCCATGCGAACTTGGAAATAGCGACCACCACCTTGCGATTCTGTAAGCGTCCCTGTTCGCTGTCATTCTCGGCAAAGGGAGAAAACTCCCCGTATGCCTCGTAGGCAAGCCGCTGTGGTGCTATGCCCTTGGCGATGAGAGCTGTGAGCACGGCTTCGGCCCTTGCCGCAGACAGCGTCCAGTTGGAGCGAAAAATTTCATTATTTATCTGCTGGTTATCTGTATAGCCTCTCACTCTCACATAGTTATCGACCGGTTTCAGAATACCTGAAAGCGTATTGAGCACAGGGTAGGCATTGGTGCTCATAAAAGCACTGCCGCTGCCAAACAAGAGACCCGAGCTCAACTCGACCGTCAGCCAGTTGTCGTCCAGCGTAAGCTTGACCACCCCGGCCTCGATCAGAGCGCTCATGCTCTCTTTCAGTTGCGTATCTATCTTCGCAAGAGCCATACCATCTTGTTTGATGGGCACACCGGAAATGGGAGCAAGGGAGGGGGAAGGTGGCATAGCACTCTCCAGCACTGAGGGTGCGGCCGATATCTCGTTGTTCAACAGCGACTGCCCCTGCCCTTCCAGCAGGCCATCACTGCGTGGCTGCATAACGTTGAACGCCTGGGTCATGCCGTCGATGACGGCGCGATATTTATCTTTGTTGACCAGGGCCACCGAATAGAGCACCACAAACAGCGCAAAGATCAGCGTCATATAGTCGGCGTAGGAAACCAGCCAGCGATCGAGATGTTCTCGACCTTGCAGATGCAAACGATAGCGCTTGCGCATGGCTACTCTCCTTTCAGATAAGCCTTCAACCGCCGTTCAACCTGCGGGCCATTCTCACCGTGGGCAATCGCCATCAATCCTTCCAGGGTCATCTCCTGGAACAGGGCGTAATGATAATGAAAGGCGCGCAGGCGGTTCGCAATCGGCAGATAAAAGAGGTTGGCAAAGCCGACCCCGTAAATGGTGGCAACAAAGGCAACGGCAATGCCGGCACCGAGGGCTGCCGGATCCTCCAGATTGAACATGGCCTGGATCAGACCCATGACCGCACCTATGATACCAATGGTCGGACTATATCCCCCCATGGCCTCAAATACCCGGGCCGAGTGCTCGTTACGCTCCTGCTCGATGTCGATATCCGCTTCCAGCAACATGCGAATATCCTCAATCGACACTCCATCCACTATCATGGTGAGCCCCTGGCGGGTGAACTCGTCACTTTCCTGATCAGCCTGATTTTCCAGCGCCAGCAGGCCCTGCTGGCGGGCGAACACCGCCCATCCCTGCAACCGTTCGGCCTGATTGAGCAGATCCCAACCCGGGGGGAACAACATCCAGCGCAGCTGCCTGATCGCCTCGAGCAGATATTTACGTGGTGTCTGCAAAATGACGGCACCCCAGGTACCACCAACAACGATGACAAATGCCGGTCCGTCGAGCAGGGTGAGCAGGGTTCCACCATGCCATAGCTGAGCAATGGCAATGGCTCCCAGAGCCAGGATCAGGCCAAACATGCTCATCTTTAGCGACCCAGCTCCACCAGGATACGTTGTGCTACCCGATCCAGCGGCAGTGACTCAGTGGCGATACCCGCCTTGGCGACGGCTTGTGGCATACCGTATACGACGCACGAGGCTTCATCCTGGGCCCAGATGGTGGATCCTTGCTCCTTGAGCAGACGCGCACCATCCCTGCCATCCGCCCCCATGCCGGTCAATACGATGGCGAGCACCTTGTCGGCATAGGTCTTGGCTGCCGATGCGAAGGTGATGTCCACGCAAGGCTTGTAGTTAACCTTGTCATTGCCATCGACGATCCGGATGCGAGCACCGACTCCGCGCCCTTCCAGCAACATCTGTTTGCCACCCGGCGCCAGATAGGCGTGACCAGGTTTGAGTACATCACCATCCTCCGCCTCCTTGACCCCTATCTGACACAAACCGTTGAGGCGAGCGGCAAATGCAGCGGTAAAGGTTGCCGGCATGTGCTGGATCAGCAGAATCGGATGAGGAAAATCACCCGGTAATTTGGTCAGCACATTTTGCAGCGCCACCGGACCACCAGTAGAGGTACCAATAGCCACCAGCTGGTAAGTTTTCCCGCTGCGTTTAAACGCGGCAACCGGCACGATTCGCGGTGGCTCGACCTGACGATCGCCAGGACGTGGCAACGAACCGACCTGTGGGCTGCGAGCAGCAGGTTCAGGCGCTTTTGGCCGGGCGCTGGCCCCCATCAGGAAACGCTTGCGCGATATTTCCTTGACCCGCTGTTGCAACAAGCGAACTGCTTCGTCCTTGTCACGGGCTATATCTTCGAACTTCTTGGGCAGGAAATCGAGGGCTCCCGCATCCAGGGCATCGAGGGTGGCCTTGGCCCCTTCATGGGTCAGCGAGGAGAACATCAGGATCGGAGTGGGGCACTTGGCCATGATCTCGCGCACCGCGCTGATGCCATCCATCACGGGCATCTCTATGTCCATGGTGATCACATCAGGCCGTAGAGCCAGTGCTTTGTCTACCGCTTCCCGTCCATTCTGGGCCGTATCGATCACCGTCAGCATAGGATCCTGATTGATGATCTCACTGACCCGGCGGCGGAAGAAGCTCGAGTCGTCGACAACTAATACCTTAACTGCCATTGTTATTTTTCTAACTCCTTGGGCCTGAGCTATCAATGTCTACGCGCATATGCTTTGAGCAGACTCGGCACATCCAGAATGAGTGCAATACCACCATCGCTGGTGATGGTAGCCCCGGCCATGCCCGGGGTTCCTTGCAGCAGGTTGTCCAGTGGCTTGATCACCACCTCTTCCTGGCCAATCAGATTATCCACGACAAAGCCTATCTGCTGAGTGCCAATCTGCACTATGACCACATGGCCCGTATCCTGCCGTGATTTCTTGCTTGTCCCTTTTACCAGCCACTTGTGCAGGTAGAAGAGAGGGATGGCCTTGTCGCGCACTATGATGGTGAGCTGACCGTCGACCATGTTGGCCTTCTTGAGGTCCAGATGGAAAATCTCGTTCACACACCCCAGCGGCAAGGCAAATGTCTGCTCACCCACTTCCACCATCAGCGTAGGCAAGATAGCCAAGGTCAAGGGCACCTTGATCTCGAGGCGAGTGCCCTTACCCCAGGCAGAGTCAATATGCACAGAGCCGTTGAGGCTCACTATGCTGGTCTTCACCACATCCATGCCGACACCACGGCCGGAAATATCGGAAATCTCAGACTTGGTCGAGAAACCGGGAGCAAAAATCAGGTTATAGGCATCGCTGTCGCTCATGCGGGCCGCAGTGTCTGCATCCAGAACGCCACGATTGATAGCGATGGACTTGAGCTTTTCCGGATCCATGCCTGCGCCATCGTCTTCGATGCAAAGCAGAATGTGATCACCCTGCTGGGAGGCGCTCAGGGTAATGGTGCCCTGCCGTGGCTTGCCCGCTTTTTCCCGTACATCCGGCATCTCAACCCCGTGGTCACATGAGTTACGCACCAGGTGAACAAGCGGATCGGCCAGGGCTTCGACCAGGTTTTTGTCCAGATCGGTTTCTTCCCCGACCATCACCAGCTCAATATCTTTCTTGAGGGTACGGGCCAAATCGCGCACAACCCGGGGGAAACGACCGAATACTTTCTTGATAGGCTGCATGCGCGTCTTCATCACGGCGCCTTGCAGGTCTGCCGTTACCACATCCAGGTTGGCAACCGCTTTTGACATGTCCTCATCGTTGCTGGCGATCCCAAGGCTCACCAGACGATTTCGTACCAGCACCAGTTCACCCACCATGTTCATGATGACGTCTAGCGTTTTGGTATCCACCCGCACAGTGGTATCGCTTTGCACCGCATTCTCTGCTGGTGCAGCGGCTTGCTTGACGGGGGCTGGTGCCGGTTTAGCGGCAGCAACCGGTGCTGCTGCTGGTTTGGGGGCTGGTGTTGACTTGGCGACGGCGGCGGGCACCGGCGCTGCGACCGTTGGTGCAACAGGGGGCGTGATGCTGGTTTTTGGCCCTTGACCACGACCATGCAATTCATCGAGCAGGCGTTCGAACTCATCATCATCGATCAGCTCGTCAACCTCTTTTTGCACCGACTTCAACGGGTTGATCTCAGGCGCGCCGCTATGCTGACCCTGACCATGCAGCTGGTCGAGCAAGGCTTCAAACTCATCGTCTGTGATATCACCCGTACCAGTCAGCACGGGGCTCGCAACCGGCGTCGGGGCTCCGCCGACGCCGTGGAGTTCATCGAGCAAGCGCTCGAACTCATCGGCTGAGATTTCATCGATGGAGCCGCCACCATTGACGGCCACGGGTTCGGCAACCGCTTCAGGCTCAGGAGCCGCGCTCACCTCGTCAGCAGATGCCGCAGTTTCTACAGGCGCACTATTGCCTGCCGAGGCAGTCAACAACTGCTCCTGCCCTTCAGGCTTGCAGAGCTCATGCAGGTCATGCAAAATTTCAGCGGAAGCAGGGCTCGGCGGTTCTCGATTTTGCACCTGGGCAAACATCACATTGATGGCATCCAGCGCCTGCAAAATGACATCCATCAATTCCGCCGTGACGGTTCGCTTGCCATTGCGCAAGATATCGAACACGTTTTCGGCGCCGTGACACACGTCTACCAACTCACCCAGAGAGAGAAAACCGGCGCCGCCTTTGACGGTATGGAAGCCGCGAAATATGGCATTCAACAGATTCTTGTCATCGGGTCGCTTTTCCAAGTCGACCAGTTGTTCGGACAACTGTTCCAATATTTCGGATGCTTCGACCAAAAAGTCTTGCAGTATGTCTTCATCAACTTCGAAGGCCATGCGTCACTCCATTAAAATCCCAGGCTAGACAGCAGATCGTCCACATCATCCTGACCATTGACCACATCGGAACGAGTCTCCGGGTTCATGATGGGGCCTTCAGCTTCAATCCGGCTTACAGGAAGGCTGCGAGATGAATGCTCAACAGATGCCTCACCAAACATAGTCAGCATTTCTATTAATTTAGTTTCAACTTCCTGCACCAACTTGATGACCTTGCGGATCATCTGGCCGGTCAAATCCTGAAAATCTTGCGCCATCAGGATCTCTGTCAGCAGTTGCCGTAATTTATCGGCATCAGATTCAGAAGCCTTAATGAAATCATCCAGTTGGTGACATAAAGACTTAAATTGCCCGACATTCATGTCCCTGTTCATCAGGGCATTCCAGTTGGGCATAACCAACTGAATATTGTCGTTGAGCCGGTCGGCAATCGGCAAACTGGCTTCCACCGCATCCATGGTGCGGTTGGCTGCCTTGTCTGTCATGTCGATGACGTAGCTTAGACGTTCTCGGGCATCGGGAATTTCATGGGTTGCCAGGTCGGGGATCCGGGAATCCAGCCGGAAATCTTGTAAGGAGCTGTGCAGTTGTCGGGTCAGTTGACCCACTTTGTCAAACAGAGCTGCCGCATTGGGAGCACATGCATCTGCGATGATAGTATCGGCCTGTTCAAATTCGCCTTGCTCAAGATGGGCAACAAGCATCCTTGCCTGATCGAGCGAAATCATTGCACTCGTTTTGGCCTTCATCCATGCTGCTCCTTAGCCGATTCGTTCAAAGATTTTGTCGAGTTTCTCTTTGAGCGTTGCAGCGGTGAAAGGCTTGACTATGTAGCCATTGACGCCCGCCTGAGCGGCTTCAATGATCTGTTCGCGCTTGGCTTCAGCGGTCACCATCAGTACCGGCAGATGTTTGAGCTTGTCATCGACACGAATAGCCTTGAGCAAGTCAATGCCTTGCATACCGGGCATGTTCCAGTCGGTGACGACAAACTGAAAATCACCATTTTTCAACATTGGCAAGGCCGTGTTGCCATCATCTGCTTCGTGGGTATTGTTAAATCCCAGGTCACGCAGCAAGTTCTTGATAATCCGGCGCATCGTTGAAAAATCGTCAACAATGAGGATTTTCATGTTCTTGTCCAAAATTCCCTCCTAAATAGCCGCTATAGCGGCTCACTTACATGATGCAGATCGCAGGTTTTATTATGCGGATTATGCCTTAGAGTTTTGTTTCAGTGTAGCCAGTACAAACACTTATACATGCCAATCTCTTAAACGAGCGCGTAATCTGTGCATCGCCTGACTGTGTATCTGGCTCACACGAGACTCGCTAACGTTCAATACCTCGCCTATTTCACGCAAGTTCAGTTCTTCATCGTAGTAAAGGGAGAGGACCAGTGCTTCCCGTTCCGGCAGACGGCTTATGTGTTCGGCCAACGCGCCCTGAAAACGCTCGGCCGCCAGCTCGTCAAACCCATTGTTGCCTGCTGCGTCATCGGGATGACCTATCACATCTTCGCTGACCCCCAGATCCTCGATACCGATGATCTTGCCGCAGGAGACATCCTGCAGCATGGTGTGATACTCGCCGAGACTGACCCCCATCTGGGCAGCAACCTCGGTATCACGGGCATCACGACCGTGCGCTTGTTCAACATTTTCGATGGCTTCAGCGATGGCGCGGCTATTGCGGTGCACCGAACGTGGCACCCAGTCCCCCCGCCGGATCTCGTCGAGCATGGAGCCACGGATGCGGATCCCTGCGTAGGTTTCAAAACTGGCGCCCTTGCTACCGTCAAAGTTACGGGAGGCTTCGAGCAGCCCAATCATACCTGCCTGGATCAGGTCATCCAGCAAGACACTGCTTGGCAGGCGAGCCAACAAATGCTGGGCAATCCGTTTCACCAGCGGAGCATGACGCTCGACCAGCACATAGGAATCCTGATGACGCAAGTACGCTTGGGCTTTATTCACGGGAACCTTCCTGTGCTATGACCGGCCTTTGCAGCAAATTTTCCAGGAAAAATTCGAGATGACCGCCGGGTTGGTTAGGAATGGGCCAGCTTGCCGCCTTGTTGGCGAGGGCGCGAAACGCCAGCGCCGCAGGTGACTTGGGGAAAGCTTCGACAATCAGCTTCTGCTTGCGCACGGCGGCGCGCAGGTTGGTGTCGTAAGGTACACACGCTACCAGCTCCAGCGAGGTATCCAGAAAGCGATCTGTGACCCGGGTCAGCTTGGCGTAGAGCTCCTGCCCTTCGCGCAGGCTGCGCACCATGTTGGCCACCACCTTGAAGCGAAACACGCCATGATCCTTGGAGAGGATCTTGATCAGCGCGTAGGCATCCGTGATGGAGGTCGGCTCATCGCACACCACTATCATGATGTCCTGGGCGGCGCGGGTGAAGCTCAGCACCATGTCGGAGATCCCCGCCGCTGTATCCACCAGCAGTATGTCAACTTGGGTCTTCATCTCACTGAAGGCGCGGATCAGTTCGGCATGCTGCACCGCAGAGAGCTCGACCATAGACTGGGTGCCTGATGTGGCCGGCACTATCATCATGCCGTAGGGACCCTCGACTATGATGTCGTCTATGGTGCACTCACCGGCCAGCACATGGGAGAGGTTACGATGTACCCGCAACCCCAGCATGACGTCAACGTTAGCAAGGCCAAGGTCGGCGTCCAGCACCATCACCCGTTTGCCTTGTGCGGCCATGGCGCCTGCCACGTTCAGGGTCACGTTGGTCTTGCCCACGCCACCCTTGCCACCGGAAACGGCGATCACTTTTACTCGATTGTTTTGACGCATTTTGCGCAGACCACTCGCCTGATCCATATACATGTTACTCATAAAACTCCGAATCTTCGGCCTCGCCAAAGCCTGCACCCCAGAAATAGGGTTCTTCTGTTTCCCGCTCCAGCGAGCCCATGGCAGCTCCGACGAGCTGCGCCGCATTGGCAACTTGAATATCTTCCGGAACCCTTTGCCCATCAGTGATATAGCTGATGGGCAGTGCATTCTGGATACACACGTTAATCACTTCGCCCAGATTCAGACTTTCATCCAATTTGGTAAGTATGCAGCCGCTTAATGGGATACGCCGGAAGTGGTCCACCGCCTCCTGCATCACCCGACGCTGGGAAGTCGCGGACATCACCAGGTAGCTGCGGATGCGTACCTTGGCATTCTTGACCAGGGTATCGAGCTGCTCGGTCAGACGGATATCCCGCTGACCCACCCCGGCGGTATCGATCAATACCAACCGGCGATGGCGGAACTGATAGAGCGCATTGGCCAGCTCCTCGGCATCCCGTACCTGACGTACCGGACACCCCATGATGCGACCATAAGTCTGCAATTGCTCGTGGGCCCCGATCCGGTAGTTATCCGTGGTGATAAGCGCCACCTGCTCGGCGCCATACTTCATGGCAAACCGCGCCGCCAGTTTGGCAATGGTGGTGGTCTTGCCCACCCCGGTCGGTCCGAGCAGGGCAACCGCCCCACCCTGACGTAAAATATCGTCTTCGCTGATCTTGAGCTGGGCGGTCAACACCTCGGCCAGCTGCGCCATGGCCTGATGGATAGACATGTCCTCAGGGATAAGGCCCGCCAGCTGATCGGCAAACGCATCGTCAAAGCCTATCTTCTTGAGCTCCTTGATGAGCAGGGCCCGCATCGGTTCACGGCGTTCCACTTCCTGCCACATCAGTCCGGAGATCTGGTGCTCCAACAGCTTGCGAATGCTGGCCATCTCCTTGCGCATCCCTTCCATCTCCTGCTCTCGCGGCGCAGGTTGGGGAGCACGACCTGGGGTCGCCGCTCTGGCTTTGGGCTTGGCAGGCTCGGGAGCCGCCCCCCACTGACCCTGTTCGGCCAGCGTGCGGGGAGCTGAACCAGCGGCGGCAACGGGTGCCGCCCCCTTAAGACCGGCCGGATTGGCCGGGTTCAACTTCTGTTGACGCGCCAACAGGGCAGCCAGGGTATCGGCATAGTGTTCGTTCTGCTCCTGGGCCTGGCTGGGCACAGGACGGGTCATCTGCCGTCCGGCAGACGAGATATTGACGCTCTCATCGTTCAACTGACGGCGAACCGGCGCATCTGTGGGCCCCAGGACCTGGGATTGATAATCGACAGCGGCGACTATCTCCACCCCACCAGTGACCTTCTTGTTGGACATGATGACGGCGTCGGGCCCGAGAGTCTCCTTGACCTCGGCCAGAGCCGTTCGCATGTCCTTGGCAAAAAACCGCTTAATCTTCACCCGTCATCTCCGCTAACTAGTTCTGTCCTACCGCACTGACGATGCGGATTTGCTTGTCATCAGGCACTTCCTGATAAGACAGAACGCGCAATCCAGGAATGGCATTCTTGACAAATTTCGCCAGGGTATTGCGCAGTATCCCTGATGTCAGAAGCACGGCCGGTTGGCCTTCCAGTTCTTGTCGTTGAGTGGCTTCCACCAGCGAACGTTGCATCCGCTCTGCCAGGCCCGGCTCTATGCCAGCGCCATCACCACCCCCTGCCTGCAGGGATTGATGCAATATACGTTCCAATTCTGGTGCCAAGGTGATCACCGGCAGCTCGGGGTCCGGACCGGCAATCTCTTGCACGATCAGGCGACGCAGGGCGATACGGCAGGCGGCCGTCAGCACTTCGGGATCCTGACTGCGCGGGGCGTATTCCACCAGGGTCTGCAGGATAGTGCGCATATCACGGATTGGCACGCCTTCATTGAGCAAGTTCTGCAATACCTTCACCAGGTTACCCATGCTGATGACTTCAGGAACCAGTCCTTCCACCAGCTTGTTCTGATGCTTCCCTATCATATCGAGCAGCTGTTGCACTTCGTCATGACCCAGCAGCAGGGCGGCATGGTTGGAGAGGATCTGGCTCAGGTGAGTGGCGACCACGGTGGCGGTATCCACCACTGTATAGCCGAGAGTCTGGGCCTGGGAGACTTGCTCCTTGGCGACCCACACAGCCTCCAGCCCGAAGGCGGGATCCTGGGTGGCGATGCCCTGGATCTGGCCGAACACCTGACCCGGATTGATGGCCATCTCCTTATCATGGTAAACATTGGCCTCGCCGGTACTGACCCCCATCAAGGTGATGCGATATTGGTTGGGCGCGAGATCCAGATTGTCGCGAATGTGCACGGCAGGCACCAGAAAGCCGAGCTCCTGGGAGAGTTTCTTGCGCACCCCTTTGATCCGGTTGAGCAGTTCCCCGCCCTGATTACGATCCACCAGCGGGATAAGCTGATAACCCACCTCCAGCCCTATGATGTCCACCGGCAGCACGTCGTCCCAGCTCAACTCTTTCTGCTCATGGGGTTGATCGGCCGTGGCGGGCATCAGTTGGCCCTTGGCAGCCTTGGCGGCGGCCCGCTTCTCGCGGCGCAGCAGCCACCAGGCACCGGCAGCCGAGAGGGCACCCAAGCTCAGGAAGGCAAAGTGCGGCATGCCGGGTACCAGCCCCATCATCAGCAGGATGCCAGCCGAGATGATCAGCGCCTTGGGATTGTCAAACAGCTGACCCAACACCGCTGTGCCCATATCCTGATCCGTGTTCTGCCGGGTCACTATAATGGCTGCCGCGATGGAGAGCAGCAGGGAGGGGATCTGCGCGACCAGACCGTCACCGATAGCCAGCAGGGTATAGATTTCGGCCGATTCACTGAAGGTGAGCTGGTGCTGCATCATGCCGATAATGAAGCCCCCGATGATGTTGATAAAGAGGATCATGATGGCCGCGATGGCATCCCCTTTGACAAACTTGGAGGCACCGTCCATGGAGCCGTAGAAGTCGGCTTCCTGAGTCACGTCCTGGCGACGCTTCTTCGCCTCTTCCTGGTTGATGAGGCCGGCGTTCAAATCGGCATCTATGGCCATCTGTTTGCCTGGCATGGCATCCAGGGTAAAGCGGGCGCTCACCTCGGCAATCCGCCCGGCCCCCTTGGTAATCACCACGAAGTTGATGATCATCAGGATCGTAAAGACGATGATGCCGACGGCATAGTTGCCGCCGATCACCACGTTGCCAAATGCCTCGATCACATGACCGGCCGCCGCACTCCCGTTGTGGCCTTCCAGCAAGACCACCCGGGTTGACGCCACGTTGAGCGCCAGACGCAGCAAGGTGGCAAGCAGCAAGACGGTTGGAAAGGCGGCAAATTCGAGGGGGCGTCGGGTATAAACGGCGACCAGCAGCACCACAATAGAAAGCGCAATATTGAAGGAAAAGAGTACATCCAGCATCAGCGGCGGTATGGGCAGAACAACCATACCCAGAGACGCCAGCACCAACAGCGGTGTCCCCATCCCCTTGGTCAGCAATCCCCTGTGCTCTTTCAATCGGCCCAATGAAGCCTGGAATTTCATCGTTTTTCTCAATCTCAAACCGCTGGTACAAGATTAAAGCAAACATCAAGCCAACAATTCAATACATTGATTTTAAATGATTTTATTTTGACTGTGTCAGAAGTTTGTCATTTGCGGAATTCAGGCGGAATGGGCAGCTCGTTGGCGAGCGGATTGGGGCGCCGGCCACGACCACGGCGGAACTTCTTGAGCTGATACACATAGGCCAGCACCTGAGCCACCGCGGCAAACAACCCTTCCGGTATCTCGTGACCTATCTCGGTGGAGTGAAAGATGGCACGGGTGAGCCCGGGAGAGGGCATGGTGGGGATCTCGTATTCCCTTGCTATCTCCCTGATCTTCATCGCGATTTCGTCAGTACCCTTGGCCACTACCTTGGGGGCGGCGCCCGGCTTGTCGGTGTCATATTTGAGTGCCACCGAGTAGTGGGTCGGGTTGGTGATGACCACATCCGCCTTGGGCACATCTCCCATCATGCGGCGCATCGCCATCTCCATCTGCAAGCGGCGGATCCGCCCCTTCACCTCGGGCTTGCCCTCGCTGTCCTTGAACTCGTCCTTGATCTCCTGCTTGGTCATCTTGAGCTGGCGCATGTGATTCCACTGCTGGAACGGCACGTCGATGGCCACGATGGGGATGAGGGCGCAACAGAGGATGATCAGCATCCACAGCAGCAGATCCAGCGCATCTATGATGCCGCCCGGATAACCCTCCAGGGAGAGGTTGAGCAGGTGGTTGAACTGGCTCGACAGCATCCACCAGGCAAACAGGGTGATGAACACCACCTTGGCGATGGACTTGATAAGCTCAACCAGAGACTGCACCCCGAACATCCGCTTGAGGCCGTTGAGCGGGCTCAGCTTGCTCCACTTGGGCAGCATGGCTTCGGAGGAGAAATTCATGCCCCCCATCAGGGTGTTGCCGACGAAAGCCGCGATGGCCACCAGCATGAACAGCAGGCCGAGCGGATACATCAGCTCCCTCAACAGGGTGGGAAGCATGACCCCCATGGCGTTGGGATCGAAGGCCTGATCCCGATCAAGCGTGAAACCTATGGTGAGGATCTTGACCATGGCGCTGGCCAGACTCTCCTTGATCATCAAGAGACCAAAGACAGCCGCCAACAGCACGCTGGCGGTACCCAACTCCTTGGAGCGTGCAATCTGCCCTTTTTCCCGGGCCTGTTGCAGTCGTTTGCCCGTGGGTTGTTCGGTACGTTCCTGATCGGTATCAGCCATGCTGCTGACCTCCGACACGCTGGAGCTTGCTCAGTTGTACTCGCCCCCGGAGGGAATCGAGTCGTTCGCTACCCAGCTGTACGCAATCAGCCACTCTGGCCACCGAAGCACTGGATGTTGATGAGCTCGCAACTGGTCTCCTGCACCCGCTCCCACATGGAGTCGAAATGACCGAGGAAGCCGCCGATGGTGAGCCACAGGATAAGCAGCCCGGACATCATGCTGACCGCAAAACCTATGCTGAAGATGTTGAGCTGTGGCGCTGCCCGTGTCATGACGCCGAACGCAAAGTTGATGAGCAGCAGTGCGATGATGGCCGACAGCGCCATCACCAGCGAGGCCTGGTACATGACCCCCAGGAATCCGGCCAGACTGCGGATGGCGGGCAGGGTGAGCCCGGCATCTGAGACCGGCAAGGTATCAAAGCTCAGCACCACCATGCGCAGCATGATGAGGTGACCATCCACCGCCAGAAACACCAGGGTCGCCAGCATCAGGTAGAACTGGCCCACCACGGGGGCCGACTGGCCATTCATGGGATCCACCAGGGTGGCAAAGCCCAAGCTGGTCTGCATGGCGATGATCTGACCGGCCATGACGAAGCTCTCCATCAGAAACTGGGTCATGAGGCCAAGCGCAATGCCGATGAGCAACTGCTGGGTCAGCACCAAAAAACTGCCGACGGAGAACAGCTCTATCTTGGGCATCGGGGGCAGCAGGGGGGCGATCATGAAGGTCAGCGCCAGCGCCAACCCGATACGAATGCGGGCCGGTGTCAGGCGACTGCCAAACACCGCCATCACCATCAACAGACCGCTCACCCGTGCCAACGGCCAGAGAATGGAAGACAACCACTCCATGATGAGAGCAGTCGTGTAGGTCATCTCACTACCCCGGGAATGGCGTGGCAGGTCGCCATCAGCGAGCCGCCAGAAGAGGTCCCAGGCGCTTGCCGGGCATGGATCATCCCACCACCTCGGGAATTTGGCTCACCATCAGCAAAAAGAAGTCCATCAGACTCTGCAAGCCCCAGTGTGCGCCCGCCCCCAGGGCAAACAGGGTAACGATGAGACGAGGAAGGAAGCTCAGGGTCTGTTCGTTGATGGACGTCGCGGCCTGAAAGATGGCCACCAGCAGGCCGACAAACAGGCTGGGCAGGATCACGGCGCACACCATGATGGTCACCAGCCAGAGCGCCTCGCGAAAGACATCGATAAAGGTTTCCGGACTCATGCTGCCTGCTCCTTGCGTTTGTCCGAGTTAACCACCGGCACCCAGCCCGATGCTGTTGGCCAGGGAGCCCGGGATCAGGTTCCAGCCATCCACCATGACGAACAGCATCAATTGGAATGGCAGGGAGACCAGCACCTGATTGAAAGAGAGCATCATCCCGCCCCCAGCCCGAAGCTGTTGGCCAGGGAGCCCAGGATCAGGTTCCAGCCATCCACCATGACAAACAGCATCAGCTTGAACGGCAGGGAGACCAGCATAGGAGAGAGCATCATCATCCCCATGGCCATCAGGATACTGGCCACCACCAGATCGATCACCAGGAAGGGCAAAAACAGCATGAAGCCTATCTGGAAGGCTGTCTTCAGCTCGCTGGTGACGAACGCCGGGATCAGCACCCGCAACGGCACATCGGCAGGCTTATCTACCTGCACGTTGGCTATCTCCATGAAAGTGTTGAGATCCTTGATCCGGGTCTGAGCCAGCATGAATTGATGGATGGGCAGTTCGGCCTTCTCCAGCGCCTCCTTGGCCTGGATTGTCTCGGCCAGATAGGGCTGCAGCGCCTCTTTGTTGATGCGATCCAGCACGGGCGACATGATGAAGAACGACATGAAGAGGGCGATACCGATCAACACCTGGTTGGAGGGACTCTGCTGCAGACCGATTGCCTGGCGCAGTATGCCCAACACTACGATGATGCGGGTAAACGAGGTCATCATGATGACCATGGCCGGCAAGAAGGAGAGCGCCGTCATCAGTGCCAGCACTTGCAGGGTCAGGCTGTATTCCTGACTGCCATCCGCCATGGTCTTGATGGTCACAGCCGACATGCCACCCTGGGCCAGTGCCAGCGGCGAAAAGAGAACCAGGGGTACCAACAGGCCGACCAGCAGTCCAAGCTGTGACCATAAGCGGTTAGTTTTTTTCATGCTTGCCCATCAATTTGCCAAGCTGCTGGGAAAACGCCTGGGGCTGGCTCTCGTCCAGCGGCGCCTCCAGGCGATAGAGGAAGTTGACCTGCTGCGGCGTCACCCCGATCAGCAGCTGCTGTTCGCCTACCTTGACCACCAGCAGCTTCTCCTTGTAGCCCACCGGCAAGCTGGCGATGACCCGCATCTGGCCGCCCCCCATGACGGTGGCTATCTTGCTCTTCTTGAGCAGAAAGCCCAGCACCAGAATGAGGCCTATGACCATCAGACTGGAGAGCAGCCAGGAGGTGAGGCTGGGGGGATTGACACCCGCACCGGGATTGGCCAGTGCAGGGAGGGAGAACAGCAGTAACGGAAACGCGCGGATCATTTGAGTGTTGTGATCCTTTCGGCCTGATTGATGATGACACCGGTCAGCGCAATGGTTCTGGTCATTTGAGTTTCTTGATCCTTTCAATCTGACTGATAACGTCCGTCAGACGGATACCGAACTTGTCGTTCACCACCACCACCTCGCCGTGGGCGATCAGGGTACCGTTGACCAGCACGTCCAGCGGCTCGCCTGCCACCCGATCCAGTTCCACTACTGAGCCCTGGTTCAGCTGCAACAGGTTGCGGATGCTGATCTGGCTGCGGCCCACCTCCATGGCAATGGTGACCGGAATGTCGAGTATGGTGTCGAGCTTGCGCCGCTCCTCGGCACTGATAGGGGCGTCATCGGTCAACTCCTCGAGGGGAGCAGGCTTGGCTTCGGCAACCACCTGCTCTTCCAGTGCGGCTGCCCAGGCGTCCGCCATCAGATCCTCTTCATCAGTTCCGCTCATCTTGCTTCCTTATGCTGCTTCATGACCGTCTGTCGTGACAGGCAGTCCCTGTTTATCGCTGTTGATCTTCGATGCTGCGCTCGAGCTCTTCCAGCTCGGCCTCACCATCGATGCGTATGCCGCCCCGGGTCACCAGATGCATCTCTGTCTTGACCCCTTCCGGGCGTTTGAGTTTGTCGGTAATCTTGAGCGCCACATTCTCCTTGGTCCGCCCCATCTTGGCGTGAAAGGTGGGCAAATCTTCCACATAGACCAGCAGGCTCTCCGGCATTTCCACCGGGATGATGTCGCCGGGTCGCAACTCCATCAGCTCGCGCAGGGTCAGATCCGTTTCCAGCAGCTTGGCTCTGAGCTCGACCTTGACGTCCATGATTTCGTCACGCAGCGCCTTGCTCCAGCGCACATCTGTGTCACCCTTGTCGCTCTGCACACCGGCATCCAGCAGCTCGCGGATAGGCTCCAGCATGGCGTAGGGCATGGCCACGTGGAAATCTCCGCCACCGCCATCGAGCTCGATGTGGAACGAACTCACCACTATCACCTCGGTGGGGCTGACGATGTTGGCCATGGCCGGGTTCACCTCGGAGTCGAGGTATTCGAAGCCGACGTCCATCACGGGCGCCCAGGCATCCTTGTAATCCTCGAACACCAGCTTGAGCAGCATCTGGATGATGCGCCGCTCGGTGGGGGTGAATTCGCGCCCCTCGATCTTGGCGTGATAACGGCCATCACCGCCGAAGAAGTTCTCCACCAGGATGAACACCAGGCGGGCTTCCATAGTGATGAGGGCCGTGCCCTTGAGCGGACGGAAGCGCACCATGTTCAGGCTGGTCGGCACGAACAGGGTGTGCACGTATTCGCCAAACTTGAGCATCTGCACACCGTTGATGGAGACCTCGGCGGTGCGGCGCATCATGTTGAACAGGCTGATCCGCATATGGCGGGCAAAACGCTCGTTCACCAGCTCCAGGGTCGGCATGCGACCACGGACGATGCGGTCCTGAGAGGAGAAGTCAAACTGGGCGACGCCGGGATCTCCCGCCGCGCCTATCTCTTCCTCTTCGACATCATCGACACCGTGCAAGAGGGCATCAATTTCGTCCTGACTTAACAGATCGCTCACGCATCACCCTTATTGCATTACAAAGCCGGTAAACAGCACTTGTTCGATAACGGGGGAAGAAACCAGGTCATTGAGCACCCGACGGCTCTCTTCCAGTGAATCTTTACGCAGCTTCTCCTTGCCTTCAAAGGTCGTCAGCTGCTCGCTGGTCGCTGCGCTGAAGACCCGCAGCAGGGTGCCTTCGATCAGGGGGATATTCTGCTTGGCCAGGGTCTCATCGGCGGCGCCACGCACCATCAACTGGATCTTGATCTGCACCAGTCTATCCCGCTGGCCACCCGAGACGTTGAACACGAAGGGGCGCGGCATGCCTACGTAGAGCGAGGGCTGGGGCGCCATCTCCTTGGGCTGGGCATCCTTCCCTTCCGCCGAAGCTTCGGCCGCCTTGTCGCCACCGGACAGCATCAGCCAGGCACCGGCACCACCGCCACCCAGCACAATCACGGCCAGGGCGACTACCATGATCAGCTTCTTTTTCTTGCCTGCCGCCGGGTCTTTCAGCGTCAGTTCGTTATCATCTGCCATCCCTTGTCCACCCTAGTCTCAAACTTGTTCGATATCATAAACTTACTCAGGCTGGCATCAAGCATAGAAATCAATTCCGCTGTCGTTTGTCGATTCCATCAGCAAACGACGGCCTGCAGCAGTGACCTCAGCCTCAGTTTGGCCTGTTTCGGCAAAAGAACCGCTCTCTTTTTGACCTTGCTGGCCCTGTCCGGCAAATGCCGACTGACCCTGTGACTGTTGCTGCGACTGCTGTTGCACTATGGTCTGGCCGAGCTGAATGCCCTGCCCGGCCAGCATATCACGCAGCCGTGGCATGGCCTGCTCCAGCATTTCGCGGGTCTGACCATGTTGTACCACGAAGTGCACGTTGGCTTGGCTGTCGGCGCCAATCTGGATCTGGATCTTCATCTTGCCAAGGCCAAGGGGGTCGAGCTGGATCTCCGCCTGTTGCAACTTGTCCGCCAGCATCAGATTCACCTTCTGGTGCAGCTGGGCTGGCGCCTCCGGATTGGCCAGCTTGAGGTGTGGCAGATTCTGGGGATCGCGCCGCGCCGCTATGTCGACCGTGGGCTTGCTGTCGTTGTTGGGCGCCTGGGGTTGGCTGTTCTGCTGCACCTGCTGACTG
This sequence comes from Aeromonas popoffii, assembly GCF_000820025.1. Classification (GTDB taxonomy): domain Bacteria; phylum Pseudomonadota; class Gammaproteobacteria; order Enterobacterales; family Aeromonadaceae; genus Aeromonas; species Aeromonas popoffii. The sequence continues at coordinate 94,919 of NZ_CDBI01000008.1, forward strand.
TGGTTACTGTCATGGGGGCTGGACTCGGTCCCGGGGGTACTGCCTTTGCCAAACTCGGCTACCTTCTGCTTCACGTCCACCTTGACCTCGGTCCTGACCTTGGGAGACTCGCGCTCTTCACTGGCCTCCATCTGCTTGATCCCGGCCGACAAGGCACTCAGCGAGGCCTGTGGCCCCTGGGATTCACTGCTGGCAAGCACCTGTTGCTGTACCGTCAACTCGGGGTCGGCTGGCGGCTGGGCAGCCGGCGCTGTGGCGCTGCTGGTAGCGGCGGCCAGCGGACTCTCTGACTTGGCGGCGGTGGCCGCCTTGGCCTGCTCGCCCCCCTCGGCAGCGCCCCGGGCCTGAGCGCTGTCCGCCGAGCGAGTCGTCTCTGTGTCGGCCCGTTCCTGACCCGTTTCCAACACGGCGGTCGCCTGGGTGGGCACGGCCTGCTGGGGATGTGCCTTCTCGCCCCCCTCCTTGTTGCTCATGGGAGGAATGACGGGTTTGGCGCTGGCATCGACGGACTTGCTCCCCTCACCTTTGGCGGCCATGGCGGCGGTATCGGTAGCATCGCTCTCCATGGCCTGCGCCTCGCCCTCTGCTGCCGGCACCTCGACCCCTTCCCCCTTGAGCAGGCTTGCTGCCTGTTGTGCCAGCAAGGCGGCGCCGGTGGCTGCTTTCCTGTCATCCAGGGTAAGTGGCTTGTCACCCGCGCCAACGAGAACGTCGGCAGCTTCGGCGCCCTCCCCCTCTTGCGGCAACATATTGCCGTCCGTGTCCACGGCTGGCGCGGTCACAACTAGGTTAAGGGACGTCGGGGAGACAAGACTGGTGTCCTGCTTGAGGGCATCTTGCAGGCGCTGTAAGAAATCATTGGGAGAGGCACTGCTCTCGGCCTCCTCCGTTTTTTTCTTGTTATCGTCGATGGCCGCCGTGCCTTCGGCATCATTCGCCAAAGATTTGGCATCGGCGTGCTTGTCACTGGCGCGTTTGTCACCGGCCACCTGGTCAGTAACGACCTGACCAGCGGCCTTCGGCTCCATCGCAGCCGTCTGAGAGCCCTTGGTCACCGGCGCTCCCGCTGTCCGAGCCTTGGCCATCACATCGGAGAAACCGCCTTTCGGCTCCCCCTGTGGTGTCCGTTCGCCGCTATCGGTGGCAGGGGGGATCGGAGCACTCTTGTCGGCAGGCGCAGCAGCCTGAACGGGAGGGGGTGGGGTTAGCAGTGTCTGCATCATGATGACAATCCCTGACGACAATCGGGTTCTGGCGCGGCCCTCACGAACGCGATGGCGGTGAGGCGCACACTGGATGGGCACAATAAAGCAAGTTACAGGCCAGAATGATGGAAGCGGCGCAGCATGGCGTACTCATCCAGCATCTTCTGCTCCTGACGCTGGGCCTTCTGCTGCTCACGCCCGGCCTGCTTGGCCAGCAGCAACTCCAACGCCTTGCGCCTCTGCTGGGCGGCCAGCCACTCTTCCCGCCGCAACGCCAGTGCCTGGCGCACCTGCAGCACACCTTCGTACTGTTGGGTGGCCGCTTGCTCGAGCTTGTTGATAAAGGCGTGGTACTGGGCATTCTGCTGGGCAGCTATGCCCTGCAGACCGCGATCTGTCCACTGCTGATGGTAGATTTGGCGATACTGGTTGAGCGCCTCCTGCTGCTCCATGAAGATTTTCAGATCCTGCTGGGCCTTCGCCAACGCCAGCGCCGCCTGCTGTTCGGCCTCCACCAGCCGCTCGGACAACATCACCAAGCCTTTACTCATGACAACCTTCCCTCTTCATCCTATCGTCAACGCATCAGGGGCATGGCCACCAGCTGCAGGGATTGCAGGCCCTCATCGTAGTGAATGACCTCGCGCATCCCCTGCTGCAAGAACTGATCCAGATAGGGTTTTTGAATGATGGCGCGATCGATGCGGGGATCCGATCCCTGGCTGTAAGCGCCTATGGTGATGAGATCCCGGTTCTGCTGATAGAGGGAGTAGAACTGCTTGAGGGTACGCGCCAAGTCCATATGTTCCGGCGAGGTCACCATGGGCATGACCCGGCTGATGGATTTTTCGATGTCAATGGCCGGGTAGTGGCCCGCATCGGCCAGCTCGCGCGACAGCACGATATGACCATCCAAGATAGCCCGCGCCGCATCGGCGATAGGGTCTTGCAGGTCATCCCCCTCGGTCAGCACGGTGAAAAAAGCGGTGATGGAACCCTGGCCGTCACTGCCGTTACCCGCCCGCTCCACCAGCGCCGGTAATTTGGCAAATACCGAGGGCGGATACCCCTTGGTCGCTGGCGGCTCGCCCACTGCCAACGCGATTTCACGCTGGGCCTGGGCGTAACGGGTGAGGGAGTCCATCAAGAGCAGCACGTTAAGCCCCTGATCGCGAAAATACTCGGCAATGGCGAGCGCAGTTTCGCACCCCTTAAGGCGCATCAGGGGCGAGGCGTCGGCCGGGGCCGCCACCACCACGGAGCGGGCACGCCCCTCCTCCCCCAGAATATCTTCAATAAACTCTTTGACTTCCCGGCCCCGCTCACCAATAAGACCCACCACCACCACGTCCGCCACCGAGCCACGGGTCATCATCCCGAGCAGCACCGACTTGCCGACGCCTGAACCGGCGAACAGTCCCATCCGCTGGCCCTGACCCACCGTCAGCACGGCGTTGATGGCGCGCACCCCTACGTCCATCGGCTGATGGATAGGACGACGGGAGAGCGGATTGATGCGGTGCTGGGCAAACTGCACCGTCTGGGAGGAGAGAATGGGACCGAGGCCATCGAGTGGCTGGCCGATACCGTCGATGACCCGGCCAAGCAGGTTCATACCAACCGGGATGCCGTGCTCCTCTGTGATGGGCACCACCCTGGCACCGGGGATCACCCCCTTGAGCTGCTCGCTCGGCATCAGAAACAGACGATCGCCGGAGAAGCCCACCACTTCGGCCTCCAGCATCCCATCCTGGGTATCGATGCGACAGAGGGCACCAATGGCGGCGCGGCAACCGATGGCTTCCAGCGTGAGGCCCACCACCCGGGTCAACTTGCCAGCGACAGGTGGCTTGGGCGCGATATCGCGCACCCGATACCCTTGCAACCGAGTGAGTAACGAGCCGCTCATCTGGCCTCCTGAAATGCGATATTGAGATGGGTCATGCTGGCGGCGGGTGGTTACACCTGTCCGCCGCCGGTTATGCGTGATTGTCCCGCAAAAAGTTGCGCAGCAGCTGATCGATGCGTCCCGACAGCGTCAGGTCAATGCTGGAGAGTTCGGTCGCCAGCTGCAAGTCGCCAGGAGAGAGGGTGGGATCACTTTGCAGCCGCCAGTGACGCTTGGCGCACTCTTCCACTCCGAACGCCTGCTCGACCCGGGTTATGTCATCAGGATGCAGCATCAGGGTAACCCCCTGCTCGGCGGCAGGCAGCAAAGCCAACCCCTGTTTGAGGGCCTCTAACAGTATGCGGGGAGACGTCTCTGCCTCGTGCCGGATGAGGGCGCGGGTCAGCTGCAGCATCAGGGCGATGAGCTGCTGCTCCACAGCCTGATCCAGCTCGCTGAGGGGGGTGGCGAGACGATCGACCAGTGACTGCCAGTGAGCCAGTTGCTGATCCACCAACTCGCGGCCCATGGCCAGTCCCTCCTCCTTGCCCTGCTCCAGCCCGGCGGCATGACCCTGTTGCAAGCCTTCCAGCTTGCCCTCTTCCAGCCCCTTGGCAAAGCCGGCGGCCTGGCCTTCGGCCATGCCCTCGTCCCAAGCGGCCTGACGGATCGCTTCCAGCTCTTCTGCCGTGATACTGGGGACCGGCTCCTCTGCGGGCTCCTCAACCGGCGCCTCTGCCTCCTGCCGATACCAGTCCGGCGTCAACCCGAGGGCATTGGTCTCGACCTCGGACTCGACCTCCATCTCGGGCCAGCCCCAGGCCTCGACCCGAGCATCCTCCCCATCGGGACGTACATAGCCACGCAGCTTGTTGTTCATGCTTTAGAGGCGCTCCTCGCCAGCACCGGATGTGGCACGGCGAAACTGTAGAGTTGATAGTCCATGGTTTAGAGGAACTCCTCGCCGCCACCGGCACTCAGCATGATCTCGCCAGCATCCGCCAGACGGCGGGCGATGGAGAGGATCTCTTTCTGGGCCGCTTCCACTTCGGAGACCCGGATTGGCCCCATGGCCTCCAGATCGTCTGCCAGCATTTCGGCCGCCCGTTTGGACATGTTCTTGAAGATCTTCTCGCGCATCTGATCGTCGGAACCCTTGAGGGCGCGCTGCAGCAGATCCCCCGGCACTTCCCGCAGCATGGTCTGAATGCCGCGGTCGTCCACATCGATGAGGTTTTCGAACACAAACATCAAGTCCTGGATCTGCTGGCTCATCTCTTCGTCCGAGTCGCGGATGGAGTCCATCAGCTGGCCTTCGATATTGGTATCCAGGTAGTTCATGATGTTGGCCGCCGCCTTCAGGCCGCCCATCTTGGCTGCCTGGGCGCCAGCCGCACCGGCAAACTGTTTCTCCATGATGTCGTTCAACTCTTGCAACGCTGCCGGTTGTACCTCTTCGAGGTTGGCGATCCGCATCACCAGATCCAGACGCACCTGCTCCGGGAACTGACTCAGGATCTCGGCAGACTGCTCCGGTTCCAGATAGGAGAGCACTATGGTCTGGATCTGCGGGTGTTCGTTCTGGATGATGCTGGCTACCTGGCGGGCATCCATCCACTTGAGGGAATCAAGACCACGGGCACCGGAACCCAGGATGATCTGATCCACCAGGTTGCTGGCTTTGTCTTCGCCAAGGGCTGCCACCAGCGCTTTGCGCACGAAGTCTTCACTGCCGATACCTATGTTGGTGTACTTCTGGATATCGTCGATGAATTGACGGTGTACCGCCGCCACCCGATCGTGACTGAAGTCGGACATTGAGGCCATCGACATACCGAGCCGTTGCACCTGCTTGGGCTCGAGATGACGGAAGATCTGGGCGGCATCCTCTTCGTTGAGGCTCAGCATCAGCACAGCCGCCATCTCCATCCCGCTCATCTGGTCCAGGATTTGGCGCTGGCTGTCGGTAATGTCATTGCCAGTGACTTGGGTCTTATTATCTTCAGGCATCTTTGTTCGTTACCCATTCTTTAATGACCTGTGCGGCCAGATCAGGTTCGTTCGCCACCAGCGCACGTACCGCCTTGAGCAAGTCCTCGTCACGGTGCAGATCCGGCAGTTTCAGATGGCCGTCACGTACCCCGAACACCGGCTCTGACTCGGCCTGAGCGGCCAGCAGACTGAGCTCGTCATCCCCACCCAGCACTATGCTGTTGTCCAGGTCCAGATCCCCTTCCGGACGTGCATCCGGGTAGAGCAGGCGTTTGAGCATGGGGCGCACGACTGTCACGATCAACACTATGATGACCAGCACGGAGGCGGCGATGCGCACCGCGCGCCAGAACCAGGGCTGCTCGTAGATGGGTGCGGCGGCCACGCTCTCAAACTCTGGCCGGTTGAACGGGATGGCGACCACTTCCAGCGTATCACCTCGGGTCACATCAAAGCCAAGCCCACCGCTCAGCAAACGGCGCAGGGTATCGAGCTCTGCCTGGCTGCGCGCCTCGCGGGTCACCTTGCCATCGGCGGCGGTAGCGGGTTTGTAATCCACCGCGACCGAGACCGTCATGCGGCGAATGCCCCCCATCTGGCGCCGGATATGGCTCACTGTGGTATCCAGTTCAAAGTTGCGGGTCGCCTCCTTGCGGGAGCGGCCGGAAGCCGCGGCGCTGGCACCATCAGCTGCGGCGGTCTGCTCGGGAATGTTGGAGGCGGCAGGCGGCTGGTTGGAGAGGGCACCTGGTATGCCACCGCCGCCATTGGCGCTGTTCTCTTCCAGGGTCATCTCGGAGCGCACGGCCGGCAGGTCCGGGTTGAAGGTCCTGCGGGTCTGTTCCTGCTGGGAGAAATCGAGGGAGAGGTCGACCTCCGCCGTATAATTGTCGGCGCCAAGCACGGGGATCAGAATGGCGTCAATTTTTTGTTTGTACTCCACCTCCTGCCTCTGCTGCATCGCAAACTCCTTGCGAGTCTGGGCAGAGATGGGATCCTGGGAGCCCGAGTTGAGCAAGCGGCCGTTCTGATCGGTCACGGTGACACGAGTCGGCTCGAGGCCATGCACGGCAGAGGCGACCATGTCGACGATGGAGTCCACTTCCCCCTGGCCGAGGGCGTTGCCCTTGAGGCTCAGCACCACAGTTGCACTGGGCCTGCGCTCGTTGCGAGCGAACACGTTGTCCTTGGGAATTGCCAACAGCACCTGGGCCTTGGCCACGTTCTGGAACTGCTCGATGGCGCTCGCCAGCTGACGCTCGCGGCTCAGTTTGAGACGCTCCGTCTCCATGCGCTGGCTGACGCCAAAGCTGGAGTCCTTGAGCAGAATGGACTCGCCATCGTTGCTGGCATCAGTATTGCTGGCAAGGCCGGCACGAGTCAGGCGCAGGCGGATATCAGCATATCTTTCGGCTCTGACCAGCACGCTCTTGCCATCCACCTCATAGGGGATCCGCTGCTGATCGAGGAAATCGAGGGTCTTGACCAACTCCTGGGTGGTAAAGGTGCCGAGGGGACGCATGTCCGGCTCCTTGCCCCACAGCAGGATAAACACCGCAATGGCCAGACAGATGGCAAGTCCCAGGATCAGGGTGATTTGCCGCAGCACATCGGTGTTGGACAGGAAGCCGAGTGCGGAACTCTTCTGCTCATTCTCATCGAGGGCGGCAGTGCCCTCATCGTTCATCAGCAGGTCGCCGTTTTGGTCATTAGCCACGATTTATGTCCTTATTGCTGACATCTTCATGATGTTCAGTAATCACTTATACCGGCATGTTCATGATGGTCTTGTAGGCATCGACCATCTTGTTGCGCACCTGTACCGTTGCTTCGAAAGCAATAGAGGATTTTTGGCCGGCGATCATCACATCGGACAGATCGACTGACTTGTCGCCCATATCGAAACGGGTACGCAGATCATTGGCCGCGCCTTGCAGCTCGTTGACGTTGCCGAGCGCCTGCTGCAGCAACTGACCAAAGTCAGAAGTGACCTCACGGCCGGGCTGTGCCAGTGGCGTGGCACCCGCTTCGATCTTGAGCGCCTGCATCTCTTGCATCAGGCTGCTTGCACTAATTTCCATATCTCATCCCCAGACAAATCATTGACGCTGGCATCCAGTAAGCAATTAGAGTGCCAATACACTTAGAGTGTGGTGAGAATGAGTGGCCAGACCAGGATAGGCGGGTTCGACAAGTGCCAGTGGCTCTGATTAAATCCGGCGCAGGTGCCTAATGCAAGTCAGTTAAGATAGTTTGAGTCCCAACCCGCGAGGTATAAGGGCTAAAGAGTGAGGGAGGCATGATGCCTCCCTCTTTTTATTGGGTACCAGTCAGGGCAAAGGT
>NZ_CDBI01000009.1 GCF_000820025.1 Aeromonas popoffii
GATCTATGGGGTCAAATCCAGAAGGGAACGATGTGGAAGCCACCCTACTTTGCCGTTAGATATTTATGTCAAATCACCACACAACCCTGAATTTTTATTGTAAATAGTTTGGTGGTGCTAATGAAAACTCTTACGGATTAAGTAAGCATCTAAGTAGATGCTGTGCAAAAGGACTCGGTTCTATGCAACTCATAGGAGTTTGGTGTTAAAAATGTTAAAGTTGAATGTTTTTATAGCGTCATTGTGTTTGTTTTTTACTCAATCACAGGCGGCTTGTACCAGTGTTGTACAAAGCACTTGGGATATGTCTGCGGGTAATCCACCAAAACTACAACGCCCTGAGCATGCAAGTAGTACTCCAGTACTAACAAATACAACAACGGTGCGAGCTATAGCAACGTTGTTTCAGTGTAGCGATGGTAATCGAAACTATTATGCAAAGCGGACAAATGTACTTGGTGGACTCGTATCTGGCTATAGCGCTTTATAAAGATTGGATGTAAAGGATCCAGATCGTAATGCCCAATGGGTGAGTTTGAGTTCGGCAAATCAGCGTTTGGTTACATACGGCAGCCATGTTGGACTTAATAGTCGTCTGAGGTTGTACGCTACTGGCCCTTTCCAGCCAGGCACTTACCAGGTAGCAAGAGCAAAAATAGGAGAGATGCAGAGTGAGTTGGTGTCGAATTCAGCAGATAAAAGTCCAATCGTGAGTCTGTATATACCCGCCATGACGATCACAGTTGACAGTTATGGCTGCACATTAAACGTCCCTAATAATGTCGCGTTGTCAACCGATGTTGAGCAGTCTACAACGTTCAATGTGACGATTTCACAGTGTGGCGGCACCGTAACTGCATTTGCTCGGTTTAGCGATCCGGATGCACAAGCCGCGACTAAAAACGCCTTGCCAAACAAGGGGACGGCCAAAGGGTATGAACTCAAACTACAGACATCAGGAAAGGCTCCAATTACTTTTATCCCGGTTGGGACGACCGCTCGAACGGATGAAATCAACTTGGGCAGTATTACTGCAACGCAGACCCGTACAACATCATTTTCAGCATTGTTAAGTCGAACGAGTGATGAGGTCAGACCCGGTATGCTAGAGTTTGCAACGATTGTTGGTATTTCATACCGTTAAATAGGTGATGTGTAAAGAGATGACATTCATACTAATCTATACTAATAGGTAAGAACACCAAAAAAGATCCATACGTGCCTTATTGAAGGGTAATGCTCAGGTTTAACATACTTTTGACTGGTCAGTTATTGATATGTGGTTGTGGTTGTAAAGTAGTTAGATTGGGTTATTGGATAATAGGAATTTAATATGAATGAACAACTTCGCTGCATCATTGTCGATGATCATCCTGCCATTCTTTTCGCACTATGCTTGACTCTAGAAGCTAATGGTATAGCGGTGGTCGCTCAGTGCGCAACTGGAGAGGATGCATTAAAGCAAATTCGTGAATTGCAACCGGATGTAGTCGTGCTGGATCTGGATTTACCTAGAATGGATGGTATCACATTGCTTCAGCGTCTACGGCACAATCAGACATTAAGTAAAGTAATCGTGTTATCTGCAACGGATAATGACCTACTGGCTGCACAAGTACGAAGTTTGGGCGGAAGTGGCTACGTGCACAAATCGGAGTCGCTGGAAAAATTACCCCAAATAATAAATTTGGTAATGTCAGGATATATTTATTTTACAGAACGGGTTCTCAGCCAAAATAATACAGCAACATTGCTCGATAATCTTTCAGAACGTGAATTCGTGGTATTTCGTAAGTTAGCTAAAGGCCAAAGTAATGGACAAATAGCCAGTGAGCTCAGCTTGAGTCCAAAGACGGTGAGCACTTATAAAACGAGATTGTTCGAAAAACTTAATATAACGACATTGGTAGAGCTATATGATGTTGCCAGACGAGAGAATATTTAGTTTTTTCGTTATTATATTTATATAATCTATACCATGGGAGTGGTTAGCTATGAAAATCCTAGTGGTTGATGATCATCCTGTGAGTTTGATTTTACTAAATCATCAACTGATAGTAATGGGTTTTTCTGTATTACAAGCTAATTCAGTTGAACAGGCGGTGGTGCTTTTGCATCAGGAGCCAATAGATGTTGTGATTATGGATTGCCAAATGCTTGGTATAGATGGAATAAAGTTTACAACACTTATTCGTAATCAAAATAACCTGGCAGGTTTAGCTCAACGTATCATTATTGGGGTTGTCCCATCTGATTGCTCAGAAATAAAATTAAATGAACTAGCTTCATGTATGGATAAGCTTATATCAAAACCGATTGATATCCAAGAATTAAGAACGATGTTATCGACTTGTCTTGAATGTATGCAGTTTACTTCAACGGAAAGGGTTAAAAATAACCATATTGTATTAAAAATCATTAAAGAAACGACAAATAAAGACCTCGATATGGCATTTGAATACTTAAACTCTGCCAAACTCATATTGTTGGCATCATCTGTTCACCGTATTAAGGGGGCTTACTTGATGATTAATGACGTAGAGATTGTTGAATTGTGTCGTAAGATCGAAAATGTATTGAACAGAGATAAAAATATACAGCATTTAACCTTGCTTTTGACAACATTAAAAAACAAAGTAAACATATAGTGATGAATGAGTAAACGTGAGCTTATCATAATGGTTGATATGAAAATATCTGGACTAATATTGTGTGTGCTAACCCAGAGCGTTTTGGCTAGTACAACGCATTTCTCTATTATTAAATATGATGATGCGTCACAGCTGCTATTAACCAATCTCATTGCCCCCATGGGACAGGGGCAGCTTTACCTGCAGGCTGATGGGATCCTAATAAAATTAGAACGTTTTTCTCGTGTTGGGGAACATCAATTACGAGTCCATCTTCCCTGTGATGAGTTTGATGTGACAGACTCATTATTCTATCGTATAGATGACGTGACGTTAACGCTTTCTCTCGCCAGTATTGCTTGTCCCCCCACACAGATAGGGGGGGCTCCTCGGATTATTTATCAGAATGGGCTGTGTGTCATAGACCCAAAAGGTTCGACGTTATGGCAAGTCGGTATGCGATTAAAAGAGCTAAATGGCTATACTGTGTATCAGAATATGTATGCCATTTTTCTGCTGAATCGAGAAAGTTTTATCGGTGAAGATATAAATAAAATGCGAAATGAGCTCATGCACTGCCCTTCAGAAGAATTGATTTCCTCAATTGAAAAACAACATGCAGCTAGCTTATTTAAAGAGGCCGAAAAGCATAGGCTTAAAATAAACTAGTCTATTATTAGTGCATAGATAACCATAGAAATAGAATGTTGTTATTAAGTCTTGGTTTTTAAGTAAAGGGCCTTAGTAAATATCATCAACCAAGTCTATAAAGACGTGCAGTGATAAAAATATGAAATGAAAATTTAGAGTAATATATTTATTCTAAGCATTGAAGTTTATCCTAAGGGGAAAAATCTATCATCCAGATAGTGTGTAGTCATAGTGACATATAGTTATATGCCAGCATATGAACTTGGCGCGTGAAAACCTTATATCCCCCCAGAACTTCCACTGCTCAAGCCCCACCACTTATTTCACTGCTCTATTTTTTGTTTTCTATGCTTCTACGTATTGAGGACGTCCGTTTGTTACATTATAGCGCTATTTTACATTGTGATATAAATTACATTATACAGTAATTATATAGTGTAAAGTTAGCTTCTTGCTATAGTTGTATTATGCACTATACCTACACGCATGTTAAAGCTACTTATATGGAGGGTGATAAATGGACTGATGTGACGTAGAGTGTGTCGAGTTTTTATAAAAGTGCAAGAGTTTTATTTTAGGCTATAATTGACACTATTAATACTTATAAAATAATATAATTTTTGGGCCGTCATATGAAAATTAATATATTCGTAATGCTTTTTTTGTTTGTAATGCCGTGTTACTCAATGGAAATAAATGAAAATAATCTTGATGTAAAGACTATTTTTTCGCGAGAATCCCCTTTCGATTATAATAAACTGCCACCATCGTTTACTGAAGAGCAAAAGAAGTGGTTACAAGGGCGTAAACGATTGGTGCTTGCAATACCACAATTAGATAATAAACCAATGAGTTTTATGCGTAGCCCGGGAGTTTACGAAGGGGTGACTGCAGATGTTATTGGAATTATTGCTCATAGCTTGGGGGTTGAAATTATAGGAAAAGAATTTTCGTCCTATGAGGCCGCAGTACAAGCCGTAAAGAGTGGTAAGGCGGATTTTATTGGAGAAGCAAATAGCTATGACATAGATGAGGGGTTAATATTGACTACGCCATATATTACAGATGACCCTGGAATATATGAGCGATTTGATGCAAATGATGACAATATAAAAACGGTTGCAATAGTTGAATCTTATTTGCCATTTTCAGAAGTGATTAAATATATGCCGCGAACCAGGATAAATGTTTATCCTTCAAGAAAAGCCGCTATTGCATCCGTGGCATATGGAAAATCAGATGCGGCATTAATTGATATGGTCTCTGGAAATTTTATCGTTAATAATTTTTATTCTGACATCATTAAGTTGGGGCACCCCATTGATGTCCACACTGGAGGTTTTTCTTTTGGTGTTGACAAAGATGATCTCTTTCTAAGAGACATTCTTAATGCTTCCTTGGTTGCCGTATCAAAGGAACATCGTAATAGTATTGTTAAACGTTGGAGCGGTGGCGGGCTATCTCTTCAGTCTGGACAGGTACAATTAAATCCAGATGAATGGCAATGGATTCATGATCATAAAAATATTACCATTGCAGTGCAGACGAATTTGCCCCCATTCAGTTATATTGATATACATGGGAGTTTTCATGGTTTGGTGATAGACTTACTTCATTTTTTTGAATCTAAACTAGGTGTTAGATTCACGATGCTACCAGTTAAAAATACAATAGACCAAATAGCTGCTGTGAATAGTGGTGCAGCAGATTTAATGATTATGTCACCGACAGAGGAGAGGCGCATGAGTTATGCCTTTACGACTCCATTTATTTTTGGTCCGTTGGTTTATGTTATTCATAAAAAAAATAATGGTATAGATCCATACTCCCTTGTCCGACTTGGCCGTGTGGCGACCGTAAATGGTTTTATATCAACCATATTAATTGACCAGTCTTTCCAGCTAGAGCGGAGCATCTCATTCAGTCAGATCAATGGTGCGCTTGACTGTGTTGCTAATGAATTGTGTGACGTTGTCATCTTGCCTCTTAGGACTGCGCGTTTTCTAATCGATACTAAATACCCAGATAGTCTTATTATATCAGGGGATGCCTTTGAATCAAAACCTGTGGCGCTATCCTTTGCGGCAAAACCATCACAAAATAGTTTGATTTCTATTATTGATAAAGCATTAATGTCTATACCTCCTGATGAGATGGATATATTAGCTACGAGTTGGCGTGTCAATTCTAAAAATGAAGTGATAACCGCCCTGGATTTTTTATTTAAATTTAAGTCTTTTATATTGGTTGCTTTTTTTGTATTGCTACTATCTGTAATTTGGGTGGCCATTCTGCGGCGTCAAATAAATAAAAGGAAAAAAATTGAAACCGCACTTGATTCTCAGCTTAAATTTATTGAAGAGCTTATTGAGAGCACCCCTCATCCTATTTATGCACTAGATATGACGGGTTCACATACATTATGTAACGATAGCTACGCTAGCTTTTTTAAAATGGAAAAGTCAGAGATAATTGGGTCTAATTTATCTGTATTTGCAGAACGAAACAGTTACATGTATGAAGCGGGTGATATTGTTTTTCAAACTTTAAATGATGGTCAGCCTAGAGGTAGTGATCTGTGTCTTAAATTACCACATGGGAATATGGATATTTACTATTGGACCCACCCTTATAGAGATTCTATTGGAAGGCAGCAAGGATGTGTTGGTGGTTGGATTGATATAAGTGAGCGGGTGGCGCTGCTCTCTCAGCTGACTGAGGTAAGTAATAATGCCAGCGAGGCAAATAAAGCGAAATCAACCTTCTTGGCAACCATGAGCCATGAAATTCGCACTCCAATGAGCGCCATTATTGGTATGCTAGAGTTGACATTACGTAAAAATAACTTAAATGGTAAAGATCACGAATCTATTGTTATCGCATATCAGTCAGCTAAAGATCTGTTGGCTCTGATCGGTGACATACTTGACATATCGAAGATAGAGTCTGGAAGGCTAGAAATAACTCCTTCACCTCATCATATATCTGAATTGACAACCGCAGTTGTTAATGTATTTAGTGCTAGTGCCCATCACAAAGGATTAGCTCTAAATTTAAGCTTGAATGATGATGCGATGGTGATGGTTGATCCTACACGTTATAAACAAATAATTTCAAACCTACTTAGCAATGCTATTAAATTCTCTCGCTCAGGAGACGTTGAGCTAACAATATCATTGAAGTCAGCCGAAAGCTTGTGTGAAGTTTACATTCAAGTTAGCGATGATGGGATCGGGATCAGCCAAGAGGATATAAGCAAGCTATTTGAACCATTTATTCAAGGAAATCAACCAGCAGATATGAAACGGTCTGGTACTGGATTAGGCCTTTTTATTAGCCGTATCTTGTGTCAAATAATGGGGGGGAATTTAACTCTCGAGAGTAAGCTTGGTGTAGGCACTACTGTTACCGCTTTATTGCGGCTACCATTATTGGAGGTGCTACCCAATTCAGTCATGACCGAATGCGAGCAAATTGTTCATGTCGAGGAGCACAAAGATCTCAAATATAAAATATTGGTTGTTGATGATCACCCTGTCAATTGCATCTTGGTTAGTCAGCAATTGCAATATCTTGGTCATGAAGTTGATACCGCATTATCTGGGCGTGAAGCATTAAGCAAGCTGGATAAAAAAAATTTCCACATAATTATTACAGATTTCAATATGCCGGAAATGGATGGTTTAGAGTTCACTAAAACTTATAGGGAGCAAGAAAAAAACAAAAAAAATAATCGTACTATCATTATAGGTCTGACAGCAGATGCTCGACAAATTCAGATTGAGAATGCGATTCAGGCCGGCATGGATGATTGCTTATTTAAACCGATAAGCATTGATCAGTTAAAAATGTGTATTAGTACACACAGCATTATGATTGATGATATATCTCCTGCTGAGATGGCATCTATGATTCAGCATGTTTTGGAGGGGGTAACATCAGGTGATGTTGATCTTATGAGAAGCCTGCTTGCTGCTTTTATACAGGCATCAAATGATGATATAAAAAATCTTGAACTAGCATGTAGTACAAGAGACTATCAAGTTTTCTTGATGTGTTTAAACAGACTGGAAGATGCATCTAAAATTATAGGTGCTGAAACATTAGCTCAATGCTGTAGCGAGTGGAAACATTCCCCAAGGCTGACGTGGTGTATGTTGAGTGCGTTACGTCAGATACAGGAAGAGTATCAGCGAGTACAGTCTGGTATCTATTCTTGGTTGGATTTAAATGTAGAGAAAAAGCATGAGTAACGTACCTTTATTCGTGCTGCTTAAATAAGTTGAGATGGGGTTTTTTCCTAAATAAGCCAGCAGGCAATGATTTCCCTTGCTGTGCAGATCTAGTTATCACCTGACACCGGCCTCAAACCGGTGTCTTGTTTACGCTACTTTAGTGCGCACTTTCTTCGGTATCAATTTCAGACCCTTCTTGAACAAACAAACGGTCGTGTTTGGAGAGCAAGTCGTGACGTTGCCACACACCACGCACACCACCCGCACTGACATTGATGCCTTACAGAGCCAGTTCTTGGGTGACCCGCAGCGGCCATGGGTTGGTCTGGTGAGGGAGTAATCGAGGATGACCTGCTCAATCTCGGGCGCAACCCGGTTGGGATGAGCCCCTTTACAGCCGGGCAATTTGTCGAGCAAGCCCTCGGCGCCATAGGTCTGGTAATGACGGCGAATTTCGTAGAACTGCTGACGGCTGTAGTCGATGAGCTTGCAGGTTTTGCTGACGTTATTGAGCTCTTTGGCGAGCGCTAGCAGGCTGAGTTTGCGACGTGCTACTTTCTCGTTGGTGGTCATACTGTGACTCCAGATAACACGGTAGGGGTACCGTTTTGTTATCCGGTTTGAAGCCGTATGACCACTCCCTTTTGTGGGCAACTGTCAGGTGAATACCATCTCCATACACGCGATTTAAAAGTGATCCACCCTGACATGGGGTTAATTGGTGTTTTTGGGGGGGGGCTCTTGACGTAACCGTTCACCGAGAGTGGATTGACAGGAAAAAAGAGACAGCACGCCACCTGCCCGGCCGCGTCAGGCTTCCGGTAAAAAACGCGGTGCCCAGCCCGGCCACAAGAGGCAGCGGCGGGAATGCTATCCACACGATGCCCGCCTCTGTATTGAGTCTTACTATCCGGTACCGGATTGTCCCTGCCGGCGAACGATTACGAGCTGGGGCCTCGATGATGGTGGCATCGACCAGCGAGCCTTGCTTCATAAGATGCCAGCCTCACAGAGCCACGGGTTGACGGCGTCAAAGAGTTGGCGTGCCAGTTGGTGCTGCTCCAACAGATGGCGGAAGTTCATGACGGTAGTGCGTCAGGGGTGGCCTGGTCCAGGGAGAGTTTGGCAAACAGACGCATCGAGGCAATCTCGTAGAGTGCGTCTTCCATGGCGCCGTCACTGAGGTTTATACCACTTCTGCATGCAGTGAATGCGGAGCATGATGTCGAGTGGATAGGGACGACGACCGCTGCCCGCTTTGGAGTAGATAGGTTCGATGAGACCGAGCATTCTGGCCAATGGGAGTAAAGCGTCCATGCGGGTCAAGAATATCTCTTTGCGGGTTTTGCGGCGTTTAGCATGGAACTCGCTATCCGCGAAAGTGAGTTGGTGACTCATGCTGAACCTCATCCCTGATATCAAGTAGGGATATGATCTCACACCAAAGACTTGTTCGCACCTTCCCTAGTTCTTGTATCAATAGGTGGCGACGGCCGGTATACCAGAAAGGGCGACCAACTTGATCGCCCCTTCTATTATCGTAGTACTACATTACGCCTTTCTGGACTTTCTAAATATGTACTTTTCAAGTTCAACGATGAGGAAAACAATGAAGCCGAAAAGGATACAAATACCCCATTGAGTCATGCTTAATGGGGTGCTGCCAAACCATCTGTTCATCATCGGTAAATAGACATAGGCGAGTTGCAGTAATAGTAAAGTACCAACCATTAACCAAGCAATCTTATTGCTAAGGAGTCGAGTAAGGCTTAGGCTGGAAACTTCGATATACCGACTATTAAACAGATAGAACGTTTGTGCCAATACGAGAGCATTGAGTGCCATGGTTTTAGCGATAGCATCGGATGATCCAGAGGCCAGTTCAAATGCAAATAGACTCATAGTTAAAACGCCGATCAGCGTAGATACTATAGCCACACGCAACAGGAAAGGCGCACTTATAATTGATGTTCCTGGTTTACGTGGAGGGCGACTCATCAAATTAGGCTCACTGGGCTCAAATGCCAGTGCAAGTGCCAGAGTGACTGCTACTACCATATTCACCCA
Organism: Aeromonas popoffii; assembly: GCF_000820025.1. GTDB lineage: Bacteria > Pseudomonadota > Gammaproteobacteria > Enterobacterales > Aeromonadaceae > Aeromonas > Aeromonas popoffii. Next base: position 9,584 of record NZ_CDBI01000009.1, read on the forward strand.
TAAAATCTGCACAGGAGTCAAAGGAAGTGTCAATCCAAGCAGAACTGAAAAGAGCATTACAAAACCTTGCGCACCATTGGTTGGCAGAATAAAAAGCAAGGATTTTTGAATGTTATCGTAAATGGTTCTTCCTTCTTCAATCGCTTTTTCAATAGAAGAGAAGTTATCATCGGCGAGTACTATATCGGCGGCATCTTTTGTGGCTTCAGTTCCCTTAATGCCCATAGCGATACCCACGTCGGCGCGCTTTAGCGCTGGAGCATCATTCACGCCATCCCCCGTCATGGCAACAACCTCCCCCCGAGCTTGCAGAGCCATTACAAGGCGAAGCTTATGCTCTGGGCTGGTTCTGGCAAAGATATCACAATTGCCCGCCAGTTGTTGTAACTCCTCGTCACTTGCGACCTCAAGCTGATCACCAGTCACCACCTTTATCGTCTCGGCATTACCAATGCCCATCTCAATACCTATTGCCTTAGCGGTATCTGCATGGTCTCCAGTAATCATTTTTACCCGAATCCCGGCTTTATGGCATTCTGAGATGGCAGCTATTGCTTCAGGCCTCGGTGGATCAACAATACCGATCAAACCGACAAAAACCATTTCTTGTTCAAGGTCACTCAACTCTAATGTACTTTTACTGGAAGGCACCACACATGTAGCGGCAGCGAGTACACGCAACCCTTGGCGTCCCAACATTTCAACTTGCTGATGCCAGTATGAGGCGTTGATCACCTCAGTTGCTCCATTTGCATTCAGCTCTGTTTTACAGCGTTCGATTAGACGGTCCGGTGCCCCTTTCAAGAGAATTTTCCGTTCACCAGACGGCGTATCGTTTAAGGTTGCCATAAATTTGTTTGATGATTCAAATGGAATAGCGGCCAGGCGAACGTAGCCAGTAGCATCAAAAGATGCTTTATTGCCAAGAACACGCAGAGCAGCCTCAGTTGGTTCACCTACGATTCGCCACTCATCGTTCTCCATTATCACATGAGTATCATTGGCAACAGACACCACTTCTAGCAGTGCAGATAAACATGGGGCATTGGATATAACTACTTTCTTATCAGCGATAGATATATCGCCTATCGGTTGGTATCCATCCCCACTCACATCATATTGTCCACACCGGGTGAGCACTTTCTGTGCTGTCATTTCATTGCGCGTCAAGGTACCGGTTTTGTCTGAACAGATAACAGTAATTGCACCAAGCGTTTCGACAGCGGTTAGTTTACGGGTGATGGCATTACGCCGAGCCATACGCTGAACACCTATAGCAAGGGTAATGGTCAGAATAGTGGGTAGACCTTCTGGAATGGCTGCCACAGCAAAGCCAATTGCAGCCATAAAAACCTCTGCTATCCCTTGGCCATGGAACAGCACACCAATAATCAGCATTAGCGCCAGCATGGATAGGACAACCCATGCCAAGGATTTACTAAAACGATCCATCTGTTTTGTTAACGGAGTATCCAGAGTCTCGACTTCAGTGATCATTCGACTGATTTGACCAATCTCAGTTAAAGCACCTATTGCCGTAACGACTCCAACACCGCGTCCAGCAGAAACCATTGAGCCTGAATAGGCCATACAGGAGCGATCACCAAGCGGAGAGTCTGTGGCCATCGCCGCAGTCCCCTTATCTGCGGGTACCGATTCACCTGTCAGTGCCGACTCTTCTATCCGCAGCCCTGTGGCTTCCATTAAGCGGAGGTCGGCAGGGACTCTATCGCCAGATTTCAATCTTACAATGTCGCCAACCACCAACTCATCAGCATTAATTTCATCCCATTTATGGTCTCGTAGCACCTGAGCACGAGAGGAGAGCATATTACGGATCCCGGCTAAGGCAGTCTCTGCTTTCCCTTCCTGTACGAAACTGACAATCGCGTTAAGGACGACGACCCCGACAATTACCCAAGTATCAACCCAGTGTCCTAGAAATGCGGTTGCGATTGCTGCTGCAAGGAGGACATAGACCAGCATATCTTTGAAATGGCTAATGAAGCGAACAAAAGCTGACTTGCCCTCCGGCTCTGGGAGCTTATTTTGGCCATATAAATTTAGTCGCCGTTGTGCTTCATTACTTTCCAAGCCATTTTCGGTAGCGTTCAACGCTGTTAGCGTACTAGCAACATCAAGGGAATAAGGTTTTAGCAACTCATCTTTTTCAATCATAAATTCACCTTAAAATTAACACTGAGGCAGCCTAATAATATGTTACAGTTTCATATAAAGCCAAGTTAGTCCTTCTCAAAAGCATGTCGGTTAATTCGTCCAAGCCAATATTGCCAAGTCATGGCTCATACACAAGAACTTTAGCAGCAACTAATTGAAATAGACATGAAAAAGGCTTCGTTTATGAGCTAATCGGCGCTGTTTACCAAATCGATACGGTTTGAATGGAACTAACTGAAAACATAGCGATTAGACCTGATCGGCGTTGTTTCCCAAATCAGCCGTAAGAATGCAGCTTCCCCAGCCCCAAGTGACCGTTACACCCGGCGCTTTTCAGCGGCGTGTTTTCTGACTTGCCACTCGCCTTTGCCAAATACTTTCAGGCCAGTTGAGTCGATAACCAGGTCGGTAACCTTCGCTTTAGATGGCTGCCGATACGCCACCTTCACCGTGCTGGCCCGCTTGCTGACACAGAGATAGTCCGGCGCACACAGCGGCACATTCATCAACGCGAACAAGGCGTCGAGTAGCCTCTGGGTCGCTCGCAGAGTGAGGCTTAAAATCCCCTTGAGCATCAGAAAGGTGCAGATGGTCTGGTCGGTGTAGCGCTGGCTACGTCCCCGTCGCCCGTAATGGTCTTGGTGAAACCAGTTGTCCATGGCATCTGCATCAACCCAGAAGGTGAGAGAGCCACGGTCAATCAGAGACTTGTTGTATTGATGCCAGTTGGTGATGGGGTGAAGCGACTTGCCCATGATGCAGACTTGAAGGGAATGGTGGTGATCAGATCACCGCGCCCTCAGTTAGTTCCATTCAGCTGCATCGATTTGGGAAACCACTCGGCTGTAAGGTGTCTAGGGAACTAGGGGTAATTCAGAAAAGAGCGGCATTTTTTAGCTTTAAGCTCTGCCTTGAGCAATAAGTTGCGCCACATTTGGCTATAAATGCCAAAAGCGCAACTTTTTGCAGTTGCATGCTCTGATTGAGCAACTAATTGCGCGTCTGTAGACGGGGGCAACACGCGGTGTGACATTAAGTGCATGTTTTATATGTTAAAAAAATTTTGGCACGGTCACTGCTAAGGGGTTGGTCGAGTGCTAGCTCATTTAACCAACCTATTTAGGAGCATACCCATGCCAACTCCATGTTATATCAGCATCGAAGGTAAAACCCAGGGCAACATCACTGCCGGTGCCTTCACCTCCGACTCCGTCGGTAACATCTTCGTACAAGGTCACGAAGACGAGATGCTGGTACAAGAGTTCCAGCACGTTGTCACCGTGCCGACTGACCCGCAATCCGGTCAGCCTGCTGGTCAGCGTGTCCACAAGCCGTTCAAGTTCACCGTTGCGCTGAACAAAGCTGTGCCGCTGATGTACAACTCCCTGGCTTCCGGCGAAATGCTGCCGAAAGTGACCCTGAAGTGGTACCGCACCTCTGTTGAGGGCAAGCAGGAGCACTTCTTCTCTACCGTGCTGACCGATGCCACCATCGTTGACATCGACTGCCAGATGCCGCACTGCCAAGACCCGGCGAAATCCGACTTCACCCAGCTTATCCAGGTCTCTCTGGCTTACCGCAAGATTGACTGGGAGCACACCGTTGCCGGTACCTCTGGTGCTGACGACTGGCGCGCCCCTATCGAAGCATAACGGGATACACAAGGGCACTGCTTGCGGTGCCCTTTTTGCCATCTGCGTGTTTGACGCGCTTGCTATTCACTTTTCCATCCCGGCGATTTTTTCTTATGCCTGTTGGCTCTGCGTAAGCGGGCACAAGAAAAAAGACGAGTTCACGTCTTGCCGCACGCCGTCAAGGGCGTGCGGTAGCCATGGTGTCAGAAACGCCGGGGCGATGACGGATCTCTCACACAGTTTGAATGGCTCCCGATTGTGCGGGGCCGCATGACATCTCAGGGGCGCTCACCGATGGCAGACAGCACAGGATTACAATTTACAGTCAAGGTGGGGGCGCTGCCCGAGACCACCTTTGTGGTGGCCGAGTTTGCGCTGGAAGAGGCGTTGAACGGGCCGTTCCAGTTGCGATTGGAATTGGCGAGCCCGGAGCCTGACGTCGACGTTGGCGCCGTGCTTGACCAGCCCTGTGAGCTGATGGTGTGGTACAACGGCGAGCTGCAGCGCCGGGTATGCGGGGTAGTGAGCGACTTTGCGCAAGGGGACAGCGGCTTTCGCCGCACCCGCTATCAGCTGCAAGTCAAACCGGCCCTGTGGCGATTGGGATTGCGCCAGAACTCCCGTATCTTTCAGGCACAGAAGCCTGACGAAATCCTCTCCATTTTGCTGCAAGAGCACGGCATCACCGACTACGCCTTTGCCCTGAAAAACGAGCATGCCCAGCGCGAATATTGCGTTCAGTACCGCGAGACCGACCTCGATTTCTTGAACCGCCTCGCCGCCGAAGAGGGGCTGTTCTACTTCCACGAATTTGAAGCAGGCAAACATCGCATCGTGTTTGCCGACGATGCGGCTGCGCTGACCCAAGGCCCAGAGCTGTTTTTTAACCTCGGTAACCGTTCGCTGGAACAGGGTGCCTATGTCCGCCAGTTCCACTACCGCGAATCGGTGCGCCCCTCGGATGTAGAGCTCAAAGACTACAGCTTTAAAACCCCGGCTTATGGTCTCTCCCAGAAGAAAATGGGGGCTGAGCTCGAGCACCAGCGCGACACTTACCAGCATTTTGACTATCCGGGCCGCTACAAGCAGGACGGCAGTGGCAAGGCGTTTGCCCAGCACCGGCTCGATGCGCTGCGCAATGACGCGGTCAGCGGCAGTGGCAAGTCCAACAGCGCAGCCCTGCTGCCGGGCCAGACATTTTCACTCACCGAGCATCCGAACGGCAACCTCAA
>NZ_CDBI01000010.1:0-564 GCF_000820025.1 Aeromonas popoffii
TTGCAGCACCCGGGCCGCCAGCAGGGTCGGCAGATCCTGAGAGAGGGCGCAGGCCACCGAGCCCGCCATAAACAGGCCTATGCCGATGTTGAGCATGCGTACCCGGCCGAACAGATCGCTCAGTTTGCCGTAAATGGGCAGGGCGGCGGTGGCCGCCAACAGGTAAGCGGTGACCACCCAGGTGAGGGCGGCGCCAGCGTTCAGCTCGGCCCCTATGATAGGCAGTGGGGTGGTGACTATGCTCTTTTCCAGTGAACCCAGGGCGATCACCAGGGCCACGCTTGAGAAGATGGTTTTTGGAGACATATGCGGGCTCGCTAATTTGAAATGCCAGGATCTGCGGCGCAAAGCCCATCATTGTCTCATAAATCACCAGCCGATGGCCAAAACCACTGCCATGGCGCCGCCAGCGCGCAACCATGACGGAGGTCGCGGCATACGCCCGCTGGATCTGGTAGTGTGAGTGTTTGGTTCAAGAGGAAGCAGACCCATGTCCGAGCAGTTCCGGTTTGATCAATACGACGCCCTGATTTTCGATATGGACGGCACCCTGGTGGACTCCAT
>NZ_CDBI01000010.1:749-1082 GCF_000820025.1 Aeromonas popoffii
ACCCTGGTGGACTCCATGCCCCTGCATCTGGATGCCTGGGAGGTAACCAGCTCAGAGTTCGGTCTGCCGTTTGATCGGGCACAGCTCAATGAATACGGCGGCATCCCTACCCGCAAAACAGTAAGCATGCTGGCTGCGCAGCACGGGCTGGATATCGATGTGGATGCCTTCACCCACCGCAAGACAGCCCTCTATTTGGAAAATATCGACAAGGCCCTCGTCTTCCCTCCCATGTGGGAGCTGGTCAAGCGCTGGCACGGCAAGGTGCCGATGGGCATAGGCACGGGATCATCGCGGGAGCATGCCCGGCGCATTTTGAAAAATACCGGCCTG
>NZ_CDBI01000011.1 GCF_000820025.1 Aeromonas popoffii
CGTTCGCGATCTTGCCCTGTGAACGAAGTGAAGCTCAACGTTTACCGGGAAAACTAAATTCGGTTTCTGATTTTCTATTGCACGAATAGTATTTTAGAAATCTTCACTGCCATTTGTTGGGCTTCGCTGTGCTCAGCACCAACCTACACGAAGTGACGCGCAACATTTAGCGTGAAAGCTAAATTTGATTTGGTTGTTGGTTTTGCATGGTCAAAATTCATCTTGTTTTGGAGATCATATCTCCCGTTTGTTGGGCTTCGCTGCGCTCAGCGCCAACCTACAACATATCCCAAGCCGATTATTCCCGACCCGAGTCACTATTAATGGCCCAATCTTGGGTAATCCATCCTGCGGCGATATGGCGATGAATGGAGGAGTAAGGCCAATCGACTGGTTTGGCACAATAACCATGTTTGACCGGATTGAAGTGGATGTAATCGACATGGGCTTGCAGATCTTTGTCATCCCGGATCAGATGTTCCCAATAGCGGCGTTGCCAGATGCCGCGTTCCCGTTTTCTGAGTCGGCTCTCCCGTATCCGCTCTGTTTTGGCGAGCCTTCGTGAAAAGCCTGCCTTGATCAGAGACCAGCGCATAGGATAGTCACTGTCATCCGGCGGTAGTTGCCAAATGGCATGGAGATGATCCGGCATCACCACCATGGCAATCATCTCGAAGGGATGTTGCTGTTTGACGTGGCGGAGCACTTCGCGCAGCAGGTCGATATGACGTACCAGCAGATCCTGCTGTCGATCAGCCAAGTTGACGGTGAAGAACCAACATGCCCCGCTGTTTATTGCTCGGCGATAGCGCATGGCTCTCCTTTCCGGTATCGGGGTGATATATCAGGTTTGTTCGGTTGCACAAAATGAGAACCAACTAACCGAGGGCACGCGTGTTGGGCTTCGCTGCGCTCAGCGCCAACCTACGAAATGCATCAATCACTGTTCAAAACCCCACGCTACCGCCCGTGGATTACAGCTTCCAATATGCTCCATTAACCAGCGAGGGTAGCTACCCATCACTGATGAATAGGCACCGGACGGAAATGATAAGCTAATCGAATCTGGTCGCACCAGTCAAAAAGTGATGCAAATGTCAGTAATGACTGCTTTTTTGCGCTGGCTCAACAAATCGCACTGACTAGGTACTGGATTCCCATAGCCCTTGATTTTGTTGGGGTTGGCAGGCGTGGCGGGGAAGAGGGTGGCTGGATTGCCATTGGGCGACTCTGGTCGGGGTCAATCCCATTAACCCCATTAACGCCTCGACGTGGTTTCCAGACTGTGGGTCAGCCCACTTTTGGTATCGACGCCGATATGGGCCTTCATACCGACATACCACTGATTGCCTTTGGTAGTCTGGTGTATCTCGGGGTCACGCTCTCCACGCTTGTTTTTGGTGGAGCCAGGGGCCTCAATGATGGTGGCATCGACCTGCGTGCCTTGTTTCATCATGATGCCAGCTTTAAAAAACCACTGGTTGACGGCGTCACTGGGGTTGTACCACTGCTGTATGCGCAGCATGGTGCCGAGTGGACAGGGATGACGACCGTTGCCCGTTTTGGGGCAGATAGGTTCGATGAGACCGAACATTCCGGGCCATGGGAGCAGGGCGTTCATGCGAGCCAAACATATCTCTTTGCGGATTTTTCGGCGTTTACCATTGAACTCGCTATCTGCGAAGGTGATTCATACTGAACCTTATCCCCTGATGCTAATTGGGACTGATGATTTCACATCAGGGACTTGTTCGGTTCTCTTATAGGCATTCCGAAAACGTTACGATTTATGGTGCTTTTTCATGTTCAATTTCTTTGAATGTCACTGTCAATATAATTGGTTGTATTACCAGTAAAAAATGATCTAAGGTTGTTCTTTAAATTACCAAAACCTAAGGTAAATAAAATGATTAAATTAACAAAAACGGTACTGCTCGCAGGTATTATTGCTTCTGGCTCATTTAATCTACATGCCCAAGAAAATAAAGGGGCTGTGGATTTATCAAAATTCAGATATAGCTACGCAGAAATGCAGGAAATTGCCAGCCCTAAGTTGCTATCGCACCGTATTTTCTATGAAAAACCCTCTGCTGGTCCAGATGCAGCCTGGTTTGATGCGGTTAAACAAGGTGATTTGGCCACGATTAAAAAGATGGTCGAAGCGGGGCAAAACCTTGAGGCAAAAGACGAAGCTTCCTTGGGGCAAACCGCGTTAGGCTGGGCTGCGTTCATCGGCTATTTGGATATAGTCCAATATCTGACAGAAAAAGGTGCCGATATTCGTGCCACAGATAAAGCCGATGTCTACAATACTGTTAAATCTGCTGTCATGGGAAATAATGTAGAGGTTGTTCAATATCTGCATGAGCGTTTAAAGAACGAAGTTGACTGGAATGCCAAAGAAAAAGACGGTGAAACATTATTTATGATCGCTGCAGTAGATGGCAGGCTTGATACGGTAAAATATATTCTACAATTCAACCCGGATTTGAACGTCGTGGCGATTAATGAGAACCCTAAAATTAACGCGAGTCCTCTCAGCGGTGCGTGCGAACATGGCTTTACCGATGTGGCAAACCTGCTGATAGAAAAAGGGGCCATCAATCATAAAACGGGCAAGTCAAGCTGTAATTAAACAGCCTTAAAATTCCAAAATATTATTCTGCCTCGATAGGGCTCTGTCGCAATAATCGATTTTCAGTGCGGTAATTCCATCGGTTACAAGTTAAATGCCACAGAGCCCGTTTTTCGTACGGTTGGTCCTCAAGCCCAGGGCCGGATCCCACTTTATTATTGAACCTTTCATCTGACCGCGATCTGATCTCTATTACTCATATATACCCATTAAGAGCCGCTAACAAAATCGAGTTGATTCGAACGATGCCAATTCCCATCGAGCAGGCATGACATGAAAAATCATCAGTAAACAGCTCTGGAAATCCTTGCGCCACTTCTGCCTGCCCCCCCAACAGCCTTCGCCACGGGGGCCGTCCACGCCTCAGCAGAAAGGTGGGTGTCCCAGGTTTCACTTCCTCGCCTTCGTGCCCCAATTTATCGCCCCCGATGCGCCGCAGAAGGCGCTGGCCTTCATCGTGCTGGGCTGCATCTTCAATTTCAATGGCATGATCTGGTGTCATCTGTTGGCATTCTCAACGGCCTATGCAAGTCGCAAGGTAAGGTTGCCAGCCCGGCTGGGAGCTTGTCTCAACCGTCTGATGGGGGGACTCTTCGTGGGGATCGGTATCAAGCTGGCGACGGAATGAGATTCTGCCATGAAAGACAACCGGGAATAGAAAAAGGCGTATCCCATCGCTGGAATACGCCTTTTTCTGCACTGTAGCAGGTCTGATCGAGATCAGTTCATGCCGGATTATCATACTGCCTGTCTAATGCTGTTTAGCGTTGTCCATGGGTAATGCTATCCGATTGATTTGTATCTTTTAATTATCCATTCTTGTCTAAAGCTATCTTAAGGGATGTAAGACAGGTGTGGGTTAAAGTGTGGGTTCAAAATGGCAATGTCAGATTTTCGGGGGGATTACCGGTCTCACCAGTTCGGTATGACTAAGCAGAACCTGTGCTAGATCGATTCGATTCTGGAAAATATCTATCGTAGGAGTAGCCAAGGTTCGACGGCGAGACCGGTGTCCTCTGTCGAGCATGGGAAAGCCACATTGATTGCATAGCCATGCTTTTGCAGCATGGCCGCCTTAAATACCTCATCTCACAGCCGGGCTCGGCGCACAGTGGGGCGAACTGGAATCAGTTCGCCAAGTGAGTGAGCTTTTTCGGGGTGTCTACGGAGTGCTGAGTACCTCAGTTTGAGAGGTTCTGTGCGGCATTGTCTCGTTAAGCGTCATGCTTGAGTCCTGCTGTTGATTCAGCATTACCAGAGACTGTGTATGCCGCTCCTTCCAGAATGGCTGGTCTGGCCAGCGGGATTCCGCAGCATAGAACAAGCAGGTATGTCGCAGGTAGGCTTGGCGTACGTGCTGTAATCGCGAACAGTAATCGGCGTGCAAGACCATGTTGCCGCGAAGGGAGGCGGCAATTGCCTGGGCGCCCCGCAAACCGGTGTACAGGGCGTTGAACAACCCCTGGGAAGAGAGTGGTTCCATCGCGAGGGCTGCATCACCAATGGCTAGCCATTGTTCTCCCCCAAACCTTTCCAGATAGGCCCCGCCCGCTGCATAGGCCTGCAATTCAGTCCAGTCCGAGTTGGCATCGCACCATTCGCGCATGTACCGAGTCATTGCCAGCTGCTGAGCCCATAGCTGTGGCTTTCGCTGGATGTGGGCCGCGAACTCCCGCTGCACGTGTAGGCCGAGTACCCGGCGATTGCCGGGGACCGACGCGCTATACCACCATCCCACAGAGGCTGATTCCACCAAGCTCCTTTGGTCTTGTCCTCGGTCTTGCCCCCAGGCATATAGCGCGACCAGCGGCGTGTCCTGATGGCGTGGGACTCGCAGGCGGCGAGCAATGATGCTGCTGCGGCCGCTGGCTTCTACTAGAAAGCGCGATGAAAGGATGCGTCCATCAGACAGGCCAACTTGCCACAACCCGCCATCGCGTCGGACCGTTTCTATTCGGAATGGCTCGTGGACAGCGCCCGAGGCCAAGGCCGCTTGGTGAAGCGCAAGGTCGAAGCCTTCGCGTTCCAGATGCCAGCCCATACCATTCGGGTCCCGGATAAAGTCTGTACAGACTAGGTCTTCACTGCCCCATGCCGAGAGATTGCCATGGCAAGGGCATGCGTAGCTTTGCTGCAAGGCGGCTAGCAAGCCGAGATCGCGCAACAGGGGGTAGGCCGCACCGGGCAGGCTTTCGCCTGCCCGAATGCCGGAGCGAGGAGGGGCCACAATGCAGACTCCGAGGCCCCTTTCAGCCAACCATTTCGAGCAGGCCGACCCAGCCGGGCCGGCCCCCACGACCAGGACATCCCACGTCGTCATGGCTTGAACACCTCATTGAACGCCTCGAGCTGTTGGTGGCTGAGCCAGCCGGCCCGCAGGAGCTGGTGGTTTTGCTCGATACTGCCTGCCAGCGTGTGGTCGAACAAGGTCCCCATGTGTGGCGACTGCTCCGACTCGCCGGGCAATGTCGCGACAAACATCACGGCGGGAAAGTCCGGATCGTCTTCAATGCCGGGTCGGGCCTCGACCAGAGCCATTTCGCCAAACTGGTTGATCATGTTCAGCATGACCTGCGGCGGCTTGGCGGGATTGCTCAGAGTGCCCAGAACCGGGGCCAGCCAGTTGTCGCGTTGTCGGAAGGCGAAAATACGTTCATCGCGAGGCAGACTCGTGTCCATCACTTTGAGGTAGTTGCGCAGGCTGAGTACTTGATTGGGTACTCGGGCCGGCCAATACGTCGGCAGGTACGGGTCGTACTTGATGTCGTAACCCGAGCGGCAGAAGGCGGAGTCGCCCTGCCAGGGTAGGGCCATCCAGCGAGTGAGGCCACCTGCAGGTTGCGCATACACGGGACCGTCGGGCTGTAGGGCGATCGACTGGGTCAGTTTGCTACCGTAGTCGCTGGGGGCCGTTTGTTCTTTCGGTAGCGCGCGGATCCGGAACGGCGCACGGTACAGGCTGGCATGACGCATGATCCATGGCAGCTCGCAGCCGGGATGGAAGGCATCGGCCAGGCAAAAGTGCAGGGCTGCCTTGTCGAGCATGTCCGGTTGCTCCGCCAGAGGAACTTGACTCAGCTCGCGGGCGGGCTCCTCCTTGGGAGGCCAGTCGCACTCGAAGTCGCCGGATGCCCAGCGTTGCAGGAGCTTGCTACGAACCTTAGACATGGACAGATACGCGCTTGGGGAAATTGGCTTGTCTCGGTCCGGGGCCGAGGTTGGGAAGTCGACATCCCCGTACTGCCAAGGCCAGCTGCGTGGGTCCACCGCGGTCTGGCCGGAGAGGCGGAAGCTGTTGTAAATGATTTGGCGAAGCTCATGGTATGGATCCTGGTCGACACTTTCCGGCCAATGGGCCAGTTTGGCAATCAGCTTAGGATCGTCGAAATCGAACTGCCCGCCCTTGCCGAAGAGAGTGGCGTAGCCTTGATTCACCCATTGCAGGTTGCTAAGGCGTTGCAGGGCGGGGAGGACATCTTTGCTGAACGATACTTTTTCTGGGAAGGGAAGCCAGCCGCTCTCGATGTAAGTGTCCATCAGCAGGTCGTAAAGGGTGCGCCAGCCAATCACATCTGGTGCAAAGTTCGGCGGAGCGACCACCACCCAGGCATCGTCGACCGGGATGTTCTGCCCGTTAAGGTAGACAGTGGCGGAAACCGGGCCGTCCGATACGTCGTCATACCAGTCGGCCGCATTATTGAAACTGTCCGGGGCAGTCGGGTCGTAGATTGGACGCCCCTCGGGCGATGCGGAACGCCCATGACCGCCGAGCACCAGCAGACGGCCCTTGTCGTCAGTGCGCAGCTCGCCCAGTGGGACGTTGACGCCCATGAACTGTCCGCTGTCGAAGTGGTATTCGGGTCCTTGCTTATTGATCCCGGAGATGTGGCGTTCGCCCGGGTCGATCACCAGGCAAGAGCGGTCGTAGCCTTGGAGGTTCGGGTTGCGCAACGGAACGGCCAAGGTGGCTGAATCCGGAATATCCATCGGTTGCTTGAATTGGTACCACTGAGCCTTGCGATTGGCAAGATGTGCGTGCCAGTGGATGTCCGCTTTGTCAGAGGTCAGCTCGTCGACGACCTCGCCGGCGGCGTTCAACCCATAAATACGGAAGATCGCAGCCTGGCGTTTGAGCGCCCCATGGTGGTCCCGGTGCTCACCCGCCATGGTCAGTTCCGGATGCACTACCTCCGGGCCGAGGAAGTAGCCATCTGGTTCGGTACTGGTACCCACTCGAGCGATACCGATGCCAGGATGAATGGCCGCCCGTACAATCGGACCACGTGCCGATGGCCAGATGGCGGCCGAGCGGGGCGTTTCCGGTTCGCCGAGCGGCTGGCCATTCACATCGCGGCGCAAGGTGGCGGAAGCCTGGTAAACCACCTTGCGGGCAGCGGCGATGCTGCCGACCGGTTCATGCTCCAGCAAGGTACGCCATGGGTTGAAAGACAGGGTCTCGCCATACTCGGTCTGCCCACGGGCCAAAATATCCTGTTGCGGCAGGATCAGTGTGGCCACGTGAATGGGGGCGGACTCTTTCTCACTCCACTCTGTCATCGCCTGATCCAGTGGCATGGACAGGGGGTCGATTTGCAGCTGGACCATGAAACGGAGTCGGGCCTCGCCGTTGGCTAGGCGTTGCTGTAGGTCCCGCTGGAGATAGCCAGGGTCCTGCAGGTCAGGTTCGGTTCCTTCAGGAATCCATTCCGGTTCCAGTTTGTATTTGCAATAGCGCTTATCGCCGAAACGGAACGGAATCACGCTCCACATCTCGGATGCAAGGACGGTCGGGACCTCTTTCTTCATCGCCTTGAGAATGCGGTCTGTTTCCGGGTGCTCCGCCAGCCATGCGTCATGATCCTCTTTCGTGTTCAGCGAAGCCCGAGTGAACTCACACATTTGCTGCGCGTTGTCGACAAAGAACACGTTCATGTTCTGCAGGATGAAGTCGGCCGTTGGGGCCGCCTCGTCCGGCGATAGTAGTTTTGTGCCTACGACGTCAAACAGCTTGATGCCAATTCCAACCGTGCTTTGGTAGTCCGGTAAGGAGTCTTTGATGTCGCTGGAGAACCGTACCCATGCCGGGTAAGACTCCCTTTGACCGAAGATGCCGACACGCAGCGACTCCGGTAAATTCGGAACGATCTCGAAACGCCCATGAGCCACGCCGTGCAACCGCAAGAAAACAGGACGTCTTGCTGGACATTGGCCCTGTTGGATCCGCCCGTACTGTACCTGATCGACGAACATCTCTTTCAGGCTGGTGATGGGGTCGATCTGGCAATTTCCATTGGGGGATTTCGGACTATTCATTAGCACTTCACCTCGCTGGGAGCATCTGTGGGTAAAGCCATGAGATAACGAGTCTCCTTCGAAAAGCGGGGTGAGCGGCAAGCTCATGGCAGGGGTGGCTCTGACACCACCTCCTACAGGGTAGTTTCATATGGAAATCTTGCGTGTGGAGTTTTTGATCTTTTTTTGGGTTGGAAAATACAATAGGGTCATTGGGTCATTGGGTCATTGGGTCATTGCGTCACTCGCACTTGCAGATTGAATCGCCCCCCACTTCCCTAGATACCTCGTGAGCCTCGCTGGACTGGCCCACCTCCTGTAGGCAACCCTGCCCTATGATTTGAGCATGGGAGGATGTCCATGAGCACACAGCATTTCCCCCTTGAATTCAAAGAAGAAACCGTCAAGCAGTTCACTGAACGTGATGACTCTGTGGCCGAGGTTTCCGCCCGGCAGGGGGTTCCAGCCACAGCTTGTACAAATGGGTGCAAGCGGTCAGCCCAAATCACTCGGAGAAACAGGCCGCCGAGTTGATCGAGGCCAAGAGCGAAATCCTTCGCACTGGGGGGCAAATGAGTTGCACAGAGGAAGGGCGAGATATTCTAAAAAAAGTCGCGCGGTACTTTGCCAGGGAGTCCGAGTAAGGTACCGCTGCATGAACGAACATCGACATACCTGGCCGCTGATGACCATGTGTTGCAAGTTGCCCGTGCCGGTTTTTACCAATGACTGCACCGACCCGAGTCTGACCATGCCAAGGAAGATGCCAGATGGCTGGCGTTGATCCGCGATTCCTGGCGGGCTAGGCTGTGTTCTTAAAGTGATGAAGATATAATCTCACATCTTCTCAACAGCTTAAGACCTATGCAGTGTCCCGTCGCTATCAGTTGACCGATGCACAATGGGGGCTTATTGAACCCCTTTTCCATATCACCGCATAAGCGGACGCCCTACTCGCGAGCCACGCCAGGTGCTCGATGGCATTCTCTGGATACTCCACACCGGTGCTCCTTGGCGAGATTTGCCAGAACGTTTCTGCCCATGGAGTTCGGTCTACAACACCTTTCGACGTTGGCAGAGTACAGGCCGCATCGATGCCATCCTTGAAGCGCTGCAACGGCATCTCAATGTGAGGAAGGTCTTATCGACTTCGACCAGTGGTGCATTGACGGCCCCAATGTCAGGGCATCCAAAGATGCTGCTGGAGCGCGTAAAAAAACACTCAGGTAAATCAATCTCTTGGTCGATCACGTGGCGGTTTTGGCAGCAAGATTCACTTGGTCACTGATGGTCATGGTTTGCCGCTGGGGTTCTGCCTTTCGCCGGGGCAATCAGCGGAAATCAGATATGCGACAAGTGCGTTGGCCATGGCAAGGATACCGACTTCATCAGGCCGTTATCGCACGCGGGCAACGTATCTTGCCGCAGATAAGGCCTATAGCAGCAGGGCTTTGCGGGCCGAACTCCGGCGTAGAAGGATAAAAGCGGTCATCCCGCAACGTAGCGACCAGCAGCGGCACCATAAGGGGCGTCCACTGGTATTAGACAACGCTCGTTATCGCAGGAGAAATGTGGTCGAGCGGTGCTTCGGATGGCTGAAGAAGTTTCGCCGATCCTCAACGAGGTATGAAAAGCTGGCGGTAAGTTTTGCAGCTTTTATCAAGCTGGCTTTCTGCCTTCGTTACTTGCGGGAACTATTGGTGGACAGAAAACCAGCACTTTGAGAACACAGCCTAGGCATGGCTATGGAACAGCAAAGGTGTAGCACTATTAGGATCAGTTATTTAGACCGGGCGCATTACCAGCAGTTCGGCCGCCTGATGTAGACTTTTTTTCTGGAGTCAGTATTTTTGATAGGGGAAATAGCCAGCCTAGCAGTGGCTGGCTCAGAAAGGTGGGTGTCCTTAATTGTTTCGTTACACAGCCAAGTTAAAAAGTGTAGCGTAACCAGGCAAAGAGGACGTTGCCATTATTTTTTGACCCCGGGATATAGGTAAATTGCGTGCTTATTTGCTTATAACTCGCAGAAAAAAGTGGTAACACAAGCGGCAGAGGGATGTAATTACCCATATCTTTACGTGCAGTTACCCCTGCCGTAAACCCTAAACCTAGACGAACATCTTCATCGTCATCCATATACCATCCTTTTTCCCACCCATAGCCGACAACCGGTTGCCAGTGGTTATGGGAGTCTTTAAACATCATGGAATACAGTGCATGCCAGTTACCCTGTTCGTCATAGCGTGATATGCCGATGCCGCCCCCCCATGGCATTTCATTGTAATGATCTGTCTCATCGTATAGCAGGCGGTTATGCCAACTAAGAAAAGGCAAATACAGTTCGTAATGTTGTGGCTCTTCCTTCGTTTTTACTACGTTGTTGGTAAAGGTATCCCACCAATGAAGGTTATTTTCTGTATCATTAGTGGGTGACGCCGCATGGAGGGTAGTCGTCGACAAAAGTAACACCGACCCTAAGCCGACAAGATAACTTCGCATATGAAACCTGTCTGATAGAAGGGAAGTATCGACGTATCATAGGACAAGTTTTTCCGCTGTCAAGGCTGGGTGTCATTTCATGTCGTAATGCCTCCAATCAGTTGAAGTGGTGGACGTTCTCATGGATTTCAAAAGAGTGGGAAAAAGATGGTTTACGGGCCTGGCGCTTGATGCGCGTTCTGGGCGTCAGGTTGTGACGCTCGATACGCTGCGTGAATATTTTCACGGTCAGATGTCTCTCGCGTGCGACGGCTCTGGCGTTGCTTCCCCAGTTATCACTGGTGATAAAGTCAAGTTGGAAGGGAGCCAACAGGCTCAATAATCGACGGCATGTGTCATCGCTGCGCTGGCCAGGGTGTAGGCAACAACACATGTTCTTTGGGTATCAAAGGTATAAAAAATCCAATGTCGATGTTTTTTATTGCCAATATAGGCCTATTACTCATCCAGTTCACCAATAAGCGACACATCATCCAACACAACCTTTTCGGTAGTTACGTGCCTTGGTGCGAGTTTTTAAGGTGCGCAGGACGGAGTTAATACCAATGTTGAGGACGCGAGCTGTGTCACGGGCACCTGAGCCGTTGAACACCATCTCGACAATCTTCGCTTTAACGCCAGGTTTACACGCGTCATATAAGTGAGCTGAAAAACGTGGGGATAGGCAAGGGTCTTACCGTGGCGATATACGCGGTCGGAGTGGCAACGAGGGCAGTGAACCATGCCATAAATAACTGAGTCTCAAAATCATCACCATGCCTTATCAACAGAACGGAGGCATGACCGGATGTTTAACATTACCCCGATATGGGGATATTATCACTGCAATGATGATATATGCATTAGGTTTTGAGTTGACATTTTCTTTCTAAATATATGTTTATTTATTTCGCTGATAAGTACGTCTTTATTTACCGGTTTGGTAATGTAACCATTCATACCATGTGACATATAGTATTGTTTGGATTCTGGCATGGCATCAGCAGTTAACGCAATAATGGGAATGTTAGCCCAAGGTTTTGAGGATTGTCGTATCTGGGTGGTAGCCGCCAAGCCGTCCATGACAGGCATCTGGACATCCATCAATACCAGATCAAACGTAGCTTGTGTCAACTTTGTTAATGCTTCTTCTCCTTGTATCGCCAGTGTGACCTGATGGCCGACAGAATCGAGCATGGCACCTATTACCTTGCGATTAGTGGCATTGTCATCCACTAGCAAAATACGATAGCTCTCCTGATTAACTGACTTGGAGGGTAAGCAAACAATGGAAGGTATGGTCGCTTGGGCAGGCCAGATATAGGTGAAGGTACTTCCAAATCCATCTTGACTCTCGACCGAGATATCGCCTCCCATTAAACGCGCGAGATTGCGGGATATTTCCAGGCCAAGGCCGGAACCACCATATTGACGGGTAATGGAAACATCGGCTTGGGAGAAGCGTTGAAATAGGTTTTTTATCTGATCCTTGCTCAAGCCAATACCTGTGTCCTGGATTGAAATCCTGATCGAATGGCAGTCTTTATCCAGTGGCCGACTATCTATGTTGATATTGACCTCACCCTGATGGGTAAATTTGATGGCGTTGCTCAGGAGATTGAACAGTATCTGACGTACCCTCAGGGGATCCATCATCAGCCATTCTGGTGTCTCAGGGGCCAGCGTCAGGTTTAGTTTGATCCCCTTTTCGTCGCAGCTACTCTGCATCAGCACCCGGATATCTTCCAAAAGATGAGGTAAATGATGGGGTGCGAGGAGCAGTTCGATCCGGCCCTCTTCCAACTTGGAAATATCCAGAATGTCATTGAGTAGTCCCAGCAGGTGGTTGGCCGATTCCCGAGCAGTCTCCAGATAGTCCCGTTCCTTGGGGGCCATTTCTCTATCTGCCAGCAGTGACAACATGCCAAGGATGCCGTTCATGGGGGTGCGGATTTCGTGACTCATATTGGCCAGAAAACTACTTTTGGCCCGCTGACCGGCTTCTGCTTCACGGTTGGCCTGGAGTAGCTTCTCGTTGAGTTGCTGCATCAGTTTGTGGTGCAGATAGGATGTGTTCATTTGGCGCCATATGAGCAGGGCCAGCACAAACAGCAAGGCAAACTGCAATGTAGCGATCAGTGTGGTTGTGATGATCTGCTCTCGCACTCCATCGCGCCGGATGACGTCGAATAAGGTCGCCTGCTGGTTGACCTCCAGTGTCAGTTGATGAAGCAGTGGGAGCAGTTGTTCCAGTTCTTGGTTTAACTGTTGATGCGCTGTCTGGTCCAGTTGTGTGACCTTATCTGGTCCAAGCCAGATATCGGCCAGAGCAATGTAACTGAGGATCGCCTTGCTGGCCTGTTGGTATATCTGGGTCTCTTGCAACAGGGTGCGATCCTTACTCTCCAGAATCAGGTCCATGCGACTAACCATGATGTCGTACCTGAGCTGAAACTTAGCCTGTGAGTCATGCTGCAGGGAGTTTTGAAAGCGCAACGCCTCGTTGTAGAGCTGAAAATAGTTCCACATGACGTTGTCTTCACCTTGGGTGGTACTGCGATGAAGGTCCTGGAATTGCCGATACTGGATGGTGCCAATACCGGCAAAGGCCAGCAACAGGACGCAGAGCACCACGAACAGTGATCGCTGACTCGCAGCTATGGATCGCATGATATACCTCACTCCACCTTGATCTGGCTGATCTGCCAGATGGCCCGACCGTAGTAGAGCTTGTTGCGAAGCTCAGGATATTGATCAAAGGGATAGATGAGGAATAGTGGCCCTTTGTCGCGTACCGAGAGGGGTTTGCCATTGATGCTACGGGCCAGGATCACTTGGTATTGGCTGGCATCGCTGGCGGGTATCTGGACGGAATAGTCATTGAGGGCGGTGATGGTTAGCTGCTTGCCATTGGCGCCGACCTTGGCCAGTAGGTCACTGAGCCGCGGACCCCGGAAGGTTTTCTCCTCGTCGTACCAAGGGGTGTGGGTCTTGATTTCGTATTCGGGCAGTTGATCCAGCATTGCACTATCCCACAAGGCCAATTGCTGGTAGTTGGGCTGAGTGATGCTCCCTTCTACTCTGAGCAGGGCATTGTCGGGGGAGGGGGTGGCCTGCACGACTCCGCAGAGGGTGGCCAGAAGCGGTGCGACATACAAGGTGAATTTCATATCTTCCTCCATCAATCCGTTCGAAGCTGATACTGGCAATGGTGAGCATCGGCAAGGGAGAGTAAGCAATATACGGGCCGATCTGTGAGAAACGCCGGTTTGCGGCTTGGCCGGGCAGGGAGGTAGGAGATTGGTTCCAGTTTCATTGCACTTTGCAACAAAAGGCGGATTCATGTTGCAAATTAGTAACTAAAATGGGGGTTGGTGTCTCAGGTGGAGCTTTTTATGGGCGATAGATTAGGAGCTTATGGGGCTTATTGATCCGGCACAGCCTTTGCATTGCTTCAACTGTCGTGAAAGTGAGCTGTCTAGGTATAAACAAGGAGCTGAACATGGAAAGTATGACTTACACCCTCAATGACACCCAAGTCATCGCACTGGAGAATGAATTCGATGCGATGGCAGTCAGCGAATTACGGCCTTTGTTCGAGCGGTTATCAGAGTACTCTGGTGATGTACTAGCCGATCTTCGTGACGTTCATTTTATTGATTCATCGGGTATTGGGGCCCTGGTCTTCCTGTATAAAAGATTGCTTATGAAAGGTCATCGTCTGGAGCTTATTTGTGGCCCAGGTCAACCCCATGACCTATTGGAAATGTTACATATAGACAGAGTCATCCCGTGCCATGAGAGTATCAAAGTTTATATGCTCTCTTGCGGCATGATGGCGGCAACATCATGAAAAGGTGGTGTACCTTGTGGATATGCTTGCTGATATCCGGCTGCGCCCAGTGGCCACCTGAAGGTTATGGGGGACTTGCCGAGGTAAGGCCTACCCTATTGCCACGGAACGAGGATGAACGGCGGATCTGGTTACATTATGATAAGCGTCAAAAGGAGCTAGATAAGCAGCTAGCCACATTGAAGCAAGCCAATCTGCGTGAGTGCATGCCCGCAGGGTTGAAACAGCTGCAATCTCAACGTGTTGACATCGTGCGGGATATGCATGGTCGACTCTGGTCAGAGGTTGCCTGGCGTCAGACGATGCTGGCACAATCGTTACAACAGGTACGTTTGCATCTGGAAGAGAGAGTCAGCGAAGGCTGTAGCACAGATTGGTCGGGGCTTCCCTTGCGTCAGTGGAGGCACACGTAACAAGCAAAAGGATGTTTATGAATCGGGGCGCTATCAAAGGATTGATTTGTTTTGTTTTCTTGTTGTTTGCCTGTCCGCTGCTGGCGACCACCTTGTTGGCTCCCGGGGATCGACTGGCGATAGTGCAGCCAGGGGAGGCCGCTTTTGACCAGCCTTTCCAGATAAACAAGCAAGGGGAAGTGAAACTCCCCGAGGTGGGTGTTGTGGTGGTGGGGGGGAAAACGCTCCAGCAGGCGGATGAGATTATCCGTACTGCCCTCAAGCCCATCTACAATAACCTCTCACAATTGACTGTCACGCTATTGGAAAAGCGCCTGCTCATTAGTGTTATGGGGTATGTCAAAAAGCCAGGCAGCTATGATCTGGCACCCGATGGCAATGTACAGATGGCGCTCGATGCGGCTGGTGGTTTGGTGCCGGGTGCCCAGCTCAACAACATGCAGGTACGTCGTGGCGATACCGTCTCCAACTTCGACTACAAGCACTATCTCGATACCGGCGATGCCAGCTTGCTGCCCCCGCTGCAATCCCTCGATGTGGTGTTCGTGCCAGCCTCTCCTCTCATCGGCAACGTCCAGATTGATTTTGATGCTGCAACCCTGGCGGCAGGGGGGGATGGTGACACCGGCAAGGCTATCAAGGTCTTTGGCGAGGTGAACAGCCCGGGTGCGTTCAGCTTTAAAAGTGGCAACTCTATCGTCGATCTGCTGATGCGGGCCGGAGGGGTGACTCGTTTTGCAGGGGTGGAGCGGATCCGGGTGATCAATGGCGATGCCCCCGAGTTGTTCGATCTCAAAGCCTACCTGGACTCGGGTAACAATAAGTTGCTGCCCACTCTGGCCCCCGGGGCCACCATCTTCATCCCCAAGGATGAAGAGCAAATCAAGCGGGGGGCTCGCACCATCTACATCATGGGAGAGGTGTTCAAACCTGGCGCCTATGAGGGGCGGGAGGGGGACTCCTTCCTCGACATATTGGCCAACGCTGGCGGTCCGACCCGCTATGCCGAGAGTCGCCAAATCCGCTTACTGCGCACCGATGGGTCGGTCGAACCGATCGATCTGCAGGCTTACACCGAAGGTACGCAAAAGGCGCTGCCTCAAATCAAACCCGGCGACGCGATTTTTGTCCCGGAAAAGACCGATATTAACGAGAAATCCTGGTTAAAAGTGGCGCCCGGACGGGCGGTGATGGTGATGGGGGCGGTACGTATCCCGGGTCGTTATGAATGGTCTGATGAGATGTCTCTGCTTGATTTGATTGCCCATGCCGGTGGCCCCAATGAGCGCGCCGACATTGCCAAAGTACAGATCCTGAAGGCGGATGGGGGGATGGCAACTCCGACCCTCTTCGATCTCGACAAGTTTCTGCATCAGGGGGGCGCGCTCGCCAGCCTGCCAACGATCCATGCCGGCTTTACCATCATGATCCCCGAGCTGCCCACCGATCCCAGCGACAACAAATCTCAGTGGGTACGCCAGTCACCGGACAGTTCCATCTATATATTCGGCCAGGTTGGCGCTCCCGGTCGCTACGCTTTCAACGATCAGATGGGTTTTATCGACATACTCTCCGCGGCCGATGGTCCTAGCGCCATGGCGGACTTGCGCAATGTACGCATCGCCCATCGCAATGGTAGTACGGCACGGGTGAGCAAGCTGGATCTGGCCCTTTACTTCGAGACCGGTGATGAAACCCTGCTGCCCAAGGTGCTGCCAGGTGACTCCATTTACTTGCCGGAGAAAAACCGCCCCTGGCTTGATGAACCCAAGGAGGACACCATCCGGGTGCTAGGGGCTGTTGCCCGACCCGGCCGCTATCGCTTCAATTCTTCCATGACCCTGTTGGATCTGCTGGCGGAGGCCGGTGGGCCAACCAGCTCTGCTTACATCAAGAAGATTGTGGTGATTAACATGGCTGTGAGCGGGCAGGGGGATCAGGCTCGTACCTTCGATCTGGACGGTTTTGCCAAGGAGCCTGATTTCAGCAAGCTACCGGTGCTGCGGGTAGGAGACACCGTCTTCATCCCCGATAGCAAGAGCAGTAACTGGGCCATCTTCATGGAGGGAATGCGGGACATTCTCACCACTATCTCGGTGGTCGCTCTGATGGGAACCCTGTGAGATGAGCATTCCAATCCAGTACCTTGAGCTGGAGTCGCTCTATGCCGCCACCCTGGGTCGTGGGATCCGCTCATTGGCGGTGACCTCGGCCGAAGGGGGAGAAGGGGTCAGCACCATTTGTGAGGCGCTGGCCCGGCGAGCAGAAGCGGATGGGCTCAACACACTGCTGGTGGATCTCAACCTGTATCACCCCGGTCGCCCCGCAACCCAGGCCTGGGGGCCCAACGATGTACCGGAGCCGCTGAGTCGGGGCCACTTCCTTGCGGTGCTGCCGGCACCCGGTAAGGATTTGATGGCTTTTCGCAACAAGGATACCCTGCGCCAACTGCTGGTTCGCTGGCTCGAACATTATGACGTGGTGCTCTTTGATACTTCCCCCCTCAATGCCCTCAACCGGGGCAATATCCCGGCAGATCAGGTCTGCGGGGCTTGCGAGGGCGCAGTGCTGGTTGTGTTGGCCGGGGTTACACCGACTGCCATGGTGCAACGTGCCGTGGACAAGTTGACCCGGGCCGAGGCCAACCTGATGGGTGCCGTGTTTAACGATCGCCTTAACCCCGGGCTTGCCAGCGAGATCTTGCGTGAGCTCAACCGGCTGCCGAACAACCGGCTGACCGAGTGGCTCAAGCGTTGGTGCCGGCGCAGCGCCCTGCTCAATTTCAGGATCTGAGGGAGTGCCTATGGAAGAGTGGTTGCGATCTGCCCCCGCTACCCTGCAGTCGGTGCGCGAACTGCGCGGCCGCTTGGCACAGGGGTTGGCGCTGTTTCAGGTCCCCTCCCAGGATCAGGCCAACTGGCTCCTCTGCTTCAGCGAGTTGGCCACCAATGTCGTGCGGTATGCGGAGCCGCCGGCTCACCACCTCTGGCTCACTTTGCAACAGGATGAATCTGGATTAAGTCTTCTGCTTGACGACGATGGTGGCCCCCAGCCTAACCTCGTTGCGACACAACTACCGGACGAACTGCAGGAGGGGGGGTACGGTCTGGCTCTGGTATACCGGCTGTTTGATGAGGTGAGCTTTAGCCACCAAGGCAATCGTAATCGCGTGATGTTGCGGGCCCGTGGCTGTGCCAGGCAGGAGCCCGTAGTGGCGGTGATCGACGACGACAAGGTGATGCGTACCTTGCTGACCGGGTATCTTCACGGTCAATATCGGGTCGAAAGCTATGCCGATCCTCTCACAGCCCTGCAGGCGCTAGGGCGCCAGCCCCCGGCTCTGGTGCTCTCCGACATCGAGATGGAGGGTATCGACGGCTTTGGCCTGCGTCAGCAGCTGATGAAGGACCCCAAGATGCGCGGTGTGCCCTTTATCTTCCTGACCGGTCATCAGGATCAATGGACCCAGAGCAGGGCCGGCGCGCTCGGCATAGATGATTTTTTGACCAAGCCCATCACCAAGCAGGCACTGTTGCTGGCTGTCTCCCGGGTGTTGCAACGCTCGGTCCAGCTCAAGTCTCAGTGGGGGGATCAGCTGGATCAGCGGATGACCTCGGCCCTGCGTCCCTTGTTGCCTGCCAGTCGTATCCATGGTTATCAGCTGGCATTACAGACCCGAGCCGCCGCTGTGGGCGGGGGGGATTTTCTGCTGGTCAGGGAGCGGGTGCTCTGGCTTGGGGATGTGATGGGGCACGATGCTGAGGCCAAGTTCTTCGCCCACGCCTATGCTGGCTATTTGCGTGGTCTGCTGACGGCCCAAAGCGAGCAGTGCTCACCCGCCCGGCTGTTGACAACGCTCTCCACTGCCGTCCATAGCGATCCGTTGCTTGGGGCGACCCTGCTCACCACCCTCTGCATTGAACTCGGTGAAGAGGGATGGGTCCGCTGGGCCAGTGCGGGACACCCGGCGCCCTGGCTAATAGGAACGGATGGGATGCATCAGCTTGGCGTCACCGGGCCATTGCCCGGCCTGCGACCGGATCCCCATTTCGAAACCTGCGAGCACCGGCTTCTTCCGGGGGAACGTTTGTTGTTCTGGACCGACGGGTTGCTGGAGAGCCGCAATGCTGTCGAGCGCCAGCAGTGGGAGGTGCAGTTGCAGCAAATCTGCCTTAGCCACGAACCCAACCTGGATCGGTTGACTCAGCGTATCGCCAACTGGTTTGACGACAGAGCTGACAGTGCACCGGATGACATGACCCTGCTGCTGATTGCCTGTCCCTCCCCCTGATCCTGTTCTCTCCCAGCCAGGCTGGCCCGTTCTATGCAATAACCTGCTGGATGTGGCTTGGGGCCACAAAAGGAGAACATGTATGTTGCCAACACAGCAGGTTTGGCTTGCCATTGATGCCCGTCAGGTCGGCGGGATCGAGGTTCACATCACACACCTCGCCAGCGATCTGCTGGCAAGGGGACTGGGGGTCACCATAGTGCTGGTAGCCGACCACGGTATGACCCCTTTTATCGCGTTGCTCCGGCGGGCTGGGTTGCCATACAGGGTGTGCCGCAACAGCCGGGATTTCATGCGGCAGCTGGCTTGCCAGCCGGGATCCGTTCTGCTTCATACCCACGGTTACAAGGCCGGAGTGCTCGGTCGGCTTACCGCCTGGTGTAGCGGCAAGCAGGTCGTTTCTACTTTTCACAGTGGTGATGAAGGGGAGGGCTGGCTGAAGTTCTACAGTTGGCTGGATCGTCTCACCGCGCGTTTTGCGAAGTGTATTGCAGTCAGTGAGCCAATCGCTCGCAGATTGCCTGTGCCAAGTACGGTGATAAGCAACTTTGTGCCCATGCCGACGACTCCGGCATCGGTTGCAGGTAACCGGGTGGCGTTTGTCGGCCGCCTCTCCCCGGAAAAGGGACCAGAAGCGTTCTGTCAGTTGGCCGCCTTTTGCCCGGATGGGGAGTTTCATCTTTACGGGGATGGCCCCATGAAGAGCGCCTTGTGGCAGCAGTATGGCGATCGCGTGCAGCTTCATGGCTTTCAAACCATGGCCCATGAGTGGCATAACATAGACCTGCTCTGTATTACCTCCCGTTTTGAAGGACTGCCTTTGGTTGCCCTTGAGGCGATGGCTCATGGCATCCCTGTCTGTACCTTTGCGGTGGGCGGCTTGGTTAACCTGATTGATCACAAATCAAATGGTTGGCTGGTAGAGCCCGGCCATGTTCGTGACATGGCGGAGCTGGTCAACTACTGGCTGCGCAGCGATGAGACGGCTCGTAGCAGAATGAGTCAGGCGGCTCGCAGAACCATTGCCAGGGGTTACAGCGTGAACCACAGAGTGACCGATATTCTGGCCGTCTACAGTGCCTGAAGAACGGGTGGTTTTGGCCATAATGCCAGTCAGTTAAGAGAATGTGAGTCCCAACCTGAGAGGGATAGGGCCAAAGAGTGAGGGAGGCATGATGCCTCCCTCTTTTTATTGGATACCCGTCAGGGCAGGGGGTTCAGCCAAATGGACTCTTTCACCCTGGCGCGGCTCCTGTTATTCAACATTTCAAATATTCAGTCACAATAAGAGCCGCTAACAACACAGCTCAACCAAGTGCAGGCAGATAAGGGCACATGCCTGCGTCTGCAAGCGAGATGGGTATCCAGCGTCGCTCGAAACGCAGACTCCGCTTGCCAAAACCGGCGAGCCACCATGAGTTCGCGCGATGATCCAGAGTGACGATCCCATCGCGCATTGCGCATTGCTATCGATGCCTCGCCGGCAATGGGAGTCTTGATCCCCCGTCGCCTCCGATAACCACAGCAACGGCGAACGTCATATCCCTTGTCTGCGGGTAGCTTGTCATGCCGACATCGTGGCCAGCTATGTGGGGCTTGGCATCGTTCGAAGCAGCACAGATTTGTTAGCGGCGCGACATGCTTACCTGGCGGGCATTATGGCTTTTGCCACTCGTTTTTATGTGATGGGGCATGGTTCCTTGCTATCGGCCGGCCCTGACACCGCTCGTTGCTCAAGGTGACATGAGCGCCGGCAATATTGATGGGTAGCGATATGACGGCGTTCAAGCCGTCGCCTCGTGCACGACCACGTCGGATGCTTCATAAAAAAGGCCATTGCAGTGGCAATGGCCTGAGGCTGTTGATGAGGTGGGTGGCGGGATTAGCGCCCCTTCTTGCCAACCATGATGGCGATCGTCTTGCCGATGATATGCACATCCTGCACCAGCCAGCGCCAGGGATGGAGCAGCGCGACCGAGTAGGCAAGGTCGAACGCGAGCTTGCTGCGCACATCATCCAGCGACTCATCATAGCCCTGATTGACCTGAGCCAAACCTGTGATGCCGGGAGCCACCCCATAGGTGCGTTCGATAAAGAAAGGCACTGCCTCTTCCAGCCGGTTAGCGATCCCGGGCCGCTCCGGACGGGGACCTATCAGAGACATGTCGCCCTTGAGTACGTTGATAAACTGCGGCAGTTCATCGAGCCGGGTTTTGCGCAGAAAGTCACCGCTGCGGGTGATCCGGCTGTCCCCTTTGCCACACCAGACCGGCCCCGTGGCCGCTTCGGCGTCGGCGCGCATGGTGCGAAACTTGATCATGAAAAACAGTTCGGTATGGCTTTCGTGGCTGCGTCCGATCCGCAACTGGCGAAAGAACACCGGACCCGGGCTATCCAGCCGGATAGCCAGCATGATCAAGGGCCACAGCGGCAGCGTTAACAGCAGGCCGAGACTGGCACCCACCAGATCCATGATGCGTTTGATCACCAGTGTTGCTGTTGGAATTGGGTGTTTCATGCTGCTCTCTCCTGTGTGGTGGGGTGTACCAGCATCCGCAGGCCGTAGCGCAGGGTGCCGATGCCGTTGTACCAATGTCCGAGTACCAGATAGTGGATCTTGCGAAACAGAGTGGGCCAGCTGTACAGGGGGGTCAGATGGATTAACGTGACCAGCAGATACCCCAGCAGTTGCAGCACCAGCAGCGCCTGAAACAGCATGGATTGCGTTGCCAGCGGAATCGCACACAGCCACAGCAGTGTCAGGCACAGGGGCATCAGTACCCGTAGTCCCTTGCCACTGGCAAAGTTGAATGCGACCCAGCCAAATCTGGGGTGCAGCAGAGGCAGCAGGCGTAGCAGCTGCTGTGTGTTGCCAGCACCGATACGCTTGCGCCGTTGGGCTTCCAGCAGGGCATCGGATACCTCGAGCTCCAGGGCTGAGCAGCGATTGTCATAGACCGCCTTGTATCCCTTGGCGATGGCCATCATCGGCAGCATGAAGTCATCGTTGATGGTATCTGCGGCCAGCGGGGTGAGGCACTCCCGACGCATCATGTAAAATGCCCCGTGGGCGCCCAGCATGCTGCCAAGGGCTGATTCGCACAGCTTGATCTGGCTCTGGTAGTGCCAGTAGCTCTCTTCCCCTTGGGAACCGGGCTGCCAGAAGCGATAAGCCTCGCCCACTACCCCGATCTCTGGGTCCTGAAAATGGGCGACCGCCAACAGCAAGCTGTCTATGGGGAGTAGGGCAGAGACATCGGTGAGGGCCACAAGATCGCTTTCAATATGGGTCATTGCCTCGTTGAGTACCGCCACCTTGCCGCGATTGCAGGGGTGGTCGAACAGACGGATGTGCAACTGCTGCAGTGCAGGATCGCCTAACTGGCAGAGGGCTATGGGGTAGCTCTCATCACTGCAGCCATCAAAATGCAGATGGATGGAGAGTTTGTTGGCCGGATAGTCGAGACTGGCAAGATTCTGCAACTTGGCCGCCAGGGTCGCCGCCTCGTTGTAGATGGGCATCACCAGGGTAATGGTCGGCAGCGCGGCGTCGCTGGCCTCGGCCTTGAAGCCACGTTGCACCGGGAGCGGGGGGGTGACCCGCCCACCTGCGCGCTTGCCAACATATTTCAGCAGCAGGGGGTAGCCGACATGGTGGTAGACCACCAAAGCTGCACATAGCCAGAACAGGATCATTATCCACACCATGGGATACTCCTTTGTCGAAGGTTACCGTCAGTTCAACGGACGTACAGCGCTTGATAGGCATGAGCCATCTGGCTCAAACTGCCTTGCTCGCAGACAAATGCTCTGGTGGCTGCGCGCAGGCCACAAGACTTGAGCAACCCTTGTGCCAGAAGTTGAGCCAGTCGGATGGGATCGCGTTCTTCTAGCAACTGGCCGCTCGCTGGACAGACGATATCTGCCGCCGCGCCCACCGCACTCATGACCACGGGGACGCCACAGGCCTGGGCCTCCAGCACGCACAGGGGCATCCCTTCTGCCAGCGAGGGGAGGCAGAAGAGATCCAGCCCCTGGTAGAAGCGGGGCATCTGCTCGACCAGACCGAGAAAGTGGACCCGATGGGCGATCCCCAGCTGTTGGCACTGCTGCTGCAATGCATTTTGCAAACTGCCCACCCCGGCCAGTGCAAGATGCACCTCATCGGGCAGTGTGGCCATGGCGTCCAGCAGCAGGGCGTGGCCCTTGACGGTTTCGAGGCGGGCGGCGCAGCCGATGAGCCGGACGCCGAGCGGCAAGCCCAGGGTCTGGCGAGCCAGCTCGCTGGCGCCGGGCGTAAAACGCTGCTCATCGATGCCGTTGGGGATCACCAATGGGGTCAGCTTGCCGAGCCTTGCCTGCAACTGATTGGCGACCGGGATGGCGTCGGCCACCAGGATAGGCCGGAAGGCATGCAGCCCAAGGCCTGCGAGCCTGCGTTGACGAGGATCGTCCAGATACCAGGCGTCATGTTCGGTATGCACCAGGGTTGGCACCCGGGCCAGCCGGGTGGCGAGTCCGCCATAGAGCAGAGGGCCCAGATGATGGGTGTGTACCGCTGACGGGCGCAGCTTGCGCAACAGACGGATGAGACGATAGAGGGTGGCGGGCGACCAGCCGGCTGGCTTGTCCAGGCAGTGGATCCCCTCGGCAAAGGGACGCAGGGCTGGCCAGGCTGCCAGCAGCGTGTCTTTTGTGCCCTCCAGTGAGATGATGTGCATGGGCTGGTGGCACTCGTTGGCCTGGCTGAGGTTGAGCACCATGGTTTCCAGTCCCCCGGGTTGCAGGTGCTGGACGATTTGCACGATGGCGGACTGTAGGGATACTGAAGGGGCTGGTGAAGTGAGCATTTGCATGGTGTTCTCCTGTCCTGAATGGAGCACGCCTTCGCCCCGTAGCGGTGACTATGCGAATCCTGTACCAACACTGGTCGGGGGCGTATGAGAATTGTGCCCGCTTTCTATCTACTGGCACCGCCCTTGCATTTGATTGTATGCCTTAGCCGTCTTGTCGGGAGTGACATCATGCCAACCCAGTTTTACTACAACCTCTACATCATTCTCTTCGCCGCCTGGCGGCGCCGCTATCTGATCCTGATGCCCATCTTGATCATGCCGCTGGTGGGGGGGGCGATCGGTCTGATGACCCCAAAGATGTACGAGAGCCGCACCACCTTTATGGTGCCGCAGGACTCCAATCAGGCCTCGACCCTCAAGGACCTCCTCACCCAGGAGAGCCTTAAAGATCGCTTTGCTGTATTGGAGGCCATGCTGCGTAGCCGCTATGTGATGGACGGGGTAGCGCGGGATCGGGGGCTGGTGAATGACGACACGCCTCCCGCCAAGCGCGATGCCATCATGGATTGGCTCTCCACTTCGGTGTCTATCCAATTGATCGGAGACGAAGTGATCGAGCTAAAGGTCAAGGCTGACTCCGCCGCCAACAGTGCCGGCCTGCTCGAGGCCATCTCGCGCCGTTTCTTTTTCAACCTGCTCAACAAGGGACGTCAGTCAGCCGAGTCCTCCGAGCGTTTCCTGCAAAGCCAGCTCGACAGCCGTCGCACTGAGTTGCAGGGGGCCGAGCAGTCGCTGGCCGACTTCAAACGTGAGCACGCCAGCGCCCTGCCAGCGCAGCAAAATGCCAACGCTGCACGGTTCTATGGTCTCAAGGATCGTTACGCCGAGAGCCAGCTCCAGCTGCAACAGGCCAAAGCCCAGGTTGAGCAGTTATCCCTTGGTCAGCAAGGGCCTATGGCTCGCAGCCTTGAGGAGAAACTGCAGCAGATGCAGACCGAACTGGCGCTGCTGCGGGTACGTTACAGCGACGAACACAGCCAGGTGCAGACGCTGCTCTACCAAATTGGCCAGTTACAGCAGGAGCTGACGCGGCTCAAGAGCAAGCCTGACGCAGCCATAGGGCCCGAGTGGGAACAGGCCAAGCGACAGCTGGCCGAGGCTGAGCAGAACGTCGCCGGTTTGCAGGCGCAACTCAACGAACTGACCGGGGTAGTGGATTCCCAAGGGGATACGGAGCGCCAGCTGGCGGAGCTGGAGCGTGACCTTGAGGTCAAGCGCACCCTCTATCAGGATCTGCTGCTGCGCTACGAGAAAGCCAAGGTGACCGGGGCGCTCGGCAGCTTCGAGCCTGGCGAACGGATCAAGGTCATCGACAAGCCGTTTGCGCCTGGCAAACCGAGCAACTACCCGCTTTGGTTGTTTCTGGTCGCCGGTGTGGTGGGGGGGCTGGGGCTTGGCTGTGGTCTGGCCTTGCTGACCGAGCTGGCGGATACCAGCCTGCGTCGCGCCGATCAGTTGGCAAACCTGGTCAATGCGCCTGTGCTAAGCCGGATCCCCTATTGCGAGCCCGCACAGGGCTATCCAGCCAGCAGTGCTGGTCAGGTACTGCCATTGGCATAAGAGCCGGGCTGATAGCCGCGAAGGCTGGCGCAATGCCAGCCATCCTGAACTTGCATATTCCTGTTAAGGCCTCGTGATGAGGCCTTTTTTATAAGGTGTAGTCAGCTTCTTGGCCAGCTACGCCATTTGATATGGTTTGCATAGAGCGCCATGCAGTTGTGTTTATAAATATGAGGTTTGGTGGCACATTTTAATTCCGTTTCTTGACTGTGGTTTTACGCAGTGATACAACTGGAACCAGTGTCCGGCGTTGATAATACACTTATAAATCAGGCGCCGGTTGGTAATGCAGTGATTTTAAAATTATTTATTGGTTGTGATGACGAGTGGTGGGGTGGAGTTAGATTAAATGTGTTACTAACATGTTAATGGCGTCAGCAATGTAATTGCTATTATGTGCTTTATTGTATCTAATTAAAAACTTTATCATATATGTTAGGGGTAATATAGTGTCGAGTGAGAAGGAAACCCTCGGGAGGTTATATTTATGGCAAGTAGCACTTAATAGAATTAGTGATCTTTTGGCACTGAGACTACGGGTTGACCGTTTCTGTAACTCTGGAAGACCACAGAATATTACCCTATTATATGATGAAGAGCGTGCAAGGTTAAAAATTGGCTTACGCCTTGAAGGTGCGGAGTTAGATGATTTTGAAGATAAGCATGGCTCTCTATTTCCAGATATTCATGATGTTCACCTGATTGATGAATTAATAACCGAAGAAATAATAATTAAATTCTGTACTATTTTCAACGATGGTTATGGGAAGGTTGGTGTTATTTCTGGTAATAAGAAGGCATTTTGGGAACCCATTATCGATAATGTGATTACAGAGGCATTTTCAGGAGATGTTCGAGAAAGCTTTTACCAGTTTATTGAGCAAGCTAAAGCATATCGTAACCAGCAGGGAGCGCACTTTGACCAACAAAATTTTTATGTAAAACATGGTGATAAACAACCTAATGAAAATGGGCTTATATCTCATGTTGGTTGGAGTAGTGCTTTGCTTAGCTTTAACTGGGACTTTGTAGCTGAAACCATTCCTAAGTTCAAAAAATCTTTAAATAGTTATGTTGGAAAGCTACAGCAACAAGCTAATATTATTTTATGAAAGGAAAGTCAAACATATAACAAGCGCATTAAGGGGGTAAAAAGCTTGGTTGAGCTCATTCTTCGTTTAACTCGTAGGTTCGACTAGCCAGCAGGCGTAATAGGACGCTCGTGGCGACACTTCCCGTCAATGTGGGAAGTACGTCCCGACCGGTGCCAGTTCGAGAGTGAGTTTCGGGTGGCGGAGACGTGGCAAGATTGGAGGATTTTGGCGAGTTAAAGAGACATATGCCGCAAACGTCCAATTACGCCTCGCTAATCGACCAGCGGACCTGTTATTTGTGGTTGCGGTGATCTTTTACACGAGTTAAATTTAAATTTAACATAGGTCTATAACGCTTGGTTGTTGCGATTAAAATTTTTTATGTATTGTACTTCAGTGAGTTAGGTCGGTTGGTGAAGTTATTGAGTACTTAATGCTGTGTTGTACTAAGTCAGAGGGAAAGAATAAAAATGAATTGGATGCCAGGTAATACTAAACAGGGGACATTTACCATTGTGGTTGCCATCCTTTTATTAGTATGTGTCCGAACAGGGTTTTATATAAATAACCCAGTAGAGTATTTTTCGGCTAATCTTTTGCCCGAACTAACCGGAATGCTGATTGAGTTATGCATTATACTGTTCATTGTCGACCGTTGGCAGGAGCAAAACAGAATTCAGATTTTAATCGTTAAAGAGAAGCGTCTAAGAGAGTATCTGATTTTTTTCTTACGACACGGCTTTAAAACATTACCTCGCAAGTACCGTGTTGGTAATTTTTATGGTGAAGAACACGAACAAAACATTGAGTACTTAGATAGTGTATTCGATTTTATTAAGGCAGGTGGATTGGCTACTGAAGAAATTGATGCCATCCGTGGCCAATGTGATGTTGATTTAAATACATTCGGAAACTTGCTTCCCGTTGCATCGGAGTTAACGGATGATCACTTCAAAGCATGGTCTCGAATCGTTTATTTTATGGTGCGCATATCTAAAGGATTAGGTGACGATTTAGAAAGCATTAAGTTTATAATCACTAATATTAAACGGTATGAGAGTGCTTCCCATGTAAGTGGTATCTATGTCGGTTCGAAAAATGTATAAAAATTCAACGGGAGCCTCAATGTATGGTGCTGTTTATTTTCGTTGAATCCTTATTTGTTATGTAGGGAGCATAGAATTTTGACGTACCAATTGTTGTTAATACCTAAGGAAGTTGAAAGGCCTATATTATAGGGCTAAAGCACTCAACCTGTGATAACTATATGACTCTATGGTTGTTCTACAGAATTGAGCTTATGTGTGACTGGAAGTTGATGTTAGTAGCCACAGCATTCGCACATGGATAAACCAAAAAATCAGGGAGCCATGGCTCCCTAATCGCTGCACTCGGGGTGACGAACTAGCCGATGGCGGGCGCCAGCTGCCTGTTGGTGGGCTGCCGGCGCTTTTGATAGCGCCATGCCAGCAGCAGCGGCATGCCGAGCAACAGCTGGGCGGCCAGCGGGATCTCCTCGATGGGGGCGGCCAGCGCGCCTTCCGGAATGATGCCCCCTTCAATCTCGGCCGCCAGTTTGAGCTGCAGGGCACTGCCAAAGTCTTCAAAGCGGGTGGCATTGATCACAAAGGCATCCTCTCCTCCTGCAATGTTGTTGAGATACCAATCCTGTAGCACCCCGTCGGGATAGTCCTGACCTATGGTGATGCCGTTGATGGTATCGATGCCGGAGGCGAGCAGTTGATCCCGCACGGTGGCGGTATCCCGCCCGTTGTTCTGGATCCCGTCTCCTGACACATCCATCACCTGCCGGGCGGCGGTGTAGTTGTTGGTGTCAAACTGCTTGCCACCAAAGGCCATCGCCGAGCCGGGGGCCGTCATCCCCGCATAGGGGCGCACCAGGTTATCCAGCGTGGCGGCGAAGTTATTGATGGAGGTCATGTCGTAGAGGTGAAACCAGTCGGTCATCACTCTCTGTTGGTTGCTGCTACTCCACATCACCATCTGCACGGCGATGGACCCGAGTTTGCCACCACTGGTATCGAGGATGGCGCTCTGCACATCCTGGTTATAAAAGGCGTCCACATAGCCTTGTAACTGCAGATTGAATTCCGATGAAGTGACACTGCCAGACACATCCATCAGCAGTTGCAGTTCGGTATCGACTTGGGTCAAGGCGTATGCGGGGGAGGTCACCAGTACCATCCCTAGCAGCCCTGCCAACGGTTTGAGTTTCATCGCTCACTCCTTCTCCTTGGCGGTAATGCCAGCAGAATGAATGAATAAAACGTGCCATCTTTGTTAACTGACCTGATCGGGACAGGCATGGAACTTGCGATACCGGATAAGACACGTGATAACGGGCAGGAGTAGCAATGGATATCCGTCCTTGGCAGTGGGCACCCAACTGGTTGTTGCTTGGCTTGGCCAATCAGTGGGGCATGGTGTGGCTCAATATGGGTCACTTTAACGTGCTGGTGGTGTTGCTGATTGCTATCTGGTGGCAAATTGCATCGCGGGTTGCGCCAACCTGGCGCGTGCACCCGCTTGCGCTCGCCCTCTTTATCCTGCTGATCCTGATCCCCAGCGCCAGTTGCAAGGCGCTGGCTTGTCTGCTGCTGGTGGCCACACTGTGGCGCCGTCACCAGAGTGCCGATGAACGGGCCGTGTTGCAGATCGTGCTCGCCTTCACCGTGGCCGTGTTATGGGGTCAGCAGGTGTTTGCCCTGCTCTCCGGCCCTGTGCTGGCGCTCGATGCCTGGGGGGTTAGCCAGTGGTTGCAACTGCTGGGGTGGGAAACGCGCTGGGATGGCAATCGCATCGAGCGGTTGGGGGGCCATGCCCTGATCGTGCTCAAGGGGTGTTCCTCCTTCTCCCAGCTCTATCTGGTCGCCCTCTCCTGGCTTATCTCCAGCTGCTGGTTGGCGCCGGAACGTCCCTTATACCGGCAGTGGCCCATGTTGCTGCTGGTCTGCCTGCTCTATATCGGGGCCAATCAGTTACGGCTGGTGCTGATGAGCCTGGATCTGCGCTGGTATGGCTGGCTGCACACCGGCAGTTTGGCCCAGCTCTATCAGTGGGCCATCATGTTGCTGGTGATAACCATCCTGTTTATGCGGGGGCGCCATGGTGGGACTGTCTAGGGGATACCTGTTGCTGGTGGCGCTGGCCAGTGCCGCCGCCGGTGTTGGGGCCATGAGATGGTGCTATCAGACACGGGTGGTCAATGTGATGCGGCTGGTGATGGCCATTCTGTTTATGAGGGGGCGCTATGGCGGGAATGTCTAGGGGATACCTGCTGTTGTTGCTGGTGGCGCTGGCCAGTGCCGCGGCCATGGGGTGGCGCTATCAGAACCGGGTGGTCAATGAAGGGGCCAAACCCATGCTGATGGAGCTGGCCCAGCTGGGATGGCGGATGCGAGCAGCCACGCCGGTATTGGGTGGCACTTATGTCAGCTATCAGCTGGTGCATCCCCAATGTGACGGGACGCTGCAGGCCATGCTGGTGGCGCCGGATCGCGAGGCGATGTCAGTGACGCTGGCGGGAGAGGGGATGAGTCAGGGGGTGATGTTTTTAGGCCAGCTTCACCAGAGCTCGCCGCTGCTCTCATACCGCCTCACTCAGGGCTGGCGTAAATTGTGGGGGCTGACCCCCTATCCCCTCTATCGCGTCGCCTTGCCGACGGCTTGCCTCGGGCTCATTGCGCCGCCGATGGCGTGACCCGCGCCTGTTCATCGCTCGGCAGAATGCGGATCAGCAAGGTGTTGGGGGCCAGCATGGGGTCATAACGGGGTTCCAGTTCAATGGCGCGAGAGGCCAGCAAGTGGGTCAGGGCCGTCAGCCGTACGCTCGCTATCCGCGCACTCTCCAGCATGTCTGTTTGCAGTCCGGGGCCGCTCACCAGGGCGATCCGGGCCGGATCCTTGAGTCCCAGAAACTGATGCAACTGCTGCTCCTGATCAGCCTGCAGCAGGGGCTGCTCTTGCTGGTACTGCAGCTGCAACTGGGGCTGTTCGGCCAACTGCTGATCCCGCAACTGGTTGAGGATGGGCATGGCCTCATTGACCGGCTCCTGACGGGCGCAACCGACGAGCATCAGCAGCGGCAGCATGAGGGGCAACCATCGGGGCAGTGGTCTGCCCCGACAGGTGCCACGGGGGATCTGATTGGCCATACGCAGTCACTTCAGGAAGATGAGTTGGCACCAGTTTGCAATGTTTTCAATCGCTTGGCTAGCTGTTCAATCTCCTGGCGCCACTGTATCCAGGTTCTGGCTGGCAACTGCTCGGCCAGTTGCCAGCGGCTTGGCACCTGATCGCGCAGACGCTGTAGCAGCAGGGCGGCATCGACCTGGTAACGGGCTTCCTGCTCGAGCCAGGCGAGCCAGCGCAGATCCTCGATGGCTTGCTGAAGCAGCAGAAGGTCATGTGAGAGACGATGGGCTTCGCAGGCTTGCGGGCCCAGCAACATAAAGTCGCTCTCCCGTCCGTCGGTGGGGTCATAAGGCAGGGCGGTAGGCATGCGGCCGTGCCACTGCAGATATCCCTCGGCGCCGCTTTGCCAGAGGTAGAAACCGGCGGCTCTCGGGGTGCCCAGGTTGTAGAGCCAGGGGGTGGCCCCGGCGGCCTTGACCCGCGCCACATCGACCTTGTCGGCACCAAAGCCTGCGTTGATCAGGGCAATCTCCACCTCTGCCAACAGTGCAACCTGACCTGGGTGGTTGAAGTGGCCTGCCCGGATCACCGCCGGATCCCGGCGCTTCATCTCCCGGGCCATCGCAGTGATGGCGGGCAGGGTGGCGAGATCCGGCTCATCAAACAGGCTCCAGGCCAAGGGTGGCAAACCGCTGGCAGTCAGTGCCTGTTGCCGCCTCTGCCACTGATCGAGTTGGCTGGCAGGATCGCCTCCCCAGCGTTTGAGCGGGGTATAGGCAAGCAGAGGGGGAATAAAGCCAAGTCCGGCGGCTTCTCCCATGATGTCACGCATGCCCGCCTCATC
This sequence comes from Aeromonas popoffii, assembly GCF_000820025.1. Classification (GTDB taxonomy): domain Bacteria; phylum Pseudomonadota; class Gammaproteobacteria; order Enterobacterales; family Aeromonadaceae; genus Aeromonas; species Aeromonas popoffii. Next base: position 31,472 of record NZ_CDBI01000011.1, read on the forward strand.
CTGTGGCAGGGCCGGGGAGAGCCCGCTAATCCCGAGCCGGGCTAGCCGCTCCAGATCGCAGCGACTCGCCGCGGCAAGCTGTTGTTGCAAGGGCTTGGGATCCGGCGTGAGCCAGCTTAGGTAGGGGGGCGCTTCGACGTAGATGCCGACCGGTTTGCTGGCCGCAGGCAGGGTCAGCGGCAGTACCTCGATAGTCAGTGGCAACTGCACCAGTTGCTGTTGGCTGAGCAGCTGAATATTGCCCTGATAGCGACCCGCAGGGGCGCTGCGGGGGATGGTCACGTGCAGCACCAGACGCCGTGGCACCCCTGCTCGCAGGGTGAGCCCGGCCACCCCCTCGACCAGCTCCTGATCCGAGGGGGCCAGCAGGGTGCCGCTCGCCTGGGGGCGAACCAGATGCCACTGACTGTAATAGGGGGTCAGCGCCAGCCGTGTGCCTGCTGTCTCGGGCGGCGTGATCACCAGCAAGGGTGCAGGATCATCCGTCGCCGCGTGGATGGCAAATTCAAGCAGCAGCTGGCTGCCACGGGCGGCCAGCACAGGTTGTGAGGCTTGCTGCAATGCGTGGGCGGGCGACGTTGGTGTGATCTGGAGGGTCAGGGAGGCATCCGGGATCGGCGTGAGGCTGAGCTTCTCCGGGATTGGTGCTGGCCGAGAGGGGGCCAGCGTCCACTTTTCCAAAAACAGCTGGCGCTGTTTGGCCAGCACCCGGGCGGTGGCATTGGCCAGCATGACGTGGCGCGGGTGACCCGCCACGACCGGGGTGTCGGCCAGGCCGGTGGGTGCCGGATAGGGCGCTAGCAGCACACCCGCCAGGTATTTTGCATCCGGTGAGTGGCCCACCAGGGTAATGGTGAGCGGGCCGCCGGGGTGGTTCAGGGTGACATGGACGGGCCCCCCCTGAGGTGCGCCAAGCAGCAGCCAGGGATCCGGGTTTGGCAGTGCCTCGCGGGACTGCCCTGCGAGGTAGCGCTGGCGCAGCCACTCTTGCGGTTGCCACTGCTCGGCCCAGATGGGCTCATCATTGACCAGTACACTGCGCTCGAAGGGGTGGGGCAGGTATTCCCACTCGCCGGGATCATCCAGCCAGAGGGTGAGCTGGTAGCGGCCCTTGGCCACCTCCAGTCGCACCCCGTCCAGATTGCGCAGGCCATCGCGGATCAGGGCATCGCCGGAGGGGCGCAGTATGGGGGTGGGGTGGCCCAGCAGACGGGGATCGCCCGGAGCCAGGGTTTCAAAACCGGTAAAACGGGGGGCATCGGCCGCCCCCAGATCGAGGGCAATTGTGCCGGTGGGCAGTGTTAATCCTGGCTCCCAGTACCAACGGTGAATTGTTAGCTGAGGCGCCCCGTCGGCCATAAAAAGATAGAGTTTGGTCAGCTTGTCGAGGGCCAGGGCTCTGGGCTGGGCGGTGCGCCAGTCGCTCAGGGCGAAGCGCAGGGTGAAAGGACCGGGGGCAATGGCCCGCTCCAGATTGACCCGGCTGCGATAGTTGACTGACGCCGCGTCATCGGCCCGCAGTATGAGCGTCTGGGTCTGCGAATAGGGATTATGCCCTTCGATCACCAGTTCATCATCTCCACCGACGGGCCAGGGGACTGTGTCGAAGGTGAGGCGCTGGGGCGTCTTGTCGCCAGTCAGTGGCAATGGGACAAGCCCTGCCAGATGGCTCGCTGCCATCACAGGCTCCCCGCCGATGAGGAACAGTGCCAGCAGTAGCCAAGGGATCCATGGCAAGCGAGTTCGCATTCCCGCCCCTCCTGTCATATCAATGCTGCCAGCCAGGTTTTCAGTTCATCGACCTTATGATCCCAGCTTTGTGTTGCCACTGTCTGCTGACGGGCATGGTATCCCTGGGAGTGGGTCAGCGTCTCCCACTCATGGCGCTGGAACCAGTCCGGACCGTGTTCATCAAAGGCGGCGCGGTTGATTGCCTGGGCAAGATTGTCACCGGGGCGGGGCAAGTGCACCAGCTCCCGATAATCATCGAGCGCCGGGAAGTCGGTGCTGACGATGGGCCGCCCTACCGCCAGATACTCCCGCAGCTTGAGGGGGTTGCAGGCACGGATCTGGGCGTTGTCGACGAAGGGGAGCAGGCTAACTTGCCAGTGTTGGGCATAGGCGGCCAGGGTGTGGTGAGGTCTGGGCCCGAGCAGGTGAATATTGGGTATTCCCACCAAGGCGCTAAGGTCGGTCTTTTGCGGCCCTATCAGCACTAAGTCCCAGTGGGGTAGGGCGCGGGCTGTCTCTGCTAACAGAGGGATGTCGATCCAGTCACTCAGACTGCCGTAAAAACCGGCGATGGGGCGTCCGCTTGGCAGATCCGCCGGGCGCGGTTGGGGCGGCATAAAGAGATCGAGATCGACCCCGTGGCTCAGCAGTCGGGTCTTGTGGGGAGGAAAGCGGCTGGCCAGCGCCGGGCTGGCGGCCAGGATGAGATCCGCTTTTTCAACCAGTCTGGCCTCACAACGGGCAATGGCATCATGATCGACGCCTGCCAGTGCCGAGAAGTCATCGCCGCAGTAATAGATCACCGCGCGCTCGCCGAGCTTGCCGACCAGATCCACGGCACTGGGCAGCGAGATCCAGAGTAGAGGACGGTCAAGATCGGGCAATTGGCGGCGGATCTGGGCGGCAAGCCAGTGACCGTTTATTCTGCCCGCCAGGCGGCTACCGGGCAGGGGCAGCGCCAGCGGAGGCAGCACCTTGGGGCGTGGTTGCGCCTGGTGTGACGGTACCACCTCTTCCCGCTTGGTCGAGAGACCTAGCACGGCCCCCAGCTTGCGCCCTAGGCGGCCAAGATCGTGCAGATTGAAGCGGGGGCGGCGCATGCCGATGGAGTTGACCCAGAGCACCTGATAGTCCGGCAGCAGGCGCTTGATCATATGCTGGGTGCTGGAGGGGTGCTGGCCCCAATCTTCGCCCAGAACCACCAGTTGTGGCTGTGCTGTCGGTTGCATCATGTCCGGTTCTCCTCTGTGAGAGTGGGGGCCGCGAGGATGTCGTGGCTATCTTGGGTGTCGAGAGGGCGCAGTACCCGAGCTGGTACCCCGGCGGCCAGCACTCCGGCAGGTAGATTGTGGGTCACTATGCTGCCTGCGGCGACCACAGTGCCCGCTCCAATGGTGACACCTGCCATCACCATGACACCGGTACCGAGCCAGACATCCTGCTCCAGGACGATGTCGCCCACCTGCTCGTCCTGATCAGGCAGGCCCTGGGCCCTGGCCCGAGCGTCCAGCGGGTGCCCCGGGTAACCTGCAAGAAAGGCACGTCCGGCGATCCGTACGTTATCCCCCAATACCACCTTGCTACCCACCGCTATGGTGGTCTGCCAACCGATACCGACATTGTTGCCGAGCGTCAGTTGCGGATCCTTGCTCGACGGGCGGCCGCTGATGGTCATGGCGGCGCTGAGGCGGCAGTCGGAGCCGACTTGGATTGACACGGGCCCGCTGATAAAGGGGATGCCGCCATAAAGATAGAGGCGGGGGGCGGGCGCTTTCAGGCGTGACTGGAACAGCGGTGTCCACCAAAAGGTACGGGTCAGGGTCGAGAGGCTCTGGCTGCCCAACTTGTAGAGGCGATAAAGCAGGCGATGAAGAGGAGGAACCAGTGGAAAGGACCAGCTGCGTGCGCCCTTGGCGAACCGCCATACAAAGCGGGCTTGCGCCGACTCGCCCTGTTTGGCCCACGCTTTCATCCGGTACATGCTGATGCTGTTCATTGTGTCGTCTCCTTATTCTCATCTGCCGTTTGGCCGACCTGTCAGGGACTAGCATGGATCGCGCCAATCGAGCGCGTCCTGCAGATGAGGGGCTGATGGTGGTGGGCGTGGCAGGGGGATATGCAAATTGCGCTATCCGTGCTGCAAAACGCAAATAACAGTCTCATTTTGGACCTAATATGCTTTGCTGTGAGTGTAGGATTCAGGGAAACAGGGGATTATCGTCATATATGCTGTCTGGCGTGCCCTTTGCATTGGCGGTATATGACCCAGGGCGTGTTGCCTGGTGGCTGGGAGGCCCTATGAAACTTGGTGTGAACCAGATAGCCATGCTCTATTACGCGGTCGGATTACTGCTGATGAAGGGCATTTCCCTGCTGATGCTACCGGTGCTGACCCATCAGTTGCTGCCTCGCGAGTATGGTCAGCTGGAGGTGTTGCTGACCATCATCAATCTGGGCTCACTCATTCTCGGCTTCGGTCTGGTGGACGCCCTCTACCGCTTCGCTGGCATGGCACAGAACGACGCCGAACGTAAACAAGTGGTGGCGCGGGTGTTTGGCCTGGTATGGGTCATTGCGTTGGCCAGTCTGGTGGTGCTCTGGTTGCTGGCCCCGCAGGTGCAGCGGCTGCTGCCGGCGGAGACCCGTTTGGCCGATGTGCGCTGGGTGCTCAGTGCCCTGCCGTTCGAGGGGGTGATCGGGGTGCCGCTGGCGTGGCTGCGGATGCGCAATCAGGCTCGCCTTTTCTTTGTGGTCACGGCTGGCAAGGCTGTGATCCAGTCCCTGCTGACGGGCTGGTGGCTCTGGTTGGGCTGGGGTGTGAGCGGGGTGCTTGCCTCCGGCACCCTGACCTGCATCGCATTGGCCCTGCTGCTCAGCCTGTGGCAGTGGCGAGATAGCGGGATCCGCTTTGACTGGCAATCCTATCGTCCCCTGATGCGTTACGGTATGCCACTGGTGGTGAGCGGGCTGGCTGGCTTTGCTCTGAGCGGGCTGGATCGCTGGTTGCTGGCAGACGTGGTTGGCGAGACTCTGCTGGCCTACTATGCGGTGGCCGGCAAGCTGGCGCTGGCGGTGGGGCTCTTGCTGCAGCCCTTTGCCCTCTGGTGGTATCCCCGCCGCTTCATGCTGCTCAAGGAACCGGATGGCTTGCGTCTCAATGCGCACTACAGCGTGTTGGGGTCGGTGTTGGGTTTTGCCACTGCCGGGGTGGTCGGTCTCACGGCTCCCTTGCTCATTCACTGGCTCACTCCGCAGAGCTATCACGGGGCCATCGCTTATATCCCGTTGTTAGTGTTGGGAATGGCGGTGCGCAATGTTTCCGATCTGCTCAATGTCGGTTGCTTCAGCGGCGAGGAGAGTAAGGCGCAAATGTTCATCAATCTGGGCTGCAGTGCACTTGGCGTGGCTGGCTTTTTGCTCACAATCCCGCAGTTCGGGGTGGGCGGGGTGATCTGGACCCTGCTGCTGGTCTATATGGTACGGGCGTTGGCCTTCTATCTGGTGAGCCAGCGGTTGCTGCCGTTGCCATATCGTCTCTCTATGCTTTGGGCGAGTAGCGCTGGGTCGTTGGCCATGATGTGGCTGGGTCAGTGGTGGGCAGGGCAATGGGTCGCCTGAGCCATGCACTGTGGGGACTGGCCGTCAGCCTGCTGGTGGCGGGGCTATGGTGGCGTCTGCCTCATCCCCTGCTGATGCCGGTGATTGGCCTGGCTATCCCTGCTATCTGGTTCGCCCTGCGTTGGCCATTTTTGATGGTGCTGGGGTTTGTCACCTTCTCTTTCTTTCGTCTGCATGAGGTGTTTCCCCAGCTCTATCCCCTCAAGATACCGCTGCTGTTCTCGCTGGCCGCCATTGGCGCCCTGGTCTGGCACATTTTGCTGACCGGGCGGATCAAACCCTACTGGAGCCAGCCCCTGAGCTGGTTGACGGCCTTCTTTGTGATGGTGTCTATCGGTGTACTGTTCGCCAGCAACCGGGGCGAGGCGATTGCCACCTGGACTGGCAGTTACAGCAAGATCTACCTGATGACTCTGGCGACAGCCTGGCTGGTGCGCACCCCGGGGGATTTTGCCCTGGCCGTGAGGGTGTTCGTGGTGGCGGGCTGTCTGGTGGCGCTGGTGGCGCTCTACAACAAGGCGAGCGGGATCGGGCTGGTGGAGGAAACCCGGGTGACCATTGGTCGCGAGCTTGGCTCTGTGCTGGGGGATCCTAACGATCTGGCGCTGGTGTTGCTCTTTCCTGCCGGTTTCTCGCTCAGCTTGCTGCTCAATCAGGGTAACGGCGTGGCAGGGCGGGCCCTTGGGGCGCTGGGGTTCGTGCTGGTGGTGGCCGCCATTATCGCCACCCAAAGCCGGGGGGGCTTGCTGGGCATTTGTGCGGTCTGTGGCCTGTTTGCCTGGCAGCGGGTGAAGTCTAAAACCGTGCTGATCCTCTGTGGTTCCCTGGCGTTGCTGGTGCTTTTTGCCGTCGCAGGGATCAATGACCGGGCATCTGGCGGTGCGGCCGAGAGCGGGATCGATGCTTCTGCCATGGGGCGGATCTACGCCTGGCAAGCTGCCTGGGGCATGGCGTTAGGCCATCCGCTGGTGGGGGTGGGGCTTTCCAACTTCTATTACAACTACTTTTTCTACAGTCCCCACTGGGATGGCCTCAACCATGCAGTGCACTCCACCTGGTTCGGGGTACTGGCGGAAACCGGATTTGTCGGCCTGGCGCTGTTTATTGGTATGGTCACAGTGACGCTGCACAGTTGTTGGCGTTGTCAGCTTGCTGGCATGCCTCCTGCAGTGATCACTGCCATGCAGGGTGTGATGGCCAGCATGGTGGGATTTGTTATTTCGGGGTCCTTCCTGACCCAAGGGTTTACCTGGCCCATCTATCTGGAGCTGGCGTTGGCTGTCGCCGCCATCAAATACGTCCAACAGGCCAGGGAAGCGGCCGCTGTGGTACAGGACACAAACGACAAGGGAGCAGGATAATGAGTGCAACCCCCATTTTGCTGGTTCACTACGGTGAGGACTGGATCCGCGGCAGCGAACGCTGCCTGCTGGATCTGCTGGCCCACCTTGATCGCAGCCGTTTTGCGCCTCTGCTCTGGTGCAACAGCCAGATGTTGGCGGATGAAGCGGCCCGCCTCGGGGTGAACACTGTGGTTGAGCCCTTTACTCTGTTGTTCGGGTGGCAGGCTCCCCGTTTCGATTTGGCCGCTCATCGGGCTTTGTGCCAACGGGCGAGGGCGCTGATAGGTGAACATGGTGTCACGTTGGTACACGCCAACAGCGCCGCCCCCTGCCAGTGGTTGGCCGGGGTGTGCCGGGAGATGGCCGTGCCACTGGTGTGCCATCTGCATGCCCGTTATCAGCCCAGAGACAGGTTCACCTTACGGGTACACGAAGCCAATGTACTGATCGGGGTGAGCCAGCCGGTGCTGACCGCTTGGCGAGAGGATGGCTGCGAGCATGCTCGCCTGATCCACATTCCCAATGGCGTGGATGGTGAGCGCCTCAACAGTGGATCTCGCTGGCCTGTGCTCGACATGTTGGGGCTGCCCCCCGGGGGGCTGATTCTGGCCACGATAGGGTCGCTCATCAAACGAAAGGGGATCGATTTACTGATCCGCTCTCTGGCAGAACTCGTCAACTCAGGGGAAGAGGTACAACTTCTGGTGATTGGTAGCGGTCCTGAACGACTAGCCTTGGAGGCACTCGTGGTCGAGCTCGGGGTAGCGGAGCGGGTGCACTTTCTGGGCGAGCGTTCTGATAGCGCCGCTATTTTGCGGGGGGGAGTGGATCTCTTGGTGTCTGGTGCTCGCGAAGAGGTATTCGGTCTTACCTTGGCCGAGGCGGGCATGCTGGGGCTGCCGGTGAGTGCCTACCGGGTGGGGGGGATCCCTGAGGTGGTTGAACACGGGGTTAATGGGCTGCTGGCTGAACCGGGAGATTGGATCCAGATGGCTGGGCATTGGCAGAGGTTGAGCAACCCTTCGCTTCGATCTGCAATGGGTCATGCTGGGCAGCAACGTGCAGAGCGACTCTTCACTGTGGAGATTTATGTCGACAAGATAACAGAGGTATGGACTGACGCGCTGGCTGGGCGCTGGGCTAGTGCGAGTCAGTTTCCTTATCAACGGATGTTTCGTTGGCTTGGGCGACGGCTTGCCGCTAGAGGACGAAGATTGTGGGTGAGGATGTTGGCTGGTATTGGCACCCGAAATTTATCAAATTGAGGGGGGAGCAAAAAGATGACAACACAGATGAAGCCAGTGACAGGAAAGATTGTCGTGGTTGATCCTATCCCCTTTCGTGGTGGATCCAAGGTGGCGACTGAAGTATTACTCGACGAGTTAGCCAAACGTATGCCGGAGATGACATTTCATGTGCTGACTCAGGATCCGGCTTCCTGGGCTCATTGTCGACATCACAAGCTTTGGGTTCCCCCGTTCTTGAAAGGGCGGGAGTCAGGCTTGGGTTATCTGCTCAAGCAGGGGTGGCAGACCATGGCTATTCTGTGGCTGGCATGGCGTCTGGGGGCGGTCAAGTGCTTGCTGGCAGCATCAGGGCCCGGGGTCGATCTCTGCTGTTACTGGGCTGCCCGCTGGTTGCAGTGTCGGGTGGTGCAGATGATCCATGGGCCTGTGGGGTGTTCTGGCCTCTCAGCCAGAGCATTGCAGCGTGCGAATCTTGTATTTTATCTGGAAAGTACACGTCGCTCTTTGGAGGCGTTAATACTTCGGCTTGGCGAAACTGATTTTCCATCACATTGGAAGTCATTTATAAATGGTTTGAGTGACGTTGACTGGCCTACGACGACATCGGGAGGTGCTCGTATATTGTGGGCAGCGTCCTTGCTGAAATGGAAGGGATTGGAAACAATATTGGCCGCCCATCAACAGATATCTAGCTGCCGTCCAGAGTTGATAGTTTGCTATCTTCAGCCAATGGGAACACGTCTGCCATGCAGTCAGCCCCAGCCCCAGTTGCCGGATACCCGCTGGTACTCAAGTCCTGATAATCTTGATGAGATAAGATCTCAATGCGGTATTTTTGTTTCTACTAGTCATCAAGAACCGTTTGGGCTCTCCATTCTGGAAGCGATGGCGGCAGGATTATGCGTGGTTATCCCAACTGATGGTGCCTGGTGGGATCAGCACCTGATTGATGGTGTGAACTGCTGTAAATATCATCCAAACGACTCTGATGATCTTGCCCGAGTATTGGTAGAACTGAATGCTATGCCAGATGTTGTCATTCGACTTGGGCGTAACGCTCAATTACATGCAACGACTCATTATAAAGCGGTTGATACGTATCAGGGTACAGCTGACCTGTGGGAAGCGCTGTTGCGAGAGGATAAATTAATTCTGTAGTGGCTTGGTCATTCCGGACACCATTTTAGGTGGTGATCCTGACCGACTGCAGTTCATCAAAAGGCAAACCAACATGGCAAGCTCGATGGTCTGCTTGAGAATCCCGCCAGAATGAACACTGCCTTTGAGATGTGGCGCCTCAGGCGACCAAGAAGCAGCAAGCGGAGCAGGCCACTGTCACGGTCAATCGGCTGCGTGATACTAAAATCAATGCTTATCAGGCGATGAGTCTGTCGCAAGCCCGTTAATAGCCGTTTGTCCTATTCCTGCTGTTGCTGATAAAGGTGAGTTTACTTATGCTCTCATAAATATAACTTGCTGATTAATATACTAATCTCTTTGTATTTTTTGGGTAGTAGGCTCGCGCGTCATTATCTAGTGTTGAATGTGTCACTAGATGTTTGGGAGGGGCTAGGATAGCTTGTGAGTGCGCGATGATTATGATTGAGTTGTTCATTTTATTATAGCGGCACGGAGTATCATTATTTTCATCATCCATCAGACGTTTCGACATTTATATAAGGCGCTCTAAAAATGGGAAAAAAAATCCTCAAGCTGACATTCCAAGGTCAAGACTTCGGCTATGTAAAAATGAACAAGGGACATGATGCTTTTTACGGAAATGGCTCTGAGAATGAAGCTGTTGAATTTGAACAGGTAAAATACAAAGACAGTAAAACACAGTTTTATTACAAGATCGCGGGCACAAAAGATAGCTATTTGGACTTTAGTCCAACTTCTTCCGTTATCAAAGTAACCAAGCCATGGTTAAGCGTTGATAGCTCCAGTATCTGTGCATGGGAGCTAATTGATGATGAGTTACATGTTATTTATTCTGGCCAGGATACAACTAAAGCGGTTAGTCGCAGCAAGGCAGACCCTATGTCAACTGCGCTCTACGCGAATAGCCTTATTGATGGGAATCATTGCACAGTAGCAATTTTGGAAGCCACTTCGATTTCGAAGAATGAAAAGAAAGATGAATTGCAACATGCTTTAGTGTAGGCCGGTAAATTATAGCGAGTCACTATAAGTGGCTCGTTTTTCTATTCAGTAAGGCTAATATTTTGAGGATAATGAAGCTTACTACTGCTACAGGTTGAATTTAACTCTGTTCAGCGTTAGCATCTCCCTACAGTCGGCCAGTGTTTTTATTGGCTAGCACTCCCCAATTCAAGCCCAGAACGGTTCGCCGTTCGGGGCTTTTCTTTTGCCCGAAAGCCGAGAACCCTGCGCGCCTGCCCGGCGGTACCGTGACAGTGAGAGGTATTGTGGCCATCGGCAAGAAGGCGTTTTACAGGGGAGGGGAGCTGGCAGGAGAGGCGCCGGATTTACCGACCTATGAGATAGAGGTTTAATGCCGGTTTAACAGGCTTATCAAACTCAGCGATTGCGGTGTCACCAAGTTTGATAAACAGCTGGGCTGGTAGTTTCTCATTTTCCCCGTAAATCTTTTTCATTTTCGGCGGCGGGTTACATCTGCCTTGGCAGTTTTCACCTTAGTGTCGGTTAGCCGGTTTGTTCCGGTCTCGCGTGTCTTCTTGTCCATGTTGCCTCTTCGTACCACCGAATTTAGTACCACAGCCCCTGTGGTACTAATAATGGTACTAAATGAGCTGGCTTCTGGCGACTCCCTCGGACTTTTACGGACAACAAAAAACCCGCAAAGCCTTACGCTGTGCGGGTTTCTGTACTTCTTCGTTCCCGGCCGGAACATTGTTTGGTGGAGCTGGGGGGATTTGAACCCCCGTCCAAATCAACTTTACCAATTGAAATATAAGGTGTTTTTATCTTCATTTTGTAATTTGGATCGGGATTGGCGCTTTTGCCGTCTGGCCGTCGTACTCGGAAAGGTAGGATCCATAGTGCCGAAATAGCATTTCAGGCCCCTTGTGTCCCATCTGGCCGGCGAGCCAAAACAGGTTGCATCCACGGCTGATGTTGGCCGTCGCATAGGTGTGCCTGGTTTGGTAGAGGTGGCGATAGCGAACGCCTGAGCGACGGAGTGTGTAGAGCCATGCTTTTTTCCGGATCGGCTCGGCCCCGGGCCATGGCTTGCCCAGCTTTGGATCTTCAAAAACGAGTTCTGAACGCATGAAGGTGAAGCGCTTCTGGCTGTTCAGCGCGGCAATAGCCTCCTTAGTCAGCTCGATTATGCGGGTGCCAGCTCTTGTCTTGGTGCTTTTTGTAATGCCGACGACCGTAGCGCTGGAGATGGCGACCGTGTTGCCGATCCAGTCTATCGATGACCAGCTCAGGGCGCAGATCTCGGATGGCCGCATTCCAGTGGCAAAAGCAAAGGCGAACAGGCTTGCCCACTGTTCGTTGATTTTTCTGGCAGTCGTTAAGATCGCTTCCACCTCTGCCGGGGTGAACGGGTCAACGTCCCTAACTGCTCGTTCAGAAGCTGAATCCACGTCCAAATATCTGGAAACCGAGATCAGTGATACTGGGTTCGCCTGCAGCAGTCCGTCCGTCACAGCTTCATCTATGGAGCTGCGCAGAAATGACAGCCGGTTGCGTGCCGTCTTGGCGGAGGTATTGCTTCTGATCAGCCAGTTTTTCACCAAGGCGGGTGTGAGGTCGGAGACCGTCACCTGGTGTAGATCCGTCAGAGCGGTGCAGCACTTGCGGTACCCGACCATAGTTGACGGGCTAAGCCCTCGGACTTCACAGCGGTGGATGTACTCGTTCAGATAGTCGGCCACCTTGGCGGCGATGGATGCGCCGCCGAAGATGCGCAGTTTCTTGGACTTCGGAAAGTAGTCGGCGTAGGCGAACTGGCCGCGCTCAATCTTTCCCTGTATCTCGCCAAGTAGCCGCGAGGCATAGCGCACGTTGGCGGTGGAGTTTGGTAGATTGGAAATGGGCTCGCGACAGCGAACCCCCCTGAAGGTAAAGGTGATGTTGATGGTATCACTGCGCAGCGTCACGCCGCGCGGGAGCTGTTTTTCATTGCCCACTTCATTACCTCTGCAATGTTAACCCAACGCTCCTTGGCCCCGTCAACGTTGACTATTTGGATTCCCAGCTGCCAGATGCCTCGCTGGATGCGCTTGTTGATAGTGTCGCGGTCGGTGATTTCGATCGTACTGAGGTAGGTACTTAGCGGGATGGCGTCAGGCAATCTCATTATGAGGAGCTGGCCCTGGATCTGGCTTTTGGCGGGATCGGTAGTTGTTTCCATGGTGGTTGGTCCTCGTCAATCTGGTGATTTCATCCCGGCCCGCTCGGTTGTAGAGGTAACATTCGACTTGTTTCCTGCTACTCACCGCTTGGTCAAGGCGGTATTCCCCGAACGCCGGGCGTTTGAGTTTGTGTTGGTTGGCCAGTCGGCCGATGGCCTGGGCGCTGACCCCCAACTCTTTGCCCAGTTCGGTTGCGCTCCAGAGTTGGCCGGCAATCCGTGGCGCTTCGATAGGTAGATCGAAGTGGGCTAGGATACGACCGATCTCGGCGAGCTTGGCCGATCGGGAAAGGGTGGGGGAGCGAACGGTGCTGACCAGATCATTGAGCAGCTGGCTGTCTTGGTCGATGGTCAGTTGAAGCTGTTGCATTGTGGGGCCCTCCTGTCCCAGAGGATGGGGTGCCAGTGTGGTTGATGGAAGGGCCGCTTAATGTTTTTAGCTGCTCATGACGCATTCAATTAATTGATATAACTATATTTTTTCAACTCTCACAGCTGTTCCATAGCATAGAACTTCTGAAAGGCTGGATACTTCAGCAGTATCAAATCGCATTCCGATGACAGCGTTTGCATCAAGTTCGATGGCACAAAGCTCCATCTTCATTTGAGCTTTCTCTCTGGTTTGTTCACATACTTCAATTAATGCACCTATTTCACCACCAACAATGGATTTAAATCCTGCACTAAACCCCTGAGACAGTGTCGGTGCACGAACAACAATTCCTTTTACTAAACCTTTAAATTCAATGACTTTGTACCCTGGGATATCTTGAGTTGTTGATAGTAGTAATAGGCTAGACATCGGGGGGGCCTCAATATGGGGGATGCTGTAAAAATCGAATGAATACGAAAAAAAAATGCGATACCAATATTATTCTTTGTACTCATGGTAAGCATCTGTTTTCCATGATTTTGCCTGAAGTCCACCTTGCTGAGCTACACCTATTTATTGGATATTTGGCTAGTTACTTATTGGCATCGAGAAGTCGCCTTTTCGGGGGCAGTCAGCATTTCCAGCTGCGGTACCCGATAAAACCAGGATCCCGCACCTGTCGAAATGACAGGACCGGGAGATGGGCGATCAGGATCTTGAGCTGGGGGTTATCTGGCTGTCGATGGTGACCCGGGCGTCGGGGTTGATGCGCAGTTATCGCTCACGTACATCAGTAGCTTCTTCTCGGGTCAACCCTGGTTGGATAATGGGCTTTCTGTAGCGCATTGCTCACCTCCGAAGCCTTTGGTGGCTCTGTGTTTGCAACATGTGAATCTTGCGGGCCGCAGCTTCGGCGGTTTGTCGATCGCATATCGTGCCTCCTGGGAGGACGAACATGTCGGGCTGCTTGGGATGAGGCATGACGACGCCAAACCCAATAACTACTGCACCGCAGTAGGGGCTTTCAGTCTTTTGCATGAGAGTCCTATGAGTTATCCACCGTTTCTGTGTGGCTATCGGTGGATGGTTTGGGGGTATCAGGCTATAGCGCTGATGGGCTCTGCTCCGGCGAGCATCAGCGATTGCTTACTGACATCTGAAATCCGGCAGGTGCTGCGCCAGTTCGGGGCGAAAATAAGAAACATGGAGCCTTTCGGGTTACCCTTCATTTCCAGGCCGGTTCTCTTGTCGATGAAGTTGATCCGGCCATTGCGCCATTTACCCCTTTCATCGTGGTAGCCCTTGATGTGACGTACTTCACTGGCCATGTCCCCTGGATACCATTCAGTGCTGGTGTCTTGCGGTACCAGCATGACGGTGCCGATGCCCTTCCTTTGCTGCTCAATGGCCTTATCTACCCATGGGCCGATAGCGGAATAGGGCGGGTTAAGCCAAGCCCAGGGAGCGCGTAGAAGAGGGTTGATGAAGTCACCCCAATCCACGCGCAGAGCATCAATGCCCGGCGTCAGGTAGTGTGAACATAAGGCTGTCTCTGGCAGGGCCGCTGCATCGAGAGCAAAGTTGAACTCACGATCCAACGCTCGAAAAAGGAACATTGGGGTCTGGGTGAGATCTCGGGTGTCATCAGGAGTCGTTGAACCTCGGTAATCAGCCATCAAGCCAGCTCCTCAGTAATTGATAGTCAGGTGCGCGATCTTGTGGCTGGCGATGTGCTTAATGAGGGTTATGGCTTTATCTTCCTCAATGCCGAGCCCCATAAGGTCCATCATGATTGAGCTGTGGATCCGGCCGCGGTGATCTTGGTCGGCAAGGCGGCGGGCATCTTCTTCGTCTTTGAGGCGTTGTTCGTCGGCAATGTGCTGGCGTTCCTGCTCTGCCGCGTGGGTCGCCGCTTCTTCAGCTTGTTGTGCTGCGTTGTCTTCAGCCTGCTGGCGGGCCAGCTCGGCAGCTTCTGCATCACATCGGGCTTGAGCTTCGCGCCCTATTGCTACTTGGGTTTGGCGCAGAGCTTCCTGCTCACGGTGCTGAGCAGCTTCACGCTCGAGACGTTGACGGTCTTCTTCCTGGATGCGAGCGCCCTCAGCGGCTTGATCTGCTATCAGGCGTTCGCGGTCGATACGATCTTGCTCGGCCTGCTTTTTACGCAATTCTTCCAGCTCGACCTGCTCGGCTTCGTATTTCAGCCGGGTGGCCAGAGTATCACCAAGGCGCTTGGCAGCCAGTTCCTTGGCCACGGTAGCCTGTGGCAGCAGCTCCTGCCAGCTATCGTCCAGGGCTGCCTGCTCGACCTCCAGTAGCATTGTTTGCAAATCGGCGGCGGTGAACTCGTGGCCGCCTGAAGCGCCAAGATCTTTCAGCATTGTGAGTCGGTCTTGCAGGGCGGTAACCCGGGTTGCCTCTGCTTCTTCAAATTTGGTGAGTGGTGTGCGCACTTCGTCTTTAAGGGCGTCCATGAAATCACGGAAAATCTTGCGGTTGGCGTCGAGCTTGTTGGGCTTCGCCTTGAGATCGTCGGCCAGCTCCTTGCCAAAGCCCTCTCCGTACACTTTGAATTTGGCACAGGAATGGGCCAGGCTCGCGATCTGCTTACGCCCCTTGGCGGTGGATTCGTCTGGCACGATGTTAGTCACCTGCTGACGCACGGCGGCAAGCATTTCGTGCAGGCCTACGCCCTCAATAAACAAGGCATTAACGCTGGCAGGTTCGATGACAACCAGCTGGTTCTGGGCGGTGTCAGTCTTGGCTTGTTCGGTCATGTCGGGTCCTTACTCAATAAAAAAGCCCGCTGGTTGACCGGCTGGTGTTAGCGGGCTGGTTAAGTTAAAGGTGACCTGGTTACTTGGCTTTGTTGAGCTGGGCCTTGCGCTCACCGGCCACCTGCTTGATTCCGTCGGTGATTGCTTGGTCAGCGGTTTCGCTGGCCCATGCCCAGGCGCTGGTATAGGCCTGCTGCCACTCAGCCGTATCACTGGCCCCCTCGATGGCGGCACAGTGGTCGGCGTAGGCGTTGGCATGGTCAACCCCAGCGGACGCTTCATGTTCGGTGGCCTGCTCGTGGTCTAGGGTGACCGGAGCGGTGTGTTGGCCGCGCATGGCATCCAAGGCTCGACTCTTGGCGGGAACGCTCAGGGGCGGCTGGGTGCCAGGGATCTCGTTGATGATGATTTCCTTACCTTCCATTTCCTCTGCGGTGGGCTCACTGCCTATCTCTGGCCATGCCTTGCGCAGGGATTGCGCCTCAGTGCACTTGGCAAGTTGGGCATAAGGGCGCTTACGCCACATGGCGTTGGGGCATTCAGTCTTGTTGCTCTGGGTAGCGTAATTTTCCTTCCAGCGCTCCAGGGCATGGAAGGTTACCCGCTGCCCATTCACCATCTTGTAGACGGTGTACTTGCACCACTGAGGGTAGGTGACCTTGATCTTGGCGTTCTGGTTGTAGGGGTCTTGGAACTCCTCGGTCACATCCGGTCCGAACACGGGCTCGTCGGCGCCGGCATAGTTGCCGGAGCGGTCAGCCTGGATCCGGTACATGCCGATCCCGGGCATCGGTACATCCCGCCATACCTTTTCCTTAGTGCGGGCATCCGTGACCTGCATGGGGACCAGATGGACGGGTTTGAGCAGGATGTCTAGGCCTCGGGCCTTGCAGTAGTCGATGGCCATGACAATCGAGTCTGGGTTGGCGCCAGGGTAGATGGTGTTGCACAGGGCGTTCCAGGTTGGCTCGTCGATGCCGCGCTGTACGAGCATGGGGAACTGGGCGGCAAAGTTCTCGACCGCCTGCTGCTTGATGCTGGTGATGTTGCTCATGCTGCTCTCCTTGCCCATGCCGGGCGGGTAAGTGGTATCAGGTCGTGCCAGTCGTTGTTGACGCGGCACTCGTGGAATTTCTGCAGGTCACGGCGGTAGAGGTCTTTGCCTGACTCTTTCCACTCAGGCTCCAGCGGGCGAACCCGTACCGGGTAGCGGCCACACTCAATGGATGAGCTGACCGCCAGAAAGATGAAGTCAGGTAATTCGCCGTAGATCTGAAAGAAGCCATCCGAATACATTGCGTCCTGGACGTGATAGCGGAACTCCTCCACGTGGCGTTCGAAGCGGGCCATGTCGTCCACCTTTTTCACGTCGGCCAGGATAGGGAAGTCACTGAGCTTCTTGTCTGGGCGGCACCGGCAGAGCTCTTCTGTTTCTGAGTCGGTCCAGTAGAGCGACCCTTCGCAGATACCATCTTGTTCCAGCAGCCAGCGGGCGTCAGGGTGGGCAAACACGCTTTCACGCATCAACAGCAGCTTGCGGTCGTCTTCGAACGAGAGAATTGTCTTACCCAGCTCCGCGCAACTAGCCAGGAACTCCTTCTCTTCATCCTTGCCTGCATTGGTGCGGCGATTGAACTCCGGGGCGATGATGAAGCGATCCTTGAATTCCTCCGGTTCCA
Organism: Aeromonas popoffii; assembly: GCF_000820025.1. Lineage (GTDB taxonomy): Bacteria > Pseudomonadota > Gammaproteobacteria > Enterobacterales > Aeromonadaceae > Aeromonas > Aeromonas popoffii. The sequence continues at coordinate 48,585 of NZ_CDBI01000011.1, forward strand.
GCAGCAGGCAATGCAGGGCTTTACCCATATCCAGCGGCTTTAGCTTTTCATCATCGACCGGCGCACTCTTGCGCCAGAGATAGGTGGCGGGACTCTCGGCAATATCATCCAACTGAGACTTACTGACGCCTTGGCCTGCGTGGTACTGCTCGTTGCTCAGCCCCATCACCATGCCGTGTGGCAGCGCCAGGCTGGTATCGACAGGGACGTTCATGCTGCGCTCCTCTGCTGGTATTGCTCCCACTGCTCGTCGCCCATGGCATCTTCAAGTCCGGCAACATGGTTGCTCCATGCGTCGTCTGCCAGAACTGTCAGTCCTTCTTCCAGTAGCCGCTGGACCTGGAGGGTGAGCGGTACTTTGTCGCCAGACACCATCAGCAGGTAAATAGCCTGGTTGAGCTGTGTAGCTTGGTCGGTATTGACCTCGGCCAACAAGGTGGCCGCGTCTGTGTCGAGCTGGCCGGACAGAAGTGGGAGGCGGTTAGTCTCTACCCATTGGGCAATCCATTCAGCCCTGGCGATAACCTCAGCCTCTTTGCTGTCGAGCAGGGCAAGTAGGGTATGTTCGGTGGTCATGGCGAACTCTCCGGTTAGGCTATGGTCTGCTCGGCCATTTGGCCGGTAGTAAGCCAGATGAAGTGGGTTGAGAGCTCGGGGTGCTGTGCGATCAACAGCAGGGTACCGCCGCCAATCTCCCGGTAGTTCAGCTCGTAGTTCTTGAGCGTGCTGGGGGGGATCCCCAGCAAGTCGGCGAACTTCGGCCTGCTTAGGCCAAGACGCTCACGCAATTCACGCAGGCGCTTGCGGCACTCGTCATTGAGTCGGGGGATAGTCTCGTTGCACTGCTCGGTACGTTTTTTCATGGTCGGGTCCTTTGGTGGTTCTAGTGGCTACTTGTTGTTGCGACTTGCTGAGATGCGATCCGCCATCCAAGCCTCAACTTCGGATTCGATGAAGGCGACTGACCTAGCGGATAAGTGGATTGGTTGAGGAAAATCTTTCTTGTTGATAAGGTCGTAGATGCTGGACTTGCAAAGTCCTGTTTTCTTGATGACCTCACGCATTCGAATGAAGCGAAGAGGGGTTGGCTCATTCGAGGGGCATTTCTCAGTTTGGTCATTCATATTTAGGGCCTCTTGATATGCGGTTATCCGAAGGCGGCCGCTGTTTTAGCAGAACCGCCTTGGGATACCGGCTTGCAAGCCGGTGCCCTGTCACCTTCCTGCCCCACATTCCGGTTTGAACGGGTTAGCGGGGATCTGTCGGGCCAGCAGATTACGAGCGGTGACGGCCCAATCCAGGTTGTTAAAGAGCAGCTCAACCAAATTTGGCGTGAGCGAAGCCAAAGCATCCTTGTGGTGCTAAAAAAAGCTTTGGCTACGGCGCTATCAGGGAAGCGCCAGACCCGGGTCAGACTGCGTGGCGGTGGAAATCGGCGCGCCAGTGGAGGAGGGCGTTGTGTTTGGTTAAACCGGTAGTGCGGTGTTGGACTGCACGGGCGGCAACGATGCGGTGTTGCTCTGCGGCCAGCATAGCGACATAAAGACGTTGTTTGAGGGCTCGGCGGCGGGCTGTATTGCCGTTCAACCGGTCCGCGATGCCGGTAATGATCTGGCCGGCACAATGCGCGGCTCTGGAAAAAATGTTCTTGGTCATGGTACATTTGCTCCTGTTGACGGGTTGGTCCCTGTTAACACCGGCCCGCTTTGGCGTGGTTGGGTCCTGTTGCTGGGGTTGGTCCCCTGGCAATATGACTAGGGGTGGTACCCTGGTCCTTCGAAGCCCGCCTTGTGCGGGCTTTGTCGTTCTTACGCGCTGGTCAGGCGCCTTCTACTTTTCCCTGGTTAGGGGTGGGTCCTGTTGCTGGCGGCCATGATTTTTTTCAACCGGTTGAGTACTGAGGCAATGCTCATGCTGTTGAGTGCTCCCGCACTCGGCGAGAGCGCCTGGTTACGCTGCCGCTTGTAGGCAGCCTGCACGGGTTCGGTGTTCCTTACCGGCCTCGGTTTTGACGGTGTAGAACAGGCCGCCACCGCGGCGCTTGCCTAGGTCAGTGATGCCGGTGATCACTGCCGGAACGGTGACGCGGGTCTGGGGGTTGGTGTACTGCACAGGGTCATTCACTTTCATGTTTGGTCCTCTGGTTTGGTTCCAACAGGCTTTGAATTTTACTCTTGTCGTTCTCTCAAGAGGATGACGTGCAAACTGTAATCTTAAGAGAACGAATGGTCAATATCGATCTCTAAAATAAACGATGTTTTTTATGAACAACAAAAAACCCGCCGAAGCGGGTTGATGCGATCTGTATTGAGAAGGGCAGTTATGGGTTACTTGATTTCGCTACGTCTCAGTTCGGAAAGCTTGCCTAGTACAGTCGCCTCACTGGATGTGACTGTCCCAAGCCTCGGGTCATCAACCCCGTACACCCAACCATCAATACCGGCCATAGCTCTCAACAGCCGAGCCTGGCCACTCTTCGCCAGCTGGATCAGCATGACTGCACCATCTTCTGGAGTACGTTCAGCCAAGTTAATGATGCAAATGTCCCCGGCAACTATCCCAGACTTCGATAGATGATCGTTGTTGGATTCTATAGCAATGCTGTGGCTTTGATTCTCGGCCACCACATACCTACCACTATCCATGTTCGGCATCATATCGGTGGCCAAGTTCTCCACATCGGAGACAGTCCAGACAGGGACTTTGTCTGAGTTGAATTGAATATCGTTTAGTAGGTCACCACTACTACGGCCCGAGTAAAGCCAAATCGGGTCAACCTTTAACACCTTTGCGATTGAGATCAGGGATGAAACGCGCATTTCGCGGTTCGGGTTATTGATGGTGTTGCTGATCACGCTCTTGGATAAGCCCGTGCGTCGCGCAAGCTCAGACATGCTGATGCCTAGCTCTTGCAGCTTCTCTTCAAGGCGTTGTCCAAATGTTTTCATCAATAACCTCTCGTTCTCTTTAGAGACTAAATTGTAATTCTGTTGCTGATCTCTTTGGGAGACGCTGATGATTGACATCGTTCTCTGTGGAGGACATTATTTGCATGCATTTACGCCACAGGACCCGACCAATGAAGAAACGTGAAGTAATAGAGTACTTCGGCAACATGGCCCGTGCCATGAAAGCCATCCGCATCTCCCGCAGCCTCGCCGTGAAGTGGGGCGACGTGATCCCTGCCCAGCATGCAGTCAGCTTTGTTATCGCCAGTAATGGTGAGCTACGCCTAGGGCTGGAGGATTACCCCCTGGACAAAGAGCAGGAACAACCCACTCAACAGGCTGCCTGACCACCGGCCTTCAATACCGCACCAAGAGGACCAACTCAATGGGACGCCCAGCATTATCTGATCACGAAAAAATGGATTCTATTTCACCGCTCCGCGTGCGGGGTAACCCTGCTCAGCGTCGAGTTTGGCAAGAGGTCGGGGCCGAACTGCAGATGACTGAAACCGCATTCGCGCGCACCTCGCTGCTGATCCTGCTCAAGGCTATATCACAGCACGATCCACAGATCCTGGCGAGAGCCGTCAAACGGGCCAATCGGAGCCTGCTAGAACAGGGATACCCGCCCGTGACAGTCGAGGAAATACTGGATGGATCCGGTTTACCCGAGCGTGGCCTCCTGCAGTTCTCCTCAGATGAAGAGGCGACATACAACGAGGAGCGCCCTCTACGCCCCCTGCAAAAACTCATCAAATTCATTCTCGGGAGGTAACACCGTGACTACGAAACCCAGGCCGCCACGCCCGGCATCACGACACGTTAGTGATCGCGACAACATCATCTTGAAGGCCGTGATCCATGAATTGGCACTTGAGTTGGATACTGCACTTATCCCGACTGCACATGCAGCCGGTACCGATCGGCAGGCACTGCGATTGGCTCGAGAGCTGCAGGCCCGAACAGTTGAGCGAGCAGAGGCCCAACCCAGCGCATAACCACAATCAGCCCGCCTGACCAGCGGGCGTCTTGAACCAGGACCTGACCAATGACCAATCCAACCATCGCCCGTGGGGGCACCTTCTTGCTGCATGATCTTGGCCACTGCCCGCAGTGTGGTAGTGAGCTGCAATCTGTTACCGACGACAGCATATTTGAGTGCCTCGCTTGTGAGTACACCGAGCAGGAGATGGCAGCATGAGCATGCTACTGATGGTCAAGGCCATGAGCATCAAAGTGGGGAACCCATTGAGAAAGCTCGTTCTGATCAAGCTGGCGGATAACGCCAGCGATACCGGTGAGTGCTGGCCGTCATACCAACACATTGCAGATCAGTGCGAGATCTCCCGGCGCTCAGTGATCAATCATATCGACGCAATGTGTGAAGTGGGGCTTCTGACCAAGGAGTCCCGAGTCGGTCCCAAAGGAAAGCGATCCAATGTCTATGTGCTCACGTTAGATGGTGCAGGAGCTGCACATCCAGAGGTGCAGGAGATTCACCAGGGTAGTGCAGGAGCTGCACTAGGGGGTGGTGCAGGAGCTGCACATAGAATCAGTAACTCTTTAGAACCAGTCATTGATCCAAAGATCCCCTCTGTATCCCCCCAAGGGGAAACGCGACCTGCAAGCGAGAGTTCTCGACGAGGTACCCGCTTGCCTAGCGACTGGGGACTACCGGCCGAGTGGGGGAGGTGGGCTATCCAGGAGACAGGACTCCCCAGAGAGCGGATCTTGATGGAGGCGGCTACGTTCGCCGATTACTGGCAGGCGCTGCCCGGCGCCAAGGCGGTCAAGCTGGACTGGGAGAAGACCTGGCGCAACTGGATACGCCGGGCAGCCAGCTCGTTCCGAACAGCGGCACAGCGCAAGCCATTGGCCAACATCCAGGCGGCCCAGCAGGCTGCACAAGCGTTGAGAGAGTCGGGGAGGGGGGACTATGACGACAGCACTCCGCTCTAACCAGACAACCGCCCTGAGCATGCCAGGGGACGCACTGCAGGTCAGTGCTCGCATGTCGGTATTCCTGGCCGAGGAGCTTCTGCCGCTGATGGCAGGGCTATGGCCAGCCAGTGCCAACCAGCTGGACGGCAATGCCCGCGGCGTAGCGCTGGCCTGGGGGAGTTTACTCAGGGGATTCAATGCGCAGCAGATCCGGGAGGCGGTGCTGCAGCTTGGGGAGGATGCCGATCGGCAGTTTGCGCCACGGCCGGCAGAGGTGCGGGGCGTTATTCTGCGGAATAATCCTGTTCCCCGTAGCGCGCCAGTTGGCCGCCAGGTGTCCCTGCGAGTATGTGAGATGGAGGCGGAGGTGAGAGTTTACCTACGGAATCGCAGCGTACCGGTAGAGGAAGTCACTGCTGAGCTGCGGAAGGTGTTGGCTGAGAAAGCCCGACAGGGAGTGGGTTTGACCGGGAATCAATATGAGGAAGATGGAAGAGACACTAAACACCTCGGAGTTTGACCAGAATACGGGGCAACGGGGGGCAGGAACAAGATGCTGTTCAAAAAGGAATTAACACCGGCCTGAGGCCGGTGTCAGGTGATAACTAGATCTGTGAGCCTGTAAATAATTCTGTGTAACTGCCCACTCCATTACAGGTGACCGTTCAGGCGATCACCGAATTCGATAATAAAACGATTTAGGGCAAGCTTCCAATTCTGGATCGGCATGGTCCATTTCTTGGAGGCCTGCTGTATCGCGAGAAACGCCACTTTTAGCGCCGAGTCGTCGGTCGGGAACAGCTTCCTTTGCTTGGTCGCTTTACGCAGCACGCTGTTCAGTGACTCGATCGCATTGGTGGTGTAAATCACCTTCCGGATGGCGGGGGGATAATCGAACAGCGTGATCAGATT
>NZ_CDBI01000012.1:0-3798 GCF_000820025.1 Aeromonas popoffii
CGTCCGAATACGCTGCGCTATTCGAGCCTACGACATTGTTGATTAATTTGTTGATCTTGCTCAGAAAACGGCCTGCTTGCGCTTTTAATACAAGCTCCGTTCGGTAACATAGTCGCTTGGCAACCGTCTCATCGGAGTCAGCCATGAGCCAGCCCAAAGCATCATCGCAGGTAACAAGCAGCAGACTGGAGGCTGGAATTCAGGGGCGGTAGCGTGGTTTTTGTAGATTGACGCAGAGCGTAGCGAAGCCCAACAGACGAGCATTCTCACCTCAACCAAAGCGGAATAAACATGGATGGGGTCGATCGGTAAAACAAATTTGCAGATACGTTTCGCGGTAAATGTTGGGCTTCACTTCGTGTAGGTTGGCGCAGAGCGTAGCGAAGCCCAACAAATGAGCATTATCACGTCAACCAAAGCGGAATAAACATGGATGGGGCCGATCGGTAAAACAAATTTTCCGATACGTTTCGCAGTAAACGTTGGGCTTCACTGAGTTCAGCACCAACATACGATTTTTAGCCCAACATACGAGATTAACAAAGCATTGCAGCGGACAAGCCGCTGAATGCGGCGTTAAGCCAATAAGAAAATTACATGACTACGAAAACGGCAACTATTAGGACATCCAGCATATTGGTCACACAAGAAGGCCCGCTGCACACAACAGCTGTCCAAATGGTAGTAGAGGGTATTTTACAGGCTAATATGGCATGAACGAGCGATAGTCATGGCACACTCTTCGACTGGCTGCCTATCAAGCGATAGCAACACTCTACGCTACCGTCATATTGGTGGATGTCCCAGATTTACCCTCCATGAGAAAAGGAATAGTATGAGATTAAAAAAATACGTTAGAAGATATACGGAACTTCCATTCCTCATTGACTATTTAACGACTAAGGAGCTGGTGTTACTGAATCCAACATTATGGGATGACAGAAATGACTCGTACTATATTGAGCAGTATGTCACTAGAAAGTCATTGCACGGGTTCGCTGCATTATGTCTAACTGAAGCCCCCGAAACATACCACCACTGGAAAGTATTCTCTTCTGGGTCAAGTGGCGTGTGCATTGAATTTTTAAAAGAGAAACTGGAGGATCATGCATCTAAATGTAAACAGCTAAGAGCTGAATCAGTAGAGTATTGTACTATTCAGCAATTACGAGATGACCCATTAGACGAGGATGAACTTCCCTTTATCAAACGCTACGCTTTTCAAGACGAAAAGGAATTCAGGCTATTTTGGGGTTCTAAAACAACCTCAGCAAAAATATATAGGCTAAATGTTCCGTTGATTGCGATAAACAGAATAATTCTGAGTCCTTGGCTTCCGATGGAAGTCGTAGAGCATGTTAAAGCAACACTAAAATCAATACCTGGCTGTAAATCATTAAAAATTTATAAGTCAAGCTTAGTGGAAAACGACCAATGGAAGAGTTTCGCAATGAAAAAAGACATAAAAAGTAAAGCGAGCGTGACAGGATAGTAGGACACCCACTTTTTTGTGTGCCGCGTAGCGCATCCTCTTTAAGCAAAGAACCGCTGACGACAAGGGAATAGTTGGTAGGCAATAAACAAGGGGGGAACACGCCCTCGCTTATCGCTGCTTGATATGTGCAATCGACCTTAGTCGGACTCGCAAAGCAAGGCACTATACATAAAACCAATACGGACGTAGAAATATTTATGGAAAAAGAAAACTTAGTTAAGCTAGTGATTGAATATTTCGAAAAGGTAGATGCCGGTGATCCTGGTTATCTTGATCTATTCTCAGAGAATGTTGATTTTTTCTTTCCTAAATTTGGGCAGGCGAAAGGAAAGGATGCATTAGTTGAGTTTGGTAATAGAATTGGTAGCTCACTCACAAGTATCTGGCACGACATAGACGGTTTTAAGATAACAACTGCTGGTAACATGGTAGTCGTTGAGGGGCAAGAGGGAGGAGTGATGAGCGATGGCACCTCTTGGCCGGACAATAATATATCTACAGGTCGTTTTTGTAGTGTATTTGAGTTTACTGGAAAACTAATAAGTCGTATGTATGTGTATGTAGACCCCGACTTTCCGAGTAGAGATTTGGAAAGGGTTACTGTGTTGTCAGGAGAAAGTAACGCATAACAAACTGTTCAAGTGTGATTCGCAACGCGTAGTGTTTTTATTGTGCGTTGCATTTTGTGTTTAAGCTGGTTTGCAACGGTATCGGTATTTCATTGTTCCCCCTTAACAGGGGGTTAGTTTTATCGGCATGCGATAATCAAATTGGTGGCTGTCCCGATTTTATTGGCGGTATTTTTTTCACTGCGAAAAGGGTAGCGCAGCAAGAGGACATTTAGTGAGTATCTTCAGATACCATAAAATATGGTTCTTTGGGTTTTGAAAATAAGCATAATGCAAAACCCAGCGAAAGACTCAATGATCGGGTTAGTACAAACCTCCGTCTAGTCACTGTTAGGGAAAAAAATGAAAATTCGATCCACATATTTAACTTTAATTTTTTTAATATTTTCTGTGAGCGCTAAAGATGTCATTACTCATACCGCTAGCAGGGCTGATGGCTCTCTCATATCATATTACTTGCTCCAGAATACTCATGACTCAGATACATTATTACTGATTCTTCATGGTTCTGATTGCAACAGTGTTTTAAAAATAGATTCGATATTTACCGACTATAACAATGTTTGGCCAGAAGCCGACATTTTATTAATTGAAAAATACGGCATTAACAAAGACCTCAAATACGACATAGCAACTGATCGAAAGGACTGCCCTGCTTATTACCTTAAAAAGGATAGCCCTGAGCAGCGAGTAGCTGACATTAAGGTTGTTCTTGACATAGTACGAAAAGATAGCAAATACAATAAGTTTATAGTATTGGGAGGCAGTGAGGGGGCGGTCATTGCTCACTTGGTTGCAGCAAACGTTGACGATATAGATGCAACGATTTCCTTTAATGGTGGTGGTCGCTGGTTCATTGATGACGTGTTAGACAATATCGCTTCAAAGTATGAAAACCTCGAAGAGGCAAAAGAAAACATCAATAATTTTAAAGGGTTTGCCGAACATGTACTTAACAGCAAACCATTGGATATTCAAGCAAGCGGACATGGCTATCATTGGTGGTATCAGGTGCTCTCCATCGATCAGCTTGATACCCTGCAAAACGTAAAATCCCCTTTGTTGATCGTTCAGGGAGGGAGAGATACCTCTGTATCACCTCAAAAAACAGATGAAATGATAAAACGTCTTAAAGACCTCGGGAAAGAAAATATTGAGTATCAACGTTACGACGAACTTGATCACGGACTGAACAATATTGGCGGAGAAAGCAAACGTAAAGAGGTCATCAGTAATATGAACCTGTGGCTAAGGTCGAAACTTGGTCACCCTAACAGATAAACGTAACGTCAGCTGATTGAGATGGATCTGCTCGGGTTGGCAAGTCCCCCTCAGCAGTTTATCCACCCACTGCGCAGATGTGCCGTGGGCATTGGTACGCCCCATTAACGGTCAATGTTCACTCAATTTATTGATCTGGTACGAGAAATGACCAATTCCCTCTTCCCTGCAGGGCTCCGTTCGGTAACCATTCTATAGGAGTCAGCCATGATCCAGGCCAGAGCAATATCACAGGTAACAAGCGGCAGACTGGAGGCTGAAATTCAGGGGCGGTAGCGTGGTTTTGTAGGTTGCCGCACAGCGTAGCGAAGCCCAACAAACGAGCATTATTACGCCAACCTGAGCGGGATATACATGGATGGGGTCGTTCGGTAAACAAATTTGCAGATACGT
>NZ_CDBI01000012.1:4122-22598 GCF_000820025.1 Aeromonas popoffii
GAAGCCCAACAGATGAGCATTATCACCTCAACCAGAGCGGGATAAACATGGATGGGGCCGATCGGTAAAACAAATTTGCAGATACGTTTCGCGGTAAACGTTGGGCTTCACTTCGTTCAGCACCAACCTACGATTTTTAGCCCAACATACGAGATCACTTTACCACAAATTAGCTCCACTACGTTTTTCCCCTGAGCGCGGTGTTAGGTATCAAATGGAAACTTCACTACTACACAAGGCACTTGAGTACAAATGCTGGGCCGATAGAAGAACGCTGGATGTGGTGGGAACCATTGATCCAGTCCAAGGCGCGGCATCACTTGCGTTTGCTCGTCAGCAGCTCAATCACATGGTCAGGGTCGAGGAGAATTTCAGGGCTAGACTCCAATCGACACCTGAGCCGCACCCCTCGACAAATACAGAACTAGTACCTTCGCTCCAAGAACTCGACCAACGACTGATGGTGTCAAATGAGTGGTTGGCAGCCTATGCCTCGCACCTGCGAACCGATCAGGCTCACCAGACACTGAGCTTTACCTTTGTCGATGGCTTTCGGGGATCTATGACACCAACCGAGATTCTGTTTCATATCGTCAATCATGGAACATACCACCGTGGGGCTATCGGCCATGCACTCGATCTGGCGGCCGCGATGAGACCCGCCGATACCTACACAGTGTTTATTCACCAACTCGAGCCGCACCGTCGTGATGCCTAACCCTGAGCTCAACTGGAATGCCGCCTTCGGGCCTCATTTCATTCTGGCTCTGCGGCGTCCGGCCATGGCGGTTCGGTTAGCTCAAACCTTAGGTTTATGAGGACAATATCAAGATGAACATGATTTCCTATTGGAAAGACTATAAAGAAATACATGTTGATGATGGCTTAAAGATAATCATTGGCTGGTATGATCACAAGAACCAATATAATGGTGGCGAAAAATCACTTGGTGTTCACTGGGGGGATTACCCTCAATCTAGGGGCATATTAAGCCCATGTGTGATACCTGAAGCAACACGTAGCGCTATTCTATCTGGTTTACTACATCAGGCAGTAACGAATGGAGCAAGAGAGCAAATAGCCTCTATTACTGAATCTATCGAGTTCTTTAACTGAGGAGCATCATTGGAAAGAAATAAATAAGGGGGCAAACGCCCCCTTGTTTATCAAAATTCTGTTCGCACAATAAACCTCAGTCGATCAACCCACGCAGCCTTAACGCAGTCAGCAGCTCATCCACCAACGCTGCCACTGGCTTGCCAGCATTCAGCAGATGGATTTCCGGCTGCTCCGGTGCCTCGTAGGCGGAGTCGATACCGGTAAAGTTGCGAATTTCCCCGGCACGCGCCTTTTTATAGAGCCCCTTGGGGTCGCGCTCTTCACAGATGGCGAGCGGCGCATCGACAAACACCTCGACAAACTCGTCAGCCCCCAACAGATTGCGCACCAGATCCCGCTCGGCGCGAAATGGCGAGATAAAGGCGGTAAGCACAATCAGGCCCGCATCCACCATCAGTTTTGCCACCTCGCCGACCCGGCGGATATTCTCCTGGCGGGCGGCATCATCGAAACCGAGATCGCCGCACAGGCCGTGGCGCACATTGTCCCCATCCAGCAGATAGGTGTGCTTGCCCTCGGCGGCCAACGCCTGCTCCAGCGCCCCCGCCAGGGTCGATTTACCCGCTCCCGACAACCCGGTAAACCAGATAACCAGCGGCTTCTGCCCTTTGAGCCCTGCCCGGCTTGCCTTGTTCACCGCATGCTGGTGCCACACAACGTTATTCATCCAGACTCCTTCTCTACCGCTCAATCCTTCACCCTGGCCCTCCCCCCACAGGAGAGGGCCTATCAAGCCCCGTCTCCCTCTCTTTTATTTGGCGGGAGCAGGGCTGGGGATAAGGGGAATTCCTCCGCTCTCGCGGGGGAAGGGAATGACGACCTACGCCTTGTCGCTGCCAATAGCCAGCGCCTGCCAGTGGGGGAAGTGTTTGCGTACCAAGGCGTTTAACTCGATCTCGAACTCGCTGTAGTGCCCTGCCACTACTTTCGCGGCCAGGCCTTCCACTATCATGCCCGCCCCGACGGTGACGTTGCTCAGCCGGTCGATCAGGATAAAGCTGCCGGTGTCGCGGATATCCGTATACGGGTCAAACGCCACCGGATCGGTCAGGCTCACTTCGCACAGGCCAATCTCGTTGAGCTTGAGCTCGCTTGCGGGCAGCTCGTCCAGCTTGTTGATCTCGATGCGATGGCGGATGGCCTCCACCTGACCTCGGGTCTTTTTGGTGGCCAGCTTGATGTCATAGACCCGGCCCGATTGCAGGGACTCCTCCCCCATCCAGACGATATGGGCCAGCACGTTCTGGGTCACCAGCGGTTTTCTGGCGGCATCCACCAGCAGATCGCCGCGACTGATGTCGATCTCGTCGGCAAAGGTGACAGTGATGGCCTGACCCGGCAGGGCGTACTCCAGATCCCCGTCGAAGGTGACGATGCGGGTCACTGTGCTCTCTTTGCCGGACGGCAACACAGCCAGCTTGTCGCCGACCCGCAAAATACCGGCCGCGAGCGTCCCCGCGAAACCGCGAAAATCGAGGTTGGGGCGGTTCACGTACTGCACCGGCAAGCGCACCGGATGGCGCTCCAGCTCGCGCTCTACCTCGGCGGATTCCAGCAGGGAGAGCAGGGTTTCGCCCTGATACCAGGCCAGCTTGTCGCTCGGGTTGACCACGTTGTCACCGTCCAGCGCCGAGACAGGTACTATATGGATGGTGTCGACACTGAGCTTCTTGGCAAACTCGCGATAATCGGCACTGATGCGATCGAACACCTCCTGGCTGAACTCCACCAGATCCATCTTGTTGACCGCCACCACGAACTGCTTGATGCCGAGCAGGCTCGCGATAAAGCTGTGGCGACGGGTCTGATCCAGCACCCCTTTGCGGGCATCGATCAGAATAATGGCCAGATCGCAGGTGGAAGCGCCGGTGGCCATGTTGCGGGTGTACTGCTCGTGGCCCGGGGTATCCGAGATGATGAATTTGCGCTTGGCGGTAGAAAAATAGCGGTAGGCCACGTCTATGGTGATGCCCTGCTCGCGCTCCGCCTGCAGGCCATCCACCAGCAGCGCCAGATCGAGTTTTTCACCGGTGGTGCCGAGCTTCTGGCTGTCGGACTCCAGCGCTTTGAGCTGATCTTCATAAATCTGCTGGGAGTCGTGCAACAGGCGACCGATCAAGGTGCTCTTGCCGTCATCCACGCTGCCGCAGGTGAGAAAACGCAGCAGACTCTTGTGCTGCTGGGCGTGCAGGTAGGCTTCAATGCCCTGTTCGCTGATGGCGGTCTGAATATGGTTGTTCATGTTGCGATTCCTTAGAAATATCCCTGACGCTTCTTCTGCTCCATGGAGCCTGCCTGATCGTGGTCAATCAGCCGCCCTTGCCGCTCGCTCGAGGTGGTGAGCAGCATCTCTTCGATGATCTCCGGCAAGGTGGTGGCATCGGATTCGATGGCCCCGGTCAGCGGGTAGCAGCCGAGGGTACGGAAGCGCACCAGCTCCTGCTTCACTTCATCTTCAGGGCCGATGGGCATGCGCTCGTCATCCACCATGATCTTGATGCCGTTGCGCTCAACAACCGGACGGTGAGCGGCGAAGTAGAGCGGCACTATGTCGATGTTTTCCAGATAGATGTATTGCCAGATGTCGAGCTCGGTCCAGTTGGAGAGCGGGAACACCCGGATGCTCTCCCCCTTGTTGACCTGGCTGTTGTAGACACGCCACAGCTCGGGCCGCTGGTTCTTCGGATCCCAGCGGTGGGACTTGTCACGGAAGGAGTAGACCCGCTCCTTGGCGCGGGACTTCTCCTCGTCGCGACGGGCACCGCCAAAGGCGGCATCGAAGCCGTGCTGGTTGAGCGCCTGCTTGAGCCCTTCGGTCTTCATGATGTCGGTGTGCTTGCCGCTGCCGTGTACGAAGGGGTTGATGCCCATGGCGAGGCCGTCCGGGTTCTTGTGGACGATGAGATCCAGCCCGTATTTTTTGGCGGTCTCGTCGCGGAATTTGATCATCTCCTTGAACTTCCAGTCAGTGTCGACGTGGAGCAAGGGGAAGGGGATCTTGCCCGGATAGAAGGCCTTGCGGGCCAGATGCAGCATGACGGAGGAGTCCTTGCCGATGGAGTACATCATCACCGGGTTTTCAAATTCGGCAGCCACCTCGCGGATGATATGGATGCTCTCGGCTTCCAGCTGCTGCAGGTGAGTCAATCGTTCACGGGAGATACCTGCTGGGGTCTTCTCCACATCAGGTTGCTGCAAGTGAGTCACTCTTTCACGGTCCATGTTGGTCCTCGGGTCATTGCTAACGCGCATGGTCAGGGCGCTGGGTGGTTCAGTGCGCGGCCGCGCTGGCAGCCGCATCAAATAGGTCTTTGCTCTCAGGCCAGCTGCACCAGCTTGAGGTCGCAGCCATCAAGATCCGGGTTATCGCGCTGCTGCTCGCCACTCTTTTCCCCGCTTTTTTCCCCAAACCAAGCGAGCCGCTCGCGCAGTGCCACTACCTCGCCGATGACAATGAGCGACGGGCTCACGGCCTGCTGGGCCAGCACAGCCAACTCAGCGAGGGTGCCGGTCAGCACACGCTGACGGGCCGTGGTGCCCCGCTCTATGATGGCGATGGGGGTCGTGCTGCGGCGGCCGTGGCTCACCAGCTGCTGCTGAATGTGCTCGGATCGCATCAGCCCCATGTAGACGACCAGGGTCTGGTTGGTGGTGGCGAGCTGCTGCCAGTCGGGCTCCTTGCCATCGCTCTGGCAATGGCCCGTGATGAAGACGGCGCTCTGGGCGTGGTCGCGGTGGGTCAGCGGGATACCGGCATAGGCGGTGGCGCCAGCGGCGGCCGTGATGCCGGGCACCACAGAGAAGGGGATCCCCTCTGCCGCCAGCACTTCCAGCTCCTCGCCGCCCCGGCCAAACATAAAGGGATCGCCCCCCTTGAGCCGCACCACCCGATTACCCGCGCGGGCATGCTCCACCAGCAGGCGATTGGTCTCCTCCTGCGGCACGCTGTGGGCACCGGCCTTCTTGCCGACCGAGACCAGGGTGGCATCGCGGCGCACCAGATCGAGGATCTCCGGAGAGACCAGCTGGTCATAGAGCACCACTTCCGCCTGCTGAATTTGTTGCAGCGCCTTGAGGGTCAGCAAGCCAGGATCGCCGGGCCCCGCACCGACCAGCACCACCTCACCCACCTCGCTCTTGGCCTGATCCAGACCGTCGTTCAGCCAGCGCTCGGCACTCTGCCAATCCTGCTTTTCGATGAGGCCAGCCAGGGTATTGGAGGCAAACGCCCGCTCCCAGAAACGGCGACGATCGGAAATGGATGAGAGCACCCGCTTGGCCTTGTCGCGCACCCGGCCGGAGAGTTCGGTGAGCCCCCCCAGATGGCGGGGCAGCAGGCTCTCTAGCCGCTCGCGCAGCAGGCGTACCAGTACGGGGGCCTTGCCACCGCTGGAGATGGCGACCATCAGGGGAGATCGGTCGATGATGGAGGGAAAGATGAAGCTGGAACGCTTGGGGTCATCCACCACATTGACGAACAGACCGCGCTGATTGGCGCTCTGATAAACGAGGGCATTGACCTCGAGATCGTCGGTGGCGGCCACCACCAGGATCTGACCGGTCAGATGGGCCGGCGTAAAACGCTCGACCAGATGAGTGAAGCGACCGGTAAAGGCGGTGAATTCGGGGTCAATCTCGGGGGAGACCAGGGTCAGCCTTGCGCCTGCGGCCAGCAGCAGACGTGCTTTGCGCAGGGCGACCTCGCCCCCGCCTACCAGCAACACAGGGCGGCCTTCCAACCTGGCAAACATAGGTAAATAATCCATTTCGGCCCATCCCTTGGAACACGACTAATATAGGGCGACTATAGGCAGGGCTGCTTATCCCTCAAAATAATAAAAAATGCTTTTTAATGCGTTTTAGTAATTAGCAAAGCAGTATGATGACGAAGGCGAACGAACATCCTTGTGGTGCTCGACGCTAGGCCATAGGCTAGTGAATGTGTTTCATAAGGAGCTTAATAATGAACGAGTCATTGATTGTGACGGGGATCTTCGTGTTCCTGGTGATCATCACCCTGAGTGCCGGGATCAAGATAATACCGCAGGGCTACAACTGGACAGTGGAGCGCTTCGGTCGCTACACCCGTACCCTTTCCCCCGGTCTCAACCTGCTGATCCCCTATGTGGACAGGATCGGCCACAGAATCATTATGATGGAACAGGTGCTGGACATACCGGCGCAGGAGGTAATCTCCCGCGACAACGCCAACGTCACCATAGACGCCATCAGCTTCATACAGGTGGTGGATGCCCGCAAAGCGGCCTATGAGGTCAACGATCTCACCAGCGCCATCCGCAATCTCTCCATGACCAACATGCGGACCGTGCTCGGCGCCATGGAGCTGGACGAGATGCTCTCCCAGCGTGACACCATCAACGAGAAACTGCTGCGCACCATGGATGCGGCCACCGCCCCCTGGGGCATCAAGGTGACCCGGATCGAGATCAGGGATGTGCGTCCGCCGGTGTCACTGGTAGAAGCCATGAACGCCCAGATGAAGGCCGAGCGCCAGAAACGGGCCGAGGTGCTGGAAGCCGAAGGGGTGCGCCAGTCCAAGATCCTCAAAGCCGAAGGCGAGAAGCAGTCCCAGATCCTCAAGGCTGAGGGTGAGCGTCAGGCCGCCTTCCTCGCCGCCGAATCGCGGGAACGGGCCGCCGAGGCGGAAGCCAAGGCAACCCACATGGTTTCCAAGGCCATCGCCGAGGGGGATATGCAGGCCATCAACTACTTCGTTGCCCAGAAATACACGGAAGCGCTGGCCCGCATCGGTGAAGGCCCCAACAGCAAGATCATCATGATGCCGCTCGAAGCAGGCAGCCTGATTGGCTCGGTAGCTGGCATGGCTGAGCTGTTCAGGGACGGCAAGAGTAGCAAGTCATGACAGCCCTGCTCACGGAGCTGACCCACTGGCACTGGCTGGGGCTCGGTTTCGTGCTGCTGGCCATCGAAGTGCTGAGCTCGGTGGGTTTCCTGCTCTGGACCGGCATAGCCGCGGTGGAAGTCGGCTTGATCCTGCTGCTCTGGCCCTTCGGCTGGCAAGCGCAGCTGATGCTGTTTGCGGTGCAATCCCTGCTCACCACCTGGGTCTGGTGGCGCTGGCAGCACCGGCTGGACAGCTCGGGTCAGGATGCCGCCAGCCCCATCAATGAGCGGATGCAGAGCTATCTGGGCCGTGAGTTGACCCTGCTGGATGATGTGGTGCAGGGAACAAGCCGGGTGCGTCTGGATGACACCGTCTGGACGGTGCGCAGCGAGGTGCCGCTCACCGCGGGCAGTCGGGTCAAGGTGGTGGGGGCGGATTCCCACATCCTGTTGGTGGAACAATTGCCCTGACTCGGGCCAACCATCACCACTTGATGACACAACAAAGGGCTCCGCGGAGCCCTTTCTCATGGGGTGGCACAGGCCAAAGACTAGAAAGCGTCAGCGTCGAGGGCGGTGCGCAGCAGATCCTTCCAGCTGATGATGCCGACCAGGGCGCCATTTTCCAGCACTGGCAGGCAGGAGACATTCTTCTCCAGCATGATTTTCACGCCGTCGCGCACCGGCAGATGGGGAGCTATGGTGACGGGATGGCGGCTCATGATCTGATGGGCCCGCTTGGTGAGGGTTTCAGTGTCACGGCTCATCTCGGCTTCGGAGTCGAGATAGGGGCTGATGGCACGGAACAGATCCCGGTCCGAGATGACCCCCACCAGCTCCTCCTCTTCCAGCACCAGCAGGTGGCGGAAGTGGGCCTGCTCGAAGATATCCTTGATGACAGTGAGTCTGTCATCCATGGAAACGGTAGCGACCCGGGTCGTCATTATGTCTCTGATAAGCATGCTAACCTCCCCAACCCTGACTGATTTCTCTGTTATGGCATGTTTTTGCCCCCCCAGCCAGTGGGCCCCCCCCACCTCAAGTGCAAATCTGCGCCATTTCACGTAAGATCCGCGCCAGTTTTTCTCCTCCATTTGAGCAAGCAGACCCCATCCATGATAGTTGCCAGTCAAATCGAACTGATCCGCGGCGGCCGCAAGCTGCTGGACAACGCCTCCGCCACCATACACCCGGGCCACAAGGTGGGCCTGGTGGGTAAAAACGGCTGTGGCAAGTCCACCTTTTTTGCACTGGTACGGGGCGAGCTGGCCATCGACAGCGGCAGCTTCAGCCTGCCTGCCGGCTGGCAGATCGCTGGCGTCGCCCAGGAGACGCCGGCCCTTGACTGCTCGGCGCTCGAGTACGTGATCGACGGCGACAAGGAGTTCCGCTCGCTGGAGGCCCAGCTGGCCCAGGCCGAGTTGGATGACAACGGCCTGCTGGTGGCCGAGCTGCACGGCAAACTCGACACCATAGGCGCCTACAGCATTCGGGCCCGCGCCGCCGAGCTGCTGCACGGTCTGGGTTTCAGCGACGAGCAACTGGGCTCGCCGGTGCGCAGCTTCTCCGGTGGCTGGCGCATGCGCCTGAACCTCGCCCAGGCGCTACTCTGCCGCTCCGATCTGCTGCTGCTCGATGAACCGACCAACCACCTGGATCTCGATGCAGTGATCTGGCTGGAGAAGTGGCTCAAGGGCTATCAGGGCACGCTCGTCCTTATCTCTCACGACCGCGACTTCCTCGATTCGGTCATCAGCCGCATCATCCACATCGAGAACGGCAAGCTGAACGAATACACCGGCGGCTACTCCGACTTCGAACTGCAGCGCGCCGAACAGCTGGCCCAGCAGCAGTCCATGTACGAGAAGCAGCAGCGGGAGGTGTCCCACATGCAGGCCTATGTGGACCGCTTCCGCTACAAGGCCTCCAAGGCCCGTCAGGCACAGAGTCGCCTGAAAGCAATGGAGCGGATGGAGAAGCTGCTGCCTGCCCACGCCGACTCCGAGTTCAGCTTCGAGTTTCGCGAGCCGTCAGCCCTGCCGACCCCGCTCATCGCCATGGAGAATCTGTGCGCCGGTTACGGCGACAAGGTGATCCTGGAGAAGATCAAACTCAACCTGGTACCGGGTTCGCGCATCGGCCTGCTCGGTCGCAACGGCGCCGGCAAGTCCACCTTCATCAAGATGCTGTCTGGCACCAATCCCCCACTGTCAGGCAAGCTGGAGGTGAGCGCCGGGGTCAGCATAGGCTACTTCGCCCAGCATCAGCTGGAGACCCTGCGCCTCGACGACACCCCCCTCGATCACCTGGCCCGCCTCGCGCCGGACAAATCCGAGCAGGAGCTGCGCAACTACCTGGGCAGCTTCGGCTTCCACGGTGACAAGGCCCTCGACAAGGTGGCCCCCTTCTCCGGCGGCGAGAAGGCACGGCTGGTGCTGGCCCTCGTCACCTGGCAAAAGCCCAACCTCTTGCTGCTGGATGAACCGACCAACCACCTGGATCTGGAGATGCGCCACGCCCTGACCATGGCGCTGCAAGGCTTCGAAGGGGCCATGGTAGTGGTGTCGCACGACCGGCACCTGCTGCGTACCACCACAGATGATTTCTATCTGGTGCATGGCGGCCGGGTCGAAGCCTTCGATGGCGATCTGGACGACTACCACAAGTGGCTCGGCGAGCAGGAGAAAGAGGCCAACGCCAAGCCAAGCGATGGCGTCATCTCCGCCAACTCGGCGCTGGCACGCAAGGATCAGAAGCGGCGCGAGGCTGAGTTCCGGCAAGCGACCCGCCCCCTGCGCCAGAAGCTGGAGAAGCTCGAAGCCAGCATGGAAAAACTGCAGACCCGGCTGGCCACGGTGGAAGAGCAACTGGCCGATCCCGCCATCTACGAAGAGAGCGCCAAGAACAAGCTCTCCGAACTGCTCAAGTCCCAGGGCCCCATCAAGGAGGAGCTGGAAGGGGTGGAGCTGGAGTGGATGAGCCTCTCAGAGGAGCTGGAAACCATGGAGCAGGCCTTCTTTGCGTGACGAACAGCTGATGACGACCGAGCAGGTCGCCGTACACGAACTGCCGACGCCGCTGGGTTTCTGGCACTGGAGCGGCAAGGTCTATGGCGAGCGCAACCAGGACTGGCTAACCGTGCAGGCGCAGGGCGGCAACGTCAATCTGGCTCTGTTGTTGCACCGGCTCGATCAACTCGGCATCGTGGTCGATCTCACCGATCTGCAACCTGCGCTGGTGCAGACCGAAGCGGTCCTGACCCCCTGGCGTACCCTGCGCCAGGGCGCCAAGTCGCGGCTGGATGAGGAAGAGTATCAGGCCATGCTGGCCCACGAGCTGGAGCTGGAACGGCTGCAGCAGGGGGTCCTGCTGCAGACCTTGCGCAGCCTCACCCTGTTGCGGGGCAAGAGCCACAATTTGTTGAACTATCTATCGTTACTGGGTGCCCAGCAGGGCCCCCTCAGAGATCTAATATGCTGAGTTATCGCCACGCCTTTCACGCCGGCAACCACGCCGACGTGCTGAAACACACCGTTCAGGCCCTGATCATCGAGTCCCTCAAGAAGAAGGAGAAGCCCTTCATCGTGCTGGACACCCATGCCGGTGGCGGTCTCTACGACCTGCGCGGCGACTGGTCCCAGAAGAAGGCAGAGTATGCCGACGGCATCGGCCGCCTGTGGGACGAGCGGGCCCAGTGGTCTGCCATGGCCCCCTATCTGGGCGTCATCGAGGAGATGAACCCCGCTCAAGAAGGACACGACGGCGCGCTGCACTACTACCCCGGCTCGCCGGAGCTGTCACGCCGCCTCGCCCGCGAGCAGGACAAGCTGGCGCTGATGGAGCTGCACAACAACGAGGTGGAAGACCTGCGCGCCAACATGGGTTACGACCCCCGCGTCGCCGTTCACCACCGCGATGGCTTCGAAGGGCTGGTGGCCCTGTTGCCACCGACTCCGCGCCGCGGGCTGGTGCTGATCGATCCGCCCTACGAGCTGAAGGAAGATTACTTCGCCGTGGTCGATACCCTGAAAAAGGCACAGAAACGCTGGGCCACCGGCATCTATGCCCTCTGGTATCCCATCCTGGGTCAGGAGGCGGACAAATCCCGCGACATGCTCAAGGCGATCAAACGGGAGAACTTCGGCAACGTGCTGGTGGCCGAGCTGGAAGTGGCCGGCCAGACCGCCGATTGGGGCATGAACGGATCCGGCATGCTGATCATCAGCCCCCCCTGGATGCTGGCCGAGCAGATCGAAGCCTTCCTCAAACCGCTGTGCGCCAAGCTGGCACAGGGCGCCGGTGCCCAGTACAAGGTGGAATGGCTCAACAAGGCCGAGGGTTAATCCCCCGCCCCCGCTGCGCTCACCGAGTTCAAACGCAAAAGCCCCATCACGGGGCTTTTTCTATTGGGGTGCCTGTTTGTGCGGCGGCCTGAACCTGTTCGACCACTGCGGCGGCCCCTATGAGCGGGCGGGCAGATCCTGTTTCAGCGCAACCAGCAACAGGGCCAGCAGACCAAAGGGCGGAAACAGACAGAGCAGTGAGCAGATAAGGGTGACCAGCGCCGGATGCTCGCTCTTGCGGCGCGCCAGTCGCCAGGCGATGAGGCCGACGATGACCATCAGCAACGCAATAAACTGGCCAAGCAGGGTGGCATTGATATTCATGAAAGATCCTTTTTCATGGGCAAGCGTGAAGAACCTGTACTTTATCGACTTGGCTGCGATTGGCAACCGCTGAACCGCACCGGCCACTCGCCCCTTGATAGGTTTTCTCTATATCGGCAATAGATGAGAATAATTTTCATTTAATGTCATTGTGGCGGATACTACTGTCATCACCAGAGGGAGCCGCCATCATGAAAAAGACCATCAGCTTTGCCGCCCTGCACTTCATCGTGGCCTTTACCCTGGCTTACCTGCTGACCGGTGAGCTGCTGACCGCCAGCCTGATCGCGCTGATCGAGCCCGCCGTCAACACAGTCGCCTTCTACTTTCATGACCTCGGCTGGCACAAGTTCAAACCCGAGCACAGCCTGCAGGCCAAGACCAGCAGCTTCGCACTGGTCCACTTCAGTGTCGCCTTCGGGGTCGCCTTCCTGCTGAGCGGCGAGCTGCTCACCGGCGGCGTGATGGCGACGATCGAGCCTGCCATCAACACAGTCATCTTCTTCTTCCACGAGCGGCTATGGCGCAGCCGCCAGCCACTGGCGCTGGCCTGATCCTCTTGCTGCCGCCAGCCTCACAACCGGGCTGGCGACACTCGCCCACTGAGCAAGAAACAGCCCCCGCTTCACATCCCGCGCACTGGCGGCGAAACCGCAACGCTTATCAAGAAAACCCATAGCCCATTAGCACAAGTGGTTACTTTTTCCGCCAACGGGTGTGGCAGACTAGCCTGCCGTCACCGTCAGCAGGAGCAAACATGAAAGGTGAAACCGACCTTGCCACCTTGTTAAAAGGAGCCAGTCCCGTTCTCAATCCGGGAGAATATGTCTTCTGTACCCTTGCCACGCCAAGCCAGACCTTGCTGGCCAGTGCTGTCGCTACGATCAAAGAGCAGGAGGGACATACTCTGGTATTGCCCAAAGCATTGGCAGAGCAACAGGGTCTTGAATTTGCCTATGTGGCCGCCTGGATTACTCTCACGGTTCACTCCGATTTAGCCGCTGTGGGGTTGACGGCAGCCTTTGCCAGCGCCCTGGCACGACATCAAATCAGCTGCAACGTGATGGCCGGTTATTATCATGACCATATTTTCGTGGCGCATCAGCACGGAGCCAAGGCGGTTGCCGTATTAAACAGACTCGCCACCTAATTGATCATCCCCCCCCTGCCTGGCAGCCCTGACAATATGGGCTTGGGGCTGACGTAGCACCTATGGCACTCTGGTGACTTTCAAACACCATTGGGCGGTAGTCTCCTATCGCTTACCTTCTCGACTGAACAACATGGAGTATGTTCTCATGCCTTTATTCACCAAAACCCTGACAACTGTCGCGCTGCTGGGCGCCATGGCGGGGGCACACGCCCAGCCTCTTCCCGCGACCAACCACGACGCCCCGACAGGCAATGGCACCAACAATCTATTGATCGCGGCAGTGGCCTGGAAACAAACGGCAGCCGAATATCAAGCCCTCTACCATCAGGGGTATAATCTGGCCCGGATGCAGCTGGAAAAAGCCCTCGAGGCGCACAAACCGGGTGACAAGCCCCTTGCAGTGATCACTGATCTGGATGACACCATTTTTCTGCCGCTGCCTTATTGGGGCTACCTGATCAACAACAATAAAGACTTCTTTGATGATCCGGTTTGGGATGCCTGGCTCCCCAAAAACCAGATGGTAGTGGCACCCGGCGCATTGGCGTTTTTTAAATTCGCAGCGAGCAAAGGGGTGGAAGTGTTTTATGTCAGCTCTCGGGATCAAGGAGATAAAACGCAAGAAATAGGGGTCAACCAGGTGCGACTAGCCGGCCTGCCCTTTGCGGATGACCAGCATGTCACCCTGCTGCGCGACTCATCCAATAAAGAGACTCGCCAGGATGAAATCGCGCAAGCCTTCAACGTTGTGCTCTACCTGGGTGATAACCTCAATGACTTTCGCCGCAAATACTACAGCCAGGATGTGGAAGAGCGCTTGACGCAGATGGAAGCAGACAAAGAGTTGTACGGCACTCGCTACATACTGTTTCCCAATCCGACAGACGGCCACTGGCTGCGCGCCATCTTCGGCGATAGCGAACCTCAGCCCAACGATAGCAACCGCGCGCGCTTCAAAGAGGCTGCAACCCGCAACGCCTGGGATGGTCGCTAATCCTGCGTCACCTCCCTTTGCACCATCCGCCCCTGAATCGCTGATGGGTGCCAACAAGATGGGGTCGCTGCGCAGATAACCCCGTCTCTCGCACCAAGAGAGCAGGCTCTGCCAATCGGGGCCGCCCGGCGCAAATCGCGCTCGGCGGCCCTGCTGCATTGTGCTGTAGAGTGTGCTCTAGTAACGGGGTATCCAACCCTGTTTGCTGGAGTCTTCCCGATGAACAAGCTGCTGCTTGGCCCCCTGCTGTTTGCCCCTCTGCTGGCCTGCGCTGCCACCCCCTCCTTTGATTGCGCCAAGGCAGCCGGCGCGGCCGAAACCCTGATCTGCAAGGATGCCGGACTGGCGGCCCTTGATCACGAACTGGCGGCCCTCTACCCCAAGGCAATTGCCAGCCTCTCCCCCGAACAGCTCAAAACGGAGAAGGCCATGCAGCGCGGCTGGATCAAGGGTCGCAACGACTGCTGGAAAGCCAAGGATCTGCGCCAGTGTGTGGAAGAGAGCTACCAGCTGCGGATCACCGAGCTGCAGATCAGCGGCGGCCAGCTGATGGTGCCGACCCCGGTCAACTACCAGTGCGGCAACAAGGTCACCCTCTCCACCTACTTCTATCACGATGCCAAGCTGCACGCCGCGGTGATCAACCTGAGCGAGGGCGATAGCCAACAGCAAGTGCTCGCCTATGACGCCCCCAGCGCCAGCGGCGCCCGCTATGAAGGGCAAAACCTCACCCTTTTTACCAAGGGGAACGAGGCCAGCCTGGCGCGTTATGGCCAGCCGACACTTAGCTGCACTGAGATCCCGACCAAGAGCAACTGACCGCAGCACGGGGGCCGCCTGCACGCTGCCCCTTGCCAACCACAATGGCGCCCCCGCTATGCCAGAGGGTGACTTCCGCCATCCGTGGTCACACACTCGTTATCGCTACCTTTTGAAAAACGCTTCCCGCAGCTCACCACCCTCTATCGATCACACCGCCTTGTTCATTAATTTGTTGATCCTGCCCAGAAATCTTCCATTTCCCCCTTCCCCTCTGCGCCACGCCCTTTAACATACCCGATTGGCAACACTCGCCTCGTCGGAGTCACCCCATGAGCCCTGCCAACCCCACCCCGTTGGTTAAACGCAGCAGACTGGAGGCTGAAATTCAGGGGCGGTAGCCATGCTGTTTACCAGCGCGACAACCCAAATCCGCACCATGCAGCAGGTCGATATGGCTGGCGGACAAAGGGGGGGGATTTATAAACCAGCAACTGGTCAGTCAAACGATTGGATATGGTGTTTATGAGTAACATGTTTGCTTTAGATGCTGAGAGTGCCAACGCAATCAAAAAAAACCTCATTGAGCAAAAAGAGCAGGTAACCAACAAAACGATCAAGAAAAAGCCTCAAACAGGGTGGATTGACTGCTTGTCTGCCGCTTAGCTTTGCGTAATTAGGATTATTCGTGAAAATAACAGAAGCAACACTGTCAGATTTGGAACCATTTTTTACATATTTGAGTGTCCAGCTTTTAGATAATGCGGCTGACGACTCGCCACTCTTTCAACCCATGGCTAAAAAACACTGCCTGGTTACGGAGTCACTCCAAGCAAAATTTCGAGCTGGCTTTGGATCTGGCGTAGGTCAAGCTGGCTGGCGAAAGCTTTGGTTGATCAAAGACACGAGTGATAATATTTTTGGACATATAGATTTACGTCATTACAACGAAGAGTACAGATTTCACCGTGTTATGTTGGGCATGGGGGTTGACTGTCGCGTAAGAAAGCAGGGTTTGGGTGTAAAGCTAATAGAAACGGCCATCACGTTTTGTCGTGAATCAGAAGAAATTGAGTGGCTTGATTTAAATGTGCTTACAAACAACCTGCCAGCTAAGAATTTATATTTAAAGTGTGGATTCAACGTCGTTGGTGAGATGTCAGATTGTTACCGCATTGACGGTGAGTCAGTATCTGAAACCACGATGACACTGTGTACAAAACTTCCCGCCTCACAGAGTATTATTATGGAGCACACCCGTCGTTGACGTTAATATACTCTATTATTTTCCGCATTACATATCTATAATTTAATTTATAAAAAGATCACTCAAGTATTTATTTGCACACCTGTTTTGGTCTATGGCTTGTTGGCTTTATTGATAACTATTGGGCTTTAACAAACCCGCAGCCGTAAAGTGAATAGGGCAGTAGCCTATATCCTGCCTGTCAGGATGATGGCCTTGTCGCTCGCAGGGATCAATGCCAGTTTCGAGACGCATGGCCGTAGTGCCAGCCCTTGTTTTCCCTCCGCATTGCTACAGGAAATATCAGCTTTATATTTGAATTTATATCTGAAGCTAGATGAACGTATTTTAGGAAAAATAAATGAGCATAACATTTCGATTGGTACTTTCTTTGCTGATTTTTATGTCCACGTTATCCCATGCACATGAAGTGGGATTTCGTAAAGTGGAAGTGTCCTCATCAGAGACAAATAATAGTTTTCCGATGGTTTTGTTTTATCCAACCAGCAGCAAGCCAAAACTGGTTGAAATGGGGCCATTTAAAATGAATGTCGCCATAGGTGGGAACATATCAGCAGGCAAGTTCCCATTAGTCATGGTGTCCCATGGTTCGGGTAGCAGCAATTTATCATATAAAGATATAGCCGTTTCATTGGCAGCAAATGGCTTTATGGTTGCAATACCACTGCACCCTAAAAACAACTATATGGATAACTCACTAGAAGGATCTCTTGCCAATTATATAAATAGACCCAAGCACATTACCTCTGCACTGGATATGCTCCTTGGCACCCCAGGTTTAAATAGTCATATTGACTCAAATAAAGTCGCAGTGCTGGGCCACTCTGTTGGCGGCTATACTGCGCTCGCAGCCGCAGGCGGCATTGCAAACACAGGCAGTTTAATCTCATTATGCCGCAGTAAACCATCGTTATCAGACCCATATTGTGGCCCGGTACGTGAGGGCACTATAACGCAAGAAATTATAAACAACACCAAAGAAAATCGAATTAAAGCCCTGATATTAATGGCTCCAGTAGGTGCCCTGTTTACGGCTAAAGACTCTCTCACTGAGATCGACATTCCAATCTTATTGCTGAGGGCTGAAAAAGATGAAGAATTGACAGAGCCATATAATTGCAAGCTAATCGAGAAGAACATTGTAGATCAAGGTAAACTAACCAGCATCACAATTGCCAATGCCGGGCATTACTCATTTTTAACACCATTCCCTGAATCTCTTAAATCAGAACTCGGCGCGATAGCACAAGATCCCACAGGATTCGACCGAGAAGAATTTCAAAACACACTTGGCTTGCTCATTATTGATTATCTCAACTCAACACTGGGACAACCAAGGAGATAAGGTATGGAAAAAATACTGTATCGCGCTGCACTTGGCGTACTGACCGACCACCATCACATCGCCTTTCAGACGCAAGACAGCGCCATGGAGGATCGTTTTTATCAGGCTGCGCTGGCCAATGGCGGCAAAGAAAATGGCGATCCGGGCGAGCACAATTATCATCTCGGCTACTACGCCGCCTTTGTGCTCGTTCCGGACGGCAATAATATCGAAGCGGTTTATCACGGCGAGGTAAAGCTCTGTGCGGAGTCAGTGAAAATTTGGTTTTAGACATCTAATAATTTAACCTAGATAATCTAGAAGTATAATGGAAACGCATTGCTCAACGTAATGGTAATCCTAACCATCTTATATTTATTTCTTGCTAGCTAAAGAGCAAATGAATGAAAAATTTAAACTTACCCCCACTCGAATTGCCTTCACCAAAATCAGAGAACGTCAATAACTTCGTATCATCTAATCGTGTAAAATCGGGGAAAATAATCGCCCCTAGGCAACACTTATTTTTAATTTCAGCAGACGATTGGGAATTATTTATTAGTGAGTGGGGCTTATACCAAAAGAAGCATTATATTCTAGTAACTCGGATGGGTGGAGCTAACGATTATGGAATAGATGTTGCCTGCTTTAAATCTAATCAAGGCTTTAATGGTGCATGGGATAACTTTCAGTGTAAGTACTACAAAGGAGAACCATTAGCACCAAATACAGCAATACTAGAGATAGGAAAGTTCATTTGGCATATTTTTAATGACGATATTTCCACGCCAGATAATTATTATTTTTTCTCTCCTAAAGACTGTAGCCCATCTTTAAAGAAATTACTTCTAAACAGCCAAAAACTTAAAGAAAAAGTCACTGAAGATTGGGACAAAACTTGTTCTGACAAGATAACAAAAACTAATAATATAAAATTAGATGGCGATTTTCATAAATTCATTGATAAATTTGACTTTTCTATATTCAAGTATAAGCCAGTTGATCAAGTGATAGAAGAGTATAGAGAAACACCGTATTTCGCACTTAGATTTGGTGGTGGACTAAAAGACAGGCCAGAACCAGACCTCCCTCCCCAAAAAATAGAAGAAAAAGAGTCAAATTATATAAGTAACTTGTTTGAAGCTTATGCAGACCATAAAAAATTACCATCAGAAAATTTTAAATTAAATGAACATTCAGATTTATTGCCTCACTTTAAACGACAAAGAGAAGCCTTCTACTCGGCAGAGTCTTTAAGATCTTTTGCTAGAGATGCTATTTCTCCAGGAGTCTTTACTGCTCTACAAAAGGCAGGGCAAGATCGCGAA
>NZ_CDBI01000013.1 GCF_000820025.1 Aeromonas popoffii
GATGACGGCAAATACAGCGTAACCTTCCATCAGCAGCTCGATCAGGGCAGTGCAAATAGCTTGCTGCAAGCGAGCTTTTCCCTGCTCGACAGTGATGGCGACAAGGTCTCCTCCACCCTTACAGTCGCGGTGGGCGATGGCGCCAACCCGACCATCTCTGCCGTGACTGGCACCACGATGACCGAGACGGCGCAAGGGGAGGCGGCCGCCGTCAACACCATGAGTTTCTCGGTCGCGCACGGTAGCGATGCCCTCGACCCCAGCTCCCTTGGTTTTGATATCACCGCTATTCAGGGCACCCTGACCGGGTTGACCAGCCACGGCAATCCGGTCACTTTCTCCCTCGATGCTAACGGCCAGTTGGTCGGGACCGCCGGTGGACAGGTGGTGCTGCACGCCGAGCTGAGTCTGGTCGACAACAACGGCAACTGGAGCGTCACCGCCAAGGTGACCCTGACCGGCGAGCTGGACCACAAGGGGAGCGAATCCCTCAAGCTGCCGCTGGCAGTTACCCTTGCTGACCAGGATGGCGATAGCGTCGGCACCACGCTGCCGCTCACCATTGTGGATGGCAAGGCGCCGAGCTTTATCGCTGGTACTGGCATGACGCTGGATGAGGGGGACCTCACCGGCAGTAACAGCCTGAGCCAAACCGGCCACTTCGATGTGCAAGCCGGGTCGGATCGGGTGGCCGAAGTGGCCTTTGCTGATGCCAACCAGCAACCGGCTCTCACTGCTCTCGGCCAGAGCGTTAAATACGAGCTGGTTGATGGGGATCCCGCCATCCCCGGCAGTCAGTTGCTCAAAGGTTATGTGATGGTGGATGGCCAGCGGGTCGAGGTGTTCGAGGTTACGCTTTCCGGCAGCCTCGATCAGGCGGGCAAGAACGGGTTTGACTATCAGGTGACCCTCTATCAGGGGCTCCATCAGGGTGGCAACGCCGTGACCGAGCTGCCCATCAAGGTGATCGTCAACGACTACGACAAGGCAGGCGGCAACAACGACAGCACCAGCGGCACCCTCAATATCACGATTGGGGAAGGGGAGAAACCGACCCTCACCCTGACCGGCGTGACGCTTGGCGAAGGGCGTTTCGATGGCGCCAACTTGGCCACCGATGATCAGCAGGCGAGCGGCAAGATCGCCATCCAGGCTGACTCAGACCCTGTGGTCGATGTGCGGTTGGCCCTCTCCGGTCAGGTCATGGATGCCAGTGGCAAGCCCATTACCCACAATGGCGAAGCCTTGACCTGGAAGGCCGTTGGCACGGATGGCCACAGCTTCCAGGCGGTGACCGGCGGCGGTCTGGTAGTGATGACTGTGTCCATCCCCACCGTCCCCGCCAGCATCGCCGCTCACACCAGTGCGGAGATCGGCTATCAGGTGACGGTGCATACCAATCTGGATCACGGCGCTGACAACAAGTTGGAACTGACTTTGCCAGTCAAGGTCACTGATAGCGATGGCAGCCAGAGTCAGGGCTCAGCCACTATCACAGTAAGTGACAGCGCCGATCCTGCGCTCGGTCTGGACAAGGGGGTCGCCCTGCAAGAGGGGGGCAACCAGAGCATTGATGGTCAGCTGCCGGTGACGGTGGGCAGTGATCGTCTGGTCTCCCTCAACTTTGATGCGAACCAACCGGCGTTGGCCGGGCTGACCAGTCAGGGCAAGGCCACCAGTGTCGAGGTCAATGACAACCAGCTGATCGTCAAGGATTGGCAGGGCAAGACGATCCTCACCGTCACCATCGGGCTGGATGGCAAATACAGCGTTTCTCTGACCGGCGTGTTTGACGAGCCGGTGGCGACCGATCGACTTAATCTCGGCTTGAACGTACAAGGCAGCGACTTTGACGGGGACAAGAGCAACCTCGGCACCCTCAATATCACCATTACCGACGGTGTTTTGCCGCAAGTGAATCCGGTTTCGGTCACCGTAAGCGAAGATAGCGACTGGCAGCTGGGGCAGAGCCTGTCTGGCGATCTGGCCATCACGGTAGGCAGCGATCCATTGGCCAGCATCACCTTCGATGCCAATCAGCCGGGGTTGCAAGGGTTCACCTCGGGCAAGCAGGCCGTTGCCATCACGGTGGCCGATCACCGTATCGAGGGGCATACCCCCGATGGCAAGCTGGTGTTTGAGTTGACCCTCGGCGATGACGGCAAATACAGCGTCACCTTCCATCAGCAGCTCGATCAGGGCAGTGCAAATAGCTTGCTGCAAGCGGGCTTTTCCCTGCTCGACAGTGATGGTGACAGGGTCTCTTCCACCCTTACAGTCGCGGTGGGCGATGGCGCCAACCCGACCATCTCTGCCGTGAGTGGCACCACGATGACCGAGACGGCGCAAGGGGAGGCAGCCGCCGTCAGCACCATGAGTTTTTCGGTTGCGCACGGCAGTGATGCCCTCGACCCCAGCTCCCTTGGTTTTGATATCACCGCGATTCAGGGCACCCTGACCGGGCTGACCAGCCACGGCAATCCGGTCACTTTCTCCCTCGATGCTAACGGTCAGTTGGTCGGGACCGCCGGTGGACAGGTGGTGCTGCGCGCCGAGCTGAGTCTGGTCGACAACAACGGCAACTGGAGCGTCACCGCCAAGGTGACCCTGACCGGCGAGCTGGACCACAAGGGGAGCGAATCCCTCAAGCTGCCGCTGGCAGTTACCCTTACCGACCAGGATGGCGATAGCGTCGGCACCACGCTGCCGCTCACCATTGTGGATGGCAAGGCGCCGAGCTTTATCGCTGGCACAGGCGTGACGCTGGATGAGGGGGGCCTCACCGGCAGTAACAGCCTGAGCCAAACCGGCCACTTCGATGTGCAAGCCGGGTCGGATCGGGTGGCCGAAGTGGCGTTTGCCGATGCCAGTGAACAGCCTGTGCTGACTGCATTGGGTAAACCGGTGCAGTACGAGTTGGTTGATGGGGATCCCGCCATCCCCGGCAGCCAGCTGCTCAAAGGTTATGTGATGGTGGATGGCCAGCGGGTCGAGGTATTCGAGGTCAAGCTGACTGGCAGCCTCGATCAGGCGGGCAAGAACGGGTTTGACTATCAGGTGACCCTCTATCAGGGGCTTCATCAGGGTGGCAACGCCGTGACCGAGCTGCCCATCAAGGTGATCGTCAACGACTACGACAAGGCAGGCGGCAACAACGACAGCACCAGCGGCACCCTCAATATCAAGATTGGGGAAGGGGAGAAACCGACCCTCACCCTGACCGGCGTGACGCTTGGCGAAGGGCGTTTCGATGGCGCCAACTTGGCCACCGATGACCAGCAGGCGAGCGGCAAGATCACCATCAAGGCCGACTCAGACCCCGTGGTCGATGTGCGGTTGGCCCTCTCCGGTCAGGTCATGGATGCCAGTGGCAAGCCCATTACCCACAATGGCGAAGCCTTGACCTGGAAGGCCATTGGCACGGATGGCCACAGCTTTCAGGCGGTGACCAGCGGCGGTCTGGTAGTGATGACGGTGTCCATCCCCACCGTCCCCGCCAGCATCGCCGCTCATACCAGTGCGGAGATCGGCTATCAGGTGACTGTGCATACCAACCTGGATCACGGCGCTGACAACAAGTTGGAACTGACTTTGCCAGTCAAGGTCACTGATAGCGATGGCAGTGTGACCACCGGCAACACCACGGCGGTGATCTCTGATGCGGCCGATCCAGTGATCACCAATGTCGAGGGGGGGACCGTCAAGGAGTCCGATCTCAATGGTGGCGGTGGCCAGCATGGGGGGACCAGCCCGTCAGGCACGGGCGAAGTTGCCGTCGGCCAGGTGACGATTGCCGCCGGGAGCGACCGGGTGGTCTCTCTGCAACTGGATGTGGCACGTTTCAACGCCCTCAACAGCCTCACGTCGGGGGGCAAGGCGGTCACCATCGGCGCCGATAGCCAGCCGGGCGTGTATCTTGGCAAGGACAGCGCGGGCAAGGTTATCTTCAAGCTGACTTTGGATGTCTCCGGCCGTTATACCTTCGAGCTCTCCGGCAATCTGGATCACAGCGTCCAGGGTAAGGATCTGCTGGATATCCAGCTGCCGTTACAGGCGCGAGACAGTGACGGAGACCTCAGCGCCGAAGTGATTGGCCATGTGAGCGTGCAGGATGATGTGCCCGTGGCCGTGGATGCGAGCAAGACCCTGAATGAAGGTGCGAAAGTGACCGGCGATCTGCTGGCCACCGCCAGCGAGGGGGCGGACGATGCGGTGGTGAAATCGGTGACCATCAATGGTACCGAACACCCCATCGCAGCTAGCGGCAACACCACCATCGCGGTGGCTGACGGCACAGGGCAAGTCATCGGCACTCTGGTGATCAATGCCGAGGGTACCTACAGCTTTACCGCCAAATCGGGCATCGATCACAGCAACACCACGCTGGTGCAGCAGATTGAATTTCATCTGGTGGACGGGGACCGAGATACTGATGATGGGGTCCTGACCCTGACCATCCAGGATGAGGCAGGCAAGCTCACCGTGAGCGCGGCCACCGGCCAAGAGGATACGGGGGCGACCAATCCCGGCCAGGGGATCCCCATCACCATGAACCTGGATATAGGCGACTTCGATCGGGGTGAGCATGTGGAGCAGCTGCTTATCCAGGCACCGGCCAATGCCCAGGGCACCTTCTACTTCAACGGCATCGCACTCACCACCATTACCCAGGGTGGCAAGACCTGGTATCAGGTGCCGCCAGAGGCCATGGTGGCGGTGGCCAATACCAATGACAGGTTCCAGCTGACCGGTGTCACCTTCGTACCAAATCATGACTACTCGAGCTACAACAACGGGGGCAGCGCGCTGCGCTTCCCGGTGCAATTACAGGTGGGCGTCACCGAGGGGAACAAGCCCCCGGTGTTGACCGGCAATCTGGACATTACGGTAGAGGGCATTGCCGACAAGCCGCTCTGGGATGGGGCGAGCACGAATCAGCACTACAGCACCAATGAAGACAGTGCCGGTATCGCGCTCAACGTGAAGGCCGCGCTCACCGACACCGATGGCTCCGAAACCCTGAGCTACCAGATCAAGTGGGAGTCGGGCCAGGGCAGCCTGACCCTGAATGGCAAGGTGCTCACCCCGGGGGCAAACGGCCTCTACACCGTTGCTGGCGGCGACATCAACAAGATAATCGTGGTGCCCGGTAAGGACTACAGCGGTGACATCAAGCTGGTGGTGACACCGGTGAGCACAGAGAATACCCCTGTGGTGACCGACAAGGTGACAGCCCTCGGCGATCCGTTGGCGGTGGTGATCAACGTCAATCCGCAGGCGGATGATGCCAAGCTGACCATTCGTGATATTCAGGGCAAGGAAGACATCTTGCTCGATTTGGGTAGCAAGATCTCCCTGGCTCAGCTGGGTGACAAACTCGATGGCTCCGAGCAGATGTTTGTCCGTATCAGCGGCTTGCCTGCCGGGGCAACCTTGCTGCTTGGCGGTGTAGCGGTGGGTCAGAATGCGGCGGGCTACTACGAGGTGCCCTATGACCGCATTCGCGAGCTCAAGCTTGAACCACCGAAAAACAGCAACGTCGATTTCGATCTCACCATCAAGGGAGTGGTGAAAGACACCGCAACGCTGACCGATGCCAATGGCCAGATCCATACAGTGGTCAACGAGAAGGAGACCGGCGCCCAGACCATCCATGTGGATTTGGTTGGGGTCGTGGATAAACCACACGTCGAGTTGGGCGGCACAGGTTGGGCGTCTGAAGGCGCAGGGTACGCCATCACGGTGGCCGAGGATGGCAAGGCGCCGCTCAACTTCAAACTGGCATCCGGTGAGTGGGTAGAGACCCCTCTCGATCACTCGGAAAGTCTCAACATGGTGTTGGGTGGTTTGCCAGACGGAGCCCGGGTGTTCGATGCCAGTGGCAATGAGTTGACCCTCACCTTTGCCGGACTCGATGCCAGTGGTAAACCGACGTATCAGGTCAATGTGTCGGATCTGGGCAATCTGCAGATCCAGCCGCCACCCAATAGCACCGCTGATCTGCATCTGATTGCCAAGGTCGTGGTGACCGAGAGCGATGGCGATCACAAGAGCTTCGAGGTGCCCCTGCACATCAAGGTTGAACCGGAGATCGATGCGACCCACTACAGCAAGACCAGCCATGGTCTTGAAGATCAGTTCGTTGCGCTCGACTGGCATCCGGTGTTGACCGATGGGGCCGAACAGGTGACTGGTCTGACGCTATCGGGCGTGGCAGATGGATACCAAATCTGGTTGCGTGCAGGTGGCGTTGATACCCAGATCGCCATCAGTGGGGGCAATGTCTCGTTGACCTCCGCTCAACTCGACAGCCTGCTCAAGGGTGGGCAGCTGTTGGTGAAAGCGCCGGAAGATAGTGACAGGGATATTACGATTCAAAGCCATGTCACCGTGACCCAGCATGATGTGGATTCCAGTGTGGTGGCTAACAAAGTGATTGATGGGCAACTGCACGTCGATATCCAGGCGGTGGTGGAACTCGATGGCAATCTGGTACAAGTCGGGGGGGCTCTGGTCAGTCCTGATGGAGATGACATTCCGCTCAACGGTGTCTTTGTTTTTGAGGAGCTGGATCTTAGCAGCAGTGAGACCATCAACTATCTGGTGATAAGCGAGTTGCCTCCCGGTTTCGTGGTGGTGGGGGGGATTAACGATGGTCTGGGCAACTGGACTGTACCGAGTAGCTCGCTTGGCCATTATTCTTTACACGCTCCTGGTGGTTATCCTGGTGGTACCGTCACCTTCAAGGTGAGTGCCCAAGTGATCGATCTTGGCGATAACAATGAACATGATGTCAGTATGCCGGCTTATCGTAAGCTGACGGCCACTGCCGAGTTTAAAGATAAAATTGAGTCAAATCAGGTTGCAGCAACCGTCGATGTTGACAACAGAGCCCCTATAACCGGCGTAGAAGATCACGGAGTCAACGTTGGTGCCCAGCTTAAGAACATGGTTACCCTTGGCGCTGCGGATATGGGCGATGATGAACTCAGTATCGTTATCACCGGTCTGCCAGCCGGGGTGAATGTAGAGGGGCTGACCTTCGACTTCGTCAATAACGAGTATCTGATCAAGCTGCCGGGCGGCCTCAGTGACCTTGACAGGCTGACTCTGACCCTGCCGGAGGATTATGCTGGCAACAACCTGCATTTCAATGTGCGGTTGGTCAACACCGATACGGTGAGCGGTGATACCAAGACAGTCGAGAAGCAAGTCACTCTTTCCATCACCCCCGAAGTGGATATCAACGGCGGCCAGGATGGTCACCCTGAGCTGACGCTGCAGGTGAGGGACGTGAACGGTCAGCCGAGTAACGTTGAAGACACAGTGACTCACCTCAACCTCTCGGTCAAACTGGCCGATATCAGCCCGAACGTTGCGGATGGCGGTCTCGAGACTGTGGAGACGGTGACCATTACCGTCGATCCCAAGTTTGGCTATTTCCTGGTGGGCAACCAGCCACTGACCACGCTGGTGGTGAGCGATATGGCGGCGCTCAAGGATCTGGTGTTTGTGCCAAAAGAGCACTTTAGCGGCAAGGTACCGCTGGATATCAAGGTCGATATTCTGGATACCGCCACCACGGGCACGGCGCAAGGCAGCTGGAACGGGCATGTGGAATTTGAGGTCAAGCCGGTCAACGACCCGGCCACGCTCACGGTACACAATGTGGCAGGCAATGAGGATGGCACGATCAACCTCGCCGGATTTGGCGCGGCCCTTGTCGACAACGATGGCTCGGAACAGATAGTCGCGCTGCAGATCAAGGGGGTACCGGATGGCTTCACGCTGTCGGCTCCAGCGGTCAACAATGGCGGTGGCGTCTGGCAGATCCCGGTGGGGACTGACTTCTCCAAACTGACCCTGATCCCGCCAGCGGATTTCAGCGGTAGCGTGGATCTCTCCTTGAGCGCCTTTACCCTGGACAAGGGGCTCTCTATTCCGCTCGAGACCAGCGGCAGCTTCACCGTCACCGTCAATCCGGTGGGGGATGTCATCATCGCCGACATTCAGGACAAGGCGAGTGGCACCGAGGGGGATGTGATCACCCTGGATCTGGGGCTAGAGACCCATGATACCCAGGTAACCGGCGGCACTGCCGCTAATGTCCATGAGCATGGCCCGGAGCAGGTGCGGGTCACTATCGAAGGGGTACCTGATGGTGCCCAGATCCGCTTGCCAAACGGCGTTGCTGGCACTGTGGTTGATCTGGGAGGGGGGCGTTGGCAGGTGACCACGGATGGCGGCAAACTGGGTGCTGTCGAACTGGTGACCAATGACACCAACGGGACGCTGGATCTCAAGGTGACGGCCCAGAGTCTCGACAACGGCGCCCTTGGTCCCGAGGTCAATAGCACCATCCATGTGGATCTGAGCCCGGTCAACGATGCGCCGGTCAACGTGCTGCCTGCGACAGCGCTGGTGGCCGAGGAGGACACGCCGTATACCATTAATGGTTTGCAGGTGAAAGATGTGGATGCGGGCAGCAGCCCCATTGAGGTACGCCTCTCGGTCGAGCACGGTACCCTCAATCTGGCTGCGGGCAGCGGGGTGACCGTGAGCGGAAACGGGTCCGGTACGCTGGTGCTTAGCGGGTCGCTTGATGCCATCAATGCGCTGCTGTCCGGGGGGGTGACTTATCAGGGTAAGCAGGACTTCAATGGTCAGGATCAGCTCACCATGGTGACCAATGATCTTGGCAATACCGGCAGCGGCGGTGCGCTTGGCGATACCGATGTGGTGGCGATTGAAGTGCAGCCGGTCAACGACGCGCCGATCAATCAGGTGCCGGGCAGCATGACGGTGAAAGAGGATGGTTCGCTGTCGCTTTCCGGTATCAGTGTGAAGGACGTGGATGCAGGCACTGCCCCCGTGTCCGTGGTGCTGCGGGTCGAGCACGGTGTGCTAACCCTGCTGGGTGCTAGCGGCGCGGTGGGGGTGCAGGGTGCAGGTACCAGCGAGATCACCCTGGTGGGTTCTCTTGTCGATATCAATAACCTGCTTGCCAGCCAGCTGCACTATGAACCAGCCAAGGATTTCTGGGGCGATGACAATCTCACCATCACTACCTCGGATCAGGGCAACACGGGGTCGGGTGGGGCGCTGACCGACAGTGCCCAGATCGGCATTACTGTGACCGCCGAGGCGGACGATCCGCGCCTTAATCTGGGGGCCCATGAGATCCACGCCCTGCAGGGGGCCTGGGTACCGCTCAACCTGAGCGCCAGCGTGGTCAACCCCGCGCCGGGTGAGCTCTCCGTTCGCATCCACAACCTGGGCGGCGGCCAGGTGGTGGACGAGCATGGCCAGAGCGTGGGTCATGCTGACAGCAACGGTGACTGGCTACTGCCGATGGATCAATCCGTGCCGATCTATCTCAAGGATCTGCCGGTGGGAGATCACGCCCTGACCCTGAGTGCAGAGTCCAGTGTGGGTGGCGCTATCATCAGCTCCCCGTCCGATACGGTCATCGTCCACAGCCAGAGCGGCCATGACCTGCAGGGCTCGGATCAGAGTGACTGGCTGTTTGGTTCCGGTGGAGATGATCGGCTCCTGGCTGGCCAGGGGGATGACGTGCTCAGGGGGGGCCAAGGCAACGACATTCTGACTGGCGGTGCCGGCAGCGATCTCTTCGTGTGGGGAAGTGGTGATGAGGGGACGGCGGCGTTGCCTGCCATGGATACCATTACCGACTTTCGCCCGGAAGAGGGGGACAAGATCGATCTGACTGACATGTTGCACGGGGTGACCGACAACAGCGTGGATGGCTTGCTCAATCACCTCTCCGCCAGTATGGCCACCGGCAGCAGCGGGCTGAGCGACGTGAGTCTCTCGGTATCACCGGCGGGGGATGGCCAGGTGACTCAGCAGATCACCCTGAAGGACGTGGACTTGAGCAGCTGGCATGTTGCCAGTAGCTCGTCCCACGATATCTTGCAGTCCATGCTTGATAACCAGAGTTTGATCATCCAGCACCCTTGATGCGCTGAACATGCAAACGAGTAAAGGTAGAGCCGGCGATTGCCGGCTCTTTGTTTATCCATTCGCGGGCGATTGTGTTATCAGACCAGTGCCTGGGCCAGCAGGTGGATGGGGTGTGCACAGCGGAAATCGGAGTGCTCATCTCTATATCCATCTGCCACTGTGGTCCCTTATGCCAGCGCCTGAGCCAGCAGGTGGATGGGATGTTCGCAGCGAAATGCCGTGCTCATCTCGATCTGCCATTTGCAGGTCTCGCAGTCGGTGATGACCAGATCAGGCTTGAGGCGGTTTATCTGATCAAACAACCCTTCACCTATGGCCTGGCTGGTCTCGTAGTTCTCCGACTTGAAGCCGTAGGTGCCGGCGATGCCGCAGCACTGGGACTCCAGTACCGTCACCTTGACCCCGGGAATGGCGCGCAGCAATTCGAGTGTGTAGATGACGCCGCCCATCTTCTCCATGTGGCAAGGGGTATGGTAGGCGATGTGCAGGTCCAGCGGCTTCATGGCCGGTTTGTTGCCCTTGTAGAACTCGTTCCACAGGAAGCGGGTCACCAGCGAGATGCGATCGCGCACCTTGTGGTTGTCCTGCTCCAGCAGGTGGGGGTATTCATCCCGTAGGGTGAAGCCGCAGGTGGAGGAGGTGGCCAAGAGCGGCATCTCGTTGCCCAGCAGGGTGTTCTCCAGCTGCTTGATGTTGAAGGCCGCCTGCTGCTTGGCCTTGTCCATGAAGCCGTTGGCAATCAGCGGCACACCGCAGCACTTCTCCCGCTCCAGCAGTTGCATGCCTATGTTCATGGCGTTGAGTACTTGCACCAGCTCCTTGCCGAGCTGCGGGTGGTTGTAGTTGACGTAGCAGCCGTGGAAATAGGCTATCTGGCGCTCATATTGGGCCTGGCTGGCTTTCTGCTTCTTGTACCAGCCGCGGAAGGTGCCTTGCGAATACTTGGGCAGGTCGCGGTGGGAGGAGACGCCCAGCGCCTTGTCCAGTACCAGCTTCATGGGCTTGAGCCCGGTGGTGAAGTTGACCACGGGCGCCATCAGGGTGGACATGCCGCCCATCAGATCGGTGTGGGAGAGCACGAATTCGCGGATCCCGGGTTTGAAGCCGCTGTACTTGTGTTTGGCCTTGGCGATGATGTCGCCGATGCGCACCCCGCTCGGGCAGGCCACTTCACAGCGCTTGCAGTTGGTGCAGTACTTGAGGGCGCTGTCGAACAGCTCAGGGCTCTTGATGCGCAGCCGCTCCCCATCCGGGCCCGCCTGTTTCGGGCCGGGGTAGGCGGGATTGGCCTTGGCCACCGGGCAGTAGGCGGTGCAGACGGTGCATTTGATGCACTGATCGAAAGTTTGGTTGGCGTGATCCAGTAGCATGATTTACTCCTCCCGGGCCGGATTGAAAGCGCAAGGGACGCGGCAATGGGGTTGTCGAGCGGGCAGCGAACGGCCCGCAGTCAGGAAATGCAGGGTTGGCATCCTACACCCCTGCCAGAATATGGCAGGCGGCCTGCCAGCCGGTGGCAACGGCGACACCGGAGCCGGAGCCTTCGCGGATCGGATCATAGTGAGCCAGCACGCTGCCCGCCCCATAGAGGTTGGTGAGCGGCTTGCCGCCGCGCATTACCCGCAGCGTGTCATCCGTCTTGACCCCGAAGCCCATGAAGGGGTGGTGGTCGAACAGGCGGCGACCGGCCCAGGCGTCACGCTCCTCCAGACTTAGCACGTCGGCATTGAAGATAGGCTCGCGAATGCCACGCAGCCGGGATTCGAGGCCGCGACTGAAGAAGCTGCCGGAGGCGAGCACGAAGTGGTCCGCCTCGAACAGCTGATCGTCGCCGTTCTGGCTGTGTACGCCTATGACTCTGTCCCCCTCATAGCGGGCGCCCAGCACCCGTTCGCTGGTGAGGAAGGTGCCGCCAAGGGCCAGGAAGCGGCGCTTGAGGGCCTCTTGCATCCGCATGCCGATGAGTGATGGCGGCATGGTCGCCACCTCCTTGATGGTGCAGCCGGTGCGTTTTTCCAGCTCCGCCAGACGGGGGCCGACCAGCCCCAGCGACAGGCAGGCGGGCAATACAACATGGCGGCAACCGGGATCGCTGCTCTCGTGCACCATGCGGCAGATCTCGCGAGCCAGATCTGCCAGCAGATCGGGCTGGTCGCCCTGTTGTTTGTCAAACAGGCGGGCTATGTCAGCAGAGCGAAACTCGTGGGGATTGCGGCTGAAT
Source organism: Aeromonas popoffii (assembly GCF_000820025.1). Taxonomy (GTDB): domain Bacteria; phylum Pseudomonadota; class Gammaproteobacteria; order Enterobacterales; family Aeromonadaceae; genus Aeromonas; species Aeromonas popoffii. The sequence goes on from NZ_CDBI01000013.1 coordinate 12,206, forward strand.
TCGGCAAGCTGGGGCAGGCGAATTTCGCCCGTCATGATGTGGCAGTGGGCGAAGCGTGGATGGGTCGCCAGGTTGGCGGCTGCGAGCGCCGGGTGAAAGTCGCGAAACCCTTCCAGGGTAGCCAGCAAGATGGCATCGGGGGTCGGTGCATCTGTCAGGCAGGCGCAGGTGTGGGGCGACAGCCAGGTGGATTTCAGGGTGCCTATGGGGGTCAGCCGCTGGTGGTTGGTCTCCTGGCGAAACAGGGGCAGCCCCTGCTCGTGGCAGTGGCGCTGCAGATCGGCGAGGCTTGCCTCTATGTTGGTCAGGCCTACTTTGCTGTAAGGGTGATCCGGATGCTCGGCCATGAAGGCGGGCAGGGCGGTGCGGGGATCGCCGTCGCTCTCCAGCAGATCGATGGAGCCGGAGGAGAAGTGCAGGGCACTCTGGCCAGAGGCCATCAGCAGCGTCTTCTGACCCGCTTCGGCGAGGCGCAGCGCCGCCGAGAGGCCCGCCATGCCGCCGCCTATCACGATACTGTCAAATTTCATGACTGCACTCCTTGAGCCAATGGGGCCTGGCTGTGGTCTTCTGTCTTGGTCACGGGGTCGAGAGGAAAGGGAGGCTCGGCCACCAGATGGGGCGCCGTCCACTCTCCCAGACCAAACAGCCCTTCGTAGATCCAGTAGGTAAACTCGGCTTCACGCAGGGCATCACCCCACAGCACGGGGCGGGTGCCCTTGTAACGCTCTTCCAGGAACTGGCGCAGCATGACGCATGCCTGACGGCCATCGGCCTTGCCATACTCCTGCATCAGGCCGGCGGCGCGATAGGCGCACAGTTCACCCTGACAGGGGCCCATGCCCAGACGGGTGCGGCGGCGCAGATCCACCAGGTTGTCCACGTCCAGCTCGCGCAGGGCATATTCGATTTCGCCCGCGGTGACCATTTCGCACTCGCAAATGAGGGCATTGGCCTTGGGATTGTCACGGAAGAAGGCGATGACCCGCTCGCCGTGGCGGTATTGGGCGGAGCCTTCGACCGGCACCGACAGACCGGGTGCGGAAACCTTCTCCGGATCCCGTGAGCCGGGCAGGCTGAGTTCGGCAGTGCGGCACGGCTTGGTGTTGCCTAGCTTCTTGGCGATGAGGTCGGTGGCCCACTCGGCCATCAGCCGATAGGTCATCAGCTTGCCGCCGGTGATGGTGTTGAAGCCCTTGAGGCCGTCGCGATCGCTGTGATCGAGCAGGACTATGCCGCGGCTGATGTTGCGGCCGGTCTCGTCGCCATCCACCGCCACCAGGGGGCGAACCCCGGCGTAGGCGCGCAGCAGACGGGTGCGCGCCATGATGGGGGCAAGTTTAATCCCCTCGCGCAGCAGCACTTCCACCTCCTCAGGATCCACGGTGAGCTGGTCAATCTTGTGGTAGTCGATGCGGCTGGAGGTGGTACCGATGAGGGAGATGGTATCGCCCGGCACCAGAATGTCCGCATCCGCCGGTTTGCGGGCGCGGTTGAGCACCATCTGGTTGATGCGGTAATCCATGATGAGCAGCGAACCCTTGGCCGGGAACATGCGGATGCCGAGATCGGCGTACTCGCAGATCTGCTGGCCCCAGATCCCGGCGGCATTGATCACCTCCTGACACTCCACCTCGAACGCCTCGCCAGTGTGGGTGTTGATGGCCTTGACGCCATGGACCCGATCCTGGGTGCGGAGCAGCCCCAGCACCTTGCTGTGGGTGAAGATGCGCGCGCCGTGTTCTTTGGCATCCAGCACGTTGGCTGCGGCGAGGCGGAAGGGATCGACAGTGCCGTCCGGCACTTGAATGGCGCCGATCAGCGCCGGATTAACGTTGGGCTCGAGGCGCAGCGCATCAGACGGATCCATCTGGCGTGCATCTATGCCCGCCAGAGCGCAGGCATTCATGAAGGTATTTTGAAAATTGATGTCATCTTCCGGCAGGGTGACGAAGAGACCGCCCGTCTCCTCGACGCAATGGCTGGCGATCCGCTTGAGGATGCGGTTCTCCTGAATGCACTCGCGGGCGGATTCCGGATCCGTCACCGCGTAGCGGGCACCCGAGTGGAGCAGGCCGTGGTTGCGGCCGGTGGTGCCGGCGGCGATGTCATCCCGTTCCAGCAGGATGCAGTCGATGCCGCGCAGTGCGCAATCGCGCATGATGCCGGCTCCGGTGGCGCCACCCCCTATGATGACGACTTGTGTGGTTATTCTTTTCATTGTTGCCCGTCTCATCTCTTCCAGATGACGCCAGTGTGGCGCCTCTCGGGCCGAAAATGTTTGATATGGGCCAAATTAATGCTCGTAAACGCTCATTTTGGTGCGAAATAATGAGCAAATCGTGATTCTTGTCACACTCCCGTATTAAAAGAGAAGGGGCCACCAGGGCCCCCTCTGCATGAGTTAGCCGCCACTCAACCGCAGCATTTCTTGAACTTCTTGCCGCTGCCACAGGGGCAAGGGTCGTTGCGACCAGCCTGCAGTGGTGTCGGATCCTGCTCGCCATCTGTGTAGACCCAGCGTCCCTGATGGCGCACGAAGCGGGAACGCTCATGCAGACAGTGGCGCTCATCCCCCTCCTTGAACCAGGCCTTGAACTCCACCACGCCGGTTTTGTCCGAAGGGCCGCCTTGGGCGGCGAGGATCTCCAGCCCATCCCAGCGGGTGTCGGTGTGGGAGAGTTGATCAGCCGTCAATCCCCCCAGATGATCAGGGTGCCAGCTGTGCACCAGATAGTCGCCCAGTCCCAGCACGAAGGCGCTGTAACGGGAGCGCATCAGCTGCTCCGGTGTCTGCGCCTCGGCCCCCTGGTGCAGTGATCCACAGCACAGTTCGAAAGAAAGAGTTGAACCGCAAGGACATTTTTTCATATGTCAGCCCATCAGGGTCGATAGAGGAGGTGCGGGGATTGTAGCGAAAGCGGGTCCCTGCCGACCAGCGCCCTATACTGGTTAGGTAGGAACGAAACACCAATAAAGACAGCTGTAAGGATGTGAAAGATGACGCTAAAGCAGAAAATTTTGTTGCTGGGAGCGATCCCCGTGCTCCTGATGGCCCTGGTGGTCAACCTCAGCAACTACATGATGTTCAAGAGTGATTTGGAAGCTGATCTGGTGGTGGCGCGGGAGAATGCGATCCAGGATCGCAAGGCATTGCTCAGCAGCTACCTGATGCTCGCCAAGACGGCCGTCGACAGGATCTACAACCAGCCAGACTCCCCGGAAGCGCGCAAGCAGGTCACCGAGATCCTGCGACCATTGCGCTACAGCAGCGATGGCTATTTCTTCATCTATGACTTTCAGGGCAATACCGTATTGCTGCCGACCCGCCCCGAGATGGAGGGTCAAAACCGCTGGCAGGACAAGGATGCCAAGGGCAAGCTGTTGATCCAGGAGATCATCAAGGCGGCGCGCCAGGGGGATGGCTTCTCCGAGTACTGGACCGCCAAGCCCTCCATCGGGCGGGATGTGCCCAAGCTCTCCTTCAACCTGGTGCTCGACAAGTATCAGTGGGTCATCGGCACGGGTTTTTACATCGATGACATCGACAACGAGCTGGCGGCGCTGCGCGCCGAGCGTGAGAGCAACATGCACAACTCCTTGCAAAGCAGCGTGCTGTTGATCCTGGTGATCCTGGGAATAACCCTGGCAGTGACAGTGCTGATCGGCAATCGGGTCACCCGACCGCTGGCGGATGCGGTATCGGCCCTCAATGACATCGCCGACGGGGAGGGGGATTTGACCCAGCGCCTCAAGGTGCAGAGTCATGACGAGATTGGCCAGCTGGCCACCGCCTTCAACCGCTTCGTCGAGCGGATCCAGTCGGTGGTGAGTCAGGTGGGGGAGACCAGCAATCATCTCTTCAGTGCGGTGGAGAAGCTGCACCACCTGAGCGAGCACTATGACCATCAGATGCACGGCCACAGCCGGGAGACGGATCAGGTGGTCACCGCCGTGACCGAGATGAGCTCCACCGCTCAGGAAGTGGCGGCCAGCGCCTCCAACGCAGCCACTGCTACCAGCGACGCGGCGCGCGAATCCGATGCCGCCCGTGGGGTGGTGGATTCCGCCATCAACAGCATCAACCGACTGGTGGACGAGGTGCATACCGCCTCCGGCGTTATCGAGCAGCTGGCGCACGAGACCGGCAAGATAGGATCCGTGGTTGAGGTCATTCGCGGCATTGCCGAACAGACCAACCTGCTGGCACTCAACGCCGCCATCGAAGCGGCGCGGGCGGGCGAGCAAGGGCGCGGATTTGCGGTAGTGGCGGACGAGGTGCGCTCCCTGGCGGGCCGTACCCAGCAGAGCACCAAGGAGATCAACGAGATGCTGCAGCGGTTGCAAAGCGGTGTCAAACAGGCGGTAGACGTGATGCAGGCCAGCGAGGAGCGCAGCCAGGAGACGGTACAGGAGGCGAGCCATATCGCCACCTCCCTCGACAGCATGGTGATGGCGGTCAGCACCATCAATGATATGAACATACAGATAGCGACGGCGGCCGAGGAGCAACATGCGGTCTCCGAGGAGATCAACAAGAACCTGGTGGCCATACAGCAGATCGTCAGCGAGCTGACCGATGCGGCTGTGGCGTCCAACAGTACCACCCGCGACTTGGCCAGCACGGGTGACAAATTGCGCAAACTTGTCTCCCAATTCCGCTACTGATCGCATTTTTGCCGTCTGGACGTGATTTCCAGACGGCAAATTTGGGGATTGGCGGAGAATGTGGGAAAATTGTCACCATCCGCTCTTTTCGTTAACCCATATCCTATGAATGAGATCGTGAAAGGCAGTATCGATTTGATCCGTCAGCTCAACTATGGTCTGGTCTACGCCAGCCTGGAGGAGCACAAGGAGCTGTCCCGTACCGATCTGTCCCGTTTGACCGGCCTCTCTCCGGCCAGCATCACCAAGATCACCCGTGAACTGCTCGATGGCGGTCTGGTGGTGACCTGTGGCGAGAGCTCGGTGGGCCGTGGTCGCCGTCAGACCCTGCTGCGCATCAACGAGCGCCGCTTCCAGTTTCTCTCCATGCGGCTTGGCCGTGGCTATGTGGACATGGCCCTGTTCGATCTGGCCGGTCGCTCCCTCGCCCGTCATCGTCACACCTTCAGCGAGGCTGAGCGTGCCGACCTGCTGGTCAGCCTGGTGCGCGCCATCCAGGGTTTCCTGCCAAAGAAAGCGCTGCGCCTTGCCTGTATTGCACTGTGCCTGCCGGGGCAGGTGGAGCGCCACTCCGGCATGGTCAAGCACTTCCCCTTTTATGATCTGCGTAACTGGCCGCTTGGCCCCACCCTGCAACAGGCGTTCGAGGTACCCGTGCTGGTCAGTGGCGACGTGCGCACCTGGATCCAGGCCGAGCGCGAGTGGGGGGCCGCCAAAAACTGCGCCGATGCGGTGCTGGTGTTCGTGCATAACGACATAGGTGTCGGCATGGTGGTCAATGGCCAGCTCATCGAGAGCGAGTCGGCCCTGCTCGGCGATCTCAGCCACCTGCAGCTCGAGCCCTATGGCCAGCGTTGCTACTGCGGTGGCTTTGGTTGCGCCTGTACCCTGGTGACCAATCAGGCACTGGAGGCGCAATACCGGGAGCTGCGTGAACGCATGCAGGAGCATGATCTGCCCGAGAGCGTTACCATCCGCGAGCTGTGCGAGCTGGCGCTGGCGGGCAACAGCCTGTGCCAGGACATATTGCATCAGGCGGCCGGTCGTCTCTCACGGGTGCTCTCCAACCTCATCTGCCTGCTCAATCCGGGCAAGCTGCTGCTGGGGGGGGAAATAACCCGCGCCGATCGGCTGCTGTTCCCCATGCTGCACCAGTCTCTGGCCAGCCAGTTGCCGGCCGAATACCTGGTACGGCTGCAAATCGAGTCTACCCACTTTTACGAAGATCCCACCAAGCCCACCTCGGTGCAGGTGCACAAGGTCCTGCGCGACGGCAGCCTGCTGCTCGACCTGTTGCGAGGTGACAAGGAGGCATGAGACTCGGGTTGCAAGGACGCTTCCTGCTGATGCTCTGTCTGGTCAGTCTGCTGCAACTGGTGCTGCTGAGCGGGGCCAGCTACTACTACGTTTCCGAGCAGCGCTACCGCGAGGTGGGGGATCAGGCCCTCGACGTGGCGCGGCTGGTGGCTCGTGAACCCGGGATCATCGCCGGTGTGAAGCGGGGTGATACCGCCCGGCTCAACCTGCTGGTGGAGCGGATCCGCGCCGAGGTTGGCGCCAGTTACATCGTCATCGGCGACAAGGAGGCGCGGCGGCTGGTGCACCCCAATGCGGATCGCATCGGCCAGCCCATGGTCGGTGACGATCCCAAACGAGCTCAGCAAGGGGAGGCTTACACCTCCCGGGCTGAGGGATCGCTCGGGGTTTCAGTGCGCGGCAAGGGACCGATCCGTGACGAGATGGAACAGGTCATCGGCGTGGTGTCGGTCGGTTATCTGGTGCGCGACATTGATGCGGATCTGCAGGGTTTTCTGCGCTTTGGTCTGGCGATGACTCTGATTATCGTCTTGCTCAACAGCGCCGCTGCTGCCTGGCTGGCGCGCCGCTACAAGCGGGCCCTGCTGGGGTTCGAGCCCGAGCAGATCGGGCGCCTCTATGCGGAGCTGGATTGTACCCTGCGCACGGTGCGTGAAGGGATCCTCACCATAGATGAACAGGGGCGGCTCACCTCCCTCAACCCCAATGGCATCCGATTGCTGCGCCTCGACGAGCAGGCGGCAAGGACGGCCATAGGCCAGCCCATCACCCGCTTGTTGCCGGAGAGCCGCATGCTCTCCCTCATTCAGGATCCCCGTCCCCAATTTGATGAAGAGATAGTGCTCAACGGCCAGCAGCTCATCGTCAACCGGCTGCCGCTGGTGCGGGACGGCAAGCTGATCGGCGCCGTGTCGAGCTTTCGGCGCAAGGATGAGCTGGCCGAGCTCAGCGCTCAGCTCTCCCAGGTGCAGGCCTACAGCGACTTGCTGCGGGTACAGACCCACGAACACAACAACCAGCTCGGCACCATTGCCGGCCTGATCGAGCTCGGTGCCACCCAGGAGGCGCTCGCCTTCATCGGGCGGGAGGCCGCTACCGAGCAGACCCTGCTCAGCTTCCTGATGGGGGCCATCGCCAAGCCCAAGGTGGCAGGGCTGCTGCTTGGCAAGTATCACAGGGCCCATGAGCTGGGGTTGGTTCTGGAGGTCGACGCGGAGGCTCATCTGCATGACATTCCCCTTCGTGTCAGCGGTTCCCAGCTGGTGACAGTGTTGGGCAATCTCATCGACAATGCCTTCGAGGCCACCCGTCGCCACGGCGCGCCTTATCAGCCGATCCGGGTCTCGTTGAGCGATCTCGGCCAGGATCTCATTCTGGAGGTGGAAGACGGGGCGGGCGGCATAGATCCCGCCCTGGCGGACAGGTTGTTCGAGCGCGGCGTCAGCAGCAAGGTCGAGCCCGGTCACGGCATCGGCCTCTCTCTGGTGCGCAAGACCCTGGATGCCCTGCAGGGGACCATCACTATCGAAGCCACGGCGCAGGGAAGTTGCGTCGTCTGTTACATTCCCAAGGAGGTGTGAGTGATCAAGATCCTGATCGTCGAAGATGATCCGGCCATCGCCGAGATCCACCGTCGCTTCGTGCAGCGGCTGGCGGGCTTCGAGGTGCTGGGGGTGGCGCTCACCCTGTTCGATGCCAGAGAGCAGATAGCCATCCTCCAACCCGATCTGGTGCTGCTGGATGTGTGGCTGCCGGATGGTGAAGGCTTTTCCCTCTTGCGCGAACTGCGCCAGGCGGGGGCATGCCTGGATGTGATCTTGCTCACTGCTGCGCGGGAGGCGAGCGCCCTGCAGGAGGCGATGCGGCTCGGGGTGGTGGACTTTATCCTCAAACCCGTGGTGTTCGAGCGGCTACGCGATACCCTGGGCAACTATGCCGAGAGCCGCGCCGCCCTGGCGGCCCTTGCCGATATCGATCAGCAGGCGGTGGATGCCCTGTTTGGTACACCGCTGCAGCAGGTGGCGGCCGGTGGCCTGCCCAAGGGAATAGACGCGCTCACCCTGCAACGGGTACTGGCGGCATTGACCAGTGTCGGGGCCAGCGCAGAGGAGATAGGCAACCGGGTGGGGGTGAGCCGTACCACGGCGCGCCGTTATCTGGAGTTTCTGGTGGGTCAGCAGCTGGCGAGCCCGGAGCTGGAATATGGCACTGTGGGCCGGCCGGAGCGGCGCTATCAGTCAATACAGAAGCGCTAACACGGATGCGCCAGCACCAAGCTGCCAGTCGCGATATGCTGGCAGCATGGGAATTTCCCCATAAAAAGAGCGCCTTTCGGCGCTCTTTTGCTTCATGAAAACCCTGGGTTCAGGTCGGATCGGACTGCAGACTGGCAGCCGGTGCACGACGGGCCTGCCACCACTGCCAGACTGGCAACAGCAGCATCACCAGAGTCACCAGCGTGAAGCCGAGGGTAATGGGTCGCTCCCACAGGAAGCTCAGTGAGCCGTCGTTGATCACCAGGGCCCGGCGCAGGTTATCCTCCAGCATGCCCCCCAGAATGAACCCGAGCAGCATGGGGGCCATGGGGAAGTCCAGCAGGCGCAGGCCGATGGCGATCAGCGCTACCAGTACCATCACATAGATGTCCATGGTGTTGAAAGAGACCAGGTAGACCCCGATCAGCGAGAACAGCAATACCATGGGAATGAGCACGGGGCGCGGCACCTGCAGTATCTTGGCCAGATAGGGAATGAGCGGCAGGTTGAGGATCAGCAGCACCACGTTGCCCAGATACATGGAGATGATCACCGACCAGAACACCTCCGGGTGCTCCATGAACAGGCGCGGGCCCGGTTGAATACCGTAGGCGATGAGTGCCCCCAGCATCAGCGCCGTGGTGCCCGAGCCCGGGATCCCCAGGGTCAGCAGGGGCACGAAGGCGCCACTGGAGGCGGCGTTGTTGGCCGCCTCCGGTGCGGCTATACCGGTCAGGCTGCCCTTGCCGAACTCCTCCTGCCTGCGCTTGCTGGCGAAGTTGCGCTCGGCGCCATAGGCCATGAAGGAGGCGATGGTGGCGCCAGCGCCCGGCAGCACACCGATAAGAAAGCCCAGCACCGAGGAGCGCGCTATGGGCGGCGCTATCTCTTTTACCTCGGCCTTGCTCAGCTTGAGGGAGCCGAGCTGCTGGATCTTGCTCGCCTCCTCCTTGCTGGTGTCTTTGCCCGGGCGCAATACCGTCATCAGGATCTCCGCCAGGGCGAAGGTGGCCATGGCCAGCAACAGGAAGGAGAAGCCATCGCGCAAGTCCGGCAGGCCGAAGGTGAACCTGTCCACCCCGACGCTGCGGTCGATGCCAACAGTGGAGAGCATGATGCCGAACAGCGCCATGATCAGCGCCTTGAGCACCTGGCCCTTGCCGGCAAACGCCGCCACCGCGGAGAGCCCCAGCACCATGAGGGCGAAGTAGTCTGCTGACTGGAAGGAGAGGGAGACCTTGGCGAGCAGGGGGGCCGCCACCATCAGGAAGATGGCTGACAGGGTGCCGCCGGTGAAAGAGGCGTAGGCGGCGATGGCCAGCGCCTTGCCCGCCTGTCCCTTGCAGGCCAGTGGATAGCCGTCGATGGCGGTGATCATGCTGGCCGAGCAGCCCGGGGTGTTGATCAGGATGGAGGAGGTGGATCCCCCAAACATGGAGCCGTAGTAGACCCCGGCCATCAAGATGATGCCGGAGGCCGGATCCAGCCCGTAGGTGATGGGGATCATCAGAGCGATGGCGGTGACCGGCCCGAGGCCCGGCAGCATGCCGATGAAGGTGCCGACGAAGCAGCCGACGATCACCATAAAGATGTTGATGGGCATCATGGCGGTGCCCAGTCCTTGCAAAATGCCGTCTAACATGGATTCTCCTTATCCCAGCAGTTGCGTGAATAGCCGACCCGGCTCGAGGTAAACGTTGAGCCCTTTGGTCAGCAGTGCCCAGAAGATGAGGGTGAAGGGCAGGCTTACCTTGCAGGCGAAGGCGAGGCTCTGCTCGCCCATCAAGCGGATCCCGCCGATGAGGAACAAGGTGGTGGCGATGACAAAGCCGAGCCAGCCGAGGGCCATCCCATAGACCAGCATCAGCAGCAGCAGGGCAAATACCAGCCGCCAGTTGCCCGTTTCGCGCTGCAGCCGCTCCCCGCCCGGAAAGCAGATCAGCAGCAGGGAGAGCAGGGCGCCGACGCCAGCCAGGGCATAGGGCAGGGTGCTGGCGGTAAAGGGTTCATATTCGTCCCCGGGGTAGCCGGGGATCAGGGTGGCGTGATAGCCGTACGCGAGGGAGAGCAGCAAAAACAGCAGCCCCCCGAATCGCTCCTTGGTCAGGTGCATGACGATGACTCCGATGGGCGGGACTGGCCCGCCACAGGTTGAGGGATCACTTGATGAAGCCGAGCTCGCGCATCAGGCCGCCAATCTGCTGCTCCTGCTGGTTGAGGAAGGCGATGAACTCGGGACCGGACTGGTAGAGATTGGTCCAGCTGTTGCGGGCCCGGACCGTTTCCCACTCTGGCTTGTCGTACATCTGCTTGAGCAGGGCGGCGAATTCGGCGGATTTTTCGACGCTGACGGCGGGGGAGGCAAAATAGCCGCGCCAGTTGGCAAAGACAGTCGGGTTACCCTGCTCGCTGAAGGTGGGGATCTCGCTGGCATCCGGCATGCGCTCGGGTGCCGTGACACCGAGGATCCGCATCTGGCCGGATTTGACCGCCTCCATCGCCTCGCCAAAGCCGGTGGAGAGCACCTGGGTTTCCCCTGACAGCACCGCTGCCATGGCGCTGCCGCCAGCGTCATAGGCCACGTAACGCAGCTTGCTGGCATCCGCCCCGGCATTCTTGAAGGTCATGGCCGCCACCAGGTGATCCAGGCTGCCACGGGCGGAGCCGCCGGCTATCTTCACCTTGGCGGGGTTGGCCTCATAGGCTGCCAGCAGCTGGGGCCAGTTCTGGTAGGGGGAGTCCAGCGGCACGGCCAGCGCCTGATAATCGGCAATGATGGCGGCGACCGGGGTGAGATCCCTAAAGGATTGAGGTAGCTCCTTGGAGAGGGATTTGACGATGATGGGGGTGGAGTTGACCATCAGCGTCTTGTTGGACTGGGCCGAGGTCTCGATCAGGTGGGCGATGGCCTTGGCGCCGCCACCGGCCGAGATGTTCTGATAGGAGGCGGTGGTGATGAGGCCGGACTTGGTTAGCGCCTCGCCCGTGCCCCGGGCCGTATTGTCCCAGCCACCGCCGGCGCCACCCGGGATCAGGAAATGAATCTCATCTATCTTGGCTTGCACGCCGAGGCTGGCGCCAAGCAGGCAGCAGAGCAGGGTACGCTTGAGGGTTCCTTGCAACATGGTGTACTCCTTATGATTGTTGCAAAGAGGTTAATTAATCGTATCTGGTTGGAGAACAATCTGACCGTAATGGCTATTAAGGCTGTTGTGGTCATTGTGTTCATTCTGGTCATGGCGGTATGAGAGGCTTCGTCTGGTTAGGCCGGGTGAGAAGCGGCGCTGTGGGTCGACGTTGCGTGCGGGTGATGGGGGGGAAATGAAGAAGGGAGCCAATATGGTCCCCTTCTTGTTGTGGTGCGATCCGGTGCTAGAACCAGAAGCCGATGATGAAGGAGCCCGCCAGGGTCAGCATGACGTTGGCCACCGCATAGGTGCCGGCGTAGCCGAGAGCAGGGATGGAGCTGTTGGCCGCCTCGTTGACCACATCCATCGCCGGGGCACAGGTGCGGGCGCCCGTGATGGCCCCCAGCAGCAGGGCCGGGTTCATCTTCAGCACCCAAATCCCGAACAGGTAGCCCACCAGCACTGGCAGCGTGGTCACCAGCATGCCTGAGAAGAGCACCACCATACCCACCTCACTGAGGTGATCGAGGATGCCGCCACCGGCTTTCAGACCCGTACTCACCATAAAGACGGCGAGTCCCAGATCCTTGGCCAGTCGCAGGGCGCCCGGCGGCACATAGCCGACCGTGGGGTGGTTGGCTCTCAGGTAGCCCATCAGGATCCCCGCCAGCAGCAGGCCGACGGCGTTGCCCAGACCAAACTCGAGCTGACCGAACACCAGCGAGACGGAACCGATCAGCAGACCCAGCACAAAGAAGGTGGTGAAGGCCACCAGATCCGTGGTCTGGCTGTGGATGCTGATGAAGCCTATCTTGTTGGCCAGCAGCTTGACCCGCTGCTTCTCGCCACTGATCTGCAGCACGTCGCCCTTTTGCAACATGATGTTGCGATCGAACGGCATCTCGATCTGGGAGCGCACCACCCGGTTGAGGAAGCAGCCCTTCTCGGTGAGGTTGAGCTCCACCAGATGGCGGCCCACCACAGCATCGTTTTTCACCACTATCTCTTCGGTGACTATTTGCAGGTCAAGCAGGTTGCGGTCGAACACCTCCTTGCCGTTGCGATAGTTGACGTCAAGCTTCTCGTGGCTCTCGGGATAACCGACCAGGGCGATCTCGTCCCCCTCCTGGATGACGGCGTCACCATCCGGGCTTGCCAGTATGCCGTTGCGACGGATCCGCTCCACATAGCAACCTGTGTGGGGATAGATGCCGGTTTCACGCAGGGTGCGTCCCCCGATCCAGGCTGCCAGTTCGGGGCCGACCCGGTAGGCGCGGATGATGGGCAGATAGGTCTTGCGGCTCTCGCTGTCGGAGAGCCCCCGCTCGCGGGCTATCTTCTGGGCCTCGGTGTTGAGGTCCAGCCGTGCCAGGGAGGGGAGGTAGCGCACCACCAGCATCAGCCCCACCAGGCCCACCAGATAGGTCAGGGCATAGCCGATCCCCATGTTGTCGAGCACGGGTTGCATGTCGGTGCCGTGGGGCAGATTGAGCAGGCCGCTGCGCAGGGCATCCTGTGCCCCCACCAGGGCCGGGGTTGAGGTGAGTGAACCCGCCAATATACCTGCCGCCATGCCTGGCCCCAGGTTGAAGAACTTGGCCAGTCCCACCGTCAACAGCAATGCCGTCAGCAGGATCACCAGGGTGAGGGTGATGTAGTGGATGCCATCGCGCAGGAAGACGCTGAAGAAGTGCGGTCCCGCCTCTATGCCCACGCAGAAGATGAACAGCATGAAGCCGACGTTCTCCGTGGTGGCGGTGAACTCGAAGCCCATCTGGCCGAACAGCAGGGCGGTAAACAGCACGCCTATGGTGTTGCCAATCTGGAAATTACCGACTCTGACTTTGCCTAGTAGCAGGCCGAAGGCCAGTACCACGAACAGCAGCAGGGAGTCGCTTTGATGTAGCAGTGTCACGAAATCTATGGTCATGCCCGGAAAAACCGAGGAAAAAAGTGGGGCCGATATTGTGCCGGATCCCTCACCAATAAAGAAGTGTCAAAGGGGGATTAATCGGCAGTAAAGCGTCCCGCTGCTGCCATGGTCGAGGGAAACCTCGGGGCTGGCAGGAAAATAACCTCTATTTTCGTCTGTTTGCCCCGCTGTCAATGAGTGATTCCTGCTATCTGCGCTCCCGGCCCGTACAACCCGCTGGAAAATTTATTACCTGCTGTTTGGCGGCCAGGTTTCGCATTTTTTCAGCATATCTGACTGGGGGCCATGGACCGAAATGGAAACCAGTATTGGGGGGCGGGAGGGGGGATGACCCATGGTGCACGGGATGGCGAAAAGATATCTGGAAAAAGTATCTGATCAGTGGCCTTTTGACCCATTTGAAGTGGCGCTCAAAAACAGCAGAAAGTGGGGATCGCAACGGAAATGGGCCGTCGCCGGCGGCGATGGCCTGCGAAGCTAGGCCGTGACTGGCTTTGGCTGACTTACCCACAGAATCTGTGGATAACCCTGTTCATGAAACTTGGTGATCAGCCTGCAGGCCGCGCCAATACTGGGGTGCAAGGGCTGTTCAAAAAATACCTGAAAAAAAATGTTTCTATAAAAATCAAATAGTTATGTATGGCAGAACAAAACGCTGTCGAGCCAGGAGAGGAAACAAATAGAGGTTGTCACCGCAGGGCGCGGCTTGTGCATTAAAATTGGCAGAGGAAAGTACTAAAGTGGATAACTTGCACCGAGATGGTGAGGAATTGGCTCCCCCGACTGGACTTGAACCAGTGACATACGGATTAACAGTCCGCCGTTCTACCGACTGAACTACGGGGGAACATCAGGCAAGGAGGGGCACTATACAGAGCTCGCTTTTCGAGGTCAATAGCCGCTTTGGCAAGAGAGTGGATACCCAGGTTACCCCAACTCGGAGTACACTTCTGCCTTGCTGTTTTTTGTCGGGAGTCGTCATGAGCAAGTTATTCCAGTTGGCCAGCCAGTTTGAACCTGCGGGAGATCAGCCAGAGGCGATCGCCCGCCTGCTCGATGGCATCGAGTCGGGCCTCGCCCACCAGACCCTGCTCGGGGTGACCGGCTCGGGCAAGACCTTCACCATGGCCAACGTGATCGCGACCCTCAACCGCCCCACCATGATACTGGCCCCCAACAAGACGCTGGCGGCCCAGCTCTATGGCGAGATGAAAGAGTTTTTCCCCGAGAATTCGGTGGAGTATTTCGTCTCCTACTACGACTACTACCAGCCCGAGGCCTATGTGCCGACCACGGACACCTTCATCGAGAAGGATGCCTCCATCAACGATCACATAGAACAGATGCGGTTGTCGGCCACCAAGGCCCTGCTGGAGCGGCGGGACGTGATCATCGTTGCGTCTGTGTCGGCCATCTATGGTCTGGGGGATCCTCAGGCCTACCTCAGCATGATGCTGCACCTCAAAGTCGGGGACGTGATCAATCAGCGGGACATACTGCGCCGTCTTGCCGAGCTGCAATACACCCGTAACGACATGGCGTTTCAGCGTGGCACCTTCCGGGTGCGTGGCGAGGTGATAGACATCTACCCCGCCGAATCGGACAAGCTGGCGCTGCGGGTGGAGCTGTTTGACGAAGAGGTGGAGCGGCTCTCCCAGTTTGATCCCCTGACCGGCGCCATCGAGCAAACGGTCGTGCGCTACACCATCTACCCCAAGACCCACTACGCCACCCCGCGCGAGACCATTTTGGGTGCCATCGAGCACATCAAAGTGGAGTTGAAGAGCCGTCGGGAGCAGCTGTTGTCGCTCAACAAGCTGGTGGAGGAGCAGCGCATCAGCCAGCGCACCCAGTTCGACATGGAGATGATGCAGGAGCTGGGCTACTGCTCCGGCATCGAGAACTACAGCCGTTACCTCTCTGGCCGCGCGCCGGGGGAGCCGCCGCCCACCCTGTTTGACTACCTGCCGGGGGATGGCTTGCTCATCATCGACGAGTCCCACGTCACGGTGCCGCAGATCGGCGCCATGTTTAAAGGGGACAGATCCCGCAAGGAGACGCTTGTGGAGTACGGCTTCCGGCTGCCCTCGGCGCTCGACAACCGGCCGCTGAAGTTCGATGAGTTCGAATCGCTGATGCCGCAGACCGTGTTTGTGTCGGCTACCCCGGGCCCCTACGAGCTGGACAAGTCCGGTGGCGACGTGGTGCAGCAGGTGGTGCGTCCCACCGGCTTGCTCGATCCCGAGATCGAGGTGCGCCCTGTCACCACCCAGGTGGACGATCTGCTCTCCGAGATCCGGCTGCGTGTCGCGGTCGAGGAGCGGGTGCTGGTGACCACGCTCACCAAGCGGATGTCGGAGGACTTGACCGAGTATCTGGCGGATCACGATGTGCGGGTGCGCTACTTGCACTCCGACATCGATACGGTCGAGCGGGTGGAGATCATCCGCGATCTGCGCCTCGGCAAGTTCGACGTGCTGGTGGGCATCAACCTGTTGCGCGAAGGGCTCGACATGCCGGAGGTCTCCCTGGTGGCCATTCTGGATGCGGACAAGGAGGGCTTCCTGCGCTCCACCCGATCGCTGATCCAGACCATAGGCCGCGCTGCCCGCAACCTCAACGGCAAGGTCATTCTCTATGGGGATACCATCACCAACTCCATGAGGGTGGCCATCGAGGAGACAGAGCGCCGCCGCACCCTGCAGCACGCCCACAACCTTGAACACGGCATCACCCCCAAGGGGCTCAACAAGTCGGTGGGGGACGTGATGGACATGGGGGGCAGCCGCAGCGCGGGCAAAGCGGGGA
>NZ_CDBI01000014.1 GCF_000820025.1 Aeromonas popoffii
TCACTCATACCGACCCCGCCCATGCCGATGGCGGGGGCCAGCGGGGTGGCGGCGAGGCAATTGGCCAGGCGCGAGCTCAGGGTCTGCTCGGTGGTCAGCCTGCCTTGCGGCGAGCCCACCGCCCGATTGGCTTTCTGTTTGACGAAAGGTTGGTCAACCTGGTTCAGGGCAGTCATAGCACCTCCTCGGGCAGCCGCACCAGCCAGTGCTGATAGAGCCGACTGGGGGACGGGTGGGCCTTGAGATCTCGCAGGGTGAGTGGTGCACGCTCGCCGGCGAAGGCGGTATTGAGGGCCGCCAGCAGGGCGAGCTGTTGCACCGAATCCACCCCAAGTTCACACAGGGTCTGCTGCCAGACACCGGGCACACCGCATTGCCGCTCCCACAGGGCCACCAGCGGACGGGCCGCAGGCGGACAGGGCTTGGCGACTGGCGCGGCGGAGCGCCCTGTCACAGGGGCAGGCAGGCTCATCTCATCGAGTCTGGCCGGCAGCGCAAGGTTCGCCCCCGCCAGCCAGCCGAGTTCAGCCAGCCAGGCGGCCAGCACAGCGTCTGCCTGCGCCATGGGGATCAGATCCCCGTCGAACTCGAGGCGCAGGCTGAGCTGGCCCCCTCGGGCATTCACCACCAGGGAGAGCGGCAGTTCTACCTTCTCCACCACGGCGCCGAAGTGCGGCACCAGTTGATGGGGCTCGGGCTGCTCCGGCTGCGCCAGCACAGGGTAGTTTTCGAACACGAACAGGCTCTGGAACAGACGGGCCCTGCCCTGCGTCAGCGCTGCGAGCGACTGGGTACCGTGCTCATTGAGTGCCATCAGGTCCGACTGCAGCCGGGCGATATGCTCGGCCAGGGTCGCCTCGCTGCGCCAATCCAGGGCGAGCGGCAGGCTGTTGATATAGAGGCCAACACTCTCGGTGATCCCCTCGATGGGGAAATCCCGGCCCGGGGTCACGTTGCCCACCAGGGTGATGTCGTCGCCACAGCAGCGCGCCAGCAGGCGATGCCAGGCATACTGGGCCAGCAAGCCCGTGGTCACCCCCAGCTCGCGAGCACGGGCTTCCAGTTGAGCCGACACGTGTGGCGCCAGGGGTTGGCCGCACACCGCAGGCCTGTGCTGTGTCAGCTGCGGCTCCAGCGCCACACCGAACAGGCGGGAGAGATCGTTGGGCCGGGCCAGCAGCTCGGCGCGCCCCTGCCAGTAGGCCTCGCTGGCGCGGGTTTGGCTGGCAATATGACGGCCAAATTCGAGCCAGGCCCCATCCGGTTCGGCGTGCGGCAGCAGGCCGTTCATCAGAGCTTGGTAGCAGCGATGCAGGGCGCCCAGCAGCACGGGGCCACTCCAGCCATCCAGCACGCCATGGTGGGCACTGAAGATAACCTTGTGGTGATCGGGCGCCAATTTGAAGCAGGCGACCCGCAACAAGGGAGCCTGTTCCAGCGGGATCGGGCGGGCCAGATCCTGCTGGCGATAGGCTGCGATGCGCGCCTCGGCCTGCTCATCCCCCACCAGATCCTGATAGTGGAATGGCAGCTCGGCATGGCACAGGATACGTTGTAGTGCCACCCCATCCGCCAGCACCAGTTCGCTGCGCAGGGCCGGCCAGCGGGCGATCTGCGCCTGCCAGGCCTGGCGGTAGACGGCCAGGTCCAGCGGCTGGCGATACGCCATTTCGGTCTGCAGATGGTAAGCCGTGTCACGAGGCGCCAGCGTCCTGTGATAGAGCATGCTCTGCTGCAAGGACGTCATGGGCAACAGTGTCTCCACCTCGCGCCCGCTCAGCACCTGGTCGAGCGCCGCTTGCGAGAGACCAAGCCCCGGGAAGTCGCTCGGGGTGTGGCGCGGGGCGCTCACCCCACAGCAGTGATCCACCAGGGCACGCAGGTTGGCCGCCAATCTCACCATCAGGGCGTCGCTCCCTTGCTGGTTGAGGGCGCCGACTTGGCGCAGAGTGAGGCAGCCGTCATAGATGCCCCCGTGCAGACTGATGAGCTCGCGCGGCAAGTTGTCCGGCGACGTGGGCGCCCCTGGCGCCATGGGCAGAGGCTGCCAGGGCTGACCTGCGGCACCCTTCGCTCGTGATGCCTGATGGCTGACCCCCAGGTAGTTGAAGACGATGAGGGCCTCGGGCAGCTCCCAGCCACGGGGATGGTGCAGACGCAGGGCATTGAAGCCCACCCCCTTGTCCGGCACGACCCGCAGCCGCTCCTTGGTGGCGCACACCAGCGCATCCCACTCTGGCTCATCGGCCAGCGCCAGCGGATAGGTACTGGTGAACCAGCCCAAGGTGCGGCTCACATCGAGCTCGGCGTCTATCGCTTCACGGCCATGCCCTTCCAGCATCACGCAGTGCCGGCTACCGTAACCGAGATCGCTCAGGGTGCGCGTCAGGGCGGCCAGCAACAAGTCGGGCACCCGGGTGAAGAAGGCCTGATTGGCCGGGTCAATCAAGCGGGCCGTGGTCTCCTTGTCCAGTTGCAGCAGGCTGGCGGCGGCGCGGCCATCGGCGGCGCGCTGCGCTTCCAGCAGGCCTCGCTGGCTGCCCTCCCCCTGGGCCAGCCAGAACGCCAGCTGATCCTCTTCGCGCAGGGCGTAGGCGGCCAGCCCTTCACCCCACTGGCGATAGCTGCTGCCCTTGGCGGGCAGGGGCTCGCCCCTGCTCACCCGGGCGAGATCCTCGGCCAGAATGCGCCAGGAGACGGCATCGATAACCAGATGGTGGAAGGCGAGGAAGAGCCCCTCCACCGGCTCTGCCTCACCCTCGATGGTCAGGTTGCGCAGGCGGGCCCAAGCCAGGGTGTGGCCGCTGGCGGGATCGAGATCCCCCTGCGGTTCGGTCAGGCGGGCCTGCAGTTCAGCCGCGCCGAGTGCCCCTGCATCCAGGGTCGGCAAGGATGGCAGCGCCAGCTCGGCCAGATAGCGCTGGCCGCCCGGTGTCACGGCCAGGCGCAGGGCGTCGTGATGCTGGCGCAGGGTCGTCAGCCAGCCATGCAAGGCGGCATCATCCACCCCGGCGGGCAGGCGCAGTATCACCCCCTGATTCCAGTGGCCCGGCCTCGCGAAGCCCTGCTCGAAGAACCAGTGCTGGATGGGATGAAGTGGGAAGTCGCCTGTCAGGCAGCCCTGCTCCGTCTGGTGATTGACCGCCTGCTGCTGGCCGAGCTGACGGCAGAGACGGCGCACGGTTTTGGCCTCGAACACGTCCTTGACGCTGCAGTGCAGCCCCGCATCCCGCAGCCTTGTGGTGAGCTGGATGCTGAGGATGGAGTCACCCCCCAAGCGGAAGAAGTCATCCTCCACTCCAAGCGGCTGCTTGAGCACCCCCTGCCAGATGGCGAGCACCGTCTGCTCCAGCTCGCTTTGTGGCTCGCGCTTGCTCTGTTGCCAGTCAATGGCTGGCAGGCGGCGCAGGTCCAGCTTGCCATTGGGGGTAAGCGGCATCTCGGTGAGCCAGCAGAGCCGCACCGGCACCATGTATTCGGGCAGGCATTCGCCCGCCTGTTGCAGCAGGGCCTCGCCGTCCGGCTCGCGCGCCCCCGCATGCAGGCAGGCATACGCCAGCAGGCGGCCGTCTTGCACCACCACCTTGATCTGGCGAATGGCCGGGCACAGCGCGGCGACTTGCGTCTCTATCTCGCCGGGCTCGATGCGATAGCCGCGCAGCTTGATCTGTTCGTCAAGCCGACCGAGATAACTGATATTGCCGTCGCGGCGCAACAGCGCCCGATCGCCGGTGCGGTAGAGGCGATAAGTGCGGGTATCCGTGTCTGCATCAAGTGTCAGCTCGATAAAAGCCTCTTGGGTTCGCTCAGGCAGATTGAGGTAGCCGCGGGCAAGGCCGAGACCACTCAGGCAGAGCTCGCCGGGCACCCCCACCGGGCAGAGGTTGCCCCCTTCGTCCAGGATCAGCGCCTTCAGGTTGTTGACGGGCCGGCCTATGGTGATGGGCGCCCCCGGCACGAGCCGCGCGCAGAGCGCCGTGACGGTGCACTCGGTCGGGCCATACATGTTGTAGAGCGCAACCCGCTCTCCCCAGCGTTCCACCAGGCTGCTCGGGCAGGCTTCGCCACCAAAGCCGATGGCCTTGAGGGAACCGAGATCGGTCGGTGGCAACAGGTTCGCCAGCAGGGCGGTGGGCAGGATCATATGGCTGGCGCCACAGTTGATCGCGGCCGTGATGGCCCCCTCGCCCGGCTCGCCAAAATGCAGGGCTGCGCCGCAGTAGAGTGGCAGCAGGGTGGTCATGTTGCCCGCATCGAACGACAGAGACATGCTGTTGAACATGGTCCCGTTCTGATCAAGGGCGATGCGTTCTGCATGATCTGCCATCAGGTTGACCAGGCTGCCCTGCTCCACCATGACCCCCTTGGGCAGGCCTGTGCTGCCGGAGGTGTAGATGATCTGGGCCAGCATTGCGGCGTCCCGGGGGATGGCGGGAGCCTTGCTTGATAGTCCATCCAGCGCCAGCCGATGCAGGTTGTGGTAACCGACATCTGTGTCCATAAGGGTCTCGGCGAGCCGGGCGTCCGGCTCCCCTCCCAACACCAGCACAATGGCGGCGTCGCTCAGGATATGGACCAGCCGCTCGGCGGGATAGGCGGGATCCAGCGGCACATAAGCCGCCCCCGCCTTCCAGCTGGCGAGCAGGGCGACCACGAAGGCGATATCCCGTCTGGCCTGGATGCCGATGGCGGCCCCATGCGTCACGCCTCGGGCCAACAGCCAGTGGGCCAGCCGGTTGGCGCGCTCTTCCAGCTCGCCGTAACTCAGGGCACCCTCGCCGTCACTCACCGCCAGCGCGCCCGGGAACTGCGCGGCCCGCCGTTCGATATGGCAGAGCAGGGTGTCGCGGCTGGGGTAATCCAGCGGCAGGCTGGCGAGCTCAGCGGCGAGCGCCGCCTGGTCTTTACCTGCCTCCAGCGGCAGTTGCCAGATATCGGTCTCGGGGGCCGCCACCACGGCGCGCATCAGGTGCAGCAGCCGGTCCGCATAACGTTCAATAGTGCCACGCTCGAACAATGCAGTGGCGAACAACCAGTCCACCCGTACCGAGTCCATCAGCTCGGTCACCTTGACCGAGATGTCAGTCTTGGCAGGCAGCACGGGGGAGGTCTCCTCCACCAGCTGGCAGCCGGGGATGAGATCGTTGAAATCTACCTTGGCCTGATAGACCAGCATGATCTGGAAGATGGGGTTGATGGCGGTGGTACGATCGGCGCCGATGGCCTCGGCCAGCGCCTCGAAGCGGTAGAGCTGGTGATCGAAGGCCGCCAGATCCTCTTCCCGGCACTGCTGCAGGTAGTCGACAAAGCTGGGCTTGCCGGTGAGTTGAGTGCGCAGCACCAGGGTATTGACGAAGAAGCCCACCAGTGACTCGATTTCGTGGCGCTCACGATAGGCGAGCGGCGTGCCGATGACCACTTCCTTCTCGCCGCTCTGGCGCACCATCAACAGGGCAAACAGGGCGTGCAGGCCGATGAAGTTGGAGGTGTTGTGGCGCTGGCACAGCCGCTTGAAGCTCTCCCACAGGGCGTTGTCTATGGTGGAGAAGACCAGCTCGCCGCCGCTGGCCTGATGGGCTGGCCGCGGCTTGTCGAGCGGCAGGCCGTGCACCTCGGGGCTGCCACCGAGGCGGTCAACCCAGAACGGCTTGAACTCGGCGTGATAGTCGAGAAAGCGCGGCGAGTTGAACCAGTGGGCATAGTCAAGATAGGTGAGCGGCAACTCGGGCACGCTCAAGGGCTCCCGGTTCTGATGGGCCAGGAAGGCGCGCTTCAAGTCGGCAAACATGTTCTTGACCGACCAGCCGTCCGAGATGATGTGGTGCTGGGTGATCAGCAGCACGTGCTCGCGCTCGCCGAGGCGAATCAGCTGCACCCGACTGAGGTCTCCTTTGGTCAGGGAGAAGGGGCGCCCTATCTCTTCGCGCACCCGCCTGGCCACATAGGCCTCGCGCTCGGCTTGCGGCTGCTGGCTGACGTCTTCAACGGGCAAGGTGAAGGGAACATGCGGCAGTATCTCCTGAGCCCCCCTGCCCGCCTCGTCCTTGACGAAACGGGTGCGCATGCTGGGGTGGCGGGCAAAGAGGTGATCGAAGGCGAACGCCAGCGCCGCCGTATCCAGCTCGCCGTGTACGCGAAAATAGACCGGCATATTGTAGAGGTGGGAGGCCTCCTCATACTGCTCGATAAACCAGAGTCCGCTCTGAGAGGAGGAGAGCGGCCCGCGCAGGGCCCCTTGCGCTTCACTTTGCGCAATAATGGGCGCCTCGAAGGCGGCGCGGGCGGCCAGACAGCGCACCAGCTCATCCTTGTGCGCCTTGATGGTGGCGCCAATGGCGGGGGTCAGCGCCTCCTTGCTCGACTGGGAGACCAGCTGCCCCTTGTCGTTGAGGGCTAACCTGACCCCCTGGCGTTCCAGCTGTTTTAGCAGCGTTATCATATTGTTCATCACTTACCTCAGGCGCTCAGGGTGGCGCCGCCGTCGACGACCAGATCCTGCAGCGTGATATGGCTGGCCAGGCTGGATGCCAGGAAGAGCACGGTATTGGCGATCTCCGCCGGGGTGGCGATTTTGCGCAGTGGAATACCGAGCTTGAACTGATCCGGCAGCCCGGCAAGGGTGCGGGCCATGGCCCCCTCGTCCGGCAGCATGCCCCGCAGCATGGGGGTATCCGTCGAGCCCGGCGACACCAGGTTGACCCGCACGCCAAAGGGGGCCAGCTCCAGCCCCACCGTCTGGGTCAGGCTGGTGACCGCCGCCTTGGAGGCGCAGTAAGCCGCCATCTGCATGCGCGGCACATGGGCCGCGTTGGAGCCGATGGTGACGATGGCGCCGCGCCGCTGCGTCTTGAAGTGGGGCACCAGGGCCCGCAGCAGATAGAAGACGCCGCTGGCGTTGACCGTCATGCAGTCGTGCCAGTCGTCATCGCTCAAGGCTTCGGTGGGACCGAGGCGCAAGACCCCGGCTCCGTTGACCAGCACATCCAGTCCGCCGTCTGCCAGCAGTGCTGCGCAACAGGTGTTGACCGCTGCGGCATCACCGATGTCGAGCAGCCGGGTGGCATAGGGGTAGTCTGCCTCGGGGAACGCCAGATCCAGCCCCACCACGGCGGCGCCAGCGGCCACGAACTGCTCCGCCACCTCGCGCCCTATGCCACGGCCGGCCCCGGTCACCCAGACCCGCTTGCCACTGAAATCAAAGGCCATTGCTTGTTGCTCCTTGCTCATCACCACACCATCTCCACGCTCTCTTCATCCTCGGTCAGCTTGCCGTCGAGGAAGCGGCAGAAGTCATCGAGACGGGGATGATCGAACACATCCGAGACCTTGACCTGCACCCCGAACTCGGCACCGAGCCGATTCACTATCTGTATGGTCTGCAAGGACTGGCCACCCAGCTCGAAGAAGTTGTCCGCAGGCGCCATGGTGGCGAGCCCCAGGATCTGCTGCCAGATGGCGCCAACCCGGTTCTCCGTCTCGCTGCCGAGGGATTCTTTGCCAAGGAGTAGCGCCTCGCCCCCCCCCTGGTACTGAGCCAGCAGGGCCTTGCGATCCAGCTTGTTGGAGCAGGTGCGGGGCAGCTGGTCATAGTGGCGATAGTCGGTGGGGATCATGGCGGCGGGCAGCACCTTAGCGAGCTGCGCCTTGATGGCCCGGCTGTCACGCTCCGGCCCTGCCACGAAAGCCACCAGCCGGCGCACGCTGCCAAGGCTAATACCCTGCACGCAGGCCTCGTCCACCCCGGGCAGGGCCAGCAACTGGGCCTCCACCTCACCGGGCTGGATGCGATAGCCGCTGATCTTGAACTCGTTGTCGCGCCGACCGAGATAGACCAGGCGGCCAGCCACCCGCCGCACCCTGTCGCCAGTGCGATAGACGGGCAGCGCCTGCTCACCGACCCGAAGGGTCTCAAAGCTCCCCTGCTCGCCACCCACATAGCCGTTGGCAAGCTGCGGGCCGAGCAGCACCAACTCACCCTCGCTGGCTGGCTGATCCCCTGCCCCCAGAATGAGCGCCTGCATGCCGGGCAGCGGCAGGCCGATGGGCAGCTGGGTCTGGTTCGGGTCTTCCTGCTGCAGCTCCTGGGTGGTGACTACCACAGTGGTCTCGGTGGGGCCGTAGGTGTTGAACAGGCGCACGTCGGCGCGACCCTGCCGCTGCCACTGGGCCAACTGCTCGGGGTAGACCGCCTCGCCGCCAATGATGACGGTGGCCAATCCCGAGGGAATGTGGGCCTGGCCCGCCGTCAGCGCCACCACCCACTCGTTCCAGAACGCAGTGGGCAGATCGAGGTGGGTGATCCCCATCTCCTCCACCCCGGCGACAAAGGCGGGCATGGATTCGAGCAGGGTGTCGGTGCGCAGCACCAGGGTAGCGCCAGCGCTTAAGGTGGCGAATACCTCCTCTATGCTGGCGTCGAAGTTGAAGGGGGCAAATTGCAGCATCCGCGCTCCTTCATCCAGGTGATAGCGGCAGCGGGCGGCTGCGGCGAAGTGATCGAGCGCCCCGTGACTGACCGCCACCCCCTTGGGCAGACCGGTCGAGCCCGAGGTGAACATCAGGTAAGCGACGGCGCGGCCGGCGGCTGGCTGATTCAAGCGGTTGTCGCTCAGCAGATCCCCCGCCAAGAGGGTACGGCCTTCAAACAGGCTGGCCAGCTTGTGGCGATACTCCGCCTGGGTGATCAGGGTCTTGACCTCGCCAAGGCGCAGGATATGGCCCTGGCGCTCCAGCGGCTGCTCGGGGTCGAGCGGCACATAGACGGCGCCCGCCAGCAGCACCGCCAGCTGGGCGAAGATGGCCTGGGGGCTGCGGGCCAGCATGACGCCCACCTTGTCGCCGGGGGCAACGCCGGCGGCCTGCAGGGCCGCTGCCATCTGCTCGCAACGAGCCAACAGCGCCTCGTAGCTGACGCTCGCCTCCCCCTGTATCAGGGCAATCTTATCCGGCGTCTGGGCAGCGAAGTGGCTGAGCGCGTCCAGCACAGGGCGCACCTTGATCACTTCGTGGGCGGGAGCCGTGATCATGGATCCCAGCCGCTGCTCGGCCAGCCAGTCGGCCTTGAGGGTGCCCAGGGTCTGGGCGGGCTGGGCCAGCCAGCGGCCCAGCAGAGCGAACAGGGTATCGGCGATAGTCGCCAGATCGGCCTGCTGGTAGCAACCGGGATTGGCGTCCAGATCCAGCCTGGGTTGACCATCGGCGCCCACCTGCACCTCTATGGTGAGATCCTCCACCGGCCCGGCGCTGATGTTAAGGATATGGGCACTGAGCGGCCCGAAGCGACGGGCGTGATCGAACGGCATGATGTTGACCAGGGGGCCAAACAATCGCTTGTCTCCCCCCACCAGGCCCAGGTCTCGGCGCAGCAGCTCATAGCGATAGTGCTGGTGCTTGCGCACACCGCGCTTGGCCTTGGCCACGGCCCCAGCGGCCCCCGCCAGATCCAGCCCCTCGTCGAGGGCCAGCGCCAACGGGGTGATGTTCATCTGCATGCAGGGCACGGTCAGCGACGCCGACCCGATGCGGTTCATCATCATCAGGCCGAGCAGGGTCTGTTGCTGGCCGCTGGCAAGCGACAGCTGGGCCGAGAGGCCGGCCAGCAACAGATCAGGCCAGCCCAGCTTGTGTTCGTCGGCAAAGCCGGCCAACGCCTGCCACAGCGCCGTCGGCAGCGGGCGACTCTCGCGGATAAATTCGGCGGCGATGGGGGCGCGAGTGTCGCTAAAGGATGTCACCTCGGGCCAAGCCTGCAATTGCGCCTGCCAGAAGGTGCGAGCGGCGGCGTTCTTGCCGCTCTCCTCGCGGGCCCGCTCTTCGGCCAGTACCTCATCCAGCAGGCCAAACGGCGATGGCGACGGCGCAGCCCCGGCCAGCCCTTCGCCATAGAGTTCGGCGAGGCGCTGGAACAGCAAGGTGGTGCCAAAGCCGTCCAGCGCGATGTGGTGCACGCAGCTGTAGAGATAATCCCGGCCGGGGCCGCGCAGCAGGGCGAAGCGGCAGGGAGCCGCCTCGGTCAATGCGAACGGGCGGCGCAGATCGGCCCGGGCCCAGCCGCGGGCGGCAGCCTCGTCATCGCTTTCAAGGTTCACCTCGTCGTAGGCGAGTGGCGCATTGGAGGAGACGAAACAGACCGCCTCTCCATCATCTTCGAAGTGCCCCTTGAGCGCCTCGCACTCACCCACAGCCCGGGTGAGTGCTGCCACCAGCACGGCCGCGTCGACCTTGCCATCAAAGGCGATGCACTCGGCGGTGTTGAACATCGCCTTGTCGTCGTTGAGTAGATGACCGGACCAGAGCCCCTGCTGGGGTATGGTCAGCGGGAAGCGACTCATGGGGTCACCTCCAGGGTCTTTTGTTCGGCAAGTTTTGTTTCGATCACACGCCACCAGCCGTTAAGGGTCGGCAGCTTGGCGAGATCCACGAAACCCAGCTCCACCCCGGCGGCGCGCCACTCGGTGAGCAGGGACATGATGCGCACCGAATCCAGACCGTAGTCGATGAGGTTCTCGTCCGGGTCAAACTCCCCTTCGTCCTCATCGATATGGCTCAGCAGCCGCGTCTTGAGTCCCTCGTAGGTCAGTAATGGATTGGTCTGGGCGGCGAAAGCGGAAACCGGAGCGAGCGCCAGCACCTCCTCGCAGGGGATCACCTTGCCGCAGCGGGTCGCCACATAGTCGAGCGCCATCTGGTGATCGGCCTGGGAGAAGTCCGCCACCCCGTCCGCCAGGAAGAAGGGCTGGATGTCGCGCATGAAGGCGTCGCAGGCGGTCATCATGCAGCCGATGTGACCATAGATGCCGCCGATGATGAGCTGATCCCGCCCCTGGGCTTTGAGCACCGGCTCGAGTTCGGAGCGCTGGAAGGCGCTGTAGCGCCACTTGACCAGCACGCTATCGTCGCTCTCAGGGCGCAGCCCTGCCACCACCTGTTGCAGCTCGGGGCGCGTGTTCAGACCCGGGCCCCACATGTCGTTGAGCAGGGCGCGATCGTCGGGGGATTGATCCTTGGGCTGGGCCGTGTAGTAGACCGGGATGCCGAGGGCCTTGCACTGTTTGCGCACCGCGGCCAGCCGCTCGGTGAGCATGGCGATCAGCGGGCTGTTCTCGCCATAAAACGCGGTGAAGTACTCCTGCATATCGTGAATGAGCAAAGCAGCGCGTTTGGGCTCCAGCGTCCAGTTGACCTTGTTGGCCTTCCACTGCTTGGGCATGGCGTAGTTATTCAGGGTTGGGATAGCCATAACGTCATGATTCCTTTTTAGTTTTAAGCTGTTGTCAGGGGCTGGCTTGCGGCGATGATCTCGGCGATACGTGCACGCAGCCCCTGTTTGTCAATCTTGCCCACCGCCGTCATGGGCAGGGCATCCAGGGTTTCGAAACGGTCGGGCAGCTTGAAGTCCGCCACGCCGCGCGCGCGCAGAAACTTGCGCAAGGCCAGCGGCTTTAACCCGGGATCCGCACTGACGATAAAGGCGCAGCTCTTCTCCCCCATGGCGCTATCGGGCATGGAGACCAGGGCCGCCTGGGTGATGGCCGGGTGGTGCAGCAGCTGGTTTTCCACCTCTTCCGCCGCTATCTTCTCGCCGCCCCGGTTGATCTGATCCTTTTGCCGCCCCACCACCGTCAGGTAGCCGTCCTGGTCTTGCACCACCAGATCGCCGGAGCAGTAGAAGCCCTCGCTATCAAACACCCGGGCGTTGTGGGCCGGGCTCTGGTAGTAACCACGGAAGGTATAGGGGCCACGAGTGTGCAGGGCGCCGGGCTGGCCGGGTGCGACCGGGTTGCCCGCCTCGTCCAGAATGCGCACCTCGTCGTCCGGGCTCATGGGGCAGCCCTGGGTGTGAATGATCTTCTCGTCGGGGTCAGAGAGCCGGGTGTAGTTGACCAGCCCCTCCGCCATGCCGAACACCTGTTGCAACCGGCAGCCGAGCAGCGGGGTGATCTTTCTGGCCACCGCCTCGGCCAGCTTGGCGCCCCCTACCTGCAGCACGTCGAGGCTCGCAAGCTGGCTGCGCACGGCCGGGTCAGATTCGGCCGCTTGCAGCCAGAGGGCGACGGCTGGCGGCACCAGGGAGGTAAGGTTGATGCGGTGGCGGGCTACCAGCGGAAAACAGCTCATGGGACCGGGATCTGGCGCCAGCACCACTGTGCCGCCCGCCTCGAACACACCGAGGGCACCTGGGGAGCTCAAGGGGAAGTTGTGGGGGGCCGGCAGGGCGCACAGATAGCGGGTATGGGGGCCCAGCCCGCAGAGATCAACGCTGCGGCGCACGCTGTAGTAATAGTCGTCATGGGTGCGGGGGATGAGCTTGGGGGTACCGGTGCTGCCGCCGGAGAGCTGGAAGAAGGCCACCTCGTCCGCCGGACTCGGGCCATAGGCGGGGACGGCCCATCCCTCGCTCTTGGCCTGATCACTCAGCCAATGAGTCAGCCCCAGTTCCCCGTTCTCGCCATCAAGCAGCGCCAGCTCGGCGCCTATGCCTCGCAGTAAGTCACTGTTGCGATCCCCATTGGCAAACAACGAATGGGCGAGCGAGCCAATAAAGAGCCGGGGTCGGATCTGCTCGGCGTAAGAGGCCAGCTCCAGCCGGTTGTGGCTAAAGAGGGCGTTGACCGGCGCAATCCCCGCTTTGAGCAGGGCGAAAAACACCAGATAGAACTCGGCCACATTGGGCAGCTGCACCAGAGCGGTGTCGCCCACCTTGAAGCCATGACGAACGAGCCGTCCGGCCAGCCGACTGGCGCCTTCATCCAGCTCGCGATAGCTGACACTGCGCTCACCGCAGAGGATGGCAGTGGCATCCGGCACCACTTCACACTGGCGATCCAGCATGATGGTCAGGGGCTCACCGCGCCAATAGCCCTTGGCACGATACTGCTCGGCCAGTTCCCGGGGCCAGCGGGTGTAAGGCAGGAAGCGGTTGGCCTGAGTCATAGCGCCACCTCAGTGCCAAGGCCCAGGGCGTTTAACATGGTGCCCAGCTTGGTGCCGGTCTCGGCCCACTCCATGGCGGGATCCGATCCTGCCACTATGCCAGCGCCGGCAAACAGCTCCACCTGATGGCCATCGAGCACACCGCAGCGGATCACCACGGCCCACTCCCCATTACCCTGACTGTCACACCAGCCGACGATACCGCTGAACAGGGCCCGTCTGAAGGGTTCCTGCTCGCGGATAAACTGACGCGCCAGCTCGGTGGGATAACCGCACAAGGCCGGGGTCGGATGCAGCTGGCAGGCCAGGGAGAGCACAGAAGCCTGACCCGGATGCAGCTGGCCGGCGATGGGCGTGCCCAGATGCCAGAGGGTATCCGTGCTCATCAGGGTGGGATTGGCGGGAATGGCCAGCTCGCGGCAGTGCGGGGTCAACACCCGGCGGATCTCGTCGATCACCAACTTGTGTTCATGCTGATCCTTGCGGGAGGCCAGCAGATCGCGGGCCACCTGCCGGTCCTGCTCCGGCTCGCCGTAGCGCTTGGCAGAGCCCGCCAGCGGATGGGTGAAGACCTCGCCCCCGCTGACCCGCAGCAGCAGCTCCGGGCTGGCACCGAGCAAGCGGCGATCTTGCCCGAGCGGCAGAGAGAAGTGAAAGGCATGGGGATTCTGGCTCATCAGGCGGGCCAGCACCCGCTCGGGATCGGCAGGCTTGTGCAGCGTGAGGATCAGCTTGCGCGACAACACAACCTTGGCAAGGTGACCCTGTGCAAACGCATTCAGCGCCGAGCTGACAGAGGCCTTGAATTCGGCCGCCGCCGGCGTGCTCTGCACCGAGATGACCTGGTTGGTCTCGGCGGCACGCTCCGCTGCGGGCGTTCGCACTCCCCGCTCATAACGGCCGGGCACATAGAGGCAGGAGGCGTCGGCCGGGTCGAACGCGAAGGCGCCGATCAGCAGCGGATTCGCTTGCCCTGCGGCCTCGGCCGCCGCCAGCGCCCTCGCTATCTGTCGCTCCAGCAAGGACCATTCGCAGGCGGGCGTGGTGATAGGCTGACCCAGGTCGTAGGCGCTGATCGTGCCCTGACCTGAGGTAAACAAGAAATCAGGCGGGGACGCAGCCTGGGCAGGCGCGCTATTTTCCATCACAAGAGTATCCACGTTACACCCTCAAATATGATTCAAAATGATAATGATTATCAGTTTGCATTTGTGGGGCGGTAAAATACTCGCTTTGAAATCACCCGGTCAATGGGATTTTTATATCGATAAAACTGGAACTTATCTGTGGATATTGGACAAACCGCACCACTGGCGGCCTGCCATGCCAGGCATCTAAGGGGTTACTCGTATGAATACAAATTCCATACCCCATATGAGGCGGCGACAAAAACGGGAACCGCGTGCTCAGACTGGCAGCCAGGGGTATTTCCCCCTAAGATGGCGCCCTCTGTTTGGTCACGTCCCTCAACTCACGGAACTGTCGATGTTAAAGTACCTGCTTCTGCTCCCTCTCAGCCTGCTGCTGGCAGCCTGTTCGCTCACCCAGTACAACGTCAGCGAAGGCGAAATCAACCAATACCTCAAAGAGAGGGTCGCCTTCGAGAAACAGCTGGGGATCCCCGGCATCATGTCGAGCAAGATCCGCCTGGATGAGATGCACAGCCGCATCGGCCGCGCCAGCGCCGATCGGGTGGAACTTGATGCTGCCGGTGATCTGCAGGTCAGCAGCCCCCTTGGCAGCCAGCAGGTGAAGATCCGCATCTCCCTCAGCGCTCGCCCCGACTATGTGGCCGAGCAGGGTGCCATCTACCTGCGTGACCTCGAACTCATCTCAATCCAGACAGAGCCAGCCGACGTGGGTGCCGCCCTCACACCGCTGCTGCCCACCTTCAACCAGTCGCTCTCGCTGTTCCTCTCCCAGACGCCCGTCTACCGGCTGGATGACAGTCGCAAGAACGAAGCCAGGATCAAGGAGAAAGTCGGGGCACTCAAGGTGGAGCCCGGCCGACTGGTCATCCCCTTCAAACTGCTGTGACCCCCAAGCCGCGCCCCTCTTCTCTTCACCCCCCGGGCGCGGCTTTTTCTTCTCAAGCCCCCCACCTTGGTACATAATGCGCACCATTCTCATTTAGATTCATGAGAAGCGTCATAATAAAATCAAACATATGGTGAGAAGGGACATGAGAAAAACCGTACTGGTCCAGGCGATCGCCTGCGCCCTCCTGAGCGGTGCCGCACACGCCGCCGTCAAAGTAGAAGACAACACATTCAATACTGCCGCCAACATGCTGGCCTATACCGAATTCGAACTCTCCGGCGAGCCGCTGGCCGAGGCCCTCGGTCTGGATCTGGATGTGCTGGACGCCAACCGCGCCAATGAGCCAACTCCGTTCGACTTCGCCGCTGGCATCGAATCCTACGAGTACTCCGAAGAGGCCATGTACGCCCTCAACTACCAATCCGGCATGGGTCCTCATCTGGTGAACGGGCCGCAAAACCTGGCCCGTGGCGGCACCATGGCCTCTCTGGGGCAACGGGTACTGGCCATGGCCGATGCCGTTGGCTTCCCGGCCGATGAAGTGCCACAGGGCATGTATCCCCTCTCCCTGCCCTATGCCTCCGCCAATCCGGAGTTTGCACAAGCGGTGAACACCACCCCGGTCAACGGCGATCAGATCACCATCAAGACCGCCAAGGGCAACGAGAAGAGCGTCAGGACACTGATACCGGCCTACTTCCGCGACTACACCACCCTGCGCTGGAGCGGCAGTGACAACCTGCTGGTGCCCGCAGCCGTGGGCGGCATATTGCTCAAAGAGGTGATGTGGTCTCAGGATTTCCTCGGCGGTATGCACGTGGCGGAAACCGATGAAGAGGTGGAAGCGGCTTCCGCCACCATGGATCAGGATGGCAAGCACAAGCTGGGCGTCTCCGCCGCTGACGGTTTCAACGGCATGATGCTGACCGAGCAATCCATCGACAAGCTGACCATCATGCAGAACCAGCTCGGCTTCGACGGCAAGCAACTGGGCGCCAGGATCACCCCGCAATACGATCCGGCCAAGGGCGTCGTCTACTTCCCCCATCAGGTGAAAGTGACCGAAACCAGCAAGCATGACGTGGGCGCCATCGGCAAGCTGGAAGTGGTGGATGGCTCCGCCCAGCTACGCGATGCCTGGATGATGCTGTGGCCGCTCTCCGAGTTCTATGCCTTCAGCGATCAACGCAGCGCCAACACCAACCAGAACCCGGCCTTCCACGCCGTGTTTGACGGCGCGCCGTTTGCCGCCGCCCCGGCTGCCAACCAGGCCAATGATCTGGGCAAGGCAGTCGCTGGCAGCGATGCCTTCTCGCTGGCGATCAATCTATCCAACCTCACCTTCAAGAACCTGGCGGCCCTGCACTTTGATGCCAAGGCCGGCACTCTGGTCGACAACTGGCAGGCGGGCAAACAGGGCAAGCACGTCACCACCTTTGACGCCGCTTACGCCCTGGTCGCCCTGCAGATCTTCCAGCGCGCTCAGGATGCGCTGCCGGTCGGTTACGCCGCCGGTGACAATGGCGAGCTCAACCTCAAGACCAAACAGGGTCAACAGGCACTCGACTTGATCCGCAAGCAGGCCGATTTCATCCTTGCCAATCTCAAGGGCAAAAACGGTCTGGTGCATGACGGCATCACGCTGGGCGGCAAGCTCGACGCTGGCCACTCCATCGATGCGCAGTTCGCGGCCATCCGTGGTCTGACCGCAGCCTTCCTCGCCACCTCCGATGCCAAGTACCGCACGGCCGCCCGCGAGCTGTTCATCGCGACCGACAAGGCCTACTTCAATCAGAAGGCCGGCACCTGGCTGGCGGGCAAACAGGGTGAATACACCCCCTGGACCCAGGCTGCCATCTCCGGCGCCCTGCGCTCTGCCATGCTGAACCTGCGTAACGAAGGGGCAGAGAAGGCGCCCGAGCTGGAACTAGCCCAGCTGACCAGTCAGTACGTCAGCTGGTTCCGTGGCACCGTCAACGGCGGCATGCAGATGGCCGAGTGGATTGGTGACTCCGGCGAGAACATCATCGAAGGTGCCGGCAGCGACACCGACGAAGATGGCGTACCGCAAGTGACCGCTGCCGGTGGCCAGCACGGCACCGCCATGGTGATGGCCGCCAAAGCGGTGGTAAGCGAATAATCATCGCCATTCACCAGCATGAAAAAGGGAGCCAATTTGGCTCCCTTTGCATGACAGCGTCTGACACAGTTTCAAGGTACTTTTTTCACAACCCGGCTAAACCAGCTTGTCCAGCATCTCCTTGGTCACCAGCACGATCCCCTGCTCGGAGCGGTAGAAGCGGCGGCTATCTTCATCGGCATTCTCGCCCACCACCAGCCCATCGGGCAGCACACAACCTTTATCCACCACCACCCGGCGCAGACGGCAACCGGCGCCGATCTCGACCCCGGGGAAGATGATGGCCTGATCCAGGGTGCAGAAGGAGTGCACCCGCACATTGGTAAAGAGCACCGAGTTGAGCACGAACGACCCGCTAACGATGGTGCCGCCAGAGAACATGGAGTTGATGGTCATGCCGTGCTGACCATTACGATCCTGCACGAACTTGGCCGGTGGCGTCAGGGTCTGGCTGGTCCAGATGGGCCAGTTCTGATCGTAGATATCGAGCTCGGGCAGAACGGAGGCGAGATCCATGTTCGCTTCCCAGAACGAGTCCAGAGTACCCACGTCACGCCAGTAGGGTTTTTGACCCTCGCGCGCCCCGACACAGGACATGTTGAAGGGGTGAGCAAACGCCATCCCCTCCTCCACGATACGGGGGATCACATCCATCCCGAAGTCGTGTTTGGAGTCCTGATTGAGAATGTCCTCCTCCAGCAGTTGATAGAGGTATTCCGCCTCGAAGATATAGATCCCCATAGAGGCCAGCGAGCGATCCTCGCAACCCGGCATGGCCGGTGGATTGGCCGGTTTTTCGACGAAGGCACGGATTTTGCGCTGCTCGTCGATATCCATGACCCCGAAGGCAGACGCCTCCGCCCGTGGCACCTCGATACAAGCCACTGTCACCTTGGCACCGAGACGCACGTGATCAAGCAGCATGGCGGCGTAATCCATCTTGTAGATGTGATCCCCCGCCAGCACCACCAGGTATTTGGGGCCGTAGTCACGGATGATGTCGACGTTCTGATAGATGGCATCGGCGGTGCCGCGATACCAGTGCACCTCATCTACCCGTTGCTGGGCAGGCAGCAGGTCGATGAATTCGTTCATCTGGTAACGCAGGAAGGACCAGCCCGATTGCAGGTGGCGCAGCAGGCTGTGAGACTTGTATTGGGTGACCACACCAACGCGGCGGATCCCCGAGTTGATACAGTTGGAGAGCACAAAATCAATGATCCGGAATTTGCCACCGAAATGGACGGCAGGCTTGGCGCGGTTGTCAGTCAACTGCTTCAGGCGACTGCCACGGCCACCCGCCAGCACCAGTGCCATACTCTGGTTCAATAATTGTCGTGCTTTGGCACTATTTTCGGGCTCTAACAACATGATTTACCTCTGCCTTGTTTGATCTATTTTCAACCCATCTTCGCCTGTTTCGGCACCTGTGAAAGTGGTTTCACTCACAATTAACCGATTTCAATTGGCCCTTTTCCAGGAGGTGAGCGGGATCCCATGCTTTACACCCTGAGCTTGGTTAGAATTTCAACATCACACGAATCATCAAGGATGACAAGATGTTGAACAAGCTCGGGAGTAACCTGTTACTGATCACGGCCATCACCTGTGTTGCTCTGCTGTTGTTACAAGGTATCTGGCTCGCCGTACAGGCTACCCCCTTCACCCTGATCCTCATCGTCGGCACGACCCTGCTCGGCTTTGGCCTGCTATTCATACTGGCCTATCGCGCCCGCAACGCCGAGCGTGATCAGCAGGAACAAGTCTGGCTCACGGCACTGCGACTGCGCGATCCCGCCTGTCTGGAGAGCCCGGCGGCCCAGGAGGCCTTGCAACAACTACTGACCCGGTTCAGTGAAGCCGAGCTCGACGCCCACCGTCAGATCAGCGAGCTACACCATCAGGCGACCCAGGATGAGCTGACCCAATTGCAAAACCGCCACGCGTTCCGGCGCGACATGACGGCGTTGCTGCAGCGGGATCAGGATACCCAGACCGCCACCCTGGTGCTGATCCGCGCCACCGAACTTGGCAAGCTCAATGCCCAGCGCGGCTTTCAGTCGGGGGATGCCTATATCAAGGATATTGCCAATCTCATCACCCGGGTGGTCGGCCGATTCCCAGGTCATCAGGTCTATCGCATCTCGGGAGCCGACTTCGCCGTGCTGGTGCAGCCGGTGGCCAACATACCGCCGCCCCTGCTCGGCCGGGATCTGAAAGTCGCCTTCGACCACTATCAGCAGCAACATGAACTGGAGAGCGCCGCCTACTCGGGGCTAACACGCCTGAGCAGCGGGCAGAAGATAGAGGCGATTCTGGCACGGGCGGATCTGGCTCTGGCCCACGCCCAGACAGAAACGGTCAACGGCTGGGCCATTCAACAGGACGATGACGTGGTGGAACTGCAGGGCCAGCACCACTGGAAGCTGGTGCTCAATGATCTGCTGGAGCAGGAGCACATCAGTTTTACCTATCAGCCCATCCAGCCCATGCACCCCAGCATGCTGGCCTACAACGAGATCTATGCCCGCTTCAGCGGCGCCGACGGCACTGTGTTGCCGACCGACACCCTGTTTGCCATGGCTCAACGGCTGGACATGGTGATGCGACTGGAGCAGATGCTGATCATCCACGTCATGCGCCAGTACCGGGCATTCGGCGCCAACCAGAGCCGCTGGGGCATCAGCCTCTCCAGCAACCTGTTGCAAAACAGCGCCTTCCTGATCTGGCTCGACCGGCAATTGCTCAAGGATCCCAACACCAGCGCCAATCTGGTATTCGAGCTGGATGAGGAGCATCTGGAGCGCAACATGACGGGGGCCAAGCGGGTGTTCGAGCTGCTCAGACGCAACGGCAGTCGTTCCGCCATCTGCAACTTCGGCAAGGGGATAGGGTCGTTTACTCTGTTTCGCGAGCTAAAACCCGACTACATCAAGCTGGATCCTGCCCTGCTCACAGGGCTGGAGCAGGACCTGACCAATCAGCAGTTCGTGCGGATGATCGTTGATGTATCACACCGCATGGGCTGCCAGGTGATAGCGGAAGGGGTGGAGCAGCTTGGCCAGAAACAACTGCTACAGAGCATGTACGTGGACGGGTTGCAAGGTTATCTCATCGCCAAGCCCCAGCCGTTGCGGCCGGATATCAGCCACCTTGGCCTGTTTACTGAGGACGCTTCAACTTCAGCAGAGTCAGAATGATGTCATTGAGCTGGCGATAACGTTCCAGCTCCTTCTGATCGTAACGGGTCGCCAGGGTGGTGGGATTGTGGCGATTCTTGAGGTAACGGTTGATCTGCAGGCGGTTGAACCCCGCCACCTGATAGATCTGGCCCAGCAGGCCATTGAGCTCTTCGTGCTCGAAGCCGGCCCTGGCGAGGTAATCGCTCTGGGCAGGGCTCTCCAGCTGGCTGCCCTGTTTGGCGATGCGGCCAGTCTCTTGCAAATAGGAGAGCCACTGTTCGAGATAAAGCGGCTTGCAGCCCGCCAGCAGATTGAAGAAACCCACTGCATCGCAGCGGCACCCGGTTAACAGCAGCACGGCCAGTTGATCGTCATCACAGCTGAAGGTGACGGGGCCGCTCTGCCCCCAGTCCAGCGCCTGAACCCGGATCTCGGCGCGCTCCCCTGCGATGCCGGTTACGTCGAATACAAACATGGCTCCTCCCGCTCGGCAAAAGGTTGATGATGGACCATACCCCCTACAGGTGCAAAGCCAAATCGCCTTTTCATTCAGCATTCTGTACGCGGGCCATAAAAAAACCGACATCCTCGCGGATATCGGTTCTTCAGGCATCCGATGGCCGTGGCCATCAATGCAGAACGGTTCAGGCGTCCAGTTCGACCAGTGCCTTGGCCAATTCTATGGGTTCGAGCTCCTGGCCTTCCAGATCGGCATTCCAGTTCGGGCCGATCAGCACATCGTCCTCGTCCAGATCGTTGATCCAGATGTCGAGGAACTCTTCCAGTTCGATCACTTCCGGCTCGTAGTCGGCCCACTCGTCCACACAATGCAGGCGGGCATCGACCTCGGCCGACCAGAGCGGCATCACATCGGCATCTTCAAATTCGGCAGAGCGGCAGACGACCCAGTCTTCACCGTAACGCAAGCCCCACACCTGACCCGACTCGCGGACTTCTTCGATGAACAGTTGGAAATTGGCGTCAAGATTGTCAGTTAACTTACTCATGGGGCTCTCTCTTTATCGGGTGCTGCGGCCACGGCAGTGCCGAGTGGCAATGCGGTGGCCAAATGGTGTCGCAAAAGTGACATGGACTCAAGCATCTTGGGATTATTCGCACAAAAAACTGCCCGATGCCGTGTTTTACCTGATAAAACGCCTCCCGAAGGAGGCGTTTGCCATGGCCGGGATCAACGCTCCCAGTAAACCTCTTCCAGGCTGTCTTCCTTCTCGGGCAGACCACGAGAGAGGCGCGGGCTGCTCTGGGCCAGCACCTCATAGCTGACCCGGTTGGCGTACTTGCACACCTGGGCCAGGGAGGAGTAGGTCAGAAACTCGGACATGTGCTTGGCGGAGTTCGGCACATTCATGCGGTGATAGGCGTTGGCCACCATGTCGTGCAGCACGGCAGAAAGCGCGCCATCCCCTGCCCCGTTGGTGTTCTTGATCTTCTCCGGGCCCCCCATGTAAGGGGAGATGTGGGAGTAGATGCGGGCAGGCTTGCGGCACTTGGCACGGGCCATGGGACGACTGAACTCATACATGTTGAACTCGGGGATGACACCGGGCAGCAGGGTATGAGTGGTCTCGCGCTTGTAGTCTTCCTCCGTGTAGCTCGCCATGTAAAGGCCGATGGGACCGGCAGTGCAGAGCACCATGTCGGCCCAGTCCAGCGCCTTGTCAGCGGCGCCGAGGGGATCGGCAATGCCGGTCAGGGCCTCGGCCTCATCTTCATTCATCGCCAGCACAGTCACGTTCTCGGCGATGAAATCGCGCCACCACTGGGGATTCTCGGCAATGACGAAGCGGGTGCCCAGCGTCAGCACCACGGGCACGCCAGCCTCGCGGGCGTAGCGCACGGCAGCCATGGCGGCCTCCTTCATGGGAGTGCCATCTTCACCGCGCACCAGATAGGCGGTGATCACCAGGGCGGAGGACTCCTTGATGACGGCTTCGGGAATGTGCGCCACATCGAGGTGATCCATCTTGCCGGCGTTGATGCCAAAGCTGCGCTCACCGCACTCGGTGATGAAGGTGAAGCAGCGACCGACCGGGCCATCCACCGGCTGCAGGTAATCGAGGTTGACGCGGGAAGAGGTGTTGCACAGATAGCGGTAGGCGTAGCTGCCGATGCGGATATCCTGGCTCATGACGCCAAGCAGGATGGAGTGGGAATCCGCCAGCACAGAGTAGTTGTGCATGGTGTTGCCTATGGTGCCACCGGCAAACTCGCTCACCACCATGTTGTTGGCCTTGAGCTCTTCGTAGACCCGTTCGGCCACATCGTCACTGATCACCACCGAGTGGCCTTTGCTCAGACCATAACGGTTCAGGAAGTCCTCATCCACATGGGCTTCGATGTCCACCAGGGTCTGATCGATTCCCACCACATAGGCTTTGCCAAGTTCGGTAAGCAGGGGATTTTGCGGGATCAGGGGATCACGCCTGTCGACCGGGAAGTAGTGTTTGG
This sequence comes from Aeromonas popoffii, assembly GCF_000820025.1. Lineage (GTDB taxonomy): Bacteria > Pseudomonadota > Gammaproteobacteria > Enterobacterales > Aeromonadaceae > Aeromonas > Aeromonas popoffii. The sequence continues at coordinate 22,765 of NZ_CDBI01000014.1, forward strand.
ACTTGCGCTGACCGGGAAATTTCATGGCAATGTTCTGTGCTCTGGGGGAAAGAGGGGCGGGATTTTAACACAATCCGCCGCGCCGAAAAGTCGCCTGATTAAAATAGGGCGTCAGTATAGACAAGGGCTGCAGAGGAAAACGTTTATCCCATTCCCATCAAAAAACCACTTCACCGTGAAGTGGTTTTTCAGTCAGCAAAGACCAGGAGATCAGCCGAACGAGAGCCCCTGCACCAGGGCCAGCACGGAGAAGAGTCCCAGCGCCAGCCAGAACAGCAGGGTACCAAACAGCCGTGGCATATTGGGGGCCCTGGGGATCTGGATACCGATGGCATGCAGTATGCGCCCTACCAGCAGGCAGAGACCGCCAAGATGCAACCAGAGCGCACCGACCCCCGCCAGTTCACACAGGGCCATCAGCAGCAGGGTCAGCGGCACGTACTCGGCGAAATTGCCGTGGGCGCGGATCGCAGAGCGCATCTCGGGCGCCTCCCCTTCCCCTATCATCACCTTGAACTGGGCACGGCGCTTGACCACCCAGAAGGAGAGCAGCAGGAACAACAGCCCCAGCAGGCCCGCGTAAATCAGCGTGATATGCATCATCATGGCACTCCTTATCCTTGGATCTTGAACGCGGAAAAAACCTGGTCGGCTCGCGCTGCGGGCAAGGTGCTCATCATGCCAGCTCGCGGCAGATGAGGGACACCATCATGCGAATGTGGGCCTGATCGCTGTTGAGAGCCGGTATGTATTCAAACTGCTCGCCACCGGCGGCCATGAAGATCTCCCGGTTCTGCACCTCGATCTCTTCCAGGGTTTCAAGGCAGTCGGCAGAAAAGGCCGGGCAAACCACATCGAGCCGCTTGATACCGGTCGCCGGCAAGCCGGCGATGGTCAGGTCCGTGTAGGGCTTGAGCCACTCCTCCTTGCCAAAACGGGACTGGAAAGTGGCGGTCCACTGGCCGGCCTCGAGCCCGAGCGCCTCGGCCAGCAGAGAAGCAGTGTGGCGACACTGGTGACCATAGGGGTCGCCTTCGTTCTCGTAACGCTCCGGAATACCGTGGAACGACATCAGCAGGTGATCTCCCTGCCCGTGCAGCTCCCAATGGCGGCGCACGCTCATGGCCAGCGCCTGAATGTATTCGGGGTGGGCATGGTAATCACGAATGAGCCGTACCACCGGCAGGTTGCGCTCTTTCTTCATCGCTTTGGCCCAGGCATCGAACACCGGGGCCGTGGTGCTGACCGAATATTGCGGATAGAGCGGCAGCAGGATAACCCGGTTGACCCCCTTGGCCTTGAGCGCCTGCCAGCCATCGTTGATGGAGGGCGAGCCATAGGTCATGGCCAGCTCCACCGGCACCTCGACCCCTTCCCGCTTGAGCTCCTGCTCCAGCGCCGCGCGCTGCTGCTTGCTTATCACCATCAACGGCGAGCCCTGCTCTGTCCACACCTGCTGATAAAGCTTGGCCACCCTGGGGGAGCGCGTCGGCAAAATGATAAAGTGGAGCAGCGGGCACCAGAGGTAGCGAGGCAGGTCGACCACCCGCGGGTCGTGCAGAAACTGGCTGAGAAAGGCCTTGACGGCGGCCGTGGTTGGCGCGGCTGGGGTCCCCAGATTGACCAGCAAGATCCCGGTTTTCGTGGTCACGTTAGCGTCCTGTCTTCCTGTCTGAATGCAAGAAAGGGCCCATGCCGGGCCCTTGTCTCAAGCACATTGCCCATTGCCATCGGCACGAGCCATGGCGGGCTTAGCCCAGTATGGTCGCCAGCTGCTTGCTGACCAGATCCACCGGCTGAGTGCCGTCGATCTTGACGTAACGGGTGTTGCCCGCGTCCGCCTCTTTACCGTAGAAACCGATGAGCGGCGCGGTCTGCTGATGGTAGACATCCAGACGCTTGCGCACTGTGGTCTCTTCGTCGTCGGCACGGATCACCAGATCCTCACCGGTCACGTCATCCTTGCCTTCCACTTTCGGCGGGTTGAACACCACGTGGTAGGTACGGCCCGAGCCGGAGTGGACGCGACGACCGCTCATGCGCTTGACGATCTCTTCGTCCGGCACGTCGAACTCCAGCACGAAGTCGACCACGACACCGGCATCCTTCATGGCTTGCGCCTGGGGAATAGTGCGCGGGAAACCATCCAGCAGGAAGCCGTTGGCGCAATCCGGTTGGGCGATACGCTCTTTGACCAGGCCGATGATGATGTCGTCAGAGACGAGCTGACCTGCGTCCATCACGGCTTTGGCCTTGAGGCCCAGCTCGGTGCCCGCCTTGATCGCCGCACGCAGCATGTCGCCGGTGGAGATCTGCGGAATACCGTGTTTTTCCATGATGAACTGAGCCTGAGTACCTTTACCGGCACCCGGAGCCCCCAACAGAACAATGCGCATACACGCTCCTATTGCTTGGTTATTCAATTCTTGAGAAGGCAAAAAACTACACGGTTTCGCTCATTTTCACAAGCTTGCCCCGTGTGAGTGGCTTATTTTTCACCATGTTACCAAAGCGGCGAGGCGACTCGAGCCGCAGCGCTACCCTGAAAAAATGAGTGAAAATGCAGCGCCCTCCATAACAAGGAGAGGCGCTTGCCCCTTGTCAGGCAAGCGCCATATAAAAAAGGCCCACTGCATGCAGTGGGCCGAAACATCATGCCAGGAGTAACAGACGGTTGATACGGGAGACGAAGCTCGCCGGATCATTCAGACCGCCCTGCTCTGCCAGCTGGGCCTGTTCGTGCAGCAGGGTAACCCACTCGCCGAACAGCGCCTCGTCTTCGATGGTGTCGAGCTTCTTCACCAGCGCATGGTCGGGGTTGAGCTCCAGAATGTACTTCTGCTCAGGTACCGGCTGGCCGGCTGCGCGCATCAGCTTGATCATCTGGGTGCTCATGCCGTGATCGTCGGTGACGATGCAGGAGGGTGAATCGGTCAGACGGTGGGTGACACGCACCTCTTTCACCGCATCGGCCAGGCTCTGCTTGACGCGCGCTACCAGACCGGCGTTGGCCTTCTCGGCCTCTTCTTGCGCCTGCTTGGATGCCTCGTCCTCCAGCTCGCCGAGATCCAGCTCGCCACGGGTGACGGAGACCAGCTGCTTGCCATCGAACTCGGTCAGGTGGCTCATCAGCCACTCGTCGACGCGCTCCCACATCAGCAGCACTTCGACGCCCTTCTTGCGGAAGATCTCGAGGTGCGGGCTGTTCTTGGCGGCAGCGTAGGAGTCAGCAGTGATGTAGTAAATCTTCTGCTGGCCTTCCTTCATGCGGCCCACGTAATCCTCGAGAGAGACGGTCTGGGCTTCGCCCTCGCCCGCCGTGCTGGCAAAGCGCAGCAGTTTGGCGATCTCTTCGCGGTTGGCGTGATCCTCGGCCGGGCCCTCTTTGAGCACGTTGCCGAACTCGCTCCAGAACTTGGCGTACTTCTCGCTGTCATCCTTGGCCAGCTTGGCCAGCATGGTCAGCACCCGCTTGGAGCAGGCCTTGCGCAGGGAGACAGTCACCTTGTTGTCTTGCAGAATTTCACGGCTGACGTTGAGCGGCAGATCGTTGGAGTCCAGCACCCCTTTGACGAAGCGCAGGTAAGCCGGCATAAACTGCTCGGCGTCGTCCATGATGAAGACGCGCTGCACGTACAGCTTCAGGCCGTGCTTCTGATCCCGGTTGTAGAGATCGAAGGGGGCACGGGCCGGCACGTAGAGCAGGCTGGTGTACTCCTGCGCCCCTTCCACCCGGTTGTGACCCCAGAGCAGCGGATCTTCAAAATCGTGGGCGACGTGCTTGTAGAACTCCTGATACTCCTCGTCCTTGATCTCTTTCGGGCTGCGCGTCCACAGGGCAGTGGCACGGTTGACCTGCTCCCACTCGCCCGGCGTGCCGACGATGGTTTCGCCATCCTCTTCACGGTCCGGGGTGCCCTCTTTGTACATCTCCACCGGCACGCTGATGTGGTCGGAATACTTGGCGACCACGGCGCGCAGACGCCAGTCGTCGAGGAACTCACTCTCTTCTGCTCGCAGGTGCAAGATGACGTCGGTACCACGACCGGCTTTGGTCACATCGGCCACGGTGAAGGAGCCTTCCCCTTCCGATTCCCACTGCACGCCTTGCTCAGGCTCGGTACCGGCGGCGCGGGACACCACGGTTACCTTGTCGGCCACGATGAAGGCGGAGTAGAAACCGACCCCGAACTGACCAATCAACTGGGAATCCTTGCCCTGATCACCGGACAAGTTTTTGAAAAAGTCAGCGGTGCCAGACTTGGCGATGGTACCCAGATGCTCAATCACCTGATCCCGGCTCATACCTATGCCGTTATCGGAGATGGTCAGGGTCCGATTCTCTTTATCAACCACCAGGCGAACGCGCAACTGGCCGTCGTTTTCAAACAAAGAGGCATCGGAAAGCGCCTTGAAGCGCAGCTTGTCCGCCGCATCGGAGGCGTTGGAAATCAGCTCGCGCAGGAACACTTCTTTGTTGGAGTAGAGGCTGTGGGCCATCAGGCTCAGCAGTTGTTTGACTTCAGTCTGAAACCCGTGGGTTTCGGCATGAACGCTTTGGGTCATCGACACTATCCTCAGGCGATTCGGGTTGAACACATTCCTGATACAAGATGGGGCCTGGGATCACCATTTCAAGGGGGACAAGTCTGCTGACGGTGCGAATGGCGATTTTTGCGCCAGCGCACTGACAGACGCAGCCCATCGGCCAAACAAAAAACCCGCCGGGGCGGGTTTGAAAAACAAGTGACTGACGCGAACTTAGTTAAGGGGTTGACGCCCCATCAGCGAATGAGAAAGCGTGGTGCCATCCACCAGCTCCAACTCGCCCCCCACCGGCACGCCGTGGGCAATCCGGCTCACCTTGACGCCAGCAGCGCGGGCCATGTCGGCTATGTACCAGGCGGTGGCATCCCCTTCTATGGTGGGGTTGGTGGCCAGGATCAGCTCGCTGATGGACTCCGCCTTCAGACGCCGCTCCAGGATCTCCAGCCCCAGCTCTTCCGGGCCTATGCCATCGAGGGGTGACAGGTGTCCCATCAGCACAAAGTAACGACCGGAGAACTGGCCTGTGTGCTCGATGGCGGCCACGTCCGCCGGGCTCTCCACCACGCACAGCAGGCCGCTCTCTTCCCGCTTGGGATTGGTGCAGATCTCGCAAAGCGTGTTTTCGGTGAAGGTGCGGCAATGGCTGCAGTGACCAATCTCGGTCAGCGCCCGGTTGAGCAGCTGGGCCAGGCGAAAACCGCCACTGCGTTCGCGCTCGAGCAGGGTAAACGCCATGCGCTGGGCCGACTTGGGACCGACCCCCGGCAACACTTGCAGGGCCTTCATCATCTCATCCAGCAAGGGGCTGAATTTCATGGGCTAAGTATCCTTTGACGCTGTGTCGGCGGGCGGTAACCGCAGGCGGCCCTTGCGGGTGCGGGTTGCTCTTCGCCCAGCCGAACCAATCTTGTTGGCGCAGGACTATACCCGAGCCGCCCCCCGTCCGCCAATGGCCTTGTGCCTGCCGGCCCGATGACGTCGCCCACCGCATGAGACGGCACCATGACCACACTACCCCAGCCCGATACGCTGACGGCCGCAGTAGATCTCGGCGCGGCCCGGACGGCAAAACCCCACCAGGGTGAGCCCGGTCTGCTCGGCCCGCTCGACCGCCAGCTCAGTGGCGGCCGAGATGGCGAGCAAAATCTCCACCCCGGCACTGGCGCACTTTTGCACCATCTCGAAGCTGGCGCGGCTGGTCACCAGAATGGCGCCATCCCGCCGACCGCTGCGGCACAAATGCCCCACCAGCTTGTCCAGCGCAATATGGCGCCCCACATCCTCACGGATGGCGAGAATATTGCCCTCCCCGTCCAGATGCACCGCCGCATGGGTGGCGCCGGTGCGCTGGCCCAATAACTGGAGCGGGCGCAGCGCGGTCAGCACCTTGTCGATATGACCCACCGCCAGACGCTGGCTGTCGGGCAATCTTGGCTGGCTGCGGATCACCTGATCCAGACTCTCGCTGCCGCAGATGCCGCAACCGGTGCGGCCCGCCATGGTGCGCCGCTTCTCTTTGAGGCGGTGGACGCAACGATTGGCCAGGGTGATGTGCAGCTCAATCCCCTGACAGCCGTCAATCTGTTCGATGTCGTGGATATCGAGCAGGCTGTCGATGATCCCCTCTGAGAGGGAAAAACCGATGGCGAAATCCTCCAGATCGGAGGCCGAGCACATCATGACGCTGTGGGCGATGCCGTTGTAGACCAGCGCCACTGGCGTCTCGGAGGGCAGTTCCATCTCGCTGTCGCAGGTCAGTGTATCGGCACGGTAGTGCACCACCTCACGATGGATGGCGCAGCGGGCCAATTCGCTTTGCTCTGCGTGTTCCTCCGGCAGGCTTGTCTCTGTCTCCCCCCTCATGAGGCGACCCCATCGATGATCTCGGGATCTCTGGCCGAGATACCGAGCCGCTTCATCTTCGACAGCAGGGTGGTGCGTTTCATGCCAAGGCGTGCAGCGGCCCCCCTGTCACCTGCGACGATGCCGTTGCAATCGCGCAGGGCGGCGATGATCGCCTCGCGCTCATCGGTCGGCGCCTCGTTGGCAAACAGCGGCGAGGCGGGTTCGTCATAGACCAGGGTCTCTATCTTGTGATAGCCCTTGAGCGGCATCAGCTCGTCGGGGGAGAGATTGAGCACATGGCCCCGGGTCATCACCACAGCGCGCTCTATGATGTTTTCCAGCTCGCGAATGTTGCCGTACCAGGGGAGCGACACCAGCATCTTCATGGCATCTGCGGGGATCGAGGTGATGTTGCGGCGCATCCGCTTGGCGATCTTCTTGATAAAGAAATTGACCAGCAGCGGTATGTCTTCACGCCGCTCGCGCAGGGGCGGCAGCTCGATGGGAAAGACGTTGAGCCGGTAGTAGAGATCGCTTCTAAAGCGCTTGTTCTTGACCATGGAGAGCAGATCGCAGTTGGTGGCGGCCACCAGCCGCACATCGATGGCGATGGGGTTGCTGTTGCCGACCCGCTCCAGCTCGTGCTCCTGCAACACCCGCAAGAGCTTGGGCTGCAAGTCCAGCGGCATGTCCCCCACCTCGTCGAGAAACAGGGTGCCCTTGTGGGCCCGCTCGAAGCGACCGATGCGCTGGGCCAAGGCGCCGGTGAAGGCCCCCTTCTCGTGGCCGAACAGATCGCTCTCGATAAGCCCGGTGGGAATGGCGGCGCAGTTCACCTTCACCATCTCCTGCTCGTGGCGAGCACTCAGCCGATGAATGGCCTGGGCAATCAGCTCCTTGCCGGTGCCGGTTTCCCCCAGGATCAGCACGGAGCAGTCGCTCTGAGCCACCAGTTTCACCTTCTCCAACACGCTCGCCATGGCGGCGCTTTGATAGATGATGCTGGAGAAATCGGCGTTGGGCTCGATCTCCGCCACCCGGATCGTCTTCTCCCTGGCACCGTTGGTGTTGGAGATCTCCTGCTGCGCCTGCACGTTGTTCATGGCAATCGCCGTGCGGGCCGCCACCTGCTCCAGCAGGGAGATATCGATGTCGGCAAAAAAGTCCGCATTCGGGTGGGAGAGGATCAAGACCCCCAGCAGATTACCCCGATAGCGCAGCGGCAGAATGCAGGAGCTGTCCGCATCGGTCGGCAATATCTGGGAGGTGAAGCGGCAACTCGCATCACAGCCGTGGCCCTGATCCCGATAGATGAAAAAGGGTTCGCTGTGGCCAAGCGCCCCCTGCAAACAGCGCTTCTCGAAACAGGAGTGGTTGATGATACCGGGCTGATCGCACGCCTGCTGATTGACCAGATAGCTCTTGAAACTGTCGGAGGTAGCGTTGTACTCCGCCAGACACAGGCTGCTGATGGCGAAGTGATGCTGCAAGATGGCAAACAGGCTCTTGGGCAACTCGGCGATGCGCACTAATTTAATCACCGCATTGGTGACATCCACCAGGATCTTGCAGCTGTCGCGCTCAAGGCGCAGGGAGTTGGCCTGCTCCAGGGTGCGCTCCTTGTCGAGCACGTTTTCGAGCGCAATGGCGACGATGGCCGCCAGCTGGGTCAGCTTGGCCAACGTCTCCATGGTGAAATTGTCGAGCCGGGTGTTGATAAACTCGACCCCACCAAGATGGCTGCGGGCGGTGGTGATGGGGAGCTGGCAGTAGGAGCGCAGCCCGGCATAAATGCCTTCTGCCTCAAGGGAGGGGCTGCGATTCTCAAAGTGGGCGGCCGCAAGCATGATGGCCTGCTCCTGAGCTTCTCGGGTGGGACAAGGGGGAAAGTGCAGTTCTGCCTTGGGGCAGACAAGGTGCTTTGGGCCGGAATGTCCCATGAAGTAGAAGATGGCCTCCTCACCCGCACCCATGTTGAGGATCAGGTTGACCCGGGTCACGCCGCCAAAGCTTGCATCTATCTTGTTGAGTTTGTGGATAAAATCATCGAGCGTCACGGCCGACAGGAGGGATTTGGAGAGCAGGAGGAAACCGTCGTCCCAGATGGGAGAGATCTCGTCCAGGGGGATGGCACTCACATTTAGCATTGCGGCCTCGCGTTATATCGATTTAGTCACCCGTCAGGCTGTCCATGCCATCGCATCACGACCAGATCACGTCACCAACATAAATAGCCGCAGCCCATCAAGAGGGCTGCCAATAAGAAAAGCGGTGACGAAACGTGTCGCATGTTGCCATTCCAGAGCGGTTATTAACGAACGACAACAAAAAATAACATTGCTATCGGGGGATATATTGGAACGGCGACTTATCATAGATGAGCACTAATTTCATTACAATCCGATTTAATATATCTGATGGCCATATTTAGCCAGTGATGACACCAAACCTTGATCCGCATTATGGCGGCCGATAAAACGGCTGTCGTCAACTGTCAGATCTACCCATCGCGGCCCCTGCAGCCGGATCCCGGCCCTCGTTGGTGGCGAGTCACGAGCTGATAAGCCGACTGTGGCAGCACTTCAACCCGCCGAAGATAAAGAGGGCCGACAGGCTCTGGAAGGCCATCAGCAGCCAGCTGGCGTTGTCGGCAAGCTCGGCGGTGACGCTCTGGTGAGTGAGGTAAACCAGCAGGGTGACCGCCCCCAATAGCAGGCAGTTGATCAGGGTGGTGGAGACAAAGGCGATGAGCCAGGCCACCGGCACACTCAGGGCGGCCAATACGCTGCCCATGGCGAGCCGTGCCGCCATAAAACAGCCGAAGAAACCGAAGCCGAGCAGAAATATCATCTCGTCGTGCCACATATAGCAGCCCATGCCAATCAATATCGCCGCCAGATAGGTGCCAATATAGAAAAGTCCGAATAATCGGCTAATTTCGCTGTGCATCATTCAATTCCCATCAAATGGTGGCAATAAAAGGGGACCCGACTCAACCATATAAGTCGGGAACACCTTATTTATGCAGGATGACCCTGTTGTCGCCGGACTAACCTTTGGCTGCGCTGCGCAATTTCGCCTTGAGCGCGCTGTACTCGGTCTGGACGTACACCTCCGCCTCAGCCTGACCTTCAATGCGCTCGATTTTCACCGCGCAGTACTTGTACTCGGGCGTGTAGGAGACAGGATCAAGGTGCTCTATGGTCAGCTCGTTGCACGCCCCGATCCACCACTGGTAGGTCATATAGACCACACCGGCGTTGACCCGCTCGTTGTAGTTGGCCCGGGTGATCACCTTGCCGCGCCGCGACGAGATCCAGACCAGCGCCTGATCCTTCACCCCGAGCTTTTGCGCATCGCTCGGGTGGATCTGCACATAGCCCGGCTCATCGGCCAGGGTCTGCAGCGCCGAGCAGTTACCGGTCATGGAGCGGCAGGAGTAGTGCCCGACCTCCCGCACGGTAGAGAGCACCAGCGGATACTCGGCACAAGGCTGCTCCAGCGGCGCACGCCACTCGGCGGCGATCAGCTGGCCCTTGCCACTCGGGGTAGTGAACACATTCCCCTCGAACAGGGTGCTGGTGCCCGGGTGATCCTCGGTCGGGCAAGGCCACTGCACGCTCTTGAGATCCGCTATCTTGTCGTAGCTGACCCCGGTATAGAGCGGGCAAAGGGCGCGCATCTCGTCCCAGATCTCTTGCGTGTTCTGGTACTCCATGGGATACCCCATGGCGGTGGCCATCAGCGAGAAGATGGCCCAGTCGGGCTTGACGTTCTGTGGCGGTGTCACCGCCTTGTAGAAGCGCTGGAAGCCGCGATCTGCCGAGCTGTAAACCCCCTCGTGCTCGCCCCAACTGGTGGCAGGCAAAATGACATCCGCCATCTCGGCGGTCTGGGTCATGAAGATATCCTGCACGATCACCAGATCCATGCCGCCCAAGGTGCGGCGGAACTGGGCCAGATCGGCTTCAGTCTGCGCCGGATCTTCGCCAAAGATGTAGAAGGCCTTGCACTTGCCCTCCTCCACCTTGTGACTCAGCTCCGTCAGCCGATAGCCGGGCTTCTGGGAGAGGGACGGCACGCCCCACGCTTTGGCGAACTTGGCGCTGATGGCCGGATCGCTCACCGACTGATAACCCGGGAACTGGTGCGGCAGCATCCCCATGTCGCAGGTGCCCTGCACGTTGTTCTGCCCGCGCACCGGGCCGCAACCGGTGCCGCGGCGACCGAAGTTGCCAGTCAGCAGCGCAAGCCCTGCCAGCCCTTTGACCACATCCACGGCCTGACCGTATTGGGTCACCCCCATGCCCCACAGGATCATGGATGCAGGCGAGGCGGCATAAGTGCGAATGGCGGCGCGGATATCGGCGGCTTTCAGGCCAGTGATCCCCTCCACATATTCCGGGGTGTACTTGGCGACTGTCGCCTTGAAGGTGTCGAACCCTTCGGTGTAGTTGGCGACGAACGCCTTGTTATAGAGCCCTTCACTGATCAACACGTTGGCAAAGGCGTTAACCAGCGCCATGTTGGAACCGTTTTTGAGCGGCAGCCACTGATCGGCGATGCGGGCGGTCTCCACCATGCGGGGATCACACACAATCACCTTGGCCCCGTTCGCCTTCGCCTTGAGGATATGGCGGGCGACGATGGGGTGAGAGTCAGCAGCGTTGTAACCAAACACCAGCAGGCACTTGGTCTCTTGAATTTCGGGAATGGCGTTGCTCATGGCGCCGTTGCCTACCGTTGTCTCCAGACCGGAGACTGAGGGTGCGTGTCACACCCTCGCGCAGTGGTCGACGTTGTTCGTCCCCAGCACAGCGCGGGCAAATTTTTGCATCACATAGTTGGCTTCGTTACCCGGGCCACGGGCCGAGCCGGTGGTCATGATGGCGTCGGCACCGTAGGTCGCCTTGATGGCAGCCAGACGGCTGCTGGCAAAGTCGATCGCCTCATCCCAGGAGACGGATTCGAGCTTGCCACCGCGCTCGCGGCGGATCATCGGGCTCTTGAGACGGGGGGTCAGCAGGTTGGTGTCGTTCAAAAAATCCCAACCGTAATAGCCCTTGAGGCAGAGCTGCCCCTCGTTGGTCCGGCCGTTGGCGCCTTCGGCCCCCACCACCTTGTCGTTTTCAACCAGCAGGTTGATCTTGCAACCGGTGCCGCAATAGGGGCAGACAGTAATGACTTTTTTCATGACTCACACTCTTGTTTGTTAACGGTAAAAGGCCTTTAACGAAAATGGCTGGTCAGGGGTAGACAGCACAGGGGCGCAAGCGTCCGTCAGCCAGGGGCTGCGCACGCCATCCCGATGCTTTATCCCCGTGCCAACACCGGCTGGCGCTGGCAGGCCCCCATCGCCTCGGCACTGGCCAGCTGCTTCTGGCGATTCAACTCGCCGAGCGATGCCGGCGTCACCAGCCGCAGCGCCTGGGTCGGGCACACCTCGACACAGGCCGGGCCCGCCTCGCGGTGACGGCAGAGGTCGCACTTCAAGGCTTGCGCCTTGGTCTGCGGGCGCTTGAACAGCGCATCGGCAGCGGGCGCCACCTCTTTCACCACCACCGCCATGGCACCGTAAGGACAGGCCACCACACAGGATTTGCAGCCGATACAGCGCGCCTGCAACACCTTGACGCAACCATCTTCGGTCACGATGGCATTGTTGGGGCAGGCCAGGGCGCACGGCTTGTCTTCACACTGGCGGCAGAGCACAGGCGTGGTCACCTTGCTGCCCACGATCACCTTCAGGCGCGGCTGGAAATAGCTGTCTTTGGAGACCAGATGTCCATCCTCGATGGCAAGCTGCAGGCCCCCCTCCCGCTCAAGGGTCCCGCTGCCGGAGCTTGACTGGTGTGACACGGCGCAGGCCACCTCACAGGTACGACACCCAATACAGAGACTGGGATCTGCAATCACGAAGCTGTTCATAGAGAGGGATCCTAAATGGTTCGTTACTGCCGCACTGGCATCGCCCGGCGTGCCCAGGTGCCAGCCCCGGGGGGCCCACACTCACACACCGGCGACGCAGCCGACCTACTCACCGAGCATTTATCAGACCAAAAACGGACATGAGCGAAATAAAATTCACAAGCCACTGAATGTAAAGGGGTAATCAGAGTGCCGGTCGTAGAATGTCAGGCCGGTGACGATGACGACAGCCCCGCAGCACTGTGGTCGACACGACAAAAGTGACGAGCTCGACACCCTAATGACAACCCTCTTCACCATCGGAGAAGCCGACCTGCCGACGACACATATGGCATGGCGGCAACAGGACGCAAGGCAGTGTTAGCAGGCCTGGAGAGAGCAGAGCGACGGCTAAAATGTTTAGTTTTGCTATTTGAAAGGTGTTGGTCGTAAGGAAGAAAGAACAAAAAAAACCCTCTATTGACCCATTTTTTTGAACAAGATCCGGTTTCCAACACCTTTCGCTACTGTTTTTTATCTAATGAAATAAAATGTCTCACATGACAACCCATCTCTAAGGTGTTATTTTAATGAAATAAATAAAATAGTCCGCTTGGGCCAATAGCAGCAGACGATAATGTAACTAACTTATCTGTAGACATTCATTGATTTACAATGTGACAATTAATTTAAATTTAGCTTAATCAAAAACATGCATCTAAACATCATATATTAGACATTTTCAGTTTTTCTCTTAGATGATGTACAACATAAATTATGGAGCTAATAAATTGACTATATGTGAAAACACTATTAGAGATAGATTTGCTGAGAATTTAAAAATTCTGGAACCCGGGCTTACATTCATTGCTAAAGAATTCAATCTAAATAATAACTTCGGCACTAATGGACGTGTTGACATACTAGCTAAAGACGAATTCAATAATTATGTTGTAATTGAATTAAAGCGCAGTGACCAAGCGGCTAGACAGGGAATACATGAATTATTTAAATATTTATCAATTTTAAGTTCCCAACTTGGGGTTAGCCAAAATTCAATTCGAGCAATTCTTGTTTCGACTACATGGCATGAATTAAGAGTCCCATTCACAGAATATTTAAAAATCACACCATATCCTACTAAAGGAATTCAGATATCTATTGATGAGCAAGGAATGCCTATTTCATCAAAAGAAATTTCATTGGCACCGGTGCATCTTCCATTACATTTCTCCCCTATACAGATGGTATATTTGTATAAAAATCCATCTAAAAGAAACTCTAGTTTTTCTAAAATCTCTAGTGCATTAAAATCTATTGGAGTGAATGATCATTTTTTAATTTCCTGTGACTATCATGGAAATAACCGCTCTGTTATATATCCACATGCTGTTTATTTTTTTTTCCTCACCATTGTTAACTGCCGATAAAAATGAAACAATCAAAATAAAAGAAAAAATTGACTGGGATAATGACCTTGATAATCCAGATGATAATTTCATATCTGCAATCCCTTACTCTATGTTTTCATACGATGATATGGAAATAGGATACCCTGAGAAACTTAGAGTAATCAGTTATGATTGGCAATTAGTGGTAGCGAATCGAAGTGGTCGATTTTATGACAACTATAAAATCATATCAGACGAAGATTTAATTAGAGATGCTATGTATATAGAAGGCGGCTCATCTAATTACTTAATTAAAATAACATCACCACAATTTCCAGCTCAATGGTCAGAGTTTACTGATGACTTAAGTTCTATTACGGAGGGAAATAGTTACTGGTCCGGTATCATACCTAAATTAATGGATGGCATTAAAAGCCGAGATCTAAAAGCCAAAGTTTCTTGTTATATTTACAGTTTATCAAACACTCCAGTTACATTATATGGCATTGCTTTAGAACAAACTGATTATGTACCAACGTTCCAACTAGTAAGTAAAGAGAACAATGGGGTTAGATATGTTGTCAGTATATTCAATTGGAATGGGGAAAATATTAGATTAAGTCCTAGCGAGTTTATTACTATCACATATGGCTCTGAGCTGCGTTGGATGACACATCAGCACTTCAATGAAACGTTCAAATTTGATGACGTTGCAATGAGAAATGTAAATATTGAATACCCACTTTTTGAGGTTTGGGCACAAGAAGATGGAACTATTGAAATATCGTTACTCACGTTAAGCAAGAAAGGTGAACTTCGAAGAGTTAAAGTTCCACTTGTGCCAGAAAGCAATATATATAACTACAGGGAACATAATCTAAAGTTCATGTGTGATTATGCAATTTTCATGTCAGAAATCGGTCTAAAATTACAATAACGCTTTGATCAAAGATACGCTGCCATATATAAAAGCAATGGATAAATAACTTGATGAATTATGTTATCTCAAAGGGTTTTATTAGTCCCGTAGGGTGCAATAAGCGCAGCGCATTGCGCCTCTGCTTTTACGCATTAAATTAGTGGTGCAATTCACTTCGTTCATTGCACCCTACCTATATATCCACTCTCGCTTTACTTGATAGCGGCTGCTGTTATGGCGGCCACGTTACGTTCCCGTCATCCCTTCCCTCTCACATATCAAATAAAGACGCTGTCGCCACCCCATTCCAGCCTCTTTACCCACAGAGCCCTCCATATATTGGTCAGCATCTCTGTATTGCAATCGCCGGAAGATTAATCATCTGACTCACCTTGCACATGTGATTATTTATCACGGTTTTCCTGATAGTGCGCGCAGGATCAGTTCGGGATCCTGCCAAAACGGGTGATGAACCGGGCTCGCAGGTGGATATTGGCGGGGGTGAACGGCATCGGCGCTGACGCCCGCAGTGACAACCGTCACCGCAATGGCACGGCAGTCACTGACGGCTTGGCAGACGTGGGACGGATGGTCTGGCTGGTGTCATTTATTACGCGGCCAGCTATCAGCAATGGCGGTGCAATGGCAGATGCCAATGCACCGCACTGCGCTGTTATGGTGACAGCGCCCTGCCCTGACTAGCTCAGATCGTGCAGTGCTTTGCCAAGCGGAGGGGAAAGACGCATATCAGAGAAGGTCACCGCCAACCCTTCACGCTCCGGCGTACAGCACATGATGCCGATAAAGTTGCATGATGCCGCCGAGAAGGGACAGAGGCGCAACAAGGGCCAATGCTCACCATCGCAGGAATACTGCAACCGCAAAGCACCATTGGCTAACGTCAAGCGCAGCCAGAAGCGGCCTGCATGGCCTGTAAACACGCCCGTTGCCCAGTCAGAGCAAGGGTTGGTTAATACACTCCCTATCATGGGTTGCGCATCATTGAACTCAATGCCTGCTTTTAACCAGTGCTGCTCGTTCTGAATCAACATCAGGCCAGCCTGGTCATATAGCGTGGTGTAGTCGCCTTCGACGCACACTTGAAACGTAAAATCGCCCTCCACTTCACAGCCATAAACATGGCCAGAATGGCGCTGAAAGTCGTACCAGGTCGTTTGCCAAAAATCACTCTTGTGGTCGGTCACCACCTGCAATTTACCTTCGTTCAAGTGCCAGGTGGCTGGCTCGTTGAGCCAATACCATTTCTTTGTGTCACATTTCATCGAATTCGCTTCCTTAGCAATATAGGCGGGGCCTCAATCAAGCTGTACCTTGCGGTAACTGAGAAACAGTGCGCAAGAGAGCAAGGTTACGCAGGTAAACGCACCAATTAAAGAGAAGATGTGAGCAAGCCCCCCTATGATGGCCGGCCCAATCAGAATACCTGAGTACCCCATCGTTGACACCGCAGCCACCGCCAGCGCATCGGGCATGGCTTTCTGACGACCAGAGGCGGTAAATAACATGGGGGCGACGTTGGCCAGACCGAGACCAATCAACAAAAAGGCACACGCCAGCATCCAGAGAGAGGTACTGAGCACCAATATGGTAAATCCACCGGTCGCCAATATTGCACTGGATACAAACACTCGTTTATGGCCAAACATGGCGATCACACGATCACCGGTAAATCGGCCAATCGTCATGGTCACGGCAAACAGGGTATAACCGACCCCGGCTTGATTGGCATTCACATTTGGCTGACCCAGCAACAGTATGCCACTCCAGTCGAGCATCGCCCCTTCCATGATGTAGGCAATAAAGCACAGGGCGCCCAAAATGATGACACTGCCATGTGGCAACACAAAAAATGGCGTATCACGTTGTTCCGATTCATTGAGCAATCCCTGCCAGGCTGACAGGATTAACAGCACCAGAAAAAATTGCACCATAAAAACGACGTTCAGCGACGAGACGCCGAGCGCCAATAGCGCACTGACCACCCCTGCCCCGGTAATGCCGCCCAGACTGAACAGAGCATGAAAGCCTGACATAATGGGCTTGTTCGCACGTTTTTCAGTGATGACAGCATGAATATTGACCACCACATCCATGGCGCCTATTCCTGCCCCGAATATGAATAACGCTATCGCAATTGGCAAAACCTGATCCAACACAACCAGTGCCGGCAAGGTGAGCAGTACAACCAATAACGCCGAGGTAAAAACACGTCTGCAGCCATAGCGTGACGCCAGCATCCCTGATAGTGGCATCATCAGCAGTGAACCGAGACCAAAGGCCAGCAATATCGCCCCCATGGTGCCATTCTCGACTTGCAAACGTTCTTTGACGAGTGGGATAAGCGGGGCCCATGTGGCCAGACTGAAACCTGCAATAAAGAATGCTTTTCGCGTTGCCTGTACGGGTTGCTGGATAAAAAGCGGTATGGCTAACTCTGACATAATGAACTTCCTAAAACAGCTCCCTGCATTCAGGGAGCAAGAGATCAGACTGCGGGGTAAAACGATTTAAAAGCATCAATGTCGCTTAATTGTTCAATGATGGCGACAGTATTTTCATAGTGTTGTTGATCAGATAACGCATGTGGCCAGGCATATACATGTTCAATCCCGGCACGTATTGCAGCCAGCACACCGAGATCGGTATCTTCGATCACCACCACCTTTTCCGCAGACGTATTCAATAACGCAAGCATGGCCAGATAGGGGTCTGGATGCGGCTTGGTTCGTGCCACATCATCACCAGAAATCAGCACAGGCGCCTCTGTTAGGCCGAGTAATGCGATATTGGCCAAGCAGATATCTCTGGGGGCGGTAGAGACAAATCCAAACTTGATATTTAACTTCTGCAAGGCCGCCGTCAAAGTCACGACACCCGGGCGAAGATATGCCTCGTTTAACTTTTCCTTATAGGTGGAAATGGTTTTTGAAACAATGTCTGATTGAAGCGCTTGCGGGACTTTTATATGTTCAAGCGTCTCTTCCAAACTTAAGCCAATCAACTGCTGAGGCTGATAGTCACAGGCATGGTCTGGAGCCAAATGGCGTAATACATCAAAGTGAAGTTGTTCACTATCAACGATGACGCCATCAATATCAAATATAACCGTAATGGGCTGCATGATGTTTCTCTAACCGTTAGTTTATATCTGCCAGACGCACCAGCACCTTACAGTTCGGCGTAAAAAATGGCGTCATTGTCTTATTGGCAATATCACAGCCAACTGTTTTGAAGGCTTCCTGATAATCTGAAAAATCGAACACATGACTGATCAGCTTTGCCACTGGAATGTCACCATCCCGGATCATCACATAGGCCCGCTCAAAACTGTTATTCAAGGAGTCGATGGATCCAATGACAGACAGACTTTTATCTGCAATTTTCAACACATCCAATTTGGCATGTTTGTCTTTCAACGCCACATTCAGTAGTTTCCCACCCGGAGCCAAATGGGAGAAAACAAGCTCGGTAAGTTGGCCGGTCGTATCGACACACAAGTCGATCTGACTCTGTTTACTGCCGTATTCCTGTTCCAGTGCCTGCTCGAAATCACTATATAACATGGTCGATGGCGGCAGGCATTCCCTGGCGAACTCGCTACGGCCCGGATTGTTTTCCACCAGGAAGGGTTTGAGGCCTTGATGATACAAAACCCACAGATAGAGCATCCCCATTGGGCCTGCCCCGACCACGGCGGCCCGAATATTGGTGTGGGTAATCGCCAGCTTATCGACACCGGTAATGGTACAGCTCAGGGGTTCGGTCAGAGAAGCGGCTTCCATACTGACGTGGTCATCCAATTTGCGTAGAAAAGCCTCTTTGGCGCGATACTGATGAGCAAAAGCGCCATCATAGGACACACCGGCTTCGGTCCCCATTTTTTGTTCGCAGTGGTTGGGATTGCCCGTCTGGCACATCCTGCACTCGCCACAGGCATAAGTCGGGTTAACCACAACACGATCCCCAACCTTGAGCCTTGTCACTCCCTGACCAATCCGGGTCACAACGCCACTGGTCTCATGACCCAGCGTGGTGCCCGGCACGGCGACCGGATATGCGCCACTGATGATGCCAACATCAGTCCCACAAATACCGCATACCGCAATATCGACCACAACGTCATCCGCCTCAAGACAAGCAAGATCGTTTACCTTCACTACATCGACTTGCCACGACTTTGAATATTTGAGTGCCAGCATTATGCGACTTCCTTCACTAATGAATGAACTTTGCTCATTACAGAAAATGTTTCATCCAGCTTTAAAATAATTTCAGCCAAATGTTGACGGGTACAAATCAAGGGTGGACGAACTTTTAACGCCCGGCTTTTTCCATAACGCGCACCACGGATAATCAAGCCACGACTGGCAGCAATTTCTATTGCCTTGGCTGCATATTCTGCTGATGGTGTGTCAAAGCCAAACATGTAGCCTAATCCGCGAACACCTGAAATATCACGGTATTTGCTCTGCAGAGACAATAAACTATCACGCAAAAATTCTTCATTCTCTGTCACGTTTGCCAGAATCGCCTCATCCTCAATGATGTCAATGACCTCATTAAGCGCCACCAGGGATAGTGGGTTGGCCCCAGACGTGCTGGAGTGTTCAAAAGATTCCAATACATCAAGCTCTGGTTTCATCAATACCCCGGCAGTCGGAATACCGATACCACCAGCGCCTTTGGCAAATACTATGATGTCCGGGTCCAGCTCTTTTGCGTAACCATTAGAGGCAAAAAATGTTCCGGTACGGCCAAACCCCGTCTGAACTTCATCAGCAATTATAACAATGCCATTTTTATGGCAGAACTCCCTGAGAGACCGGTAAAACTCTTGCGGGATAACGATATTGCCACCATTACCCATAATCGGCTCGATAATAAGGCATGCTATATTATCGTTGGAACCTAACTGCAGCATTTCATCCAGATCAGGGTAACTCGCCAAAGAGGTATCATCAGCATTCATCGCCATGATACTTGGCGGGGTAGGTATTTTTAATGAACCCGCTATGTTGATGTTGAAATTCTTGATACGGAATGCATTGCCTGAAATCTGGGCGGTAGCGAGAGATTGTCCATGATGTGACAAATAAAGTGATATGACACCCGAACGCTTGGTATATTTTTGTGCCATTCTGATTGCACATTCAACTGCACCAGAGCCAGACACATCACGCAACCAGATTCTATCTATTGCGGGTGGTGTATGCTTGCGCAATTTTTTAAGTATGTGTTGCGACATTTCCCATGTGTAAGCAGAACTAAGGTGAGCGCATCTGTCTATTTGCTGCTTCAATTTATTGGCCAGTCGCGGATGAGTATAGCCAAGCGGAAGATTGAATGTTCCAGATGCCGCGTCTATATTCTTGACATCATCGACATACAGATATGGACCATCACCACGATAACGCGACATGTTTTTTGTGAAAAAGTCTTCCATTTATACACTCCTTAATTTGCTTACATACAAGCATCACATTTACCACAGCTCTTTATCTCTATGCAGATAAACCAGACTAGGCTCGGCCATTACTTGCATAAAAAATTGGACGTGGTTTTCCCCTGCCGAATAATTACATCAGCAGTTATTACACGAGCAAGCGTGCTGAACTTTACAGAATAAAGCACAGTGTATGAAGAGTCGGCGTTTATTAAAAATCACACAGCCAAGACATGCAATAATTAACAATTTCATCAGCTAAAGTATTGGCCAGCGTAATTAATACTGATGATTTTGTTAAATAACATACATCACTCTACAGACACACTCAGTGATTAAGCGTCTATGTTACATATCACACTCCATCCAAATACCAAGCATCTTGAACAATAAACATCCGAGAGGAAAGTGACCGGTTCAATCAAGCATCAGCAGGAACTGAAACCCATCAAAGATTGATCTTCAGCTGCCACTTTAAAAAATGACCAACATTGCAGATACAAATAATCGATGCCCAAAAACACTAATAATACTAATATCCCATACAGATTCACATGTCACCAAATAGTTTCCAATGAGCCCCCGGAAAGCGGTTTCATTTGGTCATGAATGACAATTAAAAACTTTAAAATCAGATTTAAATTTCATCATAGCTGGAAAAAACAAACTCTATAACTTTGATATAACAATTTAATAGTTATTTATTTCATTTTTAGCTACTTCTTAAGCGTGACCTCCTCATTGAGAGTCTAACAGCGGAGAGTGTTCTGTTTTAATCCCTTAAATGACAATTAAGATATTAATGTTTCAGGTGTGCACCTTATTGTGACGAGCCCTCCCCTCCCTTCGTCACAAATGACGAACGTCAGATGTCGACACAGTGCCACGCCCTTATTACGGCGCAACGCCAAATTTAAACCCTATTTAAAACAGCATCTTGGAATCAATTTCACGCCCCGGACCAATCTGGCCCGCATTTTGCCATCTTGCCCCTATTCTCTCCGTTCGCGACACGACAAGGTAGGCTATGAACCGCTTCGTTATCGCTGACCCCAAGCTGTGTATTGGCTGTGGCACCTGTATGGCGGCCTGCAGCACGGTGCACAAGGCGCAAGGTTTGCAGCAAGCCCCCCGTTTAACCGTCATGCGACACGAGCAGGCGACCATGCCGGTTCAGTGCCGTCACTGTGAAGAGGCCCCCTGCATCAAGGTGTGTCCGGTCGAGGCGATCCGCCAGACCGACGATTGCGTGCAGCTCAACGAGTCACTCTGCATCGGCTGCAACCTCTGCGCCGTAGCCTGCCCGTTCGGCGCCATCCAGAGCGGTGGCAGCCGTCCGGTGGCCATGGCCAATAGCTACGACACCTATATCCCCTGCTCCATCCGCTCCAGCAACCCCTCCACTTCTGCCGGTCTGCGCTGCTTTGGTTCAGATCTGCTGAGCTGGGAGCCCGGCGTGCGCAGCATCGCAGTCAAATGCGATCTGTGTGAGTTCCGCGCCGATGGCCCCGCCTGCATCGAGGCCTGCCCCTCCCAGGCGCTCTCTATCGTCAACGACACTGCCTGTGCCAACGCCGCCCGCGATCGCCGCCTGCAAGCGGCCAATGCCCACCCACAAGGTGCCCCCGCATTCTCGGCGTCTGCTTGCGCGACCTCAGCTTGCTCAACCGCCACGGCGACGCCTGTTTCATCCGACGCTTCACTCACTGAGGGCTCCTGCTGATGTTGTCCCCGCTTGTTATGGGCACCCTTGTGCTCTTCCTATTGGGCGCCGTGGCCGGTCTGCTGCTGCAAACGTACGCCTCTTTGGCCAACCGCCTCAATAGCGGCTTTGCCCTGTTGGGTTCGCTGGCCGGTGTGGTTGCCGCCATCAAGGCCCTGGCCCAAGATGCGCCGATCGACGGCCAGATCTGGCTACTGGGTTCGGTGCATCTGGATATGCTGGCGGCACTGATGCTGCTGGTAATAACGCTCGTGGGCGTCGCCGTCTCCCTCTACTCCTTTGCCTATATTCGCGAATATCAGGGCAAGGGGGATGTGGCCATTGGCGTGCTGATGAACCTCTTCCTGTTCGCCATGGTGGGCATGGTGCTGGCCGACAACGCATTGGGCTTTTTGCTCTGCTACGAGCTGGTGACACTCACCACCTACTGGCTGGTCAAAACCAACCCGGAGGCCGCCAAACAGAGCCGCCTTTACCTGGTGATGAACCATATCGGCATGGCGCTGGTACTAGTCGCCTTCTGGCTGCTCTGCCGCGAGTCAGGCTCGCTGGAGTTCGCAGCCCTTCGTGAGCACCATCTGGCGGGCACATTGGCCTCGCTGGTGTTCCTGCTCAGCTTCTGCGGCTTTGGCCTGCGCGCCGGTTTCGTGCCGCTGCACGGCTGGCTGCCCGTCGCCGAGCCCGTTGCCCCCTCCCATATCTCGGCGCTGATGTCGGGGGTGATGGTGAAGCTCGGGCTGTTCGGCATTTTGCGGGTCAGCATCGATTTTCTCGGCGCCAGCCAGCTCTGGTGGGGTTACATGGTGCTGATCTTCGGTGCCTGCTCGGCAGTGCTCGGGGTGCTGTTTGCGCTGGCCGAGCACGATCTCAAGCGGCTGCTCGCCTACCACACGGTCGAGAACATCGGCATCATACTGATGGGGATGGGGATCGGCATGATCGGCATCGCCAACCAGCAACCGGTGCTGGTGGTACTGGGGCTGCTCGGTGCCCTCTATCACCTGCTCAACCACGCCATCTTCAAGAGCCTGCTCTTTATGGGCACAGGCTCTGTGATGTTCCGCCTGCACACCCGCGACATGGACAAGATGGGGGGCCTTGCCAAGCTGATGCCCTGGACCGCGCTGGCGTTCCTTATCGGCGCCATGGCCATCTCGGCGCTGCCGCCGCTCAACGGCTTTGTCAGCGAGTGGTTTATCTATCAGGCGCTCCTTTCCATGACCAGGCTCGGCACCTCTGTGGTGGCCCCACTGGCAGTGGTAATGCTGGCAGTGACTGGCGCCATGGCGGTGATGTGTTTCGTCAAGGTGTACGGCATCTGCTTTTGCGGTGCACCGCGCAGCGAAAAAGCGAGTCAGGCCCGCGAAGTGCCCCATGCCATGGTGGCAGGCACCCTGCTGCTGGCCGCAGCCTGTCTGGTGCTGGGTCTGGGCGCCCCCTGGATTGCCCCCTTTGTCAGCGGCTACGGTCAGGCCCTCGTCTCCGCTCACGTCACGGGCCAGATGAGCGTTGCCACCGGTGCGACCCTGCTACCGCTCGACAGCTCTCAGGCGATCCTCTCACCGCCCGTGATTGCCATCACCCTCTTTGGCCTCTTCCTGATCCCGCTGCTGGTCGTGGCGCTGTTCAAGGGACCCAAGCTCGGTCGTCGTCACGCTGGCACGCCGTGGGCCTGTGGTTATGCCTACGAGGAGCGCATGAGCCTCACCTCCGGTGGTGTCACCCATACCCTGCGCCAGCTCTGCGCTCCCCTCTATCGCAAACAGCCCCTGCTCGATCTGGCCACTGCGCTGCACGGGGTGAGTGCGTCGTCCTCTGCCGCTGGCTGGCTCTTGCACGGCCTTGTGCTGGCGTTCTTTATCCTGATGGCTGTAGGAGTCTGATATGCCTGTTCTTGAAATGCCGAGCTGGGGCATGGTGGCCCTCGCCCTGACCCAGGCCATCGCCATGCTGGCGCTGGCGCCGCTGGCCACCGGGTTCAACCGGGTGCTGCGGGCAAAAATGCACTCCCGTCAGGGGCCAGGTCCGCTGCAGGATTACCGGGATATCGGGAAGCTCCTGCGCCGTCAGGAGGTCACCCCGGAGCCTGCCGGCATCCTCTTCAACCTGATGCCTGCGCTGCTCATCGCCGCCTTGATGCTGGTGGCGATGGCGCTACCTACCCTGACCCACAAGTCCCCCTTTCCCATCGCCGGGGATCTCATCACCGATATCTACCTGTTCGCCATCTTCCGCTTCTTCTTCTCTCTGGCGGGGCTCGACAGCGGCAGCATGTTTGCAGGTATTGGTGCCCGCCGCGAGCTGACGCTGGGCATTCTGGTGGAGCCTATTCTGATGCTCGCCTGCTTCATCATGGCGATGATGGTGGGCAGCTCGGATCTGGGCAACATCAGCAGCTATGTGGCCACCCAGCCGCTGGCTGCGCCCATCGCAACCCTGTTGGCCGGGGCCGCCTGCGCCTTCGCGGTGTTCGTGGAGATGGGCAAGCTGCCCTTTGACTGCGCCGAAGCAGAGCAGGAGTTGCAGGAAGGGCCGCTCACCGAATACTCAGGCGCGGGACTGGCGCTGCTCAAGCTCGGCATCGGCCTCAAGCAACTGGTAGTGGTGCAGCTCTTTTTGGTGATCTTCCTCCCCTTCGGCAAAGCGGCGAACTGGAGCCTGCCCGCACTGGCAGTGGCTGCCCTGATCCTGCTCTGCAAGCTGCTGGTGGCCTTTGGGCTGGCGGGCATTATCGAAAATGCCATGGCCCGCACCCAGTTCGTGCGCACCCACAAGCTCACCCGCTATGGCTTGGGGCTGGCCCTGTTGGCCCTGCTCGCCTATCTGGTCGGGGTATAAGCCATGAGTGCCTTCACAGCTGCTTTTTCCGATTTCACCTTTTCCGATTGCTCATTCCCGAACATAAAGTGAGAACTGCATGACCATCGCCATTTCGGATCGCATCGGTTGCGACTATATCCAGCAACTGCGAGCGCAACTGCCCCACGCCATCATCGACGAGCAGTGGCAGACCGCCGATCAGGCCACCCTGACCGTCAAGCCCACCAGCCTGGTGGCCCTCACCAGCCTGATCTTTCACAAGCAGGGGGGCTGGCTCTCGGTTTCATTTGCCAATGACGAGCGCAGTCTCAACGGCCACTTCGCCGTCTACCACGTCTTCTCCATGGAGGGCGACACCAAGAGCTGGATCACAGTCCGGGTGCTGGTCAACGCCATTGAACAGGAGTACCCCTCCATCACCCCGACCATACCGGCGGCGGTATGGGGCGAGCGGGAGATCCGCGACATGTACGGCCTGCGCGCCGTCGGTCTGCCGGACGAACGCCGTCTGGTGCTGCCGGATGACTGGCCCGAAGATATCCACCCGCTGCGCAAAGACGCCATGGATTACCGCCAGCGCCCCATGCCCACCACCGACACCGAGACCTACCCCTTCGTCAATGAGCTGGGCAATGAGGCCAACCGCATCGTGCCGGTCGGCCCGCTGCACATCACCTCGGACGAGCCGGGACATTTTCGTCTGTTTGTCGATGGGGAAGACATCATCGACGCCGACTACCGCCTCTTCTATGTCCATCGCGGCATGGAGAAGCTGGCAGAAACCCGCATGGGCTACAACGAGGTGGCGTTTCTGACCGACCGGGTCTGCGGCATCTGCGGCTTTACCCACAGCGTCGCTTACACCACCTCGGTAGAGAACGCCATGGGCATTAAGGTGCCCGAGCGGGCCAAGATGATCCGCGCCGTGCTGCTGGAGGTGGAGCGCCTGCACAGCCACATCCTCAACATCGGCCTGTCGAGCCACTTCACCGGCTTCGACACCGGCTTTATGCAGTTCTTCCGGGTGCGGGAGAAATCCATGACCCTGGCCGAGCTGCTGACCGGTGCCCGCAAGACCTACGGCCTCAACCTGATTGGCGGGGTGCGCCGCGACATTTTCAAGGAAGATCGCATCAAGGGCGCCCAGCTGGTGCGGGAACTCCGTGATGAGCTCAAACCCCTGGTGGCCATGCTGCTCGACACCGCCAACATCACCTCCCGTCTGGTGGGGATAGGCCGCCTCGACCCGCAAATCGCCCGCGATTTCAGCTGCGTCGGCCCCATGGTGCGGGCCAGCGGCTTCAAGCGTGACGTGCGCCGGGTCCACGACTTTGCTGCCTATCGCGAACTGCCGATGGAGATCCAGACCCTGGCGGGTTGCGACGTGCAGTCCCGGGTGCTGGTGCGCATCCACGAGCTCTACGACTCCCTCGACATGATTGAGTTCGGTCTTGAGCACCTGCCCGAGGGGCCACTGCTCACCGAAGGGTTCACCTATCAGCCGGGCAAATTTGCGCTGGGCTTTACCGAAGCGCCCCGCGGCGAGAACGTCCACTGGAGCATGACGGGGGATAACCAGAAGCTGTTCCGCTGGCGCTGCCGCGCCGCCACCTACGCCAACTGGCCCGCCCTGCGCTACATGCTGCGTGGCAATACCGTGGCCGATGCGCCGCTCATTATCGGCAGTCTAGATCCCTGCTACTCCTGTACCGATCGGGTCACCCTGGTCGACCCCAAGAAGGGCAAGTCCACCGTGGTCTCCTACAAGGAGATCGAGCGCTACGGTATCGACCGCAAAAACTCTCCGCTGAAATAAGGGGTCATCATGATCAAGCTGTTCAAGACCATCCTCAAGGCTGGCACACCGACCGCCAAGTACCCCTTCGCCCCCTATGAGGTGAACCGGGATTTTCGCGGCAAACCGAACTATCAGGCGGATCAGTGCATCGCCTGCGCCGCCTGCACCAAGGCCTGCCCGGCCAATGCGCTGGTGATGGAAGTGGACATGGAGACCGGCGAGCGGCGCTGGGAGCTCTCCATGGCGCGCTGCATCTTCTGCGGCCGCTGCGAAGAGGTCTGCCCGACCCGCGCCATCGCCCTCTCCCCCGAGTTCGAGCTGGCAGTGACCAACAAGGCCGACCTGTATGAGGAGGCCCGCTTCGCGCTGGCCCCCTGCACCCTGTGCGGCACCTACTTTGCCCCGAGCAAACTGGTGGCGCTGGTGGAGGACACCCTCAAGCAGGCAGGTACGCCGCTCGCTCGCGATGCCAAGCCGCTAGCGCCGCCAGAGCGACTGCACCACTGCCCCGACTGCAAACGAAAACAGAGCATGCTGAGCCAGCCTGACTCGGCCCTGACCACACCGATGGCCACACCGATAGCCGCACAACAGGAGTGGATGTGATGAGCAAGATCAAAGGCATAGAACCGGTTGTCGGCCATGCCCATACCCGCGCCGTGCCACTGGCACAGGATCCCGAGATCACCAAACTCAAGAAGACCCTGCTCAAAGACATTCGCCGCTCGGCCTATGTCTATCGGGTCGATTGCGGTGGCTGCAACGCCTGCGAAATAGAGATCTTCGCCACCATCACCCCGCTGTTCGATGCCGAGCGCTTCGGCATCAAGGTGGTCGCCTCCCCCCGTCACGCCGACATCCTGCTCTTTACCGGCGCGGTGACCCGGGCAATGCGGGTACCGGCCCTGCGCGCCTATGAGGCCGCCCCCGATCCCAAGATCTGCATCGCCTACGGTGCCTGCGGCTGCGATGGCGGCATCTTCCACGATCTCTACTGCGTCTGGGGCGGCACCGACAAGATCGTGCCGGTGGATGTCTATATTCCGGGCTGCCCGCCCACGCCGGCGGCCACCATCTACGGCTTTGCGGTGGCGCTCGGCCTGCTTGAGCAAAAACTCAAAGCCACCAGCCACGAGGTGCAACCGGGGGCGCGGGTGGAGCTGCGCCACACTGGCATCCCCAATGAAATTCGGGTGATGATCGAGCGTGAAGCGCGCCGCATGGCCGGTTATCGTCAGGGACAGATCATCGCCGACGAGTTTATGGCGCTGCTCGAAGGGGCGACCCAGCAGGATGTGGATCTGCGCATCCGGAGCTATCTCGATCAACATGACGACCCGCGCCTGTCGGAGATCGTCAACAACCTGGCGGGCGCCTGCCTTAACCGGGGGTTGAGCAAAGGGGAGCCCGTACATGGCTGACCAGGTTTACTTTTACCGCCTCTCCCGCAAGTTTGTGGATGAGCAGTTCGATGTGCCGGAAGAGGCGAAAGAGGTGATCTACTACAGCCTCGCCATCGGCCACCACCTCGGCATTGTCGATTGCCTGAGCGCCGATCTGGTCTGCCCGCTGGCGGGTTATCGCGACTGGGTGGCCAAGCTACCCGTAGGCAGCGAGGCGCGCCGCAAGATGGAGGGGTTTCTCACCTTTGGCGAGATCACCATCTATCGCGAGCACTGCCACATGCTGGCCTGCGCCTTCGACCGACTGCGCAAGACCGACAATGTGCTGGATGAGCAGGAGCTGGGCTGGACCGACACCTTTATGGATCAGCTCACCGCCCTCTATAACGACCCCCATATGTACCTGATGGTAAGGAGCCGCTGATGGGCTGCAATCTCGTGTTGACCGTGGGCAATGCCATGATGGGGGACGACGGTGCCGGCCCTTGGCTGGCGGACAAACTGCAAGCCGCCCCCCTGCCCGGCTGGATCCATATTGACGGCGGCATCGCGCCGGAAAATGCGGTCTACAAGGTGCGGGAGCTGCAACCGGCGCGGGTGGTGCTGGTGGATGCCGCCGAGATCGGCGAGAAGGCGGGCACCCTGCAGGTGATCCCCCCCGACACCATCGCCGAGATGTTTATCTTCTCGACCCACAATATGCCGCTCAATTTCCTGATCGACGAGCTCAAGACCTTTGTTCCCGAGGTGATCTTTGTCGGGGTGCAACCGGCCATCGTCGCCTTCTCCTTCCCGATGACCGAGATGGTGAGCGAAGCGATGGATTATCTTTATCAACATCTTGATGCCGCCAAGGACACCCGCTTGTTAATAGAGCGGCTGGACCAGTGGAATATTACCAACGCCGAGCGATGACTATGCACAGGCCTGTTAACGCCCGTTATTGACTGACTGCTTTGGCAATGTGATAAACACCCGGTGTTAAATTAAAAACATCGGGTTAATCGTGCTGAACTTGATATAAAACAAGGTTCTTTTGATTTTTCAAAAAACCGCTAACTCTCGCTTTTTTATGATAAAAAAGCGTTGCCAGTCACAAAAAATTGCCACAAAATAGCGTCCATAGTGGAAGTTGATGGGGTCTGGTGGCCTCCTCGGTCTTCAAAACCGATGTGAGCCGAGAAGGCTTTGGCAGGTTCGATTCCTGCCTCTTCCGCCAATTTAATATATTGAGCAAATGTCATCTCGCTGATGTTTATTGGCCTGAATGCTATTTTTAATCGCTTGTTCAATATGTTTGAAGCAATACCTTTAAAGAAGGTGCTTGCCGCTTGCCAATATAATCCGAACACAGGTTATTGCTCTGGCCAACTATTAATTTATCAGCATAAATAGACCATTTATTTATGCACTATGTTTGCAACAATCCGCAAACCGCCAGCACTGAAATAACCCGTCAGCTCGGCCTCTTTATCGGCGACCGGTGTGCATGCCAAACCCACGCACTGCCCTGGTAATCCCATGCCGAACCCGTCTCATGCGCCAGCCATCGCCCACAGCCAGCCCGTATCAGGTCCGACTGCCGACGATTCACTGCCACAGCGTCGCTTACCGCAAGTGGAACAGCTGCTGCAGCAACCCTTTCTCGCTGGGTTTATCCATGCGCTGAGCCGCCCGCTGGTGACCCAGGCGGTGCGCGAGACCCTGAGCGAACTGCGCCAGAGCGAGGCGTTTCGCCAGCACGGGGTTGCCCCCGAGCACATTGAGGCGCTGATTGCCAAGCGCTGCCAGCAGCAGCTGCGCCAGCGTCAGACTAGGGTGATCAACGCCACCGGCACCCTGGTACACACCAATCTGGGGCGCTCGCCGTTAAGTGCCGATCTGTGGGACGAGGTGCGCGACCTCAACACCGGGTACAACAATCTGGAACTGGATCTCGCCACCGGCAAGCGCGGCGGGCGCAAGGGGCTGATCGCCCCCCTGCTCCGTTGCCTCACCCAGGCGGAGGATTCACTGGTGGTCAACAACAACGCCGCCTCCCTCTTCTTGCTGCTGCAAGAGGTGGCCAAGGGGCGCGAGGTGATCGTCTCGCGCGGCGAGCAGATCCAGATTGGCGGCGGCTTTCGCATCCCCGACATTCTGGCGCTCTCCGGCGCCAAACTGGTGGAGGTGGGCACCACCAATATCACTACCGCCAAGGATTACCTCGATGCCATCACAGATCAGACCGCGCTGGTGCTGATGGTGCACAAATCCAATTTCGCCATTCGCGGTTTTACCGAATCCCCCGATATTGGCGAGGTGGCCCGCGCCTTGCCCGAGCACGTGGTGCTGGCGGTGGATCAGGGCTCGGGCTTGACCACCGAAGAGTTTGCGCCGGATGAAACCTCGGTGCGCCAATACATCAAGGCGGGGGCGGATCTGGTCTGTTACTCCGGCGACAAGCTGCTGGGCGGCCCGCAATCGGGCATCATCAGCGGACGCAGCGATCTCATCAAGCGGCTGGAAAAACACCCCATGATGCGCACCTTCCGCCCAAGCCGCATCGTCTACTCCCTGCTCGAACGCCTGCTCATTCACAAGCTCAACAAATCCCCCATCGGCGAGGGCATCGCCCAGCGCACCTTGAGCAACCCGGCCGCCATGCAGGCGAGAGCCTCCCAGCTGATGGCCGCCCTGCCCGGCTGCTTTGTGCCCGTCCCCGCCCAGCTGGTGGTGGGCGGCGGCACCTTGCCGGACGAGTTCTATCCGGCGCCTGCGCTGGAGTGCACCGACCCGCGTCCGGCCCAGCAACTGCTCGATGCCCTGCGCGAACTGCCGGTGCCGGTGATTGCCACCGTGCGCCAGCAGAAGGTGCTGCTCAATATGGCGACCCTGCTGCAGACCGAGATGGATCTGTTGATCGCCCAGCTTAACGAGCTGCTGCTACCTGCCTCGATCAATGCAACAGAGGAGTCCTGATCCCATGACCCCCTATCGCGCCGTTATCGGTCTTGCCGGCCACGTGGATCACGGCAAGACCCTGCTGATCAAGGCCCTCACCGGCATCACCACAGCCCGCGCCCATGAGCAGGCCATCGGCATGACCCAGGATCTCGGCTTTGCCCACTTTGACGACGGTCAGGGCAACACCATAGGCGTCATCGATGTGCCCGGCCACGAGCGCTATATCCGCAACATGGTGGCGGGGCTCTGGAGTCTGGATCTGGTGCTGCTGGTGATTGCCGCCGACGAGGGGTGGATGCCGATGACCGGCGATCACCTGCGCCTGCTCAAGGCGATGGGGGTGCCGCGCCTCTTGGTCTGCATCAACAAGTGCGATCTGGTCAGCCCAGACGAGCTTTTGCTGTTGGAAGAGAGCCTGCTGGAGCGGGTGATGGACGAGAGCGGCATGGTGCCCGACATCGTCAGCGTCAGCGCCAAAACCGGCGCCAATATGGCTGCCCTGCACGCCGCCATCGTGGGCCAACTTGCCGATCTGCCAGCCTCACAAGCGGCTCGCGAACAGGGCGAGCCGCGTCGCTCTTGTGAAGAGGCGCCACCGCGCCTCTATGTAGACAGAGTCTTTACCGCCAACGGCACCGGCACTGTGCTCACCGGCACCCTGCAGCAGGGCAGCCTCAAGGTAGGGGACAAGCTGCGCCTCTACCCTGCCGATCGGGAAGTGCAGGTGCGCTCCCTGCAGGCCTATCACCAGAGCGTCGATGAGATTGGCGCCGTCTGTCGGGTGGCGGTGGGCCTGAAAAAAGTGCCCCACAAGGAGGTGGCCCGCGGTCACTGCCTGACCAGCGCTGCCGGCCAGTGCGAGGCGGCGACTCACCTGATCGTGCGGCTCAACGCCGAGCGCCTGAGCACCAAGACGCTTCGCACGCAGGAGGTAGAGGTAGCCCTCGGCAGCTGGCATGGCCGGGCTCGCTTTGTACCAATAAAAGACACCCGGCTGGCACGGCTGATCTTTACCAGCCCCATCCCCTGCTTCTTCGGTCAGCCCTTTGCCATCATTCGCCATGGCAGCAGTGAACTGCTGCACGGCGCCCGCATCGTCTGGTGCGGCGATATCCACCCAGCCAAACGCAAGGCGCTACACACCCTGCTGGGCGAGCTGCCAGATGAGCTTGAGCACTACAACCCGGCCACCCTGCAACTGGGGCTCAACGGCTATGTGCTGGCCAGCCGCTTTGACGAGCGGCCTGAACACGTTACCCCCCTCGGTGACTGGCTGCTGGACAACCACTGGCTGGCTCAAAGCCGCGACCAACTGCTCGCCACGCTGGCTAGCGAACCGCTGAGCGCCGCCGAGCTTGCGACCCGCTTTGGTATCGCCTTGTCGGTCACTCAGGCCCTGCTCCAGCAGCTAAAGAGCGAGCAGCTTGTTCGCCTGCACCATGACAAGTGGCAGCCGGGCAGTGGCGAGTCGGAAGATGATTTGGGGCAAGAGGCACAGCTGGTACTCAAGGTGGTGCGAGATCAAGGCAAGGAGGGTTACGAGCCCGGTAAACTGGGCCCCGGCGGCGTGGAGCTGGACCCCTTTATCACCCGCAAGCTGCCCGTCGCCCTGCAGCAGGGCTTGCTGCGCAATGGTTTACAAAAAAACTGCGCGCTGCAAAAGCAGCTGCGCAATCTGGCACGACTCAAGTATCTGGTGCAGCTCGATGGCCCCATCTATTACGACGCCGCCCTTTACAACCAGATGGTCGCCGCCGTGCTGGCGGGCCAGCAGGTGGGAGATCTGATCGACATGGCATCCTTAAAGGAGATCACCGGCTTGTCGCGCAAATACGCCATTCCGTTCTGCCTGCGCATGGAGATGGATGGCTGGGTGCGGCGCGAGGAGAACGAGCGTCGGGTGCTGCGTTTGCCACAGACTCAAGATGCCTTGCAGCAGGAGCCGGCATGACGGCCACCCGACTGCGCCGCGAATTTCATATCGACGGCATAGTGCAGGGGGTCGGCTTTCGCCCCTTCGTCTACGGGCTGGCACTGCGCCACGGCCTTACCGGCTATGTGCTGAACGATGCTAATGGCGTCACTATCGGCGCTGAAGGCTCCCCCGAGCAGCTGGCCAGCTTTGCCCGCGAACTGCGCGAACTGGCGCCGCCGCTGAGCCGAATCGATCATTTCAGCGAGCGGGAACTGCCCCGCGATGCTGACCCCGACCATAATCCCGACTACGACGGCGCCTTTCATGGCCAGTTTCGAATTAAAGCCAGCCAGCAGCAGAGCGCGGCCACGGTCGCCATCTCGCCGGATCAGGGGATGTGCGAGGCGTGCGCCACGGACGTGGCAAACCCCAAAGATCGCCACCACCACTACCCCTTTACTAACTGCACCCACTGCGGCCCGCGCTACACCATCATCCGCCGCCTCCCCTACGACAGACCCCATACCGCCATGGCGAGCTTTGCCATGTGCCCGCGCTGCGCGGCGGCCTATGAAAACCCGCTGGACAGACGCTATCACGCCCAGCCGGTGAGCTGCCCCGAGTGCGGGCCTCACCTCAGCTGGCGCAGCGGCCACGGCGATGCCCTGGCCGAGCGCGAGGATGCCCTGCACGCCGCCGCCCGCGCCCTGCAAGCGGGCGCCCTGATTGCGGTCAAGGGGATGGGGGGCTATCACCTGATATGTGATGCCCGTAATGAACAGAGTGTTGCCAGATTGCGAACACTCAAGCGGCGCGCGCGCAAGCCGCTGGCGGTGATGATGGGCTCCCTTGCCGATGCCAAGCTTCATGTCACCGGCAGCGAAGACGAGTGGACGCTGCTCGCCTCTCAAGCCAGACCCATTACCCTGCTGCGTAAGCGCACCAAGGATGATCGGTCGTCCGAATCCCGACAACCAGCCGCGCCGCTGGCCGAGGGGATAGCCCCCGGCATCCCCTATCTCGGGGTCATGCTCCCCTACACCCCGCTGCACCAGCTGCTGCTGGACGCATGCGCCATGCCGCTGGTGGCCACCAGCGCCAATGGTCGCGGCAGCCCGATCCTCATCGAGTGCGAGGCGGTGGTCAGGGAGCTAGGCAGCGAGATTGACGGCATTCTGGATCACAACCGTCCCATCCTGCACCCCTGCGACGACAGTCTGGTGCAGTGGGCAGGCGGGCGACGCCAGACCCTGCGGCTGGCCCGGGGTTACGCCCCCTGCACCCCCAGCCTGAAAGAGGCGGTCAAGGTGCCGCTGCTGGCGGTCGGGGCGCAGCAGAAGAACCAGCTGGCGCTCGCCTTCGGCCGCCAGCGCATCTACAGCCCCTATATCGGCGATCTGCACAGCCTGCCGATGCAGGGGCACTTCGAGCAGACCCTCGCGACCTTCCGCGATCTCTACGATCTCAAGCCCGAACTGCTGGTATCGGACTGCCACCCGGGCTACCTCAGCCATCAGTGGGCCAAGCACTATTGCCGCGAACACAACGCCACCCACCTCGAGGTGCAACACCATCACGCCCACCTGCTGGCAGTGATGGCCGAGCATGAGATCATGGGCCCTGTGCTGGGGGTTGCCTTTGACGGCACCGGCCTTGGGGATGACGGCACCCTCTGGGGCGGCGAGCTGCTGATCGCAGACGTTCAGGGATTTGAGCGGATCGCCCACCTCACCCCCTTCAAGCTGATCGGCAGCGAGGCAGCCATCCGCGAGCCGGTACGCCAACTGTTGGGACTGCTGTTTGAATCGCACAGCCCTGAGGAGATCAGCGCCCTCGATATTCCGGCGATCAAGCAACTGCCAGCAGAGCGGATCAACAACCTGCACCAGCTCTGGCATCTCGGTCGCAACGCCCCTTACACCAGCTCCATCGGTCGGCTGTTCGATGCCGTGGCGGCGCTGCTGGGGGTGATCGATACCCCCGACTACGAGGGAGAAGCGGGGCTATTGCTGGAGGCAGCTGCCTTGCAGCTTACCCCCGATGAATTGCCCTTCCCCCTCGCCTTTGGCCTGCACCAGAGCGCAGAGGGGCCGCTGCAGATCGAGTGGGCCGAGTTGCTCAATCTGCTTATCAGCGAGCGGCGCAAAGGCACCTCCACCGCCAGCCTGGCCGCCGGTTTTATCCGCGCTGTCAGCGCTCTGGTCGTTGCACTGGCCGAGCGCTTCCCCGGTTATCCGGTGGCGCTCGGGGGCGGCGTCTTTCAAAACCGGGTACTGATGGATGAGCTGGTGCCCGCTCTCGAAGCAGCCGGCCGGCAGGTATTGACCAGCGAAACCCTGCCGCTCAATGACGGGGGCATCGCCGCCGGTCAGCTCTGGTTTGCCATCCACCATCTTGCGGCGCACCAGCCTGTTAGTGCCGGTTGTGCCACCTTGTCGGAGTCCTGAAATCCATGTGTCTATCCATCCCCTCTCAGGTGGTGCAGTTGCACCCCGAAGATAACTGCGTCACCGTCGATACCCTGGGGGTGCAGCGGCGCATCAGCTGCATGCTGCTCGAAGAGCCCCTCAACCTTGGCGATTATGTGCTGCTTCATATCGGCTTTGTGATGAGCAAGATTGATGAAGAGGAGGCGCAAGCCAGCCTCGAGAGCTTCCGCCAAATGGTGGCTCTGATGCCCGATCAGGATATCTTGCCATGCTGACACTCAATGATCTCTTTCAGGGCTTTCGTCAGCCCGACGTCATTCGCGCCCTCGCCGTCCAGATCACCGAACTGGCCAAGGATCTGCCCGAACCACTGCGGGTGATGGAGGTGTGCGGCGGCCATACCCACACCATCATGAAGTACGGCCTGCACCAGCTGCTGCCAGCCAGCATCGAGTTTGTCCACGGTCCCGGCTGCCCGGTCTGCATCATGCCGAAAGAACGCATCGATCAGGCTATCGAGCTGGCCCGCCAACCGAACGTCATTCTGGTCACCCTGGGGGATATGATCCGGGTGCCGGGCTCCAAAGGCACGCTGGCCCAGCAACGGGCCAAGGGGAGCGATATCCGCCCGGTTTATGACCCCCTCGATGCCCTGCGTATCGCCCGTGAGAACCCGGACAAAACCGTGGTCTTCTTTGCCATCGGTTTCGAAACCTCCACCCCGATGACGGCCGCGCTCTTGGCTGCCGCTGAAGAGCAAGGGGTCGAGAATCTTCTATTTCATATCAACCATGTGCTGGTGCCCCCCGCCATTCACGCCGTGATGGCCGACGGGGTTGCCAAGGTGAACGCCTTTATCGGCCCCTCTCACGTCAGCGTCATCACAGGCGCCGATATCTACCTGCCCATCGTCGATCGCTATCAGGTACCGGTGGTGGTGAGCGGCTTCGAGCCGGTGGATGTGATGGAAGCGCTCTTGATGATGGTGCGCCAGAAGGTGGAGGGTCGCTACGCGCTGGAGGTGCAGTACACCCGCGCCGTCACTGCCAGTGGCAATAAAGCCGCCCAGCGGCTGGTCGAGCGCTTTTTCGAGACCCGCGAGCACTTTCGCTGGCGGGGTCTGGGGGATATCAACGCCTCTGCCCTGCGCCTGCGGGATGCCTTTGCCAAGCGCGATGCGGAGCGTCACTTCCAGCTGGACCAGACCCCCATCGATGACCACAAGGCGTGCCAGTGCGCCGATATCCTGCGCGGGCTGGCCAAGCCCAACCAGTGCAACGTCTTTGGCCGGGGCTGCACCCCGACCCAGCCCATGGGCAGCTGCATGGTCAGCTCCGAAGGGGCCTGCAATGCCTACTACCGATATATGGGGATCCAATGAAAGAAATCCAGTTAAGCCACGGCGGTCGGGTGATGAGTGGGGATGAACCAGCCTGTTTCGGCAATCTAGTGGAGAACCAGACCCGATGAGAGAAATCCAACTTAGCCACGGCGGCGGCGGTGTCGAGATGAACCAGCTGATCAATCAGCTCTTCTTTCGCCACTTTGGCAACGAGATCCTGCTGCGCGGTGAAGATGCCGCCCTGCTGCAGGTAGAGGGCCCCATCGCCTTCACCACCGACAGCTTTACCGTCTCGCCGCTGTTCTTCGAGGGGGGCGATATCGGCAAGCTGGCCATCGCCGGCACGGTCAACGATCTCGCCATGATGGGGGCCAAGCCCGAGTATCTGAGCGCCAGCTTTATCATTGAGGAGGGCTTCCCCTACGCCGATCTCGCCCGCATCGTCGAGTCGATGGCTGCGGAGCTTGCCAAGAGCGGCGCTCGCATCGTCTGCGGCGACACCAAGGTGGTGCCCAAGGGGGCGGCCGACAAGATCTTCATCAACACCAGCGGGGTCGGCACCTTTCCGCTGCCGGAACAGAGCCGGGGCATCTCGGTGCGCAACCTCAAGGCTGGTGACGCCATTCTGGTGTCGCGGGACATCGGCAGCCACGGCGCATGCATCCTGATGGCCCGCGACGCCCTGCAGCTGGGGTCTGATCTGAAAAGCGACTGCACCACCCTCTGGCCACAGGTAGAAGCGCTGCTGAAAGCGGGGATCACCCCCCACGCCCTGCGCGATGCCACCCGCGGTGGCCTCGCCGCCGTGCTCAACGAGTGGAGCACCGCCTCCGGCGTTGCCATCGAGCTGGAGGAGTCCGCCATTCCGGTGTGTGATCCGGTGCGCGGCCTGTGCGAGCTCTACGGCTTCGAGCCCCATGATCTCGCCAACGAGGGGACCATGGTGCTGGCCCTGCCTGCCGAACAGGCGCAGGACGCGCTGGGCATCTTGCGACCATTCAACCCCACAGCCAGCCAGATCGGTGTGGTGCAGGCGAGCGAGCGCCACAAGGTGATCCTCAATAACCCCTGGGGCAGCCGCCGTTATCTGGAGCTGCCGCAAGGGGAACTGCTGCCGCGGATCTGTTGAGCGGCCATGCCGTCTACCCAATGACCGAGAGGAGTCACTCCTCCTCCCCATATCGGTTAAGGAGCCACCATGCACGAAATGTCTCTGGCCATGGCCGCCATCGATCTGGCGGCCGAACAGGCCACCCAGCGGGGCTTTAACAAGGTGACCGCCCTCTGGCTCGAGGTTGGCAGCTTCTCCTGCGTTGACCCGGACACCATCGCATTCTGTTTCGAGGCGGCCGCCAAGGGCACCGCCGTCGAGGGGGCCCAGCTCCACTTTCAGCACCAGATGGCAGAGGCCTGGTGTTACGACTGCAACCAGACGGTCACCCTCACCGAGCGCGGGCAGGCCTGCCCCGAGTGTGGCGGATACAAATTACGCGTCGCGCAGGGGAACAGCCTGCGCATCACCGACATCGAGGTAAGTTGATATGTGTAGCGTATGCGGATGCGGCCAGGCGCGGATCGCCGGCCATAAAGATGATCATGACCATGCACACCCCCACGATCATGACCATGAGCACGCTCATAAGCACCACCATGAACATGGTCATAAGCACGATCATCATCATGACCATGAGCAGAGCGCACCGCGCACCCTGATCATTCACCACCACTATCACCATCAGGGAGATGTCCATCACCACTACCACGGGGTACGGGCACCTGCGGGTGTAGAAGATCATGAGCACCATCATGATCATCCCCACTCTCATGACCACGGCCATTCCCACGCGCATCCTCATGACCATGACCATGACCATGACCATGACCATGACCATGACCACCAGCAGGGTGATCTGCACTACGGCAAAGGGGAAGCGGGATTGTCGGTCCCCGGCATGGGGCAGCGCCAGCTGATCGCCATCGAGATGGACGTGCTGGCCAAGAACAATGCCCTGGCGGCCCACAACCGTGAGCACTTCAACGAAGCGGCCCAGCTGGTGCTCAATCTCGTCTCTAGCCCGGGTTCAGGCAAGACCAGCTTGCTGTGCGAAACCCTGCGCCAGCTGGCCGACAAGCGCCCCTGCTCGGTGATCGAAGGGGATCAACAGACCAGTGCCGATGCGGATCGCATTCGCGCCACCGGCGTACCTGCCGTGCAGATCAACACCGGCAAGGGCTGCCATCTGGACGCCAGGATGGTCCACGACGCCTGCCACCAGCTGCCCGCCAATGAGGGGGGCATCCTCTTTATCGAGAACGTGGGCAATCTGGTCTGCCCCGCCAGCTTCGACCTCGGCGAGAAGTACAAGGTGGCGATCCTCTCGGTCACCGAAGGGGAAGAGAAGCCCCTCAAATACCCGGACATGTTTGCCGCCGCCCAGCTGATGGTGATCAACAAGATTGATCTGCTGCCCTACGTCAGCTTTGACGTGGCCCGCTGCATCGAGAACGCCAAACGGGTCAACCCCTATATTCAGGTGATCCAGGTGAGCGCCACCACGGGTGAAGGGATGGATGCCTGGCTTAACTGGCTGGCCACGGCCTGAACCTGAACCGGTTAAACGCCGTTGCTAACGGAGGATAAAAAGAGAGGGAGGCTGATGCCTCCCTCTCTTTTATTGTGCTGACTGCGCCCCCCTCACCCCCAGCCCTCAGGCCACATTGCAAACCATCGGCTCCTGCTCAGCAGGTACCTCACCAAAGCGCAGCACCCGATGACAGATCTGGCGCAGCAGCGCCTGTTGGTGGCTAAAAATCAGGATGCCGAGCCCACGCTGCTCGCACTCGCGCATCAACTCCAGCCAGAGCTGGCGCTGGATTTGCGGATCCAGCTGG
Organism: Aeromonas popoffii; assembly: GCF_000820025.1. GTDB lineage: Bacteria > Pseudomonadota > Gammaproteobacteria > Enterobacterales > Aeromonadaceae > Aeromonas > Aeromonas popoffii. Next base: position 62,107 of record NZ_CDBI01000014.1, read on the forward strand.
GCGGTCACCTCATCGGCAATCAACAGACGGGTGCGGGGATCGAGGGCGCGCAGCAATGCGATGCGGGCAAGCTCGCCACCGGAGAGCTGACCCGGCTTGCGACTTAGCCATTCGGGCTTGACCATAAAGCGAGCCAGCATGGCGTCATCGGGGCGCCACACATCCCACAGCGCCTGCCCGGTGGTGCGATAGGGATTGAAAGTGAGTTCGGGGTGCTGGGGTACCAGCTGGATGGGGTTATAGCCTGTAACCTGTTCAGGCACCGGCTGCCCATCCAGCAGGATCTGCCCGCCCGCCCTAACCGGTTGCCAACCCGCCAATACCCGCCCCAGCGTGGTTTTGCCATAACCGCTGGGGGCAGAGATGCCGAGCCGTTCGCCCGCTTTCACCGTCAGCGACAACCCCTGCCAGAGAGGGCGTGCCCCCTGGGCAAGGGTAAGATCTCGTACTTCAAACATCAGGAAACCTCCGGCACAGAGAAGAGCGTGTTGAACTCCGGCAATACCTGCCACTGAACACCCGCAGCCAGACAGATGATCCATTCCTGCGACTCAATCATCAGGAGATCTCCGACGTAGCAGGAAAGAGCGCGTTGAACTAGGGCAGCGCCTGCCAGTGGGCACGGAGCATCTCGCTCCCCAGCCCCTGGCGCAGATGGTGACTGCTCAAGGTATCGCTCACCTGCCCCTGATGCAGTGCGACTATGCGATCGGCAAAGCGGGCCGCCAGCGCCAGATCGTGGGTCACCCAGAGGATGCCGCTGCCCTGATTGGCCAATTCACGCAACTGGCCGATCAACAGGCAGGCCAGCCCGTCATCGAGCCAGGCGGTGATCTCGTCCGCCAAAATGTAGCGAGCACCACCGAGCGCCGCGGCGCAGGCCAGAATGCGCTTGGCCATGCCGCCGGAGAGCTGGCGCGGGAATCTGTCCAGGGTGGCCGCAGGCAGCTGGTAGCGCAGCAGTTGCTCGCCGAGCCGCTCGCGGGTACCGTTCTGGCCGCACAGATGCGCCGCGCGGCCCAGCTGGCGCTCCACCGTCAGCAGCGGATTGAGGGCGCTGACCCCCTGCGGCACATAGCAAAGAGTGTGGCCGCGCAGACGGGCCCGGCTCGCGTCGCACAGGGGCGTGCCATCGAGGGAGAGGGTGCCGCGCATCCGCAGGTTGTCCGGCAGCAGGCTCAGGGCGCTTTGCAGCAGCAGGCTCTTGCCCTCGCCGCTCCCCCCCACCAGCGCCACTATCTCCCCCGGCGCCAGTTGCAGGCTGATATCGGTCAGCAAAGGCTGCCAACTGCGCCGCCCCAACCAGGAGTAGTGGGCCGCCTCTATGGTCACATGGTCAAAACTCAGCATGGTTCACCCCCAAACCAGAGCTGCTGCAGGGCGCGGGTAGCCTGATCAAACAGCAGTACCAGCAGCAGCAACATCAGACCAGGGAAGAGGGCCAGCCACCAGCCGCCGCCAGCCAGATAACGCAACGCATCGGCCAGCAGCAGGCCCAGGGAGGCCTCGTGGGCCGCCAGCCCAAAGCCGAGAAAGCTCAAGGCCGCGCTGTGCAGCACCGCATGGGGAAACATCAACAAGGTGCCGATAAACCACTGGGGCAGCAACCCCGGCAGCAGGTGGGTACGCCAGCGACGCAGCGCCCCCATCCCCTGACAGCGAGCCAGCACCACGTAGTCGCTGCAGGCGATCCGCCGCGCTTCTGCGCAGAGAATGAGCGCCAGCTTGGGCCAGTGGGTCAGCGCCACCGCCAGGATCACCCCGCGCATGCCGCCCCCCACGGTAAAACAGATCAGGATCAGCAGCAGCATATGGGGCAGCGCCAGCATGGCGTCGATCACGAGGCGCACCGCCACATCGCATCTGGGATGAATGAGCGACACACTTGCCGCCACCATGGCCAGCAGACCACTACACAGGGCCGTGCTGATGCCCAGCTCCAGACTGGTGAGGGTACCCTGAAAGGCCCGCAACCAGAGATCCCGCCCCATCTGATCGGTCCCGAACCAGTGGGCCAGCGAGGGGGGTTGCTGGCGCGCCAGCAGATCCATCGGTACATCCTGATGAGAGAGGCTCCAGCCATAAGCAGCCAGCAGCGCCAATCCAATCAGGGCCACGCCCAGGCGCAATATTGAGGGGAGCGGATTAAACAGCATGCTCACCCTCCCAGCCCCGATTGATGCGCGCCAGCAGCAAACTGGCCACCGTATTGCCAATAAAGACCAGCAAGGTGCAAAAGAGCACTATGCCCATCAGCAAGGGGATATCTCCCCGCAGCCCCGCATCCACGGTGGCTTGCCCGAGCCCCGGATAAGAGAAAACTTTCTCCGCCAACAGCGATCCGCCAATCAGCTCACCGAGGGAGGCAAACTGCAGGCAGATCGCCGGGGTCAGGGCGTGGCGCAGCACATGAAAACGCAGCATGGGCCAGCCGCCATCCCCCTGGGCGCGGGCGTAGCGGATAAAGTCGCTCTCCAACACCTCGGCCACCCGCCCCCGGGTATGCAGGGCAATGTTGCCCACTCCGAGCAGCGCAAGCGTGGTGACCGGCAGCAACAGATGGCGCAATCGCATCAGCCAGTCCGCCTCATCGGCAGAGAGCCCCGGCGTCCAGGCGCAGCAGACCGGCAACAGCGGCCAGTGCACAGCAAACAGCGCGAGCAGCAGCAGGCCAACCCAGAAGGTGGGCAGGGAGGCGAGCAAGTAAGCAAAGCGGCAAATAAGGCGATCGGGCCAGCGGTTGAGATAGCGACCGGCGCAGAGCCCCAGCAGAATGCCAAAAAAACCGGAGAGCAGCCAGGCCCCCGCCAGCAGCAGGAAGGAGGCGGCAAAGCGGCTGCCAATCACCTGAGCCACAGGCGCGTTGTAGAGCATGGAGTAACCGAGATCCCCCTGCAGCACCTGGCTAAACCAGCGCCAGTAGCGCAGCCACAGCGGCTGATCCAGTCCCCAGCGGGCGGCAATGCGGGCGTACTGCTCGGGCGGCACATGGAGCAGATCGTTGCCGATATAGGCCTTGATGGGATCAATGGGGGAGTAGCTGAGCAGCACAAAGGTGGCGACAGAGACCAGACACAAGAGCCCTGCCAGACGCAGCAGGGCTTTTAGCAACAGATAACCGGAATGACTCAAGGGCGAACTTAACGGCACGTCCACCGCCAGTCAGAGAGGTTGTTGAGCAGGGACCAGCTACCGTGAATTTCCGGCGCCCCCTTGCCAAGGTCGATACAGCGGTTGGCGAGATAGGTGTGCTGCACATTGAGCAGCCAGGCCCAGGCAGCATCCCCCTGCACCCCGGCGCCACTCTTACCATCCCACTCCACCTGCTGCCAGAACGGCACCGCCGCCTGCCAGTTCGGGGCATCCAGCGCCTGCTTGAGGTGGCCATCCACTACAGGGTTGCGGTAGTAGCCCGGGTTGTAGAACTCAACGCCGCCGGATCCGCTCTGGTAGTGGTGATAGAGCTCCATGGGATCCAGACTCCCCCACCCCATCAGCACCGGGTTGGCGTGCATCTCCCGCTCCACCTGCTCCCAGCTGCCGGATTTGAGGCTCACGTCGAGGCCAATAGGTTTGAGCATGGCCCGCACCGCTTCCGCCAGATCCCGGCGAGTGCTGTCACCACTGGTGTACCAGAGGGTAAAGGCGGCGCGCAGCGAGCCCTTGTGACGAATGCCATCGCTGCCCATCTTCCAGCCAGCCTCGTCGAGCAGGGCGTTGGCATGGGCGGTATCGCCATCCTTGAAGGCGGTGGCTTTATTCAACCAGGGCAAGCCTTCCACCGCGCTGTAAGCGGGGATGGCGTGCCCTTCCAGCAGCTGATCGGCCAGCAGCTTGCGGTCGATGGCGTAGTTGATGGCGCGGCGCACCGCCACATCGGCCGTCACGTCGTTGCCGATGGGATAGCCCTTGGCATCCTTGCCGCCCGCAGGGGGGATCGGAAAGACGATGCCACGGTTCTCCACGCTCGGCCGTACCCAGAGCTTGAGGGAGGCAGGCACAGTGGGCGCCAGCGACGGGGGTATGCGCACCAGATCGAGCTGGCTGCTCTGGGCGGCGGCATAGGCGCTCTCTTCATCGATAAAGACAAACACCAGCCGTTTGAAATCATTGTTGCCACCGGCGTAATAGGGGTTTGCCTCCACCACCAGTTGCTGACCGGGCAGGAAGCTCACCAGTCGGTAGGGGCCGGCGCCGACAGGCTGTTGGGCGTATGCCTTGGGATCGTAATCGCGCTTTGACACTATGCCGAGCGATCCCAGCACATTGACAAAGGTGCTCTGGGGGGCACTTAAGACGATGGCCACCTCGGTGGGCGAGACCACCCTGGCAGAGACAAAGTTACCCATGTCGATCTTGCCACCGCCTTTGGCTGCGCTGTTGTAGGTAAAGGCCACATCCTCGGCGGTGAGCGGTGCGCCGTTGGAGAATGTCAGATCAGGCTTGAGAGTGATGAGCCACCCCTTGCCATCCTTGTTCGGGGTCACCGATTGGGTGAGCAGATCCTGCCAGCTGAGATCGGCGTTTTGTTTAAGCAGCGGGCTGTGCAGCAGCAGGTAGCTGCCGTGACTCCAGCCAAGCAGGGGGTCAAACCCTTCGGTGGGCTCTGCGCCGATGGCGAGTGTGAGTTCGGCAGGCACAGGTTGGGCGGCCAGTGCCGAATGAGCGAGTCCGCCCGAGAGCAGGGCCAGCAAAGTGGCAGCGACGACAGATACGCCCTTGCGGCGGCCATGGTATTGAATGGTCATAAGATTCCTTGTTCGTTTGTACCACTCACCTCGAAGAAAAACGTCAGACGAAGAAGCGAGTGAGGGGCCAAAACGGGCCCCTATTCTAAACTTGATTTCGCGTGAAACCTAGCGGCTATGCCGGTTGGCCACGCCGGGCACCGAATAGCCGTCTGCGACCCAGATCCACACCGCTGGCCCCTTGCTGAACCGGCAAGGAGAGCAGCATCTTGAGGGTGCTGCTCACCAGCGCTCGCCCCTCCCCGGCCCCGAGATGGGGATCAAGCGGCGACATCAGGGAGCAGGCCAGCTGCTGACCCGTCTCGGGCAATTCGCCCACCATAAAGGTCATGTTGCCGCAAGGGAGCTGCAGAGCGAGGCGATCGCTGCTGCTGCGCACCGGCCAGCACTGATCCGGCCCCGGCAACACCACCACGCTCAGCATCCAGGGGGTGAGCACGCAACCGAGCCACTGATCTTCAAACAGCACGCACTCGGCCACAATGGGCATGGTGGCGTGATAGAAGGGGAGCCCTTGCATCTCTTCGCGGGCGATCCGCTCATACTGGGCAACCAGCAGGGTTGCGGGATTGGTGGCAAAACCGATGAACTCCTGCTCGCGTTCCTGCACGGCATCAACCTCGCCTACATGGGACTGCGCCATAGCCCCTCCTGCTCTTGTTTTGCCCGCTCGGCGTCGGAGAGCGGGATGGCGGGCGCGCCAACACTGGCCAGCAGAGTCAAGATCCGATCCGTCGCCTCCCCCATGGCGGCCGCCACGACGGGGGTGAGGCCGATGCGCGGTTCGAGGGATTCAGGCTCAATGCCGATCAGGGTGAGCCGCGTTGGCGACTCCCCCGTCATGTGCAGCGCCGAGAGCACGTCCGCCAGCCCCAGCTGGTGCGGGGAGATCTTGCGGCCAAACAGGGTCGGGATTTCGTCACCTTGCAGGGTCACAACCGTGCCCGGCGGGTTACCGCTGCGCACCGCATCCGCCAGAATGATGTGATCGCGACTGGCCATCGCGTCGAGCAGCTCCATGCCAGCCGTGCCACCATCGAGCAGTTCGATGCCGGGGGCGAAACGGTATTCGCGCCCCAGCGCCTCGACGATACGCACGCCCACCGCCTCGTCGCTCAACAGCAGGTTGCCCACGCCCAGGATCAGAGTGTTCATCACAGCACCTTCACCTGAGTCACGTCGCCACTTTGGGTATCCACCACATGGACCGCGCAGGACATGCAGGGATCGAACGAGTGGATGGTGCGCACCACCTCCAGCGGCTTGGCGGGATCCGCCACCGGGGTGCCCACAAGCGCCTGCTCGTAGGGGCCGGGCTCGTCATTGAAGTTGCGCGGGCCCGAGTTCCAGGTCGAGGGCACCACCGCCTGATAGTTGGCGATCTTGCCCTCCTTGATGACGATCCAGTGAGAGAGCATGCCGCGCGGCGCCTCTTCAAAGCCCACCCCGCGAAACTCTTTGTCCGCCGGGATCTCGGCTTTGATGTAGGCGGTGAAGTCCCCCTTGCCGATGTTGTCGACCAGCGCCTTCCACTGGTGCGCCAGGGTGTCTTTGAGCACGCAGCAGCGCACCGCGCGGCCTATGATGCGACCCATGGTGGAGTGCAGCTGTTCGGTCTTGATGGCCGAGCCGGTGAGCGCTTTATAAATGCCGTTCAACTGGTCGAAGTGCGCCACCGTCTCCGGGTGTTTGGCGGCCAGTTTCACCAGGAGGTCTGCGAGCGGCCCCACCTCCACCACCTTGCCGTAGAAGGTGGGGGATTTGACCCAGGAGTATTTGCCATCGTCCTGCCAGCCGGTGTAGTTGGGCTCGGTTTTGCCCTCCCACGGCTTGAGGGGAGCGTCATCCTTATACCAGGCGTGCTTGTTGCTCTCGGCGATGCCATCCATCAGCCAGCCATCCTGATGACTCTCGATGGGGCGATATCCCGCCAGATTGCCATTCTCGATATAGCCGCCCGGCATCAGGAAGCTGCCGCCGTCGGCGTCGGTGGGGAGCTCAGGCACGCTCAGGTAGTGCTTGGCCCCCTGCCCCAGGTGCAGCCACTCGGGGTAGTGCGCGGCTATGATGGCGGCATCCACCTTGTAGACCTGCTCGATAAACTCGCTGAGCCGGTCGATGAAGCTCTTCACATAGAGCAGCCGCTCCAGGTTGAGCACGCTCGGTGCATCCAGGTTGATGGGATTGGCCACCCCACCCACCGCCAGATTTTGAATGTGCGGGGTCTTGCCCCCCAAAATGGCGACGATGCGGTTGGCATCGCGCTGGCACTCCAGTGCCTGCAGGTAGTGAGCCACGGCGATGAGGTTCACCTCCGGGCTCAGCTTCATCTCCTTGTGACCCCAGTAACCGTTGGCAAAGATGCCGAGCTGGCCGCTGGCTACCAGCGCACGGATCTTCTCCTGCACCTTGGTCAGCTCATCGGCACTGTTGAGGGACCAGGTAGAGACCCCCTTGAGGATATCCGCTGCTTTTTGCGCATTAGCCTCAAGGGCTGCCGTGATGTCCACCCAGTCCAGCGCGGAGAGCTGGTAGAAGTGAACGATGTGATCGTGGATGTTGTGGGCCGCGATGATGAGGTTACGGATGAACTGGGCATTGACCGGCACCTTGGCGCCGATGGCGTTCTCCACCGCCCGCACCGAGGCGATGGCGTGGATCGAGGTGCATACCCCGCAGATCCGCTGCACTATCATCCAGGCATCGCGCGGATCGTTGCCCTTGACGATCTCCTCCATCCCGCGCCACATGGTGCCGGACGACCAGGCCTTGGTGACGATGCCGCCTTCGATTTCGCAGTCGATACGCAGGTGCCCCTCAATGCGGGTGATGGGGTCTATGGTGATACGTTGGCTCATACGTTGGCTTTCCCTCGGGCCTGATAATCTTGGTGAACACGTTCAAGTGATGGCAGTACCGGCAAGAGCCGGATCAACAGCAAATAGGCACAGACTTCGATGGCGACGAAGCCAAGGGAGATCAGCACTTCCGCCGCGGAGGGGAAGTAGTGGTAGCCATTGCCGGGGTTGAAGGCGAGCAGGGAGTAATTCAGTCGCCAGAGCGCCGCGCCCAGCAGCATGCTGAGGGCCCCCAGGAACAACATGCGCGAATCGCGGCGGCTCTTGTCCCAGTGGAACACCAGCAGCGGGAATATCATCAGCGCGATCTCGCTCCAGAACATGATGGAGAAGCGGTTGAACTCGGAGAGATAGGCCGACTTGTCGTGGATAACGATCTCGGCAAAACGTAGCGCCACAAACAGGATCAGGAAGATGTCGATCACCTGGGTCAGCTTGTAGAAGAGCGACTTCTCATTGGGGCCACGCCCCGCCAGCCCGGCCTGCACCAGGGATCCTTCAAATACCACGATGGAAAAACCCATGATGAAGGCGGTCAGCAAGGAGAAGACCGGCAACAGCTCGTAGCTCTGCCAGAGCGGATGGATCTTCTCCCCCGCCACTATCATCAGGGAGCCCATGGAGGATTGGTGCATGGTGGGCAGCAGTGCCCCCAACGCCAGCACGAAGAACATGATCTTGTTGAGGCGAATGAGTGACGCCTCCCAGCCGAATTTCTCCAACAGCACGGGAGCAAACTCCAGCGCCATCACCCCGATGTAGATGGTCATGCAGACCGCCGTCTCGAACAGCACAGAGGCGGTGTTGAAGTGACCGGGCAGGTAGAAGTACGGCAGGTTCCAGTAACGCCCCACATCGATGGTGATGGAGAGGCCGCCCAGCGAGTAGCCGAACAGACTCGCCAACAGGGCTGGGCGCACCAGCGGGTGATACTCACCCCGGTTGAACACATAAACAGCCCAGGCTAATGCCCAACCGCCGCAGGCGAAACCGGTCCCGATCAGCAGGTCAAAGGAGATCCACAGACCCCAGGGGAACCCCCCGTTCAAGTCAGTGACCGAGCCCAGCCCGAAGATGAGGCGCTTCACGATCAGCATGCCGCACAGCACGGCAAAGGGGGCCAACACCAGCACCGGCCAGCTGACCAGCTTGCCGCCGAGGGGATACGCCTTGTGATTACTCATTATCCTTGCCTCCCTGCTCTTTGCCCTGCTCCTCGTCATGAGGATGCGCCTGATCGTGCTTACTGGCGTTGCGGCGAATGAGCACCGACAGCCCGGTCAGCACCACCATGGGCAGCACCATCCCCTTGTAGAGGGTGTGCTGGATATGCTCCGAGCGGGCACCGGAGGAGAGCTCCGGCAGGTCGGGCATGTCGAGCCTGGTATAGGGCACACCGGCCAGCACCAGCACCTGAGTGCCGCCCCCCTCCTTCTCGCCATAGACGTAAGGCTGGTAGTTGGGCACGTCATGCAGATAAGGGTCATTGGCGCAGAGGGTCTGGCGCGGATAGGCGTATTCACTACCGGGGCTCGCCAGCAAACGGCGTTTTGCCTCGGCCATCAGCCCCTCGCGGGTGCCGAAAATCACGGCGCCGGTGGGGCACACCTCGACACAGCCAGGCAATTTGCCCTGGCTGATCCGCTCCAGCCCCTGCTGATTGCAGAGCTCGCACTTGTGGATCGCCCCAAGCGGGTTGTCGTAGTCATATTTGGGCACATCGAACGGACAGCCCACCATGCAGTAACGGCAGCCGGTGCAAACGTTCGGGTCGTAGTGAACGATACCGGTCCTGGGATCCTTGTTGAGAGCCTGCACCGGACAGACGGAGACACAGTTGGGATCGACACAGTGCATGCACTGCTTCTTGATGTAGGCATAGCCATCCACCAGCTGATCCTTGTGCTCCCCGCTGCCGCTATTCCACACCTGAATGATGCTGTTGGTGTAGGGGGTCAGCTTGTCGTTGTTGGACCAGGTCTGCGCCCCCGCCGGATTGGCCGGGTTACCGTTGAGACGCTGACACTCGGCCACACAGGCCTGACAGCCGACGCAGAGGGTGGAGTCATACAACATGCCGATCGCACCGGGAATGGGCGGTTTGTTCTTGGCCGCAGCCCTGGCACTGCTGGGCGCGGCGGCCCCTGCCGCCAGCGCGCTGGCGGAGGCGAATTTAAGGAAATTGCGTCTGTTCACGGTCACTCCTCCCGTGATGGGGGCTGCCCGGCTTCATGGCGCTTCTGCTGGCGACCGAGTTCACGCACCGTCATCAGACTCACCCCCACCAGCACCCCGAGGGCACCACCGATGAGGCCGGTGGCCATCGGCGACATGTATCCTCCCTCCTGAATTGCCACATCGGGTTTCTCCACCCGCGGAGTCGGGTTCTCTACCTTGGCGAGCTGGAAGATCCCCTTGCTGAAACCGACCCCCTGTTCGTTGCAGCCATAACAGGGGTGGCCTATGCCCACCGGCCAGATACCGCCGCCCACATCGCAGAACTCCAGGGTCGAACAGTTGCCGTAGGTCTCGGGTCCCTTGCAGCCCAGATGGTAGAGACACCAGCCCTGACGGTGGCCCTCGTCACCGAACGCCTTGGCGAAACGACCCGCATCGAAGTGCGGACGGCGCTCGCAGTTCTCGTGAATGAGTCGCTCGTAGGCAAACAGCGGACGCTTCTTGCTATCCAGCGCAGGCAGCTTGCCGTAGGTGATGTAGTAAGCAACCGTGGTGAGGAAGTTGTGGGGATTGGGCGGGCAACCCGGGATATTGATGATCGGGGTGCCGATATTGCCGAGCGCTTCTTCCAGGCTGACGGCCCCGGTCGGGTTACCACCGCTGGCGGGCACACCACCCCAGGCGGAGCAGGAGCCGATGGCGATGACGGCAGCCGCATCGGCAGCAGCACGGCGAATATGGTTGACGATGGGCTCTCCGGCCACCATGCAGTAGACACCACCATCCTTGAGTGGAATGGAGCCATCCACCACCAGCAGATACTTGCCCTTGTAGCGCTCGATGGCGTTGCGCTTGTTCTCTTCCGCCTGATGACCAAAGGCCGCCGAGAGCACTTCGTGGTACTCCAGCGAAAGGGTATTGAGGATCAGGTTTTCTATGGTGGGGTGGGTAGCCCGCAGCAGCGACTCGGTGCAACCGGTACACTCCTGCGCCCCAATCCAGATCACCGGTGGCCGCTCGGGGCCAGTGAGCGCAGTGGCCATCTTGGCCACGGCATGCTGGCTTAATCCCAGGGTTGCGGCCATCCCGGCGCACAATTTCATAAAGTCACGGCGATTAATTCCATGAGCCGATAAAACATTATCCTCGACCATTTTTCTTATTCCCGTTAGCGAGCACTTTTTTGATAAATGCTTAATAGCGGAAATGCTAAGGACTCCCCTCTCCTCCCGTGTTGATCTCCATCAAGCTGCGAGACATTACCCAGATATATAACTCATCATCATTAATTTAAAAAACCATATACAGCATGCAGTTAGATAACCCATCAACGAGCCAAAAAATACCCACAAAAGGGTATTTTTGAATCCATACGAATTAAAACCATAAAAATCACTCGTTAGCTTTTGATGTTAAATAATAAAAATGAATGCGGTGTCACACTATTTTTAAATAGCTAATGTTAGCAGCCATGAGTGATCGCCATAAAATAAAGAGGCCAATAAAATATACCTTATCACTTGTGGCCATATATGTAAAAACAGGGGCAGACTTGCCAATGATATTTATCATCAATGGTTGCTCCGTCAATATCGTGCTCATGGCAGCGCCCATTCAGCTGCTTTTTATTCAGGCAGAACCGCATCATCGCCAGGGCCCTTTCCCGCACGTCACACCTCGACCCCACAGGAGACTGCACAAACAGTGCCAAGTGTCTCCCAAAGCCGGATTCAATATAAAAAATATCTCCCACATCAGACTCTTGAACAACAATTATCACTGAGGACCTGAGCAGGCCTCGCCCCTGCGCTTGGGGCCCCCTCCTGATGTAGCGCCGAGAGGATGACTTATGGGCAAGACCATACTCGTGGTGGATGACTCCGTCGGGATCAGGGCAGCCATCACCATGACGCTCAGCAGCGCCGGTTTTGACGTGATAGAAGCAGACGATGGTGAGGCCGCCCTCATCCAGCTGGAAAAGCGACGCGTACACCTCATTATTTCAGACCTCAACATGCCTGGCATGGATGGCATGACGCTGCTCAGACGGGTCAAGGCGCAGCAGACGACCCGCTACCTCCCTTTCATCATGCTGACCACGGAGGACTCCGACCAGATCAAGCGAGAGGGGTTCGAGGCCGGCGCCCGGGTCTGGCTGACCAAGCCGTTCGAGCCACTCAAGCTGCTCGATAATGTTTACAAGGTGGTGCAACCATGATGCGGGAGCGACAGTCATGAGCCTGCAACTCGATACCCGGCAAACGCCCCCCACCGCCACCCTGAGCGGTGAACTGAGCATAATGACGCTGGGGGATCTGCAGGACGATCTGTTCGGCCTGCTCAACTTTGCCGACCTGAACCTGGACTTGAACCCGCTGGAGGCACTCGACGGCTGTGGCGCCCAGCTCATCGCCATCTTGCAGCAGGAGGCGAGCCAGCAGGGTAAACGGCTGCGACTGCTGGCAAGCGATGAGTGTGTCGCCCACTGCGTCTTGACCGAGCTGGGGTTGTGGGCTGACGTTGGCTCAAAGGGGGCGGTTCATGGACATCAATAAGGCCCGCGCCCTCTTTTTTGAAGAGGCCTATGAGCAGTGCGACAACCTGGAACATGCTCTGCTGGATCGTGAGACCTATCCAGCCCACACCGATACCTACAACCTGATGTTTCGCACCGCCCACACCATCAAGGGGTCGGCGGGCATGCTGGGGCTGACCATGCTGGTGCGCTTCGCCCATGCCATGGAGAACATGCTGGAGCGACTGCGCAGCGGCGATATAGCGCTGGATGAACACCTGGTCAACCTGTTGCTGGCCTGCAACGATCAACTGCGCGATCTGTTGCAGGGCGCCGAGCACAATCCCGAACTGCAGCAGACCGAGACCCAGCAGATCCTGGCCCTGCTCTCCCAGTTGCAGGGTCACCAGACCCTGCCCAGCCAGCCGCTGGCCATGCCCGCCCCCGTCACCTCGCAGGATCTGCGCCCCTGGCATCTCTCCCTGCGCTTCTATCCGGCCCTGTATCAGGATGGCTTCGACCTGCTTGCCTTCATCCGCTACCTGGCCAATCTGGGGCAGATCCACTTCATCCAGCCGGTCTGGCACGAATGGCCACCGCTGCAACTGCTCGATCCCACCGAGTGTTTTCTCGGCTACGAGATAGGCCTGCTCAGTGCCGAGCCCAGAGAGCGGATCCTGGGCACCTTCGACTTTGTCGCCCACGCCAGCCTCATCTGCTTGCTCACACCGCATCAGGATCTGACGCTGTTTGCCGAACAGGGCCAACGGCTGGCGGCATGGCGGGATGAGCCGCTCTCGGCCCAGCTACAACGCTGGGTAGCCGCCCAGGCACTGACCCAGGCGGAAGCCACACGCATCGCGAACGGTGACTTGCCCGGAACTGCCACGACGCTGGCGCCAACGGAGCCACAGCCAGCCCCCATCCCCCTTGTGCAGGCCAAGCCGCCGCTGCGGGCCGAAGGGCACTACATCCGGATCGAGGCAGCCAAGCTGGATCGCCTGATCAACCGGGTCGGCGAGCTGGTGATCGCCACCTCGGCCACCACACTGCAGGCCAGACTCAGAGGAGATGCGGAACTCATCGAATCAGTCGCCACCGTCAACACCCTGGTGGAGGGGATCCGTGACGATGCCCTGACTCTGCGCATGGTGCCCATCAACGAGATCTTCAACCGTTTCCCGCGACTGGTGTACGAGCTCTCCCAGCAGACGGGCAAGGATATCCAGTTGCAGATCCGAAACGCCGACACCGACATCGACAAATCCATGGTCGAGAAACTGACCGATCCCCTGATGCACCTGGTACGCAATGCCGCCGATCACGGCCTCGAAGATCAGGCCCTGCGGCTGGCGGCCGGCAAGCCGGCGCAAGGGGTGATCACCCTGAACGCTTACCACGATGCCGGGGCCGTGGTGGTGGAGGTGAGCGATGATGGCCGGGGCATAGATCGCGACAAGATCCTTGCCAAGGCCCACGCCCGGGGCATGGTGCCGGAGGGCAAGGTACTCGGCGAGCAGGAGCTCTTCCAGCTGCTGTTCATGCCGGGGTTCTCCACCGCCGCCGATGTCAGCGATCTCTCGGGGCGCGGGGTCGGGCTGGATGTGGTCAAGCGCAACCTGGAATTCCTTCGCGGTGAAACCACCATTGAGAGCCGGCTGGGCGCAGGCACCACCTTCCGGCTCAGGCTGCCCCTGACCCTGGCCATCATAGACGGCTTCCGGATTGAGGTGGATCACACCTCTCTGGTGATCCCCCTCGACATGATGGTGGAGTGCATCGACCTGCCGCCAGATGCCCTGCACAGCCAGAGTCGCCAGATCAACGTGCGCGGGGAGTGGGTTCCCTTCATCGCCCTGCGCGAACTGTTTGCCCTGCCGGCTGCAACCGAGCCCGAGTTTGTGGTGATGGTCGATTACGCCGACAACCGCGCCGGTATCGTAGTGGATCGCCTGATAGGAGAAGTGCAGGCGGTGATCAAGCCACTTGGGGACCTTTTCAAATCCCTGCGTTACGTCAGCGGCTCCACCATTCTGGGCAATGGCCAGCCAGCGCTGATCCTCGACGTGCCCCAGCTCATTCAGCTGGCGTGGCGGCGAGAGCAACACTTGCTCCATCAACAGGCGGACGCCCTGTTCACCCTCAGACATTGACCACAGACCATACTGTCACTAACAAGGTTTACGGAGTAGAGCCATGGACTGGTTTCACAACTTGCAAGTCAGAACAAAGCTGGTGTTCTCGTTTTCCATTCTCATGGTGCTGCTGGTGGTGCTGACGCTCACCAGCTACTACTCCACCAAGGCGATGGCCACGCTGGTTGACAACATGCATGCCAATCAGCTCACCCCCATCAAGGATCTGGCCAACGCCAATATGCAGGCCATATACACGAGTCGGGCCCTCTATCGCTATGTGTTGGAAGACAATGAAAAGACAAGAAAAGAAAATGCAAACAACATGTTACGATACGAAGGAAAAATGAATGAATTGATTGACAAGTACCGTAAAACCTACCTCACCCAGCCAGAAACAGATCTGTTGGCGCGCTTTGATCAGGCATGGGCCATTTACAAACCCCTCGCCGATAGCATCATAAGGACAGTGCAATCCGATACGGGGGATAATCTCAATAATCAGAAAGCCGCCATCATGCTGGCCGAACAGGGGCGACCGGCATTCAATGTTGCTGATGATCGTCTCACCGACCTGGTCAACCTGAATGACACACTCGCCACTCAGTCATTAGCCGACAGCAAAATCATTTATGGGGACAATCTGCAGATCCTGATCGCCATCGCCTGCAGCGCCTTTCTTATCTGCTTCATGCTGTCCCTGCTGGTGACCCGCAGCATATTGCGCCAGCTGGGGGGGGACCCTTCCTATACGGTGCAGGTGGTGGCCCGGGTTGCCGATGGCGATCTCTCCACCCCCGTGCTGCTCAGAGCCGACGACACCAGCAGCCTGCTCTATGCAATCAAAAGCATGGCCCACCGCCTCTCCGATACCCTCAACGAGGTCGGCGCCATGTCAGAGGCGATAGGCTCGGCTTCCGAGCAGGTCGCTGCCACCGCCAACGCCCTCTCCCAAACCTCGTCCGAGCTCGCCGCCAGCGTCGAGCAGACCAGCGCCTCGGTCGAGGAGATGACGGCGACAGTAAGCCAGAATGCCGACAACGCCAGGGTGACCGAGAGCATCTCCACCAGGGCCGCCAGCAGTGCCACCGACAGTGGCAAGGCGGTTGGCGAGATGGTCCACGCGATGAAAGAGATAGCCTCGCGCATCACCGTCATCAATGACATCGCCAACAAGACCGATCTGCTGGCCATCAATGCCGCCATCGAGGCGGCCAGGGCCGGTGAGCATGGCAAGGGCTTTGCCACCGTCGCCGCCGAGGTAAGAAAGCTGGCCGAGCGGTCACAAATCGCCGCCAAGGAGATAGGCGAGCTGGCGGGTCGCTCCGTCAGCGTGGCCGAACAGGCGGGGGCATTGCTGCGCGAGATGCTGCCCGGCATCGATCAGACCGCCACCCTGGTGCAGGAGATAGCCTCTGCTTCCCGCGAGCAGCGGGCCAGCGTCTCCCAGATCAACATAGCCGTGACCCAGATAAGCGATGGCATGCAGGCCTCGGCCGCCTCGGCAGAAGAGCTGAGCTCCACCTCGGAAGAGCTGAGCTCCACCGCCCTGCAACTGCAAGAGCTGATGCAACAATTCACGCTCAGGGGCGGCAATAACCGCCAACCCCATCCCTTGCACACGGCCACCTACTCGGCTGCCAGACGCATCAAGCCGAAAAAGACACTTGCCCGTGCCCAGCCCTTCCACGAAGAGGATCTGGAGCGGGAAATCGACGATGGCAAGTTCACCAACTATTAGGAGCAGGCCGATGAGAAATACCATTGCTCCTGCTGCCACAGCGTCCCCTTTTCACTGCGTCACCTTCATGCTGGGGGGGGAGCTGTATGGGGTCGACATTGGCTGCATCCGTGAAATCATCGAGTTCGAAGGCATGACCCCGGTCCCCATGATGCCGCGCTTCGTGCGGGGCATCATCAACCTGCGCGGCGCCGTGGTGCCCGTGATCGACCTCTCTATCCGCTTTGGCCGGGACCAGACCCCACTGCTGCCCACCACCTGTGTCGCCGTCCTCTCCCTGCCCAACAGCACTGGAGAGGAGCAGGAGATCGGCATGCTGCTGGATGCGGTGTGCGAAGTGCTGGAGATCCGAACCGACACCATAGAGCCGGCCCCAACCTTCGGCACCCACATCCGGGGCGACTTCATTCAGGGGGTGGTCACCATAGATCAGCAGTTCGCCATTCTGCTCGACATGCACAAGGCCCTCTCCATCACCGAACTGAGCACCATGGCCGAGGCCGCCACCGGCCAGCTGTTCTCGCAAGAGCAGGGCGGATGAACATGGTGGCGCCGCTGTTCACGCCAGAGCAGGTCCCGAGCCTCAGTCAGAGCGAATTTGATCTGTTTCGGCGCTTCATCCTCAACACGGCGGGCATAGATCTCGCCCCCTGCAAGCGGGCACTGGTGCAATCCCGGCTCGCCAAGCGACTGCGGGCTCTGCACCTCACCAGCTATCAATCCTATTGGGAGCGGATAAACCAGCCCCTCGGCACCCAGGAACGCCAGCTCGCCATCAATTTGCTGTCGACCAACGAGACCTATTTTTTTCGCGAGGCCCAGCACTTCACCTGGCTCAAACACCATGCCGAGCAGCTGCTCGCCCATCGCAGCCAGCCACTTCGCATCTGGTCGGCAGCCTGCTCCACCGGCGAGGAGGCTTACTCTGCCGCCATGGTGCTGGCCGAACAGCACGGCATCAACGAACGCTGGAGCATTCACGGCACCGACATCAATACCCGCGTCATTCCCTTTGCCCGGCGCGCCATCTATGCGGTCGAGCGGGCCCAGCATGTGCCGCCCCATCTGTGGCTGCGCTATTTTCAACGCGGTCATGATGAGTACGCGGGCCAGATCCGGGTCAAGCCGGCGCTTGCCAGAAAGGTCTCCTTCACCAACCTGAACCTGCTGTCGTGCGGTGACTATCAGGAACGCGATTTCGATGTGATTTTGCTCAGAAATGTCCTCATCTACTTCAACGACACCACCAAGGCCCGCGTCCTGACCCAGCTCTGCCAGCTGCTAAGACCCGGTGGCTATCTGCTGGTCGGGCACTCCGAGGTCATTCGCCAACAGGATCTTTCCCTGGTGCAGGAAGCCCCCTCCCGCTATCGCCGTCTGCCAGCAAAGGATGCGCCATGACAATACGGGTATTGATCGTCGACGACTCGGCCCTGGTGCGGGAAGTGCTGACCCAGATGCTGAGCAAGGCTGCGGACATCGAGGTCATTGGCGCAGCCTTTGATCCCATCTTCGCCATGCAGCAGATGAAGAAGTGCTGGCCGGACGTCATCATCCTCGACATAGAGATGCCACGCATGGACGGACTGACCTTCCTCAAGAAGATCATGGCCGAGCACCCGACCCCCATCATCATCTGCTCCTCCCTGACCGAGGAGGGCGCCATGATTACCCTGGAAGCCCTCTCGGCGGGGGCCATCTCCATCGTCACCAAGCCCAATGTGGGCATCAAGAGCTTTCTGCAGCAGTCGGCAAACGACTTCATTCAAGAGATAAGAGGCGCCGTCGGCGCCAAGCTGCGCAATCTGCTGCCCGCGACCAACCAGATAGCCCTCGTCCCGCGCCACAATGCCGATGAGATGCTCTCCCCCCCTGCCGAACGGCTCTCGTTTCGCACCACGGAGAGGATCATCGCGCTGGGGACTTCCACCGGTGGTACCCAGGCGCTGGAATACCTGCTCTCCCGCCTGCCCGCCAGCTGCCCGGGGCTGGCTATCGTGCAACACATGCCCGCCCGGTTTACCGCCTCCTTCGCCGAGCGGCTCAACAGCCTCTCCCAGCTGGAGGTAAAGGAAGCCGTCACCGGCGATCGCCTGCTGCCAGGCGTCGCCATCATAGCCCCGGGAGGCAAACACCTGCTGATCCAGCGCAGCGGTACCCAGTATCTGGCCGAGGTAAAAGAGGGGCCGCCGGTCTCCCGCCACTGTCCATCAGTGGACGTGCTGTTTCGCTCGGTGGCCGTGAGCGCGGGCCATAACGCACTTGGCGTCATCATGACCGGCATGGGAGACGACGGGGCCCGGGGCATGAAAGAGCTGCACGACACCGGGGCGCGCACCATAGCGCAGGATGAAGGCAGTTGCGTGGTGTTTGGCATGCCAAAAGAGGCCATCGCCCATGGCGGCGTGGATGACGTCATGTCACTCACACACATCACCCAGACGCTCAGCCGTCCCGATCTGCGAGGCGTGTAATTATGTTGTTGGAACAATGGCAAGGCCGCTGTGCCATAGTGGTGGATGACTCCCGCCCCCAGCAGTATGAGGTGACCTGCCTGTTGCAGGAGCTGGGGTTTGGCCAAATTCATGTGGCTCAAGACGGTCAGGATGCGCTGGACAAGTTGCAGCAACTGGAGGGTATGGAGGTGCGCATCGATCTGCTGCTGACAGACCTCAACATGCCCGGCATGGACGGGGTAGAACTCATCAGCAACCTGGAAAAAAACACCCACTACCGGATGTTTGTCGCCGTCATGAGCGGGGTGGAGCAGGATGTGCTGGATGTGATCCACGCCATTGCCGATGCAGGCACCCTGGAGGTGATCGGCGTGCTGTCAAAGCCGCTCAAATCGAGCGATCTGTACAACATGCTGCAGCACTGCGACCCCCAGGTTCACAGGGAAAACAAGAAGTGGATGCAGCTCGCCTTCACCGCCAACGATGTGCAGCAGGCGCTGGACAACCGGCAACTGGTGCCCTTTTTGCAGCCCAAGATAACGATGGTGGATTCGCGCCTCTATGGCTTTGAAGCCCTGGTGCGCTGGCTCCATCCCGAACACGGCGTGATCCCGCCCGTCTGTTTCGTCCATCACCTGGAAGAGGGGCAATTGGCGCTGGATTTCTTTTATCACTTCCTGCACGCCACCTGTGATGCGCTCACGGCACTGGCCACCCTGCCCTGCCCCGTCAGCTGTTCGATTAATTTGCCGGTGAGCCTGTTACTCACGGATAAGTTGGTCGAGAACATGATTGACATCGTGCAGGCACATCAACTGCCCTGTCACGCCATCATTATTGAAGTCACCGAAACCACCTTCATGTCCAATCTCTCCATCTCATTGGGCACGCTGGCGCGTTTGCGGCTCAGGGGGTTTGGCATCGCAATGGATGATTACGGCACCGGCTACTCCTCCATGAAGCAGTTATCCCGCTGCCCCTTCACCGAGATCAAGATAGATAAAGAATTTGTCCACGACGCCCATAGCAGCCCGAAGAAGCTGGCGATATTGACCTCAGCCATTGTCATGAGCCAGAAGCTCGGGCTCAAAACGGTAGCCGAAGGGGTTGAAAGCGAAGAGGACTGGCGGCAACTGGCCCAGCTGGGCTGTGAACTGGCCCAGGGCTATTACGTCAGTCGCCCGTTACCTGTGGCACAAATAGCGCCCTGGTTTGCCGAATGGCAAGCCAGAGTAAAATAAAGGGTGATATAACGAGAAGACAGAAACGATACGGTGGTGCTCACCCGGCCAGGGGTGGGATGACAAGAGAGCAGTCGTAATCTCGCTGCAGGGAACGGACATAAAACAAGCATGAGGCTACTATGAACAACCTACTTCGCCAGATCTCCATCAAGACGCGGCTTATTGTTTCCTTTCTGTTGCTCAATCTCATCCTGCTCGGGGTGGGGCTCTACGGCAAACAGAACACCGCCAAAGTCGACGGCATGCTCAATAGCATGTATCTCAACAACCTGACCCCCATCGCCGACATAGCCAACGCCAATATGCAGGCCATCTACCATAACCGGTCGCTGTTTGACTATGTCATCGAACCGACACAGCCCGGCATGGACAGGATCGCCAGCCAGATGGATGGCTACGAACAGAAGATGAATACCTTGCTGAATAAATACCGGGCGACCTATCTGACCGCGCCGGAAAAAGCCGCGCTGGCGGAAGTAGACAGAACCTGGTCGATTTACAAAGAGAGTGCAAAAAAGGTGATGGCCGCCAGCTATGCCAGTGACAACGACACCGCCCTCAAGCTGATGAAGGGGGACACCGCCACCAGCTTTCAGGTAGTCGACGACCAGCTCAGCAAGCTGGTGGACATCAATCAGGCGCTCGGCAAGCAGGCCTATGATGACAGCGATGTCGTCGTTGCCGATATCACCACGACCACCTACACCATACTCGCGGGCTCCGTCATACTCTCCCTGTTGCTGGGCTGGCTACTCAGCAACAGCATCAATATGCCGTTGACCGCCATCATGGGCGAGCTGAAGCAACTGGCGCAAGGGCATCTCACGGCGCAAGACAGTGCGGAAGGCAACGATGAGCTGACCCAGATGCAACAGGCGATGAGCAGTACCCGCCAAAGCTTGCGTGACATTGTCACGACCATGCAGCACGCCGCCGAAGGGTTGACCGCCAGCTCTTCCCAACTGGTCGCCGCCGCCCAGCAGGTCAACACCAGCTCCCAGCAACAATCTCTGGCGACCGCCAACACAGCCGCGTCGGTCGAAGAGCTGACCACTTCCGTCTCCCAGCTCTCCTCCTTCGCCAACCAGGCCAACAGCGTGGTGGTCCAGTCAGGGGAGATCGCCCATGCCGGTGAAGAGCAGGTCAAGCACGCCTCGCAAGAGGTGCTCAGGGTCACCACTGCCGTCAACGACTCGGCCAAACAGGTGCAGGGGCTGTTCGATGACATCACCCGCATCAGCCAGATTTCAGTGATGATCCAGGGGGTGGCGGACCAGACCAACCTGCTGGCACTCAACGCCGCCATCGAGGCAGCCCGGGCCGGTGACATGGGCCGTGGCTTTGCCGTGGTCGCCGACGAGGTGCGAACCCTGGCGGCGCGGACGACCCAGGCGACGCAAGAGATCAACGAGATGCTCAAGTCGATCCAGCAGGGGGCCACAGGGGCGGTCAAGGGAATGAATACCTGTGCCGACAGCATGAGCCGGGTGCGAGAAACCACAGACAGCTCCAGCGATACCATGGCCCAGGTGGATCAGAGCTCTCGCAAGGTGGTGGGCCTCATCCAGGAGATCAGCTCCATGCTCCATGAGCAGGCCGCCGCCAGCCAGCTGATTGCCCAGTCGGTCGAGGAGATTGCCCAGATGTCGCTGGAGAACGTATCCGCCGCCGAGAGCGTCAACCACGATGCCTCCCAGCTGACCGACATCATCCATCAACTCAACAAGGGCATCGGTTTCTTCAAGGTGTAGCTGATCAACAGGGCTGCCATCCCGGCAGCCCTGCTTTTTCCCCTCCTCCGCGCCTTCATCCGGCCAGTTTCGCCCCCCATCCCTGTCAAAACGTCTCAACACGCATAATACCCGACCCCAACTCACTGAAACGCCACATTAACCCCTGCCTGTTGGAGGGTCATAAGCAGTGATAAATATCGTGTGATAGGGAGCAAAAGAAAGCATCGGGAAGCATATTTATACAGAGGAATATCCCGTATTTATGCCATTACTTCACTCCTATTCGCCACATAATTTACCAAACAAAAAACAACTGATAACATAACTGTACATTTCAAAGCATATAAAACAACATCCGCTGCGCGGTCTGCGGCGACCTGACCCAAGGCGTTCAGGCCAGCGGGTCAAGATTGAGATAAACAGCCAACCCCGATCCTCATCAAGCAGACACCCGAACCCATGATGAACACAGTTACGGCCAGCATCGATGTCGATGCGCTCCATCACAATTTTGCCGTCGTGCGGCGCCACGCCCCCCACAGCAAGATCATCGCAGTCATCAAGGCCAACGCCTATGGCCATGGCCTGCTGCAGGTCGCCAATACCCTGGTCCAGGCAGATGCCTATGCGGTAGCGCGACTCGAAGAGGCGCTGGTACTGCGTGCAAATGCCATCACCAAACCCATTCTGGTGCTGGGTGGCTTCTTCTCGGCCGAGGCGCTCTCCCTGCTGGCAGCCCAGGAGTTGCAGACCACACTGCACACCTGGGAGCAGTTGGCGCTGCTCGAACGGGCCCAATTGCCGGCCCCCGTCAGGGTATGGCTCAAGCTCGATACCGGGATGAACCGGCTGGGCGTGAGGGAGCAGGAGCTGCCCGCCTTTATCGAGCGCCTTGGCCGATGCAAGAACGTGGTGCAGCCTTTTCATCTGATGACCCATTTCAGCCAGTCCGACGAGCAGGATAGCCAAGCCACCCAGCAGCAAATCGAGGCGTTCAAGATGCTCACCGCCCACCTGCCGGGCGAGAAGGCCATGGCCAACTCGGCAGGGATCCTCGCCTGGCCGGATTCACGTAGCGACTGGATAAGACCTGGCATCATGCTTTATGGCGCCTCCCCCTTCGGAGGCCAGCTGGCCTCCGATCATGGGCTGCGCCCCGTCATGACCCTCAAGAGCCAGCTGATCGCCATCAGAAAGTGCAAGCGGGGAGAATCGGTAGGATATGGCGCCCATTGGGTGGCCCATCGCGACACCACCCTCGGGGTGGTCGCGGTCGGCTATGGAGACGGTTATCCGCGCATGGCTCCCGAGGGGACGCCCATGCTCGTCAACGGTCGCCGGGTGCCCATCGTCGGCCGGGTTGCCATGGACATGATCACGGTCGACCTCGGGCCACAGGCCAGCGATCAGTGCGGGGATGAGGTGATCCTGTGGGGCGAGGGCCTGCCGGTGGAACAGGTGGCTGAGAAGATAGGGACTATCCCCTATGAACTGCTGACCCGCCTCACCTCCCGGGTGTCCGTCGCGCTTGCCCAGCCCTGCGCCAAGGCACTGTCGCAGGCAGACGCTGACATGCCCTCATATGCTGGCTACGCCCTGCGAGCCACGGCTTAACACAGGATCTCTCATCTCAATTCGGGAGACATGAGGCATAGCGGCAACAAGCAAAAGAGCAGCAGGGCAGTGACGCCCGCGCTCGGCGAAAGAGCATCCCCCGGCAGGCAGTGAAAGATGACGAGCCTGCCCCCTGGATACGGGTCGCACCAGCGATCACGGGAAAAAACAAAAGGGCCTGTCTGTCGACAGGCCCTTTTGTTTTATTTGGCGGTGAGGGAGGGATTCGAACCCTCGATACGTTGCCGTATACACACTTTCCAGGCGTGCTCCTTCAGCCACTCGGACACCTCACCAATTTGTTTTAGTCATGAGCTCGTGCTTGCCAAGAGCATTGCCTGGCAGCCACTCGGGCACATCACCAAATTCTGATCTGTTGTTTAACGTGTTCAGCCAACACTGTGTTCATGGCGCTGTTGCGCTGGAACGGGGCGTAATTTAGGGGAAAGCCCCGCCGGCGTCAACGGCTTTTTTTACCTGACGAATCGTTCGCACATTTAACGCACAAATCAGTGCACGCATTCCGGCGCGACCTGGATCTCGGGCAGGTTCAGGAAGCCAAGGCGCTCGCATTCGGACACCACCTCATGGGTCGCGGCCGTGGTGCTTTCGACAAACAGCAGGAACTGTTCCACGGAGAGACCCGCCTTGGTAAACACTGTGTGGCCCACGATGAGGCGCGGCAGGTTGTCATCAATGATGTCGAGGAACACCTTGAGCGACGGATATTGCATGTTGAGGCGACCCAGTTCGGCCATCAGCGGCAGCAGCGAGGAAGGACGCACTTCCAGCTCGGATGAAAACAGCAGCCCTTCCTCTTCGACAAAGATCCGGCTCTCCTGAATGCCGTCGACGGACTGCAGGGAGACAATGTGGATGCCATGACACTGATCGCAGACATAGTGCTCGATACGAGCCTGCTGCAACCAACGCATTATCATTTCAGAGCTGGGGATATTCATCATTTCCACGACACGATAAGGATCAAGGGGCGCAGTCTAAACCAATTTTCCGGCAACCAAAAGTGCAGTGGCCGGATAAGCTGGGCGCCAGCTTCTTTTTGGCAAGCACTATGCATATACTCAGTTATTCTCGCCCCACCTTCACCCCGCAGAAGGCCTGATGACCATCCAAGAAAAGTACCGCCTGCATCTGAAATCCTTGTCGGATGAACTGCTGGCCCTGCAAAAGCCCATTCGCATTCTGGATGCCATCAAGTGGCCCCGTCATCTCCAGGCCGATTTTCTGGCCAACGGAGGACGCGCACTGCCCGCCATCGATCAGCACTTCTACGATGCCCTGCCCCTCGGCTTCGATCCCCGCAACAAGTATCTTGAACTCAAGGAGTTGCGGGACAGGATCCGGCGCCGGCTGGGCCCTCGGGATGATCTGGGCCGCATACTGCAAGAGACGGTCGATCAGTACATGGTGGTGATCGAGATGCTGCGCCAACGCGGACAGCCTGATTTCTTGCGCTACAGCCAGCTGCTGTACGGCTCGGCCAGTGATCACCTGCGCGGCGATCGCAAGACCCTCAGGGAGCTGGGAGCCCGCTTGTGCGACATCTTCTCCCTACCCGGTGCCCGCCATCTGGTGCGCCCCTATCCCAAGGAATTTGAAGGGGAAGCGGCGGTCGCCAAGCTGCAGGGCAAACTGTCTAGCTATTTCAGCGATGGCACGGTACAAGTCAAGCTGAGCGATGGCATCGTCTCGGATGCCGCCGCCGGCAGCGATTACATCAAGCTCAATTCCCACGCCCGTTTCTCCGAGCTGGACCTGCAGGTGCTGGAGGTGCACGAAGGCTGGGTGCACGTGGGCACCACTCTCAACGGCCGCCAGCAACCCTACGCCACCTGGCTCAGCGCTGGCTCGCCGCGTATCACCGCCTGTCAGGAGGGGCTGGCGGTCCTGATCGAAACGCTCACCTTCAGCTCCTTTCCGGATCGGGCCAAGCGCATCTCGGATCGCGTGATAGCCATCGACATGGCGGAGCGCGGCGCCGACTTTATCGAGGTCTTCCAGCATTTTGTGGCACAGGGCAACAGCGAACACGACGCCTACATGATCACCCAGCGGGTGTTTCGCGGCGGCATGGTTGGCGGCGGTGCCTGCTTCACCAAGGATCTCTCCTACGTGCGCGGCTACGTGGAGACGGTCAACTTCATCCGCAGCGCTGTGCTGGAAGGGGTCCCCGAGATCCTGCCCATGCTGTTCGTCGGCAAGGTGACTCTGGACGACATTCCTGTGCTCTATCAGCACTATCTGGAGGGGCTGATCGATGCCCCCCGCTACCTGCCTCCCATGTTTCGCGATCTCACCGGGCTCTACGTCTGGTTCGGCTTCGCCTCGGGCATGTCACTGGTGGACATAGGCCGGGTCCAGCAACATTTTCGCCAGCTGTTCCATCGTCTGCCGGTGGCCGATCCCATCATTGCGCCGGTGGATATCGAGATCGACTGAGTCGTAAACAAACAAGAAGGGCGCCAGATTGGCGCCCTTCTCTCTTATCGCGGCCCGATCACTTGTAGGCCCGCCCTTCCAGATAGTGCTTGCGGCACAACGACACATAGCGATCGTTGCCGCCGATTTCCACCTGCTCACCATCCCGCATCACCTGGCCAGCAGCGCTCACCCGGGAGTTCATGTGCGCCTTGTTGCCACACCAGCAGATGCTTTTCAGCTCTTCGAACTTGTCGGCAAGACAGAGCAGATGATAGGAGCCCGGGAACAGCTCCCCCCGAAAGTCGGTCTTGAGGCCATAGGCCATCACGGGAATATCCTGCTCGTCGACGATGCGCGCCAGTTGGTAAACCTGCTCGCGGGTCAAGAACTGGGCCTCGTCGACGATGAACACATCGATACGCTTCTGGGCATGGCGCGCCTTCACCATCTCGAACAGATCGCAACTGTCACTGAACACATCCACCTTCAGCTCAAGGCCAACCCGGGCACTGATCACCCCCACGCCGAAGCGATCATCAATGGCCGGTGTCATGGCCAGGGGCTGCATGCCCCGCTCCAGATAATTGAAGTGGGCCTGGATGAGCTGGGTGGATTTGCCTGAATTCATGGTGGCAAATTTGTAGTGCAGTGAAGCCATGGTGTTGTTCCGAAACTGAATTTATGGGGCGCATGCTAACCAAAGCCCCTGCCAAAACCAAGGGGCCCGTGGGCCCCTTGTTCTATTTATGCCATAGCCAGCGCTCGATGGCGCCGAGCCTTGCGCAGATGATAACCGGAGAAGATCACAAACCAGAGCCCGCTGACAGTAAAGCCCGCCAGCACGGAATGCATCAGCCCCATGACCAGGTAACCGAGCGCAGCACCGAAGGCGATGGCCAGCGCATAGGGCAGCTGGGTCATCACGTGATCGATGTGATGGCACCCTGCCCCCGTGGCCGACAGGATACTGGTACTCGAGATGGGCGAGCTGTGATCGCCAAACACAGAGCCTGCCAGCACGGCAGCTAGCATGGGCAGCATCAGGCTGATATCACTGGCGGCCGCCATGTCACCGGCCAGCGGCAGCATGATGCCAAAGGTGCCCCAGCTGGTGCCGGTGGCAAACGCCATGGCACAGGAGAGGATAAACACCACGGCTGGCAACACTTCGGTCGGCAGGTTGCCGTTGGCCATGGAGGCCAGGTACTTGCCGGTTTCCACGTCACGCACCACGGCACCGATAGCCCAGGCGAACAGCAATATGTTGATGGCAGGCAGCATGGCCATGACCCCTTGTGGCGCGGCCTTAATCCAGTTATTCGCACCGAGCTTGAGGCGCATGGCCAGACCGATGGAGACCACTAGGCTGCACAGAGCGCCATAGACCAGAGAAGAACCGACGTTGGTATTCTCGAACGAGCCGAGCACGCTGAACGGCAGCCCTTGTTCGCTCAACGCGGCGGCACCGGAGTGGATCATGAAATAGATGGTGGCGACGGTCAGGGTCAGGATCGGCAATACCATGTCGATCATGCCGCCGTTGCTCTCTTCCGGGCTCTCCATATCCAGACCGATGGGGCGGCCCTTGGACTCGTCCCACAGCTTGCCCGCCAGCGCCCACTCTTCGTGTTGACGCATGGGGCCGATATCGAGCTGGAACGCAATCACCACCAGCACCATGACCAGGGTGAACACCGCGTAGAGGTTCATCGGGATCATCTCGACAAAGGCGGAGATGGGGCTCTGATCTGTCAGACCGTGCGCCGCCATGATGCCGCCCACCAGGGCAATGATGTAGGCTCCCCAGGAGGAGATGGGCATCAGTACGCAGACGGGCGCCGCGGTGGAGTCCAGCAGATAGGCCAGCTTGGCGCGGGAGATCTGGAAGCGGTCGGTGACCGGACGGCAGATGGCCCCCACCGACAGACTGTGGAAGAAGTCATCGATGAAGAAGGCAAACACCATCATGCCGGTGAGCGCCTTGGCCCCCTTGCGGGTCTTGGCACGACGCTCAGCCCACTCGGCGAAGGCGCGGGTCGCACCGGAGACACTCATCAGACTGATGAGGCCGCCCAGCAGCAGCATGAACAGGATCATGTTGACGTTATCACTATTGAGTGCACCGTCGACCCAGAAGATCTTGAGCACAGTGTTCAACATGTAATGCAGGGAATCGAGCGGAGAAAACTGATTGAGCAACAGACTACCGGCAACAATACCAACGCCCAGCGACACCAGGACGCGGCGTGTGATGATCGCCAGAGCGACGGCCAGTAAAGGGGGAATGACAGACCAACCGGAGTCGGCGTAATGAATGATGTCCATGATCTCTTTACACCTAAAGACAGCAGGTGGAGATCTACCGAGAGGATAAAGAAACAAAACCCATGGGGAGGTTATACTCCTCAGCCCCTTCAGGTAGCGCTCCATAGTGGATGACTATGGCAGTCCTGCACCTGTTCGATGCAGAACCAGCAGCCCGGTATGATGGCCTGGCCACTTCGGCGCTGACTCCTTTCGTTGTGCATCACAGGCATCACCCTCCGCACAAGTACTTATAGGCAGCGCGCCTCTACTTAAAGGTATTCGAAGCACATTTTATCGCGCTGGCACGTTATAGCAAGTTTTTTGATTAAATCCCCATGCAGGGCGTTTAAAAATGGCGAAATGGTAGTCAAACGGTGCAATTATTTCGATTTTGTCGCTATTTTCATCTATTCAGAACTCAGTCGAGTATTATGTAGGTCAATATCGCTGGATCCTGCCTGAATCCGAAATAGCTCACTTAATTTTCATGCTGAATTTATTATTTCGCTTATCTTGACTTAATAGTAATCTGCCGTATAAATTACACAAAATTACTCTTTTTATTTAATTCACTCCTTTGCTCGCGTGGTGGACACTATGAACGAATTTTTGAAAGTACTGCTGAATATCCGTAGCTTGCGCGCAGCGTGCCGTGAGCTCACTCTGGAGCAATTGGAAGAGGGGATGGAAAAACTCTCTGCTATTGTTACCGAACGTCAGCAAGATGAATCCGCCGATCGTCAGGCCCGTGAAGAGCATCAGCGCAAGATTAACGAATATGCCGAAATGCTGAAAGCCGCCGGCATTGACCCTGCCGAACTGGTGGGAACCGTTGCCACTGAACCGGCCAAAGCCGCGAAAAGCAAGCGCGCCCCTCGCCCGGCCAAATATCGCTATCTGGATAACGGCGTTGAAAAAACCTGGACCGGTCAGGGCCGCATGCCGTCCGCGATTGCCAAGGCCGTTGCCGACGGTAAATCCGTCGAAGAATTTGCCATCTGATCAGGTAAACGACCTCCAATAAAAAAACCTCGCACTGCGAGGTTTTTTTATGCCGGATGTCAGCTCATCGACTCCGTTCTGTCGCCTTGACCCAGAGCACTTCTGGCGTCGCGGTACAGGCCAGCAGATAGCGGGCTATGGTGAAGAACCAGTCACTCAGCCGGTTGATATAAGGCAGGATGGCGGGATTGATCTGCTCTGCACGGCTCAGACTCAGCAGCAGGCGCTCACAGCGACGGGTCAGGGTGCGCACTACATGGGCTTGCGCCGCTGCCCGGGAACCACTGGGCAAAATGAAATTGCGCAGCACGGGTAAATTGGCGCTGTAGTCATCAATTTGCCGCTCCAGTCGCAACGTCCACGCATTATTCACCTGCCAGATGGCCTCCTGCTGACCAGCGCTGGAAAATGCCAGTTCACCACCCAGATCGAACAACTCTTGTTGTAACAATAACAGGTCGGCTAATAAGCCGGTTTCAGTGGCAGGAACCTCGGCAATGAGTAGACCTATATGAGAATTTAATTCATCAATATAACCATAGGTTTCCACCCGCATATCATCCTTGGCCAATTGCACACCATCGGCCAACCGGGTCATACCTTTATCACCCTGCCTTGTATATATTCTCATACCGACATCCTGTTAATAATGGGAACAATCATGGATTCGAGCCCGTTGAGCTTGATCTCATAGGCAAGGGCCAACGTCTGGCCCAACGCGCCAGCGGGAAAGCCGGTACGGGCCATCCACACCAGATAGGGTTCAGGAATATCTATGATGCGCCGCCCCTGATATTTGCCGTAAGGCATCTTGTGGGTCAGGGTCAACAACACCCGCTCGTCAGACAGCCACTCCATATTAATCGATGTCCAAATATTTATGGGTCTGGATGGAGAGCCGCCAGTTACGGGCGATGCAGGTGGCCATCGCCAGCTGGGTG
Organism: Aeromonas popoffii; assembly: GCF_000820025.1. Lineage (GTDB taxonomy): Bacteria > Pseudomonadota > Gammaproteobacteria > Enterobacterales > Aeromonadaceae > Aeromonas > Aeromonas popoffii. Next base: position 92,021 of record NZ_CDBI01000014.1, read on the forward strand.
GCTCTGGGCTTCTGGCTGATGGGTTGCAGCGCAATCACCACGTCTGGGCGCAAGGTGGCGGTCGCCAGCAGGGCATCCAGCTCCTCGATATGGCGCTCAGTGGCCACTGGATGCTTGATCTCGTTGGCACGCTCAAGGGCAGATATCAGCACGGGCAGTCCCCCCTTCATACCAATCTTGGGCGAAACCGTGACCCAGGTATTGGCGTGGGTCTGGATCTCGCTGGTACCGCTGGTTTCGATCTGCACCTGATAGCCGGCTGCCAGCAAGGTACAGGAGAGCGCCTGCAAGTCATACAGACAAGGCTCACCCCCGGTGATCACCACATGCCGGGCCTGATAACCGAGCTGCTGGAAACTGGCCAGGATCTGCTCAGTGTTCATCTTGCTCCAACCATCGGATTCATTGGAACAGTCGAGCACCGCCTGAACCCCCACTTCACGAGCGGGATCGACAATCCAGGTATGACGGGTATCGCACCAGGGACAACCCACAGGGCAGCCTTGCAGGCGAACGAAAATGGCGGGCAGGCCGGTGAAGATGCCCTCCCCCTGAATGGTCTGGAATATCTCGTTGATTGGGTAGTGCATCTCGGTCACGGCTTGTTGCAAAAGTCGCGGATTATACCCCAAGCGAGGGCAAGACGCAGGCTCACAGTCCGCTTTTCTCGTACAGCCGAGCCATGATACCCGCCTTGTCGGCCAGATACAGGTTCAACCCCCGGCTACGCAGTTCACAGGCTGGACAGGTGCCACAACCATCGCCAGCGATGCCGTTGTAGCAAGTCAGCGTCTGCTGGCGCACCGTTTCCAGGTGACCATAGTGATCCGCCAGCGCCCAGGTTTCGGCCTTGTCGAGCCACATCAGCGGGGTATCGAAGCGAATGCCGCGACCCAGCCCCAGGGAGACCGCCTGATTGAGCGCCTTGACGAACTCGTCGCGACAGTCCGGGTAGCCGGAGAAATCGGTCTCGCACACCCCGGTGATCACCGATTCGGCGCCCACCTGGTAGGCATAGATGGAGGCCAGGGTCAGAAACAGTATGTTGCGACCCGGCACGAAGGTATTGGGCAGACCATTGTCCTGCAGCTCGCAGCTGACCGGAATGTCATCCCGGGTCAGGGCCGAGACCGCCAGTTCATTGAGCAGGGTCACGTCCATCACCTTGTGGGCGGCAATACCAAGCGCACTGGCCAGTCGGCGAGCCGTCTCAATCTCCTCCCGATGACGCTGGCCATAGTCGAAGGTAATGGCGTGCACCTCGTCATAATGGGCCAGAGCCTGCACCAGACAGGTGGTACTGTCCTGCCCACCACTGAATACCACGACGGCTTTTTTCACTTTTTCACTCCTTCAGGCAGTTCAAGTACGGCGACCTTGTGCAAAGTCATGCCACTGCCGGTTTAAATGGGTAAAGAGGTTCATCAGCGGGGCGAAGCGCGCGGGCTCACCCTCCCACTGGGATAACAGATGGTAGCCCGCCTCCAGGGTCGACAACGCCTCGGGAAACGGCTTCTTGCGAATGGAGTACTGGCCCGGTATGGCACCGAGCTTGATCCTGGGCAGCCGCAGCAGGGCCGGACTGCTGTGCAAGATGCGATACGCCTTGCGCCAGGTGCCATCGAGCAGCAAAAAGCAGACCTGACGGTACTCCCCCGCCTGGCGCAGTTGATCGCGCACCTGATCCAGCCCCAGCGCATGTTCGTCAGGCCAGAGCAGATAGCAGTGCACCTTGGGATCCGCCAGCAAGGCATTGAGCCAATGTGCCTCGGCAAAATCCTCCCCGACATGAATGCTGGCGCGGGTGAGGGAGGCGGCCAGCAGGGCGGCGGTCCCCTTGGGATGCCCCGCTTCGCTCGGATGCTGCAAAATATGGAGGGGAGCAAGATGAGACACCTGCTGAATATAATCACACAGACAGGCTTTGAGTGCTCTGGCGCAACGTGTACAGTATCGACTGTTCTTGTCGTTGGGCTGTTTCATGTCGTCAGAAAAATCAGGATTGCTCTGGGTCATCACGCTTTCACTCGCCAGCTTGTTGCTTTTCTTCACAGTACCGAATCATTTGCTCTCCTTCGAACGCGCCCTGATCGCCCAAGGCGAAGGGTGGCGCATCATAACAGGCAATCTGGCCCACACCAATTTATGGCACCTGCTGCTCAACCTGAGTGGCCTGTGCGTGATCTACAGCCTGTTTCGCGAATACCTGACGGGCTGCCGCCTGCCGGTATTGCTGCTGTTACTGGGGTGCGCGGTCGGTGTCGGCATCTGGTGGTTATGCCCGCAGACCCTGTGGTACATGGGGCTGTCGGGAGCCTTGCACGGCCTGTTCGTGTGGGGAGCCTTGCAGGACATCCGCTATCGCCGCTATTCGGGCTGGCTGATGCTGTTGGGGGTGGTCATCAAGCTCGGAGTGGACTTCTACAGCGCGGGCGAGAGCCCGGCTTCTGCACTGATTGGTGCCCGGGTTCACATCGAATCACATCTGATTGGCTCGGTGGCGGGCCTGCTGCTCGGCCTGTTGCCGGTCAGTCTCGGCAGTCAGGCCATCAAGGAGTGATGGTGCCCAACACCAGGTTGCCTTGACAAAAAAGCAGGCCGGGGGTGTACCCGGCCTTCAAATCTTAACGCCCAGTCAGCTCCGCATTGATGCTTGACAACATGGCGGCGGGATCGTCTGCCTGGGTGATGGGGCGACCTATGACCAGATAGTCGGCGCCGGCTTGCGTCGCAGCCAGCGGCGTCATCACCCGGCGTTGATCCCCGGCCGCAGACCCGGTGGGGCGAATACCCGGGGTCACCAGCTTGAAGTCGGCGCCGAGCAAGGCCTTGAGATCACGAGCCTCATTGGCGGAGCAGACCACCCCATCCAGCCCGGCTGCCTTGGTCAATGTGGCGAGCCGGATCACCTGCTCGGCCGGGCTCACGTCCAGACCAAGCGGCGCCATGTCGGATTGCTCCATGCTGGTCAGCACTGTCACCCCGATCAGCAGCGGCGCCTTGTCGCCATAGGGCAGCAACGCCTCTCTGGCAGCACGCATCATTCGCTCGCCACCACTGGCATGGACGTTGACCATCCAGACACCCAGCTCGGCACTGGCGGCCACGGCCTTGGCCACGGTATTGGGAATGTCGTGAAACTTCAGATCCAGAAACACATCAAATCCCTTGGCCACCAGCTGACGCACAAACTGGGGACCAAACAGGGTAAACATCTCCTTGCCCACCTTGAGGCGGCACTGGGCCGGAGAGATACGTTCAATGAACGCGAAGGCATCGGCCTCGTGCTGATAATCCAGCGCGACCAGTACTTTAGGATCTAGCATCTCACTTCCTATTGATTGTTGTTCACCATCTGGGCGTGGCGTCACCATCCAAGCCCAGGCTCAACCTGATAACACCGCAGCGGCACTTGCCGCACACGGCATCTCACTTTCAATTGATTTGGCTCTTATTCGCCGTCCAGGCCGCGGATCGGCTTGATGGATCCCCACTGACGGCAGGATGGGCACTGCCAGAACAGCGAGTGGGTGGCAAAGCCGCACTGCCGACACTTGTGGGTAGATTTGATCTTGATCTGTTCGCCAACCAGTTGCTGCAGCAACTCCAGGCTCTCCTTGGCAGGCCCCTCCTCCGCACTGGCCAGCTGGAAGCCCACCAGCTGGTAGAAACCCTTCATGGAAGGATGACGGCGCAGCTGGCGCAGCACCAACGCGCGGGCCTGACTCAGGCCATCACGCTCCTCCACCAGTTTGGCAAGGGCCAGGGTCACGCTGACGCCGGCGTGATCCTCCACCGCCTGTTCCAGCAAGGGAATGAGCTCGAGAGAGCGGCCCTGGCGCTGATAGCATTCGGTGAGCCAGGGGATGGCCTCGGAAGCAAAGTCGATGTCCTGCTCGAACACCCGCAGCAGATCCTTGCTTGCCTGCTCATACTGCCCCGCCGCCATCGCCAGTTCGGCCAGTCGCAGGCTGGCACGGGCACACGCTGGATTGACACCCAGCGCCCGCTTGAGCTTGGCAAGCCCCGCAGGCTTGTCGCCGTCGCGCAATGCACTGTCTGCCTGCTCGCAATAGAAATGCGAGATGGGATCGGCCAGCTTCTTGCCCTGATACTTTTGCAACCGCACTGCGACCTCAATGGCCTTGTCCCAGTCACGTAACTGCTGATGGATGATCAGCAACTGGGCCAGCGCAGTCTCTTCATAGTCGCCGTCTTCGCACAGCTCGTTCCAGAGCGCCTCGGCTCTATCCAGCAAGCCTGCAGCCAGGAAGTCGCGCGCGAGTTCCTGCAGCGCGAGCTGGCGCTGTTCACGGGTCAGCTCACGGGTCACCAGGTTTTGGTGGATCTTGATGGCTCGGTCAACCTCGCCACGCTGACGAAACAGATTGCCAAGCGAGAGATGGGTTTCGATGGTTTCGCTGTCCACTTCCAGCAGCTGGATGAAGAGATCCACCGCCTTGTCCGACTCGTCAGACAGCAAATAGTTGAGGCCCGCCACATACTGGCGGGAAAATTGGTTACTCTGTTTCTGGGTGTCCTGGCGAACACTCCTGCGCCCCATGTACCAGCCATAGCCAGCGGCAATCGGCAACAGCAGGAAAAGCAGTTCAAGCATCGAGGGACATTATTCCTTGACTGCCGACCGAGCCAGCTCCAACTCGCGGGATTGACGACGCATGGTGCGGTTGAGGGTACGGTTTTGCATTTTTAGGCGCAAAAACAACAGACCGAACACCAGCCAACCCAGCAGAAAACCACCACCAAAGAAGAAACCCAGCAACATGGAGAGCGAGAACTCCCCCTGGGCAATCAGATAATTGAACTGCACCAGTTGACCATTTTGCGACCCGATGGCCAAGGTCAGAATAAACACCAGCACCAGCGGAATGAGGGCCAAGATACGCTTCATAGGAGCTCCCTGTCAGTATCTAATGAAAGGCTGATTATCCTTAAAATCACGGGCAGACTCTAGCGCGAATGGGAAAAGACTTGGAGAAACCGGACGATTGGCACAATAGCGGCTATAAAAACAAAAAAGGCATACCCAAGTATGCCGTTTTCTGCATTATTCAATAATGTTCACGCGCTCGCGTAACTCTTTGCCAGGCTTGAAGTGAGGGACATATTTCCCGGTCAGCTCAACCTTGTCCCCAGTCTTGGGATTACGACCCACTCGGGGGGCACGATAGTGCAGTGAAAAACTGCCAAATCCACGGATTTCAATCCGATCGCCGTTTTGCAAAGTCGATGCCATCTGCTCAAGGATCTCCTTGATGGCAGCTTCGACATCTTTGGCCGGCATATGCATGCGGCTCGCAGCCAATTGTTCGATGAGATCTGATTTGGTCATAACGTTAAATCTCCTTCCCCGATCACATGCAATATTCATTACGCCAATATAAAAAAGGGCGGCGTGAAGCCGCCCTTTTCTTGCATCAAGGATTATTCACCCTTGGCAGCTTTGAACGCTTCAGCCATAGCATTGCTAAACACAACTTCTTCTTGTTGGTTCAGACTATCGATAGCAACACGCTCGTCAGCCTCGTCCTTAGCACGGACAGACAGGCTTACGGTGCGGTTCTTACGATCAACGCCCATGAACTTGGCTTCAACTTCATCACCAACAGACAGTACCAGAGTCGCGTCTTCAACACGGTCACGAGCAGCATCGGAGGCACGCAGGTAGCCTTCTACGCCGTCAGCCAGTTCGATCACGGCACCCTTGGCATCAACCTCGGTAACCTTACCCTTAACAATAGCACCTTTCTTGTTATCAGACAGGTACTTATTGAACGGGTCTTCTTCGATCTGCTTGACACCCAGGGAGATGCGCTCACGCTCCGGGTCCACTTGCAGAACAACGGCTTCGATTTCGTCGCCTTTCTTGAATTCACGAACTGCTTCTTCGCCCTGGTTGTTCCAGGAGATGTCAGACAGGTGAACCAGGCCGTCGATACCGCCGTCCAGACCGATGAAGATACCAAAGTCAGTGATAGACTTGATCTTGCCGGAAACACGGTCGCCCTTGGCGTGAGTTTCGGCAAACAGCTGCCACGGGTTGGATTTGCACTGCTTCAGACCCAAGGAGATACGACGACGCTCTTCGTCGATATCCAGAACCATCACGTCAACCACGTCGCCAACGTTAACAACTTTGGACGGGTGGATGTTCTTGTTGGTCCAATCCATCTCGGATACGTGTACCAGGCCTTCAACGCCTTCTTCGATTTCAACGAAGCAGCCGTAGTCGGTCAGATTGGTCACGCGGCCAGACAGACGGGTGGTCTCCGGGTAACGCTTGGCGATAGCAACCCAGGGATCTTCACCCAGCTGCTTCAGACCCAGGGATACACGGGTACGCTCGCGGTCGAACTTCAGAACCTTGACTGCGATCTCGTCGCCAACGTTGACGATTTCGGAAGGATGCTTAACACGCTTCCACGCCATGTCGGTGATGTGCAGCAGGCCGTCAACACCGCCCAGATCTACGAATGCACCGTAGTCAGTCAGGTTCTTGACGATACCCTTAACTTCTTGACCTTCTTGCAGGTTAGCCAGCAGGCTCTCGCGCTCGGAGGTGTTCTCGGTCTCGATCACGGCACGACGGGAAACAACAACGTTGTTGCGCTTCTGGTCCAGCTTGATGACTTTGAACTCGAGTTCTTTGTTTTCCAGGTGAGCGGTGTCACGGATCGGACGCACGTCAACCAGAGAACCCGGCAGGAAGGCACGGATGCCATTCAGTTCAACGGTGAAACCACCCTTGACCTTGCCGTTGATGATACCGATAACGGTAGCTTGCTCTTCGTAAGCTTTTTCAAGCTGCAGCCAGGCTTCGTGGCGCTTGGCTTTTTCACGGGACAGCTTGGTTTCGCCGAAACCATCTTCGATAGAGTCCAGAGCTACGTCAACAGTGTCACCCACACTGATTTCCAGCTCGCCCAGGGCGTTCTTGAATTCTTCAGCCGGGATGGCGGACTCAGATTTCAGACCGGCGTCAACCAGTACGAAACCGTTCTCGATAGCAACGACAGTACCCTTGACGATGGAACCTTGACGGGTTTCAACGGAGTTCAGGGACTCTTCAAAGAGTTGAGCAAAAGATTCGATCATTGTTTATGTCACAAATGAAACATCCACTTGCAATCCGGCACAAGCGGGGCTGTTTTAAATAATCTGCGCCATCCTTGGTGCAGACGACCGGATGTCAGCTTGCGCTGGCATCACCAAGTTGTTGCTCTGCATAGGCGAGTACTGTTGCCAGCACGTCATCTATGGTCATGGCGGTAGAATCCACCACGAGAGCATCTTCTGCCGCTTTAAGGGGCGCTACGGCGCGATTTCTGTCGCGATCGTCACGTTCCCGAATCTCGGTTAAAAGACGCTCGAAGTTAACATCAAAGCCCTTATCTTGCAACTGCTTATAGCGGCGCTGGGCGCGTTCTTCCGCGCTGGCGTCGAGGAAAATCTTCACTTCGGCTTCGGGGAAAACCACGGTTCCCATGTCACGCCCGTCGGCGATCAGACCCGGTGCCTGACGAAATGCACGCTGACGGCGCAGCAGGGCTTCGCGTACCCGCGGGAAGGCGGCGATTTTGCTCGCGGCATTGCCCACCTCTTCGGTACGGATGGTGCGGGACACATCCTCCCCTTCCAGCACCACCTTGACCTGCTCGCTGTCCACCTGGAATTGCACATCCAGATTGGCAGCCAGTGGGACCAGTGCGGCTTCAGAATCGAGTTCTACATCGTGGTGCAAGGCAGCCAGGGCCAACACCCGGTAGATGGCGCCGGAATCAAGCAAGTGCCAACCCAGTTTCTCAGCCAGCAGCTGGCACAACGTGCCTTTACCGGCACCGCTCGGGCCATCGATTGTCATCACGGGGGCCATCTGAGGCATAATTTCTCTCCTGCACTCTTGTTGCACACATCCCGGAAGGGATGGGGTAATGGGCGCCGATTATACCCAAATGTGCCGAGCCTGGCAGTCGTCAGGACGCACATTTGCACAGAAGCCGTCGCGATCGCGTGGTTTGCGTACAGCGACTCAAGTCATTAAACAGTTCAAGGTTTTGTTCTTATGGTTGTTATGGACAAGGCGCGCTAAACTGGCCGCCCTTTTTAAGCAGCTGTAGTAAGGAGCAACCTATGAGCAGCGTTACCCTCGTGGCCAAATCCAAGTTGCCGACCCCTTGGGGCACCTTCACGCTGGTAGGCTTTCAGGAAACCGGTACCGGCAAGGATCATGCTGCGCTGGTGATGGGCGATGTCACGGGTGATGCGCCTGTGCTGGGCCGCATTCACTCTGAGTGCCTCACCGGAGACGCCCTGTTCAGCCTGCGCTGCGACTGTGGTTTCCAATTGCAGGCCGCCATGGAAAACATCGCCAAGGCCGGTCGGGGCGTCTTACTGTATGTACGCCAGGAAGGACGTGGCATAGGCCTGCTCAACAAGATCCGGGCCTACCACCTGCAAGATCAGGGCGCCGATACCGTTGAGGCCAATGTGGCACTGGGCTTTGCCGCCGACATGCGCGACTACACCATCTGCGCGGACATGCTCAAGGCGTTGCACGTCACCAGTTTACGCCTGATGACCAACAACCCACGCAAGATGAAAGCGATGGAGAGCTTTGGCATTCCGGTCGCGGAGCGGGTTCCCCTGCAGGAAGGGCGCAATCCCCACAACGAGTTTTATCTCTCAACCAAAGCGAGCAAACTGGATCACCTGTTCAAGAAGTGATCCCGGAGCACCACACGCCCGCATAAAAAACGCCTCCCGTCGGGAGGCGTTTTTGTTGGCAGACACTGTGGCCGTGCTAGCGGATAGGCAACTCGATATCGGCGAACATGGCATCCACATCGTCACTGGAGCGCAGTGCGATAGCGCGCTCCACCACATCCCGGGTCAGGTGCGGGGCGAAACGGGTCATGAAGTCATACATGTAGGTACGCAGGAAGGAGCCCTTGCGAAACCCTATCTTGGTGGTGCTGTGGGCGAACAGGTGGCTGGCATCGAGCGCCACCAGATCGGTATCGACCGCGGGATCCAGCGCCATGGTCGCCATCACACCTATGCCAATCCCCAGCCGGACATAGGTCTTGATCACGTCTGCATCGGTGGCGGTGAAGACGATATTGGGTTCGAACCCGGCCCGGTTGAAGGCGTTATCCAGCTCGGAGCGCCCGGTGAAGCCAAACACATAGGTCACTAGCGGGAAACGGGCAATATCTGAAATAGAGAGCTTGCCAACCTGGGTCAAAGGATGCCCCTTGGGCACGATCACGCTGCGATTCCAGTGGTAGCAAGGCAGCATGATGAGATCTTCATACAAGTGCAGCGCTTCGGTGGCGATAGCAAAATCGGCCAGCCCCTTGACCACGGCTTCGCTGATCTGGGTCGGAGTACCCTGATGCATGTGCAGGGAGACCTTGGGAAAGCGCTTGATGAACCCCTTGATCACATCAGGCAGCGCATAACGGGCCTGAGTATGGGTGGTCGCGATATGAAGCGTGCCCTGCTCGGGATGAGTATGCTGGCTCGCCACCGCCTTGATGCTTTCCACCTTGCCCAGGATCTCGTTGGCTATCTTGATCACATCTCGTCCTGCCGGTGTGATTTGGGTCAGATGCTTGCCACTGCGCTCGAAAATCTGGATCCCCAGCTCATCTTCCAGCATGCGTACCTGCTTGCTGATCCCTGGCTGAGAGGTATAGAGGCTCTCTGCCGTTGCCGACACGTTCAATCTGTGGTTGGCAACCTCAACGATATAACGCAACTGTTGGAGTTTCATGATGTTAAGCTCTAAAGGCGACTTGAACTAATACTAACAAACTTTTGCCTGATAGCCTTTTCTTCTTGGCTATTTATGGCTGGGCCTGCGCCAGCAAAAAATCCCGCAAGGCGCGGTTCGCCATGGAGAGTGGATCCCCCCGGCGCCACGCCACGCAGAGATCGAGGAAAATAGGCGGAGCAAACGGCACTCCGGTCAGGGCAGTCTCCTCGTCCAGCACCATCCGCAGGAAGGTGGTCACCGCAAAGCCCTGCTTCACCACCGCCTTGAGCAACGGAATGAGGTTGCTCTCGAAGGCAATATTGGGCTCACAGCCCAGCCCCTGCGCCAATGCCTCCATGTGCTCGCGGTGGTAGAAACCGCGCCGGAACATGGCCAGCTCCTGGCCGAAAAACTGGGTCAGGGAGACGGCCGGGACTTGCCGCAACGGGTGCTCCTCCCCCACCACCATCAACATCTCTTCACGCAGCAGTTGCGCCCCTTCCAGCGCAGGTGGCAGATCGCCGGTGATCAGGATGGCGAGATCCAGGGTGCCATCCACCATGCGGCTCAGCAGCTCACGCGAGCCAGCTTCCTCCACCCGGATCTTGAGGCCGGGATAGCGATGCTTGAAGGCCATCAGGATCGGAGGAAAGTAGTAAGAGCCCATCATGTAGGGAATGCCGATGCGCACCTCGCCACGCTCAAGCCCTTTCAATTCGGCCATCTCGGCTTCTGCCTGGTGCATCTGCAACAACAGTCGTTCGGCATGACGGCAGAGCACCTCCCCCTCCGGGGTGAGCCGCACTGTGCGATCCTGCCGGTCAAACAGCCGCAACTCGAGTTGCTGCTCCAGCTTGGCGATGGCCATGCTGATGGCGGGCTGGGCCACATGCAGACCATTGGCAGCCCTGGTGAAGGAGCCAGCATCCCGTACCGCCAGCAAATAGGTGAGCTGTTTCAAGTCCATATCAATTAATCTTATTAGTTGGATAACTTAAATATATTATATTTATGCTCTGCGGCGCACTACTCTGCACAAAAGCCGTCAGGACAACCGCATATGATCGAAGTAGGCAGCCGTGAATGGAGACGCGCCACCCTGGCCCTGAGCCTGGGTTCCTTCCTGGTGTTTCTCAACCTCTACCAAACCCATCCACTGCTGCCACTGCTGGCAGATGTCTTCTCCGTCAGCTCGCTGGCCGCGGGCTGGACACTGGCTGGCTGCACTGCAGGTCTGGCCGCCTCGCTGCTGCTCTGCGCACGCCTCGCGGACAGGTTCGGCCGGCGCAGGATCATGCTGTGGAGCCTGGCTGGTGCCATCCTGCTCTCCCTGCTCATCAGCTTGGTACACCAGTTTGAACAGCTGCTGCTGCTGAGGATACTGCAAGGGATATTGCTGGCCGGACTGCCCGCCACCGCCATCGCCTATATGGGAGAGGAGTTCAGCAAACGCGCCCTCCTCTCCGCCGTCGGGGTCTATATCGCCGCCAACTCGCTCGGCGGGATCGCAGGCCGGGTCGTCGGTGGTCTGCTGGCTGGCTGGTTTGGCGACTGGCAACACACTTTTCTCGGCATCGGCCTGATAAGCCTGACCCTGCTGCCCCTCGTCATCTGGTTATTGCCCGCCCAGACCCGTTTCGTGCCCGTCATCGCCGATCCGGGCCAATTCCGGCAGGCCATCAGCAGCCACCTGGGCAACCCGCTGCTGGTCGGAGCCTATCTCATCGGCGGGCTCAACTTCATGGTGTTTTTGAACCAGTACAGCTACCTCACCTTCCTGCTGGCCAAGGATCCTTTCTCCCTACCCACCCAGTGGCTCGGCATGCTGTTCCTGACCTATCTGTCGGGCACGGTCGCCTCCTCCCTGAGTGGTCGCTGCGCCCACCGCTGGGGGGCACAGCGCCTGCTGCTGGCGGGGATCTCGCTGATGGCGCTTGGCAGTGCACTGCTGTTGCACGGCTCGCTGGCGGCCATATTGACGGGGCTGCTCATCTCGAGCTTCGGGTTCTTTCTCGCCCACGCCTGTGCCAGTGCCTGGGTTGGCCAGCACGTGGAACATAACCGGGCGCTCGCCTCGTCACTCTATCTGGTGGGGTATTATCTGGGAGCCAGCCTGGGAGGCCTCTACCTGCACCCCTTCTGGGAGCGGGGTGGCTTGGTGGGATTGGTGCTCGGCATCGAGCTGGTGCTGGTGGTCACCGCGGGCCTGAGCCTCTGGCTCGGTCACGTGAAGGGGCGTACCACCCGCCCCCTCTCCTGCCATATGCAGTCGTAGTCATCGGTCGGGGCTCCCACGCTTACACTGCGTATAATCAACGAGCACCCGTGCCCGCTCTCACATCAATCCGATGTTATCGTAATAATCGGCGGGCACAGGCACCACGGCGCCAGTGCGCAGCTCTTCCTCGATCACCTCGGCCAAGGCGCGCAGGTGAAACTTGATCTGGCCCGACGCCAACATCAAGCCCACGTCCGGGTTGCGAAGATCATCCATGTTGCCAGTCTTGAACGGCACATCGGGATGTTCGGCCACCAGCGCTTGCAGTGACGGCACCACCAGCTCTATGTGCTCCAGCCCAGCCTGATGGCTGCGGCCCGGTTTGGGCGCCGCCAGTTCGATGCAGGGCACGCTGACGTCGCCGCAGTGCACGGGATGATACAGCTGGTAGGTGGCAATAGGACGCCCTCCTATCATGCCTTCCACCAGAAGGATTCCGTACGAAGCCAAGATCTGCTTCTGAGTCTGATATTCGACCAGCGTGGCCGCGCGGTAACAGAGGTGGTCAACGTCGATGGCATCGACATGGACAGCTCGTTGATCCAGCTCAGCCAGCAGCTGGCAAACAAATGGGGCCATGGGCCCCAGTGTGGTATCGAGTGGGTGGGACATGATCACCATTTCTTCTTGGGTTGGAACAGGACATCCAGCTCATCCGCCTCTTTATTCTTAATGCTCTGCAGCTCTTTCTCGCTGTGCTGCTGCAGATGGGCATCCAGCCCGGCCAGCCCCTGACGCATGTCTTCTTCACGGGCCATCAGATAAGGGTCCTTGTCAGATACCCCGGCCAAAGCAGAGAGCCCCTTGGTATAGAGCTGACGACAAGTGCCATATTGCCCCTGGATCTGGGCATCCATGGCCCGTTTGACCAGATTGGAGATGTTGATCTTGAGCTGCATCAGCTCGAGGCGACGATCCTCTTGGGCAAAACCGTGGGGATCTATCTTGCCCTTGTTGTGCTCGACCCGCAGCACAGCACGCATTTTCTTGACCAGTTGCAGCATCTGAATGGCCTGGCGGTCGGATTCGGGTGTCTTGAAGTGCCCCTCATCCTGATTGCTGTAGTTCTCCTGCACATTTTTGATCTGGGTCTGTACGTCGGCGATGCGCTGTTTGATCTGGCCGTTGGGCATCACCAAGGCGATCGCCCGGTACGCATCCAGAATACGGTGTTGCAGCAACAACACTATGTTCTTGGAGAAGGGCACCAAGTTGACATTCAACAGCACCTCTTCGGTTTCATCCGCCACGGCCTTATGACGAGCGATGGCATGGCGCCTGTCTGCCTCTGCCTTCTGCTTATATTGCTGCATCACGTTATAGGCGATAACCAGAAACAGGAGTGCGCCAATAGACAGCAATACCAAGGTTAAAATCATAGGATGTTCAAACTCCTGTCCCAATCCAATTGCGCGATCCTACAACAGCTGACCCACTTAAGGTAGTCCGCACCGTCGAGCTTACCCACGATTTATTGTGCTCTGGGCCCACAAATCAGCAGCGGAGATCAGGATCACGCAGTGATGGCAACACTGCCATTACTTCATAGTATCGCCCATCGGGCCCATTACTTGAGGTTGAACCCTTTCGATTGCAAGAATGCCTGCATGAAGGGGCGTGCCTCCTTGCCAAGGATGCCCCGGATCTGGCTGCTCCAGGTCTGCTGCTTGTTATTGCTGCTGCGGGCCTGATAGTAGGCCTCTATCTGCTGATCGTATCGCGCCAGCAAGGGGCGATCCAGCTCGGCCTGATAGTGATTTTCGTGCACAACCAACGCCCGGGGCAAACGGGGTTTCTGCTCGGGAACCTGCGCCGGATGACCCAGACAGAGCCCAAACAAGGGGATAACCAGGTCTGGTAGCCCCAGCGCCTCGCTCACAGCGACCGGATTATTGCGAATGCCGCCGATGTAGACGCCACCCAATCCCAGCGACTGGGCTGCCAGCAGGGCATTTAGGGCCATCAGGGCACCATCGATGGCGCCGATCATCAGCTGCTCGATATAACCTGTCTGGGCGTCCGGCACGATTTGACCGTGACGATGATAATCGGCGCAAAACATCAGAAACTCGGCCGCCTCGGCCACATGAGCCTGATGCCCCGCCAGCTCCGCGAGCCGGGTGCGCAGGGCCATGTCGGTCACCCGTATGATGCTATTAGCCTGCTGGAAACTGGAGCTGGAAGCAGACTGGGCTGCACTCAGGATCTGGTCGAGCTGGCTCGCCGTGATGGGTTCTTGGGTAAATTGACGGATGGAGCGATGGGCAAGAATAAGGTCTATGGTCGGGTTCATGATGTCTCCAGGAAGAAGTCCACACTCTACCCAAAAAAACGGAGGGGCCCAAGGCCCCTCGCAGCTAACGATGACAGATGCACGTTCCTTGACCCTATCCCGCCAGCGGATAGACACCCGCCTTGCAGCTAACCAGAAAGGCGCTGGCCTCCACCTGCGCCACCGTCATCGGCTTGCTGAACAAAAAGCCCTGAAACACGTGACAGCCCTGGGAACGCAGCGCGGCGAGCTCGTGCTCATCCTCCACCCCTTCGGCCATGATGCCAAGCCCCAGGCTGGTCGCCATGGCGACAGTGGCACGGATCACTGGCAGGTTCAGCCCCACCACGAACGAACGATCCAGCTTGATGGTGTCGATCGGCAGTCGGTTCAGGTAGGCCAGCGACGAATAGCCGGTACCAAAATCGTCAATGGCGATCTTGATGCCTTGCTCGCTCAGGGCATCGAGGATCTCGATGCAACCTTTCATATCCAGCATAAGGACAGTCTCGGTCAACTCCAACGTCAGCAGGCCTGCATCCACGCCATACGCCTTGAGCTGCTGAGCCACCAGCTCCGGCAAGGCGGAGGAGAGTTGGAACCCGGACAGATTGACCGAGACCGGCACCCGCACCTGCCACTGCTGCTGCCAATGCGCCATCTGGGCCAGTGCCGTCGAGAGCACCCAGCCGCCGATCTCCCGGATCAGCCCCATCTCCTCGGCCAGCGGGATGAACTCCACCGGCGAGACATGGCCGAGCACAGGGTTGTGCCAGCGCAGCAGGGCCTCGTAACCAAGCAGTTTGCCTTTTGCCACATCCACTTGGGGTTGGTAGCAGAGGCTCAGCTCCTGCCGACCTATTGCCTTGGCCAGAAATTGCTTCAGGGTCAGCTTGCGGTGCAGATTCTGCTGCATGCTGGGGGTGAAACGCTGCCAGCGCAGGCGCCCCATCTGCTTGGCCTGATACATGGCCATGTCGGCGCGGGTGATCAGATTGTCGCCGTCATCCGCATCGTCCGGGTAGATAGCGATGCCTATGCTGCCGCCAATGGTCACCTCGGGCACCCCGCTCAGCTGCAGCGGCTTGGTCATCTGGGAGAGCATGAGATCGGCCACTTCCTGCGCCCGATTACTGGCGTGAGTCAGCGGCACCAAGGCCGTGAACTCGTCCCCACCGAGGCGTGCCAGTTCCACATCTCGCGGGCAAACCTGCTTGAGCCGACCGGCCACCCGCTCCAACAGACGATCCCCGGCCTTGTGGCCATAGTTGTCGTTGACCAGCTTGAAGTTGTCGAGATCCATGAACACCAGCGCGAAGCGCCCACCCAGACCGCAATATGCCTCGAGGGATTTCATCAGGCCGTAACGGTTGAGCAGCCCGGTCAGCGAGTCATGCCAGGCCAGATGGCGATGTTCCAGCTCCTCGAGCTTGCGGTCCGTTATGTCGCGCATGGTGAGCAGGATCTGCGCCCCCTGCTGGATATGACGGAACTGGTACTGGAACCAGCGCATCCCCTTGAGCGTCCGGCACTCCCCCTCCGCCACGACTTCATCGAGTCGGGAGAGCTTCTGATAGAAGGCTTGGTCGTTGCCGGAAAACACCTGGGAGAGCAGGTTGACTTGGTCACCGAAACACATGTCGAAATGGTGGTTGCCACTCTCCAACCGACCCTGATTGTCAAACAGACAGGCCAGGGTATCGCCGGTGGCGAGGGAGGACTCCTGATAGAGGGTATCGGCGTCGATCACCGCCTCCGTCATCATCATCAAGCGACCGGCCAGCTGAACGCCGGACAACCGCAGGTAGATCTGCTTCTTGACCCCCTTGGGCGAGAGCGTCCACCACTCGCTGTAGCTGCGTCCCTGCTGAAAATCACCGAGATAGCGCTGTAGCAACAAGTCGATGGCATCGGCCATGTCGGCCGAGAAGTCACGTGATTGCAGTTCGGCAAGCGAGCTGGCTTCCCACACCCCCAATGCGGTGCGATTAGCCCAGTAGATATGATGATGTTGGATGTCATAAACCCAGATCGGGGTATGCAGCACATCCATCCCGTTCAATAACCGTTCGTCTAGCGTATTCATCTAATATGGTGATTCATGATGTGTGATCACAGGGAAACCCTGCAACAAGACGCCCTCTCGGGACGCCCGGCGCTGGTACAAAATCGGATCCAGCCCATAATCTGGAAATAAGCATGCGCACAAGGGCTGACTTCATATGAAAACGCTACATGTGAAACCCATGGTCAGGAAAAACGGACTCACCTTGATATTGTTGGGCATCATAGTAACCATTACTATGATTTTTATACTTTTTTTATTCCGTGAACAACCACTAATCCCCTTCATCTCCGGCCTGTTGGCGGGTCTGCTGATGATATTTATCGGCTCATTGAAACTGGTTGAACCCCATTTCAGCCTCTCGCTCTGTCACGATTGTTTGCAATATCACCATAAATACGGTGGTTGGATCCTGAAATGGAGAAATATTCAACGTATTGACCAACCACTCATTCATCTGGGCTGGGACCTGGTTGCCCTGCCCTACATAGGTTTGAAGATAAAAGATTACGACGATTTTTTGACATTGATCACACCCAGATTGGCAGTGCGCCTGCTGACAGAACAGAGGGCCGTGCTACTGCAAGCCCTGCGCAGTGAACGGCAAGATTGTGCCAGCGGCAGCTGCGGTGATGCCTTTCAGGGAGAAGGTCTGCTGGAGGAGAGCCACTTTCGCTCCCCATCTGGTCAGCGCTACGAGGGGGTCATCGCAATGCTGGCCAATCGCATGACCCGCTTGCGTGACCTGCTCGGTTACGATCTGCTGGTGCCGGACAACAGCCTGGATCGGGACCCTGCCGAATTTGTCCGTCTGTTGCACCAATACCAGCGGGAGTCGAATCTAATCCAGATCAATTAAACGCCGGATTGCACTTGCCAAGGCGGGCGGCTCTTTTTAAGGTCACTCCCTTGTTACACCCAGAACACCGCTTATGAAGTACATCGAAGAGTTTTATCTGTTCGTCAAGGTGGTGCAAGAGGGAGGTTTTTCCCATGCGGCTGCCGCACTGGGCATGCCTACTGGCACCATCAGTCGACGTATTTCTCAGCTGGAAGAGCAGCTCGGCTGCTCCTTGCTACACAGATCCACCCGCAAACTCCGCCTCACCGACGATGGGCTCAGATATTACGAGCGTTTGTGTACCCCGCTGGCCGAGATTGAGCAGGCTACCGGTGAAATTCAGGGCCGGGAAGCCGACATTAACGGGGTGATCCGCCTCGCCGCGCCCATCGCACTCTCCAACACCATACTGGTCGACATGCTGGCGGATTTTGGCCTGCACTACCCAGCGGTGCGGTTCGACATCACCCAGACCAATGATCATCAGCACCTGCTCCACAACGATCGGGATCTGGTGTTTTTCAACGGTGAACTGCCGCAATCCATGACCAATGCCCAGTGTCTCGGTCACATCGAATACGGCCTGTTCGCCTCCAGGCTCTATCTGGAGAAGATGGGCACACCGACTCACCCGGCCCAGCTGGAGGAGCACTCCCTGATCTACTGCTGGCCCCATCAGCACTGGCAACTGACCGGCCGGGACGAGCAGACAGTGCAGATCAAGCGCACCGCCAAGCTCACCGTCAACCAGACCCAGGCGGCAGTCAGGGCCGCCAGACGGCACCTGGGAATAGTCAACGCACCTCACCACTACGTCCACCCCTTCCTGCAGGATGAGCAACTGGTTGCCGTGCTGCCTGACTGGCAAACCGGCAATCGCCCCTTCTATATGTTGCGCTGTCAGCCTCAGTTCGCCCCACTACGTGTTAAGATGTTCGCTGAATTCGTTGAAAAATACTCAGCGCGCTACCGGAACCACCAATGGGACAACCAATTTTCACCGGCAACCAGTCTGTCCCGTTGCATCTGACCGTCAGCGGGCCACACTAATAACAATTCTCGTTGACCAGGCCAGCCTAACACTATGAATGTATTGATATGTGATGACTCAGGATTCGCTCGTAAACAGCTGGCCCGCGCCCTTCCTGCCGACTGGGATGTGACGCTGCATTACGCTGCAAACGGGCTCGAAGGGGTGGAACAGGTGCTGATGGGGCATGGCGATCTGATCTTTCTGGATCTGACCATGCCGGAGATGGACGGCTACGGGGTGCTGGAGACCCTGCAACAGGAAGGGCTGCGCAACAAGGTGTTCGTCGTCTCTGGCGACATCCAGCCCGAGGCACATCAAAGGGTCATGAGTCTTGGCGCCCTCGATTTCATCAAGAAACCGGCCGCCCCCGAAACCCTGAGTGCCCTGCTCAGGCAACACGGTTTGTGGCAACCCAATGGTGTTGCCGCTGCGCCTGCCTTGCTTGAAGGCCTGACGGCAGGTGGGCCTGATGCTGATATTGGCGTCAAGCTCACCCCCGAGATCCGCGACGTTTACCAGGAGCTCGCCAACATCTCGATGGGCCAGGCCGCCGACTTGCTTGCCCGCCTGCTCAACGCCTTTGTGGTGCTGCCCATTCCCAACGTCAACGTACTGGAGGTCTCTGAGCTGCACATGGCCCTCTCGGCCGCCGCCGACTCGGATACCCTCTCCGCCGTCTGTCAGGGCTTCATCGGGGCGGGGATCGCCGGCGAAGCACTGATCCTGTTCCACGACTCCAGCTTCACGGATCTGGCCCGGCTGATGAACCACCAGGGGGCGCTGGATCGCAATGCCGAGCTGGAACTCTTGATGGACACAGCCAACGTGCTGATCGGCGCCTTCCTGCGCGGTTACGCCAGCCAGCTCGATACCCCTTTCAGCCAAGGTCACCCGGTGGTGCTCGGCCAGCACAGGTCCATCAAGGATCTCATTAACACCAACAAGAGCCGCTGGCGCCGCACCCTGGCCATCGAGATCAACTATCGGGTCCAGGATTACGCGGTGCAATGTGACTTGCTGCTGCTGTTTACCGAAGATTCCATCGCCACCATGAACAATAAAATCATGCACATGCTCTAGGGAGTGACCATGGAAATTCGTGAATTTCATTGGCTGATGAACATAGTCCAGAATCTGGACGTGGGGCTGGTGGTGCTTGACAAGGCGTACCGGGTACAGGTGTGGAACGGCTTCATGGAAAGCCACAGCGGCAGGTTAGCCGGTGAGGTACGCGATGGCGTGCTGTTCGATCTCTTCCCCGATGTGGACAGGGCCTGGTTCGAGCGCAAGGCCAACATGGTGTTCAAGCTCAACAATCGCGCCTTCAGCACCTGGGAGCAGAAACCCTATCTGCTGCGTTTCTCCAACTACCGCCCCATCACGGGCTCGGCCCCCCATATGTTCCAGAATCTGACCCTGGTGCCCTTGGCCGACTTTGGTGGCCAGGTGACCCATATCGCCGTGATGATCTACGATGCCACCGACGAGGCCATGCTGATAAGTGGCCAGCGGCAAGCCTGAGCCAGCCGCAAACAACACAGGGCGCCGCGGCGCCCTGGTTCATTCCATGAGATTGTCACGCCCCGAGATACTCGGTAAAGGCGTCAATCACCTCTTCAATGTCATCATCGTGGATCTGCAGATGGGTCACCAGCCGCAGCTCGCCATAACCGGAGAAGAGGATCCCCCGCGCCTTCATGAAGGCCAGCAAGGGTGCACTCTCGCCACTCGTCAGTTGCAGGAACACCATGTTGGTCTGAACCTGCGCCAGATCCAGCCTGATGCCAGGCAGCGCAGCCAGCCCCTCGGCCAACCGTCTGGCACGGCGATGATCGTCCGCGAGGCGTACCACATGCTGCTGCAACGCAAACAGGCCAGCCTGAGCCAGGATCCCCGCCTGACGCATACCGCCACCCACCATCTTGCGCAGCCTTCTGGCACGGGCAATAAAGGCATGAGAACCCACCAGCAGCGATCCCACCGGCGCTCCCAGCCCCTTGGAGAGGCAGATGGAGACACTGTCAAACGGCGCGACCAGCTCGCGCACCGTATGGCCACTCGCCACCACGGCATTGAACAGACGAGCACCGTCCAGATGCAACTGCAAACCATGCTCATCGACCAGTTCGCGCATCTCGCGCAGATAAGGCAAGGGCAGCACCTTGCCGTTATGGGTGTTTTCGAGGCAGACGAGGCGAGTCTGGGTAAAATGAACATCGTCAGGGGCGATGGCCGCTCGCACATCCGCCAGCGCCAGCGAGCCATCAGCCTGCATGGGCACAGGTTGCAGGGCCACAGACCCCAGCACAGCAGAACCCTGCGCCTCATAGCGATAGATGTGGGCTGCCGAGCCCAGTACAGCCCCTTCCCCACGCTGGCAATGGCTCATCACCGCCAGCAAGTTGGACATGGTGCCGGATGGCACAAACAGCGCAGCCTCTTTTCCAAGCAGGTCGGCGCCATAGGCTTCCAACGCGTTGACGCCCGGATCCTCCCCATAGACATCATCCCCGACCTCGGCATGGAGCATGCACTGACGCATGGCATCCGTGGGCTGGGTGACCGTATCACTTCGTAAATCGATATAGCGCATGACATCCCTCCTGGTGCAGGAGGACGACGTTAGCCAGCCCGGGCGGGCTTGGCAAGCAGGGCGTCGCTGGAATGTGAGCCCGGTGACGGCTTACCAGGGCAGCGGCTGCCCCTGCAGATCCACAAAGGCGCCGGATTGCGCCAACGATAAACCGGCGATCAGAGCCAGTAAACGGGGGGCGATCAATGCAGGATCCTGCAGGCTGGCGGGGGCCAGCTCATGGAGAAAGGGCTGGTTCATGGGGGTGTCCATGGAGCCCGGGTGCACAGTGATCACCCCTGCTCCGGGGAAACGCTCCCGCCATTCGAGCGCCAGCGTCCTGGCCCCCATGTTGAGGGCCGCCTTGCTCATCCGGTAGCTGTAGCGGCAGCCCGTCTCATTGTCGGTCAGGCTACCGGCCAGATCGGAGAGAGAACAGAGCCACAAGCTGGCATCCGGGGTCATGCGGCGGCTCAGGCAGGCGCCGAGGGCCAGATGTGGCCAGGCATTGGCCAGCAGGCTGTCGCACAGCCACTTGGGATTGACCTCCTCCACCCACAGCTCCGGCATGAAGTTGATGTCGTGCAACAGGCCTATGGTGTTGATCACCACGCTCGGCAGGGGGCTTGTGTCATAGAGGGTGAACAGCGCATCGAAAGAGAGTGGCTCCACATCCTGCAACGGGAAGTAGCAGGCCGGATCCAGCCCCTTGGGCAATTGCCTGCCGGCCAGCACCCACTCCTCGCCACGAGCCGACAGCTCCCTTGCCAGCGCCGTGCCCAATCCACCACTGCCCAAGATCAGATAGCCCATCGCCCTCTCCCCGGATCTGCCGTCTGTTTAGAGGTTATCAGAATAATAACCGGCTGCCGCCAAGAGTTGATTGGCTATGCCCATCCGGGTTTATGCCTCATTGAGGTGCTTGCCAAATTCGCGCGCCAACGCCAGATCCAGGAAGCCGTCGGCCCTCTTGTGGCTGCGCAAGAACTGGTAGTAGGCGAGCAGGGTCACCAGTTGCCTTTCATCAGGCAGGGATTGCTCCGGCTGCAACTCCTGCAGCAGGGTACCTGCGGCGGCCAGCGCCTCCCGATCCACCACTTCTGCCTGTCGGTAAAGATAACCACAACCGGTGGCAAGCCACTCCAGCGAGCAGTTGGCCCCCATGGCGATCTGGTTTGCTTTGCCAAGGCCAGGCTCTGCCCCCTTCAGATATTTGCGGATCAGGGCTTCACTCAAACCGACTTTACGCGCAAACGCGCTGATGCTGCCCACCCCGATCAGACTCCGCAACCGCTCGGCAAATCCTTCCATATGTCTCCTGTCAGAACCAAAGTTCGAGTGAACAAAAAACGCATTATTGCCTTGCCAGGCAGAAGAGACCAAGATGCTGGCAGCATTAATTTCCCAAGGAGTCACTCATGTCTGTATCTCGCGTTGCCCTGCACGAGCAGGGCCCGATCTTCTCCCGCCTCATCATGGGCTACTGGCGTCTGATGGAGTGGCAACTCTCCCCGGCAGCGCTGCTCGATCTGATGAAGTACCACCTGGACCTGGGAGTGACCACCCTGGATCACGCCGACATCTACGGCGGTTACCAGTGCGAGGAGGCGTTCGGCAAGGCCCTGCGCCTTGAGCCCTCCCTGCGCGCCCGAATGGAAATCGTCAGCAAATGCGGCATCGCCCTCACCGCCAAGCCGGAACATGCGCTCAACCACTACAACACCGGCAAGGCGCACATCATCGCCAGTGCCGAAAACTCCCTGCGCAAGCTCGGCACCGACTATCTGGACCTACTGCTGATCCACCGCCCCGATCCCCTGATGGATGCCGACGAGGTGGCCGATGCCTTCATCAGCCTGAAACAGGCGGGCAAAGTGAAACATCTGGGGGTATCCAACTTCACCCCTCGCCAGTTCGAGCTGCTGCAGTCACGCCTGCCCTTCCCGCTGGTCACCAACCAGCTGGAGATCTCGCCGCTGAACCAGAGCACCACCCTGGATGGCACCCTGGATCAATGCCAGCAACTGCGCATCAAGCCCATGGCCTGGTCCTGCCTCGGTGGCGGACGCCTGTTCAACGGCCAGGAGTATGCGCCGCTACGCGCCGAGCTCGAGCAGATCCGCCATGAAGTGGGCGCTCAGCACATAGAGCAGCTGGTCTACGCCTGGGTGATGATGTTGCCAAGCCAGCCGTTGCCGCTGATAGGCTCAGGCAAGCGGGAGCGGATCGCCGCCGCCGTGGCCGCCGAGTCCATCGTGCTCAACCGCCAGCAGTGGTTCCGCATTCGCAAGGCGGCGCTCGGGTATGACGTGCCCTGACCCTGTATGGCAGTGGCATAACGCACCAACAAAAACGGCATGGGGGATACCCATGCCGTTCTGCATTATCAAGGCAACTCAACGATGACGCTGGGGGCGACCACGTGGTGCATCTGTCTTCGGTTTGGCTTGGTTGACTGTGATGGTGCGGCCACCGATTTCGGTGCCATGTAAACCGGCGATAGCCTTCTCAGCATCGCCATTGACAGGCATTTCAATAAAGCCAAACCCCTTGGACTGACCGGTATCACGATCGATGATGATATCGACCTTTTCTACCTGCCCAAATTGGCTGAACACGGTTGTCAGTTCGTCGGCCGTCATCCGGTACGACAGATTACCTACGTAAATCTTCATGCCATCCACTCTCGATTCAAGGTGCCTTCTCTATCCAATCACCAACACAGAAGTAAGGGCACACCCTCCATGCCGGACCTGCCAGGGCATCATGCCGAGGCACTCCCCATTTTGTTCACTCAAGCCATTGATCTCTTGGGTGAACAGAACAGGCAAGATCAATTCGAGTCACTGGCAGTATCTGAGCTTTGAGGCGGATTGTCGAGAAAATAGTCAGCTCACATGGGAAGCAGCGCCTTGAGCATCTCCTTGAGTGCGCGGCGACCATGCCAGGCCCGTTTAAAGCCAAAGCGATAAATGCCGGGTGCGACTTCGTGGGTGCCCTCACGACCTAGCCCCATCAGTTTGGTCGCCGCCGCAAGCTGCTCACCATCGAGCCGAAGATCCAGGCTGAACGCCAGCCACTGGCCGTCGTGGCCCACCGTGCGATCCCGCTCAATGCCGACCAGAGCCGCTCTTGGCAGAGCCAGTGCCCTGTCATCGCTGCCATTGAGCAGGTAGAGGCGCTCATCGTCCCAGGCAAGTTCGGCCAGTCGCCAGCGCTGCCAGTTGCGAGGCAACACCATCATCAACAGCACTATGCCGCCAAACACCACCCCCACCCAGGGCAGCAGCCCCATCGCCGGATAGCCCAGGCCGACGGCGGCCAGCACAGTCACCAGACTCGCCAGCAGCAAGATCCCCATCACAGGATAAAAACGTCGGGCGGGAGGCATCAGGCAACAGAGCCCCGCCTTATCCACCAGCTCACTCACCTTCATCTCGTTCTCCTTATGTTCTCGTGCGCTCACCTAGATGTGTCGCGCATTGTGCGGGAGCCGGACGCCAAGATGCAACCCGACCGGCAAGTCGGGTGACGACCTCGCCAGACTCTTGATATGATTGGGGTTATCTGAGCCCACCTCTTAGCGTAATTGTCGGGAGTCTCATGCTTGCTACCACCCTGCTGTTCATGGCCAGTGCCCTGCATGCCGGTGCCCGCCCAATCGCCCCTGAAGCCATTGGCGGCTATTCGGCCGGCTGCCTCAAACATAGCATGGCCCTCCCGCTGACAGGGCCCGGCTATCAGGTGATCCGCAGCAAACGACTGCGCTACTACGGTCACCCCGACCTTATTCATTATCTCACGACCCTGGCAAACCAGACCCGGATGGCCGGCATGCCGGATCTCTATATCGCCGATCTGGCCATGGCCCACGGCGGCCCCTTCAGCTCGGGCCATCGCAGCCACCAGACCGGGCTCGATGCCGACATCTGGTTCCGGATGGCCAACCAGCCCATCAGCAAATGGGAACAAGATGCCCCCAAGGAGTGGGCGCTGATCGACGAGCCCAGTTACCGGGTCTTGCCGGGACGTTTCGGTCCCCAGCAACTGGAACTGCTGCGCCTGGCGGCCAGCAAGCCCGAGGTTGCCCGCATCTTTATCAATCCGGTGCTCAAGGGCGAGGTGTGCAAGCGGGCCGCTGATGAACCCTGGGTCGCCAAGCTACGTCCCTGGGTCGGCCACTTCAGCCACTTCCATGTGCGGCTGCACTGTCCGGCTGGCAGTCCGGATTGCCAACCCCAAGCCCCGATCCCGCCCGGCAATGGCTGCGACGCCGAGCTGGCCTCCTGGCTCAAGGACAAGCCGCAATTACCCAAGGTCTCGATGACGTACAGCAAACCCAGGCTGCCCGCCCGTTGTGGCAGTTGACCACAAGCTGTTATGGTGCACCTATATCCGCTAGAAATTTCAATGGAGAACAACAAGATGGCCACTTCACTCTGGCGCCGGACAACGCAGAGCCTGTTGACCCTGACCCTGCTGCTGGGACTGACGGGTTGCGGCATGAACAACATTCCGACCCTGGATGAACAGGTCAAGGCGAGCTGGGGCCAGGTTGAGAACCAGTACCAGCGCCGGGCCGATCTCATTCCCAATCTGGTGGCCACCGTCAAGGGCTACGCCAGCCACGAGCAGGAGACCCTGAAAGCGGTCACCGACGCCCGGGCCCGGGTCGGCAGCGTGCAGGTGAGCGATCCTGCCCAGCTCAAGGCGTTTGAAGCGGCCCAGAACCAGCTCTCCAGCGCCCTCGCCCGGCTGATGGTGGTGGTCGAACGCTATCCGGACCTGAAGGCTGATCAGCAGTTCCTCACCCTGCAGGCACAGCTGGAAGGCACCGAGAACCGTATCTCGGTGGCCCGTCGCGACTACATAGAGGCGGTGCGCCAGTTCAATACCGAGATCCGTACCTTCCCCGGCGTCATCTGGTCCAAGTTGCTCTATTCGGATCTGGAGGCCAAACCGAGTTTCAGTGCCAAGCCAGGTGCCGATGAGGCGCCCAAGGTCAGCTTCCAATGAGCAGGCTTGCCCGCTGGCTGTTGCCCTGTCTGCTGCTGTGGATGGCGGCGCTGCAAGCCGCCCCCACCTTTCCAGCCCTCAGCGGCCGGGTAGTGGATGAGGCAAACCTGATGTCCCGTAAGCAAGCCCATCAGCTGACCCAGCAACTGGCCGCATTTGAAAGGCGCAGCGGCATCCAGCTGGTGGTGGTCTCAATCGATACATTGGATGGTGGAACCATAGAGGAGTATGGCTACCAGCTCGGTCGCCACTGGGGCATTGGTCAGAAAGGCAAAAACAACGGCGTCCTGCTGCTGATCGCACAGGATGAGCGCAAGGTGCGCATCGAAGTGGGTTATGGGCTGGAAGGTGCCCTGCCCGACGCCATTGCGGCCAACATCATCCAGGCCCGGATACTGCCCGCCTTCAAGCGTGGCAACATGGCCGCCGGTGTGGTCGCAGGCAGCAGGGGCATCATGCAGGCGCTGGCGGGTGAGTACACGCCGGTGGACACTCCCAAACAAAAGGAGAGGCTGGGCGGTCCCTGGCTGTTCATCCTGATGGTGATTGTGATGCTAGTGCTGCATAACCTGCGCGGCGGTGGCGGTGGCCGACGCCGCGCGGCTTTGCTGACAGGAGGCTTCGGTGCCGGCAGCTTCGGCAGCCGGGGCGGCGGCGGTGGCGGTTTCAGTGGGGGCGGCGGCAGTTTTGGCGGCGGCGGAGCCTCCGGTGGTTGGTAACAGGAATACAGGCATGAAGAGACGACACTATGATTTCTAAACAGTTCTTCCACACGCTGCAGGCCAAGGTTCGCGAGGCGGAGCTGGAAACGGATGCTGAACTGGTCACAGTGCTGGCGCCAGCCAGTGACGGTTATCGCTATATTCCCACCCTGTGGGCGGCGCTGATTGCCATGCTCACCCCCCTGCTGGTGTTTGAGCTCGGCTTCTGGCTCGGCTGGTACGAGATCCTGCTAGCACAGTGGTCGGTGTGGCTGCTGCTGAGCATATTGTTCCACTGGACCCCCATCAAGATGTATCTGATCCCGAAGCAGGTACGCCAGCGCAGGGCGGCGCTGATGGCTCGCCTGCAGTTTGTCGAACAAGGGCTGCACCGCACTCGGGAACGGCTGGGGGTGCTGATCTTCGTCTCTGTGGCCGAACACTATGTGGAAATACTGGTGGATGACGGCATCGCCCAGCATATCGACAATGCCCTGTGGCAGGCGATCATCGACGACTTCACTCAACGGGTACGCAACCGGGAGGTGGAACAGGGATTCATCGAGTGCGTGGAGCGCACCCGCGCCATCCTGACCGATGCCTTCCCGGCGACCCGGGATCAGAATGAGCTGCCCGACAGTCTGATCATCTTGGACAAGCCCTGATCAGGTTTAAAAAACCGGCATTCTGTTCAAGGGATAGGCATTCGATAAAGATTATGAAAAATAAGGGGAAAAATGGTTGACCCTGGCAGCCCTTTCCCCTAAATTACGCCCCGTTCCAGCGCAACGGCGCGGCGAATGAAGTGTTGGCCAAACACGTTAAACCCTGGTCAAAAATTTGGTGAGGTGTCCGAGTGGCTGAAGGAGCACGCCTGGAAAGTGTGTATACGGCAACGTATCGAGGGTTCGAATCCCTCCCTCACCGCCAAATCGCTAAGCCCGACCTAACTGGTCGGGCTTTTTGCTTTGTGGCCTGCGCCATCTGCTCTCGACCGGCGAATGCTCTCCCCCTCCTCTCGCAACACACCGGCATCCCCGCGGTGACATTCTCCCTATCAGGCGTCCTTGCCCACCTCGGTATGAGCATGCCTTGTTTCTCACCCTGCCCAGACCGGCGTTCCGCCCTGCGCCGTAAAATATGTCCCCGCCGGACACGACCCTGATTTATTGCTCACCGATTGGATATCATTTTGAAAAACTGATACTTAAATAGCTACACTAGCCATTATCAATATCCAAGGACGTACAAAAAATGAGCTTGATTGGCCTTGTTTTTGCAATAGTTTGTATCCTTGGCGGTAATATCATCGAGGGGGGCCATCCCAGCGCCCTGCTCGATCTGCCAGCCTTCCTCATAGTGATAGGCGGTACGATCGGTGCCGCACTGACCCAGTTTCCCTTCTCCGTCGTCGGTAAAACCTTCAAACGCTTCAAGTGGCTACTCTCCCCCCCCAAGCTCGACATGCTGGAACAGGCACAGTTGCTGGAGACCCTGGCCGGCAACGCCAGACGCAGCGGCATGCTGGCTCTGGAGGGGATGATCGACGATATCAAGGATCCCTTCCTGAAAAAAGGGGTACAAATGATGGTCGATGGCTACGAGAAAACCAAGATCCACGAGGTATTGGAAAACGAGATCGAGTTCGAGCATGAGGATCTCGAGCAGACCGTCAAATTCTATGAGGCCATGGGCGGCTACTGCCCGACAATGGGGATAGTGGGTGCGGTATTTGGCCTGATCCACGCCATGGGCCTGCTGGATGCCCCTGACAAGCTGGGGGGGGCCATCGCGGTGGCCTTCATCGCCACCATCTACGGGGTGGGTGCCGCCAACCTGATCTTTCTTCCCTTCGGTAACCGCTACAAGGGGTTTGCCCATGATATCCGCCACTACAAGGAGATGACCTTGACCGGTATCCTCTGCATCGTGGATGGCGAGTCGCAAGCCCGGTTACAAGTTACCCTCGAACCTTATCTGGGAGGCCATGGTGGCCAAAAAGAAAAAGCCTGAAGCGCCGGAAAACCACGAACGCTGGCTGGTTTCCTATGCCGATTTCATGACCCTGCTGTTCGCCCTGTTCGTGGTGCTCTACTCCTTTGCCATGGCCAAACAGTCCGAGACCCGGGTGCTGATCCAGGGCTTCATCGAGTCGCTGGGTAAAATCGGCCTCATCTCTCCACCGGCAGGCTCTCCTGTGATGCAGGGCGGCACCGGGATCCTGGAGCCCGAATCCAGGACGACCCCCAGCAGTCCGGATAAAGAGACTGTGCTGGAAAAAGAGGCACCGACCGCAGCGGCAGATCCCTTCAACGAAACCATAGGGGCCTCTGAGAAGCCGAGTGCCACCGAGGCATGGCCGCACAAGACCAAGGAACAAGAGTGGGTACAGGTCACCAAGAAGAAGCTCGAGCAGCAGCTCAAGGCACAGATTGAATCCAAGGATCTGGAGGTGGAGCAGCTTGGCAGCCAGCTGGTGATCCGCATCGGCGAGAAGGCGCTGTTTCCGGCCGATTCGGCCTTCCTGCAGCCCCAGTTCATCCCGCTGGTCAACAAGATCTCCGGCATACTGGCAGACATCCCGGGCAAGGTGGTGGTGACCGGCCACACAGACAACTCGCAGGCGCCGATAGAGCTCTATCGCAGCAACTGGGAGCTGTCAGTGCTGCGCTCGGCCTCCATCGTCCATACCCTGCTCACCAACCCCAAGCTGGATGCAACCAGGGTCATCGCTCAGGGGGTGGCCGATGCCCAGCCACGTTATGCCAACGACACGCCGGAGCATAGACAGGCCAACCGCCGGGTCGAGATCACCCTCTCCCAGGGCAAGGCCGCGGAAGAGGCGCTCCCCATCCTCAAACCATGATCAACACACCCCGCCCTGCGGGGTTTTCTTTGCACATCATCTTGCCAGACTTGCTCCTGTCATCCGACCCGTATCCCCTGCTCTCCTTTGTATGTCACGCCTAGGCAAACTCTGCTGAGCGCCCTTTTCCAGGTCTATTCTCGCCGTTGGAAATGATTCTCAAATGAGAAAATTGACATTGCTAGCAAAATACGATTTTCCTCCCGATGATTAATAATTAATCCTTTGAAATGACATGTAAATCAGTATGGAAGTGGCATAATGCGTAACACCATTGTTAAGTCACATGATTAATTCGGTTAGGGAAAACCTATATGTTTGCTGATATCGCTGTCCAGCATTGGGCTTTTGCTATCTATGTCGTTGCAGCCATTTGCCTGTGTCTGATCATGATAGGTCTGGCCGCCTTGCTGGGAGGCCGAGCCTACGGCCGAGCCAAAAACAAGCCCTTCGAGTCGGGCATAGATTCGGTTGGCAATGCCCGTCTGCGTTTCTCCGCCAAGTTCTACCTGGTCGCCATGTTCTTCGTCATCTTCGACGTCGAGGCCCTCTATCTGTTCGCCTGGTCCGTCTCCGTTCGGGAGAGTGGCTGGGTCGGCTTTATCGAAGCCACCATCTTTATCACTCTGCTGCTGGTAGGTCTTATCTACCTGTGGCGCATCGGCGCCCTCGACTGGGCACCAAAGAAACGCGCTCTGACTGACAAGAAGCCAGACTGAATGACCGATATTCCCTTTGAGGTTGCACCATGAAGTACACCCTGACCCGGATTGACCCGGATGCGCCAGTTGAGCGCTACCCCCAGGAACAACGCCAGACCGTCGATGATCCGCTGGCGCAACAGGCTGAACGCGGCATCATGATGGGGCGTCTCGAGGAGGTGTTGCAAGACACCGTCAACTGGGGTCGCAAGAATTCCCTCTGGCCCTACAACTTCGGCATCTCCTGCTGCTACGTGGAGATGTGTACCGCCTTCACCTCTCCCCATGACGTAGCTCGCTTCGGGGCGGAAGTCATCCGTGCCTCGCCGCGTCAGGCCGATTTCATGGTGATAGCAGGGACGCCCTTCATCAAGATGGCGCCAGTCATTCAGCGCCTCTACGAGCAGCTGCTCGAACCCAAGTGGGTCATTTCCATGGGCGCCTGTGCCAACTCGGGCGGTATGTATGACATCTACTCCGTGGTACAGGGCGTGGACAAGTTCCTGCCGGTCGACGTCTACATTCCTGGCTGCCCGCCCCGTCCAGAGGCATTCCTGCAAGCCCTGATGTTGCTGCAAGACTCCATCGGCAAGGAGCGCCGCCCCCTCTCCTGGGTGGTGGGCGATCAGGGGATCTACCGTCCCCAGATGCAAGCCGAGAAGGAACGCAAGCGCGGCGAGCGGATCAACGTAACCAACCTGCGCACGCCGGATGAGATCTGATCATGAAACTGACCCGAGAATTCCCCAGTAACTACACCATGGCCCAGTGGCAACCGGGCGATCACCAGGATGCCCAGGTAGTCGGCGAGCTGTTTGCCCACTTCGGCGCCGAGCGCTTCACCGTTCAGACCACCCGCACCGGCGTGCCTGTGCTCTGGCTCTCCCGCGAGCTGCTGCTGGACGTGATGGGCTTCTTGCGCAAGCTCCCCTCCCCGTTCGTCATGCTGTTTGATCTCAGCGCCACTGACGAGCGGATGCGTAGCCATCGCGACGGCCTGCCCGAGAGCGACTTCACCCTCTTCTATCACCTCATCTCCATCGACCGTAACGCCGATGTGATGCTGAAGGTGCCGCTCAAAGAGAGCGATCTGAGCCTGCCAACCGTCAGCCGCCACTTCCCCAACGCCAACTGGTACGAACGGGAAGTGTGGGATCTGATGGGCATTCACTTCGATGGTCACCCCCATTTGACCCGCATCATGATGCCCAAAA
Source organism: Aeromonas popoffii (assembly GCF_000820025.1). Classification (GTDB taxonomy): domain Bacteria; phylum Pseudomonadota; class Gammaproteobacteria; order Enterobacterales; family Aeromonadaceae; genus Aeromonas; species Aeromonas popoffii. The sequence continues at coordinate 123,358 of NZ_CDBI01000014.1, forward strand.
GCTGGCAAGGACACCCGCTGCGTAAGGACTATCCGGCGCGCGCCACCGAATTCGATCCCTTCATGCTCGATACGGTCAAACAGGATCAGGAGCAGGATAACCTGCTGTTCAAACCCGAAGAGTGGGGCATGAACCGGGGCAACGAGAACGAGGACTACATGTTCTTGAACCTCGGCCCGAACCACCCCTCCGCTCACGGCGCCTTCCGGCTGGTGCTGCAGCTCGATGGTGAGGAGATCCGCGACTGCGTGCCAGACATCGGCTATCACCACCGTGGGGCCGAGAAGATGGGGGAGCGTCAGTCCTGGCACAGTTACATCCCCTATACCGACCGGGTCGAGTACCTGGGTGGCGTCATGAACAACCTGCCTTATGTGCTGGCGGTCGAGAAGCTGGCGGGTATCAAGGTGCCCCACCGGGTCGACGTGATCCGGGTGATGCTGGCGGAGATGTTCCGTATCCAGAGCCACCTGCTGTTCCTCGGTACCTATATCCAGGACGTGGGTGCCATGACCCCCGTCTTCTTCACCTTCACCGATCGCCAAAAGATCTACACCATCATCGAAGCCATCACGGGCGCGCGCATGCACCCGGCCTGGTTCCGTATTGGTGGCGTGGCGCACGATCTGCCGGTGGGCTGGGCTCGTCTCATCCAGGAGAACCTGCTGGACTGGCTGCCCAAGCGACTGATGGATTACGAGAAGGCTGCCATGCGCAACAGCATCTTGCGCGGCCGCACTATAGGCGTCGCCTCCTACACCACAGAGCAGGCATTGGCGTGGGGCGTCACAGGGGGCGGTCTGCGCGCCACCGGCCTCAACTTCGACGTGCGCAAATGGCGCCCTTATTCGGGCTACGATCAGTTCGAATTCGAGGTGCCAGTCGGTGCCAATGGCGATGTTTACGACCGTGGCATGATACGCCTCGAAGAGATGCGCCAGAGCCTGCGTATCATAGATCAGTGTGTGAAGAACATGCCGGCTGGGCCATTCAAGGCAGATCACCCGCTCACCACACCACCGCCCAAAGATCGCACCCTGCAAGACATCGAGACCCTGATCACCCACTTCCTGCAAGTGTCCTGGGGCCCGGTAATGCCAGCCGCCGAATCCTTCCAGATGATAGAGGCGACCAAGGGGATCAACAGTTATTACCTGACCAGCGATGGCTCTACCATGAGCTACCGGACCCGGATCCGCACCCCGAGCTTTGCTCACCTGCAACAGATCCCCTCGGTGATCAAAGGCAGCATGGTGTCGGATCTCATCGCCTACCTGGGCAGTATCGATTTCGTTATGTCGGATGTGGATCGTTGAGTAACCGCTGTTACTAAACAACCGTTACGCGACAAAAAGGACAAGCCACAAAAGGTTAAGCCATGAGCCAGCAATGTCAGTGCCAAAACAATCAGACCCCGCAGGGGCAGAGTTCGTGCCAGGGCAAGGGGGACGGCTTCGTCCTGAGCCAGGCCGAACGCGATGCCATCAGGCATGAGATACACCACTACGAAGATCCCCGCGCCGCCAGCATAGAAGCACTCAAAATAGTGCAGCAGGCTCGCGGTTGGGTACCGGACGGTGCCATCCATGCCATCGCTGCCGAACTCGGCATTCCCGCCAGCGACGTGGAAGGGGTTGCCACTTTCTACAGCCAGATCTTCCGCCAGCCGGTCGGGCGCCACATCATCCGGGTCTGTGACAGCATGGTCTGTTACATCAACGGCCACGAAGAGCTGCTGGCCGGCCTCAAGGAAGTGATGGACTTGGCCCCCGGCCAGACCAGCGCCGACGGCCGCTTCACCCTGCTGCCCGTCTGCTGCCTCGGCAACTGTGACAAAGGACCGGCGCTGATGATCGACGACGACACCTATGGCGGGCTCGATGCTATCAGCCTGCTCAAGACCCTGGAGGCCTACCCATGAGTCTTCACAAGGGCAATCTGCCCATGCGCCTTGAACGGTACAAGACCCCGGAGGCCAATCTATGTCCATGAGCCCACGGCCGACCACGCCCCTGGCCTCCATCGGCACGGCCAACCTGATCGCACGCACCCCCGAAACCCATCCGCTCACCTGGCGGCTGCGTGACGACGGCCAGCCGGTCTGGCTGGATGAATACCAGAGCAAGCAGGGCTATGAGGCGGCCCGCAAAGCCCTTGGCCAGATGAGCCCGGATGAGATTGTCGGCACCGTCAAGGATGCCGGCCTCAAGGGCCGCGGTGGCGCAGGCTTCTCCACCGGCGTGAAGTGGGGCCTGATGCCCAAAGACGAGAGCATGAACATCCGTTACCTGCTCTGCAACGCCGACGAGATGGAGCCGAATACCTACAAGGATCGGCTGCTGATGGAGCAGCTGCCCCACCTGCTGATCGAGGGGATGATCATCTCCGCCAAGGCTCTCAAGGCCTATCGCGGCTACATCTTCCTGCGTGGCGAGTACGTGGATGCCGCCATCAACCTGCGCCGGGCCGTAGAAGAGGCAAAAGCCGCCGGCCTGCTCGGCAAGAACATTCTCGGCTCGGGTTTTGACTTCGAGCTGTTCGTCCACACCGGTGCGGGTCGTTACATCTGCGGCGAGGAGACGGCACTCATCAACTCCCTGGAGGGACGCCGTGCCAACCCGCGCGCCAAGCCTCCCTTCCCCGCGGTTTCCGGCGTCTGGGGCAAGCCTACCTGCGTCAACAACGTCGAGACCCTGTGCAACGTACCCGCCATTATCGGCAACGGCGTGGCCTGGTATCAGGGATTAGCGCTGCCGGGCTCGGAAGATCATGGCACCAAGCTGATGGGCTTTTCCGGCAAGGTGAACAACCCGGGGGTCTGGGAGCTGCCCTTTGGCATCACGGCCCGTGAACTGTTCGAGCACTACGCCGGTGGCATGAAACCCGGCTACCGCCTCAAGGCGTGGCAACCGGGCGGAGCCGGTACCGGCTTCCTGCTGCCCGAGCACCTGGATGCCCAGATGTATGCCGGCGGCATCGGCAAGGTCGGCACCCGCATGGGCACCGGCCTCGCCATGGCGGTGGATGACAGCATCAACATGGTGGGGCTCTTGCGCAACATGGAAGAGTTCTTCGCCCGCGAATCCTGTGGCTGGTGCACCCCCTGTCGCGACGGCCTGCCCTGGAGCGTCAAGCTGCTGCGGGCGCTGGAACGGGGCCAGGGTCAACCTGGGGATCTGGCGACCCTGGAGCAACTGTGCAACTTCCTGGGGCCCGGCAAGACCTTCTGTGCCCACGCCCCCGGCGCCGTCGAGCCGCTTGGCAGTGCCCTCAAGTATTTCCGCGCCGAATTCGAGGCAGGGATCAAGGGGCCGCAGGATAATCACACGCTGTTCAAAGGGATCCAGCCCAATCTGCTGGGTGAACGCTGGTAAGACGAGGATCGGCAGTCTCATGCAAAACCGGTGCAAACCAGGGTTCACAAATGTTTGATGACGCCATTGTCTGATTACGCCTGCCGGCTGATCCAATCTGTGCGTTTTATCTAATTGATGTCAGGGAAGTTGTATGGCTACCATTTTTGTAGACGGTAAAGAGTACGAGGTAGACGGGGCAGACAACCTGCTGCAAGCCTGTCTCTCCTTAGGCTTGGACGTCCCCTATTTTTGCTGGCATCCGGCGCTGGGTAGCGTCGGCGCCTGCCGCCAGTGTGCGGTCAAGCAGTATCAGAATGCCGACGACAAGCGCGGCCGCCTGGTCATGTCCTGCATGACCCCCTCTACCGATGGCACCTATATCTCCATCGAAGACGAAGAGGCGAAAGAGTTTCGCAAGTGCGTGGTGGAGTGGCAAATGACCAACCACCCCCACGACTGCCCGGTCTGTGAAGAGGGGGGCGCCTGCCACCTGCAGGACATGACGGTGATGACAGGCCACAACAGCCGTCGCTACCGCTTCACCAAGCGTACCCACCAGAATCAGGAACTGGGCCCCTTCATCAATCACGAGATGAACCGCTGCATCGCCTGTTATCGCTGTGTGCGTTATTACAAGGATTACGCTGGCGGCGAGGATCTGGGTGTCTATGGCGCTCACGACAACGTCTATTTCGGCCGGGTCGAAGATGGCACTCTGGAGAGTGAATTTTCCGGTAACCTGGTGGAGGTCTGCCCCACCGGCGTCTTCACCGACAAGACCCACTCCGAGCGTTACAACCGCAAGTGGGACATGCAGTTTGCCCCCAGCATCTGCCAGCAATGCTCGGTCGGTTGCAACATCAGCCCGGGCGAGCGCTACGGCGAGCTGCGCCGCATCGAGAACCGCTTCCACGGTGGCCTCAACCACTACTTCCTGTGCGATCGGGGCCGCTTTGGCTATGGCTACGTCAATCTGGCAGATCGCCCGCGTCAACCATTGCTGCGTGACGGCAACGACAAGCTGACCATCACGGTGGACGGCGCCCTGAACCGCGCCGCCGATGCCCTGCGCACCGCCGCCGGCGTCATCGGCATCGGCTCTCCCCGCGCATCGCTGGAGAGCAACTTCGCCCTGCGCGAGCTGGTAGGTACCGACAACTTCTATTGCGGCGTCGAGCAGAGCGAATGGGAGTGCCTGCAAAAGATGCTGCACATACTGCAACACGGCGGTATTCGTACCCCGAGCCTGCGGGACATGGAAGAGGCCGACGCCATTCTGCTGCTGGGTGAAGATGTCACCATGAGCGCCGCCCGCATCGCCCTGGCCCTGCGCCAATCGGTCAAGGGCAAGGCGCGCGACATCGCCCGCAAGATGAAGGTGGACGTGTGGCAGGTCGCCGCGGTGCAGACCCTGGGCCAGAATGCGCGCTACCCGCTACTCATCACCAGCCTGGACAGCACCCGCCTCGACGACGTGGCGGCAGAAAAACTGCACGCCCCCCACGCGGATCAAGCCCGCCTCGGCTTTGCCATCGCCCATCTGCTCGACAGCTCGGCGCCGACCCTGTCCGATCTCGGCCAAGAGCAGCAGGCGCAAGCCGCGCGCTGGGCCGATCTGCTGGGCAATGCCAAAAAGCCGCTCATCATCGCAGGTTCCGGGGCTCGCACCCCGGCACTGATCGATGCGGCCAGCAACATAGCCCGCGCCCTCAAGGGCCGTGGTCAGGACGTCAGCCTGGCACTGGTGGCGCAAGAAGCCAACAGTCTGGGGCTGGCCATGCTGGATGCAGGCACGTCGTCAGGCAAATCGCTGGAAGCGGCCCTTGAGCGCATCGAAGCCCAGGATAACCTGGCGCTGGTGACCCTGGAGAACGATCTCTATCGCCGCGCTCCGCGCAATCGGGTCGATGCGGCCATCGCCCGCCTGCAACACCTGCTGGTGGTCGATCATCAGGATACCCAGACAGCCCAGAAGGCCGATCTGGTACTGCCTGCCGCCAGCTTTGCCGAGGCCGATGGCACCCTCGTCAATATGGAGGGGCGTGCCCAGCGCTACTTCCAGGTCTATTCACCGGCCTTCTATCACGCCGACATCCAGATCCAGGAAGGGTGGCGCTGGCTGGCCGCGCTGCAAGGTGCGCTCGAGCACACGCCCCTGCGCTGGCAGACCTTCGACCAGATCAGCCACGCTTGTGCTGCCAGCCATCCGCTACTGGCCACCATGTTGGAAGCGGCGCCCAACGCAGGCTTGCGCATCCGTGGCATGCGGCTGGCCCGTGAGCCGCACCGCTACAGCGGTCGCACCTCCATGCTGGCGGATCAGAACGTCAGCGAGCCGCGGGTGGCGCAGGATCCCGACTCCCCCTTCAACTTCTCCATGGAAGGCTATGCCGGTGCCCGCCAGAACATGCCGCAAGTGCCCTTTGCCTGGGCACCGGGCTGGAACTCCCCCTCCGCCTGGAACAAGTTCCAGGATGAAGTCGGTGGTCATCTGCGCGCTGGCGATCCGGGTCGCCGTCTGCTGGAGCCGGGTGAAGATACCCTCGGCTGGTTTGATGCCATACCTGCCCCCTTCGTGGCTCAGGAAGCCCTGCAGGTGGTCAACTATGACCAGCTGTTTGGCGGCGAGGAGCTCTCCGCTCGCAGCCCCGTCATCCAGGCCCGCATGAATGAGCCCGAACTGGTGCTGAACCCGGCCGATGCCCACCGCCTTGCCCTCAACGCGGGCCACCAGGTGAGCTTCTCCTGGGGTGGCAGCCACTGGCGCCTCAAGCTGCGGCTGAGCGATGCCCTGGCACAGGGCCTGCTGGGTCTGCCGCTCGGCGTCAACGGCCTGCCGACCGCGCTGCAACAGGTCTACATCAACAACCTGCAGGAGGCGATCGCATGAGTGATTCCCTGATGGCGCTGCTGATTGAAGTCGGCAAAGCGCTGATCGTGCTGGTGGGGATAGTGGGGGCAGGTGCCTTTATGAGCTTCATCGAACGTCGCCTGCTGGCGCTGTGGCAGGATCGCTACGGCCCCAACCGGGTGGGCCCGTTCGGCCTGCTGCAATTAGCAGCTGACATGGTCAAGATGTTTTTCAAGGAGGACTGGATCCCGCCGTTCGCGGATCGCCGGATCTTCATCCTGGCCCCCATCATCGCCTTCACCGCCTTTATTCTGGCGTTTGCCGTGGTGCCCATCACCCCCACCTGGGGCGTGGCGGATCTCAACGTGGGTCTGCTCTACATCCTGGCCATCGCGGGACTGGCAGTCTATGCGGTGCTGTTCGCCGGCTGGTCGAGCAACAACAAATACTCCTTGCTCGGCAGCCTGCGCGCCTCGGCCCAGACCCTCTCCTATGAGGTGTTCCTGGGGCTCTCCCTGATGGGGATAGTGATCCAGACCGGCAGCTTCAACCTGAGAGACATAGTCGAGGCACAGGAGGGCTTGTGGAACGTGGTACCCCAGTTCCTGGGCTTCATTACCTTCCTGTTTGCCGGTGTCGCCGTCACCCACCGCCACCCGTTTGACCAGCCGGAGGCCGAGCAGGAGCTCGCCGATGGCTATCACATCGAGTATGCGGGCATGAAATGGGGTCTCTTCTTCGTGGGCGAGTACATCGGCATCGTGCTGATCTCCTCCCTCATCGTGACCCTGTTCTTCGGTGGCTGGCATGGCCCCTGGTTGCCACCCTTCATCTGGTTTGCACTGAAGACCGCCTGCTTCATGGTGTTCTTCATCCTGCTGCGGGCCTCTCTGCCCCGCCCGCGCTTTGACCAGGTGATGTCCTTTGGCTGGAAAGTCTGCCTGCCGCTGACCCTGATCAACATGCTGATCACGGGTGCCGTGGTGCTGATGAGTGCGCAGTGAGGCCGGAATGGATATGAATATTGTGATGCCGTTTGGCTGGAACGTCTGCTTGCCTCGCGCCTTGCTCCCCACTCGGGATGCAAGACTCTGGGGCTGTGGTGCTGATGAATGTGCAGTGAGGCACAACTATGAAAATTGTTAGCATAATCAAGGGTATAGGCACCCAACTTCGCAGTCTGGGCATGGTGTTTTCCCATGCCTGGCGCCCTCGCGAAACCCTGAGCTACCCGGAAGAGACTGTCTATGCCGCCCCTCGTTTTCGTGGGCGCATCGTGCTGACCCGCGACCCGGACGGCGACGAACGCTGCGTGGCCTGCAACCTCTGCGCCGTGGCCTGCCCGGTCGGCTGCATCTCGCTGCAGAAAGCAGAGCGGGACGATGGTCGCTGGTATCCGGAGTTCTTTCGCATCAACTTCTCCCGCTGCATCTTCTGCGGCCTGTGCGAAGAGGCCTGCCCCACCACCGCCATCCAGCTGACGCCGGATTTCGAGATGGGTGAATACCGCCGCCAGGATTTGGTGTACGAGAAGGAAGATCTGCTGATCAGCGGGCCCGGCAAATACCCGGATTACAACTTCTATCGCATGAGCGGGATGGCCATCGACGGCAAGCCGAAAGGGGATGCCGAACACGAAGCCAAACCCATCGATGTCAAGAGCCTGCTGCCCTGAGGAGTCAATCATGGAACTGGCATTTTATGCCGCGGCCCTGGTCGCCGTTTACAGCACGCTGCGGGTGATCAGCACCAGCAATCCCATGCATGCGCTGCTCAATCTCATTATTTCGCTCATCGCCGTGGCCATGATCTTCTTCTGCCTGGGTGCCTCCTTCGCGGGGGCCCTGCAGGTGATCGTCTACGCGGGCGCCATCATGGTGCTGTTCGTGTTCGTGGTGATGATGCTGAACCTGGGGTCATCCCAGGATCAGGAGAAGAACTGGCTCACCCCCACCACCTGGGTGGGTCCCGGCCTGCTCTCTCTCATCCTGCTGGGCTTTCTGGCCTACGGCATCCTCGGCGTGACAGGGGGTCAGCTTGGCCTGACCGACGTCAGCGCGAAAGAGGTCGGCATCGCCCTGTTCGGCCCTTACGTGCTGGCGGTGGAGCTCGCCTCCATCCTGCTGCTGGCGGGTCTGGTGACCGCCTACCACCTGGGCCGTGAAGACAAGAGCGGGGAAGTGCTTTCCGTTCCCAAAACGGCCGGGCGCCCAGCACCAAGCCCATCTCAAGAAGGAGGTCAGTCATGAGTGGCATCCCCATGGAACACGGTCTGCTGCTGGCCGCCGTGCTGTTTTGCATCGGTTTGTGCGGTCTGCTGATCCGCCGTAACTTGCTGTTTATCCTCATGAGTATCGAGATCATGATGAATGCGTCCGCGCTGGCGTTCGTGGTAGCAGGCAGCCGCTGGGCCCAGGCCGATGGCCAAATCATGTACATCTTGGTGATTTCTCTGGCGGCAGCGGAGGCCAGTATCGGCCTCGCTTTACTACTGCTGCTCTATCGTCGTTACCACACCCTCAACGTGGACACTGTGAGCGAGATGCGCGGATGAGCCTCTTATACCTGACTTTTCTATTTCCGCTGCTGGGATGGCTGGTGCTGGCCTTCTCCCTCGGCCGTTTCGGCGAGCGCAGCTCGGCGCTCATCGGCGTCGGCAGCATAGGGTTGTCGGCCCTCACCACCCTGTGGGTCGGCATCGATTTCCTCAATACCATGCCGGTCGGCGGTGTCTACACCCAGACCCTGTGGCAATGGATGTCGGTGGGCAGCTTCAATCCCACCTTCCGCCTGGCGCTGGACGGCCTGTCGCTGACCATGCTGGGGGTGGTGACCGGGGTGGGCTTCTTCATCCACCTGTTCGCCTCCTGGTACATGCGTGGTGAAGAGGGCTATTCCCGCTTCTTCACCTATACCAACCTGTTCATCGCCAGCATGGTGTTCCTGGTGCTGGCCGATGACCTGCTGTTTGTGTACCTGGGCTGGGAAGGGGTGGGGCTGTGCAGTTACCTGCTGATCGGCTTCTACTACCGCAACCCGGCCAACGGGGCGGCTGCCCTCAAGGCGTTCGTGGTGACCCGGGTCGGCGACGTCTTCCTCGCCATCGGCCTGTTCATCCTCTACCGGGAGCTGGGCACCCTCAACATCCATGAGCTGCTGGTGCGCGCCCCCGTGGTATTTGCCGAGGGCTCCCCTGCCCTGTCGCTGGCTTGCCTGATGCTCTTGGGCGGCGCGGTCGGCAAATCGGCCCAGTTGCCGCTGCAAACCTGGCTGGCGGATGCCATGGCAGGCCCGACGCCGGTCTCTGCCCTGATCCACGCCGCGACCATGGTGACTGCCGGTGTTTATCTCATCGCCCGTACCCACGGCCTCTTCCTGCTCGCCCCCGAGATCCTGCATCTGGTGGCGCTGGTCGGTGCCATCACCTTGCTCCTGGCAGGTTTTGCGGCCCTGGTACAGACCGATATCAAGCGGATCCTGGCCTACTCCACCATGAGCCAGATAGGCTACATGTTCCTGGCACTCGGGGTCGGCGCCTGGGAAGGGGCCATCTTCCACCTGATGACCCACGCCTTCTTCAAGGCGCTCTTGTTCCTCTGTGCCGGTGCCGTCATCGTCGCGACCCACCACGAGCAGAACATCTTCAAGATGGGGGGCCTGCGCAAGAGTTTGCCGCTGGTCTATGCCTGCTTCCTGGTAGGGGGCTCGGCGCTGGCCGCGCTGCCACTGGTCACGGCCGGTTTCTACAGTAAAGACGCCATCCTGTGGCAGGTGCAGGCATCCGGCCAGACCACACTGTTGTGGGCGGGCTTGGTGGGGGCCTTCCTGACCTCCCTCTACACCTTCCGCCTCATCTTCATCGCCTTCCACGGCAAGGTGCAGACGCAGGCCCACGCCGGCCACGGTCTGGCCCACCAGCTGCCACTGCTGGTGCTACTGGTGCTCTCCACCGGGATCGGGGCCCTGATAGTACCGCCGCTGGCGGGGGTGCTGCCGGCTGGGCCGGGAGATCACATAGAGGCGGGTCGTCACACGCTGGAGATCGCCTCCGGCATCGTCGCCATCGCGGGCATCGCCCTGGCCGCCTTCCTGTTCCTGGGTGAACGTCGACTGGCCACCCGCGTGGCGAACAGCGCGCCTGGCCGGCTGCTCAGCACCCTCTGGTTCAATGCCTGGGGCTTTGACTGGTTGTACCATCAGCTGTGGGTCAAGCCCTACCTGCTCAGCACCCGCCTGCTTGGCAAGGATCCGCTGGACTGGATGATGAATCTGCCGGCCTGGCTGGCCCTGCGTGGCCACCAGCTGTTGGCCTGGACCGTTTCCGGCAAGTTGCGCTGGTATGCAGCCTCCATGGGGATGGGCACCGTCCTGATCCTGGCCCTGCTGCTGCTCGGCTGATCCCGTGATGCAGCCCCTGAACTCGCAGCAAGCCCACGGGCCTGCACAGTGACTAGAACATAGACGAGAGCTGATATCGTGACCTTACTCTGGATCTTGTTAATACCCTTCATCGGCGGTCTGCTCTGCTGGCAGACGGAGCGCTTCGGTGAATACTTCGTGCGCTGGGTCGCACTGCTGTCCATGAGCGCCTGCCTGCTGCTCTCCGGCGCCATCTGGTGGAGCGGTGACTTTTCCCTTGCAACCCAGACGGGCGTGTCCGCCTGGGCTGCCGAACTGCAGTTGCCCTGGATCCCCCGCTTCGGCATCTCCCTGCACCTGGCGGTGGATGGCCTCTCCCTGCTGATGGTAATGCTCACCTGCTTCATCGGCGTGCTGGCCATCCTCTGTTCCTGGAAGGAAATCGTACAGCGCATCGGCTTCTTCCACCTGAACCTGCTGTGGATCCTGGGGGGGGTGCTCGGCGTCTTCATGGCGCTGGATCTGTTCCTGTTCTTCTTCTTCTGGGAGATGATGCTGGTCCCCATGTACTTCCTGATCGCGCTGTGGGGCCACTCGGTCACCGACGGCAAGTCCAGGATCAACGCAGCCACCAAGTTCTTCATCTACACCCAGGTCAGCGGCCTCATCATGCTGGTCGCCATTCTGGGTCTGGTGCTGACCCATCATGCCGCCACCGGCGTCTTCACCTTTAACTATCAGGACTTGCTCAACACCCCGATGAGCAAGGGCGTCCAGTGGTTGCTGATGCTGGGCTTCTTCATTGCCTTCGCGGTCAAGATGCCGCTGGTGCCGCTACACGGCTGGCTGCCGGATGCCCACAGTCAGGCGCCGACCGCAGGCTCGGTGGATCTCGCCGGGATCTTGCTGAAAACCGCCGCCTACGGTCTGCTGCGTTTCGCGCTGCCACTGTTCCCGGAGGCCTCCGCCGAGTTTGCCCCCTACGCCATGCTGCTGGGTCTGGTCGGCATCGTTTACGGCGCCATAGTGGCGTTCGCCCAGACCGACATCAAACGCCTGGTGGCCTACACCAGCATCTCCCACATGGGCTTCGTGATGATCGCCATCTACTCGGGCAGCGAGCTGGCGCTGCAAGGCGCCGTGGTGCAGATGATTGCCCACGGCCTCTCCGCTGCCGGTCTGTTCATCCTGTGCGGTCAGCTCTACGAGCGGCTGCACACCCGTGATCTGCGCCTGATGGGCGGCCTGTGGGGCCGGTTGCGCTACCTGCCCGGCGTCATGCTGTTCTTCTCGGTGGCCTCTCTTGGCATGCCGGGCACAGGTAACTTTGTCGGCGAGTTCCTGATCCTCATCGGCAGCTTCCAGGTTGCCCCCATCATTACCGTCATCGCCACCTTCGGTCTGGTACTGGCATCCGTTTACTCCCTCATCATGCTGCAGCGGGTCTGCTTCGGTGCGCCCAAGGACGAGAAGGTGCTCAAGGGTCTGGATCGACGCGAGCTGGTGATGATGATGACCATAGCCGGCCTGCTGGTGCTGCTCGGTGTCTATCCCCAGCCGGTACTCGATACCGCAGGCAGCAGCCTGATGAGCGTGCTGCACTGGTACGCACTGCCGTCTGCAGGAGCATTGCAATGAACCTGACTGTTTCCCGACCGCTGGCCCTGTTGCCTTACTTGTCCCTTACAGGAGCACTGCAATGACATTCACCGCTTCTCAACTGCTGGCCCTGTTGCCCCTGTTGCTGACAACGGGGGCCATGCTGGCCCTGATGCTGGCCATCGCCTGGCGACGCTGTGACGACACCGCCTTCGTCGTCACCATCACGGGCCTCAACCTGGCGCTCTTCTCCCTGCCCATCGTGATGGCGCAGGGTGATCAGGGGGTCACCCCTCTGCTGCAGATTGACGGCTACGCCGTCTTCTACATGGGGCTGGTGCTCATCGGCGCCCTGGCCACCTGCACCTTCGGTCGCTCCTGGCTCAAGGGCTATCCGGACAACCGGGAAGAGTTCTATCTGCTGCTGCTGATCGCCACCGCCGGCGGCCTGGTTCTGGCTGGCTCCCGCCATCTCGCCTCCCTGTTCATCGGGATCGAGATGCTGACCCTGCCCATGTTCGGTCTGGTGGGCTACGCCTACCGCGAGCGCCATTCGCTGGAGGCCAGCATCAAGTACATGGTGCTCTCCGCCGCCGCCACCGCCTTCCTGCTGTTTGGCATGGCGCTGCTCTACGCCCAGGCGGGCAGCCTGAGCTTCAGCGATCTCGGCCTGACCCTGGCGACCACCCCGGCTCACCACCCGCTGCTGATGGGCGGTCTGGGGCTGATGCTGGTGGGATTTGCCTTCAAGCTCTCCCTGGCCCCCTTCCACCTCTGGACACCTGACGTATACGAAGGCGCCCCGGCACCGGTGGCCACCTTTCTGGCCACCGTCAGCAAGATAGCCGTGTTCTGCGTGCTGCTGCGTTTCTATCTGGCGGTGCCTGCCGCGGCGGATCCCATGATCCACTGGCTGCTGGCCGCCATGGCGGTCATCTCCATCGTCATCGGCAACCTGTTGGCCCTGCTGCAGACCAACATCAAGCGGATGATGGGTTACTCCTCCATCTCCCACTTCGGTTATCTGCTGGCGGTGATCGTCGCCAGCCGCCTCGGCCAGATGCCAGTGGAAGCTGCTGGCGTCTACCTGCTGATGTACCTGTTCACCAACCTGGGGGCCTTTGGCGTCATCAGCATGATGTCCAGCCCCTATCGCGGCAAGGATGCGGACTCCCTGCACAGCTACCGTGGTCTGTTCTGGCACCGCCCCTACCTGACCGCCGTCATGACGGTGATGATGTTGTCGCTCGCGGGTATCCCCATGACGCTGGGCTTCATCGGCAAGTTCTATCTGATCGGGGTAACGGTCGATGCCAAGCTGTGGTGGCTCTGTGGTGCCATCGTGCTGGGCAGCGCCATGGGTCTCTATTACTACCTGCGCGTCATGGTCACCCTCTATCTGCTGGAACCCGGCATGCAGCTGCGCGATGCCAAGGCCGACTGGGCCGTCTCCTCGGGCGGCATGGTGGTGCTGCTCTCCGCCATCATAGTGGTGGCACTGGGCATCTACCCCCAGCCGGTCATCAGCTTGGTACAGGGCTTTCAAAACGTGGTACTGCGCTAAAAGTCGCGCCGCTGCCAGCAACACACAACCGGCCCGGGTGGCCGGTTTTTTATTGCTGGTTGAGCAAGCTCACAGCCGCAAGGCGGCAAGCTCACTTTTTATGCGTCTTTCTAACCGCTTATGTCACATCACAGGTCACAGCTGAGTATCATCCCCCCGACCCTTACTGATATATTCATGAAATACAGGAATGGAACTTGGTGTTATGACGCTGCCCTCCTTTTGCCTCTTTGATGCCCGCCCGCTGGCTGATGCGCCGCTCCCCTCTCGAGGAGGTCGACTTGATGGGCTGCTGGCCGAACAGGATATCGGTCGTGTCACCGGGCGGCAGCAAGAGAGCCAGCACGGCCCGGTCGACACACTGGCGCGCAATGACTGCACCGGCCATCAGCAGCACTTTGGCCAGCAGCGGGAGCTGAACACGCTGTTTACCCAGGGCGACGCCCACGAACTGGCTGGCGCACTCTCACTCAGCGAGATGGGTAGCTTGCGGGCAGGGGATTATTCTCTCTTCCACAATGGCGCCATTCTCTGCAACGGAGCAAGGCCGTCATGAACAACGACCATGCCATGGCCATCGTCTGCGATCTTGCCCTCTGCATCGGCCGCGAGGTGACCCTGGATGCCCTGCTGACCCAGGTGCTGCAACGCTTTCTGTTGCATTGTGCCTGCCCGGTTGGGCTGGTGCTGCAGCAGCGGCCACAGGGGGAGTACATGATCGTCAAGGCCATCGGGGACGAGCTGCTGATCCAGCAGCACGGGCAACCACTGGCACTGCCCGCCTGGGTCAGTGACGGCGAGCAGTTCTCCCTGCACGGCGCCATTCCCCTGCCCGGCTCCCGTCCCTATCCCTTTGCCTACCGCTTGCGGATAGAGGGGGGCTATCTCATGCTGCTGCTCTCCCCGAGAACTGAGGATGGGGCTGAACAGCTGCGCCATCTGTTCAGCCCCATCCTCGGCAACCTGGCACGCGCGATCCAGCTGTGCCGGGACAGCGAGCAACTGGCCCTGCGTCAACAAGCAGAGCGGGTGGATATGCAGCACATCAACGAATCCCTGCTCAAGGCGATCCCCATTCCCGTGTGCTACCAGGACGTCGAGGGACGCTTCATCGGTTGCAACCCGACTTTTACCCAGATAACCGGTATCCGCAGGGCAGAGCTGCTGGGGAAGCGTGTGGATGATATTCTGCCGCCCGAGATGGCGGACGAGTACACCCAGCAGGACCTGGAGGTGCTGCGCAGCAAGCAGCCGCAATCTTTCGAACACAGCCTGATCGATCGCAGTGGCCATCGTTATCAGGTGCTCAACTTCAAGGATCTCTTCTACGACCATCAGGGCAAGGTGGCCGGCATCATAGGGGCACTGGTCGATATCACCCATATCAGGGAGAGCGAACAGCATCAGCGCACCTTGCTGTTTCAAACCATAGCGGCGCTCTCCTCCGCCATCGCCCACAAGGATCCCGGTACGGCTGGACATGAAAAGCGCGTACACGATCTCGCACTGGCCATTGGTCAGCACCTGCAGCTGCCACAGGATCGGCTGGATGGACTCGGTCTCGCGGCCATGGTCCACAACATAGGCCTGCTGCAGATCCCGGCCGACATCCTCACCCGCCCCCGTGAGCTCAGGCCGGTGGAGTTTGAACTGATCAAGCTACACCCTCAGGCCGGCTGTGACATCCTCCAACAGATAGACTTCCCCTGGCCCATCGCCACCATAGTGCTGCAGCATCACGAAAACATGGATGGCAGCGGCTACCCGCAAGGCCTGCAGAGTGATGCCATCTGCCTGGAGGCGCGCATCATCCGGGTGGCCGACTCGCTGGCCGCCATGACGGCGCACCGCCCCTTCCGCCGCGCCATGTCGCTGACCGATGCCTTCGCCCAGCTGACGCGCTATGCCGGCATCCACTATGACGAGCAGGTGGTGAATGCCTGCCTCTGCGTGTGGCAAGCAGGCTATCGTTTCACTACCCCCTGATCTGCCGCAGGAGCACAAATGACTTCAAGACCGGATACCTCGTCCCGCCGTCAGCTCGGCGCCCAGCTGCCGTTGCCCGCCGGCCCCCTCTGCGCTCAGGTGATGGATCAGCTGCCCTACCGTGTCCTGCTCAAGGATACCCGCTCCGTCTTCACTGCCTGCAACCGACTGCTGGCCGATGATCTCGCCCTGGAGCCTGCCCAGATCATCGGTAAGTGTGATGCCGACTTTTTCCCGGCCGAGCTGGCCCAACGCTATCGGGATGACGATCTCAGGGTCATGACCAACGGCACAACGCACCAGCACGAAGAGCCCTACCTCAAGGACGGCGAGGCTCGCTGGCTCAGCACCACCAAGTTCCCCCTGCGCGATGAGCTGGGCGAGGTGATCGGTGTCGGGGTCTTTTTCGATGACATCACGGAGCAGAAACAGCAGCAGGAGCAGTTGCTGCAATATACCTGGACGCTGGAGGCCATTGGCCGCGCCCACCATGCCATGCTCAGGCAGGGGGATGAGCAGGTGCTGCTGCAGGAGATCTGTGACGCCATCACCTTTGATGGCCGTTTTCCCCTCGTGACTGTGCTGCAGGAGGCCGTGGATCAGGATGCACTGCAGATACTGGCGCAGGCGGGCAACGCCACCTGGTTTACCAACGACCACTGGCTCACCCGGGATCCGGCCTTGCGTCAGACCATCTGCGATGGCGAGCCACGCAACGAAGCATTGGCGAGCGAGGTTGTCCATCATTCGGCCACCTTGCGGGCCCGCCTGCTGCTCCCGCTACAATGGCATTCCACCGTGCGGGGCGCTCTGCTCATCCACAGCCCGCACGCCAGGGTCTTCACCGGGGAAGAGGTGCGACTCTTCAGCCAACTGGCCGATTACCTGGCCTATGGCCTGCAAGCCCGTGGCACTCAACAGGCCTATCTCGCCGCGCAGCGGGACAAGGTGCTGTATGCCCGTCAACTGGAGCTCGCGCTGGAGGATGCCCTGGGTGCCATCGCCGCCGTACTGGAGCAGCGCGATCCCTACACCGCAGGTCACCAGAAACACGTCGCCACGCTGGCCATGGCCATAGGCCGCGAGCTGGTACTGGGCGACAAACAGCTGCGCGGCCTCTATCTGGGGGCCATGGTGCACGACATCGGCAAGATCCAGGTACCGGTCGACATCCTCACCAAGCCGGGCAAGCTGACACCCCAGGAGTTCAATCTGGTCAAGGAGCACCCGACTGCCGGTTACCAGGTCCTCAAGGACATCGCCTTCCCCTGGCCCATCGCCCAGATGATCCACCAGCATCATGAGTATCTCGACGGCTCCGGCTATCCCGAGGGTCTCGCGGGGGATCAGATCTTGCTGGAGGCGCGCATTCTCACCGTGGCCGACATTGTCGAGTCCATGTCTTCGGATCGTCCCTACCGTGCCGCCCTCGGCATTCCCCAGGCCAGGGCTCACATCATACAGATGCGGGGAGCCCAACTGGACGAGGCGGTGGTGGATGCCTGCCTGCGCATTCTGGATCGGGGCGATTTCACCCCCCACGAGCTGGGCAACAGCTAGGTTGTGCTCAAGGTGTTCAAACTTCAGACGCGGCAATGGCAAGCCATAAAAAGGGCCTCTAAAGAAGCCCATCAAGGTGGTTGTGACGTGAATATATGCGGTATTTCAGGAAGGATGGGCCCCCATAGCATGAGGAGACCGTTTTTCAACCACGTTAGGAACGCAGCCTAGCAGTAAACAGAGAGACAAAAACCGGCCAGCTGGCCGGTTTTTGATTACTGCAGATTGCGCTGCGGGATTAACCCAGTTGCACCCGGGCGTTGCGGAACATCCGCATCCAGGCTCCGTCCTCGCCCCAGTTGTCCGGGTGCCAGGAGTTGGCCACGGTGCGGAACACCCGCTCCGGGTGCGGCATCATGATGGTGGCGCGACCATCTTGCGTGGTCACGGCAGTGATACCGTTCGGTGAGCCATTCGGGTTGGCCGGATACTGCTCGGTCACGCTGCCGCGGTTATCGACAAAGCGCAGCCCTACCAGACCGCTGGCCTGCAACGCGCTCAGGTGAGCGGCATCGCGCACCTCCACCCGCCCTTCCCCATGGGAGACGGCAATGGGCATCACGGAACCCGCCATGCCGGCGAAGAAGGCGGAGGGAGACTCCTGCACCTCCACCAGGCTGAAGCGCGCTTCGAAGCGCTCGGAGCGGTTGCGCACAAAGCGCGGCCACAGATCGGCCCCCGGGATCAGGGTGCGCAGGTTGGACATCATCTGGCAACCGTTGCACACACCCAAGGAGAGGGTGTCACCACGCTCGAAGAAGCGCTGGAACTGCTCGCGGGCGTTGTCGTTAAACAGGATGGACTTGGCCCAGCCTTCCCCCGCCCCCAGCACATCGCCGTAGGAGAAGCCGCCACAGGCCACCAGGGTCTGGAACTCCTCCAGCTTGATGCGACCGGAGAGAATGTCACTCATGTGGACATCCACTGCGGCAAAGCCGGCACGATCAAACGCCGCCGCCATCTCCACGTGGGAGTTGACCCCCTGCTCGCGCAGCACAGCCAAACGGGGGGAGACACCACGGGCGATATAGGGCGCAGCCACATCCTCAGACGGGTTGTAGCTGAGCTTGGCCTGCAGACCCGGATCGGTGGCGTCCTGACGGGCCGCATGTTCCTGATCGGCACACGCCGGGTTGTCCCGCAGACGCTGCATCTGCCAGCTGGTCTCGCCCCAAATGGTGCGAAGCGCAGTGCGGCTGGCGCGATAGACCTCCTGACCCGCGCGCGTGAGGGTGATGAGATCTCCCTCGCACACCGTGCCCAGCACGTGGGAGCAGGCCGCCAGACCGTGACCGGCCAGCAGGGTCATCACGGCTTCTTTGTCGTCACGGCGCACCTGAATGACGGCCCCCAACTCTTCGTTAAACAGCGCCGGCAACAGTTCGCCACCGATGCGATCTAGCTGGATGTCGAGGCCGCAGTGACCGGCAAAGGCCATCTCGGTCAGGGTAACGAACAGGCCGCCGTCGGAGCGGTCGTGATAGGCGATCAGTTTACGATCGGCCACCAGCGCCTGAATGGCGTTGAAGAAGCCCTTCAGCTGCACCGGATTGTCGAGATCCGGCGCCTTGTCGCCCAGCTGGCGATAAACCTGCGCCAGGGCAGAGGCACCGAGACGCTGCTTGCCGTTGCCAAGGTCGATGAGGATAAGGTCGGTCTCACCGAGATCGGTACGCAGCTGCGGGGTGACCGTGCTGCGCACATCCTCAACCCGGGCAAAGGCGGTGATGAGCAGGGAGAGCGGCGAGGTGACGCTGTGCTCCTTGCCATCCTGCTGCCAGCGGGTCTTCATGGACATGGAGTCCTTGCCGACCGGAATGGTGATGCCAAGGGCCGGGCAGAGCTCCTCGCCCACCGCCTTGACCGCCTCATAGAGGCCGGCATCCTCACCCGGATGACCGGCTGCGGACATCCAGTTGGCGGAGAGCTTGACCCGCTTGAGCGATCCAATGTGGGCCGGTGCCAGGTTGGTGAGCGCTTCGGCCACCGCCATGCGGGCAGAGGCGGCGTGGGAGAGCAGCGCGACCGGGGTGCGCTCGCCCATCGACATGGCTTCGCCGTGATAGCTGTCGTAAGTGGCGGCGGTGACGGCGCAATCGGCCACCGGGATCTGCCAGGGGCCAACCATCTGATCACGGTTGACCAGACCGGTCACGCTGCGATCGCCGATGGTGATCAGGAAAGATTTCTCCGCCACGGTCGGCAGGCGAAAGACTCGCTCGGCCGCATCACTCAGGGTGATGCCATCGAGCTGGAGCGCTTTGCCTTGGGCTGGCAGGGTCACCACGTCACGGTGCATCTTGGGCGCCTTGCCCAGCAACACGTCCAGCGGCAGGTCGATGGGCTGGTTGTCAAAGTGTGCATCCGACAGCGTCAGATGTTTCTCTTCGGTAGCAGTGCCGATAACCGCATAGGGCGCGCGCTCACGCTCGCACAGCGCCTTGAACAGGGGCAGCTTGTTCTGGGCCACCGCCAGCACGTAACGCTCCTGGGACTCGTTACACCAGATCTCCAGCGGGCTCATGCCCGGCTCGTCGCTCTGGATGGCGCGCAAATCAAAACGACCACCGCGCTCACCGTCGTTGACCAGCTCCGGCATGGCGTTGGAAAGACCGCCCGCACCTACGTCATGGATGAAGACGATGGGGTTCTCATCCCCCAGCTGCCAGCAGCGGTCGATCACCTCCTGGCAACGGCGCTCCATCTCGGGGTTGTCACGCTGCACCGAGGCAAAGTCGAGATCTTCGGCCGACTGACCGGAGGCCATGCTTGATGCCGCACCGCCGCCCAGACCGATGTTCATGGCCGGGCCGCCCAGCACTATCAGGGCGGCCCCGACCGGGATCTCCCCTTTCTGAACGTGTTCGCTGCGGATGTTGCCCATGCCGCCCGCCAGCATGATGGGCTTGTGATAGCCACGCACCTCAACGCCGTTGTGGCTTGGCACCTCCTCTTCGAAGGTGCGGAAGTAGCCGAGAATGGCCGGACGACCGAACTCATTGTTAAAGGCGGCGCCGCCCAGCGGCCCCTCCTGCATGATGTCAAAGGCGCTGACGATACGGCTCGGTTTGCCGAAATCCTGCTCCCAGGGCTGCTCGAAACCGGGAATGCGCAGGTTGGAGACAGTGAAGCCCACCAGACCCGCCTTGGGCTTGGCCCCACGGCCGGTTGCACCCTCGTCGCGGATCTCGCCGCCGGAGCCAGTGGCCGCCCCCGGGAAGGGGGAGATGGCGGTCGGGTGGTTGTGGGTCTCCACCTTCATCAGGATGTCGACGCGCTCCTGATGATACTGGTACTCACCACTGGCGGGGCTCGGGAAGAAGCGACCACCCTGGCTGCCTTCCATCACGGCGGCGTTGTCTTTATAGGCAGAGAGGACATGATCCGGCGTCTGCTCGAAGGTGTTCTTGATCATCTTGAACAGCGACTTGGGCTGCTGCTCGCCGTCTATGGTCCAGTCGGCGTTGAAGATCTTGTGACGACAGTGCTCGGAGTTTGCCTGGGCAAACATGTAGAGCTCGATGTCGTTGGGGTTGCGACCCAGGCGGGTGAAGTTCTCCAGCAGATAGTCGATTTCGTCATCGGCCAGCGCCAGACCCAGCGCCACGTTGGCCGAGGCCAAGGCACTGCGGCCACCGGCCAGCACATCCACCTGGGTGAAGGGGCGCGGCTCGTGGTGAGCAAACAGGGCGCTCGCAGCGTCCATGTTGGCAAACACCACTTCCATCATCCGATCATGCAGCACGGCGGCAATGGCGCTGCGTTGGGCGGCGCTCAGCTCACCCTGCCCCTTGATGGTCAGGTAATAGGCAATACCACGCTCCAGCCGCTTGACCTGATTCAAGCCGCAGTTGTGAGCGATGTCGGTTGCTTTGGAAGACCAGGGGGAGATAGTGCCGGGGCGGGGGGTAACGAGAAACAGCTGACCGCTGGGGGTGTGTTCGGGGATGGTCGGGCCGTAGCGCAGGAGCTGGCCCAATGTCGCTCGCTCGGGCGGTGACAGCGGGCTCGAGAGCTCGGCAAAGTGCACATATTCGGCATAGACATCCTCTATCTCTACTCCGTTCTCCTCTCTCATCTGTGCGAAGTGTTGCAGCAGTTTTTGGACACGAAAATCAGACAGTGCTGGGGCACCACGCAAGATATCCATATGACCTTTCTCACCAAGTGTTAAAGTGGGGGGGAATTGAGACGCGCATATTATAGGGATCAGGCCGACGCCGGACAAACGTTTTTCTTGATTTACCGAGTGTGACTCGGTGCACACTCTCTGGTATAAAGGTCCCTCTTTTTTGACAAATGCTGATTTTTTCAACAAGGGTACTCCGCTACTTGCGCTGCATTTTTCGACTGCTTATCGGGCTGATGTTGCTGCTGACCCTGGTCGGTTGTAACTTCTACACCCCTTCCAGCCAGCTGGAACAGATCCGCCAACGAGGCGAGATCCGGGTTGGCACCATCTATGGCCCCACCTCCTATTACCAGCGTGACGAGACCGCCCAGGGCTTCGATTACGAGCTGGCGAAAAGCTATGCCGACTGGTTGGGCGTCGAGCTCACCATAGTCCCTGTCTACTCCACCGCCGAACTGGTCGAGCTGCTCAAGAAGGGCAAGCTGGATCTCGCCGCCGCCGCCATCGTCGTGACCCCGGAGCGGCGTGCCCTGTTTCGCTTCGGCCCTGGCTTTTATCAGGTCTCCCCCAAGCTGGTCTATCGCAACGGCTCCCCCAAACCCAAGGAGTTAGGGGATCTCAAGGGCTCCATTGTGGTGCCTGCCGGCTCCACCGGTGAAGACCTGCTCAAGGAGCTCAGCAAACAGCACCCCAATCTGAAGTGGAGTACCAACCGGGACGCAGACGTGGAAGAGCTGCTCAAGCAGGTGGCCGACGGCAAGATTGATTACACAGTGGTGCAAGATACGGTGCTGGCCCGTACCCAGCGCTACTACCCCGAGCTCACCGAGGGGCTGACCCTCTCCAAAAACCAGACCGTGGCCTGGGCCATGACCAAGCTGCCCGATGACAGCCTCTACGCCAGCATCATCGACTTCTTCGGTCAGCGCTTCATGGATGGCGCCATCGCCAAGCTGGACGAGAAGTACTTCGGCCATGTGCAGAACTTCGACTTCGTCGACACCCGCACCTTCCTGCAGCGGGCCAAAAGCCTGCTGCCCAAGTATCAGGATCTGTTCAAGACTCACGCCAGCGTGGTGGATTGGCGCCTGCTGGCCGCCATCAGCTATCAGGAGTCCCACTGGGATCCTGAAGCGCGCTCCTACACAGGCGTGCGCGGCATGATGATGCTGACCGAGCCCACCGCCAAGGCGATGGGGGTCAACAACCGGCTGCACCCGGAGGAGAGCATCAAGGGCGGTGCCCGCTATCTGCAACAGATGATGGAGAAGGTGCCCGCCTCCGTGCCCGATGACGAGAAGGTGTGGTTTGCCCTCACCGCCTACAACATCGGCTACGGCCACATGATGGATGCCCGCCGTCTGACCAAGGAGCTCGGCAAGAACCCCGACGCCTGGAGCGACGTGAAGGAGGTACTGCCCCTGCTGCAGCAGGCGCGCTGGCACCGCAAGGCACGCTACGGCTATGCCCGGGGCGGCGAGGCGCGCAACTACGTCAACAACGTGCGCCAGTATTACCAGAGCCTGCTCTGGCTCGACAACGAGCAGCAGAAGGCCCACCGCCGCGAGGAGCTGGATGACGACGACAGCAGCGAACCGCCCAGTGCCGAACATCCCACCGTCATTGCCGAAGTGGTCAAGCAGATCACCCTGCGTTGAACCCTGTTGACCAGTTTGTTTTACGGGTCGGTTCTCTGTTACCATCCGGATGTGCCGGGGCCTGTCCGAAACTGTTTTTATCGCCTGATTTCATCAGCTTGCCAGCTGGATGACCGCATTTTCAGATGGGCTCCATTCATCAAGGCCGGGATGGCCATCCAATGGGAGGAGACCAAGATGCGAGCTCGCAGAAGAACCACGCTGGTCAGAAAAGCAAAGTGCGCCTGGAGCCCCAGACGTAAACTCAAGCTCAATGACATCAAACGCAAGATATGGCGCAGAAACCGCTCCTACACCTTGCTGATAGCAGAACACACAGCATAAACCCGGCATTTGCCGGGTTTTTTATTGCCTCACACCTGCCCTGCCGGGGTCGCCTCAAAGATCACCGTGCGCTTCGACACCAGGCTGTTGCAGTGGTTACAGAAGTAATCCACAGCGCCGCAGGCCTTGAGCCGCTCCAGCTCTTGCTGGCAGGTCGGACACAGGGCCCGGATGCGATAACGGGCCTGGCACTGACCACAGCGGATCTCGGGGCTGCGGCTGTCCAGCTCGGCGCTGCAGGCCGGGCATATCAGGGTGCTCATACTCGACGCCTCTCAAAGTGAATGTGCTGTGGGCCACCCCACAGCAGATCCCCCTCGCCTCTTACCCAGAAAAAACGGCTGCCGGTGAGGGCAGCCGCTGGGCCTTATTTCTTGGTTTTGGCCTTGAGCAGGCGCTTGCGTTGACGCTCCTGGCTCAGGGTCATGGTGTTCTTCCGCCCCTCAAACGGGTTGGCCGACTCCTGGAACTCGACCCGGATCGGGGAGCCCATGATCTTGAGCGACTTGCGGAAGTAGTTGATGAGATATCGCTTGTACGAATCCGGCAGGTCGTTCAACTGGTTGCCGTGGATCACGATACGGGGCGGGTTGTAACCACCGGCGTGGGCATACTTCAGCTTGACGCGGCGACCGTTCACCATGGGCGGCTGGTGATCTTCCTGCGCCATCTGCATGATGCGGGTCAGCATGGCGGTGCTGGTACGGCGGGTGGCGGACTGGTACGCCTCCTGGATGGATTCGAACAGGTGGCCGACGCCGCTGCCGTGCAGAGCAGAGATGAAGTGGACACGGGCAAAATCGATGAAGCCCAGACGTCTGTCCAGCTCGTTCTTGACGTCCTCTTTCACCTTCTGATCCAGGCCATCCCACTTGTTCACCACCAGCACCACTGAGCGGCCTGAGTGAAGCACGAAGCCCAGGATGCTCAAATCCTGATCCGTGATGGTCTCCTGGGCATCGATCACCAGCAGGCAGACGTTCGCATCTTCAATAGCCTTGAGCGTCTTGATGACGGAGAACTTCTCCACCGTCTCGTGCACCTTGCCACGACGACGCACACCGGCGGTGTCGATGATGACGTACTTCTGCTCGTCACGTTCCATCGGAACATAGACGGAGTCACGGGTGGTCCCCGGCATGTCATAGACGATGACGCGGTCTTCACCCAGCATTCGGTTGGTCAGGGTCGATTTGCCGACGTTGGGGCGACCGACGATGGCGAACTTGATGGGCAAGTCGGCGAACGGGGTCTCCTTGGTATCTTCCCTGGTATCGAGATCACCGGCAGCTACCATGCGCAGCAGGGCTTCTTCGTCGAAGTCCTCTTCTTCATCCTGCGCATCTTCTTCGGCAGCGGCATCGACCAGGGTTTCCAGGTGGGGGGCCAGCGCCAGCTCCAACAGGCTCAGCACGCCACGGCCGTGGGCGGCGGCAATCTGATAGACCTCCCCCAGCGCCAGACCGTAGAACTCGGACACGGCGGAGTCACCGTCGATGCCATCGGTCTTGTTGGCCACCAGAAACACCGTCTTGTGGGTCTTGCGCAGGTGCTCGGCGATGGCCTGATCCGCCGCAGTCAGACCGGCACGGGCATCCACCATGAACAGCACCACATCGGCTTCTTCGATGGCCAGCAGGGACTGTTCGGCCATCTTCAGCTCGATCCCCTCTTCGGTGCCATCGATACCACCGGTATCCACCACGATAAATTCCAGCTCGCCCAACTTCGCCTGACCGTATTTACGGTCCCGGGTCAAACCGGGGAAGTCGGCCACCAGGGCATCCCGGGTACGGGTCAAGCGGTTAAACAGGGTGGATTTCCCCACGTTGGGGCGGCCCACCAGGGCTACTACAGGAGTCATAAAAGCCTCATTCTCAAGACGACAAAGGCTCCGGGTCCGAAGACCAGGAGCCGGATATTCACATTGACGGACGATCAGGGACGCGAAATTGCGTACAACTTACCGCCACGGCTCTGCACATACAGGGTGTCACCGTCCACCAAGGGGGCGGCGTAGAGACCACTGCTGTCGAGCTGCTGCATGGCCTTGATGGTCCCGTCGGTACGATCCAGCCAATACAGGTAACCTTCCACATCGCCGACCACCACATAGTCACCCAAGATGACAGGTGCAGTCACGGTGCGGTTTTCCAGCTGGGTATTGGACCACAGCTCAAGCCCGTTGCGTCTGTCAACGGCAAACAGATGGCTGCGGCTGTCGGTCAGCACGATGGCATTGCCGGTCACCGCCATGTCGCGGTAGCCGGAGTACTTGCGCTTCCACACCTCGTCACCCGTCATCAGCTTGCGTGCCATCAGCTGACCATTGTAGGCAATGGCATAGAGCTCATCGCCGGCGATCAGCGGGCTGGCATCGACGTCGACCATGCGGTCAAGCTCAGTGGCACCACGGGGATCAGCCACCTTGGATTGACGAACCGGCTGACCGTTGCTCAGCAGTGCAATGCCCACCTTGCCATCGGCACGACCATAAATCACCGCACCATTGGTAATGACCGGGGCACCGGCACTGCGCAGTGTCAGCGGCGGCTGCTCTTCCGCCAGGGTCCACTGCAACTTGCCTTCATCGGTATCGAGCGCCACCAGGCGACCCGAGGTGGTCAGCACCACCACACGACCATCTTCGACGACAGGGCTTGCCACCACTTCACCCGGCACCGAGGTCTGCCACAGTACTTCCCCGTTCTCTGCGTTCAGGGCGTAAACCACCCCGTTCTCGGAGCCGAGGAACAGCTTGCCGTAGCGAGAGACCAGACCGCCGGAGAGACGGGCGCTGCGCTTGTCGGCGTTGATGGGCAAGTCAGCCAAGTCCACACGCCACAGCACCTTGCCGCTGGCGCGATCGAAGGCACTCACAGTGCCATCGCGGGCAGCGGCAAAGATGCGATCCTCTTCCACCACAGGTTTGAGCTGGGAGTAGAAGTCACCTATGCCATTCCCGACGGAAGAGGACCAGACGATGTTGGCAGTGAAGGCAGATTCAACCACGGGCAAAGGTGCCATCGGATTGAGATCTTCTTCGGAGCTGAACAGGGAGCACCCCTGCAGGGCGAAGGAGACTGCTGCCCCCAACACCATCATCTTGAACAGATTACGCATCCGGAGCTCCACCCGTGGTCACGGCTGGCAGCGCCAGATCGTCCATCTTCAGCTTGAGCTCGCCACTGCCCTGCAGGCCGCCGGCATCGGCCGCCGCCTGATAGGCATCGCGCGCCTCTTCGGCCTTGCCCTGTTTGAGCAGGATGTCGCCACGCACTTCCGCCACTTGGGCCTTGAAGGCGTCATTGTTGATCTTGCCAAGCTGGGCTAGGGCCTCATCGGCCTTGCCCAGATCATTTAAGACCCGGGCCAGACGCAGGCCAGCGATGGGACGAATGCTCTCATCACCACTGTTCGCCACCAGGGTCAGCTGCTCGACAGCCAGATCCAGCTTGTTTGCCTTGACGGCAGCCGCAGCCAGTTGCAGGGCGGCCAGCTCGGCGTAAGCATCACCCTGGTGGGCACTGATGAAGCTTTGCACCTGTTCGAAGGCGGCGGCATCCCCTTTGGCCAGCTGGGCCGAGATCTCGTTGTAGGCCTGGGAAGCGGCTTCCTGGTTGGTCTGCTGACGCTCGTTGTAATAACGCCAGCCAAAGAGCCCAACCAGACCGATAACAGTTCCTGCGAGCACCGAGGTTCCGTTCTCTTTCCACCAGCTCTTGATGACCTCAACCTGTTGTTCTTCGGTGGTATAAACTTCCACTGCTTACTCTCCTTTGGCTGCCAGCAGGGCAATGGCGGCGTCGACCGTGACGGTCTGTTGCTCGGCCTGGCCACGCAGATATTTGATGGTGATCTCCCCGTTTTGCACCTCGGTTTCACCAAGGATCAGGGCAATGGCCGCACCGCACTTGTCGGCACGCTTGAGTTGTTTCTTGAAGTTGCCGCCACCGCAGTGGCTCATCAGGCGCAAGTCAGGCAGGGCATCACGCAGACGCTCGGCAAGCGCGAAACCAGCCTGCTCGGTCCCCTCACCCACCATGGCCAGATAGACATCCACCGCAGGACGGATATCGCCGTTGAGCTCGAGAGTCTCCAGCATCAGCACCAGACGCTCCATGCCCATGGCAAAGCCCACGGCCGGGGTCGCTTGACCGCCAAGCTGCTCCACCAGGCCGTCGTAACGGCCACCGGCACAGACGGTGCCCTGAGCACCCAGGCTGGTGGTGACCCACTCGAACACGGTGAGGTTGTAATAGTCAAGGCCGCGCACCAGACGCTCGTTCACTTCGAACTGAATGCCAGCGGCGGTGAGCAGGCGTTTGAGCCCTTCGAAGTGAGCCAGGCTCTCTTCACCCAGGTGATCGAACAGACGCGGGGCATTCACCAGAATGGCCTGTACCTTGGCATCCTTGGAGTCGAGCACCCGCAGCGGGTTGCTGTACATGCGGCGCTGGCTCTCTTCGTCCAGCTGATCCTTGTACTGCTCAAGGTAGGCCACCAGGGCATCGCGATAGGCGGCGCGCTCGGCACTCTGACCCAGGGTGTTGAGCTGCAGGGTGACATGATCGCTGATGCCGAACAGACGCCACAGACGGTGGGTCAGCATGATGAGTTCGGCGTCAATATCCGGCCCGTTGATGCCAAACAGCTCGACCCCGAACTGATGGAACTGGCGGTAACGGCCCTTCTGGGGACGCTCGTGGCGGAACATGGGACCCATGTACCACATACGGCGTTCCTGGTTATAGAGCAGACCGTGCTCGATACCGGCACGGACGCAGCTGGCGGTCCCTTCCGGACGCAGGCTCAGGCTATCGCCGTTGCGGTCTTCGAAGCTGTACATCTCTTTTTCAACCACGTCGGTCACTTCACCGATGGCACGCTTGAACAGATGAGTCTGCTCGACGATCGGCATGCGCACTTCGCTGTAGCCATAGCTGGCGACCACTTGGCGCAGTATCTGTTCTACTTTCTGCCATACCGGGCTCTGCTCCGGCAGGCAATCGTTCATACCGCGAATAGCTTGGATCTGTTTTGCCACGTTGATACTCGAGAAAAAGACGTGAAATTTGGCCGCATTATAGGGATTTTCGACCCTGAGGTAAAATCGGGGCGTTCCAATGCGGGATTTAAAATCAGCAACCTAAAAACGGGGCCACCCTAGGTGGCCCCGCACTGGCTCAACCCTCGTCCACCAGGATCTGGTTGGCCGGATCCAGCATGGCCGCCCGGGCGCGAATGCGGCGCTCCAGGATCGGGATGAGATCCTTGTTGTCCAGCCGGTCGACCCGCTGACCGCCTTCGTAAAAGGCGCTCTTGTTGGCGGCCCCCGCCAGCCCCAGATCGGAGACCAGCGCCTCGCCCGGCCCGTTCACCACACAGCCGATGATGGAGACATCCATGGGGGTGATGATGTCTTCCAGCCGCTCTTCCAGGGCGTTGACGGTACCGATCACGTCGAACTCCTGACGAGAACAGGAAGGACAGGCAATGAAGTTGATGCCGCGGGAACGGATGCGCAGGGATTTGAGGATATCAAAGCCTACCTTGATCTCTTCCACCGGATCCGCCGCCAGCGAGATGCGGATGGTATCGCCTATGCCATCGGCCAGCAGCATGCCAAGCCCGACAGCGGATTTCACTGCGCCAGCGCGAAAACCGCCCGCTTCCGTGATGCCAAGGTGCAGCGGCTGCTCGATCTGTTTGGCCAGCAGGCGATAGGCCCCGATGGCCAGGAAGACGTCTGACGCCTTGACGCTCACCTTGAAGTTGTCGAAGTTGAAGCGATCCAGGTAATCCACGTGGCGCATGGCCGACTCAAGCAGCGCCTGCGGGGTCGGCTCACCGTACTTCTCCTGAATGTCTTTCTCAAGAGAACCGCCGTTGACGCCGATGCGGATCGGAATGTTGTAGTGGCGCGCGCAATCGACCACGGCACGCACCCGCTCTTCGTTGCCTATGTTGCCCGGGTTGATGCGCAGGCAGTCGGCGCCATACTCGGCCACTTTGAGCGCGATGCGGTAGTCGAAGTGGATGTCGGCAACGATGGGGATACGGGTCTGCTGCTTGATGAGCTTGAAGGCTTCCGCCGCTTCCATGGTGGGTACCGAGACCCGGACTATGTCGGCGCCAACCCGTTCGATCCGCCGGATCTGCTCGACGGTGGCGGCTACGTCCGTGGTCTTGGTGTTGGTCATGGTCTGGACCGTGATGGGTGCGTCGCCCCCAACCGGTACGTTACCGACCATGATCTGCCTGGATTTACGACGAATGATGGGAGATTCGTGAGCGGACATGGCGGACAAATTACTCCTGCGGCAGTGAGAGGCGAGCAGTCCGGCCGTTGTTGTAACGGCTCATGTCGATGGACTTGCCCTGATATTCCATATTGACCGCCATGGGCGCGCCAATGATGAGCTTGAGCGGCTCGGGTCCTTCCAATACCAGTTGATCATTTGCCTTTTTCAGGCCGCTGAACAGTGTCTTGCCCTTGGCATCCTTGACGTCCAGCCAGCAGTCGGCGGTGAAACTCATCTTGAGCTGAGGTACCTTGGCGGGATCCGTCGTCGCATCGTCTGCTACCGCCAGCGTCGACACACCCGCAGCGGCCACAGTCGCCACGGCGGTATCGGCTACGGGAGCAGAGACCGCAGCCTCGGTGCCGGTCGCCGCGGAGATCGGTGCAACCACGCTAGTGTCGACTGCAACCGGTGATTGCACCGCCCCCTCAATGAGAACAGGGTTAACAATTTCTGGCGACGCCTCGGCAGAGGGCACCACGATGGTAGCGCTCATTTCAGTGGCCGCCAGGGCCTCGTCACCGGCGGAGCGGCGCGCCGTGCTCTGCCACCACCAGGCGACGGAGAGCGCGATCAGCACCAGGATCACCAGCCAGGTCACCACCTTTAGCCGACTGTCGTTGGCCTGCTGGCGCGAGCGACGGGAGAAGCTCTGCATATCGATGTTGTCGGGAGGGGTCAGCCCCAGCTTGTCGTAGGCGGCCAGGATGGTTTCATCCGGGATGCCGACCAGCTTGGCGTAGGTACGCAGGTAGCCCCGGATAAAGGTATGGGAAGTGTGCTTGTCATACGTATCTGATTCGATCGCAGCAATCAGGGTCAGACGAAGGTGAATGCGGGACGCAACCTGTTCTCGTGTCCAGCCAAGCTGTTCACGGGCGTTGCGCAGCAGCTGGCCTGGGCCTGCTACCTGAGAGTCGTCTTGAAAATCGTGTGGCTGTTCAGTAGTCATTGGCTAAGTAACGCTTGGCTTGTTGCGAAGAGGGATATTGCCTTACCAGCTCAGTGCCGAATTGGTGAAGGAGTGCCGGTTTGTCCATGGCCTGAGCCAGCCGCAATCTCAACCAGAGACTGCTCTCGTTCTCGTCTGACGCATCGGCGAAACGAGCGAGATAGGCCTGCACATCTGGCAGCTTGTCATCTTTCATGGAAAGCTCAGCCATGTCCAGCAATAACCTTGGATTGCGGGGATTATACCCCAAGGCCAAGCGATAGTACTCGCTTGCTTTATCATTTCTACGATTTTGCGCGGCGCAAAGTGCCGCATTTTCATAGGTATCAGCAATCTTGATGTAATTGGGTTGGCTGATCGCCTGCAGGAAGGCCTTCTCCGCCTCGTCGAAGCGACCACGGTTACACAGGAAGGCACCATAGTTGTTCATTGCGTCAGCATTGGACGGATCCATGGCGAGAGCTTTCTTGTAGCTCTCCTCGGCCGCGTTGTAATCCTCTACCTGCTGGTAGAAGTAAGCGAAGCCGATATAGACCTGAGGGTTGTCGGGGTCGTACTGAAGGGCGCGATCAAGGTTGAACTTGGCCTGCTCGGCATTGCCCTGTCGAAGATATTGAATGCCTAAGTCCAGACGAGTCTGGGCAGCAGCCTTGAGGTCGGGACCCACTTCACGCTGGGTCGAATTCTGGCCCGCGTAAGTGGTCTCGGTAACACAGCCTGGCAGCGCGCAGAGCGCTGCCACTACGATCAATGTACGTGTATCCATTCCCTGACTATACAATGGCTTAGCTATTTAAACCATTTTGACGGAAATCCCATCCTGTTGCATCCGATTTTTCATGGTGCGTTTGGTGCGATCTATCACCTCTCCCACCAGCTGACCGCAGGCGGCGTCTATGTCGTCACCACGGGTCTTGCGGACGATGACGGTGAAGCCATATTCCATCAACACCTTGGAGAAACGGTCGATGCGGCTGTTGCTCGGCTTGCCATAGGGGTTGCCCGGGAAGGGGTTGAACGGGATCAGGTTGATCTTGCTCGGGGTGTCTTTGAGCACCTTGGCCAGCTCGTGGGCATGCTGCATGTCGTCATTGATATGATCGAGCAGCACATACTCCACCGTCACACGGCCGCCATTGGCATTGGACTTGGCCAGATAACGGCGCACCCCAGCGAGGAAGTCCTCGATGTTGTACTTGTCGTTGATCGGCATGATCTCGGAGCGCAGCTTGTCGTTCGGCGCATGCAGTGAGATGGCCAGGGCCACGTCAATTTGATCACCAAGGATATCCAGCGCTGGCACCACACCCGAGGTGGAGATGGTCACGCGGCGTTTGGAGATACCGTAGCCGAAGTCATCCATCATCAGGCGCATGGCAGGCACCACATTGGCGAGGTTGAGCAGCGGCTCGCCCATGCCCATCATCACTACGTTGGTGATGGGGCGCTTGCCACCGACTATCTTGGCAGCGCGCCACACCTGGCCGATGATCTCGGACACTTTCAGATTGCGGTTAAAACCCTGCTGGGCGGTGGAGCAGAACTTGCACGCCAGCGCGCAACCGACCTGGGAGGAGACGCACAGGGTAGCTCGGTCTTCTTCCGGGATGTAGACGGTTTCCACTTCCTGACCGCCAACCTGCAACGCCCACTTGATGGTGCCATCCGCGGAACGCTGTTCACGGCTCACTTCCGGCGCGCGGATCTCGGCGATCGCCTTCAGGCGCTCGCGCAGTACCTTGTTGACGTTGTTCATCTGATCGAAATCATCACAACCGAAGTGATAGATCCACTTCATGATCTGATCTGCCCGGAATGGCTTCTCGCCCAGTTCGACGAAGAAGGCACGCATGGCATCCCGATCAAGATCCAGCAGGTTGGTTTTTATTTCGCTCATCAAAGGCCTCAGTCCACAAACTACATAAATTATTGGCTGACGATGTCAGGGGGCGGCATTGTACAAATAATGGGTCTGGCTTTCTACCCGGAGAATAAGGGGATATTGACCAAAAGGCTAAAAAACAAAAGGGAGCCGAGGCTCCCTTGATCATCTCAGGACAAGATCAGCGGCGCGGGCAGATCTCGTTGTCAGAGAAGAAGTAGGCAATTTCACGGGCGGCAGAGGCCGGGGCGTCGGAACCATGCACCGCGTTGCGGTCGATGCTCTCGGCGTAGCAGGCACGCAGGGTACCGGCCTGGGCCTCTTTCGGGTTGGTCGCCCCCATGATTTCACGGTGACGGCGGATGGCCTCTTCCCCTTCCAGCACCTGTACCATCACAGGGCCCGAGGTCATAAAGCTGACCAGTGCATCATAGAAAGGCTTGCCCTGGTGTTCTGCGTAGAAACCGGCGGCTTGCTCGCTGCTCATGTGCAGCATCTTGGCGGCGATGACCTTCAGGCCAGCGCTCTCGAAGCGGTTGTAGATGGCACCGATCAGGTTTTTGCTGACAGCATCCGGTTTCACGATAGAGAAGGTACGTTCGATGGCCATTGAGATCTTTCCTTAACTACAGAGTTTTATTGTTAGAATCCATGTTCGGCGGCGATTATACGTAAACAAAAACCGAAACAACACACAAAAAAGCAACTTTTTATTAAACAAAAGCGTCCTCAAAACAACATCACCACTCATCTTGACCCAGTGAAGCAGGAAAAAATGTGCGCTTGTGCACGATAGCCCTGTTAAGCCTCTAAAACCCAGCCTATTGCTCACTCATCCAGCACAGTTGAAAAGGGCACCCTCAGGTGCCCTTCCTTGACGATTGTCATTCTGCTCAGCGTGCTTCCGCCAGCAGGGTATGCGCTATGGTGCGCATGCCAAGGGTGTTGGCGCCCGGCGCCCACAGGCTGTCACCGTTCTCGCTGAAACAGGCGGCCAGATCGACGTGCAACCAACCCCGTCCTTCATTACCGACGAAGCGAGAGAGGAAGCCCGCCGCGTTGGAAGCGCCGCCCGGGCCACCGCCCGGCACAGGGCGGCTGTTGGCCGTGTCGGCATAGTGGGACGGGCACTGCTGGCGGTGCCAGGGCTCCAGCGGCAGCGGCCAGGCGGGCTCCTGTTCGGCATCGGCGTAAGCCATGGCACGACTCACCAGTCCCTTGTCCAGTCCAAACAGGGCGTTGTAACGCCCCCCCAGCGCCATCACGGCGGCGCCCGTCAGGGTGGCTGCATCTATGATGAGCGGCGCCCCGCTGTCGCTAGCCAGTTGCAGGCCGTCGGCCAGCACCAGGCGCCCCTCGGCATCCGTGTTGACGATTTCCACCGTGGTGCCGTTCTTGTAGGTGAGGATGTCACCCAACTTGTAGGCGTGGCCAGAGACCAGGTTCTCGGCGCAGCAGAGGATGAGCTTCACCCGCTTGTCGAGGCCGCGCAGTATGGCCAGCGCCAGGGCACCGGTCACTATGGCCGCGCCCCCCATGTCATGCTTCATGGTGAGCATGCCCTGGGAGGTTTTCATGGAGTAGCCACCGGAGTCGAAGGTGATGCCCTTGCCCACCAGGGCCGCCGCCACCGGGGCGTTACGATCCCCGGTCGGGTTGTAGTCCAGCTCCAGCAGCACGGGCTCACGCTCGCTGCCACGGCCAACCTGATAGAGGCCGACCCAGCCAGCCTGTTGCAGGGCTTCACCTTTCAAAATGCGGTGGCTCACCTTGTCCGGCACCAGCTCGGTGATGAAAGCCGCCGCCTCCACCGCCAGATCCAGCGGCCCCAGCTGTTCCGGGGTCGCATTGGTCATCTCGCGTACCCAGCGCCCGCACAACCAGCGTGCCTCCAGCTCTTCCCTGTCCTCTTCCGACGAGGTGGCCCACTGCAGCTCGACTTCGGCCTTGGGAGTTTGCAACCCCTGGGCGAAGGCCCACTGCTGCTCGCGCTCCCAATGACCGGCCAGCGCCACCCTCTGGATCCCCTGACTGCACAGGCGACGCGCTGCCTGCTGGATATCGAGCAGTGGCGTGGCGGTGACCAGATGGATCACCATGCCATCGGCACGGTGAGAGAGCAGTGCTCCCTCCCCCCACTCGGCTGGCGCGAACTCACGGTTTAACCAGACGTTCATATCGTCACCTCCTGCAGCCAGCGAGCGATCGTGCGCAGGCCGTGGCCCTTGGCACCGGTCGCCCAGAGATCGTTGCCAGATTTTTGATAAGCCGCGGCCAGATCCAGGTGTACCCACCCCTTGCCCTCATCGCGCACGAAGCGGGACAAAAACGCAGCCGCCGTGGTGGCACCGGCCGTGCCTTCGGCGGAAGCCACATTGCCCAGATCGGCAAAGGCGGAGGTGAGCTGGCCCACATGCCAGGGTTCCAGCGGCAGGGCCCAAGCCTTCTCGTGTTCGGCTTTAGCGGCTGCCAGTACCCGTTGCTGCTCGACTTCATCGAGGGCAAACACGGCGTTGTAGTCGCGACCCAGCGCCGTCTTGGCGGCGCCGGTCAGGGTAGCGGCATCGAGAATATAGGCCGCGCCACTGTCGGAGGCCGCCATCAGGCCGTCGGCCAGCACCAGACGCCCTTCGGCATCGGTATTCTGGATCTCGACCGAGATGCCGTTCTTGTAGGTGAGGATGTCACCCAGCTTGAAGGCGTGGCCGGAGACCAGGTTTTCGGCGCAGCAGAGGATGAGCTTGACCCTGTGCTTGAGGCCGCGACTGATGGCGAGCGCCAGGGCGCCGGTCACCATGGCGGCGCCGCCCATATCGGACTTCATCGGCAGCATGTTGTCAGAGGACTTCATGGAGTAGCCACCGGAGTCGAAGGTGATGCCCTTGCCCACCAGGGCAGCCACCACGGGGGCATTGCGATCCCCGGTCGGGTTGTAGTCCAGCTCCAGCAGCACGGGTTCGCGCTCGCTGCCACGGCCCACCGACCAGATGCCGATATGGCCAGCCTCACGCAGCGCCTCGCCAGCCGTGATACGTGCAGTCACCTGATCCCCGGCCAGACCACGAATGAGCAGCAGGGCTGACTCCGCCAGGCTCATGGGATAAATCTCTTCCGGACAACCGTTGGTCACCTCGCGCACCCAGCGGCTCGCCTTGATCAGCGCATCCAGCTCGCGGGCATCAGAAACACTCTGCTCACCGAGGTCCAGCTCACGCACTCCCTTGGCGGCATAGAAACCCTGGGCGAAGGCATAGCGGCGCTCCAGATCCCAGGCTTCACC
Organism: Aeromonas popoffii; assembly: GCF_000820025.1. GTDB lineage: Bacteria > Pseudomonadota > Gammaproteobacteria > Enterobacterales > Aeromonadaceae > Aeromonas > Aeromonas popoffii. The sequence goes on from NZ_CDBI01000014.1 coordinate 159,166, forward strand.
GGCCAGCTTGACCCGCTTGATACCGGTCGACTCGAGTCGACGGCTAGCACGCTGGATGGCACGCAGTGCATCCTGCTCCTGGCCGGCAAGGTCCAGATGGATCAGCACTTGGTCATCGTTGAAACTGAGCAGGGCGCCTTCGCCCCAATGGGCGGCAGCGGCCTGGGTGGACAACACTACCTTCATCATGTCAGCCATCTTCTCTTGCTTCCTTTTTATTGGCACTTGCATTAATGAATAGGGAAATAACGAGTACAAAAAAGGCCGTTCCCCTCAAGGGTCACGGCCTTCACCATATCATTACTGCACCATGAGATGCTGCACGCTCAATTCACTCATGTGTAATTAAGGTGCCATCAATGGCGTTCTGAGGCGAGGTTGATGGTGTACTTGGGCAGTTCCACCACCAGATCCTCGTCTGCCAGTCTAGCCTGGCAACTGAGGCGGGATTCCGGCTCCAGTCCCCACGCCTTGTCCAGCATGTCATCTTCCAGCTCATCGCTCGGCTCGAGGGAGTCAAACCCCTCCCGCACCACGCAGTGACAGGTGGTGCAGGCGCAGGACTTCTCGCAGGCGTGCTCGAGCTCGATACCGTTGCGCAGTGCCACGTCCAGAATGGTTTCGCCACTCTGGCCTTCGAGGGCAGCACCGTCCGGACAGAGCTCGGGATGGGGCAGAATAATCAGTTTTGGCATATTACACCTTGTTGACGTTTTGTCCGGTCAGCACCTTGCGGATGGAGGCATCCATCCGGCGGGCTGCAAATTCGCCACTGGCAGCGTCCGCCGCCTCGATGGCATCTTTGATTTGATTGGTTGTCCCTGCGGCGCGCATGGCCAGCAGATGAGTAATCGCACTGTCGATGGTGGCGCGCTCGGCGGCGCTCAGCAGCGTATCACCGTCAGCGGCCAGCGCGGCGTTGAGGCTTTCGACCACACGATCGGCCTCCACCTGCTGCTCTGCCAGCATGCGGGCATCCATGTCTTGCTGGGCATTGGCGATGGAGGCGCTCAGCATGGTGAGTATGTCCTCCTCCCCCAGCCCGTAGGAGGGCTTGACCTGGATTTCGGCCTGCACACCAGAGGATTTTTCCATGGCGCTGACCGACAGCAGGCCATCCGCATCCACCTGGAAGGTGACACGAATGTGGGCCGCACCCGCCGCCATCGGCGGAATACCGGTCAGGGTGAAACGCGCCAGAGAGCGGCAATCGGCCACCAGTTCGCGCTCACCCTGTACCACATGGATCGCCATCGCAGTCTGGCCGTCCTTGAAGGTGGTGAACTCCTGGGCGCGGGCCACCGGTATGGTGGTGTTGCGCGGGATCACCTTCTCGGCCAGGCCACCCATGGTCTCGAGCCCCAGGGAAAGCGGGATCACGTCCAGCAGCAGCATCTCGGCATCGGGCTTGTTGCCCACCAGAATGTCGGCCTGAATGGCGGCGCCGATGGCCACTACCTTGTCCGGGTCGATACGGGTCAGCGGCGGACGCTGGAAGAAATCGCCCACCCGCTCGCGCACCAGCGGCACCCGGGTGGAGCCACCGACCATCACCACTTCCAGCACTTCCACCTGCTCAAGATCCGCATCGCGCAGAGCGCGGCGGCAGGCCAGCAGGGTACGCTTGACCAGCGGCATGATGAGCGCATCAAACTGGCTGCGGCTCACCTCGCCCTGCCAGCCGGCAAAGGCACAGGGCACCCGAACGGCATCGGTCAGGCCGTGTTTAACAGCGGCCGCCACGTCCAGCAGCTCGCGCTGGGTACGGGCGTCGAGCAGACCTTCAAGGCCAGCCTGCTCCTTGATCCAGTCCGCCAGCAGGTGATCAAAATCATCGCCCCCAAGGGCGGAGTCGCCACCGGTGGCCATCACCTCGAACACGCCGCGATGCAGCCGCAGGATGGAGATGTCGAAGGTCCCGCCGCCGAGATCGTAGACCGCTATCACCCCTTCCTGACCGGAGTCGAGGCCGTAGGCGATGGCGGCCGCGGTCGGCTCATTGAGCAGGCGCAGCACGTGCAAGCCGGCCAGACGGGCCGCATCCTTGGTGCCCTGACGCTGGGCATCATCGAAATAGGCAGGCACAGTGATGACAACGCCATCCAGCTCACCGCCCAGTGCGGCGGCGCCCCGCTCGGCCAGTTTCTTCAAGATTTCGGCAGAGACCTGCACCGGGTTGACCAGCCCCTGACGGGTCTGAAACTGGGGCATGCCATTGTCGGCGGCCACAAACTGGTAAGGCTGCTGGCGGGTATCGATATCGGCCAGCGCCTTGCCCATCATCCGCTTGGCGGAGACGATGGTGTTGTGCGGATCGAGGGCCGCCTCGCGTTTGGCGTCAAAGCCGACCCGAATGGCATCAGCCTGGCCATTGTCAAACTGATAGTGCACCACAGACGGCAGCAGATCGCGCCCCTGCTCGTCGCAGAGGGTATCGGCGTGACCGCTGCGAACCGCAGCAACGAGAGAGTTGGTGGTGCCAAGATCGATGCCAACGGCACGTTTATGCTGATGAGGTGCGGCGCTCTGGCCGGGCTCGGCGATTTGCAGTAATGCCATGGGTAATCAAAATTCCAGCGTTAAAGGATCAAGACTCGAACAGCGAGTCTTCGAATCGTTCCAGCTCTTCGAGGAGCTTGTCGACAAACTTGAGTTTGCGAACGCAATCAGCCGCGCTCACATCATCGCCAGCGGCGAGATCCTGCGTCAGGCGTTGCATCAAAAACTGGTGATCATGCCTGATTTCGTGGCGAAAATCCTTGATGGCACGCTCAGGCTCGGACTCCCCTTTCAGGTCGGCCAGCCGCTCACGCCACTCCAGCTGCTGCATCAGGAAGGTAGTGTCTTGCAGGGTTTGCTGCTCGCCACGAAGTTCGGTGCCGCGCAGGGAGAGCAGATACTCGGCTCGGCGCAGGGGCGCCTTGAGGGTCGTGAAGGCATCGTTGATCTGGGCGGCACGTTGCACCGCAACCAGTTGCTCCCGCTCGGGAGCCGTGGCAAAACGATCGGGGTGGAACTGGGTTTGCAACTGACGGTAGGTATCCGCCAGCTGACGGGTATCGAGCTCGAAGCCTTCAACCAGCCCAAACAGCTCGAAATGATTCATGCAAGCCTCTTAGACACGTTCGCCACCACCACACTCGCCCCTGGCTTGGGCGATATTGAACTGGCCGTTTCCGGCCAGTTCAAGCGACAAGACATGCCGTATGTCAAACCGGTTAGACATTGAAACTTTCGCCACAACCACACTCGCCCTTGGCGTTGGGATTGTTGAACTGGAAGCCCTCGTTGAGCCCCTCCTTGACGAAGTCCAGCTCAGTGCCATCCAGATGGATCAGGCTCTTGGCATCGACGATGACTTTGACACCGTTTTGCTCAAACACCTGATCTTCATCCGCCAGCTCATCGACAAACTCCAGCACATAGGCAAGACCCGAACAGCCGGTGGTCTTGACACCGAGGCGAAGGCCAATGCCCTTGCCCCGGTTGGTCAGAAAAGAGGAAACCCGTGCCGCTGCGGCATCTGTCATGGTAATGGCCATACTGCGCTCCTGACCTTAGAGACCTTTCTTCTGCTTGTAATCGGCGATGGCGGCCTTGATGGCATCCTCAGCCAGAATGGAGCAGTGGATCTTCACCGGCGGCAGGGCCAGCTCTTCCGCGATGTCGGTGTTCTTGATGCCCGCGGCCTCGTCCAGCGTCTTGCCCTTGACCCACTCGGTCACCAGGGAGCTGGAGGCAATGGCAGAGCCACAGCCGTAGGTCTTGAACTTGGCATCTTCGATGATGCCATCGTCGCTGATCTTCAGCTGCAGCTTCATCACGTCGCCACAAGCCGGGGCGCCAACCATGCCGGTCGCTATGTTGGGATCGTTCTTGTCGAAGCCACCTACGTTGCGGGGATTCTCGTAGTGGTCGATTACTTTTTCACTGTAAGCCATATCTAACTCCTGCTAATTCCGTTGATCACTGATCCTGTGGATCAGTGATGAGCCCATTCGACCGTGTTCAGATCGACGCCATCTTTGTACATCTCCCACAGGGGAGACATCTCGCGCAGACGACCGATGGAGTCACGGATAAGCTTGATTGCGTAATCAATCTCTTCTTCTGTAGTGAAGCGACCCAAGCTGAAACGGATGGAGCTGTGCGCCAGCTCGTCGTTCAGACCCAGTGCACGCAGCACATAGGAGGGCTCCAGGCTGGCCGAGGTACAGGCAGAGCCGGAAGAGACTGCCAGATCCTTCAGCGCCATGATGAGGGATTCCCCTTCCACATAGGCGAAGCTGACGTTCAGGTTGCCCGGCACACGCTGTTCCAGGTCACCGTTGATATAAACGGCTTCGATGTCCTTGATGCCATCCCACAAACGCTGACGCAGAGCCATGATGTGTTGACCTTCGCTCACCATCTCTTCCTTGGCGATGCGGAAGGCTTCGCCCATGCCGACGATCTGGTGGGTCGGCAGGGTGCCAGAACGCATGCCGCGCTCATGACCGCCACCGTGCATCTGGGCTTCCAGACGCACGCGGGGCTTGCGACGCACGTAGAGGGCACCTATGCCTTTGGGGCCGTATACCTTGTGGGCGGACACGGAGAGCAGATCCACTTTCAGGGCTTCCACATCCACCGGGATTTTGCCCACGCTCTGGACCGCGTCCACGTGCAGCAGGATCTTGTGGGAGCGGCACAGATCGCCGATAGCGGCAATATTCTGCACCACGCCAATCTCGTTGTTCACATGCATGATGCTGACCAAAATGGTGTCATCGCGCAGGGCGCCTTCAATCTGCTCCAGGGTGAACAGGCCGTTCGGCATCGGCTCGAGGTAAGTCACCTCATAGCCTTCACGCTCCAGCTGGCGACAAGTATCGAGTACTGCCTTGTGCTCTGTCTTGGAGGTGATGATGTGTTTGCCCTTGCCAGCATAGAAATGGGCAACGCCCTTGATGGCCAGGTTGTTGGATTCGGTCGCGCCGGAGGTGAAGACGATCTCGCGCGGGTCGGCACCGATCAGGTCTGCCACTTGATTACGGGCCAAGTCTACCGCCTCTTCGGCTTGCCAGCCAAAGCGGTGGGAACGGGATGCTGGATTGCCAAACAGGCCATCCATGGTGAGACACTGCATCATTTTTTCTGCGACACGCGGGTCCACCGGACAGGTTGCCGAATAATCAAGGTAAATAGGCAGTTTCATGTTTTTCTCCGTTACAGCCAGGGTCACACATCGACCGACTGTGGAAAGCACGTTTGTTTATAGTTGGACTTTCAAGCTCACATCGCCGCGTTCTGCCCGATCAACCAGGGACAACACGGTTTTCATTTGTTCGTCTTGCTTGCCGGCAATCCGGCGCACATCCGCCTGACTCACCAGCTCTGCCAGGGTGATATCCCCCAGGAAACTGGAAATGCGCTCGCTAAGATCACGCCACAGGGAGTGAGTGAGGCATTGGGTACCGCCGTGGCAGCCCCCTTTGCCGAGGCACTTGGTGGCATCCACCGACTCGTCGACTGCGGTGATCACCTGACCGACCGAGATGGCGTCAGGGGCCAGACCGAGGCGATAACCGCCACCCGGGCCACGTACGCTACTCACCAGGCCATGCTTGCGCAGGCGGGCAAACAGCTGTTCCAGATAGGACAAAGAGATGCCCTGGCGTTCTGAAATATCAGCCAGAGGCACAGGCCCCTGCTCTGCATGCAACGCCACGTCGAGCATGGCAGTCACAGCGTAACGTCCTTTTGAGGTCAGTCTCATATGCCTTACCGTCTTGCGAACCAATCAACATGGGCATATGGTCACATACCCGACTAAAACAGTCAAGTATATGGTTGAGTAATACAGTCAGGTTTAATCCTGCGGTTTCGGCTTCTGTACCGAGGTCAAAATACCGCGCAAAATGTTCAGCTCCACCGTTTCCGGACGGGCCCGATTGAACAGGCGACGCAGCTTGCTCATCACCTGCCCGGGATGGTCGTCAGCAATGAATCCCGTCTTGAGCAGGGTCTGCTCCAGGTGCTGATAGAAGCCTTCCAGCTGATCGGCACTGGGATAATCCGCCTCACTCACTACCTCGGGAGCCTGATCCTGCAACCAGTGCATCCGCACTTCGTAGCAGATAGTCTGCACCGCCATGGCCAGATTAAGAGAGCTGTATTCGGGGTTAGCCGCAATGGCCACGTGGTAGTGGCACTTCTGCAACTCGTCGTTGGTGAGGCCAGTGCGTTCACGGCCAAACACCAGGGCCACCGGATGCTTCACGCCTTCCACCACCGCCTTCTCCCCCGCTTCGCGAGGATCCAGCATGGGCCAGCTCAGGGTACGGGAACGGGCACTGGTGCCTATGACCAGACCACAATCGGCAATGGCTTCATCCAGCGTCGACACTATGCGGGCATTGGCCAGAACATCGCTGGCACCTGCCGCCAGGGCCATGGCGTTGTCATCTGGCAAGGCCTGCGGATCAACCAACACCAGTTGGGTCAGTCCCATGGTCTTCATGGCGCGTGCCGCAGAGCCCATGTTGCCGGTGTGAGAAGTGTTTACCAACACGATACGAATCTGATCCAACATGCCCTGTCAATCTTCAGTCAAAAATGGCGCGCAATTGTAACATAGCCAATCGCTATTTTGGCACCGTAAAAGGCGCACCATTTCACAACAAAACCCTCATTGTGTAGAACAAAGCATCATGAGCAGAGGCTGACCACGGGCTAAACTTGGAGGATGCGTGGATCTAGGAACGGAGGCAACATGTGCCCGCACTGGCTTTATGAGAGGTTACCAGTCTGCTATCTGCTGACCGCGGTCGGCATGATCACGCTCACCCAAACCCCCTTGCTCTGGCTGGCGGGCAGCCTGTTGTTTGTCGCAGGCGCTGTCATCTGGATGATGCGCTCCAGCTATCGACGTACCGACCTGGTCATCTTTCCGACCAAACGCTGGTTCAAGCCGGAGTGGCTGTACGAGGCGCAGCCCTTCATCTGGCTGGCGCTGGGTCTGTTGCTCTCCCGCCTCCCCAACGCTGCCGCCCTGCTGGCTGTGATCCCTTGTGTCTGGGCCTGTCGCTGCCTGTGGGCTCGCAGTCACTACCGCCACCATGCCAGTGGCCTGGTATTACACCTGAGACGGGACCCCGCCCGTCGGCGCAGAGTGCGACTCCTGCGCTGACGCGGTGCGCGCCCGTTCGATGAAGGTGGCAAGATCCAGCAGCGGATAGCGCATCAGGCTCGGCAAGCCATCCAGGTCCAGGCTGTCCATCAGGTTCTTCACCTCCAGTCCCAGCTCGGTATCCCCTTCAATCTTCAGCTTGCGTTGAAAAAAGAGAGAATCAGGATCTTCCTTGCGACCGGCGATCAGGATGAGGTCATTGGTGGTGCCGCTGAAGCAGACATCCGCCCGCTCACAATGGCGGGCCACCACCAGTTTTCCATCCTGTTCGCTGATGAACCAGCTGAGCTCGAGATCCGACACCTCGACCCTGAGCCATTTGCCGGCCAGAAATTCGAAATCACCATCCTGGATGGCTTCCTTGAACACCCGCGCCAGCAGGCGCTCCATCAGGTTCTGCTGCAGCGCAAACGGCACCAGCTTGAGGGGGCGGCGCAGAAAGCGGGGAGCCTGTTCGACCAGGCGAGATTGCAGTTGTTGAAACACGATAAACTCCCAGTTTTTGCGCATTCAAACACAAGGCCACGCGCTGGATCCTGTTGAAAATCAAACTTGTGCCGACTTACCTCAAGAAGGGTAAAGCCACACAAAGCTGCCTCAGGTCAAAAAGTGGGAAGGCATCGATGAATACAATCGGGCTACTTTTGCATTTTTTGCCCTCTCGGAGCGTACCCGATGGAATTACTCTGTCCGGCAGGTAGTTTGCCGGCACTGAAAACAGCCGTGGATAACGGGGCCGATGCGGTTTACATCGGTTTCAAGGATGACACCAATGCCCGCCACTTTGCCGGCCTCAATTTCACCGACAGCAAGCTGGAAAAAGCGGTGGACTACGTGCACCAGCATGGCCGAAAGCTGCACATCGCCATCAATACCTTCGCCCATCCGGGATCGGATACCAGATGGAAGCAGGCAGTGGACCGGGGTGTGGCGCTCGGTGCCGACGCCCTGATCATCGCCGATCTCGCCGTGCTCGATTACGCCAGCCGCCACCATCCGGACATGGAGCTGCACGTTTCGGTGCAGGCCAGCGCCACCAACGCTGCCGCCATCCGCTTCTATCAGCAGCATTTCAACGTTGGCCGAGTGGTGTTGCCACGGGTGCTCTCCATGCATCAGGTCAGGCAGCTGGCCCGCGAGACTGACGTCGGTCTCGAGGTGTTCGCCTTCGGCAGCCTCTGCATCATGGCGGAGGGACGTTGCTACTTATCCTCCTACATGACAGGTGAGAGTCCCAATACGGTGGGAGCCTGCTCACCGGCCAAGTTTGTACGCTGGGAGGAAACACCGAGTGGCCTCGAATCCCGCCTCAACGAGGTGCTGATCGACCGTTACGGCCCGGGTGAAAACGCCGGTTACCCTACCCTGTGCAAGGGCCGCTTCGAGGTGGATGGCCAGACCTACCATGCGCTGGAGGAGCCGACCAGCCTCAACACCTTGGGGCTCTTGCCAGAGCTGTTCCAGACCGGGATCCAGTCGGTCAAGATCGAGGGGCGCCAGCGAAGTCCCGCCTACGTGGAGCAAGTCACCCGGGTCTGGCGCGCGGCCATCGACGCCTACCAGGCCAATCCCGATGCCTATAGCGTCAAAGCCGAGTGGGATGCCCAGCTCGCCCGCGTCTCCGAGGGGAGTCAGACTACTCTCGGCGCCTATCATCGTCAGTGGCAATAAAGGATCTCAACCACATGCAATTCTCTCTCGGGCCTCTGCTCTTCTACTGGCCCAAAGCCGATATCCAGGCCTTTTATGACGCCGCGACACAGAGCCAGGCGGACATCATCTATCTGGGGGAAACGGTCTGCAGCAAGCGCCGCGAACTCAAGGTGGATGACTGGATCTCCCTCGCCCGCCAGGTGGCGGCCTCAGGCAAGCAGGCCGTACTCTCCACCCTGGCGCTGATCTCGGCCCCCTCGGAGCTCAAGGAGGTCAAACGGCTGGTCGACAATGGCGATCTGATGGTCGAAGCCAACGATCTCGGCACGGTGCAACTTGCCTGGGAGGTGGGGATCCCGTTTGTCTGCGGCCCGGCCATCAATGCCTACAACGCCGACGTGCTGCGTATGCTGCTCAAACAGGGGATGACACGCTGGGTGATGCCGGTGGAGCTGTCGCGCGACTGGCTGATGCAGCTCAATCAGGATCTGGGCAGCGCTCGCCAGCAGTTCGACGTGGAGGTGTTCGCCTACGGCCACTTGCCGCTCGCCTACTCAGCGCGCTGCTTCACCGCCCGCTCCCTCGACAAGCCAAAGGACAACTGCGAACTCGCCTGCATCCACTATCCCACAGGCCGGCTGGCCAGCAGCCGCGAGGGACAGAAGGTGTTCAACCTCAACGGTATCCAGACCCAGTCAGGTTACTGCTACAACCTGGGCAACGAGATCACCGGCATGGAGGGTCTGGTGGACGTGGTACGCCTCTCCCCCGAAGGACTGGACACCCTTGAGATGCTGGATCGCTTCAAGGCCAATCAGCAAGGTCAGGCCCCCCTCTCCCTGCAACGGGAGCGTGACTGCAACGGTTACTGGCGCCAGATCCCCGGTATGAGTCTGGTGGAATAACGCCGTACCGATACCAGAACGCAGGCAGCAGGCAGCAGACAGCAAAAAGGCCTCATCATTGAGGCCTTTTTTACATATCGAGCACCAGCAATCAGTAGGCCTGCTTGCTGCTCTTGCCCTGTGCGCTCTGGGTCCCCGGCGGCACGGGTTTGCGCGCCATCAGTTCCAGCTCGAGCAGGGCATATCTGTGCTCGATGAAGTCGTACACGTTGTTGGCGAGTGCCAGCTTGAAGTAGCTGATGGCTTCCTTGCGGTTGCCCCTGGCCAGTTCAAATTTGCCGAGGTAGAAGTAGGTTTCACTCAAGCGCTCAGCAAGCTCCCGGTTATCCTTCACCCCTTTCACCACGTTGCTCATCAACTGGGTCGCATTGATCTCGCCGGTGTAAAGGCGCACCAGATCCCAGTTCCAGGCGTCGTCGTCATACTTGTTGAGACGCTCGCGCATCCGGCTCATGGCGGCTGGCGCATTGAGCTTTTGCTCGGCCAGATAGAGCCAGATCACCCGATAGGGATCTTCTGGCTGCGCTTCATAGAAGCGTTTCATATCGGCGGCGGCCAGCTCGGGACGATTGCCGTAATAGAGCGCAATGCCACGGTTGAGATAGGCATAGTCATAATCGGGAGCCAGCTCGAGGGCAGAATCAAATGCCTCGTAGGCTTCGTCATAATTCTGCTGCTGCACCAGATAAACGCCGATGAAGTTGTAGGCCTCGGCAAAATCCGGTTTCTCCCGCAAGGCCCGGTTGAAATCCAGCCTCGCCAGGGAGCGCAAGCCAACCCGGTCAAACACCACGGCACGCTCATAAAACAGTTCAGCCCGTTGCTCGGTGGTCAACTCCATCTCACCGAGCATTTGCCCGAGTCGTGCCAACGCCAACTCGCTCTGGTAAGAGACCTGCAGGGGGGTCGCCAATACCAGTGAAGCGGGTTGCGGCTTGGGAACTTGAGGCGCTTCAACCTGACTGCTACTGCTGCAACCCCACATGGGGAGCAGCAACAGGATACCAAGGAGGTATCCAATCCCTTTCCTGACGTTCAATGAACACTCCGACGCTGACGCTTGACCCCGCATATGGTAAAGGTCAACCGACACTTTGTCATGTGGCTGAACCTCTCTCCCTCAAATAAATCAGGATTCGACAGGGTATCCGGCATCACACCAGCCCCGAAAACCACCATCGACGCTGACAACCCGGCTATACCCCATCTTCTGCAGGTTATCCGCCACCAGGATGGAGCGAAATCCCCCACCACAATAGAGGTAGAGCTCGGTGGCCGGATCCGGATAGCGCGTCTCAATATCGCGCTCAATCACGCCACGACCGAGGTAAACCGCGCCAGGCAGATGGCCCCTGCCCCACTCGCTCTCCTCACGCACGTCGATCAGGTGAAAGGCACGTCCCTCATTCTGCCAACGTTTTATCTGGTGCACGTCAGTCTCTGTTACCTGAGGACGGATCGCCTCGACCAGCGCCAGAAAACGTGGATTATGTTGCATGGTTTGCTCCTTGCCTTGAGTAATAGGACATTGATGATGAGTAGCATCATGACTCACTCGGCCCATAAGAGAAAGGGCGCCTCACGGCGCCCTTGTCGATTACGGCAGGATCTCTTGCTGATCCGCGCCCTCTTTTTCCACCGGAGTCGGCAGCATGTGCTCCCGTTTAACCCCGAGGAACATGGCGAACGAACTCGCCACATAGATGGAGGAATAGGTACCAAATGCCACACCTATCACCATGGCTACCGCAAACCCGTGGAGCAGGGCGCCGCCTTTGAGCAGCAACGCCAGCACCACCACGAAAGTCAGACCCGAGGTAATGATGGTCCGACTCAAGGTTTCGGTCATGGAGAGATCCAGGATGTACTCGGTATCCCCCTTGCGCACCTTGCGGAAATTTTCCCGCAGGCGATCGAACACCACTATGGTGTCGTTCAAGGAGTAACCTACCAGCGTCATCAGCGCCGCCAGCACGGTCAAATCGAACTCATACTGGAAGAAGGCAAATACGCCCAGAGTGATGACCACGTCGTGCACCAAGGAAACGATCCCCCCCAACGCCAGACGCCATTCGAAGCGCACCGCCACGTAGGCCATGATGCAAAGGATGGATGCCAGCATAGCCAGGGCACCATCGGTAGCCAGTTCATCGCCCACTGAAGGGCCGACGAACTCGACGCGCTTGAGCACGGCCTCCGGATCAATCTGCTGGGCAGCTGCCAGCACCTGATTGCCCTGCTGCTCTACCCTGACCCCCTCTTGTGGAGTCATCCGCACCAGCACGTCACGGCTGGATCCGAAGTGTTGCAGGGTTGCCCCTGCAATCTTCTGCTCATCCAGCACCTTGTGGATCTTGTCCAGGCTCACCGACTGCGGGAATCCCACCTCTATGGTGGTGCCGCCGGTAAAGTCCAGACCCCAGTTCAGACCCCGATCGAACAGGAAGAACAGGGAGATCACCATCAGCAGGGTAGAGAAAACCACACCCGGCTTGGCATAGCGCATAAACGGGATTGGTTTTTCAAAATGTAGAATCTGAAACATGTCTCTTCCTTAGATCGGCAGCTTGTCGATATGCCGTCCACCCCAGACCAGATTGATAATGGCGCGGGAAACCGTGATGGCAGTAAACATGGAAGCCGTCAGACCAATACCCAGCGTCAAGGCAAAGCCCTTGATGGCACCGGTACCGATACCGAACAGGATCACACAGGTGATGAGCGAGGTGACGTTGGAGTCGGCGATGGTCGAGAATGCGCGATCAAAGCCCAGATGGATGGCCTGCTGCACACCGCGACCGTTGCGGATCTCTTCCCGGATACGCTCGAAGATCAACACGTTGGCATCCACCGCCATTCCCAGCGTCAAGACGATACCGGCAATGCCCGGCAGTGTCATGGTGGCCCCCGGGATCATCGACATAATGCCGACAATCAATACCAGGTTGATCACCAGCGCCAGGTTGGCCACCCAGCCGAAGGCACGGTAGTAGATCCCCATGAACAGTACGATCACCAGCATGGCCCAGCCGATGGCTTCCATCCCGCTGTCGATGTTCTGCTGACCCAGGCTTGGGCCTATGGTGCGCTCTTCCACAATCTGGATGGGGGCAATCAGGGCACCGGCACGCAACAGCAGCGCCAGGTTATGGGCTTCATTGGCGTTGTCGATACCCGTGATGCGGAACTGGCTGCCAAGACGCGACTGGATGGTGGCGACGTTGATCACCTCCTCCTGCTTGCGGAACTTGCGCTTGCCATCCGGACCGGGTTGGCCCACCGGCTTGTACTCGATGAAGACGGTCGCCATGCCTTTACCGACGTTGTCCTTGGTAAAGTTGGCCATCTTGTTACCACCCTGGCCATCGAGTTTGATGTTGACCTGAGGGCGGCTGTACTCATCGAAACCGGACTGGGCACCCACTATGTGGTCACCGGTCAGGATCACCCGCTTTTGCAGCACAACCGGACGGCCGTGGCGGTCGGTATAGACCTTGGAGCTCGGCGAAACACGGCCATCAGCGGCAGCCTGGATATCAGCGGTTTCATCGACCATGTGGAATTCCAGGGTCGCGGTTGCCCCCAGGATCTCCTTGGCGCGGGCAGTATCCTGAATACCGGGCAGCTGGACCACTATGCGTTCAGCGCCCTGCTGCTGGACCAGCGGCTCAGCCACACCCAGTTCGTTCACCCGGTTACGGATAATGGTGATGTTCTGCTCGAGAGCATACTTTCTCACCTCTTTGATCTTGGCATCACTGAGGGCAGCGTTGAGAACGAACTCGTCCCCTTTCTGCTCTGTGGTGAAGTTCAAATCCGGGTTCTGACGACGCAGATAAGAGATGGCGCGTTCCTGATCCGCTTCATCACGGAACAGAACCTGTACCTGATCACCGACCCGGCGCACGCCGGAGTAACGGATCTTCTGGGTACGCAGCTCGGTGCGAAAATCCTGCACCATCTGCTCTTGCTGCTTGGTCAGCGCCTCGGCCATGTCCACTTCCATCAGGAAGTGCACACCACCGCGCAGATCCAGACCCAGCTTCAGCGGTGCAGCACCGATGGCTTCAAGCCAGGCCGGCGTGGAGGGCGCCAGGTTGAGGGCGGTAATGAAGTTGTCGCCCAGCTTGTTGGCGACGACGTCGCGCGCCTTGAGCTGTTCTTCGGTGTTCCTGAAACGGATCAGAATGAAACCATGCTCGAACGCAGCATGCTTGACCGGGATCTGAGCCGCCTCTAGGGCCTCTTTCACCAGATCAAGCGTCTCTAGCTTGACTTCGGCACCCCGGCTGGCAGAGATCTGCAAGGCCGGGTCTTCGCCGTAAAGATTGGGGGCTGCATATAGAAAACCGATGGCGATCACGAAGACCACCATCAGGTATTTCCACAGCGGATAGCGATTTAACACGCTGTGCTCCTCGGGAGATTAAAGGGACTGGATAGAACCCTTGGGCAGAACGGCAGAGACGAAATCACGTTTGATGGTAACTTGAGTCTGATCATTCAGGGACAGCACTATGTATTCGCTATCGGCGGACACCTTGGCGATCTTGCCAACCAGGCCACCTGAGGTGAGCACTTCATCACCCTTTGCCAGGGAGCTCATCAGGTCACGATGAGTTTTGGCACGCTTGGCCTGGGGACGATAGATCATGAAGTAGAAGATAAGGCCGAACACGGCCAGCATGATGATCATTTCCATGCCACCACTCTGTGCACCCGGAACTGCGCCTTCTGCATATGCCTTGGAGATAATGCTCATTTAACAACCTCTTATTTGATGTAGATTTGATAACTAACTTATATATCGTTGTTATTTAACGTCATTTTCAGCTAATGGAGGCACAGGCTTCCCTTGCCGACGGTAAAACTCAGTTACAAAGTCGTCTAATTTACCCTGCTCGATCGCGTCCCGCAAACCCTGCATCACACGCTGGTAATAACGCAGGTTGTGAATGGTGTTCAGACGAGCACCGAGGATCTCGTTGCACTTGTCCAGATGGTACAGATAGCTGCGGGTGTAGTTCTTGCAGGTGTAGCAATCGCAATCGGCATCCAGGGTGCTGGTGTCGCTGCGATACTTGGCGTTGCGGATCTTGACCACACCATCGGTGGTAAACAGATGACCGTTGCGGGCATTGCGGGTCGGCATCACGCAGTCGAACATGTCGACCCCGCGGCGCACCCCTTCCACCAGATCTTCCGGCTTGCCCACCCCCATCAGGTAGCGCGGCTTGTCGGCCGGAATTTTCGGGCAGACGTGCTCGAGGATCCGGTGCATGTCTTCCTTGGGCTCGCCCACCGCCAGACCGCCGACCGCATAACCGTCAAAGCCGATCTCCAGCAGACCGTTGAGGGACACATCCCGCAGCTCTTCATAGACCGAGCCCTGGATGATGCCGAACAGGGCATTTTTATTGCCCAGCGCATCAAACTTGTCGCGCGAGCGCTTGCCCCAGCGCAGGGACATCTCCATGGACTTGCGCGCCTCTTCGTAAGTGGCCGGATAGGGGGTGCACTCGTCGAAGATCATCACGATGTCGGAGCCCAGATCGTACTGGATCTCCATGGATTTCTCGGGGTCGAGGAAGATCTTCTCGCCATTGATGGGGTGACGGAAGTGCACACCCGCCTCGGTGATCTTGCGAATGTGTCCCAGGCTGAACACTTGGAAACCACCTGAGTCGGTCAGGATCGGGCCCTGCCAGTTCATGAAGTCGTGCAGATCGCCGTGGGCGCGCATCACTTCCTGCCCCGGCCGCAGCCAGAGGTGGAAGGTGTTGCCAAGCAGGATCTGGGCACCGGTCTCACGCACTTCTTCCGGGGTCATCCCCTTGACGGTGCCATAGGTACCGACCGGCATGAAGGCCGGCGTTTGTACCACGCCACGTTCGAACACCAGCTGACCGCGACGGGCACGGCCATCGGTGGTTTTCAGTTCAAATTTCATTGTTACCTCGTTGCGTCAGAGAAACAGTCTGACAATAGAGAGCCCAAAGGCCCGGTATATAAGGGCGAGGCTTATGCCACTGCCCGGCGACGGGTGACAAACATCGCGTCCCCGTAGCTGAAGAAACGGTACTGCTCGGCCACGGCGGCCTGATAGGCCGCCATCACCTGATCGTATCCGGCGAAGGCACTGACCAGCATGATCAGGGTCGACTCCGGCAGATGGAAGTTGGTGACCATGGCATCGACTACCTGAAACTGGTAGCCGGGGAAGATGAAGATGTCGGTGTCGCTAAAAAATGGCGCCAGTGGCTTGCCCTGGGCCAGGCTCACCTTGGCCGCGCTCTCCAGGGAGCGTACCGAGGTAGTGCCGACGGCGATGACGCGACCACCACGGGCACGGGTCGCCGTAATGGCATCCACCACTTCCTGCGGCACTTCGGCATATTCCGAGTGCATGTGGTGATCTTCAATCTTGTCCACCCGCACCGGCTGGAAGGTCCCCGCTCCTACATGTAGGGTGACGAAGGCCGTTTCAACCCCTTTGGCGCGGATCTTTGCCAGCAGCGGCTCATCGAAGTGCAGGCCGGCGGTCGGCGCGGCCACGGCACCCGGCTTCTGGTTGTAGACAGTCTGGTAGCGCTCCTTGTCGGCATCCTCATCGGGCCTGTCGATATAGGGCGGCAACGGCATGTGACCGATGGCGTCCAAAATCTCCAACACCGGACGCGGGTCGAGGAAATGGATCTCGAACAGGGCATCGTGGCGGGCCCGCATCTCGGCTTCCACCCCACCATCCATGATCATCCGGGTGCCCGGCTTGGGCGACTTGGAGGAACGCACGTGAGCCAGCACGCTGTGCTCGTCCAGGATGCGCTCCACCAGCACCTCCAGCTTGCCGCCGCTGGCCTTCTGGCCAAACATGCGCGCCGGAATGACACGGGTGTTGTTGAATACCAGCAGATCACCGGGGTGGAGCTGGTCCAGCACATCCACAAATTGACCATGGCGCAGGGCGCCGCTTTGACCATCGAGCTGCAACAGGCGGCTGGCGGTACGCTCTGCCATCGGATAGCGGGCAATCAGCTCGTCTGGCAGATCAAAATGAAAATCGGATACTTGCATCTTTCACCTCGGGGGAATCGGCGGCTAGTCTAGTTATCCCCCTCTTCCAAGGCAACCCAAAAGACCAAAAACCCAAGAGAGACAAGGGATAGCGAGCAATATTGAGACACACCTCCGGTTAATGATTCTTTAATGATCTGTATTGACCCTGATCATGTTCTATTCAGGAGGGGTGAGCTAGGGTGAAAGCAGATACACAAGGAGGCCCACCATGATGACTTTATCCGAGATCATGACAGAACATCCCTTCACCCTGGGTCCGGAAAACAGCGTCAAACAGGCGATGGATTTGATGCAACAGGAGCAGATCCGCCACATCCCCATCGTCGACGAGCACCGTCATCTGCTGGGTCTGGTCACCCTCACCGACATCCTGGCCACCCGCGAGTCCAAGCTGCTGCTCATCAACCCGGAGCGGGAAGCGGAATTCACCGACAGCGTCCAGCTCGACGAGATCATGACCCGCCAGGTGGCGAGCGTGGATCCCCACGCCGGCATCAAGGAAGCGGCCCTCTACCTGCAACGCCACAAATATGGCTGCCTGCCGGTGCTCAAGGGGCGCAAACTGGTAGGCATAGTCACGGAGTCGGATTTCATTGCAGTTGCCATCAACCTGCTCGAACTGATGGAAGAACAGGAGCCGCTCAGCGATTCTGATCTTTAGATTATGTAATAAAATTACAACAAAAGCGTTTTCAGCACATTAAATCAGCAATAATGCTGAAAGCGCTCCATTTTGATGGAAAAATTACACCACAGACTTGCTTTGTGATCTGCGTCACACTATTATCTGCCCCATGCAATAGTTGCCGAGGGGGAGACGAGGGATTGTGCACCCAGCCTCTTCCTCTCATATGTCTGCAAGTTTGCACACCCCGTAGTTAGTCTTTGCTGTAAAGCTTTTGTTTACATAGCCATTCCTTGTTTGATGACCCGGCCTTGTCCTCACGACAGCGCCGGGATTTTTTTATCTGCACGATCCTGCCCCACCCCACTTTGTTACATGCGTCACGCAGCACGTCACTGCCACGCCCTGCCCGTCCCTGAAGAAGATGCCCATTCGGCCCTTGAAAATCCAGGGTGCCGCACAGATGTTAATCTCGACAAGGGGTTACCTTGGCACGTCAGAAATATTCATGTTTAGTACAGCAGCGGTAGATTATCTAATAGATAGATTGAAGTGATTCAAAATTGCGGCTTTAGCCGATTAGGAGAAGCCCCTATGATGAATCCATCGAACGTTAAACGCCTGATCCGGATAGACTCTTCAACACCAGACAGGCATATGTACATCACCAAGGAGCAAATACATGTCTACCTACATCAACACTGCAATCAAGCCGTTCAACGCCACCGCCTACCACAATGGCAAATTCGTTCAGGTGTCTGACGCTGACCTGAAAGGCAAGTGGTCCGTGGTGTTCTTCTACCCGGCAGACTTCACCTTCGTTTGCCCGACCGAGCTGGGTGACTTGGCTGACAACTACGCCGAATTCAAGAAGCTGGGCGTCGAGATCTACTCCGTCTCCACCGACACCCACTTCACTCACAAGGCGTGGCACGACACCTCCGACACCATCCAGAAGATCCAGTATCCGATGATTGGTGACCCGACAGGCGCCATCACCCGCAACTTCGGCGTGATGATCGAAGAAGCCGGTCTGGCTGACCGCGGCACCTTCGTCATCGACCCGCAGGGCATCATCCAGATCGTTGAAATCAACGCTGGCGGTATCGGCCGTGACGCTCTGGAACTGCTGCGCAAAGTCAAAGCGGCCCAGTACGTTGCCTCCCACCCGGGTGAAGTGTGCCCGGCCAAGTGGAAAGAAGGCGATGCCACCCTGGCCCCGTCCCTGGATCTGGTAGGCAAAATCTAAGCCTCCGCTTCCAAGACCGGCCCATTCAAGGGCCGGTCTGCTTTCTGGCCTGACAAAACGCCGACCCGCAATCACAAGAAGGAATTGGAAGATGTTGGATACCAACCTCAAACAACAGCTGAACACCTATCTGCAGTACATCGTCAATCCCATCGAGATCAGCGTGTCCGGCAACGACAGTGACAAAACCGCCGAGCTGCTGGCGCTGGCCCGCGAGATAGCCGAGATGTCCCCCAAGATTGCCATGACTGATGGCAACAATGCCCGCAAGCCTTCCATGAGCATCGCGCCGAAGGGCGAGATCCCGCGCGTTCATTTTGCCGGCATCCCCATGGGTCATGAATTTACCTCTCTCGTGCTCGCCCTGCTGCAAAGCGGCGGTCACCCCTCCAAGGCCGATGCGGCCGTGCAGGAGCAGATCCGCAATCTCAAGGGCGAGTTCCACTTCGAGACCTATATCTCCCTCTCCTGCCACAACTGCCCGGACGTGGTGCAGGCGCTGAACCTGATGGCGACCTTAAACCCCGGCATCACCCACACCATGATCGACGGCGCCCTGTTCCAGGAAGAAGTCACCGAACGTCAAATCATGGCGGTGCCGAACGTCTATATGAACGGTCAGCCATTCAGCCAGGGCCGCATCTCGCTGGAAGAGATAGTGGCCAAGCTCGATACAGGCGCGGCCGATCGCAAGGCTGCCGAGCTGAGTGAAAAAGCCCCCTACGACGTGCTGGTGGTCGGTGGTGGCCCGGCTGGTGCTGCAGCCGCCATCTATGCCGCTCGTAAAGGCATTCGCACCGCCATCGTCGCCGAGCGCTTCGGCGGCCAGATGATGGACACCGTCGGTATCGAGAACTTTATCTCCGTGCCCTACACCGAAGGTCCCAAGCTGACCGCGAGTCTGGAGCAACACGTCAAGCAGTACGGCGTGGAAGTGATCACCGAGCAGCGCGCCGCCGCCATCAGCAAAGATGGCTATGTGAATGTGGATCTCGCCTCCGGCGCCACCTTGAAGAGCCGTGCCGTGATCCTGGCAACCGGTGCCCGCTGGCGCGACCTGAACGTGCCGGGCGAGCTCGAGTACCGCACCAAGGGCGTGGCCTACTGCCCGCACTGCGATGGCCCCTTCTTCAAAGGCAAGCGGGTGGCGGTGATCGGGGGCGGCAACTCAGGTGTCGAGGCTGCCATCGATCTGGCCGGCCTAGTCGAGCATGTGACCGTGGTGGAATTTGCCGATACCCTGCGTGCCGACGAGGTGCTGCAGAAGAAGGCTCGCTCCATGGGCAATATCGACATCATCATGAGCGCCCGCACTACCGAAGTGATTGGTGATGGCAGCAAGGTGGTCGGCATGGATTACGAAGATCGCACTACTGGTGAGATCAAGCACTTAGGCGTGGCGGGTATCTTCGTGCAGATAGGCCTGATCCCCAACACCGAGTTCCTGAAAGGGAGCGAGATTGCCCTGACCCGTTTTGGCGAGATCGAGATCGACACCAAGGGCGCCACTTCCCTGCCCGGCGTCTATGCCGCCGGTGACGCCACTACCGTGCCGTTCAAGCAGATCATCATCTCCATGGGAGCGGGAGCCACTGCAGCACTGGGTGCGTTTGATTACCTCATCCGCAATGCGGCGCCGGACGCCACCGAGGCATCCGCCAAGGCCGATGGCGTGACCGCCTGATAATCCTTTTACCAATAAAAAGCCGGCTCACTGGAGCCGGCTTTTTTGTCCACGTCATTCAGACCGCTAGGCCGGCCCGGACGACTCAGGCGTGGCATAGCTGGCAGGTACGGCCTCCCCCGCCAGATCCGTTCTCGGCTCCAGCTCAGGCGTCATGGGCGTATTGGGCGGCACCGGCATGAACACCTGATGATCGGCCAGGGGAATGGGGGCCCGCTGCCGCTTGCGCCAACCCAGATACGCTGTCAGCAGGGTGCCGCACAGGGCGAAATAGACAAACAAGCCCTGCGGCCCAAACTGCAGCATGACGAAAGGCGCCAGCAGCGGCCCTATCATGGCCCCCAGACTGTAGGCGAGCAGCAGCCCCTGATTGGCCCCCAGCACCTGATCCGGACGCAGCTCATCGCAGGCGTGACTCAGGCTCAGGGGATAGATGGAAAACGCCATCCCTCCCAGCAAGAACACCAGGGTACCGGTGACAGGTTCGCGCCAATCCTCCGGCAGCAGCACCATCAGCAGGGCGAGCAGAGTCAGCACGGCGCCGAGCAGCAGGATCACCAGCCGCCTGTCATAGCGATCGGACATACGGCCTATGGGGTACTGCAGGCACATGCCCCCCAGGATAACCAGTGCCATCATCTCCGCCACCCGCGAAAGCGAGGCACCGCTGTCGGTAAAGTAAAGTGGCAGCAGGCCGTAAATGGCGCCGAGGATCAGGCCTGAGAGGAAGCTGCTGCCCATGCCAGCCGGAGTGAGCCGTACCAGATCGATCACCCCGACCGGTTGGGACGCGACCATGGCGGGCGTCGCCACCCGGGAGAGCGCCAGCGGCACCACAGACAAGGTGGCTGCCATGGCGCACAGGGCAAACGGGGTCAGCACCATGGGGTCCACCCACTTGAGCAGCAACTGGCCCATGGCCAAGGATCCGTAGAGCAGGATCATGTAGAGCGACATCAGCCGCCCCCGGTTGAGCGGGGTGCTTGAAACCAGCATCCAGGACTCCAGCACCACGAACAGGCCACCGGTGGCAAAGCCCCCCACCAGCCGCAGTGCGGCCCAGCTGACGGGGTCCACCACCATGCCGTGCAACAGAAACAGAAAACAGAGCAGGGAGGCGTAGGCCGCATAAGCCCGGATATGGCCGACCCGTATGATAAGGCGAGCGTTGACGAAGGCCCCCAGTACCAGGCCACTGAAATAGGCAGCCGACACCAGACCGATGGCCTGCACCGACACCTGCTCGGCCGAGAGGCGCACCGTCAGCAGGGTATTGAACATGCCGTGGCCCAGAATGAATATCACCAGACTGGCCAAGGGTGAGAACAACCTTGTGAGCGTCATGGGGTCTTCCTGTCGGGCTAAACAACCATGGTACCGTTTGCTTCCCCCCCACTTCAACCCAACCGGCCCTGCCACGACCACACTATGCTTGATGAGACCCACCATTGAGGTAACCAAGATGAAACCTGTCCTGTTATTGATTGGCCTGCTCTTTGCCGGCAGTGCCCTCGCGTTTCACTGCCCCGCAGACATGAAGAAGATCGATGATGCCCTCGCCGCAGGCCCCGCCCTCAGCGCCGAGCAACTGGCCGAGGTGAAGCAGCTCAGGGCCGAAGGAGAAACCCTGCATAACGCGGGCAAACATCAGGCATCCGTCGATGCCCTGGCCAAAGCCCTGGCCATCCTGGGCATAGACCAGGGCTAAGGTCACAAGCCCCCCTCGCGACTGTCTGCGTCGCAGCGCACCCAAACGAGGTACCCGGGAAATAACAAAGGCCCTCGCCGTGAACGACGAGGGCCTTGTCATGTCGGGAAGCCGGCTCCGATCAGGCCGACACCCGGCCGCTGTAGACCAGGGTGCTGTAGTTGAAGGAGACTCTGCCACCCACCGCATGGCGGCCAAATTCGCGTCGGATGAGCGCCGTCATCTGCTCATGGGCCGGGGTGCCGACGGCGGGGGCATAGGAGGAGGAGTTAAGCCGCCCCAGCACACCATCGAGATCGAACAGCTGGTGGTTCTCGAAGCGATCGAGCCGATACTCACCCTCGAAGAAGGCACGAAAATCGTGCTCGCGGAGGTTGCGATGATTGACCTCTTCGTAATCCCCCGAATAGGCGTGCAACCCCTCCTCATAGGCCTTGAGAAAGGGGGTGTCGGTCAGCCTGTCATTCCAGATGAGGGCGACCCGGCCATCTGGTCTGAGCAGGCGCTGGCACTCCTGCCGAAAGGCCGCGCGATCGAACCAGTGAAACGCCTGGGCGACAGTGACCAGATCCACCGAGCCCGCCGGCAGCCCGGTGGCCTCCGCACTGCCGTGCGACCAGCCGATATTGCCCACATCCGCCAGTAGTCGTCTGGCGGCGGCGCGCATCTCGTCATTGGGCTCCACCGCCCAGACCCGCGCCACCCGGGGTGCAAGCAGGGTGGTCAGGATGCCGGTGCCCGCCCCTATGTCGGCCACATGGGCCTCGGGCCCCATGGCAAGCTGCTGGGCCAGAAAGTCCAGCATGGCCGCCGGATAACCGGGGCGGTACTTCACATAAGCCTCGACCCTGGTCGAAAATCGCTGGGTACTGTCCATCGCGCACACCTCTCTTGTCAGTGACGGGCGCCATTTGCCCGCATCCCGTTGCCCTGGCTGTCGTTCAACACGCCAAAGCGGGTAGTCCGGATCACTATGCCACTACACTTGACGACATCATGCAACTCCCAGATTGGCAACATACGGGTCCACTCGCCAGCCAGTGCGGTGACCACGGACCCGCCACGGGTGAGATGAAGAGAGCGCCACCTTGGCGGCGCAGGGTGCAGGGGCCACCAGATGATGACGCCGTACACCGCGCCCCGGCCGATTACCCCGCCGGCAAGCGAGGGGATGTGCTGACGGTCTAGTTCAGGGTGATGGGGATCCCCTGCCTCGGGCTCAATGGCAGCCCCGGGGTCAGGCACAGCAGGGCCTTCTCGTTCCAGGTTGCCACCCAGAGCCAGGCCAAGACAGATCACTCTATTGGCACGCCATCATTGAGAGCGGCGGTCAGGGGTGCGAGTGTGGCTGGTGTCAGGACAAGTGGGGCATCTCCTGCCAGATGCCCTGACCGAGGCGATCGCCGAACCCGAGGCCATGATGCAGATGGGCAAGATTGATATCGCAGCTATCGAGGCGGCGCGTCGCGGCTGAAAGCCGTTTGAGGGCGCCACAAACGACAAGGCCACCCGCTGGGGTGGCCTTGTGTTTATTGGCTGTCAGCCCGTCAGGGACCGTGATTACTTGGCGTACTCCTCGGTGGGGATGCAGGCGCAGAACAGGTTGCGATCGCCGTAGACGTCGTCGATACGGTTCACCGACGGCCACAGCTTGCTGGCCCGCACGGCGTCGGTCGGGAAGACCGCCTCGGCGCGGCTGTAACCCCGGTTCCACTCGCTGTCCATCACGTCATCCTGGGTATGGGGCGCGTTGACCAGCGGGTTGTCGGCCAGGCTCCAGTGACCATCCTGCACCTTGGCAATCTCGGCACGGATGGCGGTCATCGCCTCGATGAAGCGATCCAGCTCGCGCTTGGATTCGGATTCCGTCGGCTCGACCATCAGGGTGCCCGCCACCGGGAAGCTCATGGTCGGCGCATGGAAGCCATAGTCCATCAGCCGCTTGGCCACGTCCATCTCGCTGATGCCACAGGCCTCTTTGAGCGGGCGGATATCCAGGATGCACTCATGGGCCACGCGGTTGTTGCGACCGGAGTAGAGCACGGGGAAGGATTCACCCAGCTTCTTGGCCAGGTAGTTGGCGTTGAGGATGGCCACCTGAGTGGATTTCTTCAGCCCTGCATCCCCCAGCATGGCGATATACATCCAGCTGATGGGCAATATGCTGGCCGAGCCGAACGGCGCCGCCGACACGGCGCCGTTGTTACGGCTCTCCTTGTTGGTCTTGACCACAGAGTGACCGGCCACAAACGGTGCCAAGTGTTTCTTCACGCCGATGGGGCCCATGCCCGGGCCACCGCCGCCATGGGGAATGGCGAAGGTCTTGTGCAGGTTGAGGTGAGATACGTCCGCCCCGATAAAGCCCGGGGCAGTGAGGCCCACCTGGGCATTCATGTTGGCGCCGTCGAGATAGACCTGACCACCGTGCTGGTGAACGATGTCGCACACCTCCTTGATGGTCTCCTCATACACCCCGTGGGTGGAGGGATAGGTCACCATCAGGCAGGAGAGCTGATCCCCCGCCTCAGCGGCCTTGGCGCGCAGGTCATCGAGATCCACGTTGCCGAACTTGTCGCAGGCCGTGACGATGACCCGCAGCCCCGCCATCTGGGCGGAGGCCGGGTTGGTGCCGTGGGCAGAGGCCGGAATGAGGCAGATGTCGCGATGACCATCGCCACGGGACTCGTGGTACTTCTTGATGGCGAGCAAGCCCGCGTACTCACCCTGAGCACCTGAGTTCGGCTGCATGCAGACCGCATCGTAACCGGTCACCTTCACCAGCCAGTCTTCGAGGTCGGCCAGCAGCAGCTGGTAGCCCTTGGCCTGGGCCAGCGGCGCAAACGGGTGCAGCTTGCCAAACTCGGGCCATGTCACCGGGATCATCTCGGCGGTGGCGTTGAGCTTCATGGTGCAGGAACCCAGCGAAATCATGGCGTAGTTGAGGGCCAGATCTTTGGCTTCGAGACGGTGGATGTAGCGCAGCATCTCGGTCTCGGAGTGGTACTTGTTGAACACCTCGTGGGTCAGCACGGCATCGGTGCGCAGCAGATCCTGCGGGATGCCGTGATGGGTCTGGGCCGCCTTGTCGAGCACCTCCACGTCCAGGCCGTGGCCTTGACCGAGGAAGAGATCAAACAGCTCGGCCACATCGGCGCGGGTGGTGGTTTCAGAGAGCGACACCCCCACGGCGCCATCGAGATCGGCACGCAGGTTGATGCCCAGCCCTTCGGCTTTGGCAATGAGCGCGGCTTTATCTGCTGTCAGCACTGTGAGGGTGTCGAACCAGCTGGCGTGCCTGAGGGCCACGCCCTTGGCTTTGAGACCCAGCGCCAGAATGGTGGTGAGACGGTGAACGCGGGAGGCGATGGTTTTCAGCCCCACCGGGCCGTGATAAACGGCGTAGAAACTCGCCATGTTGGCCAACAGCACCTGTGCGGTACAGATGTTGGAGTTGGCCTTCTCGCGGCGGATATGCTGTTCGCGGGTCTGCATCGCCATGCGCAGGGCACTCTTGCCACGGGCGTCCCTGGAGACACCGATGATGCGACCCGGCATGGAGCGCTTGTAGGCATCGCGGGTGGCGAAGAAGGCGGCGTGGGGGCCACCGTAACCCATGGGCACGCCGAAACGCTGGGCGGTGCCCAACACCACGTCGGCACCCAGCTCGCCCGGGGATTTGAGCAGCAGCAGGGAGAGCAGATCGGCGCTGACGCAGGCCAGCCCTTTCTGGGCCTGTACCGCGGCAATCAGGGCCCGCAGATCTTTCACCTCACCGGTAGTGGTGGGGTACTGGAACAGGGCACCAAACACCTCTTCGTTCACAGCATCGCTCGCGGCGCCGACCGCCACGTCAAAACCGAAGTGAACCGCGCGCTCCTTGACCACGTCGATCACCTGCGGGTGCACATCGTCAGCCACGAAGAAGAGGTTGGATTTGGACTTGGCCATGCGCTTGGCCAGCGCCATGGCTTCGGCGGCAGCGGTGGCTTCATCCAGCAGGGAAGCGCTGGCGAGATCCATGCCGGTAAGATCCAGCGTCAGCTGCTGGAAGTTGAGCAGGGCTTCGAGACGCCCCTGGGCCAGCTCGGGCTGGTACGGGGTGTAGGCGGTATACCAGCCCGGGTTCTCCAGCACGTTGCGCAGGATGACGTGGGGCACATGGGTGTCGTGATAGCCCATGCCGATGTAGCTCTTGGCAATCTTGTTCTGAGCGGCGTAGCCCTTGAGCTTGGCCAGCGCCTCCACTTCCGTCATGGAGGCGCCGATACCGAGCGGGCCCGGCCGGCGAATGGCGGCGGGGACCGTCTGTTCAATCAGATCGTCCAGGCTCTCTGCGCCAACGATGGCCAACAGGGCGCGCACTTCTTCCTCACCCGAGCCTATGTGGCGACGGATGAAATTGGTTTTTTGCTCGAGTTCAAACAGTGACTGGGTCATTTCCCTATTCCTGGTTTTAAGTCCTGATAACCAAGACCTGATGTTCCTGATAGCCGGCAGATACCAGCTCCACTCATGTTCTGGGTCCCGCAGGCAGAGTGCGGCACCAGCATTGACAGGGGATCGCCTTGTTGCGTACCGGCCTGCTTGCCCCGTGGCAAGGCCAGGTTGACAAACGGCAGGCGCGGGCGACGTCACCCTTCTACCAGAGGGCGCGTGCCCGGCTGGCGGTCATACAAACGGGCCCTGCTGTGTGGCAGGGCCCGGGGGCATTACTCTTCGTCCACCACGTTCTGGTAGCCTTCCGCATCCAGCAGGTTGGCGAGCTCGCCCGCATCGTCCAGCTTGATGCGGAACAGCCAGCCAGCGCCGTAGGGGTCTGAGTTGACCAGCTCCGGGCTGCCTTCCAGCTCTTCGTTGATGGCAACTATCTCACCGCTCACCGGGCTGTAGATGTCAGAGGCGGCCTTGACCGACTCGGCCACGGCGCAGTCATCACCGGCGCCAATTTGCTTGCCCACTTCCGGCAGGTCGATAAACACCATGTCTCCCAGCAGATCCTGGGCGTGCTCGGTGATACCGACCACGGCCTCGCCGTTGGCTTCAACACGGATCCACTCGTGGGAGGTGGCATATTTCAGTTCGCTCGGGATATGGCTCATTTGTGCTTCCTTCTTATTCACTTGGATCACTTGTACCTGGACCGCGTACAAGGGGTACTGGCGAAGGGCTGCCCCTTCGCCGCAATGGGGTTGTTACACCAGCTTCTGGCCGTTGCGCACGAAAGCGGGCTTGGTGACCTTCACAGTGACCAGCTTCTTGCGGATCTCTACCTGGGCCTCTTCACCGATATCGCGGGGCACCCGAGCCAGGGCGATGCTGTAGCCCAGGGTCGGCGAGAACGAGCCTGAGGTGATCACACCTTCCCGCTTCTCACCGCTGGCGGTGGTGAAGGTGACCGGCATGCCGGCACGCAGCACCCCCTTCTCTTCCATCACCAGACCAACCTGCTTGGGCTGGGTGCCCGCCGCCTTCTGTGCTTCCAGCACGGCGCGACCAATAAATTGGCGGGAGGCCGGCTCGAAGGCCAGAGTCCAGGCCATGTTGGCGGCGAGTGGGCTGATACTCTCATCCATGTCCTGGCTGTAGAGGTTCATGCCGGCTTCGAGGCGCAGGGTATCCCGCGCGCCCAGCCCGCAAGGGGCCACGCCGTTGTCCAGCAGCGCCTGCCACAGGTCGCACGCCCGGGATCCCGGCACCACGATTTCGTAACCGTCTTCGCCTGTGTAGCCCGTGGTGGCGATGAAGAGATCCCCTGCCTGCACGCCGAAGAAGGGTTTCATCCCTTCCACTGCCGCGTTCTGCTCAGGGGTAAACACCTTGGCCGCCTTGGCCTTGGCGTTGGGGCCCTGCACCGCGATCATGGCGAGTTCGGGACGTTCGGTCACGCTCACGGCAAAATCGATGGCGTGGTGACGGATCCAGGCCAGATCCTTCTCACGGGTAGCCGAGTTCACCACCAGGCGATAGAAGGTATCGGTCAGATAGTAGGTAATGAGGTCATCGATGACGCCGCCATCGGGGTTGAGCATGCCACTGTAGAGGGCCTTACCCGGGACTGTGAGTTTGGCCACGTCATTGGCCAGCAGGTGTTGCAGGAAGGCTTTGACCCGCTCGCCAGTCAAGTCGACTATGGTCATGTGGGAGACGTCGAACATGCCGGCATCGGTGCGCACCGCGTGGTGCTCTTCCAGCTGGGAGCCGTAGTTGATGGGCATTTCCCAACCGTGGAAGTCCACCATTTTGGCGCCGGCTTCCAGGTGCTTGGGATGCAATACTGTAGTCTGGATCATCGCTGTGTTTCCTTAAGCGTTCGCGACAACACTCGCAATCCGCCCTCCCCTGACAGCCAACAGAACATGCCATCGTCTGTGCAACAGAAAAAGAGAAGAGACGGTCGGAGTCTGTGCTCGTTCCAGCCCCGCAGGGCAAGAGTGATTCCTTGAACGCAGCGGATTATATGACAAGCGGGCGAGCGGGCCGCTCAAAAAAAACTAATCCACTGCCAGTAAACAGACCCCAGACACTAAGGTAAAAACAGTGATAAAAACAGTAAAAAAGCGACTCACACGAGATTAAATTTTGATTTTTACCGTTTCGTCACAATTTACAGAAAAACGTTTCGCCCGCCACCCAGATTAAAGGCTGATGCCCAAAATAGGTCATCAGCCTCGTCAGATTAGTTTTGTTGTAAAAAAACCTGAGTAGTATTAGATTTTTTCACCCTTGGCCAGGATGGGCAGTTCGCCATCTAGCCCCATGGCAGCCCGGATCACCCCTTGTTTGAGCGGCGCCAGTGCGTCGAAAGCACACAATCCCACCCCGCGCACCAGCTTCTTGAGGGGGTTGGCCCCGCTGAACAGCCGCTTGAGCCCTTCCATCGCCGCCAGCATGCGGGCCGCCTCGCTCTTGCGCCAGCGCTCGTAGCTGCGCAGGTTGGCCAGCAGGCCTATATCCCCACCGACACGATGAGTGTGCACAATCTGCTCCGCCAGCGCTGCCGCATCCAGCAGGCCCAGGTTGACCCCCTGCCCCGCCAGCGGATGTATGGTGTGAGCCGCATCCCCCACCAGCACCAACCGCTCGCGAGCGAAATCGCGGGCATAGCGGGCGGTGAGCGGGATGGCACTGCGCGCCCCTTCCACCTTGCACAACCCCAGCCGGCCATCGAAGGCGGTGGTGAGCTGGCGATTGAACTGTTCATCATCGCAGGCACACAGCGCCTCGGCCCGCGTGGCGGGCACAGACCAGACGATGGAGCAGAGATCGGGTTGCCACAGGGGCAGGAAGGCGAGTGGACCATCGGGGGTGAAGATCTGGCGGGCCACCGCCTCGTGGGGCTCGGCACAGCGCACCGTCACCACCAGGGCGTGATGACCGTAATCCCAGCTGGTGAGCGGAATATCCGCCTGCCGGCGCACCCAGGAGTGGGCGCCATCGGCGGCCACCACCAACTTGGCCGACAGGGCGCGGCCATCGTCCAGCAGCAGGAGCGAACCCGCCTCACCACTTTGCAGGCTGGCGGCTCGGGCTGGGCTCAGCAGACTGATGTTGCTCGCCCCCCCGTTACTGTCATCGAGAATCGCCTCCAGCAACGCCAGCTGAATGACCCGATTCTCGACGATGTGACCGAGCGCCGCCTGGCGCAGACCGGCGGCATCAAAGCCAATCTGGCCGAAGCTGTCTTGCTCCCACACCTGCATCTTCTCGTAGGGCTGCAGGCGGCGCGACTCGATCCCGGCCCAGGCGCCAACCTGCTGCAAGATGCGCTGACTGGCCAGACTCAAGGCACTGACCCGGTTGTCCGGCGCGTCACCAAGCGCAGGATCGGGCAACTGCCCCTCCACGATGGCGATCTTGAGGCCACTCTGCTTGAGTGCGGCGGCGAGCCCAAGGCCCACCATGCCACCTCCCACAATCACCACATCCACGTTTTGCATCTGCATCATCTGTTCCTTTCGTGGCTGACCGTCGGGTCAGCAGGGGACGCCCGTTGGCATCAGCCCTTTCAATTCGCGTTTGACCGCTGCAGGGCGACGCACCTCATTTACTACGGCACACGTCAGCCACAAACCCCAGGGTACGGGAGGCCAGCGGCGCCTTGAGGCAAGCCAGCCGCCCCATCAGGGAGAGCGCCAGGTTGCGGCCCACCACCAACGGAGCGTGGCCATTGGAGAAGAGCTGGGCCAGCGAGGAGGTGAGCCAGATGGTGCGGGCCTGATCCTCCTTGCGCCGCTGCCAGTAACCGTTGAGCACAGCAAAGCTGCCGATGTCCTCCCCCACCGCGAGCGCGCCAGCAACCGCCTGGGCAAGCAGGTCAAGATCGCGCATGCCGAGGTTGAAGCCTTGCCCTGCGATGGGGTGCAGCAGGTGAGCGGCATTGCCCACCAGCACGGTGCGCTGAGCCAACGGATAGTCGGTGGCCGTCTGCACCAGCGGATAGACGTGACGCTGGCCGCATCGCTCGAAACGGCCGAGCCGCCAGCCAAACGCCTGCTGCAACCGGGCAAGAAAGGCGGTGTCATCCAGTCCCATCAGGTCATCCGTCTGATCCCGCCCGACGCTCCACACCAGGGAGGAGAGCCCATCCTGCATCGGTAGCAAAGCCAGCGGCCCCCCTTGGGTGAAGCGTTCGAACGCCCGCCCGGCGGGATCCTCGGCGGTCTTGACCGTGGCGATGATGGCACTTTGCTCAAAGTCGTGACGAGTGACCGGCAACTTGAAGTGCTGACGCACGAAGGAGTGACCGCCATCCGCCGCCACCAGCAGCCGGGTCTGGTAACGCTCGCCACTGGCCAACACCAGGGTCACGCCCTCCTCAAGCGGTTCAATGGTCGAGAGTTGGGCCGGGCACCGCATATGGATGTGAGGACAGGTCGCCATTCCCTGTTGCAGTGTGATGCCGGCCGCTGACAGCTCGATCACCTGGCCGAGCGCAGGCAGACCATATTCCGCCGCCGACAACCTGGCCTGGCCACAATGGCCCCGATCCGAGACATGGATCTGGGTGATGGGGGTGCAGTGGGGGGCGAAGCGAGGCCAGAGGCCGTGACGGGCCAGCGCATCACAGGTGCCCGCAGAGAGCGCGATGGCGCGGGCATCGAAGCCGGGATGGGCATTGAGCTCGGGAGCGCTCGCCTCCAGCAGCAGGATCTGCAGGGGCTCGCCGTCGGCACCTCGCAACGCGGCAAGAGAGAGCGCCAGCACGGCGCCACTCATTCCACCGCCGACGATAGCCACGTCGACATGAACCAGATCAGATTGAGACATGAGATGAGAGGAAGAAGCTGGAAACGTGGCCCCATGCTATCACAAAGCGGGGGGCCGGGATGCGAAGCCACGGGCAAAAAACGGCGTCACGACCATGATCTGGTTGAAAAAATGCTGAACGGGTTCCCCCATCAGGCCGGATAAAATCAGAGCGCCACCAGGGCGCTCTGCGTTGTTTTATGCTGTTTCTGTCGCAAGGGCCATCAGTGCAAGGTCGGCGGCGCGATCGGGGTATCGGGACGCTTGCCAAACTCCTCGAAGGTCATCATGACCCCCAGCCGTACATGCTCGTAGAGCACCAGGAAGGAGGCTTCGTTTTCGTCATCTTCCTGATCGAACTCGGCAGAGACCTGGGTGATGCTGGCGATGTCCTGGATCATCTCCTGCAACTCTTCGGACGCCCTGGAAAGCTCCTGCTGCACCACGCCAAACCCGGCCAGAAATGCCTGTGACCAGTCCACCAGCGAGTCGATGCGCTCATCGAGCGGCGCCTCATCGCTTGGCAGCAGCAGCTCGACGCCCTTCTGGGCCATCAGGCTCTCGACTATCTCGTGATAGAGATCTGTCATCACCTGGCGCACCGGGGCCGGCAAGCCGAAACCGTCGTTAACCAGATCGTTGAAGGGCGGCAGCCAGCTCTTGTCATCCAGTGCCACGCCACCGCAGACGAGACCGCAGATCACGCCATGGGCCTCCACCGCCGTTGCCATCAGCTCATGCTGTTCCATCAGGTCGGCCACGGCCGTGTATTTCAGGGGGTTCGTTTTGCTCATCGAAGATCCGCTCAAAGTTCAGGCAAATATGCAAAATTAATGGTCAGGATCCTAGCATTCTCCCCCTTCCAGAGCCAGCAAGGCCTTGAAACTTCTGCATCTGCGCTATATAGTCCCGCCCAGTTGTCCACGTGGATAAAGGCGGAAATCAGCACCGCCGTATTGAGGAAGGCATGAGCACAGAGGCCGTAGAAATCGTCATTTTGGGACGTCCCTACAAGGTATCCTGTCCCTTGGGACAGCAGGATGCCCTGCGCCAGGCCGCCGACCAGCTGACTGACAAACTCATCGAGCTGCGTCAACGCTCAAAGGTCTCCAGCAATGAACAGCTGGCGGTGATGGCCGCGCTCAATTTTTGCCATGAGCTCTGCCTTGAAAAAGAGAAGAATCACCAATACTCTGAGACCATGGACAAGCGGATCAAGATGCTGCAACGCACCATAGAAGCGGCCTTGATCGAGCACGGACAGTATGGCGAATCCAGCGGCGAGGGCCTGCAGCCCTAATCGCGTACCGTTTTAAAATTCCCTGGGATGTTTGTCAGCCGGTTCAAGTCCCCGAGCCGATAATCATACCCACTAGGGGATCGGCCTTCTGGCTATTGCGCATGCTCGGCACGACCGAGAAGCCTGCGGTCAGATTCGATTCCCGCCTTGAACCTACGGTTCAAGGGCCCAAACCGGCAACGGCATCTCCGGGGTACCAACAGCAAAAAGCCCGTCATCCAGATGACGGGCTTTTTCTTTGCCTGCCGTTTACCAAGGCCCAGCGCGCAGCGCATTCTTGTCTGCTCAGATTCCCCCCGGTCGATGCCCGCGCGGCACCGGCTATCGAGCCAATAAAAAGCCCGCCGACGAGGGCAGGCTTGTCATTGTGACAGAAGGCGATCAGACGGCCATCTGCTCGTGAGGCGAGCCGTGGTGGCGCAGCCAGGCAAAGCTCAGGGCCACCAGCAGAACCATGAGCGTCATGATAACCCCCAGGGTCACCTGCCCTTCCATCGGGAAGCAGGCAGCCAGCAGGGTGACTATCCCCGCCCCCAGGTTCTGCATGCCACCCAGGATCGCGCCGGCTGTTCCCGCCTGTCCCGGGAAGGGCTCGATGGCGCAGGAGGTGGCGGTCGGATAGAGGATGCCGCTACCGATGAAGTAGACGGCCGCACCGCCCACCAAAGAAGCCGCACTTACCACGCCAAACAAGCCCGGCAGCAGAATGATCAGCGACCCCAGCGCCAGGAATACGATGCCCAGGCGCATCAGCTTGCCCTGACTCAGGCGAAAGCTCAGCTTGGCGGAGAGCCAGGCGCCGAACAGGTAGCCGGGCAGCGGCAACACGAACAGAACGCTCACGGTGCGGGCACTCAGCTTGAGCACATCGCCGAGCAGCACGCCGGCCGCCGCTTCAAACACTGCCAGACCGGCAAAGGTCGCCATCAGGCAGAGCAGATTACCCTGAAAGCGCGGATTGCCCAGTACGTGGCGGTAGGCGGCGCCGACTCGCAGCGGCTGTTGCCGGGCAGCCTGCGGCAGGGTTTCACCAAACCAGGCCAGCAGTGCCAGGGTGGTCACGGCACCAAAGCCGAACAGGAACCAGTAACCGGCGCGCCAGTTGAACAGCTCGGTCAACCAGCCACCCAGTACGGGCGCCAGCAACGGGGAGAAGATCACCCCCATGCTCACCAGGCTGTTGGCCCGGTTCAATTCGGCGCCGCTGTAGCGATCGCGCATCACGGTACGGCTCATGGCCCCGCCGGCACCCGTCCCCATCCCCTGGATCAGGCTGCCCACCAGCAGCGCGGTGAAGCTCGGGATCAGCTGAATGGTCAGAGTCCCCACCAGAAATACCATCATGCCGATAAGCAACACCGGACGACGGCCGATGCGATCTGACAGCGGGCCATAGACAAACTGGGAGAGCCCGTAGGGAATGAGGTAACAGGCCATCACCGCCTGCAACTGGCCGGAGGCCACGTTGAAGTCCCCCGCCATCATAGGAATAGAGGGCACATACAGGGTCTGGGTCATCTGGCCCACCGCAACCATCAGGATGGTCAGAAAAAACAGAGGGTAAAAACTGTGCCGATACATATCTCAGTCCCGAAAATCATCAAAAAGCTGCCGCATCCCTGACAGAAACCTGCAGAGGGGATCCAAAAAAAGAGTCAATCAAAGGTGAAAATACAAGGCGGAGAACCCGCACCGGCCGGGAGCAGGGCACTCCCTTGGCTTGGCGTGATCTTAGTGATTCAGATCACGAAAAACGAACGAATCTTTGTAATCAGCTTTCCCAAGTTTTTCTAATGTAACGGGGCAATTTGCCCCGTCAGCAATAAAAATCAACGCGTTACCATCCGCTGTGCCTGCTTGACCAGATCCTCCGGTGTCTCGTTGCGCGGCGGTATAGTAATCCCTTTCTGGCAGGCGGGTTTCTCTGCCATGCGCACCATCCAGGCTTGCAGATGCGGCAGACCCTCGATGGAGATACCACTCCAGTCATGAATGCGCACCCAGGGCCAGGTGGCGATGTCGGCGATGCTGTACTCATCGGCCAGGTATTCATGCTGCGCCAGGTGACTGTCGAGCACCTCGAACAGGCGGCGTCCCTCCTTCTGGTAGCGCTCGATGGCGGCCGGAATCTTCTCCGGGAAGTAGCGATAGAAGACATTGGCCTGCCCCATCATGGGGCCCACCCCGCCCATCTGGAACATCAGCCACTGGATGGCTTGGGAACGACGCTTGGGATCCTGCGGCAGCAACTTGCCCGCCTTCTCAGCCAGATAGAGCAGGATGGCGCCGGACTCGAACACGGCGAAGTCACCGTTATCCCGATCGACGATGGCCGGGATCCGTCCGTTGGGGTTGATGGCCAGAAACTCGGGCTTTTTCTGATCCAGCGCCGACAAATCCAGCGGGATCACCCGATAAGGCAGCCCCAACTCTTCGAGGGCAATCGCCACCTTGAAACCATTGGGGGTAGCTGCGGTATAAAAATCAATCATCATGAACTCCTTGTGATCCACACATTGGCACAGAGATGGCCACTACTGTGCTTATGCCAGATCGTTAACGACTACGGGGTAGATCCACGCGGACATCTTCCCGTGCTCCGGCATGGCAAAGCGGCACAATACGGTCAGTTATGACAAATATTGCACCGCTTTAACAGCCCGATAGCAGGAAAGAAAACGCTAGCTATACAGCCCCATGGGTTGGCGCTGACGCAACAAGATGAGACGGGACAACAGCGGAAAATAGGACTCAAGCTTGCTCAATAGCACTCTGCTACAGGCGGGATCGGCCAGCTCGGATTCGTCCAGCACTATGCCATTGGAGACAAAATAGAAACGCGGATCCCGCACATCCGGCCCCTGAATGGTGAGGGTCTCATCCCCGCCGCGCATCAACAGCGGTAATACCGGCAAACCGAACGTCTCGCCGCTGCGCTGCCAGGCAAACTCGGGCCAGGGTGTATCGCCATCTAACAGCAATATGGCCGCCTCTTCTGTACCCGGCTGCCACAGTGATGGCTGGGCAATGCTCACCTCGTTGAAGTAGTCGCCATATCCGGTTGATGCTCTCAAGGCAGCCAGCAGACCTTGAGTGGTCGCTGCCGACGGTTTTTGACTGACTAATGACAGATTCATGATCCACGTCCCTATGCTCAATGCAGCCTGTTATTCGGCTACCGCCATAAGATTAGACCAAAAAGAGTCTGTATTGGAGCCGTCAGATCTGGCAGTCGCCAAGGTCAGGGAGAAGGCGTATAACGGTTGCCATTATCGAAAAGACTGCTATTATACCGCGTCCTTTTATCCCCCGTTCTTTAACATCCAGTGGTGAACCTATGCATCCGATGCTGAATATCGCCGTGCGCGCTGCGCGCAACGCCGGTCAAGTAGTAGTAAAAGCCTTCTCCCAGCCCGAAAACATCGAGGCCATCCAGAAAGGCAGCAATGACTTCGTGACCAACGTTGACCGTGACGCCGAAGCGGCCATCATTCACACCATCAAAAAATCTTACCCGGAACACAGCATCATAGCTGAAGAGTCTGGTGAGATTGCCGGAACCAATCCGGACTACCAATGGATCATTGACCCACTGGATGGCACGACCAACCTCGTCAAGGGCATTCCGCACTTTGCTGTCTCCATCGCCCTGCGCGTCAAGGGCAAGACCGAGCAGGCCGTCGTTTACGATCCCATCCGTGACGAGCTGTTTACCGCGACCCGTGGTAACGGCGCCCAGCTGAACGGCTACCGCATCCGTGTCGGCAAGGCCAAAGAGCTGGCTGGCACC
The DNA here is from genome assembly GCF_000820025.1 of Aeromonas popoffii. Taxonomy (GTDB): domain Bacteria; phylum Pseudomonadota; class Gammaproteobacteria; order Enterobacterales; family Aeromonadaceae; genus Aeromonas; species Aeromonas popoffii. The sequence goes on from NZ_CDBI01000014.1 coordinate 195,574, forward strand.
GTACTGGCCACCGGTTTCCCATTCAAACAGAAGCACCACATAGAACCGTACCTGAAGATGTTCCAGAGCATGTTCATCGAATGTGCTGACATCCGTCGCTCCGGCTCTGCCGCGCTGGATCTGGCCTATGTGGCTGCCGGTCGCGTCGACGGTTTCTGGGAAATCGGCCTCAAGCCCTGGGATACCGCTGCCGGTGAGCTGCTGGCCAAAGAGTCCGGCGCCATCGTCACCGACTTCGTGGGTGGTCACAACTACGAAAATTCCGGCAACATAGTGGTTGCCAACCCGCGCGTCCTGAAAGAGATGCTCGGCAAGATCCGTGAAAACCTGCCTGAGTCCCTGGCCAAATAAGCCAGCGCCTCGCAGAGGCACGCACAGTGAACCCGGTCCAGGCCGGGTTTTTTTATGTCTATTGCAAAGCCATCTATCTGCAAAGCCGCAAAACAATCCTGCCCGGCACCTACCTTACCCTCAGCCGGGAGCTTGATATACACATGCTCTCAGCAAGTGTCTTGCCACCGATATCAACTCCCTCCCCTTTGCAACGGCTCAATCAACCACAAAAAGGGGTTTATCCACTGGGCGCCGGCCTTTTCAGTACTGTCTTTGCCAAATAACAAAACCCGGCCTGAGCCGGGTTTTGTTATCCATCCAACGGGGACAGTGCCTGCTCAGCGTGAGCCGACCCGGCACAGCCCTTTATATCATCAAGCCAGACGGAAGCGACCTATGGTCTGCTTCAGGCCGGCGGCCAGCTGGCTCAGCTCCAGACAAGCGCGGGCGGTGTGATCGGCCCCGATGGCAACTTCGTTGGAAGATTCATTGATCCGCTCCACGTTGCGACCCAGCTCATCGGAGACCGCATCCTGCTCACCACAGGCACTGGCAATCTGAATGGCCATGTCGGCAATCTGGGCGACCGCCTCTTCGATCTGCTGGATGCCATCGCTGGTCTGTTCGCTCTGCACCACACACTGGCGGATCATATCGCAGCTTTGACCTGTCACCTCTTTCGCCTGGTTGGCGCGCGCCTGCAGGGTTTCTATGATGGCCACTATCTCGCCGGTGGATGCCTGGGTGCGACCCGCCAGGGTACGCACCTCATCAGCCACCACGGCAAAGCCACGACCCTGCTCACCGGCACGGGCCGCCTCGATGGCGGCGTTGAGCGCCAGCAGGTTGGTCTGATCGGCGATGCCGCGGATCACGTCCACCACCACGTTGATCTGGGCAGATTCACGCTCCAGCTCGGCGACCAGGGTCCCCGCCTGTTCAATCTCCTCGGCAACCCGGGTAATGGCCACCAGCGAGCTCTGCACATCCTGATTGCCGCGACGGGCCAGGGCGTTGGCAGAGCTGGCGGACTCAGAGGCGGTCTCTGTGTTGCCGGCCACATCGGCCACGGTCGCCTTCATCTGGGTCATGGCGGTCGCCACCAGGGTGATCTCCTGCTGCTGGCTCTGGATCCCCTGCGCCGACTGTGCGGAGACGGCACTCACCTCTTCGATGGCGGTGCCAAGCTGGGTCACGGCGGCGACCACTTCTTCAATCAGGCCACGCAGATTGTCCTGCATCTTGAGGGATGCCTTGGCCAGCATGCCCAGCTCATCACGGCCTATGTGCTGGCGATCCAACTGATGGGTCAGGTCACCTGCGGCGATGGCGTTGGCCTGCGCCACCACGGCTTGCAGCGGCAAACAGATCTGGCGAGTCAGGAACCAGGTCATGGCCATCATGAACAGCAGCAGACCACCGATGCTCACCATGGCAAAACGGGTCACCATGTTGACGCTGTCGAGCAGGCTGCCACGATTCTCCTTCACGAAGCCGAGGTTCACCTCCACCAGGCTGTTGACCGACTGCTCCAGTGCACCATAGGCGGCGTTGGACTGGAACAGCTGTGCCTTGGCCTGGGCCAGCTGGCCTTGTACCAACAGCTGATCGACTGCATTGACCGAGTTCAGGTACTGCTGCCAGTCCTGCTTGGCTCGGTTGAACACCCGGCGCTCATGTTCAGCACCCACCGTTGACTCGTAGCCACGAAAAGCACGCTCGACCTTCTGGACACTGTCCTGAATACGGCCACGACGGGCCTGCAGATCGGCGGCATCGTCAACCATCAGCAGGGCGAACTGGGCCCGACGCACATAAGAGACGTCGTAGAGCAGCGTTTGCACCGAAAGCACGCTCGGCAGGGTGGAGTCGGTAAAGTTCAACACGCGGTCGCGCACGCCGCGCAGCTCGCTGGAGAGAAAAATACCGAATATCACGTTGACGGCAGCAATGACCGCAAAGACCACGGCAATCTTCTTGCCGATAGACAGATTTTTATAAAACATGGTGACTGGTGATCCTCAACTGCTGACAAGCAGGTGCACTGTGGCGATCACATCCGTGTGAGCTAATACCCGGACATTCCTGACGGGAGATGAGACGTTGCGAAAAACCAAGGGAAGGGCTGGTTTCGCGAGGGCGGCATGTTATCACAGAACGGCCTACTCCCTTCACCGGAATTCGCAGTGTGAAAGCAAGTTACTTTTCCTAACAACCAGACTTTCATCACAAACTATTTATAGCGACCAAAACATATCAAATCGTTAGCCGATGAATGCAATCGGTCAGCGGGCATGGACCCATGCCGCAGGCCCGCCTCGGTGTAATGCAACACCATGGTGATGAGCATCCTCATCCGCTGCCAATCGAGGTCATGCTTATGGATAACGCGTCGGCGCTGCCAGTTTCCTCCAGCTCAATCCCGCTACACGGGCTGGCGGTGCCCGTTATGGCCTCATCGGTGGACCGGCCGGCTTGGCCGCCAGTGCCATAGAGATCTATCACACGGTGACGCAACCGGAATCGGTCCCAAAATAGATCGACAACCGGGATGGACACACTAGCCGGGTCTGCGTCGTCCTCAGCAACCATGACAACGGCGCCATAGCGCGGCGGCAAGCCATCGGCGGGCTCTTCATCAATCGCGGCGAGATCCGCAACCGGACCCACTGCGACAAGGGCTGATGAAACGGGGACATATCACTTCCACCTCTGCCCCCTTTTATCTTCCTCCTGGCGATAATCTCGGAATGCTCGGCGCCATCGCCAACTTTTGTTATGATTCACAACAACTTATTCGGCCACACGGCCATCGAGACGAGGTGAGTGATGAAAGTAGGTATTATCGGCGCCATGGAACAGGAAGTGGCCTTGCTGCGCAGCCAGATGAACGAGCCAACCACCCTGCAACTGGGCGGTTGCGAGTTCTATCAGGGAATGCTGGCGGGCAAAGAGGTGATCCTGACTCGCTCTGGCATCGGTAAGGTTGCCGCCAGCGTCGCCACCAGCCTGCTGCTGGAAAAATTTGCCCCGGATTGCGTGATCAACACCGGCTCTGCCGGCGGCTTTGCCCAGGATCTGCATATAGGTGACGTGGTCATCGCCAGCGAAATGCGCTTCCACGACGTGGATGTGACCGCCTTCGGCTACGAGATGGGCCAGATGGCGCAACAACCCGCCGCCTTCCCCTGCGATGATAAATTGATTGCAGTGGCCCAAGATTGCATCGCCGAGCAAGGCAAGCATCAAACCAAAGTTGGCCTTATTTGTACCGGCGATCAGTTCATGTGCAAACCGGATGCCATCGCCAAGGCCCGTGCCGATTTCCCGCAGATGCTGGCAGTCGAGATGGAAGGGGCCGCCATCGGCCAGGTGTGCCACATGTTCAAGGTCCCCTATCTGGTGGTGCGTGCCATGTCAGACATCGCCGGCAAGGAACAGGTTGAATCCTTCGACGCCTTCATCGAGGTGGCGGGCAAGCATTCGGCCGAGATGATCATCAAGATGCTCGGCAAGCTGTGATCGACCTCGCCACGCTGGAACACATGGCCGCCACTCCGGCGGCCATTTTGCTCGGGGCCGCGCTGCTGGAAGCCATACTGCCCTGGCCTGCCCAGTTCAGACTCTCCGCGCTGGTGCCCCTGCTGACTCGCTTGGGCCACAAGGTTCACCGTCCAGATGGCGCGCCCCAGCAGCAATTTCGGGCCGGCCTGCTGGCCCTGCTGGTCGTCTGGCTGCCATGCGCCGCCGGACTCTGGGCCGTGCGCAACCTCTCCCTCTCGGAGCCGCTGTTTGATCTGCTGTTTCTGCTGCTGATGATAGAATCGCGCCCGCTGCGAGAGCTCGCCAAGTCCACCCGTTCACTAGCATGTCAGGAAACCCTGGTGGTTGCCCGCCTGCAGGCCGCCCCCTGGCTCAGGCGTGAGACCGGCAAACTCTCCGTGATGGGGGTCACCAAGGCGGTCAGCGAGACCTGCGCACTGCGGCTGACAGGGCAGTGGGCCGGCCCCTTGCTCGGGTTTGCGCTGGCAGGCGTTCAAGGTGCCCTGCTGTGGCGACTCGCTCAATTGATGAACCAGGGCTGGAGCCCCAAGCAAGCGGCATTCAGCCACTTCGGCCGTGCCGCTGCCATGCTTTACCAGGGGCTCTGTACCCCCGCCATCCTGCTGCTGGTACTGCCCCTCGGCCTGATCCGGCTGCGCCAACTGGGGGCTCGCCTGCGCACGGCCATACAGTGGCCCTACCCTGCCATGGGCGCCTTGTTGACGCTGCTGTCCCACTCGCTGGGTATCCGGCTGGGTGGCCCACGCTATTACCAGAACACCCTGTTCCGCTTCCCGGTGTTCGATGCGGTGAACGACCCTGATGCCAGCAGTGCACTGCGCTTGCTCAACCGGTTGCAACAGGTTGGCTGGGGCTGGCTGGCACTGGCACTCCTCTTCACCGCTCTGGAGCAACTGCATGGCTAGGTATGTCGCCCTGATCTGTCTGCTCTGTTGGCCACTGACGCTGCTGGCGGCTGCGCCGATGCGCATCGTCAGCCTCACGCCCCATCTGACCGAGCTGCTGTTTGCCATCGGTGCCGGCGATCGCATCGTCGCCACCGATGATGCCTCCGACTTTCCGCCCGAGGTGACAACTCGGCCACACGTGGCCAACTACCGCAGCATCAACCTGGAAGCCCTGCTGGCCCAAAAACCGGATCTGGTGGTGGCCTGGCACTCTGCCCAATCCCGCATGCTCGCCCCCATAGAGCAGCTGGGCATTCCCGTGTTCTACTCTGAGCCCACGGACTTCGCCTCCCTGGCCACGGAAATACGGGCGCTGGGACAACGGCTGGAGCTGGAACAAGCAGCCAATTCCCAGGCCGATGCCTATCTCGCCAGATTGGCAGAACTCAAGCAACGCTACGGCCAGCCCAAGCATATCAAGGTGTTTTATCAGCTCTGGCATCCCCCTCTGACCAGCGTCAGCGGTGCCGCCTGGCCAGCTCAGGCCATCGAACTATGCGGGGGGGAGAACCTGATGGCCAAGGCCAAGACCCCCTACCCTCAAGTCAGTCTGGAGCAGGTGATCAAGGCCAACCCGGCACTGATCCTGGCGGGGAGTCAAGATCCCGGCGCCCTGCGTCACTGGCAGCAGTGGCCCATGATCGATGCGGTCAAACACCAGCGCCTGCAACTCATCAACTCGGATGAGCTACACCGCTTCACCCCGAGGGCACTCAATGCCGTGCAGCAGGTGTGTGATGCCATAGAGCAAGCGAACCCATTCAAGCCCACATGAAACGACCCCACAACCATTTCAAAATGGTCCAAATTTTGCTAGGGAATATGAGTGATTTAAGTTTTAGCTCAGTGAGGATCATACTAAACAACGCACTGATCTATTTTTACGCTATTAGAATGACACTTTGTCCTCTCGATTTGTATTGGTGATAAAGAATGAACAATGAGATCCTGCCCCTGATTGATCGTAAGATGTCCCTGTTTACTCTCGATCTCCAAAAAGTGGAAGTACTGCTGAGTCAGACGGTAATAAGTTCACGGTTCTTGGTATTAGGTGGGGCTGGTACGATAGGGCAAGCCGTCACTAAAGAGATCTTCAAACGTCATCCTCTCAAACTTCATGTCATTGATATTAGTGAGAATAACCTAGTTGAGTTGGTAAGAGATATTCGCAGCTCGTTCGGATACATCGATGGCGATTTTCAGACCTTTGCGCTGGATATTGGCTCCATTGAATATGATGCGTTTATCAAAGCCGATGGCGCTTACGACTATGTGCTCAATCTCTCCGCGTTGAAGCACGTGCGTAGCGAAAAAGATCCCTTCACCCTGATGCGCATGATCGATGTCAACGTGTTCAACACAGAGAAAACCATCCAGCAGTCCATCGAGATGGGAGTGAAGAAGTATTTCTGTGTCTCGACGGACAAGGCCGCCAACCCGGTCAACATGATGGGGGCCTCCAAGCGCATCATGGAGATGTTCCTGATGCGTCGCAGCGAGCAGATTGCCATTTCAACCGCGCGTTTTGCCAACGTGGCCTTCTCCGATGGCTCCCTGTTACACGGCTTCAATCAACGGCTGCAAAAGCGTCAGCCCATCGTCGCCCCCTGCGACATCAAGCGCTATTTTGTGACACCGCAAGAGTCCGGGGAACTGTGTCTGATGTCCTGCATCTTTGGTGAGAACCGGGATATTTTCTTTCCCAAACTCAGTGAAGCACTGCATCTCATCACGTTCGCCGAGATTGCGGTGAAATATCTGGAGCGGCATGGTTACAAGCCTTATCTGTGCAAGGACGAGGATGAAGCCAGGACCATGATGGCGAGCCTGCCGGAGCAGGGAATGTGGCCTTGCCTCTTTACAAAGAGCGATACGACGGGTGAGAAAGACTTCGAAGAGTTCTTCACTGATAAAGAAGTGCTGGACATGGAGAGGTTCGAAAATCTGGGTATCATCAAGAATGCAGCCGCCTACCAGAATGACTTGCTCAACCATTTTGAGCAGACCATTACTGCCATGAAAATGAAACGTGCCTGGGACAAGAAAGATATCGTGGAGTTGTTTTTTGCCATGCTCCCGGGCTTTGCTCATAAAGAAACGGGCAAATACCTCGACGGCAAGATGTAAGGAGTCGGTGTGCATACTCAATTAATTCGTTTTATTCGTGATACCTACAAGACCGATGACTTCATCCCTCTCCATTCGCCGACCTTTGCCGGCAATGAGCGACAATATGTTCTGGACACTCTGGAAAGCACCTTTGTCTCCAGTGTCGGCGCCTATGTTGAGCAGTTTGAGCACCAAATAGCGGCCTTTACCGGTTCTGCCCGTGCCGTTGCCACCATGAATGGCACGGCGGCGCTGCATATCGCGCTCTATATGGCGGGGGTACAGGCCGGCGATCTAGTGATCACCCAGCCCCTGACTTTCGTGGCGACCTGCAACGCCTTGTATCACATGGGCGCAGAACCCGTGTTTGTCGATGTGTCACGCCAGAGCCTGGGTCTGTGCCCCATTGCCTTGGCCAACTGGCTGGAAGAGCATGCCTCTCGCACCGAGACAGGAGCCATCCACAAGGCAAGCGGGCGCCGCCTGCAAGCCGTTGTGCCCATGCACACCTTTGGTCATCCGGTTGAACTCGATGAGCTTCAGGCCGTGTGTCAGGCCTGGGGCATAGCTCTAGTGGAAGATGCTGCCGAAAGCCTTGGCTCCTATTACAAAGGCAAACATACAGGGACGTTGAGTGCATTTTCCGCCCTGAGCTTCAATGGCAACAAGATTATCACCACGGGGGGCGGCGGCATGGTGCTCTGCCAGAATGCCGAACAGGGGGCGCGTACCAAGCACATCACCACTACGGCCAAGGTGCCGCACCCGTTCGAGTTCTATCACGATGAGCCTGGCTTTAACTACCGGATGCCCAATCTGAATGCGGCTCTGGGGTGTGCCCAGATGGAGGCCTTGCCTCAGTTCCTGGCACAGAAGCGGGCACTTGCCATGCACTATGCCGAGTTCTTCAAAGATCAGGCGTGCCAGTTTGTCACCGAACCGCCCTACGGGCGTTCCAACTACTGGCTCAATGCGATTGTCTGTGAAGATCAAAGCCAGCGGGATACCCTGTTGACCGAGCTGAATAAAGCGGGCGTCATGATCCGACCGGTGTGGAAGCTGATGCACCGCCTGCCCATGTTCTCCCATGTCCTGCGAGGAGACCTAAGTCAATCAGAATTCCTTGAAGCTCATTTGGTAAATTTACCGAGTACGCCTGTACTCCGAGGATAAGACAATGGTTGCACAAAATAACTGTGATCTATCGTCAGATATCTACTACCAGCGAGCTTATTCGGCATTGTATGAGGGAGCCAGTGCTTACTTTCACTTTCTCTATGAAGAAGGATGTCACTCCGTAAAATTTAGTGCGTTGAAACGCCGAATAATGAATGTTGCAGGAGTAAAAATAGATGAGGAGCTGTATGATTTAGAAACGCCTTATGGGTATGGAGGTCCTATCTCTAACTGTATGGATGAGCAATTTTTACAAAATGCCTTCACTGCATACAGAGAATACTGTAAGCAGCATCACATTATATGTGAATTTATCCGATTTCATCCATTTAACAGTATGGCTGATAAAAGCATGCTGTTTGACATGCACTTTCCTGAGCGACAAGTAGTTATTGTTGATTTAAAAAAAACGATAACAGAGCGTCGCAATATATATTCAAAAACGACAAGAAACATTGTAAGAAAAGCAGAAAAAAACTTGTTAGTCGAAACTGAAGATGTAAGCCTTAATGACTTCATTGGTATGTATTACCTGACGATGAAAAAAAATTCCGCGAGCGATTTTTTCTACTTTAAAGAAGATTACTTCAAAGAGTTGATGAATTTAGCGGGAGTATCCCTCCTCGCTATTAAAAAAGAAAACATTTACGCATCCATTGGTTTTTTTATGTGTAGTAAAGAACTTGCTTATTATCATCTTTCAGCCAATAACCCAGAGTTTGTTAAAGAGAATGGTAATTATCTGCTGCTTGATGCTGCATTTGAGTTTGCGAAAAAGCAGGGATGCAAATATATGATGTTAGGAGGAGGAAGGACTTCATCTCCAGATGATAACTTGTTTCTATTTAAGTCTAAGTTCTCGCCATTAGTCGCCCCCTTTTATATTGCAGGCTTGGATTTCATGCCAAAAAAACGCCAGATGTTAAACCAAATTTGGTGTGAACAAAATCAAGGAGTACAACCTCCGAAATTATTCCAGCTATACAGAGTTGAGAGGAACACATGATGAGCAATACTTTTATTATTGCAGAGGCTGGAGTGAACCATAATGGTGACATCAACTTAGCAAAAAAATTGATCGATGTAGCCTTTGATGCCGGCGTTGATGCTGTAAAATTTCAAACATGGAAAACTGAATTACTGGTAACTGAAGACGCAAGAATGGCGAACTACCAGATTGAAAATACCCAGCGAGAGGAAACTCAGTTTCAAATGCTGAAACGGTTGGAACTAAGTTACTCCGACTTCATCTTGCTTAAAGAATATTGTGATGAAAAAAATATTATTTTTATGTCTACGCCAGATGAAGAGCAAAGTGCAACATTTCTAAATAACTTGCAAAGCATATTTAAAATTGGCTCTGGTGAACTAACCAATATTCCATTTCTTCGTCACATTGCGTGTTTTGGTAAACCCGTTATCTTATCTACCGGTATGGGGTATCTATCGGAGGTAGAGAATGCAATTCTTACGTTAAGTGAAGCGGGGATTCCTTTGTCAGATATTACTGTTCTTCATGCAACAACAGACTACCCTACTTCACCTAGTGATGTGAATCTGCGAGCGATGACAACTATTGAAAATGCATTTCCAGGAGTGACTATTGGTTATTCAGATCATACCTTGGGCATCGAAATACCAATAGCAGCAGTCGCTCTTGGTGCGAAAGTAATTGAAAAACATTTCACCCTAGATAAAACCATGCAAGGTCCCGATCATAAGGCAAGTTTGGAACCTTCTGAATTGGCCAATATGGTATCAGCTATTCGAAATATCGATAGAGCACTGGGTGATGGTTGGAAAATACCAACTAAAGCAGAAAAATTAAATCGAAATATTGTCAGGAAAAGCATTATTGCAAGAATAAATATTCCTATTGGTACACTAATTAGTGCGGATATGTTGGAAATTAAGCGCCCTGGTAATGGTATCTCAGCAGCTCGTTGGGATGAAGTTGTTGGGTCGATAGCGAAAAAAAATTACCGTGAGGGGGAGCTGATCTAATGCGTAAGATCTGTGTAGTAACTGCCACTCGGGCGGAATACGGTTTACTTAAGTGCCTGTTAGAGGATATCCAAGCTGATAGTGATCTTGAATTACAAATCATATCTACCGGCACCCACCTTTCTCCAGAATTTGGTTTGACGAATCAGCAAATTGAAGGAGATGGTTTTGCTGTTAACAAAAAAATTGAAATACTCTTATCGTCAGATACACCTATAGGTGTCAGTAAAAGTATGGGACTGGCTCAAATTAGTTTTGCTGAAGCATTTGATGAGTTAAATCCAGATATTATTGTAGTATTAGGTGATCGCTATGAGCTTATCCCTATAGTCTCGGCTGCCAATATTGCTCGTATTCCTGTTGCACACTTGAGTGGGGGTGAGCTAACTGAAGGGACCATAGATGAAACGATTCGCCATGCCATTACTAAGTTGTCACAACTTCACTTTACAGCTATGGATGAGTACACTCACCGAGTGATACAGATGGGTGAGCAGCCAAACAGAGTATTCACAGTTGGTGAAGTTGGCTTGGACAACTTAATGCGAATGAAACTGATGTCTCGCTCAGAGTTTGAAAATTCAATTGGATGTAATCTTAAAGCGCGAAACATCCTCTTTACCTATCACCCAGAGACGACTAAAGATATTTCTGAGATAGCGATTGATTTATCTAAAATTTTACGAAGTTTAGATAAACTGGAGGATACATTATTAATATTCACTAAAGCTAATGCTGATGTCGGTGGCCGATTACTCAATAAGATGATCGATGACTACATCACTAAAAATGAAACTAAAGCAGTCTGTTTTTTGTCATTGGGACAGTTAAGATATTTATCTGCATTGCAATATGTAGATGCAGTTGTCGGTAATTCATCTAGTGGTATTGTGGAAGCACCGTCATTTAAAATTGCAACTATTAATATTGGTAGTCGTCAACATGGGCGTGTCAGAGCCTCAAGTGTTATTGATGTAGATGTGGATGAAGATAAAATATATTACGCTATCCAGTATATATATTCATCAGAGTTTATGGATATTTTAAAAAATACGACTAATCCGTATGGCCAAGGGAATAGTTCTCCACGAGTAGTCAGTGTACTGAAAACAGTGGATTTAGATAATTTAAAAACGAAGAGATTCTATGATGTTAAATTTTAGTTTAAAACCTATAGGTGGTGAACAAGAGATAGACTCTGATGACCTTTTTTATGAGGTGACAAATAGTGGTCGTTCATCTTTGAGATGGGCTTTGCTCTCTATGGAGTTGCAAGGTAAACGTATTCTGGTCCCTGACTTTATTTGCCAAGTCGTGATTGATATTCTTAATGAATATAATATGCAGATACACTTTTACAATGTACAAGAAGACTTTGAATTTTTTTTGCCAAGTTGTTTAGATAATTACGATGCTCTATATGTAGTTAAATATTTTGGCCATGAATCTGTATCTTTTAAAAAAACAACTAATAATAATACGTTGCCTCTGATTATTGATGGTGTATTTGATGTGCAGCGTCCACATGTTAATTTAAAAAGCCATTGGTGTTATTTTAATAGTTTGCGAAAAATATCAGCCATAGCTGATTTTAGTCAAATCATTTCAAATAAACCATTATTTAGGATAGCGAAAAAAAATATCCCTGAATTTTCAATGTTAAAATATAAAGCGAAAGAAATAAAACATGCTTTTATTAACAATTCAAAATGGAACGAAAAAAAATATTTAGACCTCTTTTCAACTGCCGAATGTTTGATAAACGATAGCCACGACATTTATCATCCTGAAGGTAGAAGCATTTATCTGACGAGCTGTTTTTATTCAAAAATACACGATGAAATAAGTCATCGGAAAAAAAACTTAATGTCAGCAATAGAGAACTTGAAAAAAATTAACTTTATTGGCATATCACCTGAGTTTCCCAGTTTTTTACCTTTACTTTTAAATAAGCGAGATGATGTTAGATATGAACTAATGAGGAATTCTATTTATCTTGCCATTCACTGGCCCACAATAGAGCAGTCAAAAAATTCATTATCTGATCGAGTAATATCTATCCCCTTAGATTCTAGATATTCTGACATGGAAATTAAACACATATGCAACATAATAAGTAAGGTGGAAAATGAATAATAAAAACTTCACTCTTCAACTAACTAAATCTTCTGATTTTGAGGCTTTTTTAAACTTGAAATCTGAAACAGAAAATATATATTGGTCTGGCTTCAATAGTGTTCCAGATCGGAATATCCTTTGGTCCCATTTTATCGAGTCTATATATAGTAAGACTCGTTATTTTTTTCTTTTATTTGAGGGTGAGCAAGCAATAGGCTATCTTTATATTGATTACATTATGTTAACCAGAGCCATAGAAATCGCATATGGTATATCTAAGACTAAATCAGGAAGTGGCTTAGCTAAAACAATGATAAATTTGGGTTTATCATATATTGAACTTGAATATGACACTATCATTGCATGGATTGCGATATCTAACATCGCTTCAATTAAATCAGTTGAGTCTTTAGGATTTAAAAGGACAGGTGAGGAAGAGTACCGAACGTTTCTTCAAGAAGTTGAACAAATAAAATTCTGCAAGTATATAAAGAAAAAAGGTGATACAAATGAGTTATGAATGGAAAAATCTATTACTGACTCCATCTTCGACAATCTTAGATGCCCTAGCGATTATTAATAAAGAATCCTTGAAAGTTGCACTTGTCGTTAGACAAGATAATTACCTAATGGGTGTGGTGACTGATGGTGATATTCGTCGTGGCCTACTGAAACACTTGTCATTATCTGATAGTGTATCTATGGTAATGAATACTAATCCGATTACTGCGGAGTTTGATACTGAGAACAAAGTCTTGATTGCGCTCATGGCTTCTAGGTCAATTCTATTCATTCCTTTAATGAAGGGAGGTACAGTCGTTGGATTAGAAACAATGCAAGGGGTGCTAAGTAAGCCAATATATGAAAATCCAGTTTTCATCATGGCAGGTGGATTTGGAACTCGCTTGAGACCCTTGACGGAATGTTGTCCCAAACCAATGCTAAAGGTAGGAGGAAAACCAATCCTTGAGCTACTACTCTGTAGATTTATCAAGGCAGGGTTTAAAAATATCTATATCTCCACCCACTATATGCCGGAGCAGATCACCAACTATTTTGGTGATGGTTCAGCTTGGGGAGCCAATATTCGTTACGTACATGAAGAGACTCCACTAGGAACAGGTGGAGCCCTAGGTCTACTACCTACCGATATACCAACCTTGCCACTCATCATGATCAATGGTGATATTCTAACTACGGTAGATTTTGAACGACTGATCGATTTTCACAATAAATATCAGCCAGCAGCCACCATGTGTGTTCGTGATTATGAACATCAGATCCCATTTGGGGTCATTAGCGGTGATGGTCATCGTATAATCGAGATGCAAGAAAAACCCATCCAGCGCTACCTCGTTAATGCGGGAATATACGTGGTCAGCCCTGATGTGTTTAGGAGTGTGCCAAGCCAGAAGTATATTGATATGCCTACTTTGCTGGAACAGCAGATAGCCAAAAAACAAGATGTTTTAATGTTTCCTCTCCATGAATATTGGCTAGACATTGGCCGTATAGATGATTTTAACAAGGCACAGCTAGACATTAAGGGGTTAGTGTAATGTCACTAAATATTGCTATCATTCCGGCACGTGGAGGCAGTAAACGCCTACCAAATAAAAATATCTTGCCATTGGCGGGTAAACCGTTGATCACCTGGACGATAGATGCGGCTCTCGAGAGTCAGCTATTTGATATGGTATTGGTGAGCACAGACTCTCAAGACATCGCTGATATCGCAATAAATGCTGGCGCGACCGTGCCATTTTTACGACCAGCCCAGCTAGCCAATGATACCGCAACAACCAATGATGTAATCACTCATATGATCGAGTGGGTTGAATTACATTACAGAAGGGTGTCAAGGGTGACACTGCTACAGCCAACATCGCCCCTGCGTGATGCAAATAATATTAAAGAGGCCATGGCACTTTATGAGATGAAAAATGCGCTGGCCGTTATCTCGGTTTGCGAACTTGAGCACCCTATACAATATTGCAATCGCCTATCAGAGAATTTAAGCATGGAGGGTTTTCTTCCCATTGCAGCGAATCGACGTAGTCAAGAGCTAGAACCTTATTATCGATTAAATGGTGCAATTTATATTTTTGATAGAAAATTTGTTGGCAAAATGTCCGATATATATTCTAAAGGTTCTATAGCTTATATTATGAGCAAGTTAAAATCTGTAGATATTGATGATGAATTTGACTTCAACATGGCTGAATTTATTAAAAATAACTGCCATCATGAAAATAAAAGATGACATATGCCACCTGATTTTTAATCAAAGTGGCAGTGATGATATTTCATACTCATTTTTAAAATTTAAAAAAAAGATTATGAGCTCATCCTGCCACTATATATTTACTTTTTATATAAATTAACTATTTCATTATCAACCATATCTACACTATCAAGTGCCTTGGGATACATATCTTTTGCTTTTTTCAGAAAACCTAACCAGAGGTCGATTGCAGGTTTCATCATGGCTAATGCTTTTTCTTCCTCTTTAAACAAGTAAAGAATAGAACTCAACATGGCGAACATATGATTCATCGAGCCGTTCAACATTTGTGCGATTATCTTATTCTTGGTTGTAGATATCTGAGAAAGATAACCGAAGTGCCTTAGCATCAATTGATTTATCTCATTTCTAGATGAAAAATCATGTTGCCATTCACCTATTATCTTATCGACAACATAATTGAAGAAATCAACATCCAGTAATGATTTAAAATCCTGCATTGGCAGTCCCAAAGGGGCACAGAGGTGATTGGTTATTTCATGCAGAATAGCTGCCTTATCAATAGGCTGACATAGTACGATGTCATGGGCGGGAACAGGTCTAGCCCCCGATATTTTGGCACCATCACTACAGTTGGCACAATGTACATCTTTATTTATGGCCAATACATCTTCAATGATATGCCTCGAGGTATCATACATCGCATTACTTATAACGACACCACCAAAATTAGCCTCACATTGCCGTTCATGGTCGCTACACACCAACTCAGTCAATATTTTAGCATTTTTTTCATTATTATAATATGCACTAGACTTAGCGTGATGGTGATTTTTATCCTTATAGCCGTTATCCAAACCAAACAGATATAGATTTTTAAATCCAAGCTGGATAGGCGCATGAACCCCTATATTGCCAACAAAGGGATTAACCGCCTGCCAAGCGGCAAAATCTTTGGCGGCAGAAAAATATGTTTGGCACATCATCACCCCTGGTTCATTGCTCTTAAACGCAAGAACCGTTTTCTTGAACAGGGTTGAACAGTCTGGATGGACGACATCAGTGCTCAAAAACAAAATATCTTGTAAGTATTCAGGGTCATCCAGATTAACCATAAAATCATAAATTGCTTTGGTGCGTTCAATTTGAACTTCTATATCTGGCTTGATCCCATGCTTATGTAAAGCTGATATAGCACTGCCACAAGATATCAAAATGGCACGGTCTTTATTATTTTTAATAGTAGCTAATGACTCATCGAGTGATGGGCCACTACCAATAATAAACACCGGAACTCTTTGATAATCCTGCGCAATTTTTTTATTTTTCTTAAAAAATGGTACGCCACGTTCAATATTGCGCATAGTATGAGAAAGTGCGATCAGGCTATCATCAAAAAAGCCCCATCCCATCACTAATAGATAATATTGCTGCTGTACCGTTTTCATAAGATTTTTTATCATATCATTTTGATACCCCCACATAATAAAAGCATTTGCAACCAAGAATGCACCTCGACAACTAACCGCCGATGAAAAATCCCTGACTATACTCTGTTCATCCTGTCCTAACAGAATATGCAATCCCAGATTTTCCTGATACAAATAGGCTAGCAGTGGGGCCCAGTCGAAGCAGAACAATGAAGCGTAGAATAAATCCAGGTCTGGCTCAAACAAGAACAACGAGCTAACTTTGCAACGCTCATAAAGATAACCAAGGTGATAACCCAAACCAACCCCAAAGATCAATGCACAGGGAACTTGATCTGGTACTTTAACGAGGTGTTCTGCTTGTGATGATATTTCATCCTTATAAATATTAAGATTGTTGAGGTGTTCAACATGGATGGAGCCCATTGGGTTCGCTTCCTGGCGGAAGGAAAATTTTGACAATGCCCCCTTATCCATGAATTCATTCACGAGTGTCTCACAGCTGAGATAGGGTTCAGCCCCATAAATGGCAACGTCATCGTCAAGCCATTTAAGATTTGGTTGACCGTTTTCATTACAAAAAAAACTGAATGGACGTGTAGGAGAATAAACCTCATACATATCAGCGATGTGAGGAATATATTTCCGAAAGGCCTCTATGTTCTGTGTAAAACGAAGCGGCAATGCGACCATCATGGCAGCTTCTTGCTCTGCTTGTTGTTGAAGTCTCCGCATTTCCTGCTCGGCTTTTACCAGCACAGTATCAATATTGACCGACATCAGAACTCCTTACTATTCAGGTTATAGGCCTGTCCAGCCTTGTTACCTTTCCCGACTTGAACCAGCTTATTAAAAACAATTTGATGATAGCTGACAGTTAAAGCTTTCAGCCTTTCTTCTTGAATGGACAGTGCAGCGGCCAATTCCGCAACTGCCTGCTGTTGCATTGGGCACTCTTTGGCCAGTTGCGCCAACTGATCTATCAAGGCCAATCGTTGATCCATGCACGGCAAAGCCTCATCATATTGATGCTGTTGCAATAGATCCTCTATCAAGTAGAGATTATTCCGTAATGCCTCATCGAGGAAGGCAAGAGTGACTCTCACAGCTCACCCAACTTTTTTCGCATCTGATAGCCCTGCTGCTTTTCGGCTTCCGGCAATTGATCCCAAGCAGACTTGATCGTCACCATCAGTGCCATAACCTCATCGAGGGGCGCGACATCCCGTGCCAGACTGGCATCCCAAATGCGCTCATCCATATATGCATAGAGTTTGTATAAATCTTCAGAAATCGCACCCTGACTCATATCTAACGCATCCTGCAATCCATGTAATAGGCCCTGAGCTTTAGAAACCGCAATAGACTTTGCTTCCATGTCACCACGCTCTATCGCGCCTTTAGATTGAGCCAACCGTTCTAAAAAGCCTTGCATCATGAGTTGAATAACACGATGTGGATCTGCAACAGCAAGATCAGCCGCAATACTGGTTGCTTTATATGCTTTTAGATTACGTTGGTACATCATATGCTCCCTCTAATAATAATCATCATCTGTTATTGTTATTGTTATTGTTAATCTGTAATGACTTCAACGCTAATGCGGAGTTATTCATTTTAGCTAGCAACACATCCAGACTACCATATTGTGCACGCAATGCTGCTTCATACTTAGCCAGTTGAGCATTTGATGTTGCCTGCTTTTGATTCAAACTGCGTAAGTCCGCATTAAGCGTATCTGTGCGTTCAGCCAACATACCACCTGACTTGGTATACTCCTTGAGCCCTTTATTCAAAGTACCAGCAAGACCATCATCACCACCAAATAAGGCTACTACCTGATCGAAATTTTTATCCACTGCTTGGCCAAATTTCTCTTTATCTAGAGATAACTTGCCCTTATTATCCATTTTGATACCAATTTCGAAAATACTTGAATATGTTGTACTCGAACCTGCGTTTCCAGTGATGGTATTAGCCATAAAGCTACTGATTGTCCGTGTACTTGCATCACCTGCAAGAGCACCACCATCATCTTGTCTGACTCCACCGACAATACTGTTTCGCTTGCCCAGCGCATCCATCTTGTCCTGAAGTGCGTTATAGCCATCGATAAATTGTTTCACCATATCTTCAATTGAAGACTTATCGGTGGATATATCTACTTTGTTAGATTTGAAACCACCGCTACTATCTTCATCCGATACGCGTAGCACAGTAAGTTTGAGATCCTGTATCGAATCATCAAAAACATTGGTATCACTTTTAAGCTCATTACCATCAATCAGAATTTCAGCACTGCTCGCGGCCTGTGTCTGACTCATGACACTACCAGGCTCTCCAATCGAAAACATTCCAAGCTCTGATGTATTGCCGGTGATAGTAAGACCCTTACCATCCCCAGAGACACCTGAATCAATAATTAATTTTGCTTTACCATCTGCGGTGTTAACAATATTGGCACTTAACCCAAAGTTATCACTGTTGCTGTTAATACTCTTGCGAATATCTTGCAGGGTATCGCCAGCCTTAACATCAACTTTGAACTCTTTATCACCAGCTTTGAACGTCAGTTGACCATCTTGGGTAATAAGTGAAGTCGTTGAGCTATCAAAGAGACCTTCTTGGCGACTGGTGGTCGCTAATTTTTTTACGGTGACATTATACTGGCCATTTGAGCCACCACTTTTACTCTCTACTTTCATCACCGGGTTATCTTTATCTTGGGTGATATTGATAGCACGTTTGTTGAAAGCGCCAGGTTTGCTCAATGTATCGAGAATATCAGTGAAGGTGGTGAGGGATGATTTTAGCTGACCAATACCAGAGATCGCGATCTGGGTACTGTTTTGTTTTTTGATGATCGGTTGTTGTAACTGTGCTTTTTTAGCCGCCACACTGGCCGCAATCACACTCTCGAGATCAAGCCCAGAACCCGCGCCAGCAGAGGTAATTGCCATGTTATCGTCTCCTCATTTGTTCGATTTAAATTTCACTATCTAGCAACAGGCCAAGTTTCGGATTAGCACCCGCATCTCCCTGACGCAAGGCCTGGATCCGCTTGTGAATTTCGAGCAGCTCTTCACTCGGAATTTGCCGTATAACGGATCGGGTGTCCGAGTCAACCACCTTGATCACCACCTGCCCCAAGTCTTGCTCCATGCTGAAATTAACCGTCCAACCTTGTTGCACGCTAAATTCTTGCAAATTCTGTACCTGTTTTTCAATCTCTGCTTGGCTTTGTACCGGCTGACGATCAGTTTTTGCCGTATCCTGATTTTTCCGCAGTGCAACGCCAGGTTCTTCCACTAAACCAGAAAGCAGTTGAGCGGCCACTTGGCCGCTCTTATCACTTAGCTGTAAGGAAGCGCCATTGGCAGATGACACATTACCGAGTTCAGTTGTCATCTTATTTCTCCCATTTCAATCAGCACTGTCCATCATTAGCCGAGCAGAGACAAGGCAGACTGAGGACGCTGGTTAGCTTGGGCCAACACGCTTGAGGCCGCTTGCTGCAGAATGTTCTGCTTGGTCATATTGGCAGTCTCGGTGGCAAAGTCCGCATCACGAATACGGGAGCGGGCTGCTGATACGTTCTCCGAAATATTGGCCTGGTTGCGAATGGTCGAATCCAACCGGTTCTGTACCGCACCCAGCTCGGCACGCTTGCCATCGACTACCCCCAGCATGGCATCTGCTGCGGCCAACACCTTTTGTGCCTCACTCTGGCTAGTAATATCGATAGCACCAGCGCCGCCACCACCAAAAATAGTGATAATGCTAACATTCGTCGTTACACTGCCCGCAGCACCGCTGATGACAGCAATCGTGGTTCCCGCAGCCTTGGCAATGCCAGAAATGCTGAACCCCGCAGACTGATTCAAGCTAAAGCCGATAGTTTGGTTGGCATCAGCACCAACTTGGAAACTCCCCTTAAAAGACCCATCCAACAGTTTGGTGCCCGCAAAGGTGGTATCCTTCGAGATCCGGTTAATCTCAGACCCGAGCTGATCTACCTCTTTTTGTAGCGCTTCACGATCTTTGGCAGAGTTGGAACCGTTGGCAGATTGCTGGGCCAGGGTGCGCATCCGCTGCAGCATGCCGGTTACCTCATCCATGGCCCCTTCCGCTGTTTGCGCCAACGAGATACCATCGTTGGCATTACGGTTACCCTGATCCAGACCGTTGATCTGTGAGGTTAAGCGGTTTGAAATTTGCAGACCTGCCGCATCGTCCTTGGCACTGTTGATGCGTAGGCCAGATGCCAGGCGAGTATATGAGGTATCCAAGGATTTACTGGTATTCATCAGGTTACGCTGGGCGTTCAGTGATGAAGTATTGGTGTTGATAAACATGGCCATAATAAAATCTCCCGAAGAACATGCGACTGCGGGTTGCGCCGCCAAAGCGACGTCCCACCGTTAGAAGAACAGGTTGAACAATCCTGTGTCTTCTGGCGGGTGTCTGTTTGAACGAACAGGCCACCCGCAGTAGTGCAAACGTTGGATTCCGAACACCCCTCGATTGCTTCACTTTATGTAACGGCCGCATGAACACAAGCTTTAGGAAAATAATTGCCGAAGGCGGCAAGTTTTATCCGGCCAGCGGCAAATCACAGGTATCAGAAGACTCGCCATGTGACGTCAGTCACCATGACGACTAGCACATAGGAGAAGGTGGTTTTGGCACGGTTTGTGCTTAGTAGGATGGAGTGGCGTCAATTTGACGGCACAATAAAAAGAGGCCGGAAAATCCGGCCTAAAATGAGCATATGCTCAGGAGAATACGACCAAGCGTGACAGAACTGAACAGCTGGACAACACTTGGCACTACTAATAGAGAATTTATTCTCTCCCGATAGAACAGAGTGCTAACCCGAACACCCCTTTGTTCCATCTCTTGACCAGGGCGGCCTGAACAACCGCCCTGTTTTCTTTTGTTAGCCCTGCAACAGTTGGAGTGCAGCCTGCGGACGCTGGTTGGCTTGTGACAGAACGCTAGATGCAGCCTGCTGCAGAATATTTTGTTTGGTCATATTGGCGGTCTCGGTGGCAAAGTCCGCATCGCGAATGCGGGAGCGAGCAGCTGATACGTTCTCCGAGATATTGGCCTGGTTACGAATGGTTGAATCCAAGCGGTTCTGCACCGCACCGAGTTCGGCACGCTTGCCATCTACTACCTCCAGCATGGCATCTGCTGCTGCCAACACCTTTTGTGCCTCACTCTGGCTACTGATATCGATACCACCAACGCCGCCACCACCAAAAATTATTGATACGCCAACATTGGTAGTTACACTGCCCGCCGCACCGCTGATGACAGCAATCGTGGTTCCCGCAGCCTTGGCAATGCCAGAAATACTGAAACCTGCGGCCTGAGACAGGCTAAAACTGATGGTCTGGTTGGCATCAGCGCCTACTTGGAAGGTGCCACCAAAAGATCCATCCAACAATTTGGTACCCGCAAAAGTGGTAGAAGTAGAGATACGATTTATCTCTGCACCCAGCTGATCCACCTCTTTTTGCAGGGCTTCACGATCTTTTGCTGAGTTGGAACCGTTGGCAGATTGTTGAGCCAAGGTGCGCATCCGCTGCAGCATACCGGTCACTTCATCCATGGCCCCTTCGGCAGTTTGCGCGAGAGAGATACCATCGTTGGCATTACGGTTACCCTGATCCAACCCGTTTATCTGAGAGGTCAGACGGTTGGATATTTGCAGACCGGCGGCATCATCTTTTGCGCTGTTGATGCGCAGACCAGATGCCAAACGGGTATAAGAAGTATCCAATGATTTGGTCGAGTTCGTCATATTACGCTGAGCGTTGAGCGATGAAACGTTGGTGTTGATATACATGGCCATAACTATTCTCCTAAGCTATTAAATTTGCTATCTAATTTGCTCGAACTTTATTGTCTTTCATGTCCGATGCGTCTTATTTAACGGCCTCTTTTTCGATGTCTTTAGCATTATTTTTAACGCTTCATCGCATTAACGCCGCTTACCCTATTTATCGGCACACTCTCGCAGGACTTAAGCAAAAAAATTCAAAAAGTCCCCCTTATCAGCGGGATGCAGGCATAGACAGAGGGTCATGAGACGTCCGGCCCCTTGTCAGCTTCGGCTCCCGCCTCAAGCCAGCAGCCACTTCCCCTCTGCTCACCCCGTATCCCGCCTGCAAAAACTGGGTCTGGCTCCCACTTTTGCAGGCCGCCATTGGTCAGATGCTGGCCCAGCCCCTAAAATCGCGGCCCCATCAACAATTGGACGTGAGTTGTTCTCCATGCAGACACTGGTTGAGCAGATTGTTTACATCAGCGACATGTTTGGTACTGCGGTATTCGCGTTTTCGGGCGTGCTGGTTGCGGGGCGGCTCAGGATGGATGGCTTCGGCGTCATGGTACTGGCAGCCGTCACCGCCATCGGCGGCGGCACCATACGTGACATGATCCTGGGGGCCACCCCTGTGTTCTGGGTGCGCGACCCCCTCTATATCTGGATCGTCATCGCCACAGCGCTGATCGGGATGTGGATGGTCAAGCTGCCCCGTCGCATGCCCTGGTATGTGCTGCCGGTGGCAGACGCCTTCGGGCTGGCCCTCTTCACCGTGATCGGCACCCAGAAGGCCCTCAACTTTGGTTCCCCCGGCCTGATTGCCGTGATCATGGGAACCATGACAGGGGTGGCCGGTGGCATGATCCGGGATGTCTTGGCCCGGGAAGTACCCATGGTGCTGCAAAAAGAGATCTATGCCACAGCCTGCATCCTGGGAGGCATCCTCTATACCCTGGCGCTTGAGGTCAATATGGACAGGGTCACCGCCATGCTCATCTGCATGACGGCCGTGTTTGGTTTACGGGTTGCCGCCATCTACTGGCACCTGTCACTGCCCACCTTCTCGTTGCAACGCCATTGATATCCAGGCCGGGGGCGCTATGTCGCACTCCCGGCCGAGTTACGTTGAACCAAGCAAGCTTTTCTGTTGTCATACGATCCAGTCGTTGTAAGCCGGAATCCCTCATGCAAAAACTTGGGCTCATCACTTCCCTGTTACTGATGAATGTGGCAACGGCGCAAGCCGATGCACAGATACTGTTCGGACGACTGGCTTCTACCCCGGTACAGCAGTTTAACCTGCAGATCCGCCAGGCAAACACTGCCCAGCAAACCTGGGTCAACGATTATCGTGAAGTGGCACTGCGTTTTGTCGGCCACAGCGACATACCCAGTCGTATCCAGGCACAACAACTGGACAACGATCTGGTGCTCTCGGTGGCCCTCGATGGCAACAAAAGCGACATGATCTACATCCTGACCCTGTTTCGCAGCAACAACCTGTGGCAGATGCGGCAAGCCGAAATGGGCTGGCGCTGTCAGGGGCAATCGACCTTTACACCCGTCCCCTGCCCCTGAGCCGCGTGCGACGTCAGGACCCCATCAGAGTGACATAAAAAATCCGGCACATTGGCCGGATTTTTTTATGGGAAACGTGTGCCGTTACGGGCGGTACACCTTGACGTTGTCAAAGCCCTTCTCTTTCAGATAGAGCGCCTGCAGCTTGCTCATCACGCCGCGATCGCAGTAGAGCAGATAGGTCTTCTCCCTGGGCAGATCACCAAAGGCGGTGGCCAGCTTGAAGAAAGGAAGGTGCAGCACCTCACGTCCTTCCACCACCAGCGGCTTCTCGTCTCGCTCATCACTGGAGCGGATATCCAGGATCACCTCATCAGCGCCCAGCACTTGAGTCGTTTCGACCTCTTGCACTTCAGCGGCGGTCTCTTCACCGATGCGGCGGATATCGAGGTAACGGGCCTCGGACACCACCTTGTCCAGGATGGCGAAGTCGAAGTTGGCCTCTTCCGCCTCGATGTTGGACAGCACAGCCTTGATGGTTGGCTTCTTGGAGATGACGCCGCAATACTCCGGCATGGTCTCGGCAAACTCCAGAGTGCCGATGCGGCGGGCTTCACTGATGATGTCCGGCTTGTCCCAGGTGATGAGCGGGCGCAGGATCACCTTGTCGGTCACCCGATCGATGACGTTCAGGTTGGTCAGAGTCTGGCTGGACACCTGACCCACGCACTCGCCTGTCACCAGTGCCGGGATCTGGAAGTAGTCGGCCACATGACCGGCGGCGCGCATCATCATCCGCTTGAGCACCACCCCCATCTGACCGTTATCCACCTTCTCCAGAATCTCGGCGACCACGGGTTCAAAGTCGATGGCGGTGAAGCGCACCTTGTGGGAAGCGCCAAACTTGTTCCACAGGTAATAGGCCACCTGCTTGACACCGATCTCGTGGGCGGCGCCGCCAAGGTTGAAGAAGCAGTAGTGCACCCGGCAACCGCGCTTAATGAACTGGTAGGAGGCGACACCCGAGTCGAAGCCACCAGAGAGCAGGCTCAGCACATCTTCCTGGGTCGCCATGGGGAAGCCCCCCATGCCGTGGTGGACGGCGCTGATGATGTAGAGCTCGTCATTTTCCACTTCCAGGTTGACCTGGATGTCAGGTTTTTTCAGGCGCACACCGGCGGTTTCGCAATGCTGGTTAAGGCCCCCCCCTACATAACGCTCCAGCTCCAGCGAGCTGAAGTCGTGCTTGCCGACACGGCGGGCACGCACGCAGAAGGTCTTGCCTTTCAGGCGATCGCCCCAGACGGCACGGGTCTGCTCGAAGATATCGTGCAGGTCGGTGAAGTTGCTCAGTTTCACTTCGAGGAAGTACTGGATGCCAGGAATACAGCTGAGCGTCTCCAGATACTGGGCGTGGAACTGATCGTTGCGAGAGCTCACTACCAGCTTGTCCCAATCCATCCGTACGCGGGCGTCTTCGTCGAAGCGGCGCAACACGTTGCGAATGTTGCCCTGCAACATTTTGGTGAAGCGCTGGCGAACTGACTTGCTCTTGATGGTGATTTCCGGGAACAGTTTGATAATGAACTTCATGGTTTTGACTCGGGTGGCCTTGATTTAAGGGCGCGAATTATATCAGAACTTTGTAGCCAGCGCCTACTGGATGCACGTTTACTCACATTCCCTCATGCAACGTTTGCGACGCGGCGGCAATCTTGCGTATATTCCCAAACCTGCGCCCTGGCCACCCCCCTGACAACAGACAGATTCGATGAAGACCTTTATCTACTACCCCGGCATGGAGGTTCGCGACGAGCTCTGGCTCAAATTTGCCCTGCTCTATCTGGAGCGACTCGCCTTCGTCTTTACCGTCAGTGAACAGAGCAGCCTCACCGTCCTGCTCCATACCCTGGAAGAGCAGACCGATCTGCTGGCAAAGCGGCCTGAGCCAAGCTTCTTTGCAGACATCACCCCGCAACTGGAGAGCCAGATCAGCGGCCTTGTCGCCCCCGATTTTGTCCGCCACAAGGTGTTTGGCAACAAGGCGCTGATCACTCGCTGGCGCCAACCTACCAACCACGACTGCTTCTGCCCCGCTCAGGCCGGTCTTGAGCGGCTACACAGCTTTTGCCTCGCCCACGGCTTTGCCACGTCGGATGAGGGAGGGGTCAAGATGGCGCGGCGCTTTGCCAATCTGCTCTCCATGCGCCTCGCCCGTGAGTGGGCACTCGCCAATGAGGGTGCGCTCATCACGGATCACGACTATCTCGACCGCCTGCTCCACCTGCTGGAGTCTCGCTACCACAACCGGGGCGGTCAGGATTGTTTCCACCTCGAGATACCATTGCAAGTGCCCACTCACCTAAGCGACATCCCGTTTGCCGAGCTGATTGCCCTGCGTGCTCGCAGCGGTTTTCGCCAGCAACTGGCTGAGTTCCATCAAGCCTTCGATGCCATGCTCACCATGCTCGGCAGTGGCTATGCTGACCCGACGGCTCTGACCCGTTTCGAACAAGCACAACAGGGGCTCAATCAGCTGCTGGGACCAGAGACCCACAGCCTGCCGCTCACCACCCTGGTCAGCACAGGCCTGCCTGCCATGGCGATGATCCATCAGCTCAAGACGAGCCACCCAAAGAGCCGCCTGATCTTCCATCCCATCAAGAAGAGTCATTTCCACCAGCGCAAGAGCCAGCACTTCTTCACCCGGTTGGGGCAAGTCAAATCCTGAGCCAACCGGCAGCCGATATGGCCCAACGGGATCAGCTCAAAGCCTGATCCCGTCTTGGCGGCATGAGGCGCCGGCAATATTATGGCGCTCGGCCAGCGCGAACCAGTCGCCCTCTCAGGAGGGGTTTTCCAGCCGAAATTCGACTCTATCGCTGTTGCCCGCCTCATCCACCACCACCAGCTGGTAGCGCCCCGCCTCGCTCAATACCTGATCCCCGTCCCAGCGCAGCCGCTGGCCATTGAGAAACCAGAACGGCTTGCCGACGCCACCCAGCACCTTAGGTTGCAGGCGATAGCGCTGGCTGCGGATAAGGTTGCCCTCCCCCAGCGCGACGATGCGAATGGGGGCTTGCAGCTCGGCGCTCTGCACTTCCCCTGCACAACCACTTGCCAGCAGCGCCTGCCGTCGCTCGCCGGGTGACCGCCACGGCTCCAGCGACAATGGCCAGAGTGCCCGGAAGCCCGACTGCGCCGCATCGGGGCAGCGGGCCAAGGTCGGCTTGCCCTCGGCGGTCAGTGCAACTTGGCGCAGCGGCGAGGGCCAATCCATGGGGTCGGGCAAGGTGGGGGGATCGCGCCCTTCCAGCAACCAGGCGCTCTGGCGCTGCAAACAAGTCTGCGGCAGGGTCGCGCTCGCCTTGCGCCCCAGCGGCCAGCAGATTTCGGCCTCGCTCACCGTGTTGGGCTGCACAGGCAGGGGGCTGTTGTCAGCCAGCCGCGAGTAGACCGAGAGCAGCAGCGGCACCGCCGCACTCTGGCCGTAAAAGCCGGGCAAGGGGGTGCCATCGGGGCGCCCCAGCCAGACGCCGATGGTCCAGCGACCGGAGACCCCCATCGCCCAACTGTCGCGATAGCCGTAGCTGGTGCCGGTCTTCCAGGCCAGTCGGTTGACCCGACCGGTCGCCTCGCTGGTAAAGGGCTGATCCGCCCGTCCCTGGGCGCTCAATATTTGCCAGATGATCCAGGCCGCCCCCGGGCTCAGCAAGGGGCGGGGCACCGCCTGCTGCCCCGCCAGCCAGACCGGCATAGCCACCTGCCCCTCACGGGTCAGCGCGCTGTAGAGCGCCACCAACTGCTCGAGCCGAATGCCTGCCGCCCCCAATGCAATGGCCGGATTGGGTTTGTCGGAGAGCGCCAGCCGCACCCCGGCGTTGTCGAGGCGGCTGACCAGTTTGTCGGCCCCAAGCGCCTCCAGCACCTGTACCGCCGGCACGTTGAGGGATTGCTGCAATGCCTGAGTGAGGGTCACCGGCCCCTGAAAGGCGCCGGAAAAGTTAGCGGGGCGATAATCCGAGCCCACTCTTGGCGCGTCGGAGAGCAGGGAGGCCGAGTGCACCAACCCCTCGTCCATCGCCAGACCGTAGATAAAGGGCTTGAGGGTGGAGCCGGGGGAGCGGATCGCCTGCACCATGTCGAGATAACCGTGGCGGCGCAAATTGCCATACTCGGCGCTGCCAACATAGGCGCGCACCGCCATGGTTTTATTGTCCACCAGCAGCAGCGCAGCAGAGGTCTGCTCGGGGAAGCGGCGGATATAACTCGCCACCCGCGTCTCCAGCCAGCGCTGCAGATCGCCGTCTATGGTGGTGTGCACCAGGACGCCCGGCTGGCTGTCGGCGGCCAGACGAGCAAACAGCGGCGCCTCCATCGGGGTGAAATGGCCGCGAGCCAGCACAGGCTCGATGCGTCCCTCCTGCCACGCCTGCTCGGGCCAGACCCCCTGTGCCACCAGTCGCTGCATCACCTTGTCGCGGGCGGCGCGGGCCCGCTCGGGATGGCGATCTGGTCGGTTGCGGCTGGGGGCCTGTGGCAGCACCGCCAACAGCGCTGCCTCGGCGTGAGTCAGCTTGGCCACGCTCTTGCCAAGATAGGCAAAACTTGCCGCCTGCACCCCTTCCAGGTTGCCGCCAAACGGCGCCCGGTTGAGGTAGACGGTGAGCAGGGTGCGCTTGTCGTAGTGCCACTCCAGCTGCAGCGCACGCGCCATCTGGCGCAGCTTGCCGGGTATCGACCTCTGATAGGGCTCGATCAGGCGGGCCACCTGCATGGTGAGGGTCGAGCCCCCCGAGACGGCGCGCCCGTAGCGCAGCCACTGACCGATGCCGCGCACCATGGCCACCGGATTGACCCCGGGATGGCGCCAGAAGTAGCGATCCTCGTAACCCAGCAGCGCCTCGATATAGCGGGGGGAGACCTGATCCAGCGTCACGGGGTAACGCCACACGCCGCTGGTGTCGGCAAAGGCGCGCAGTGGCCTCCCCTTCATGTCGAGCACCACCCGCGCGTAGGCGGGGTCGAGTGGCGGAGGTGGAAAGAGGCGATCCAGCGCCAGCAGCGACAGGAACAAGGCAACGGCCCCCAGCACCGAGAAGCGCAGCCAGCGCGGCAGACGGCCCAGCCAACGCCGACAGGCGCGGCCACTGCGACCCAGGCTCAGCCAGCCACGCTGCCAAAAAGTGAGCGAGCGAACCCGCTCGAGGGAGGGGGCGTTGCCCAGAGGGCGTCTGCGACTCATAAAGCGCCAGCTACTCAGAAATCGTTACCTCATGGATATCCTCACCCACAGCCCGCAGCTCGGGTCGGTACATATCCTCCACCTGGGTCGGCGGCACCTGATAGCGACCCGGCGTCACCGCCCGCATCAGGTAGACCAGCTGCTGATTGCTCCCCTCGCTCAGTTCGAGCGCTGCCGTGTAGCTGTCGTCGCGAAACGCCTGATGCTTGAGGTAGTCGTTCCACTCGCTCTGCCACGCAGGTTTCCCCTCAATCGAAAGATCTTCGAGCTTGATACTGTTGCCAAGGGCCGGATTCTCCAGCTCGAAGCCCGCCGGTACCATCTCCACCAGCAGGGCATCGGGCACCGCCGATTTGCTGCTGACATTGAGCCGCACCACCACCAGATCACCGACCTTCACCTTGGCGGGATCAAACGGCTGACCCTCGCTGTTGAACCAGCTGCGGGTCACGCTTATCCCCTGACTTAACCGGGCAGGAGCCCGTTCGGGGTAGCCGATCAGGGTGCGCTGCACATAGAGGGATCCCTTGCCCTCGTTGGCGACGGCGCTGGCGGCCAGTGCCTCGGGGGCGCCCTGCTGCAGCGGAGCCGAACCGCTCAGGGATTCACTGCCAAGAGAGGAAGTTACCTTGGCCTGCCAGTCGATAGCCGGATCGAAGCGGGCGAGTCGCAACAGGGCGAACCGCTCCTGGGTGCTGAGCCACTGACGGTGAGCCAGGGTATCGGCCACCTTGGCACTCAGCGTTGGCCAGCGTTCCAAAGCCAGCTTGTACTGGCGCAGCAAGGAGAGCTCAAGGGCTTCATCGCGCAGGGGGGAACCGTAATCCCCCAGATAGTCGTCACCCCGCGCGGTCCCTAGCGCCCGGCTGAGTGCCTTGGCGGCGGTCTGCTCATCCCCCATGGCCGAGAGGGCTAGCGAGAGGTGGAGCAGCGGCAAGCCGGATCTGGCGTGATCGGCCTGCTGCTCCCAGATAAGGCGCAAGGTAGCGAGCGGCGCCTTGCCCACCCGGGCCAGCACATAGGCGCTGTAGGCCTGATAGGCCAACCGGCTATGCTCGGGGGCACCGCTCCAGCGCTCGCCGTACTGGCTGTCGCTGAGATAACTCTGCAGCCGGTTCAGCGCCTGATTGAGCATGGCCTCCGGCACTGCGTCGCCTGCCTCCTTGCGGGCCAGCAGGTAGTCGGCGGCATAGGCGGTGAGCCACTGCTCCTCGTCGGAGCGACCATCCCACAAACCAAAACCGCCGCTGGGCAGTTGCAACCGCTGCAACCGTTGCAGCAGGGCGCGCTGCACATCCGCCTCGCTCGCCGGTTTCTTGCCCTCTGTGGGTTTGCTCCAGACAGCCCGCTCATCCGCCGTGGTCAGCAGATAGGGCCAGGCACGCGACAAGGTCTGCTCCAGACAGGCGTAGGGGTAGTCAGCCAGCGCCTGCCACTGGGCTGCCG
Source organism: Aeromonas popoffii (assembly GCF_000820025.1). Lineage (GTDB taxonomy): Bacteria > Pseudomonadota > Gammaproteobacteria > Enterobacterales > Aeromonadaceae > Aeromonas > Aeromonas popoffii. The sequence goes on from NZ_CDBI01000014.1 coordinate 225,542, forward strand.
GATCCCAGGGCGGGGTGCCGGAGAGGCTGAGCAGCCCCTGCAGATTGGCGCGATCCAGCCCGGCCAGCTCAGCTGGCGCAAAAGCCATCTCTTGGCCGGGGGCCAGCATCTGGTAGCGCTGGCGAGTCTCGGCAGGCCAGGGGGAGCGCAGCGGCAAATACCAGTCGCGGCTGATGGCAAAATCCTTGCCACTGGCCGCCAACTGCAGGCTCGCCAGACCGCTCGCGCCAATCACGGTGAGCGGCAGGGTCAACCACTGCTCCTCGCCGTTTTTAAGAGACAGCGAGCTGGGCAGCTCGCCATTTGCCTTGAGCCCGCCATTGAGGGTCCAGGCCAGGGAGAGAGTCTGATCCTCGCCACTCATGTTGCGCAGCTGCACCAGCGCCCGGGTCTCATCCCCTCTGGCGCCAAAGCGCGGCCAGCCGATCTCGGCCACCAGCGGCGCCACAACTTTGACGGCGCGTTCAGCCTCGCCGACTTGCTGTTCATTCCAGGCCAGCGCCATCAGCGCCAGCTCGCCGTTGAAGTTGGGTAGTTCGAGCGGGATCACCGCCTTGCCGCTCTCGTCAAAAGTCACCTCGCCGCTCCAGAGCGCTGCTACCTCGACCCGGCTCTCCAGCGCGCCACCTTTTTTCAGCGGCGCACGGTCGCCCCCGTAGTTAAGGCGGGCCAGCTTGCCATCCTGCGGCGGGATCACCTGGCCGTAGTTGTCGAACAAATCTTGGGCGAAGCGCTTGCGACCAAAGAAGATCTCGAACGGGTCGAGGGGCTGGTAGTCGCTGATGTTGAGCACGCCCCGATCCACCGCCGCCAGCACCACCCGCCCCTGACTGTTGGGGGTGGAGGTGGCGGTCACCTCCAGACGGGTGAGCGGCACCGCTTTATCAGGCGCGCTCAGGGTAAGCGGCAGACGGCGCGCTTCCCGGTCCAGCGTGAGCGGCACCAGCCCGACCGAGCGCAGGCTCTGCACACTCTTTTGACTCACCGGCTTGGATTCGCTGTCTGGCGCGGCTATCTGGGCCGAGATATGCAGATCGTGACGCTGCCACTCGGGGCTGACCGGGATCTCGAACTCGCCGCGGGCATCCTTGGCATCACCACCGGCTGCGTTAAGCTCGATACGCTGCCACCAGCGCAGGCCATCGCCATCCTCCACCAGCAGCAAGCCCTTGCCGGGTCGCGGTGCGACGAGCGTCACTTTTGCCTTGTCGCCCGCCAGATAGGCGCGCTTGTCGAGGGTGATGGCGATTTTGTCAGGCCGCGCCTGCTCGCCACCGCCGCCCCAGGCGTAACTGCCGATCTCTACCCGCAGGCTCGATTGATGGCCCTGACTGTTCTCCACCTCCAACCGATACCAACCCGCCGCCAGCTGCAAACTGAGGGGGGTCGGCCCCTTGCCATCCAGCTGCAGGGTCTGCTCCTGCTCCAGATAGGGCTGGCTGTTGAACTCGTACTTCCACCCCTCGCCATCGGCGTAGTGCCAGTAGTAGTCGCGGTACTCGTTGATGAGGCGCACCTTCACCGCCCCCGCCACCGGCTGACCTTGTTCATCGAGGTTGAGGATCTGGAAGGGGAGCGGCTTGCCCCCTTCCACCCGATCCGCCACGAAGTCGGCCTTGAGCGCCGGCCACTGGCTGCCTGCAGGCCAGCCATACTGGGTGCGGCTGCGATTGACGGCGCGGCCACCGGGCTCGGAGAGCGACACCCGATAAGCCACCTCCAGCGGCCCGAGGGCGCGCACGCCATCGAGTTCATCAGCCAGCAAGAAAGTCCCCTGCCCCTGCGCATTGAGGGTGAGACTCCGCGCCTCGAGATCCTTGGCCTGCTCGGCCAGCAGCACGTCACCCAGAGTGAACTCCTGCCATTGGGTGAAAGGCATGGTGGCGCGGCTGATTTTCACCTCCGCCTTCGCCTTGGTGGCGCTCGCTGGCGCACCGTAGAGATAGTCCCCTTGCAGCGGCAGGTTGAGCGCCTGTTGCTGGGTCAGCAATTCCCCATCCGGCCCCTTGCCAAGCTGCAGTTTCAAGCGCTCCGGCAAAAACTCCTCCACTAGGAAAGGCCACTCGAAGCGGCTGCCAGCGGCGGTCTTGAGGTTGATGGTCCAGCGCCCGAGCGGCGCATCGTCCGGCAGACGCAGGCCGTAGTGGGCCGCGCCAAGATTGTCCGGTAGCAGTCGTTTCTGTTCGAGCAGCTGACCGTCCGGCTGTTTCACCTCCAGCTCCACCGCCATCCCCGGCAGCAGCTGGCCATCCTGCCCCTTGAGCAGGATCTCGCTGTCGAGCCGCTCGCCGGGGCGATAAAGGTCGCGCCCGCTGAACAGATAAAGCTGCTGGGCCTGCCAGGGCTGGGTACCGAGATCGAAGGTGGAGAGATCGAGCGCAGCCCCATCGAGGCGCAGCACCGCCAGATGGTTGCCCTGTTCGGCCAGTAGCAGGCGAGCACCCTGCACCTGCTCAAAGCGACGATGGCCCTGCGGATCCGTGGTTTGCACCTGCAGCCGGTTGCCTTTCTCGTCGAGCAGGGAGAGCTGCACATCCTTGAGGGGGTCGGCGGTGGCCAGCGAGCTGACGAACACCTCCAGCTGATCGCGGTAACGGCGGGCACTGAGTCCCATGTCGCTCACCGCAAAGTATGTGGTCTCCTTGCGCCAGTCGTAGTTGCCAAGGGGCGACATCACCGCAAAGTAGACACCGGCCTCGGCCAGCTGCGGCTCCTTCACATTGATAAGGCGGGTCTCGCGCCGGTTGGCATCGAGCTCCAGCGCGTAGCGGCCGCTGAATACCCGCTTGGCGCGGCTGGTGATCTGTTCAAGCTCCCAGTTACCCATGCCGGCGCCGGGGCGATACTCGGCCAGAAAACGGGGCAGATACTCGGCATCGACCCGAAAGAAATCGATATTGACCTCATCCACGTTGACCGCGCTGATGGGCAGGCGAAGTTCCTGACGCAGCGGCAATACCATGCCGCTGGCGGTAAAGGAGGCCCCCGCCTCCAGCGGGCGGGTCTTGAGGGTCCAGCTTTGGGGGGATGGTCCCAACCCCGACTTGAGACTCACCTCGTAGCTTTTGTCGGGCTGAACGTTCGGAAAATAGAGGGTGCGACCATCTTCGGCGAGGATCCACTCCCCCTGTACCTGCTTGCCCCCTTCACTGACCCCGAGCCAGCTCTGCCAGTTTGCCTTGGGCACCAGAGGGCCGGAGAAGACCAGCGCCAGCGCCGGGGCGTCTCTATATTGACGGGCATTGGCCTGCACCACGGCCATGGGTACGCCAGCTGCTTGCTGCGCGGCCGGCACATTGACCGTCGGGGTGGGCTTGTCCTGACCACAACCGACCAAGAGCAGACCGGTCAATAACAAGGCAGACCAGCGACGCTGGCGCGGCGCAAGCCAGATGGGAGCAAGGTACTGGGAAGCAGGACGCGGGGCAAAGGGGCGCATGAGTTCCATCCCGGATTGGATCGCTGCCACAGCAGCGCGATAGGCAACAGGATAAGACATTCGACTCGCTTGACACAAAACTCATTGCAAAGTATCGGGCGTGAATGGCCACCGGTCAGACAGCAAAACGCCAACCTGATGGTCGGCGTTTTGCGGGTCGGTGAAGCCGTTACGCCATCACCGCCATCTGCCAGGTTTTGAAACCGCCGGAGAGGTTCTTCACCTTGAAGCCGTGCTGGCTGAGCAAGCGGCAGGCCACGTGGCCACGCAAGCCCACCTGACAGCTGATGAGCAGCTCTTTCTCCCTGGGCAGTTCATTCAGGCGACCGCGCAGCTCATCGAGGGGGATGTGCAGGGCACCGGGAATGCGACCCAGCTGGTCGAGCTCGGGGCCATTGCGCACATCCAGCACCTGCTGATGGGGATGGCAGGCCTGCACCTCGGCGGTATGACAGAGCAGGGTATCTCCCTTGAGATGATTGCTCGCCACGAAGCCCGCCATGTTGATCACATCCTTGGCCGAGCCGAATGGCGGCGCATAGGTGAGCTCCAGATCCTGCAGATCAAACACCGTCAGCCCGGCACGCTGGGCCACCGCCAGCACGTCGATGCGCTTGTCGACTCCGTCCTTGCCGATGGCCTGAGCGCCGTAGATCTTGCCATCGGGGGCAAACAGCAGCTTGAGGCTAACCGGGTGAGCGCCCGGGTAGTAACCGGCGTGACTGCCCGGATGCACATAGACCTTCTCGAACGGCAGCCCCAGTTGCAGCAACCGTTTCTCGTTGAGACCCGTGCTGCCCACCGCCAGATCGAACAGCTTGCAGATGGCAGTGCCCTGGGTCTTCTTGTAGGTTTCGCTGCGGCCCAGCATGTTGTCGGCGGCGATGCGTCCCTGCCGGTTGGCGGGGCCCGCCAGCGGGATCAGCACGGACTCGCCGGTGACGAAGTCGGTCTCCTCCACCGCATCCCCCACCGCATAGATGAAGGGATCCGAGGTGCACATGCTGGCATCCACCTTGATACCGCCGCGCGGCCCCAGCTCAAGACCCGCCTGTGCTGCAAGCCGAGTCTCGGGCTTGACGCCGATGGCCAGGATCAGCAGGCCGGTGTCGAGCCGGGTGCCGTCACTCAGGGTCAGCCGCAAGCCGGTGCTGACCGTTTGCTCCGGCTGCCCGTCCAGGATCTCGATAGACGCGAGGCCGGTGCGCAGCCGCAGGTCGATCCCCTCTTCGCGGATGCGGGCATGGAGCATGTTGGCCATCTCTCTGTCCACCGGTGCCATCACCTGATCGGAGAGCTCCAGCAGGGTGACATCCCGCTTGCGCTGGTGCAGTGCCTCCATCATTTCCAGCCCGATGAAGCCGCCCCCCACGACTGTGACGTGGTGCGGATCATCGCGCTGCAGGGCCGCCAGTATGCGGTCCATGTCAGCAATGTTGCGCAAGGTATGCACGCCCGGGCTGTCGATGCCGGGGAAAGGCGGGCGAATGGGGGCCGCTCCCGGGCTCAGCAACAGCTGATCATAAGATTCGCGCCGCTCGTCGCCGGTGAGCAGGTTGCGCACCAGCAGGGTCTTGCCAACCTTGTCGATGTCGATCACATCGTGAAAGACCCGCACATCCACGTTGAAACGGCGCTTGAAGCTTTGCGGCGTCTGCAACAGCAAGGCCGAGCGGTCCTGAATGTCGCCACCGATATGATAAGGCAAGCCACAGTTGGCGAAGCTGACAAACTCGCCCCGCTCGAACATCACTATCTCGGCTGTTTCGCTCAGGCGACGGGCTCTGGCCGCCGCGGAGGCTCCCCCCGCCACACCGCCTACAATCAGGATCCGTTTCATCAGAAAGACTCCGGTTAACAATAGATTGCCACTAAATTAGCTATTACTAATTTAGATTTCAATGAAATTTTGTTTAGGTCGATTTTGCAGTATTCTTGCCACCCGCCAGTTGTTCAACAGGATGTTACCAGTTCATGTCGTCTACCGCGCTCAGTCACCTTCCCCCTGCCTGCCAGCCCCCCCTGTTCTTTCGTCTGGATGTCCGCAGCCAACGGCTGGTCGCCCTGACCGATGTGATGCAAACCCCGCTCTACTGGCTGGATGAGCCGAGAAGCGCCTGGCCCGCCCAGTTGCCCGATGCCCTGCGTCTACCCATAGAGCAAGCCCTTGCCAGCGGCTTGGGAGGCAAACTGGTACTGCGCTTCGCCGGCCAGCAGTGGCACATAGCCCTCTCCCACGAGCAGGATGCCTTCTGGCTCATCTGCCTGCAGACCCAGCGCCAGGAGCCCATCGCCGATCTGGCGTTGCAGCTGCCACGGCTGAGCCAGATGGCCAGCCAGCAGCAGTTTGCCGCCATGCTGGAGGCCCTCAAGGAGAGCCTGGGGGCCGATCGCCTCATTCTTTGGCACTATCAGGCCAACGGCTCGCTCGGCAGCGAGCAGCTGACCCCTGTCTTTGCCCTTGGTGCCGAGGGGATCTCGGCCATCCGGGGTGACAGTCGCTACATACGCGCCCTGCGCACCCGCAAGTCTTTGAGTTTCTCCGAAGCCGCGCACCAGCCCATGCTGAGCCAGCACTACTATCTGGCCAGTGCGGGGATCAGCTCGCGCCTCGACGGCGCCCTGCTGGAGCAGGAAAAACTCATCGGCGTACTGAGCCTCGAATACCTCAACGCCACCCCGCTCAGCGAGGAGATGCAGCAGCTGGTGCGTCACAGCGCCCAATTACTCGGCCACTGGCAGCCGGACCCCGAGCCCCTGCTCACCCCTGTGCTGACCCTGCCGACTGAACTGACCCTGCTGACCGGCATCGCCTATTGTCGCGCCCTGTTGCACTGGGCCATGACCGCCAGTGGCGCCCGCATCGGCTGGGTCGGTGAGTACCAGCCGCGCGGCCAGGATCTCTGGATCATTCCGCGCTGCGTGCTGGAGGGGGAGACCTTCTCCGTCCTCAAACCCATACAGATGGATCCGGGCCCCGACCAGGAGCTGTTCCAGCACGGTCAAGCTGTCTATGTGGAAGACCTGCCCCTGCGCTACCCCCAGGCAGCCCAGCTGCTGGCCCTCAATGCCAGGGCCTATGTCGGCATCCCCCTGCACGGGCCGGGTAGCGTCCCCATGGGCCAGCTCACCCTGCTGCTCGACGAGCCGCTGGCCGACCCTATGCCACTGCTCGATGCCCTCAACAGTCAGCACGAGCGGGCCGCCATCGAGCTGCAGCGGCTCGCCGCCGACGATGCCCTGCGCCTGGCGGAAGTGGCCTTCAACACCCACGACGGCCTGCTGGTGATGGATCACCAGGGGATCATCCTCAAGGTCAACCGCTCCTTTGGTCGCATCACCGGCTTTAGCGATGATGCGATGATCGGCCAGCATATCATCAAGCTGCGGCCCACCTATTACGGCGATCACCTGAAAGAGGATGTCAGACGGGCGGTCGATGAGCAGGAGTTCTGGATGGGCGAGGAGCGTTGCCTGCACCAGGATGGTCATCTGTTCCCGGTGCGGCTGATGGTGAGCGGCGTCAAGGATGAGCACGGTGAGCTCAGCCATTACGTCTGCAGCTTTTACGACATCACCAAAGAGAAAGACGCCGCCCGCCACATAGAGCAGCTCGCCTATTACGACGATCTGTGCGGCCTCTACAACAGGCGCAGCCTCAACGACATCATGCAGCGCACCCTGCAGGCACCCAGTGGTCAGTGGGGTGCCCTGTTGCTGGTGGATCTGGACAACTTCAAATCGATCAACGACTCCCTCGGCCACGCCTGCGGCGATCTGCTGCTGCAAGCCGTGGTAGAGCGGCTCAAGGGGCTACCTCAGGACAACCTGGTGCTGGCCCGCATTTCAGGAGACGAGTTCGCCCTGCTGTTCACCGCCCTGGGTCAGGGCTATGTCACCGCCAAGATCCTGGCCGAGCACTTCGCCCGCGAGCTGATGGGGCTGTTTCGCACCCCGTTCGATATCGAGGATCACAAGCTGCACTGCAGCGCCTCAGTGGGGATCAGCCTCTTCTCCAACGAAGATCAGGATCATCTGGTGCTGATGCAGCAGGCCGATACCGCCACTCACATGGCCAAGCGCTCCGGCCAGAGTAACTATGTGTTCTTCAGCGAGGCCATGGCCCAGAAAGAGAAGAGCAAGCTGGCCCTCAACAACCAGCTGCGCGATGCCCTGCGCAACCATGAGCTGCAGCTTTACTACCAGCCGCAATACAGGGTCGACAACGGCAGTTTGTCAGGGATAGAGGCGCTGCTACGCTGGCAGCGCAGCGACGGCACCATGGTACCGCCGGGAGACTTCATCCCCATCGCCGAGGAGACCAGCCTCATCCAGGACATAGGCTACTGGGTGATGAAGACCGCCTGCGCCCAGTACAGCTTCTGGCTCAACCGCGGTTTTGCCATTCCTCACCTGTCGGTCAACGTCAGCGCCCGCCAGTTCCACACGGCAGGATTTGTGCAGCAGGTGGAGTACATATTGCGCGACACAGGAGTGCCCCCCTCCCGTCTGCTGCTGGAGGTGACCGAATCCGTGGTGCTGGAGAACCGGCTGGAGAGCATCGCCAGGATGCGGCAACTCAAGGATCTTGGTCTCTTGCTCTCCATCGATGACTTCGGTACCGGCTACTCGTCGCTCGCCTACCTGCGGGATCTGCCGGCGGACGAAGTGAAGCTCGACCGAAGCTTCATTCAGACCCTGGTGCACAGCGAACAGGACAAGGCTATCGTCAAGGCGATCCTGGATCTGGCCAAGGTTTTCCGCTTTACCGTGACCGCCGAAGGGGTGGAGGATGAGGCACAGCTCGCCATCCTCAAAGCGCTGGGATGCCAGCATTATCAAGGCTTCCTGACCAGTAAGCCACTCACGGTCAGGGCCCTGGAAAGCCTGCTGGGTTCGCCCCTGCCGGGCTAAACAGGTAGGATTTATAGGGCTTTATGTAATAAAATAACGACCTGCTCGAATCGTTGGAGTTGTCTATGTCTGTCATTAATCGGATCCCTGCTGTCAACACCAGCGGTGCGGTCGCTGAAACCAGCGAGTCCGGGATCATTGGCCGGATCCATTCCGTTGAAACCTGCGGCACTGTCGATGGCCCCGGGATACGGTTTATCGTGTTCATGCAAGGCTGCCTGATGCGCTGCAAGTACTGCCACAACCGGGACACCTGGGACACCCAGGGTGGCCGTGAAGTGACGGTGCAGGAGTTGATGAGCGACATCACCAGCTATCGCCACTTCATGAATGCCTCTGGCGGTGGCGTGACCGCCTCGGGTGGCGAAGCCATGTTGCAACAAAACTTCATCGCCGACCTGTTCGCCGCCTGCAAAGAGAAAGGCATACACACCTGTCTCGATACCAATGGCTTCGTGCGTCATTACGACGAACAGCTCGACAAGGTGCTCGACAACACGGATCTGGTGCTGCTCGACATCAAGCAGATCAATGACGAGAAGCACATACCGCTCACCCACGTCAGTAACAAGTACACCCTGGAGTTCGCCCGCTATCTGGCCACCAAGGGCAAGACCATGTGGATCCGCTACGTGGTGGTGCCGACCTGGTCAGACGATGACGAAAGCGCCGAAGGGCTGGGTCAGTTCATCGCCGAGCTGGGTGATTGCGTCGAGAAGGTTGAGCTGCTGCCCTACCACGAGCTGGGCAAGCACAAGTGGGACGTACTGGGTGAGAACTATGATCTGAACGGGATCAAGCCCCCCAGCAAGGAGACCATGGACCGAGTTCAGGGCATCCTCAGCAAGTATCACAAACACGTCAAATACTGATTGTTAAATCAGGGCTGGCAGGGAATACGCCAGCCCTTGTTATTGTTATCCCTCACCCCTGCTCGCTCAGTACGCCATCACATGACAAGGACATGCCATGAGTGAAGGACAAGCCGCAGCCCTCCTGCTCTGGCTATTGCTGCTTATATTCAGCCTGCGCGGCCCCCTGCTGCGAACCCTGCTTGCCCAGCCACTCTATCAACACCTCTGCCTGGGTGGCGCCATCGCGCTGGTCCCACTCTGGCTCTTGCGTGCCGGCCTGCACGAGGGGCTGGAGGTGCACTTTCTCGGCCTCACCAGCCTGACCCTGTTGCTAGGGTGGCGCCTCGCCCTGCTCGCTCCCTGCCTGACACTGCTGATCCTCGGCTACTTCGATGTCATCGAGCTCGCCGACATCGGCTGGCATGCACTGATCGGCGTCGCTCTGCCCGTGGCCACCAGCTGGTTGCTGTTTCTGGCCAGCTGGGCCTGGTTGCCCCGCCACCTGTTCGTCTACCTGTTCGTGGTCGCCTTCGGCGGCGGCGCCCTCAGTATCTCGGTCAAGGTGGTCGCCAGCGCCCTGCTGATGGACATGAGTGGCACCTATCCGTGGCACACCATCAGTGCAGACTACCTCTCCATCTGGCCACTGCTGCTCTTCCCCGAAGCCCTGCTCAACGGCATGACAATGACACTGCTCGCCATCTACCGCCCCCACTGGGTCAATACCTTCTTCGAGCGGGAGTACCTGGGGCGCTGACCCCTACGCCATGCTTGTCTGTCCATGACTCACCCCCCATGGGCAGACAAAAAGCCCCTGACGAGCAGGGGCTTGGCAACCAGAAGAGACGCAAGCGTTAAAACCGGTAGTCGATATGAAGTGAGTGAGTATCCAGACTTGGGTTGGACTCATACATGTTGGCGTTGGACATGTGCTCATACTGATAGCCAATCAGCCAGTTGCGGGTGATTGCATAGCCCAGACCAATACCGGTGGCAAACTGGAAGGGGCCGCCGTAATCCTTGAAGCCATTGCCACGATGACCAAATTCATGATCCGCCAGCCATAACACCTCGGCCGGGAGCCAGACCACCCAGTTACCCCATAGGCATTCGGCGCGAGCCCCCGTGCCCAGCCTGGCCGCTCGCTCATCCTCCACCTCCAGCATGCCCCCTCGCACACCGAGACCAAACTGGCAGCCTGAATCCCCCCAGCGCCAGAACATATGATGAAGTTTCACGTCAGCCGTAAAGATGTCGAGCTTCTCGCTCTCGGCAGGTGTACCCAATTGCAGTACAACAATATTGTCATTGGCGATTGCCCCTGAACTCGCGACCAACGAAGCCAGCAGTCCCGAGAGCAAGAGAGTATTAGCGTCCATATCCCCTCCTACATCCTTGTTATCTATGGTGCCGTCCGAACGGGCACATATGAGGATAGGTCAGCGGGATGGACGCTTGTCAACGCGATGGATAAAACTAAAAAAATCATCATTTAAGAATAAATAGTCTAGCAATGCTGAGGTGTTGGCGTTTAATTCAGGTAAACCAACAACAATTGGTCATTATTTGACCGCAAGGACCATGGCGGCCACTTATCGCAATCCAACATAAAATACAACAAATACGGATCGCAAAAACAAGATAAAATAACGACACTTGTTTGATCCGGCGGCACCTGAATTAATCAGCTTATCGTCACGAACACTCATCAGACCTGTTATATTTTAACCAATAACACCATAAACTATTACATAACAACGCCTTACATCTTACAGTTGACATTTTGGTAATTAGCTATCGTGTGTTGACTCAATTGCACCTGATAGGTACCATGCGCCACAAATAAAAATAAGCATGATGAGCGTCACATAATGGCGCTATATGCACGGGTTGGTTGCTTACCTTTGTAAGTTGAATTCTGTTTGCTTTTTAAGCAAGCAGCCCCTCGTTATCACCCTCGATTTATTTACCATCATTACAACTCGCTTTTTGGTCCGGGAATATGTCATTGCCGTGCGGTAGCCATGCCTAAAAAGCACCCTAGCGCCACATGTTGGTAACAAACCAGAAACCAAAAACATTCAACACACACTGATGACTAGCTATTCATCATGAGCGCTCGCCTGTCGCCTAAACGTTTGTGATAGAGTCGCCCCTCTTCTTCATCCATATGCCGATATAAAGATTAAAATTTGAACACCCCAATTCTATCAAATCAGCGTCGGGCCTCATGGGCGGTGCTCAAGGATGTGACCTTCGGCTTGCTGATGCGGGAGCTCAAGACCCGTTTTGGCAACTACCGCATGGGATATTCCTGGGCTGTGCTGGATCCCTTACTTACCATTACGTTGTTCTGCTTCGTATTCGGGATGCGGCAACGCAATGGCTTTGGCGGGGTCGAAGCGCCCGTTTTTGTTGCTGCTGGCTACCTTCCTTTTCTGATGTTTCAAAACATGGCCAGCCAGCTGCAGTCCGCAGTTAGTGCTAACAAAGGGCTGTTCTGCTATCGGCAGGTAACTCCCTTTGCCACCCTGTTCTCTCGTTTCTTGCTGGAAACTCTGATCGGCGTGCTGGTGGCCTTTGTACTGATCCTGGGGCTGATGTGGTTCGGTTTCGATGCCATGCCAACAGATCCATTGGCCGTACTGACAGGATATGGCCTGCTGATGCTCTTCTCTTTTGCGCTGGGAACCTTGTTCTGTATCGCCACCTCCCTCTCTGAGGAGGCGCGCAAGCTGATACCCATTCTGATGCGCCCCATGATGTGGATCTCGGCGGTCTTCTTCCCGCTGGCGGCCGTGCCACAAAATTTCCAGCATCTGCTGCTGTGGAACCCAGTGGTGCACGCGCTTGAACTTATCCGCTCGGGCTGGATTGCCGGTTTTCAGACACAGGGGGGCAATTGGTCGTATCTGGCGGGCATCACCCTGGTGCTGCTGACCTTTGCGATGAGTGCCTATCGCCTCAGCCATCGACGACTCATAGCAAGCTGACAACATGATCACTCTGGATAACGTCTCAAAATATTACCCGACCAAGTTTGGCCGCCATTACGTGTTAAGAAATGTGAGCTTTACCCTGCCGGGGGATCGCAATATTGGCATTTTGGGGGCAAACGGCGCGGGCAAGTCGACTCTGCTGCGCCTGCTGGGCGGCATGGACATGCCCAACAAGGGCAAGGTGATCCGCCACAGCCGGGTCTCCTGGCCACTGGCCCTGAGCGGCGGCTTTCAGGGCAGCATGACGGGGCGTGAAAATACCCGCTTCGTCTGCCGCATTCATGGGGTACACGACACGGCCGAGGTCGAAGAGTGGGTAAAAGCATTCTCTGAGATTGGCCAGCACTATGAGTTGCCCATCAAGGGGTATTCGAGCGGGATGAAATCCAAATTCTCCTTTGCCGTCAGCATGGCCTTTGATTTTGATATCTATCTGACCGACGAGATCACCTCGGTGGGGGATGCCAGATTCAGACAGAAATGCATCGATGTCTTCACCCAAAAACGGGAAACCGCCAGCCTTATCATGGTCTCTCACGACATGAAAACCCTGCGCCAACAGTGCGACATGGGCATAGTGCTGCAAAACGGGCAGTTGACCCTGCATGACGACATCGAAAAAGCCATCGCCATCTATCAAACGCTCTGATGTTTTCTTTTAAGTCTTTCCACGGATATTTATGACCAAAGCCAATTTGACCGCCCTGCTTGAGCGCAAGCTGCGTAAATTCAAGCGCGACCCCAAGCTGTTTCTTATCGATTCCAAGGGCTATCGGGTTGCCCATCAATCATGGAAAAAAGCCATCAAACTTGGCAGTTTTCTGTGGATCCTAGCGTGCTTCATGCTAGCAACCTTCTATTACAGTTTTATGGCAAGCGATCGCTATGTCAGTCAGGCGAGCCTAATCATCAAGCAGGCCGATCAACTCAAGATGCTGCCGGATGCCCTCTCCATGCTGGGGCTGGGGGGCAGCAATCATCAGGATGTGCTGGTGATCCAGGACTACCTCAAATCCTGGGATATGCTCAACACCCTGGATAACGCACTGCAACTGAAAAAACACTTTCAAAGCGACAGTGCCGATATGTTCTCGCGCCTGCCGGCAGATGCCACCCGCGAAGAGTTTCTGGCATTTTATCGGGATCACCTCACCGTCAGCCTGGATGAACTCTCCGGGGTATTGACCGTCAGCCTGCAAGCCTTCGAGCCTGATTATGCCAAACAGGTTGTTAGCCTGATGCTCAAAGAGAGCGAAGGCTTTATCAACCGGTTGAGCCGTCAGGTGGCGATGGAGCAACTCAAATTCGTGGAAACAGAAGTGGCCCGCTCACACGAGCGGCTGTTGGGAGAGCAGGCAAAGATGCTGGCCTTCCAGAACCAGCACCAGCTGATGAGCCCCGAGGCCACCAGTACCGCCATGATGGGGGTGGTGTCTGAGCTTGAAGCGGAACTGGTGCGCCAGGATGCCGAACTCAAGCGACTGCAAATCTACATGAACCCCAATGCCCCTGACGTGGTCGCGGTCAAAGACAGGGTCGATGCCCTCACCCGCCAGCTGGCACAAGAGAAGAAGCGCCTGACCGGCAGCGAGAAGCAATCCCTCAACGAGGTCAATGCCGACTATCAGGCGGTACAGGTACAAACCCAGCTGGCGGCCGATGTCTACAAGACAGGTCTGGTCAGCATGGAGCAGGCCCGCGTCGAGGCCTATCGCAAACTGAAGCACTTGCTGGTGGTGAGCCAACCCACTCAGGCCGAAGAGGCCGAATATCCCCGTCGTCTCTACAATCTGGCCACCATTGGCGTTCTGCTTTGCCTTTTCTACGGTCTGATCGTGATGGGTCTTGCCACCTTGCGCGAACATCAGGACTGACAGGAGTATGTCGTTGAATACCTTCTTTACCAGACCATTGAATCTCAAGCCGAGCGTGCTGGCACTGAGCCTGAGCTTGCTGCTCCAACCCGCTTATGCCCTGGAAATCTCCCAGGAAGGGGCCCCGGTGCGCAAGGTCATCACGGATACCCAGACCCGGGATCCTGTGTTTGGCAACTGGCTGTTTCGCGGTGAGTTTGCCCGTGAATCCTTCAACGGCTTCAACCCGGATTACCGCATCGCCATCGGCGATCGCCTGCAGGTGCAGTTGTGGGGGGGGGTCGAGTTTGATCAACCCCTGACGGTCGATCAACAGGGCAACATCTTCCTGCCCAAGGTGGGCCCCATCAAGGTAGCCGGGGTACGCAACGAACAACTGAACGACACCCTGCTCGGGGCCGTCACCACCGTCTATCAGAAGAACGTCAGCGTGTACGCCACGCTGGACGTGAGCCAGCCGGTCAAGATCTTCGTGACCGGCTTTGTCAAACAGCCAGGCCTGTTTGCCGGTCAGTCTGGCGACTCCATTCTCTACTTCCTCGACAAGGCTGGCGGTATCGCCCCCGAGCGCGGTAGCTATCTGGATGTGGCCCTCAAGCGCAATGGCCAGACCCTGCGCCACTACAACCTCTACCAGTTCCTGGTCCATGGCACCCTGCTGCCAACCCAGCTGCGCGATGGCGACATCATAGTGGTGGCGCCGCTGCGCTATCAGGCCACGGTGCGCGGCAAGGTGGCAAATGCCAACAAGTTCGAGCTGAGCAAACCCCATGTCACCCTGGCCGAACTGATGCAGATGGCCAGCCCCGATCCCGATGCCACTCATATTCGGGTGAGCCGCAATCAGGGCGAAGATATCCGCATGGATTACTACCCCATCAATGACGCCCAACTGGCCAAAAACATGGTCAGCTCGGGCGACACAGTGGAAGTGATCGCCGACAAACGCTATGCCTCCATCGCGGTGCGGGTCGAAGGGGAACACGACAGTGCGCAGGAGTATGTGCTCAAGTACGGTGCCCGTCTCGGCGACATCCTCAACGGCCTGAAACTGACCCAGGATGCGGACCTGAGCGCCATCCAGCTCTATCGTGACTCGGTCAAGGTGCGCCAGAAAGAGATGTTGCAATCGTCACTCAAGGCGCTGGAGGCCAGTATTCTGACCGCCCGCTCCTCTTCCGAAGGGGAAGCCAAGCTGCGCAACAGCGAAGCCCAACTGCTGATGCAGTGGGTTGAGCGTGCCAAAGACATTGAACCCAACGGGCAGGTGGTGTTGGCCAATGGCACCAATATGGAAGATGTGCGACTCGAACCGGGCGATATCATCCGTATTCCGCGCCAGACCAACCTCATCATGGTGCACGGCGATGTCATGTTCCCGAACGCCATCCTGATGGACAACAAACGTACCGTGGCCGATTACATCAATCTGGCCGGCGGCTTTACCCAGAAAGCCAGCAACTCCCGTATTTTGTTGCTGCATCGTGATGGCACCTTCAGCCAGATCGAGAAGAGCGATCTGGAAAATAAAGAGATCACCATCAAGCCGGGTGACGAGATCTTCGTCCTGCCGCAGGTCGATACCAAGTCGCTGCAGATCACCAAGGATATTACCGAGGTGCTCTATCAAATCGCCATTTCGGCTAGGGCCTTGGTACTTCTTTAATCATTCACTTGCCATAAAAGTTTGGTAGGACCGAGATGTTATCTCGGCCCTACCCTATTACATATAAAAAAACCAACATAAATATAAGTAAGGGATAAAATGAAAGCTGTTATTCCAGTTGCGGGTTTGGGCACCCGCATGTTACCTGCCACCAAAGCTATTCCGAAAGAAATGCTTCCTATTGTAGATAAACCATTGATCCAATATGTGGTCAATGAGTGTATTGCTGCAGGTATCAAAGAAATTATTCTGGTCACACATTCATCCAAAAATGCGATAGAGAACCACTTCGATAAATCATTCGAACTGGAAGCCACTCTAGAAAGTCGTGTAAAACGGCAGTTGCTGGAAGAAATTCAATCCATATGCCCCAAAGACGTGACTATCATGCATGTTCGCCAAGGGGAAGCAAAAGGATTGGGCCACGCGGTGCTGTCAGCGTATCCCCTTGTTGGCCACAATCCTTTTGTTGTGGTACTGCCCGACGTCATTATTGACGATGCCGCCAGCGATCTGAAAAAAGACAACTTGGCTAAAATGGTCCGTAACTATAAAGAGTCAGGCCATTCTCAGATCATGGTTGAGCCGGTAGCGGTTCAGGATGTGTCAAAATACGGTATTGTGGATTGCCATTCCATCGATATAACCGCTGGTGAATCTGCCACTATATTTAATGTGGTCGAGAAGCCAGAACAAGATGAAGCACCATCCAATCTGGCTATCGTGGGACGTTACGTATTGACCCCGGATATATGGCAACACCTGCGTATGACACTGCCGGGGGCAGGAGATGAAATCCAGCTTACTGACGCCATATCCGAATTACTCAAAGGTGGACAGGTGGATGCCTTCTGCATGCAAGGAAGATCTCATGATTGTGGTGACAAGTTAGGATATATGAAAGCGTTTGTTGAATATGGTCTTAGACACAAAGACTTTCAGCATGGCTTCCGAGAATTTATAACATCATTGGTTTGATTTTATAATATTTTGAGCGAGGGTTTCCCTCGCTCTATATGAAGTTCAAGATTATGCGTAAACTCAAAAAATTCTTCAAAAATCCTGGCATTTTTATTCGAGACCACTTAAATAAAAAACACCCAATCATTCGTAATGAGATCGCGTGTGCAGAGAATGAAGAAGATATTCTTATGCGACACGATCTTGCCATGGAAAGTCAGATTGAAATTGATTTTCCAATCGATGTTGTATTCACTTGGGTTGATGATTCAGATCCTGATTGGCAGATACGCTGCCAACAGTACAAGCAGTTGGTAAATAATAATTATGTGGGACAACATGCCACTGATCCTGCCAGGTTCAGTAATCATGATGAATTAAAATATTCACTGGGCAGTATACTCAAGTTATTACCTTGGGTTAGACGAATATATATTGTCACCGATAAGCAGTGCCCAAAATGGTTAACACCGAGTGATAGAGTTCGTATCGTTGATCATACTGATATTATCGAGGCGCAGTATCTGCCCACCTTTAACTCACATGTGATAGAAGCCCATCTGCACCAGATCCCAGATTTGGCAGAACACTTTATCTATTTCAATGATGATGTATTCGTGGCCAGACCACTTCCTGCCGGACATTTCTTTAGAAGCAATGGAATTGCATCCCTATTTATGTCAAAAAAAAGTCTCTCTGCTATGCAGGCTAAAGGAACTGATACCCCAACACTTTCTGCCTCATTGAAGTCAGCCTCCCTGCTTAATCATGACTTTAGCTTTTTGATTGATCACCCTCTAGTTCACACTTATGTTCCGCTAAGAAAGAGTATGTTTGAAGAATGTTGGCGGTTGTATAGGGCTGATATTAAGAGCTTCTTGCCAAATAGGTTTAGAACCAATAATGATCTGAACTTAGCCACATTTTTTATCCCTTGGCTATCTTACATAAGAGGAGTTGCTGTGCCATCTAGGGATATATGTTATTACTTTAATGCTAGATCACCTGCAGCTGCGAACTATTTTAATGCTTTACAATTAGCAAAAAAGAATGGAACACTACCTCACTCATTTTGTGCAAATGACTTTAACACGAAGAATATAAATCACAGACACAATGTAGCAAAACTGTTATCTAATTATTTTTCTGAATGATCGGGATAAGAAAGTGAACAAGTTAATATCAATTATAATTCCAGTCTACAATGTAGAAAAATATATAAAAGACTGCCTTGAATCCTTAATCATGCAAACCGTTGATGGCTTTAGTTTTGAGGAATCAATAGAAGTCATTCTCATCGATGATGGTTCTCCAGATAAATCCGTTGACATAATAAGGGAGTACCAGAAAACTTATAAGAATATATATCTCATTCAGCAAGAAAATGCCGGGCAATCCGTTGCTAGAAATAATGCTATAAAAGTTGCTGTAGGTGAGTATATATTTTTCTTGGATTCTGACGATTTACTACCTCCTGACGCTCTAGCACCACTATACAAACTAGCAAAGGAAACTTGCTCAGAGGTCATTGTATCTCATAGTAAAGCATTTAATTCTAGAAGAAGCTGGTTTATTGAAGACCACGCTGAAGTAGCCAGTGCAGCCCTTAGAAAAGTTAAGTTCTTTCATCACTCTATTTTAGTGAAAACGCCCGCCCCATGGGCCAAGTTATATAAAAGAAGTCTGCTATTAAGAAACAATATCGAGTTTCCTGTTGGTATCAAATTAGCCGAGGACTGGATATTTGTAATGAAGGCTATGTATAAGGCTAATCACATATCAACAACTCCACATATAAGCTATCTCTATCGTGGGCGAGATGATGAGGATAACCCTTCATGTACACAAATCGTCAACGAAAAAGTATTCTATGATCTAACAAAAGTGTACGAATTGACATTGCAGTTTGGATTGCCGGAGCGACAAACTTATCTTGCAAAGCTGTTTATATTACGGGGGTTACTATACCGTCTAACCAAGTATTCGACTGATTGTACTATTGATGAAGTAAAACCTATATATAAGCATGTTAGACACTTTCTAAACTCTCATATTGGAGATAAGCCTCTAAGAGTTTTTACACCACAGAGACGTCTACCCTTATTGCTTATCTATCATGGCTTCTATTCAGAAGCACATAGAGTCATGAATGGCATATTTAAAAAATCATGTCTGAATAAGGGAATAGAAAAGAGTGATAATGATATTACTCAAGATTATCACAACTTGAAAAACAAGAAGATAAAAGTAAAGATAAAAAAAATAAAAAATAAATTCAAGTCAGCATGCATTAATACTGCATGGAAAGCTAAATATGGAATATCAAAAATAGCTAGTGCAATTCTATATAAAGATAGAGATAACATTGTTCTTGTAGGTGAACGATTAGGAAAAACGGCAAATGATTCTAGTTACCATTTGTTCTGTCACGTTAATGATGCAAAAAAATATAAGGGAAGTAAAGAGTATTATTATGTTATCGACAGAAATGCAAAAACAAAAGATAATTTAGATGGATTTAATAATGTAATTAGGTATGGCAGCTTAAAACACTTTATTATATTTAATAGATCATCAACTTATGTATTCAGCGATAGCATGAGGGATGTATTCCATCAATGGCAACGTGTTGCTGAAGAGCACAAACATAAGAAAAAGATTTTTCTACAGCATGGCATTTTCGCTCTTAATAGAGCAACTGGATATTATGATAAAAACTCCATGGAAAAGCGTCATGAACTTCCAGATAAATTTATTGTGAGCTCTGATTTTGAAAAGCAACTGATTTGTAGACAATTTGGTTTTGATAAAAGTGAAGTTTCGGTTACAGGGCTTTCTCGTTTTGATAAGTTACCTAAAAAACAGAATAAACGCTCAAGAAAAATATTGATTCTTCCAACATGGCGAGATTGGCTATCAAATGTCAGTGAGAAACAGTTCATTAATTCTCAATACTACAAAAAAATTAATGAATTATTGGTGTCAGAAAACTTCAATCAAATGCTAGCAGAAAACAATATGTCTGCTGATGTCTGTTTACACCATAAAATGCATGCACATTTAAAAGCATTGCCTTGGTCAGACACAATTACAGTGCATAGTATGAATGACATTGATGTTCAATCACTTATTATATCAGCAGATATAATGATTACTGATTATTCCTCTGCATCATTTGACATGCTTTATCAAAGAAAACCTGTAATCTATTATTGGTTTGATGCACAAAAGTTCTTTTCAACTCGTGGTGGGCCTCTTGTGTGCCCTCGTACTGGCATTCCTGGACCAGTTGTCACTTCAGAACATAAACTTATTGATGGAATAAATGAAATTATAGCCAACAACATTAACATAGATAAAAAATATGAAGGAATTGCAAATAAATTCTTTACCTATAGAGACAACAAAAATTCAAAAAGAATTATTGAATTGATTGAAGCTTGAGTTAAAATCCTTGCCAGTGGAATTTTCATTTTCACTGGCACTTAATAAGTATAGTTAAGGCTGGCAATGATTAGAATTAAAAGCAAAGAAGATATGTTAAAGGTTGGTTCTAACTTTTTCCATGGTCATTTACCTGAGATGATAAATTCTGAAATTCTCTTAGATGGTGAGAACAATATAATCTACTGTCAGGATAAGGTTACACTAAAAAATGTAACATTAAGATTCCTCGGTAATAACTCGGTAATTTTTTTATCGAGTAGCAAACATGCGTATACATTAACCACAAACATTTTTAATAACTCAGTTCTTTTTTTCGGGGAGGATAATTATTTTAACCCACATGGACAAACCATGAGTCTTATTCTTTCTGAAGGAAAAAACATTTTTTTCGGCAGTAGATGTTTATTATCTTTTGGTATTAGTGTTAGATTAGCAGATCCTCATCTCATTTTTGATGCCAAAACTAAAAAAAGAATCAATCACAGCAAAAGTGTTTTTGTTGGAGACCATGTTTGGATTGGGCAGGACACACTCCTTCTTAAAGGGGTAAAAATAGGTTCTGGTAGCATTGTTGGTGCTAATTCTGTATTATCAAACAAAACAGTTCACTCAAATTCCAGCTGGGCAGGCAATCCCGCTAAAATATTGAGAAATGATGTTTTCTATACTGAGGAATGTGTCCATGATTGGGGGGAGCTCGAGACAGAGAAGTTTTGTAAGAAAGATACCGATGCATATATATTTAATTTCAAAGATGGTGAAACAAGGTCTTTCAATAGTATTGATGATGACGTTTTATCTTTGGCTAGCGCTAAGGAAAAACTCGGCTACATAATATCTAACATAAGTTCTTTTGATAAAAAGAATAGATTTTTCATTCCTTCTTCCGCTCAACTACTGTGATATAAGCCTCTATCACAACAATTTTTCATTGGGTGTCAAACCAATATAGTAATTGAAAAAAGCGTCCACTTTAATATCTTCATGTGATTATAAAAGCTAGATATCGTATTTATTGAAATTTAAAAAATATGCCGTAAACAGCTTGCGTAATTCGAAAATATATTCCTTTTGCTTTTTAACACCCTTTTATCCGAGCAACTTGCATGACTCTATGGACACAATCTGGCGGCATACTGGCCCGCAGCGCGCAGATCAGCGCCTGTCTGGGCCAGCCATTGGCACGTCTCACCCCTGATGCCCCCCCCCAGCCCGGCGATGCCCTGGTGGGCTGGGGCCAGAAAGCCAATACCCGTCAGATTAAACAGCAGGCGCAGGCATTGGGCCTGCCCTATTGGCAGTTGGAAGATGGCTTTATCGGTTATATCGGTCATCCCGCCAAAGGCGGCAAGGCGGTCTCGCTTATCGCAGACCCCGTCGGCATCTATTACGATGCGCGCCAGCCCAGCCAGCTTGAACAGCTGATTGCCACCCCGGTGGATGACGCCCTGCTTGAGCGAGCGCAGCGACTGATGGCTGACCTGGTGCGCCTTGGTGTGACCAAGTACAACTGCTATGCCACTCGCCCTGCCCATCCCGCTGGCGATGCTTCTGCCGGGCTCTCTGCGCGAGGTGAGCCGGGTGGTTTGCCCGCGGCGCTGGCCCAGCGCCTGCTGCAAGATGGCAGACCCAGGGTGCTGTTGGTGGATCAGGTGGCGGGCGATCTCTCCATTCCGGGGGCCCTGGCCAGTGAGACCGATTTTATGGCCATGGTCGAGGCGGCACGTCGCAATCACCCCCATGCCCGCCTGCTGCTGCGCACGCATCCCGACACCCGTTTTGGCAAGAAGAGCGGCGTGCTGGCCCGACTGCAACTGGATGATGTGGAGGTAGTTGCCGATCACTGCCATCCCCATGCCCTGCTCAGCCGGGTGGAGGCCGTCTATACCGTCTCTTCCCAACTCGGATTTGAGGCGCTGCTGCTCGGCAAGCCGGTGTATTGCTTCGGCATGCCGTTCTACGCTGGCTGGGGGCTGACCGTTGATAGCAAGCAGTGCGAGCGCCGCAAGGTTCAGGTATCGCTGCCCCAACTGGCAGCGGCGGCGCTTATCCTCTATCCGCGCTATCTGGATCCGGTGCTCGGTCAGCGCTGTGAGGTGGAGGAGGTGCTGGCCATCATTGCGCGCCAGCAGAGGCCAGCGCCGCGCTGGCGCAGGCTCTATCTGGTTGGTTTCTCCCTGTGGAAACGCGCCTTTATGCAGGCATTTTGCCACCACCTGGCCGATGAGCTGCGCTTTGTGCGCACGCCGCCCAAGCGGCTGACCGGCGATGAGCAGGTGCTGGTCTGGGGCAGCCGCTACCCGGATCTGACCTCGGCCATTCGGGTTGAAGATGGCTTTATCCGATCCCGGGGGCTCGGTTCCAACCTCTGTCGCCCCTCTTCCCTCTCCATCGATCTGGTCGGGATCTATTTCGACAGCCGCATGCCAAGCGGGCTCGAGCAGTTGCTCAACTATCAGCAACTGACACAGGTCGACGTCAATCGGGGCGCCGCCCTGATTGAACTGCTCCTGCAGCACAGGGTCAGCAAGTACAACGTGGGCACGCCACAGCACTACACACCGCCTGCCGATGGGCGCCCGCTGGTGCTGGTGGTGGGTCAGGTAGACGGGGATGCCTCCATCCTGACCGGCAGCCCGACCATTCGCAGCAATGAACAGTTGCTGTGGGCCGTGCGCGCCGCCAAGCCAGAGGCGCATATCCTGTTCAAGCCACACCCGGATGTGGTGGCGGGCAATCGGGCAGGTGCCATCTCTGCCGCCTGCCTGGCAGAGTGTGTCGACAGCCAGGTGCTGGACATAGGGCTAACCAGTCTCTACCCCCACGTGGACGAGCTGCATACCATGACCTCGCTGAGCGGATTCGAAGCCCTGGTGCAGGGGGTGAAGGTCACGACCTGGGGGCAGCCCTTCTACAGCGGCTGGGGACTGACGACAGATGCTCATCCCCCGGCCCGGCGCCAGCGCAACCTGCCCCTGGCGGCGCTGGTTTACCTGACGCTGGTCGCCTATCCGCTCTACATCGATTGGCAGACCGGGCTCTGGATAAGCCCGGAGCAGTTGATCCGCCAGCTGGCAGAGCAAGGGCACTCATCGGCCCACAAGTCGAGCCGCTGGCAACGCTGGCAGATCAAACTGAGTTACCTGACACAGACGCTGTTGCAGCGCCCCGCCCTCCCCCGGTTCATGAGATAAGCCGCACATGAAGATTTTGTTGTTGCAAGGACCGCTCGGCCCCTTCTTTCAAACCTTGAGCCAGACCCTGAGCGAGGCAGGCCACGAGGTTTACAAGATCCATTTCAATGGCGGCGACGAGTGCTGGCCCTGCACAGGCCATAACGAACGCTTCACCGGCAAGCCGGAAACCTGGAATACCTTTTTTCGCCGCTTTATCAAGCGACATGGTATCGACAGCCTGATCTGCTACGGCGATTGCCGCTATTACCACCTGCAGGCCATTCGCATCTGCAAGCTGAAGAAGATCGCCGTCTGGGCCATGGAAGAGGGGTATCTGCGCCCCGACTATGTGACCCTGGAGCAGGGGGGTGTCAATGCCTTCAGCCCGCTCTTTGCCAAACGTGACCAGCTGGCCAAGATGGCCTGGCCCGCCCCCTATGAAGCGCAGCTGCAGGTAGGCAAGACCTTTGCCCGCCGCGCCGGGTATGCCAGCCGCTACCACATCAACAAGATGCTGTTTCGCTGGCGTTATCCGCATTTCGTCAACCACAGACCCTGGAGCCTGTATCAGGAAGCCCGAGGCTGGGTGGCGGGCGGCCTGGTCAAGTGGTGGTACAGATGGTCTGATCGCTCGCTGCTCAAGGCGCTGCCCCAGCACAAGGGCCATATCTTCTTCGTGCCCTTGCAGGTCACCGAGGATTTTCAGATAAGGGAGCACTCTGACTTGAGCGGCGTGGAGGAGATGGTCGCCCAGGTGATGAACTCCTTTGCCGAGCATGCCCGCCGCGAGGATGTGTTGCTGTTCAAGCACCACCCCATGGACCGGGGTTATGTCAGCTACCAGTCCCAGATAAACCGGCTGGTGACGCTGCTCGGGCTGGAAGGGCGGGTGTTTTATGGTTACGACTTGCCGCTGCCGACCCTTTATCCGCTGCTCAAGGGCGTCATCACCATCAACAGCACCGTTGGTCTCTCCGCCCTGCTGCACGATGTGCCGACCTTTTGCATGGGGCGGGCCCTGTATGATCTGGCAGGCCTCACCACCCGTGGCAGCCTTGCAACCTTCTGGCACAAGCAGAGCCCGGTGTGCAGCGACACCTTCGAGCGCATGCGCCAGTCCCTGCTCCATCTGACCCAGCTCAATGCCAGCTTCTACCGCCATCTGGAACTGAGCGCCATGGCCGTGGTGCAGAAGATCCATCAGCACAGCGAGCAGACCCTGCCCGTCAAACAGGGCAAGCAGGCGCAGGCGCCGACCAGTATCATCGGCGCCCTCAGTGCTCTGAGTGCCTTGGGCCTCCTGGCTGAAGCGCTGTTGACCCCCATCGCCACCTTGTAAGCAACACAGAGAAACAAAAAAGCCCGCGCTGCGGGCTTTTTTTATGGGATTACACGATGCGGGGGCGCAGGTGGGCGTGCCAGCGGGCTTCCCACTTCTTGAACAGCCAGACGATGACGAAGGTCAGCAGCATGTAAAGCAGGCCTGCGGTCAAAAACGCCTCGAACGGGCTGTAGTAGCGGGAGTTGATGATCCGCGCCGCACCGGTCAAATCGACGATGGTGATGATGCCGGCCACCGCAGAGCCCTGCAGCATGAAGATCACCTCGTTGCT
Source organism: Aeromonas popoffii (assembly GCF_000820025.1). Lineage (GTDB taxonomy): Bacteria > Pseudomonadota > Gammaproteobacteria > Enterobacterales > Aeromonadaceae > Aeromonas > Aeromonas popoffii. The sequence goes on from NZ_CDBI01000014.1 coordinate 250,484, forward strand.
GTAGGCTGGCAGCGCACGGCGAAACGAGTTGGGCAATATGATACGGGTGAGGGTCTGCCAGCGGGTCATGCCAAAGGCGCTGGCCGCTTCAATCTGCCCCTTGGGCATGTTGAGCACGGCGCCGCGCACTATCTCGGCGGTATAGGCACCTGTGTTGAGGGTGAACGCCAGCAGGGCGCAGAACCAGGCCTGGGCGAACAGATCCCAGGCGGCGCTGTTTTTCAGCCACTCCCACTGGGCGGCGCCGTAGTAGATGATAAAGAGCTGCACCAGCAAGGGAGTGCCACGAAAGAAGTAGATATAGGCCCAGATCGGCCCCTTGATCAGCCAGTTGCGGCTGTTGCGCAGTATCCCCATGGGCACCGCCAGGGCCAGGCCGAGCACCAGGGACGCCGCCACCAGCAGCACTGTGGTGTAAAGCCCCTCCCAGTAGGTGGGCCACTCTTTGAGAATGATTGAGAAATCCATGGCTTACCTCGTCTTTATCGCATAGTGACGTTCGGCCCATTTCAGCGCCGAGGTGGAGACCGCAGTGAAGATCAGGAAGATCAGGGCCACCGCCATGTAGAAGGTGAAGGGCTGTTGGGTCGACCCCGCCGCCAGGGAGGCTTTGCGCACCATGTCATCGAGCCCGATGATGGAGACCAGCGCCGTGGTTTTCAGCAGCACCAGCCAGTTGTTGCCAAAGCCCGGCAGGGCATGGCGCATCATCTGGGGGAAGAGGATCCGCACAAACACCTGGGTCGCTCGCATGCCAAAGGCGCGGGCTGCCTCCAGCTCCCCCTTGTCCACCGCCAGAATGGCGCCGCGGAAGGTCTCTGTCATGTAGGCGCCGAAGATGAAGCCGATGGTGGCCACCCCGGCCGCAAACGGGCTGATGTCGATGTAGTCAGGCAGCAGGGAGACCCACTCCTGATTGGGATTGCTCTCCAGCAACCAGCTGTTATAAGTCTCGTTGACCCAGCTGCAGAGGCTGTTGATCAGCACCTGGCCGCCGAAGAACAGCAGCATCATCAACACCAGATCGGGAATGCCGCGAATGACGGTGGTGTAGGTGGTCGCGATGCCGCGTGCCCACTTGTAGGGGGAGAGCTTGGCAAGCGCCCCCAGCATGCCCAGCAGCAGCGCCAGCAGCAGTGAGGCCAGCGCCACCTCCAGCGTGACCCATGCGCCCTCCAGCAGGGAGGCTTCGTATCCTTTCAAATCAAACATATGCGGCTCCATTGCAACGCATTGAGCGGGCCAGCCCGTCCCAATATCCTTTCAAACCAAACACATGCAGCTCCATTGCAACTAAGCGGGCCCGTCGCTCCCAGCAGGAAGGCAACGGGCCCGATGACGACTGACAGGGTCAACCTGTCGTTATTCGCTGTAGAGGTCTTTGGACTTACTCGCCGTAGACGTCGAAGTCGAAGTACTTGTCGTTGATTTCCTTGTACTTGCCGCTGGCGCGCAGCGCCAGGATGGCGGCGTTGAATTTCTCTTTCAGATCCTTGTCAGCCTTGCGTACCGCGATGCCGGCACCCTCGCCAAACCACTTGGGATCGGTCAGTTTCGGGCCGACGAACTCGTAGGCATCGCCCCCTTCTTTCTTCAGCAGACCGTCGGTGATGGCAGCGGAATCGGCCATCACATAGTCAACCCGACCGGATTTCAGATCGAGATAGGCTTCATCTGCGGTGCCATAACGCTTGATGGTGGCATTGGGGAAGTTGTCGGTAATAAAGGTATCCATGGAGGTGGCGCGTTGCACCGCCACGGTTTTACCATCCATGAAGGCCTTGTCGAGCTTGACCTCGGTGCCCTTCTTGGCGGCGAAGCGGGCCGGAATGTGCTGGTACTTCTGGGTGAAGTCCACCTTCTTCTTGCGCTCTTCGGTGATATCCATGGTGGCAATGATGGCGTCATATTTGCGCGACAGCAGCGCCGGAATGATGCCGTCCCAGTCCTGCTTGACCAGGGTACATTTCACCTGCATCTCTTCGCACAAGGCCTTGGCGATGTCGATGTCGAAACCTTTCACCTCACCACTGGGCTCGGTCCAGGAGAAGGGAGGATAAGCACCTTCGACCCCGATCCGTACCTCTTTCCACTCCTTGGCCATCAGGCTGCCGGAAGACAGGGCAGTGACTATGGCAGTCGCCAGCATCAGCTTGTTCATGTATCTCTCCTTGATAAAAACGTCGACTGTTGAAGTTGCAGCTTGCTGATAAACCATCCCGCCCATCAATAGATGGAGGAGATGAATTGCTTGAACCGTTCAGACTTGGGATGGGCGAAGATCTCCTGGGGATTGCCCTCCTCTTCCACCCGCCCCTGATGCAGAAACATTACCTTGTTCGACACATCACGGGCAAACGACATCTCGTGGGTCACCACCAGCATGGTGCGCCCCTCCTCGGCCAGCTCGCGCATCAGGCCGAGCACCTCCCCCACCAGCTCGGGATCCAGCGCCGAGGTGGGTTCATCAAACAGCATTACGTCGGGCTCCACTGCCAGCGCCCGGGCGATGGCCGCCCGCTGCTGCTGGCCACCGGAGAGGTGACCAGGATAGTAATCGCGCCGCTCCCACAGCCCCACCCGGTTGAGCAGGTGTTCTGCCTTGGCGATGGCCTCGGCGCGGGGCATCTTTAGCACCTGAATGGGTACCTCTATGATGTTCTGCATGATGGTCATGTGCGACCAGAGATTGAAACTTTGAAACACCATGGCCAGCCGGCTGCGAATGCGCTCCACCTGACGCATGTCCTCCGGCTGCCGCTCACCGGCCCGGTTGGATTTCATGCGAATAAGCTCGCCATGGAGTGAAACTGTGCCGGAAGAGGGGGTTTCCAGCAGATTGATACAACGAAGAAAGGTCGACTTCCCCGAGCCGGAGGAGCCTATCAGGGAGATGACATCCCCCTTGTGGGCGGTCATATCGATGCCCTTGAGCACTTCGTGGGTGCCGAAATACTTGTGCAGTTCACGAACTTCCAGTGCGGCAACGTCACTCATCCATTACAACCTTGTCTGTCCCTAGACGCCGCTACGGCGTGACTCACACCATCATGAATTTAACAAAAAGTTAACCGATGGCAACCTTCAGCGAAAATATCACTCGAATAGTTAAAAAACAATACAGAACAGAGGTCTTTGGTGTTTTGTCTGTATTTTGATTGGTCTCGATGGTATTTTTCAGCACTTTGTCTGCATAAAACCCGGTTCAGGCCAATCGAGCGCCACCGCCTTTTTATACCCTGATCACAAGGGTGGCAAGCACATTTCGATATCATGACAGGAACACGGAGCAGGCGACTTTATTCACCCGGTCACTGTTTGCATCTTGTTGAAAACTGGGCGATGGCCTTGATTTCATTGCTCCCCCCTTGCCGCACCAGGGTGGGCCTTTGAACCAAATGCGTGCAGCGGCTTGCACCAAAAACATAACAACCGGACAAAAAGCCCCGGATGAGCCACCCAAACTCACAGAAATGTGACACAGAGCCAATAAGTAGTGATAAGGTGTTATTTTTACCAGTTTTCGTGTTCGAGGCCCCGATGTTGCTCAATGTATTGCTGATCCTGCTGCCGTTAGGCGTCGGTTATCTGATCCCTCTCTCCTCCGCTCGGCTCATCAAGCTGGTCAATCAGTCCCTTGGCAAGATGGTCTACCTCATCCTGTTTCTGATGGGGCTGGGGCTGGCCTATGTGGACAACCTCGGCAGCAATCTGGCGGTGATCTTCAAGGTGGCCGGCGTGATGCTGGCCGCCATCACCGCCTGCAACCTGCTGGCGCTCTGGTGGCTGGACAGGCGCAGCCCGCCAACCCATGAGGCCAGCGATGCCAAGATGCCGAGCAAGCTGCACCTGCTGTGGGAGTCCCTCCAGCTCTGCTTGGTGGTGCTGGGGGGCGTACTGCTGGGGCTGCTGATGGATCTGCGGGCCCTGCCCATCGACACATGGAGCGAGTGGGCGCTGATGCTGTTGCTGCTGCTCATCGGGGTACAGATGCGCAACTCCGGCATGCGGCTGCGCCAGATACTGCTGAACCCCTGGGGCATGAAGATCGCCTTCACCGTCATCATCAGCAGCTGGCTGGGCAGCGTGCTGGCGGCCCAGCTGCTGGGTATGCCATTGAGCCACGCTCTGGCGCTCAGCTCCAGCTTCGGCTGGTATTCGCTGTCGGGCATTCTGGTCGCCGACAAGCTGGGGCCCGTGCTGGGCTCGGCCGCCTTTATCAACGATCTGGGCCGCGAGCTTATCGCCATCCTCATCATTCCCATGCTGATGCGTCGCCACCCCTCCGCCGCCATCGGCTACGGCGGCGCCACCGCGCTGGACTTCACCCTGCCGGTCATCCAGAAGTCCGGCGGCATTCAGGTGGTGCCGGTGGCGATTGTCTCGGGCTTTATCCTCAGCCTGCTCGGCCCCATCCTGATCCTCGGCTTTCTGGCAATCTAGCGCCGCCAACCCTTCCGGCCCGACCCGCGTATCGGGCTTTTTGTACCATGGTGCGCCAGCGGCCAGTCAGCCATAGGCAAGTGCGGCCGGATCCGCTAGGCTCACCAGCATTTCCATTTTGCTGGTCGACATCCACCGTCATGAACTATCTGGCTCATCTGCATCTGGCTGCCCATACCCAAAGCTCCCTCACCGGCAACCTGCTGGGGGATTTCGTCAAGGGGCCACTGCCAACGGGTCTTGCTGCTCACTTCGATGAGGGGATCTGGCTGCATCGCAAGATAGATGCCTTCACCGATGCCCACCCCGAGCACAGGGCGGCAGTGGCCTGCTTCGAGGCGCCCTGGCGCCGCTTTGGCGGCATTCTGGTGGACATGCTCTACGACCACTGGCTCAGCCTGCACTGGCCGCAATTTGGCGAAGCGCCCCTGCCCCGTTTTCTGCAGCACAGTTATGGGCAGCTGCTGGCGGATCACCAGCACCTGCCGGATGGCTTGCCCGTTGCGCTCAAACGGATGGCGGAGCAGAACTGGATCGCCTCCTATCGCCACAGGGAGGGGCTGGGCCGTGCCCTCAACGGCATAGGACACAGGCTGCGCCGACCCATCTTGCTGGGCGATGCCCTCGCCACCCTGGACGACGCCAGCTGGCACAATAGCGAGCAGGGATTTCTGCGCTTCTATCCCCAGTTGATGGGCTTTAGCGAGCAACAGCTCATCCACTATCGCAAGAGAGGCGGCCGCGCTGGCCTTCAGCCATAAAAAAACCGGACCCAGGGTCCGGTTTGCAGATAAAAGCCCGCTGGCTCAGCTCTTTATTTCTCTTGCTGTGAAGGCTCACCCTTCTTCTTGCGAATGCTGAGCCCCAGCTCACGGCCACGCAGGCGGGCGTAATAGATGGTGCCGACGAAGGCGAGTGTGGCGAATACCAGCTCCACCACCGCCAACCAGCGCTCTCCCTCATCCGTGGTGATCAGGGTCAGGGCGTGGACGAAATAGGGCATCAACACGAAGTTGCCCCAGGCATGGGTGTAGGGGTTGCCCTGCACTATGCCCTTGAGGGGGAAGAGCAGCGGCACCGTCCAGATCACCGGCAGCAGCCAGGGGTTGAGATCAGGGTGGGGCGAGAGAAACAGGTGCCAGATGATGACCCAGGCCAGCAAGCCAAAGAAGCCGACCAGGGTCAGCAGATGAGCGAAGCGGGTACTCACTTGATGATCTCCAGCACCCGCTCGGGCGGACGACCAATACGGGCCTGACCATTGTTGATGACAATGGGGCGCTCGATCAGCTTGGGGTGCTGCTGCATGGCGCTGATCAGGGCATCACCGTTCACCTCGCCCAACCCCAACTCCTGGTAGAGCGCTTCCTTGGTGCGCATCAGCTGACGCGGATCGGTGAAACCGAGCTGGCTCAGCAGGGTGCGGATTTGCGCCTCGCTCGGTGCCTGCTCCAGATAGAGCACCACATCAGGGGCGATCCCGTGCTGTTCCAGCAGGGCCAGGGTTTCACGGCTCTTTGAGCAGCGCGGATTGTGGTAAATTTGGGTCTCGCTCATGGTAACTCCCTGATTGATCGCAAGATGGGACAAGAAACGGCGCTATTGTAGGGGAAACTGATGGTCAGGGTAAGCGGCAGTGGAAAGGAATTGAAACGAATTTGTTGGCTGATTGTGGCCGGTCTGCTGAGCGCCTGCTCCCCGGCGCCCGAGTTCACGAACGGCCAGGGCCAGCCGGTGACACTGGCCCAGTTTGCTGGCAAGCCGCTGCTGATCAACTACTTCGCCCCCTGGTGCGCCCCCTGCCTGCGCGAGTTGCCACTGCTGGAGGCGCTGGCGCAGGAGGGCTCCCTCACCGTAGTGGCCATTCACTATGATCCGGCCATCCCGGCCGAGCTGGCATCACTGGCGAGCCGCTACCGGGTCACCTTGCCACTGCTGATCGCCAATGACACGGCAAGCCTGCCCTTCCCCCGCCCAACCGGACTGCCCACCAGCTATCTGCTCGATGCAAAGGGCAAGCTGCAACAGACAATCGTCGGCGAGCTCGATGCGCGGCAGATTGCCACCCTCAAGGAGCAGGCTGCGGCATCTCGCTAGCCCGGCCCCATCCTGCCCTTTGCCCACACATAACGACAGGATTGGTCTGAACGATGCCCTGGCACCGATGGGTAAAGAAACGGGGTGTCCCATTGCTGGCACACCCCGCTTCACCGCACCTCTGACTCATCACCCTTTCAGGCTGTCGAGATCTTTCTTCGCCCGCTCCAGCTCGGTGATGCGCGCCTCCAGCCGGGCCAGCGTCAGCTTGTCGCTGGTGGTGCCACGGGCCACGATCAGCTCGTCGATGGCCGCCTGATAATCCCCGCGCAGGGAGAGTATCTCGGCCCGCGCCATGTGCAGATCCGTCATCCGCCCCGCCTTGCGATAGGCATCGGTCAGCAGGTTCCAGGCCAGATTGTTCTCCGGGTGCTCGCGGGCATAGGGGTCAAGAATGGCGATGGATTTCTTGTAGTTGCCGCTCTCGAGGTAGGCGTTACCGAGGTTGACCACCACCACTTCGTTGTCCGGCATGCGGGTGCGGAACTTCTCCAGCCGGGCGATAGCCTGGGCGCTGCGCCCCTTGGCAAGATCGATGTCGGTGAGGGCATCCACCACGAACAGATCTTCCGGGTGACGGCTCGCCAGCTCCTGCATCAGGGCATCGGCCTCGTCGGTACGCTTGAGTTGCAACAGCGCCAGCGCCTTGCCGTAGATGGCCGCATCCTTGAGCGGGTAATCCCCCTTCTGCAGGCGGTGGTCGAAATAGCTGAGCAGCGCCTGCGGGCTTTCGGTGCCATAGCGCACCTGGATGCGCACCTTGGCCAGCCAGAAGTCGAGGCTGGGGGGCAAGTCGCGGCGAGCATAGCTGGAGGCGCGGCCACGGGCCTCGGAGATCCGGGTCTCGGGCAGCGGGTGAGTCAGCAGCATCTCGGGTGGCTTGCTGGCGTAGCGATACTCGGCCGCCAGTTTCTGGAAGAAGTTGGCCATGCCCATAGGATCAAAGCCCGCGTCATACAGGGTCTTCATGCCGATCCGGTCCGCTTCGTACTCGTTCTCGCGGGTGTAGTTGATGGCCGACTGCATGGAGAGGCCCAGCGTGGTCTGCAGGGCGGCGATACCGGCGGTGGGGTTGATCACCGCTAGCGCGATGGAGCCCACCAGCCCGGCCAGGGTCATGGCGGAGGTGCTCGCCTGCGCCTCCATGTAGCGGGCTATGTGGCGCTGGGTCACGTGAGTGATTTCGTGCGCCAGTACCGAGGCCAGCTCGCTCTCGCTGTCGGCGTAGAGGAAGAGGCCTGTGTGCACCTTGACCCGTCCGCCGAGGAAGGCCGCCGCGTTGATGCTGGGATCATTGATGAGGAAAAAGGTAAACGGGAAGCGTACCCCATCGGCGTTGGAGAGCAGCCGCTGGCCAAGATCATCTATGTACTGGTTCAGCACAGGATCATCGATGATCGGCAGGCCAGCCCGGGCGAAACGCATGAAGGCGTTGCCATAGCGCATCTCCTGCTCGATGGGCAGGGCCGCCACCCCGGCGGTGCCGATATCAGGAAGCTGGTTGCTCGCCTGGGCATGGAAAGTGGCAACCATCAGGGAAGCCAGCAGGGGAAGCGATGCCATCAAAGGGGAAAAGCGTGCCACGTTATCTCTATCTCCATCAGTAGGGACCTCGGCAGAATACCCTTGCCCCTCTAGGGCTACAAGCGTTGTTTCGTGCACCCATCACGGCCATAATAGTCGCCTAACGCCTGCTGGAGCCCTCATGGAACACCTCGATCTGACCCCCTGGCGCTGCCCCGAGCCACTGATCCGGCTCAAGCTCTGGCTAAGGGAAGCCAAAAGTGGCCAAACGGTGACCATTCGGCTGGCCGATGCTGGCTCCCGGCAGGATATTCCGGCCTACTTGCAACGCCAGGGACACGTCGTCAGGCTGCGACAGGCGCCGGACAATACGATCTTTTTACAGTTGGTTGTCGGGGCCAAACAGCCATCATGAGCCCCCGTCACGAAAGGATGCTGTCATGTTAGAAGTACTAAAGCGCTGGTATCAGACCCGTTTTTCCGACCCGGATGCGGTCGCTCTCTTCCTGTTGCTGGTGTTCAGCTTTGCCATGCTTTGGCTGTTTGGCAGCCTGCTGACCCCCATACTGGTGGCCATCGTCATGGCCTATCTGCTGGAGTGGCCGGTACTCAGGCTGCAACGGAGCGGCCTCTCCCGCACGCTCGCCACCACGCTGGTGCTGCTGCTCTTTATCGCGGTGACTGTGATGTCACTGCTGGGCCTGATCCCGACCCTGGTGAGCCAGGGCATCAATCTGATCAAGGAGGCGCCCTCCATGCTGGCCCATGCCCAAGATTATGTCCGCACCCTGCCAGAGCTCTATCCCGAGTTTATCGACGTCACCCTGGTCGAGACTGTGATTGACAGCATCCGTCAGCGCATCCTCAGTGGTGGCGAGCATCTGGTGACAGCATCACTGAGTTCGCTGGTCAACGTGGTGGTCCTGCTCATTTACCTCATTCTGGTGCCGCTGATGGTGTTCTTCATGCTCAAGGACAAGCAGCTGCTGCTCTCGGGGCTCGCCCGTTTCATGCCGCGCAATCGGGCCCTGGTCAAGCAGGTCGGGACCGAGATGAACGGCCAGATCATCAACTATGTGCGGGGCAAAGTGATCGAGATCCTGATCGTCGGGGTGACCTCCTACATTACGTTTGCCATGATGGGCCTGCGCTATTCCGCTCTGCTGGCGGTAGCCGTGGGTTTCTCTGTGCTCATTCCCTATATAGGCGCAGCGGTAATGACTGTCCCCGTGGCCATGGTGGCGCTGTTTCAATGGGGATTCTCTTCTGAGTTCGTCTGGGTGATGGTGGCCTATCTGGTGATCCAGGCCCTGGATGGTAATCTCTTGGCGCCCCTGCTCTTCTCCGAGGCGGTCAATCTGCATCCGATAGCCATCATCATTGCCGTGCTGGTGTTTGGCGGCCTGTGGGGGTTCTGGGGGGTCTTCTTCGCCATCCCTCTCGCTACCCTGGTCAAGGCGGTGATCAATGCCTGGCCCAAGCGCGATGACGCCCTCCAGCCTGACGCCTGACGCCTGACGAGACAGCTTCTCGCACTCCTGGTTCATTCCCACAGGGCATCTTTTCGAAGAGGCCCTGTGTCATCTTGACCATGGCCTATCTGGCGCTGTCGGCCCCCTGATAAAGTGCGCGAGTATCCAGCCTCACAGTGCCAACGCAGCAGGGGGGCACTACGCCGGATTCGGGATCGGGTATATCTGGTAAGTCACCACACCCTCACAAGCAAGAAGGGAGCCCATGGCTCCCTTCTTGGTCAGGCAAAGCTGGCGTATCGGTCTCAGCGGTCGGCCAGAAATGCGGCCAGGGCCTGATTGACAAAGGCGGGATTTTCCAACGACGAGATATGACCCGCAGCCGGGATCTCCTTGAAGGGGCAACCCAGCACCTCGGCCATCAGGTAGCCCTCCAGCACGGGGCGCGCCTTGTCCTCGCAGCCGGTCATCACCAGCGCCGGTACCGTGATCTCTTCCAGCCAGTCAATGCGATCCTCCCGGGTCACGAAGCTGCGACCGACCGCCACCATGGCGGTAATCTTGTCGGCAGGCCAGGCCGCCAGCCGCGCCGTGAAATCTGCCAACAAAGCCGCATCGGGCTGATTGGCAAAGAAGAGAGGGGCAACCTGTTCGACGATGGGCGCCGGAATAGTGCCAAGCTGCTCGATCATCGCGAGCATGCCGAGGTAACGTTCGCAGGTAATCTGGGGCTCGAGGCCAACGAAGCTGTCCATCAGCACCAGACCCTTGATACGGGCCGGCGCCATGTTGGCCAGCTCTACCCCCCACATGCCGCCAATGGAGAGGCCCACCAGCACGCACTCGTCGATCCCGAGAGCATCGAGCAGGGCCAGGTGATCCCGCGCCAGGGTCGTCAGGGTGCAAGGACCGTCCGGCAACCGGTCAGAATCACCGTGGCCCCACAGCTCGGGCACGATGCAGCGATACTGGCCCTTGAGCGCGGCGACTTGCGGCGCCCACATGGCGCTGTCCCACAGGTAACTGTGACCAAACAACAGAACCGGTCCCTGCCCCTCGTCCAGATAGGCCATTTGGCGGCCCGCTATCTCCATAAATTGCTTCATGTTTTCTCCTGTTGCCAACTGACGGGGCGGCAGTGTAACACGCAGCCCTCGGTAGTCGCGCCTCCCTGGTGCAAGCTGGGGTGACGCACAGAAAGGGCTCAAAAGGAGAGTTCCATACCCAAGGAAAAGGACAAGCAACGCCCGCGCTTCTCTGAGTACCCCCTCGCCCACTTGCAGGCGGAGCCGGTCAAGCGACAGGCGTGTGTCAAGCAGGCGGGGATCCCGAACCGCAGGCAATAAAAAGCCGGTCTGACGACCGGCAAAAAGGCATTGCATACTAAGGAATACCAGCGCAAAAAAATCAGGTGCGAATGTACTTGGCGGTGCGAGGGAATGCCTGCTCTTTAGCGTCAAACAGATAACAGGCTTCAGCCGGGATACCCACGCTGTAGGTCTGACCGGTCGCCACATCCACATCCGAGGTGGTCTTGACGGTGAAGTCATGACCATCCACATCCATATAGACGAACGACTCGGCGCCCAGATGTTCGGCCACCTGCACCACACCGCTCACCTTGCTGTGTGCATGGGGGTGCGTGAGCGGGAACAGATGCTCGGGACGAATGCCCAGCTCCACCTTGTCACCGACAGCGCCACGACGGGCATCCACCCGCGCCCGCACCGTATCGCCGGAGGTGAGCTTGACCAGGCACTCTTGCTCGCCAATTTCCTGCAACTCACCCGTCAGGAAGTTCATCTTGGGTGAGCCGATGAAACCCGCCACAAACTTGTTATCCGGGTTGTGGTAGAGATCGAGCGGGGTGCCGAACTGTTCCAGGTTGGTCTCGGCATCGCCCTTGAGCGGGCTCAGCACCACGATGCGGTTGGCCAGTGTCATGGCTTCCACCTGATCGTGGGTCACGTAGATGATGGTGGAGTTGAGCTCCTTGTGCAGCTTGGCGATCTCGATGCGCATCTTGACCCGCAGGGCCGCATCCAGGTTCGACAGGGGTTCATCGAACAGGAACACCTGGGGCTGCTGTACGATGGAGCGACCGATGGCCACCCGCTGGCGCTGACCGCCAGAGAGAGCCTTGGGCTTGCGGTCAAGCAGCGGCTCAAGCCCCAGGATCTCGGCGGCGCGCATCACCCGCTTGTGGATGTTCTCCTTGCTCATCTTCTTGAGCTTGAGGCCAAAGGCCATGTTCTCGTAGATGTTCATGTGCGGGTAGAGGGCGTAGGACTGGAACACCATGCCCACGTTACGCTCCACCGGCGGCACGTCGTTCATGTAGCGACCGCCGATGGTCAGCTCACCGCTGGTGATGTCCTCCAGGCCCGCGATCATTCGCAGCAAGGTGGACTTGCCGCAGCCGGACGGGCCGACGAAGACGATGAACTCCCCTTCCTTGATGGCCAGGTTGATGTTGCGCAGCGTGTCCTTGTGGACCGCCGGATCGTAGTTCTTGCGAACGTTGTTGAGTACTACTTCAGCCATGACGAGCTCCGCTCTGAAATCTGTGCAAATCGTGATAGCGGGGGGAGTCAGCTCCCCCGGCCATAAACCTTTAACCTTTCACGCCGCCGGCGGTGAGGCCACCGACCAACCAACCCTGCGATAGACCAGCAGGAACACCTGGGTGCTGGCTGCGTGGCGCCACTTAACCTTTCACGCCACCGGCGGTGAGGCCACCGACCAGCCAACCCTGCGATAGACCATCAGGAACACCTGGGTGCTGACTGCGTGGCGCCACTTAACCTTTCACTCCGCCGGCGGTGAGGCCGCCGACCAGCCAACGCTGAGCCATCAGGAACACCACTGTAATGGGCAGGCCCGACAGCACGGCGGCGGCGGCAAAGTCACCCCACAGATAGTTCTGCGGATAGAGGTATTGCTGGGCACCGACCGACAGGGTCAGGTTGTTCACATCCTGCAGCAGGATGGAGGCCACAGGCACCTCTGTGATGGTGCCGATGAAAGCCAGAATGAACACCACCGCCAGGATGGGCACCGACAGGGGCAACAGGATCAGGCGAAATGCCTGCCAGGGGGTCGCCCCATCGATGGCCGCCGCCTCCTCCAGTGAGGAGTCGATGGTCTCGAAGTAGCCCTTGATGGTCCACACGTGCAGCGCTATGCCGCCCATGTAGGCCAGGATCAGGCCACCGTGGGTGTTGAGACCCAGCCAGGGCACATAGTCACCAATCTTGTTGAACAGCGCATAGATAGCCACCAGCGCCAGCACGGCCGGGAACATCTGGAAAATCAGCATGCCCTGCAGGATGGTGGACTTGCCACGAAAACGCAGGCGGGCAAACGCATAGGCACAGGTGGTCGACAGCGTCACTATCATCAGGGCCGTGATACCGGCGATCTTGATGGAGTTCCACAGCCAGGTCAGCACGGGGAACGGCGGCGGCGTAATGCTGCCATCGGCGTTGGTGATGGACATACCCAGCGCCAGCCTCCAGTGATCCAGGGTCGGATTGGAGGGGATGATCTCCCCGACCGAGAAGTTACCGGTACGAAACGAGATGGCGATGACCATGATCACCGGGAAGATGATCAGCGCCAGGAAGCCCCACATGACCAGGTGGGTTGCCCACACCCGGTATTTGACTGATTTGGGTTGTACGATAGCCATTGAGAAGCCTCCTTAGTGTTGCTTGTCGGCTTTGGACAATTTCAGGTTGAGCAGTGCAAGCGCGCCGACAATGAGGAAGATGGCGGTGGCAATGGCACTGGCCAGACCGTAGTCCTGACCACCCGAGCCCTGGAACGCGATCCGGTAGGTGTAGTTCACCAACAGATCCGTGGTCCCGGCAGGGGTACTGGCGCCTATGATGTCCGGAGCCCCGTTGGTCAACAACTGGATAAGTACGAAGTTGTTGAAGTTGAAGGCAAAGGATGCAATCAGCAGCGGTGTAAGCGGCTTCATCAACAGCGGAACCGTGATCTTGAAGAAGTTCTGCACCGGACCCGCCCCGTCCATGGCGGACGCTTCATAGAGATCTTCCGGAATGGCTTTGAGCAGGCCCATGCAGAGGATCATCATGTAGGGGTAACCGAGCCAGGTATTGACGATAAGGATCATCACCTTGGCCAGGAAGGGGTTGGTAAACCAGTCAGGCTTGATGCCAAACACCGCTTCCAGGAACATGTTGATCTCACCGAAGTTCTGGTTGAACAACCCCTTGAACACCAGGATGGAGATAAACGCCGGAATCGCGTAGGGCAGAATCAGCATGACCCGATAGAAACCGCGCCCCTTGAGGGACTCCCACTGCACCAGACAGGCCAGCACCATGCCGATGGCCAGGGTGAAAACAACCGAGCAGGTGGAGAAGATCACGGTCCAGATGAAGATCTGCATGAAGGGACCCTGGATACCCGGGTCTGTCATGATGCGCACGAAGTTTTTCCACCCCACACTCACCACAAACCCCGGCGCCATGCCCTTGCCGACAAACTCTCCCCGCTCGTCGATGTATTGATAGAAGCCGGTGTCACCGTTGGGCAGCATCAGCTCGCCGGTCTGGGTGTTACGCAACAGGTTGCGATCATTGATGACCACACCGGAACTGAGTACGGCGCCATCCATCAGACGCGTGTACTGCTGCTTCTGGGCGGCAAACTTGCGCAGGCTGCTCAGGGTCAGGTGGGTACCACCGTCCGGCAGAACCAGATCCAGGTCACTCAGGTGAGAACGATGCTCAACGATGGTGCGGATCGGCGCGGCCTGGCTGGCGGCTTCGCCAGTGAAGGGCTGCAACTCAACCACTTGTTGGGAGCTCTGCACTCTGCCCTCACGGGACGCCAGCGCACGGGCCTTGTTGGTCATCAGGGAAACAGGTTGGCTGATAAAGGAGTGATCATCCTGTGTCAGCAGCAGCTGGAACTGGCCATTGTCGCCACCCAGCAGGGTGAAATCGAACTCACCGCCCGCCACCTTGTAGCTTTTTTTCAGATGGTAATCCCGCGCCTGCTCGAGGGAGAGCAAGTTGGTTCCAGAATAGTTGGTGAAGGCAATGCCGATCGTGTAGACAAGAGGGAAGATGATAAACACAACCATGCCAGCCACACCGGGGAAGATATAGCGGTGGGCATAGGTCTTCTTGTTCATGAAGACATACAAACCGACGGAAACCACCACCAGAGACAGCAGCGCGAATACCCACTCGCCACTGGCGTACATCAATACGGCTGCGTAGCCGTTGAGGATGGCAACCAGAGCAGCGATGGTCCACTTAAGCCAAGTGTGCTTATCCTTCGGACCGGCATAGGACTCAACAGAAGGTACTACTTCCATGCCAATTAACCTTTATAACGCCAAGAGATATTTGAGAGAGTGGGAGGCCATTGCGGCCTCCCGGGTCGTGCGTGCTTACTGAACGATACGCTTGGCAGCGGTATCCAGTGCCTCGTCAACACCCTGACGACCGGAGGTCACGTTCTTGAGGGCGGTTTCCAGGGAAGACCAGAAACGGCTCATCTCGGGAACAGATGGCATCGGCTCGCCGGCCTGGGCGTTTTGCATGGTGGCCTTGATGTTCGCATCGGATTCCAGGGTTTTCTGGAAGGATTTCAGCGCCACGGCGCCCAGCGGCTTGTCGGCGTTAACCGGTGCCAGACCGGCATCGGTCAGCAGGTAGTTTTCCAGGAACTCGATGGCCAGATCCTTGTTCGGGCTGGCGGCGTTGATGGTGGCACCCAGTACGCCAACGAAGGCTTTAGCCGGCTTGCCGTTCAGGGTCGGCAGCGGCGCGACGCCGTAATTGATGCCGCTCTTGTCCAGGTTGCTCCAGGCCCAGGGACCGTTGATCATCATGGCCACTTCGCCCTTGTTGAACTTGGCGTCCATCACACCGTAGTCGATGCCTTTTTCCAGATGACCGGACTTGATCATCTCGGAGATGTAGCCCACGCCCAGCTTGGCACCCGCGTTGTTCACGCCGGTATCTTTCACGTCATAACCGGTAGCGGTTTTCTTGAAGGCGTAACCACCGTTGGCAGCCAGCAGCGGGTAGCTGAAATAGGGGGTGTCATAGGCCCACATGATGGCGCGCTTGCCGCTCTTCTTCAGGGTCTCGTCAATTTTGGCGATCTCTTCAAAGGTTTTCGGCGGCTCAGGCAGCAGATCCTTGTTATAGATCAGGCTGACCGCTTCCATGGCAACCGGATAGCCATAGGTTTTGCCATCCACCGTCATGGCATCCCATGCCAGCTGTTCAAATTTGCCTTTGGTCTCAGCGCTCGGCGTCACCGGAACCAGCAAACCGGCTTTGACCCACTCACCGTAACGGTCGTGAGCCCAGAAGAAGATGTCCGGGCCGTTGCCGGTGGCAGCAGCTTGCTGGAATTTCACTTCCACCTGATCAGGGTGAGCAACCCTCACCTTGATGCCGGTTTCGGCTTCAAATCTCTTGCCAACTTCGGCCAGACCATTGTATCCCTTGTCACCGTTAATCCAGATGGTCAGTTGACCTTCGTCAATGGCGGCGGTGGCAGAGCAGGCTACGCCCAGAGTAGCCAGACCGATCAGGGATGACAGCAATTTCTTTTTCATGAGCCTTTCCTTGTATTAGTTCCGCGCTGTAAGAGCATTGTGTGCGGGATGAATATTATCCCAAGCCGTCACCCCCTCACATGACGCAACTCGCATTTTTGAAATGCAATTACGTGTTTTCCTCCAACAAGTTCTGAAAACATTTTCTTATTTCAGGGGGTTATCGCCATTTATTGGCATATTCCTCGCCAAAAATGGAAATTAAATTACCAAACAGAAATAAAAAAACACAATTGAAAGGGTTTTCACCTCATTGAAAACCCTTTCATGGTGATTATTCTGTTTAATTTGTTAACAAAGCACCGAGTTGGTTTCGGCAAGCCTTACCCCTTTAAATAAAAAGACACCGCAGCAAAGTGCGGTGTCTTTTTGCCAAAAATGGTAAGCGGATCACATTACGACTGGCGCAGCAGCTGATCCTTTAGGTTTGGCGGCACACCACGAATGGTCAGGGTATCTGTCTGGGGATCGTAAAACACCCGGCTGTTCAGCAACTTCTGCTCGAAGCTCAGGGTCAGACCACCACCGGACCCAACGAACTTGGTCAGGCCGCGCAGAGTGGAACGATCGGCGGGGAAGCGATCTTCCAGCTCATACTCCTGACCGATGAAGCTGTAAAAATCGAGGTCGCCATCGCCCGGCAATTCTGCAGAGAGCTCCTTGATTTCGATCTCCTCTCCGGCGCTGGCCTGCTCGGTGCAATATTTGAAGACCTGCTTCTTGTAGTCATTGCGTTCGGCCGGCTCCAGCTGGCGGCTGTCGCAATAATCGTCCACCGCCTGCAGTAACCCCTTATTTTGCACCTTGGCATCCATCCCCTCGCGGGCACCCAGCAGATCCATGAAGAAGTCGCCCAGTTTGCGGCCGACCCGCCCCTTGCTGAAGGTGATATAACGGCGAGAGTCTGGCTGGGTTTTCCATTCGGTCAGATCGATGCGAGCCACCAGATTGAGTTTGCCGATATCCAGATAATGAATATGGCGCAAGTCCAGCGCCTCGCTGACAGTGACGCTCTCCTTGCCTTCCAGCAGGGCAAGCATCAGATAATCGACCCCGACATAGTTGTATTTGGCAAACAGCAGCACCCCCTGCTCGTCGAGGGCGTGCTCCACCAGGTTTTTCACCAACAGATGGGTCATGTTGACCGAAAAGGGGACG
Organism: Aeromonas popoffii; assembly: GCF_000820025.1. Taxonomy (GTDB): domain Bacteria; phylum Pseudomonadota; class Gammaproteobacteria; order Enterobacterales; family Aeromonadaceae; genus Aeromonas; species Aeromonas popoffii. The sequence goes on from NZ_CDBI01000014.1 coordinate 267,791, forward strand.
AATTCGCTCTGCTCGCCGAGCAGTTGCTCGAGGGCGATGCGAAAGGCGGGAGAAGGCTGCTTGGGGGCCGTTTCGCCCTCCGCCAGCTCGGCCACGGCAGTTTCTGGGTCGGCAAAGAAGCCAAAACCCTTGCCACCCTTGCCGTTGTAAATGCGATGCAGCTCCGCCATCAGCCCCTGTACCGCCTCATCGGCAGGCAGGGTCTGGCTGCGGGTGTCGGCGTGAGGTTGACCATCGCCGCCCTGGCGCAGGGAGTGAAGAATGATCTTGTCGATATCGAGACTCATGTCACAAAGCCATAGTGTTAGCCGAAAGGGTGAAGTATTATAAGGCGCTTTGAACCGAGATGAACTCAAGATTATGCCCATCGTATCAAAGTACACAAACCAGCAATTTGATGACCTGATGAATGACCTGATCACAGTACTGGAAAAGCACAAAGCGCCAGTCGACCTCAGCCTGATGGTGCTGGGTAACGTGACCACCAATATCATCAACGGCATGGCCCCGGCACAACGCCAGGCGATCACTGAAAAATTTGTCCAGGCACTGACTTCCTCGGTCGACAATCGCCACGACGCACACTGAATCGCCGCTTTTTTTTGACGTTTCTCAACGCAGATGGATCACTATGGTCGAAACCGGCAACCCCTATCGTGATAATGTCTCTCGCCTGATCACCTGGGGGCATTGGTTCTCCTTCTTCAACATCATCCTGGCCATGCTGATTGCCACCCGCTATCTGGGGGCGATCAGCTGGCCATCGAGCACGCTCGGCGTGACCTATCTCATCATCAGCTGGATAGGCCACTTCTCGTTTCTGAGCTTTGTCACCTACCTGTTGACAGTGTTCCCCCTGACCTTCGTGCTGCCCAACGAGAAGGCGCTGCGCTTCATTTCGGCCATCATTGCCACCCTGGCGCAGGTGCTGCTGCTCATCGACACCCAGGTGTTCCAGCTGTTCAAGTTCCACTTGAACGGTCAGGTATGGCAGCTGCTGCTGGATCAGGCCCAAACCGAGGAGGGCTCGATCTGGAGCATCATCTTCGTGGCGGTGCCGACCATCTTTCTGCTGCAACTGCTGCTGTCGGCCTATGTGTGGCGCAAGATCAACAAGCGCAAACGCCGCCAGTATGGCAATCAGGTGGGGTTGGCCCTGCTGGTCTGCTTCATTCTGACCCACGTGGTCAACAGCTGGGCTGATGCCACCCTGTATCAGCCCATCACGATGCAACGTGCCAACTTCCCCCTCTCCTACCCCATGACCGCCAAGAGTTTCCTGGCCAAACACGGCTGGCTGGATCTGGATCAGTACGAGAAGCAGGCCGAATCCCAGGATGGCGACCGCGCGAGCCGCTTGCGCTACCCGCTGCGTCCGCTCAGCGTCAATGCTCCCGTCGAGCACAAGAATCTGTTGATCGTGGTGGTAGACTCGCTGCGGGCCGACATGCTCAACAACATCAACATGCCCAATCTGCAGCGCTATGCGGATCAGCACCTCCACTTTGCCAACCACATGAGTGGCGGCAACAATGATGTGATGGGGATGTTCAGCCTCTTCTATGGCCTGCCCGGCCACTATTACGACGACATTCGCAACGACAAAACGCCGCCGGTACTGTTCGACGAGATGTTGCGCCAGGACTACCAATTTGGTCTGTTCGGCGCGCTGGACGATGCCCAGAAGTATCGCCAGAGCATACTCTCGGGCCTGCGCAAGCAGGTATTTGTCTCAGAGCAGACCGATGACAGACAGCTGATCGACGACTGGCAGCAGTGGCTTGCCAAGCGTTCACCGGACAGGCCCTGGTTCTCGCTGGTCTATCTGTCAAGCCCGGGTGATTACCAGCTGCCAGCCAACATCAAGGGACCCTTCCAGCCCGAGCTGACCAAGTTCAATCCGGCCACCGCCTATCAGACCGAGAACCTGCAAAAGCTGGAAAATCGCTACAAGAACACCGTCTTCTATACCGATCAGTTGCTGGAGCAGATGCTGACCCAGTTGCAACAACAGGGGCTCAATGAGCAGACCATAGTCGTCATCACCGCCAACCACGGTCAGGAGTTCAACGAAACCCAGAGCAACAGCTGGGGCTATGGCACCAACTACTCACCCTACCAGGTGCAGGTGCCCTTCGTGCTGGCCTGGCCGGGCAATGACACCCTGCCGCTGAGCCAGGCTAGCAGTCATGTGGATCTGGTGCCGACCCTGATGCAAAACATGCTGGGGGTACGCAATCCGGCGCGGGACTACAGCATAGGCCGCAACCTGTTCGACACCAGCCCGCGCAACTGGGTGCTGGCGGGAGATCAGCGCGACTTTGCCATCTATCAGGACAACACCATCACCCACTTCAACAAGCAGGGTGACTTCGAGTTGCTGGAGCGCGACAGCTACCGTCCCATCAAGCACGACACCCCCGACATGGGCGTCATGATCCAGGTGATGAATGAGCTAAACCGCTTCTATCGCGCCCCCTGAGGCCAAGCCAACCCGCCATGAACAGCCCGCTCTCGCAGCGGGCTTTTTATTGCGTCTGCGCCAGCACAGCCAAAGAGAGAACAGCTCCGCACTCATCGCTAATCGGCCCCACCTGCTGCAAAGCAACCCCACGGTAGCGCGGAGCAGTCTCTTTGGACGAGGGGGCTCCCCCTCTGCTCAAGGCCTGTCAGGCCGGGCGCGAGTACCGCGAGTACTATGAATACCCAAGGCAAGCGGGCACCCGGCGTCTCGGCCAAACAGCTCCTCTTGATACGCTGATTGCACAGGGGTGGGCAGGGGATGCAGCTGAAAAACAGGGCCCGGTGCCGGCTACCCCAGCCCCTGGCCGGTGAGGCGCACAAGGAGTGTGCACCCTGTCAGAAAACAACCAAAACACGTCATCCTGTGCCGGATCCAGCATGATTTGCACCGCAGATCGCTGGCATGAAACGGGCAGAGCGGTTAGTCTAGCGGCGTTGAACCAACCCCATGAGGTACAGATGAAAACCGTATTGCGTTTTAGCCTGCTGGGCGCCTTGTTGCTGGGCGGCCATGCCTTCGCCGCCGAACCGAAAAAATTTGATATCAGCATGTTCCCGGCCGCCGAAGTAAACCAGGAACGTGTCGTCATCCGCCTGCCAGAAGTCGAGAATGAAGCCGACATGATGGTCGAGTTGCAGGTCGGCAAGAAAATGATGGTCGATTGCAATGTGCCGCGCTTCGCCGGCAATCTGGAACAGCACAGCGTCAAGGGCTGGGGCTACAACTACCTGATGCTCGATAAGGTTTCCGATCCCATCAGCACCCTGATGGCCTGCCCGGATGCCCAGAAGAAAGAGACCTTCGTCCAGATCTATGGTCAGGGCTTCTTCGTGAACTACAACTCCAAGCTGCCGTTCGTGCTCTACGTCCCGCAGGAGTATGAAGTGCGCTACCGTCTGTGGCGTGCCGACAACCTGGCCCAGCCAGCCATGATAGAGTAAGCATCTATCGAGACCAAATTTCCTACGTTGGTTCATGAATGATGCAAAATAGAGCGCCAAACGGCGCTTTATTTTTAACCAAAAAATCGTCTACCTACCCACCAAACCTTTATAGAACCTGACATAACTCCGCTTTTTTTCTCACTTTTTTGCTTCTGCTTCCCCTGCATGCCCATTGGATCATGGATAAATCACTTTCGATTAAAGAAATTTATCCATATAGTGAAAAAATTGATTTTGCACTCTGCGACAGCCTGATGATACTTGCCCGCAAAGGTCAAACTAACCAGAAAAAGAGCACTATGAGCTTCGAATCCGACAAGCGTTTCAACGACTTCAAACATTTTCCCCGTGGCCTGCGTCGCAGTGGCGAATTCACTGTGGCCGAAGCGGACAGTCTGGAAAAATACGGCACCGCCATGCTGGCGCTCTATCAGGGCAACCTGACGCCGCGCGATGACATAGAAAGCGCCTTTCTCGAACAAATCAAATCTGGCTCTGCCGGCAGCAACCCCCATGCCAAGGTGTGGTTCAAATATCTGAAGGTGATAGGTCCCAAGCGCGTGCATCGTCTGTGCACAGTCGCGGGTGGCGCCAACGAGGAAACCGGTGGCGGTGGATTTGAAGGTGGCAATGGCAGTGGCGGCGGCAGCGACGAGTCCATCGATTAATGGATACCGAACTGCTTCGGACCTTTATCGAGGTCAGCAAGACCCGGCACTTTGGCCGGGCTGCTGAGAATCTCTACCTGACCCAGTCGGCGGTGAGCTTTCGGATCCGCCAGCTCGAGCAGCAACTCGGGGTCAGTCTGTTTGCCCGTCATCGCAACAACATCCGCCTGACCGCGTCCGGTGAACGTCTGCTGCCCTATGCAGATGCTATCTTGCATACCCTGGGTCGGGCCAAGCAGGACGTAGCGCTCTCCCCCGGTTTCAGTCAACAGCTCGCCATAGGCGCGCCCGCCGTGTTCTGGGAGCTCGATTTCAACGACTGGCTCAATCACGTCTATGCGCTGGCTCCCGGCCTCGCCGTGCGGCTCGAAACCGCCTCGCGCGAGCACCTGTGCCGCCAGTTGCTGGAGCGCTCCCTCGACTTGGCCCTGCTCTCCGAGCCAACCAAGATTGACGAGATTGCCCTGCACCCCATCGGTGAGCTGGTGTTCGAGCTGGTGAGCCGGGATGGTGCCGCCAGCGCCGACAGCCTGATGCAGATGCCCCACATTCACCTCGACTGGGGCACTAGCTTCGAGCCGCAACCCAGCCGCTTGCAGAGCCTGCAAAAGACACCTGTACTGCACTCGAGCTCCGCCAGCATGGCGCTGCAGTTCGTGCTGGCCAATGGCGGTGCCGCCTATCTGCCACGGCGAATGGTGAGCCCCTTCCTGGAGCAGGGACTGCTGCATCTGGTGGAGGGAGGCCAGCCACTGAGCCGTCCGCTCTACCTCGCCTATCTGGAGAAATCCGATCGCCGGGAGCTGATCGATCAACTGCTGACCCTGCCACTCGGTTGGGATGGCGCCGATCTGCGCCTGCCGCAGCCTGAATAACCTCAGGGCGGATAACACAGACAGAAAAGGGGCCGAATAGGCCCCTTCTCTATGATGCTTATGTGCAATCGCATCAGCCGTGCTGGCGGCGGTCGTTGGCCTGGGCCAGCAACATGCGGCTCTCGCGCAGGAACTGGTCGGCGTGTTCGCCGAAGAAACCGGAGACCTGTGAGAAGGCGTCGATAAATCCGGCCCTGTCCCCCCGCTCCAGCAGCCCCAGCACCTCGCCAAAGTTCTGGTAGTAGCGGCGGATCATCGCCAGATTCTGCGGTGACGACAATATGATGTCGGCATAGAGTTCCGGGTCCTGAGCGAACAGCCGCCCCACCATGGCCAGCTCCAGCCGGTAGATGGGGGAGCTCAGGCTCAGCAGGCGATCCAGATTGGCACTCTCTTGCGAGAGGTGCCAACCGTAGGCAAAGGTGGCGAAGTGGCGCAGCGCCTGAATGAGAGTCATGGCCTCATCGTGAGCCTTGGCTTCCACCTGCTGCAAGCGGGCGCCCCAAATGGTCATCTGATCCAGCAACCACTGACTGGCGGCCGCGTCACGGCCCTGACAGCACACGATCACCTGCTTGGCGAGGCTGGCCACATCCGGTCCGAACATGGGGTGCAGCCCCAGCACGGGCCCTTGGTGTACCGCCAACATATGGGCAAGCGGCTCACTCTTGACGCTGGTGACATCCACCAGCAAGCAATCGACGGGCAAGTTGCCGAGTCGGTCGATGATCTGGCAGGTGATGTCGATGGGCACTGCCACCATCACCAGACCCGCATCAGCCAGGATAGCGTCAGCCCTTGGCCAATCTGCTTGTTCGAGGGTCTCGACCCGGTAGCCGGAGAGGCCGAACATGTGACCGAACAGCCGGCCCAGCTGGCCCTGGCCGCCGATGATGACCACCTTGCCAAGGTCCGGCTTCATGCATTTGAAGTGGTTATCTTTTTCGCTGGCCGATTCGAGAATGTAGGATTCACGCATCACCCGGCGCAGCACATCTTCGATGAGATCGCCGGGCACTCCCAGCAGTTCGGCCTCGGCGCGGCGGCGAGCCAGCATGCTTGCCTCCCTGTCCGGTGCATAGATGGGCAGGCCGTAGCGGCTCTTTACCTCACCCACTTCTCCCACCAGGGCCAGACGGGCGGCCAGCAGATCGATCAGCTGCCTGTCCACCACATCGATTTTGTCCCTGAGGGCATTCAACTCTTCAGCCATATCCAGTCCCTGCCGGCGCCGCGGGCAGCGGCACCCTGAAATTCAAGAGGCAACAAAGTATCACGGCGTGATGCCACGTGCGGTGATACCCAGATTGTTCAATAGGTTACGACAAGATACCACGGCTTACCGTGCAGTTCTGCCCTTGAGAGGTTCAACCAGCTGGTTGTGGCAGCGGGCTAGCAGGGTCGCTGTGGTGTCCCAGTCGATGCAGGCATCGGTGATGGAGACCCCGTAGCGCATCTGCTGCTTGGGCTGCTCGCTGGACTGGTTGCCCTCGAACAGGTGGGATTCGAGCATCACCCCGATGATGGAGCGGTTGCCCTCCTGGATCTGGTGGATCACGTTGTCGGCCACCTTGGGCTGCAAACGGTGATCCTTGCTGGAGTTGCCGTGGCTGCAATCCACCACCAGACCGGGCAGCAGGCCCGCTTTCTCCAGCGCCTCTTCTGCCAGCGACACATTGACCGAGTCGTAGTTGGGATGCTTGCCGCCGCGCAGGATCACGTGACCATCCGGGTTGCCCTGGGTCTGCAGCAAGGCGACCTGACCCTGCTGGTTGATCCCCATGAAGGCGTGGGGGCTGGAGGCCGCCTGCAGCGCATTGATGGCGGTACCCAGGTTGCCGTCGGTGCCGTTCTTGAAGCCCACCGGCATGGAGAGGCCGGATGCCATCTCCCTGTGAGTCTGGGATTCGGTGGTACGGGCGCCAATAGCTGACCAGGAGAAGAGCTCCGCCAGGTATTGCGGGCTGATGGGGTCGAGTGCCTCGGTCGCCAGCGGCAATTCCAGCTCCGCCAGCCAGCAGAGCAGCTCGCGGGCCCGGTGCAGCCCCAACTCCACATCGAAGGTGCCATCCAGATTCGGATCGTTGATAAAGCCTTTCCAGCCGACCGTGGTGCGTGGCTTCTCAAAGTAGACCCGCATGACAATGTAGAGAGAGTCCTGATAAGCGTCATGCAGCGCTTTGAGTCTGGTTGCGTACTCTTTGGCGGCGTCCATGTCGTGAATGGAGCAGGGACCACAGATCACCAGCAGGCGGTGATCGCGGCGGTGAATGATGTCGGCGATGGTGGTACGGGCCCCTTGCACGAATGCCAGCGCCTGGTCGGAGATGGGTAGCTTCTCCTTGAGCTGGGCAGGCGTGATCATCACTTGTTCGGACTGGATATGGATGTTGTTCAGGGGGTCTCTTTGCATGATCTCATTCTCTCTACCGTTTTTAAGCCAATTGCACTGGTCGTATCTTTTTGTTTACACAAGTCAGCACATTGTTACGCAACCGCCCTCACCTTACCAAGGAAAAACAAACAATCAAGTGAAACTAGCGGTTAAACTGCCTGATAGGTGGATAATCGACCAGCGCGGTGACCTAAACAGCCAGAAAGTCGCGGATAACAGGTCCTTAATCGCCAAAAATCGTAAACCTATAGTTACACCCCAATGCGGCTGTCAGCGCTGCTCAACCACCATCCCACCCCAGCGCTTGCCTCCATGTTATAAAAAAGCGGGGCACCTGGCCCCGCTTGCGTTCGCGTCTTGCTCTGCAGTTATGGTTTGCCGTGTGCCTTGATGACTTCGACCGCCTTGTCCGGGAAATCGCTGAACACCCCGTCCACATCGGCCTGATAGAGGAAGATGTTGAGCAGATCACTGAAGTCCTTGGCATAGGCCGGGATCTGGCCTTCATCCTGACGGAAGGTATAAGGATGTACCTTGAGACCGGCGGCATGGGCCTCTTTCACCATATGGGTAAACACAGGTTTGCCCAGGATGCCCGGCTCTGTGACTATCATCGGCTTCCAGGGGCCTATCCCTTCGGCATAGCTGGCGATGGTCTTCATGGCGCCCGGCTTGAACATCCAGTCATAGTCATAAGGGGTTGCCTTGCCCTTGGCATCATAGACCATGGTCTCGTTCCAGTCGGTCTCGGCCATCAGCTGCACCAGTTTCAAGTCCATGCCCATGGCCGGCATCAGCTCGCTGTTGATGCGCTTGAGCTCGTCGGCATCGAAGCTCTGCAGGTAGACCTTGTCATCCTTCCCTGTGTAGCCGTACTCCTTGAGTACGTTCAGCACCGCCTTGGAGATATCTTTGCCTTCGTGGCGAAACAGCCAGGGGGCCTTGATCTCCGGGTAGATGCCAATGTGCTTGCCAGTGCTCTTGTTGAGCCCCTGGATCATCTCTATCTCTTCCTGGAAGGTGTGGATCTTGAAGCTGGACTTCCACAGCGGGAAGCGGGCCGGATAAACGGGCACCTGCTTGCCATCCACCAGCTGGAACGGCTCCGTCATGCGCAGGGAGCGCACCTCGTCCAGGGTGAAGTCCACCACATAGTAGCGTCCGTCCGGACGGACCCGACCGGGGAAACGCTCGGCCACGTCCGTGATGCCATCGAGGAAGTGATCGTGCATCACCACCAGCTGGTCATCCTTGGTCATCACCAGATCCTGCTCCAGATAGTCGGCCCCCATGCCATAGGCCAGCGCCTTGGACTCCAGGGTATGCTCGGGCAGATAGCCGGACGCGCCACGGTGGGCAATCACGATTTTACCTTCATCGGCAGCCAGGGCAGGCAATGCGAGGGCGCCCCCCAGGCCAAGGGCGATCAGGGAGAGAGAGAGTTTTTTCATGCGCGGTGCTCTTTGTTATTGTGTATTGGATGTAGGTTATTGTTATAACAGAGGTTTATTGCAGTTTAACGGCGGGCGGCCAAGGGGCCGCCCGTCTCTTCATCAATCAGCTGGCCTTGAGCAGGGCGTGCTGGTGTTGCTCCAGCCAGACGTGCAGTTGCAGCTGCTCGGTATCGGACAGGCGCAGCCCCAGCTTGCTGCGGCGCCACAGTATGTCTTCCATCGAATGGGCCCACTCGCGGCTCATCAGATAACGCACTTCCGACTCGTACAAACCGGCGCCAAAGTGCTGACCGCGCTCCTCGTGCAGCCAGAGGCGAGCATGGCTGCCATAGGCTTCCGCGATACGGCGGGCATTGCGCTCATCCAGCCAGTCAAATTCGAGCATGTAAGCGCGGGCCAACTCGGTGGTGGAGCAGTCGAACTCACCACCGGGCAGACGGCTGCTCGCGGTCCAATCTTCGCCCATCTGGCTGAACCAGGGTTTGAGCTTGTTACAGGCGGCCTGGGCCAGCTTGCGATAAGTGGTGAGCTTGCCGCCAAACACCGAGAGCAGCGGCGCACCGTCGGATTCGCCGGAGAGCTCGAGGGTGTAGTCGCGGGTCACCGCCTGGGGGGAGTCGGACTCGTCATCGCACAGCGGGCGCACCCCGGCATAGGTCCAGATCACATCTTTCGGGGCGATCTGGCGAGTGAAGTGGGCGTTGACCACCTTGCAGAGGTAGCTTATCTCGGCGTCGCTGATCCTGGCTTCGCGCGGACTGCCGTGATGCTCCACGTCCGTGGTGCCAATCAGCGAGTAGTCCTGCTGATAGGGGATGACGAAGACGATACGGTTGTCCTCGTTTTGCAGGATATAGGCCTCTTCGCGCTCATGGATGCGCGGCACTATGATGTGGCTGCCCTTGATAAGGCGAATGCCACGGGGAGATTTCTCGTGCAGGCTCTCGTCATAGAAGGTCTTGACCCAGGGACCGGCCGCATTGACCAGACCACGGCAGGTGACGGTGAACTGTTCGCCCCCTTCCCGCTCCAGGGTCAGGGTCCAGTGCTTGGAGCCACGCACCGCCTTGATGCAGCGGGTACGGGTCTGCACATCGGCACCCTTGTCCCGGGCCATCATGGCATTGAGCACCACTAGGCGAGCATCATCGACCCAGGCATCCGAATATTCGAAGCCCTTGTTGATACCGCTCTTCAGGCCGTCTTGCGGCAGGAAGCGCAGGCCACAGCTGCCCTTGAGCTTGTCGCGCTTGGCCAGGTTGTCATACAGGAACAGACCGGCGCGGATCATCCAGGCCGGACGCAGGTGCGGGCGATGGGGCAGCCGAAAGCGCATGGGACGGGCGATATGGGGGGCCATGCCGAGCAGCACTTCCCGCTCCGCCAACGCCTCTTTTACCAGCCGGAATTCGTAATGTTCGAGGTAACGCAAGCCACCGTGGATCAGCTTGCTGGAATTGGAAGAGGTGGCAGAGGCGAGATCTTGCGCCTCGAACAGGGCAACCTTCAGACCCCGACCCGCTGCATCAGCCGCAATGCCCACCCCATTGATGCCGCCGCCAACGACGACCAGATCATAATGTTCGCTCATGTTCACCTACTCTTTCTTATTTTGTGTTGCCATGACAGCAATGTTTGATTTCGCTCATATTAGAGCATGAAAAAATGATAAACGAACATTTTATGGAGAAAATGTGATCGCGATGGTTATGGCAATGCTAAAAATGCGGGCCGTCGGTGATCAGGGTGTCAGCAAGGGGCTGGCTGGCAAAAAAGGGGGCGCGAGATCGCGCTCATGCCCGTGGGCATCCAAGACGCGGGGCATCCAGAATGCAAGCGCAGGGTGTGCAAACAGAGAGGAGGAGGAAGCGGAAAAGAAGCGGCCGCCGGTGCGGCGGCCTGATACCAGTGCGGGGGCAACTCAGCAGATGTGGCACGCGATCTGATGCTGGGACATCAACCGCATGAGCTTCTCGGGCGGCTCCTGATCAGTGAACAGGGCGTGGATCTGGTTGAGATTGCCCAGATTGACCATGGCATTGCGACCAAACTTGGTGTGGTCGGCGGCCAGAAACACCTGACGGGAGTGGGCGATGATGGCTTGGGCAATCTTCACCTCGTGATAGTCAAAATCGAGCAGGGAGCCGTCATTGTCGATGCCCGAGATACCGATGACACCGTAGTCCATGCGGAACTGGCCGATGAAATCGCGGGTCGCCTCCCCCACTATGCCGCCATCCCGGTTGCGGATCTCGCCACCGGCGATGATGACGGTGAAGTCATCCTTGGCCGTCAGAATGCTGGCCACGTTGAGGTTGTTGGTGACAACCCGCAGCTCACGGTGATCCAGCAGGGCACGGGCGATGGCTTCTGTGGTGGTGCCTATGTCGATAAAGAGCGACGAACCGTCGGGAATGTTGGCGGCCACTTCGCGGGCGATACGCTCTTTCTCCTTGAGCTGCATCACTTTACGGGCACTGTAGGCGGTATTGACGGTACTCGAATGCAGGGAGGCACCACCATGATGGCGCCGGATCTTGTTCTGTTCGGCAAGATCATTCAGATCCCGGCGAATGGTCTGGGGGCTGACGTCAAAGTGGGTCACCAGATCCTCGGTCGAGACAAAGCCCTGCCGCGTCAGGACGTCCAGGATCTCCAGATGTCGTTGGGTTTGCTTCACGCTTGCACTCCGATGATGGGACGAAAAAAGGCCCCGGCAGATGCGGGGCCTTTTGCAGTTTACCTGATCCCTTTTCGGATCGATAAGGGCAGGATCACGTTTTATGCCCTATCGGCAGCCGCTTTCTTGGCCGCGACGGCAATGTTCTCATGCTTGAGGGTCATGGCCAGCAAAATGATGGAGAGCACGCAAGACGCGGTCAGCACCATGAAGCCACCATCCCAACCGAAGTGGTCAACCGTGTAGCCCAGCATGGCGTTGGCTGCCACGGCGCCGCCCAGATAACCGAACAGCCCGGTGAAACCTGCCGCAGTACCGGCTGCTTTCTTCGGTGCCAGCTCAAGCGCATAGAGGCCGATCAGCATGACGGGACCGTAGATCAGGAAGCCGATGGCCACCAGTGCCATCATGTCGATGGTCGGGTTGCCAGCCGGGTTGAACCAGTAAACCAGTACGGCAACGGTCACCAGCACCATGAACAGGATACCGGCCGGGGCACGGCGACCCTGGAACAGCTTGTCCGAGATCCAGCCGCACAGCAGGGTGCCCGGAATACCGGCCCACTCGTACAGGAAGTAAGCCCAGGAGGAGTTATCGACACTGAAGTCCTTGGCCTCTTTCAGGTAGGTCGGGGCCCAGTCCAGCACGCCGTAACGAATGAGGTAAACGAAGGCGTTGGCAATGGCGATATACCACAGCAGCTTGTTGTGCAGCACGTACTTGACGAAGATCTCCTTGGCGGAAAACTCCTGCTCATGGCTTTCGTTGTAATCCTTCGGATAGTCGTTCTTGTGCTCTTCGATGGGGGGCAGACCCACGGATTGCGGGGTATCGCGCATCACGAAGAAGGTGATCACCGCAATGGCAGCCGCCGCAGCCGCCGGCACATAGAAGGCACTGCGCCAGTCATTGAACCAGCCCATCCCGAGGATGAACAATGGGCCTATCATGCCGCCGCCGACGTTGTGCGCCACGTTCCAGACCGCGACCACTTCGCCACGCTCCTTCTGTGACCACCAGTGCACCATGGTGCGACCGCAGGGCGGCCAGCCCATGCCCTGTGCCCAGCCGTTCAGGAACAAGAGCACAAACATGATGCCGATGCTGGAGGTGGCCCAGTGCACTGTCCCCATCATGAACATGATGCCGGCCGAGAGCAGCAGGCCTGCGGAGAGGAAGTAACGGGCATTGGAGCGGTCAGAGACGTTCCCCATCAGGAACTTGGACAGACCATAAGCGATGGAAACCCCCGACAGGGCCAGGCCCAGATCGCCGCGGGAGAACCCCTGTTCAATCAGATAAGGCATCGCCAGACTGAAGTTTTTTCGTACCAGATAGTAACCGGCATAACCGAAGAAGATCCCGAAAAACACCTGCCAACGCATGCGTTTGTAGAAGGGATCGACCTTGTCGGCCGGGAGCCTGTCTATATGTGGGGCAGGCCTGAAGAGACTAAGCATGTTCTGCGTCCTTATTGTTGTTGTGGGCGGTTGAGGGTGCCCTGTCCATGCTGACCAACCAGAGGAGTCCTGATTCGAAAGCGAGCCTATTGTGCTCATATATGAACATTTAATCTGTGATGGAGGCTCAAATATTGCAGTTTTATTACAAAAGAAAGCGCCAGTTGAGTAGTTGCGTATCAGCCGCAATCCCTTATACAGCAAGGCTTTCAGATACCCACTAAGTGGTACAAGCATGGCTGCATCTTGCTTTCCGTCACAGTTTTTTAGCAATGAGTGGGATCTTGTCCACACTTCCTGCGGGGAGGAGGTGGTGAATGTTCGATTTAGGTTTATTTTCTCCCTCGTCCTGGAACGAGCACAAACGAGCATAACGTTTGCGTCAGCTCAAAAAACAAGAAAAACGTTTTCCAACGAAATAATGGGACTGAAAAAAACAACAAAACAGAACATCAAACCTACTCTGGGTAGATATAAGGAATAACGGTATGAGCATACAAAGACCCAATACCCTGCTTGGCGAGTGCATCGCCGAATTTATCGGCACCGGCCTGCTGATATTTTTCGGCGTTGGTTGTGTGGCCGCCCTGGTGCTGGCAGGCGCCAACTTCGGACAATGGGAAATCTCGATTACCTGGGGTCTGGGTGTCGCCATCGCCATCTATGTGACCGGGGGTATTTCAGGTGCCCACCTGAACCCGGCCGTGACCCTGGCGCTGATGACCTTCTGCGGGTTCGACAAACGTAAAGTGGTGCCCTACATCATCGCTCAAGTCGCAGGCGCCTTCTGCTTCGCCGCCCTTGTCTACTTCCTCTATAGCGGCCTGTTCACCCAGTGGGAAGTGACCCACAACGTGGTGCGCGGCAGCGTCGAGAGCCTTGGCACCGCTGGCATCTTCTCTACCTATCCGCACTCGCTGCTCTCCAACATGCAAGCCTTCGCGGTCGAGCTGGTGATCACCGCCGTCCTGATGCTGGGCATCATGGCGCTGGGTGACAACAACAACGGTGCCCCCAAAGGCTTCGCCGCCGCCCTGCTGATCGGTATCCTGATCGCCGTGATCGGTGCTTCCCTCGGCCCGTTAACCGGTTTTGCCATGAACCCGGCCCGTGATTTCGGCCCCAAACTGTTTGCCTTCCTGGCAGGCTGGGGTGACGTGGCCATGACCGGTGGTCGTGACAACCCCTACTTCTGGGTACCCATCCTTGGCCCCATCGTCGGTGCCCAGCTTGGTACCGCCCTGTACGTGAAAGTGTTGGCCCCCTGTGTGCCTGGCAACCGTGTTGCCGCCACCGAGCAAGCTGCCCAAACCGCCAACGAAGAGGCCGCCGCATAAGAGCGGCCCTCCCCAACGTGTAAAAACGTGGAAAATAAAAACGTGGAGAACATCATGTCTGCTGAAAAAAAATATGTCGTCGCTCTGGACCAGGGTACTACCTCTTCCCGCGCCATCGTGTTTGACCAGGATGCCAATATCGTCGGCACCTCCCAGCGCGAATTCACCCAGCACTACCCGAAAGCGGGCTGGGTAGAACACGACCCCATGGAGATCTGGGCGACCCAGTCTTCCGTCTTCACCGAAGTGCTGGCCAAGACGGGCCTGCGCAGCGAAGAGATTGCCGCCATCGGCATCACCAACCAGCGTGAAACCACAGTGGTATGGGAAAAGGCCACCGGCAAACCCATCTACAACGCCATCGTCTGGCAGTGCCGCCGCACCGCCGCCATCTGTGAAGAGCTCAAGGCCCGTGGCCTGGAAGAGTATGTGCGCGAGAACACCGGTCTGGTGCTGGATGCCTACTTCTCCGGTACCAAGGTGAAGTGGATCCTCGACAACGTCGAAGGTGCCCGCGAGAAGGCGATGAACGGCGAGCTGCTGTTCGGCACCATAGACACCTGGCTGGTGTGGAAGATGACCAACGGCGAAGTGCACGTCACCGACCCGACCAACGCCTCCCGTACCATGCTCTACAACATCCGCGATCTGAAGTGGGATGAGAAGATGCTGGACGAGCTGGGCATTCCTTTGTCCATGCTGCCAGAGGTCAAGCCCTCGTCCGAAGTGTACGGCTACACCACCCGTGGCGGCGGCTCCCGTATCCCCATCGCCGGCATTGCCGGTGACCAGCAGTCTGCCCTGTTTGGCCAGCTCTGCTTCGAAAAAGGGATGGCCAAGAACACCTACGGTACCGGCTGCTTCTTGCTGATGAACACCGGCACAGAGCCGGTTCGCTCCAGCAACGGCCTGCTGACCACGGTCGCCATTGGCCCGAAAGGGGAAGTGAATTACGCGCTGGAAGGGGCTGTCTTTATGGGCGGCGCGACCGTGCAGTGGCTGCGTGACGAGCTGAAACTCATTCACGATGCCCGCGATACCGACTACTTCGCCTCCAAGGTGGGTGACACCAATGGCGTCTATCTGGTGCCAGCCTTCGTCGGTCTGGGCGCCCCCTACTGGGATCCCTATGCTCGCGGCACCATGGTCGGCCTGACCCGTGGCGCCAACCGCAACCACATCATTCGTGCTGCGCTGGAGTCCATCGCCTATCAGAGCCGCGATGTGCTGGATGCCATGCAGCAGGACTCCGGCATCAAGCTGGCGGCCCTGAAGGTAGACGGTGGCGCCGTCGCCAACGACTTCCTGATGCAGTTCCAGTCCGACATGATGCACACCCCGGTGGTGCGTCCGACCCGCATCGAGACCACCGCCATGGGCGCCGCCTTCCTGGCCGGTCTGGCCGTCGGCTTCTGGAAGAGCTCTGACGAGCTGGAAGACAAGTTCAGCGTGGATCGCGAGTTTATCCCGCAGATGGATCACGCCGATCGCGACAAGCGCTACCACGGCTGGCAAAAAGCGGTTGAACGCTCACGCCGCTGGGCTGAAGAGGATTAATCGGGCAGCCGACGTCTTCTGAGATGAAAAGACAAAGAGGCCGACAGCGATGTCGGCCTCTTCTTTATTCAGCCAGATATCCACAGTGGGCATTCACCACCGCAGGCACCCGCCGGTCAGTCCCGTCCCCTTGTCATGGAGTGAGGCGGACCAGAGCGCAGGCTCAGCGCTTTTGCACCAGGCCTATCTGGCCCGGCTCACACCACTCGAACATCACCTCCTGACGCTTGCCGCAGCAGCTGCCGCCGCACACCTGGGTCTCCCGCTTGGCGACCCGACCCTTGCGCATCCAGACGCCGAGCATGGCCTCCACCGCATCTTCCGAGGTGTGGAAGTGGCGCGCCAGATCCCGCCGGCTCACCTTCTGCTGTGCGGCGAGATAGTCGCCGAGCTCCCGCAGGATCACAGGGCCACCACCTTGCGGGCGACTATGTCGCCGTGACGACGGCCCAGCCACCAGAGCAGCAGCAGGGAGAGGCCATAGCTGCCGATCCAGAACAGGCTCTGCTCGGGATGAGCGGTAAAGGTTGCAAGCTGATAGAAGACAGTGGCGCACATAAAGGCCACGTAATTGCACCAGGCGGCGGTCAAGAGCGCCCACTGACGACCGGTTTCCCGCACCAGCGCCCCCATGGCGGCGGCGCAGGGCATGTAGAGCAGCACGAACAGCAGGTAGGCAAAGGCACCGGCCGCGCCGTCGAAGTGGGCCTGCATGTTGCCGTAGGTGGAGACATCGACCTCCTGCGCGTCGGCGGCGGCTTGCTGGTCGCCGAGATTGCCAACGGCAAGCCCCATGGGGTCGGTCGGGTTGATCTCCGCCAGATTGGTCGTCACGGCAGCCACGGCCTCGTGGAAGCTGGCCACCAGCGAGAACTCGCCCGCCTCCTCACCACCGCTCTTGCCCGCGTAGAGGCTGTTGAGGGTGCCGACCACCGCCTCTTTGGCGAAGATGCCGGTGACGATACCCACTGTGGCCTGCCAGTTGTCATCGCGCACACCTATGGGGTGCAACACCGGGGTCACGGCCTGGCTTATCTTGCTCAGCACCGAGCTCTCCTGATCCTGGTGGCCGAAACTGCCATCCGTGCCCAGCGAGTTGAGCACGCTCAGCACGGCGACCACCAGCACTATGGTTTTACCGGCGCCGAACACGAAGGATTTGAGCTTCTGCCAGGTCTTGATCCCCACGTTGATGGGGCGCGGCCACTCGTAATCGGGCATCTCCATCAACATGGCGTCGCTCTTGCCTGGCAGCAGGGTGCTGCGCAGCAGCAGGCCGGTGAGCACCGCCACCACAATGCCGATGAGGTAGAGACCGAACACCAGGTTCTGACCCGATTCGGGGAAGAAAGCCACCGCAAACAGGGCGTAGACCGGCAGGCGGGCACCGCACGACATGAAGGGGGCCATGGCCGAGGTCATCAGCCGCTCCCGCTCCGAGTTGAGGGTGCGGGTCGCCATCACCGACGGCACGGTACAGCCAAAGCCCATCAGCATGGGCACAAATGCCTTGCCCGGCAGGCCAAGGCGGCGCATCAGGGCATCCACCACGAAGGCGGCCCGGGCCAGATAGCCTGAGCTCTCCAGCACAGCCAGAAACAGGTAGAGACAGCCGATCACCGGGATAAAGGTGGCCACCGTCTGCAAGCCGACGCCGAAGCCATCCGCCAGTATGGCCCCCAGCCAATCAGGGGCACCGAAGAGCCCCAGCAGGTGGTGCACGCCATCCACGAACAGGGCACCGCCCATGATGTCGAAAAAGTCGATGAAAGCGCTGCCCACCTTGATGGCGAACATGAACATCAGGTACATCACCAGCAGAAAGAAGGGAATGCCAACCCAGCGGTTGAGCATCACCCGATCCAGCCATTCGCTCTGGGCCACGGTGAGCTTGCCCTTCTGCTGACACGCCTGGCCGGCCCACTGGTGAATGTGGCCATAGCGGATATCCGCCAGTTGCAGATCGATGTCCTGGGCATGATGGGCACGGGCTACCACGTTAGTGGCGGCGGCCTGCTGGCCGGGCAACAGGGTCTCCTGCATCACCACATCCTCTTCCAGCAGGCGCAGGGCGCGGCCACGGGGGGTGAGGTGATGGGGGGCGAGCAGGGTCTCAAGCTCTGCCAGATCGTGTTCAAGGTCGCGACCGTAATCGAGCCGCAGCGCCTGCTGGGGCTGGCCAATGAACTGCTGGATCTGCTGCTTGAAGGCGGCAACCTGCTTGCTGTTGTGCGCAGAGAGGGCAACCACCGGGCAACCGAGGGATTTGCCGAGCCTGCTCTCGTCGATAACGATGCGGCGCTTTTGCAGGATATCCAGCTTGTTGAGCACCACCACCATGGGCAGCCCCAGCTCGCGCAACTGCAGCGTGAGATAGAGGGAGCGTTCCAGGTTGGCGGCATCGATGACATTGAGCAGCAGGTCCGGCTGCTGACCCTGAACGAAGCGACTGGCAATCTGCTCGTCCAGGCTCCCTTCCTGATTGGCCAGGCTATAGATGCCGGGCAGGTCCATCAGCTTGTAGTCGTGACCATCGGCGGAAAATTCGCCCATCTTTTTATCGACGGTGACGCCACTCCAGTTACCCACCTGCTGGCGGGCACCGGTCAGGGCGTTGAACAGGGAGGTCTTGCCGCTATTGGGATTACCGACGGTTACCAGGGAATAACTCATACCGGTTCGACCTCGATTTGCTGGGCCAGACTCTTTTGCATGGAGAGACAGATCCCCTGACACTGGATCTGAAGCGGATCCCCCAGCGGGGCGGATCGCAGATAGATGACTTCAGTCTGTGGCAACAAGCCCATCACCATCAATTTGCGCCGCAGGGGGCGGGTCAACTGGTTCATGTTCTTGATGCGAGCACTCTGTCCCGGTGACAACTGCGTGAGTACCATGACTGACTCCTGAAGTTAAACAATAATAATTCGCTTTTACTCGGGGCATTATATGCTGTGTCTTCAACTTTTATTTGAGTAAAATCAAACTCCGCTTAGCTAACCCATAAAGTATTGCCATGAGTCACGACAACAACAGCCGCCTGGTTTACAGCACAGATGGCGGCATCATCAAGGAACAGACCCAGTCTCAATCTGCCTCCCCCTTCCCGCAGGATGGCACTGTGCGCATCCGGCGCGAGACCAAGGGGCGCAAGGGCGCCGGCGTCATCAGCATTCACGGCGTACCGGCCGAACAGCAAAAGGCCATCGCCACCCTGCTCAAGAAAAAGTGCGGTACCGGCGGCGGCCTGAAAGAGGGGATCATCGAGATCCAGGGGGATAAACGGGACCTAATCAAAACCGAACTGGAGAAGGCCGGTTTCAGCGTCAAGCTGGTCGGTGGCTAACCCACTTGTCTGGCGGATGATTTTTCCCTAGAATGCCCGCTCCCATCGAGGGGGAGTAGTCTCGCAGCCCGATCCCAAACCGGTTTGCGACCCTGATCAACATGCTTGGTGCCAACTCACCATGGTCAGGGTGATCCATCTAATCCGTGGATTTGACAAGACCTTTGACGGGCCAGTGCCAATACCGGGGACGGATGGCGCAGGCTTGTCTCAGGTATAACAATTCCGTCCCCCGGTCATTTTTATGGAAGCCTTGTTAACCTCAACCCTGAGCGTGGCTATCGCCGAGATCGGCGACAAGACCCAGCTGCTGGCGTTGCTACTCATCTGTCGTTTTCGCAAGCCCTGGCCCATCATAGCCGGCATGCTGGCGGCTACCCTGCTCAACCACGCCGCCGCCGCCTGGTTTGGCGAGTTCATCAGCCGCTGGCTGGATCCCCAGGTGATGATCTATCTGGTCGCCGGCGCCTTCATTGCCATGGCAGCCTGGATCCTGGTGCCGGACAAGATGGACGACGAGGAGAGCTCGCTCGACAAGTACGGCCCCTTCATGGCCACCTTCGTGCTCTTCTTCATCGCCGAGATAGGCGACAAGACCCAGATCGCCACCGTGTTGCTGGCGGCCAAATATGACTCGCTGGTGCAAGTCATCACAGGCACCACCCTCGGCATGATGCTGGCCAACGTGCCCGTGGTGCTGCTCGGCAAGCTGGGCGCCGACAAGTTGCCGCTCAAGGGGATCCGCATCGCCTGCGCCATCCTGTTTGTCGGCCTCGGGGTCAGCACCCTGATCTTCGCCTGACACAGACCGGCCCCGAAGGCGGCGAGGCAAGCGTGAGCACTTGCCTACCCCGCCCCGTGCCGGCATCCATGTGGTGTTTTACCAAGCCAGCCCCGCCTCTCTTCAAACAGGCGGGGCTTTTTGTTGCCGCGTCAGCAGCCTAACCCTGCGCCCCCCACCCCGCTGCCGCACGCCCGCACACGGGGAGTGTTCCGCAGTGCCATGACGGTGGCATAATGCGGCAAACCTCATGGAGCCTCCCATGCACTTCACCTCAAGACAGACGCTGCTCGACTGGGTCAGACGCGGACGCCTCGCCCAGGCGCAACTGCCCGCCGCCCTCGCCCTGTGCGAGCTGCCACCCGGCCACAGCCGCTGGCAATGGTTGTTCGATCGCCTGCTGCTCTGGCTTGGCAGCCTGTGCCTGGGCGCCGGTCTGGTGCTCTTCGTCGCCTTCAACTGGCAGGAGCTGGGCCGTCTCCCCCGCCTCGCCCTGCTGGAGCTGCCCCTGCTCGCCATGCTGGTGCTGCTATGGCGCAAGCCCCTGGCCGACACGCCTCGCCAGGCCTTGCTGCTGGCCGCAGCGCTCACTATCGGTGCCCTGCTGGCCCTGGTGGGGCAGACCTACCAGACAGGCGCCGACCCCTGGCAGCTGTTCGCCACCTGGGCCCTGATGCTGCTGCCACTGGCGGCGCTCGGCCAAAGCCCCTTGCTGTGGACCTTAAGCTGGCTGCTCGGCCAGCTGGCGCTGGTACTCTACTGGCGGCTCGGCCTGTTCACCCTCTTCGTTGCCTTCGATGAAGAGGCGCTCGGCTGGAGCCTGACCCTGCTCAACGCCGCCCTCTGGGGCCTGCTTTCACTGGTGCCCGCGCGCCACACGCTGCTACCGGCCTGGCTGCCGGGCCTGGCCGCCGGCCTCGGCGTCACCCTGCTGGCGTTGCTGGCGCTGTTTGATGCCGCCTCCCCCTGGGTCTGGCCCGCCTGGATCGCATGGCTTGGCGCCGCCTATCTGTGCTGGCACCACAAATTTATCGCCGGGCTCGCCATGGGCTGCCTGAGCCTGATCGCCGTGATCCTGGCGGCCCTTGGCAAGTGGATGGAGCCCGACATCAACGGCTTTCTGCTGCTCAGTCTGATTGCTATCGGCCTGTCAGTGGCCGCCAGCCGCTGGCTGCAACAGCAACGGAGGTCCCATGCCTAAGCAAGGTATCTGGCAAGCCCGTCAAGAGGAGGCACCATGGCTGATCTGACCCCCTGGCAGCGGCTGCAACAGGCCAATTTGGTGGAAGGGGACGCCCCCCATGATACCCGGCCCCACTGGTCGAGCCGCTTCCTGCTCGGCATGGTGGGCTGGATCGCCGCCCTCTTCCTGCTGTTCTTCCTGTTTATGTCGTTCTCGCAGCTCACCCGGGATGCCAACAGCGC
This sequence comes from Aeromonas popoffii, assembly GCF_000820025.1. Taxonomy (GTDB): domain Bacteria; phylum Pseudomonadota; class Gammaproteobacteria; order Enterobacterales; family Aeromonadaceae; genus Aeromonas; species Aeromonas popoffii. The sequence continues at coordinate 289,237 of NZ_CDBI01000014.1, forward strand.
CCTGATGATGGGCGTCGTGCTGATGGCCATCGCCTATAGCCTCAACCGCTTCGCCCAGCGCAATGCCACATCCAGCGATCTGGTGGATCAGTTCGTGCTGGCGCTGGCGCTGGCCGCCGATGCCTGGCTGCTCTATGGCCTCATCGATCAACTTGACCCGCACTCGGCACCACTCTGGCTGGGGCTGGCCCTGCTCTCGCTGGCCATCGCCGCCCTGTTCGAGCACTGGCTGATCCGGCTGTTCCACAGCTTCGCCGCCGCCATACTGCTCACGCTTGGGCTGGCTTGTCTCGGCCTGCAGCTGCTGGCGCTGCCGCTGGTGATGGCGGCCATCACCCTCTGCTGGCTGCAGGCGGAGCGTCAGCCCGTCCACCATCAGTGCTACGAATCCCTCACCTTGGGGTTGGCGCTCTCCCTGCTGGTGCTGGGGCGCTTGCACCAGCCGCTGTGGGACGGGGGCGCCAACATGCTCGACGAGCTGGGCCACTCCCGCCTGCCGCTCTGGCTCAATCCCCTGCTCTGCGCAGCCCTGCTGCTCGGGGTCATGGTCCGGCTCAAGCTGCCACTGCGGTATGGGCTGCCACTGGTGCTGATCAGCGCCCTCATCCCCGGCATGGGGGCTGGCACGCTGGTGCTGGTGCTCGGCTTCTATGCCGGGAGCATGGGGCTGATGACGCTGGCGGGCCTGCTGCTGCTCGGCTTTGGCTCCCTCTATTACTACGATCTGGGGCTGACCCTGATGACCAAATCCTGGTTGCTGCTGGGCTCGGGCGCCCTGCTGCTCGGCACTCGCCAGCTACTGAAGGTTCTGAATGGGAGGGCACCATCATGAGACGGCTTGGGCTCCTGCTGACCGGCCTCGCCATACTGGCAGCCATCAACGTCACCGTCTGGCGTTACGAGCGCGCCATCAGCAGCGCCGACAGGGTGCTGCTCAGGCTGGCACCGGTCGACCCCCGCTCCCTGATGCAGGGGGATTACATGCGGCTGAACTACGACATTGCCCGCCAGCTCGGCGCCCATCGCGACAGCGAACGCGCCAATGGCAGCGATACCCTGGTGATCCGCCTCGATGGGCAACAGGTGGCCAGCTGGGTGGCCGATGGCACGCCTGCGCAACTGGCGCCGGATGAGCGGCTGTTACAGGTGCGGCGCAGCGACAACCAGTGGCTGATCGGGCCCGATGCCTTCTTCTTCGAAGAGGGCACAGGGGCGCAGTATGAAGGGGCACGCTACGGCGAATTTCGGCTGCAAGCAGATGGCAAGGCGCTGCTGGTCGGGCTGCGTGATGAGCAGTTCAAGCTGATGGGAACCAGCAGGGGGCGTTGGTAAGCACTTGCAATATCAGACCTTTTTACCCACTCTGCGCAAGAGGATCACAGGCTTTACACCAAGGATGGGCTCATGAGGATAAAGTTGTGCTGTTATCTGCTGTTGATGTCGAACCTTGGTTCCGCGCAGGCAGATCTGGCCAAGCTGGAGTACCTGACCGAGGAGTCCCCCCCCTACAACTTCAGCGATGAGGCCGGTCAGCCCAGCGGGCTGGCGGTCGAGTTGTTGCAGATGGTCTGGCAACGCAGCGGCACCCCTGCCCAGCCCATTCGCATCCTGCCCTGGGCGCGAGGCTACAACCTGCTGACCCACAAACCCAATGTGGTGCTCTTCTCCATCGCCCGCACCGACACCCGCGCCCCCCAGTTCAAGTGGGCCTGCCCCATCGACGACGCCGAATACATACTGCTGGCCCACAAGCAGCGCCCCATCAGCCTGACCACCCCCGCGCAGATGAACGCCTACCTGATCAGCGCCGTGCGAGCCGATGCCTCCGCGCAGTTGCTGCTCAACCGGGGCATGGATGAATCGCGCATCATACCGGCCAAGCGGCTGAGCCAGGCGCTGCGCATGCTGGTCTCGGGCCGCACCGATCTGCTCGCCACCAGCAAGCTGGCCGGTTATGACGCCATCGACGAGCTCAAGCTCAACCCCGATGATTTCAATGTGGCCCTGGTGCTGGATGCCGAAGCGCTCTGCTACGCCTTCAGCCCTCAGGTGGATGACAGCGTGGTCAAGCAGTTCCAGCACGCCCTGACCGGGGCGCTGGCCTCGCCGGAGTTTCAGCGCCTGCGGATCAAATACCTCTCTCCCCCTTGAATCCAGCGCGACCTGGCGACCCATCCCCTTGATGCCCGCGCCGATCCGATTGGCGAATAATCATGATGTGGTAACACTTGAGGGTGAAGGAACACCCCATCAGGATGGCCAAGATGAAACAATGGATTGGAATCGCCGCGCTCATGGTTACCGCCATCACCCAGGCCAGCCCTGGACTGGGCAAGCTGCACTACCTCACCGAAGAGTACAAACCCTACAACTTCGCCAACGAAGCCGGCGCCCCCACCGGCCTCGCCGTCGAGCTGCTGCATCAGGTGTGGCAAAAGACCCACACCCCGGCCCAGACCATCACCATCATGCCCTGGGCACGGGGCTACTACCTGCTGACCCAAAAACCCAATGTGGTGCTCTTCTCCACCGCCCGTACCGGGGCGCGGGATCCGCTGTTCAAGTGGGCCTGCCCCATCGGCTATGCCGAGATTGTGTTGATGGGGCTGGCCAAGCACCCGCTCACCCTCACCAAGCTGGAGGATGCCCAGCAGTACAACATAGGGGCGGTGCGCGCCGACGTGGGGGAGCAACTGCTGCTCAACAACGGCTTTGACGAGCAGAAAATCATGGCTGCCAACCGCCTGCCACAGGCGCTCAAGATGCTCACCTCGGGCCGGGTCGATCTGGTCTCAACCAACAAGACCACCCTGATGGATCTCATCACCACCCAGCAGCTGGATCCCGCCCAGTTCAAGGTGGCCTGGACGCTGAGTTCGGAGCAGTTCTGCTTCGCCTTCAGCCGCCCGATCAGCGACGAGCTGGTCAAGGAGTTCCAGACCGGCCTGACTCAGGTGCTGGCCAGCAGCGAATATCAGCAGATCCAGAACAAGTACTTCCCCGCCCGCTAGGCGAACCCATCATGCGGGGCCCATGGGGCCCCGTGTGATGTCTGGTGTCGCCATGGCATCACGCCAACCCTCTCGCCAACGCGCTACCCAGACCCGCACTCCCCGCCTCGACAGCCTTGGGGCCAACCCCCATCACGCCCACCGGCCTTGCCCCCTGATCTGCCTGGTTAAGATCCCCCTGCCGGGGCCATGGGGCCCGCCACCACCCCCGCCAGATCGGCGCCGAAACCTTGCGCTGGCGCAAAAAACCATTCAATTCTGACACTTGCGTCACTAAATCAATGGAATTTCATGGATCGGGCCGAAACGGCTCCGTAAAATAACCACGGTGCCTGTTGGCCCCCTTGTTCACTCTGATGGTCAACAGCGCATTGTGGTAGCGACAGCCAGGGGCGGTAGCAATTATTGTGCAGTCCAGCCGGACTCCCGCCCCTGCGCCGTGACCCGAGGGTTGCACCCTCGACGGGCGTTCCCGTCAACCCTCGGGGCTGTGCCCACGCCCCCATGCGGATGCGACGCTTGGGGCAATTTGTAAGGTCGAATCGGGTCGAGTAGGGTCGATTAGCGAAGCGTAATCGTCCGCGGTAACCGTCCCCTCTCCCCTTGCGGGAGAGGGTTAGGGTGAGGGGTCGGTAACGTCATTGCATAGCGGAATATCGCCCCCCCTAATTGGCATGGCTTCGCCATGCAGGACACGAGGACTCCGTCCTCGACGGGGTTTCGCCGCCGCTGCGCGGCCTGGCGAGTGACTTTTCTTTGCGTGGCCAAAGAAAAGTCACCAAAAGAAAGGCCACCCCCACTTGTTCGCCCTCCTGCGTCGGGTTCCCTCGGTTCACCCGTTTGTCCGACGGCACGCGCCGATGGGCCATCCCTGGCCCAGCGGCGCTCGCTCGGCGTCCTGCCTCGCGGCCTGGACAAACGGGCTCACCTCGGCGAACAACAGGGGGGCAAAACCCAGCCCGCCGCACCGAGGCCTGTTAACAGTACTCTGTCTATTCAGGACACAGAGCGGGAGGGTTTATTATCTCTGATCCGGCACCTCGCCCACCACACGGCGAGGCCAGACTATTGCACATAATGCAGCAAGTGAAATAAGCTTGGTTACATAGGTTAAAAATACACATTAAGTACCGCAAAAAACTGTCCCCCTATCGGAGAGTGCCTGATATTGAAGCCCGACAGTGAGCGTTTACCCATGATAAAGTCTTATTTCTCGAACGTTCGATGACGCTTTTCCAATCGAACCTACGGCCCTTATTACAATCATTGTTTAATATAATTAATGGATCACTATGACTGAATCATCTAATAACTATTTAAAGTCATTAATTAGCATGCGAGAGGATGACTTTACAAAAAAAATTTTAAAACCTCTATTTGAAGCAATGGGATACGAGCGGGTTGATTTTAATGGTGGGCCCTATGAAAAAGGAAAAGACTTGATAGCACACTATCGGCAACCACCTCGTAGAGAAAACAAAATAACATTCATTCAGTCAAAAAAAATAGGTGACATACAAAATACAGAGACGGCTGCTAAACTGACGCAATTGTTACATCAACTAAGACAATGCATAACAGACAAAATATTATTGATTGATGGACAAAAAACTAAGGCCGATGATGTTTTACTTGCCTGTCCAGAGCAAGCATCAAGTAGACTCATTGAGGAGATAGGGTCACAACTCTATGAACTGAAAGAAAAGGTAAGAATATATGATGGCCCTCAAATAATACAAGATATTATTCACTATAAACCTGAATTACTAAGATCACTTACTAGCATAGAAGATAAATTAACCAACACGTGTAATCGCAGCCTAATAAATGAAGAACTACTCTCGGCACTAAAGACTGAACAGCACAATACCAATAACTCTTTTTATAGTGATTTAAGTTTTTTTGTAGGTTCTATTGATAGCAATATTTTGCTACATATGGAGATATCAAATATTTTAGAAAAAGCAACTGTAGATACCACACAATGGACGACAGTTAAAAAAGAATTAACCGAAATCAATAAAGAATACGATATACAAATCACATCAACTTCGATTGATGATATTGAACACGCATATAACATAAAACTTAATAAATTCAGCAGCCAATTGAATATAAAAAGAGCTGAGCACTATAAGAAACTTCAATCAATACATAGTGAAATAATTTTATCACTCCATGATAAATGTGAATCACTATTATCGATGCTAAATCAACCAAAATATTCTGACGATAAACAGCGCCCAATAATCAATGATTATATATCATATTTAAAAAAGTCAATTTCCCAAAATGGGGACATTGATAAATTTGAATGTTATGACCTAATAGCTCCAAACTTTAGAGCTGAAATATTATTATTACAAGACTGTTTTTCTGCCAAAATAAACCTTGTTAATAAGCTAAACCATTTAGATAAGATCATTATTAAAGCCCCGCAGTATGAAATACCTATAAATTCAAAATGCATAAGTGAAACTCTAGATAAATATAGACAAGAATATTATTCTGATGTCCTTAAAATAAATAACCGTTCACTAGGCTTATCTTTACTTAAGATTTTTTTAATGAAAACAGAGAAAACTCTAGGATTTATATCTAACATAGAGAATAAATCTAAATTTCTCAATAAAGTTATAACCCTTAAATATAGTAAAAAAAATGATGATAGAGTCTCTATATCACCACATGATATATTTGCAACTGGAGTTGATATCGCTATATACGGTGGTGCAGGCGTAGGTAAAACCACTACTTTACAAGTATATGCTGAGCAACAACAGAAATATACATGCCGCAATATAATTTACATACCACTAAATCGAGTATATCAGAAAATAAAGCCCATTCTTGACTCTAAAGATGGAGATGACCTTTTAAAAGACCCCGATTTACTCAAAGATGATGAGTTTTTTAAAAATCACGACTTCTTAAAAAATCGCGATTTCTTGAAATCTCAACTAATACTAAAAATGATATTGCTAAGCAAAGACATTCCCGCAACGGAGGAATATCTAGTGCAAGCAAAAGATTTACTCCCTAGTGATATAACATTGATTTTAGACGGTTTAGATGAAGTATACACATCCATCCCTGAAATAATTGATGCAATTAAAGAATTCAAGAAAAGCTTTGCAAACTCACAAATAATAATATCAAGTAGAGATTGTGTGAGCTATTTAAATGATATTAGCTTCCTTGGCATAACTTTATTACCATTTACTAGAGAACAATTGAATAGATTTATTAGTGGATGGTTAGCCGATGAGAATAAGTACAACTCTCTGATCAAAAAAATAGATGCACTCAATTTATACGATTATATAAAAACACCTCTAATAGCAACTATAACTTGCGCCCTTTTTGAGAAAGGCGTTAGAGTCCCCTCCAATGAATGTGCAATTTACTCTGAAAGAATGAAATTGCTAACAGGGCATTATGATTTTCATAAAGGTATAACTAGGCAGAAGCAATCAAGCGAACATCTAATAAAATGTGCATCTACCATAGCCTTTGTAATGCAAGAAAGAAATGTTCGGTCATTATCTAGAGGCGAAATGCTAGAAATTCTACGAAGTAGACTTCTAAGCGCATTTACTGATGATTTACTCAAATCATGCTTGCAAGAGTTAATCGACCCATGTAATGTCATTGTTATTGACAGAGTAACTAATACTCTTTCATTTGGACACTTTAGATTTCAAGAACATTTAGCAGCACAAGAAATAAAGTCCAACAGAGGTATTGATGTAATAGATTACATTTCTACTGATTGGTGGCGAGGTACCTTAGGTCTATATGCACAAGATACCGACTTTGAACATATTTTTGAAGCGATATATACAAAAGAGGGCACTATTAAGCATTCTGAATCGACTTTAAAATTCATGATTAACTCTGCACCAGAAAACAAAAGAAAACATCTAGACGAGTTCTATATCAACTACAAGAGAATGGGTGAGCACAATGATTACTCAGAACTATACAGTGATACCTATGACAGTGATATAGATCTTGGTTATCCATATAACAACTGAGACTTTTATATTTCATCTATTAATCCTATCTCAGGCTGGGGTTAACTAAAAAACTAAAAAAAAGCTATCATCTGCTGTTCTATGTAGTACTCAACCTGTTCAGCATTCCCATAGGAGTAATATTTTCGATAACACTATTCTATTTATGGAGCCAACAAAGAAAGTCTCGTTTATCACCCATCAAAATGAAACCGCAGCCTTGAGCTGCGGTTTTCATTTCTATTCCCCAAACGCTCTTTCACAAAAGCCAACCCCCTGCGGCGGGATAGGCGGTCAACATGAACGCTAAAGCCACGGGCAGGCACGGTATTCGTCCCCCTGCAAACCGCCGAGCCAAGTTCAACGGGTCAAGAGCGCCATCAGGGATGATGGCGCAGCCGCAGTCGGCACAGGGATGTGCCGTCTGCGGCGCTCCGTCCGACCCGTTGGACGAGACGAGGGAACCCGCGAAGCGGGCGGTTTGCCGGGGGAGAAGACTTTTGGTGACTTTTGGTCTTTCAAAAGTCACTCGCCAAGCCGCGCAGCGGCGGCGAAACCCCTTCGAGGGCAAAGCCCTCGCCCAAACAAAAACCGCAGCCCTTGGGCTGCGGTTTTTTATTGGGTCAACCTGTTGGCACCAACAGGGCAACCGGCCTTAGGCACGGCGCCAGCTGGTTTTGCCGGCGCTGTCTTCCAGCACGATACCCATCTCGGTGAGACGGGCTCTGGCGGCGTCGGCGGCGGCCCAGTTCTTGTCGGCGCGGGCCTGATTGCGCTGGGCGATCAGCTGCTCGATCTCGGCCACTTCGTCATCGGCGTCATTGCCCTTGAGGAAGGCGTCCGGGTCTTGCTGCAGGATGCCGAGCACGGCGCCCAGCTCGCGCAGACGGGCGCCCAGCGCGGCAGCAACGGCCATGTCTTCACCCTTCTGGCGGTTGATCTCGCGTACCAGATCGAACAGGGCGGAGTAGGCTTCCGGGGTGTTGAAGTCGTCATCCATCGCCTCTTTAAAGCGAGCCACCTGCTCGTCACCACCGGCAGCAGGGGCCAGCGGCAGGTCGCGCAGGGCGGTGTACATGCGCTCCAGCGCGGTGCGGGCTTGCTTGAGGTTATCTTCCGAATAGTTGAGCTGGCTGCGGTAGTGGCCAGACATCAGGAAGTAACGCACGCTCTCGGCGTCGTAGTGAGCCAAGACATCGCGGATGGTGAAGAAGTTGCCAAGGGATTTGGACATCTTCTCTTTATCCACCATCACCATGCCGCTGTGCATCCAGGTGTTGACGTAGTCGCCACCGTGGGCGCAGCAGGACTGGGCAATTTCGTTCTCGTGGTGCGGGAACTGCAGATCGGAACCGCCGCCGTGGATGTCGAAGTGGTTGCCAAGGTGCTTGGAGTTCATGGCGGAGCACTCGATGTGCCAGCCAGGACGACCCGGGCCCCAGGGGCTTTCCCAGGTCGGCTCGCCGGGCTTGGACATCTTCCACAGCACGAAGTCGAGCGGGTTACGCTTGGCATCCACCACGTCGACGCGGGCACCGGCTTGCAGCTGCTCCAGATCCTGACCGGAGAGCTTGCCGTAGTCGGCGTAGGATTCGACGATAAACATCACGTCGCCGTTGTCGGCCACGTAGGCGTGATCCTTGGCGATCAGGCTCTCTACCAGTTCGATGATTTCACTGATGTGCTGGGTGGCGCGGGGTTCGACGTCCGGGCGCACCATGCCGAGGGCATCAAAATCCTGGTGCATGTCGCCGATCAGGCGCTCGGTGAGATCGTCACAGGTGACGCCGGTCTCGGCGGCGCGCTTGATGATCTTGTCATCCACGTCGGTGACGTTGCGCACGTAGTTGAGCTGATAACCGCTGTAACGCAGGTAACGGGCCACCACGTCGAAGGCGACGAAGGTGCGACCGTGGCCGATATGACAGTGATCGTAGATAGTGACGCCACACACATACATGCCCACCTTGCCCGGGTGGATAGGTTTGAATTCTTCTTTTTGACGAGTGAGTGTGTTGTATATCTTCAGCATCTTATGACCACTGCCTGTGAGTAAAATGGCCTGCCATTCTACCCGCATCCGGTGGAGAAAACGAGGCAGAAAACAGGGCGGATCCGGCCTCACAGCCATGTCAGCGCTATGCCAGACGACCACTATGGGCTAGAATTGCCACCACTTTATGCCATAGCCCCTGCAACAAGCTGCGAGCCGCTTATCTGCCCGCGCAACTTTTGCCCAAAGAATGAAAGGACATATCATGGTTACTCTGCACACCAATCACGGCGACATCACTCTGACCCTGAACGCGGAAAAAGCCCCGGAAACCGTGGCCAACTTCCTGCAATACTGCCGTGACGGTCACTACGACAACACCATCTTCCACCGCGTCATCGACGGCTTCATGATCCAGGGCGGCGGCTATGCCCCTGGCTTTGAAGAGAAAGAGACCCGCGCCTCCATCAAGAACGAAGCGGCCAACGGTCTGTCCAACAAGGTCGGCACCATCGCCATGGCCCGCACCATGGAGCCGCACTCTGCCAGCGCCCAGTTCTTCATCAACGTAAGCAACAACGACTTCCTCGATTTCAAATCCGCCACCACCCAGGGCTTCGGCTACTGCGTATTCGGTGAAGTGACCGCGGGCATGGACGTGGTCAACAAGATCAAGGGTGTCAAGACCGGTAACGCCGGCCGCATGCACCAGGATGTGCCGGTAGAGGACGTGGTGATCACCAAGGTGACCCTTGCTGACTGATCTCTGCCTTCTGCGAGATGAACTGACTGCGGCCCCGGCCGCAGTTTTTCCATCTGCACTTGCCACGGGCCCGAACTGGCGCCGCCTCGACTATCTGGCTCACGGCAACGAGCGCCAGCGCGCGGCCCATGCCCTGCTCACCGGCACGCCCCTGTGGCGCGAGTTGCAAAGCCGGTGTCTGGACGTGGCGCTGGTGAGCACCCTGGCCATCGGGCTCGACCGGCCCGGCAGCGATCTCGATATCCTCTGCCAGCATGAAACGCCCGCCATACTGGCCGCCCAATTTGCCGAACAGGGTTGGCAACGCCGCGCCCTGGGCAGCGACATCTGGCTGCTGGAGCAGACCCTGACCGACGCCGATGGCCGCAGCTGGCCCATCGAGCTCTATGTCACCCCGGCGAGGGTCGAGACCCTCAACGGCTGGCGCCACCTCAGCCTGATGGCCGCCCTGATCGAGCACTTTGGTCACCCCTTTTACCGCACCCTGCTCGCCCTGCGCCTGCAGCAAGGGCTGAAAGGGGAAGCGGCCATCTGCCGCCTGCTGAAATTGTCCGGCGATCCCTATCAGGCGCTGTTGACCCTGGAAGGGCGCAACCTTGACCAGTTTGACTGGCACCCTCACCCTATGACCCATACAGCCAGAATCGGGGCACCTCGCACGCCATCATGAGCACCCTCTTTATCAGTGACATTCACCTGTGCAGCGATCGGCCCGACATGACGGCCGCGCTGGTGCACTTTCTGGAGCACGACGCCCCCGGTGCCGACGCCCTCTACGTGTTGGGAGATCTGTTTGAATTCTGGATTGGCGACGACGATCCCAATCCGCTCCTCCAGCAGATCGCCGAGGCCTTTGCGGCCCTGAGCCAACAGCAGGTACCCCTCTATTTCATTCACGGCAACCGTGACTTTATGTTGGGCCAGCAGTTTGCCAAGCGGGCTGGCATGACCCTGCTCGGCGACCCTTGCGTCATCGAGCTCTATGGGGAGCGGGTGCTGCTCAGCCACGGCGATCTGCTCTGCACCCGGGATGAGGGATATCAGAAATATCGCCGCATCACCCAGTTCAAGTGGCTGCGTTGGCTGTTCTTGCGGTTGCCGCTGAGCCGCCGTCAGGCCATCGCCCACAAGATCCGTGGCCAAAGCCGGATGGAGAAAACCGTCAAACGCCAGACCATCATGGATGTGACGCCACAGGCGGTGGACGATATGCTACGCCAGCACGGCTGCCGAACCATGATCCACGGCCACACCCACAGGCCCGCCATCCACGACTTCACGCTCGACGGTCAACCCGCCCGCCGCATCGTGCTGGGGGACTGGTTCGAGCAGGGATCCGTGCTGGTGTGCCGCCCCGGCGAGCAACGCCTCGAAGTGCGGGCCCTGCAAGGGGCCAGTGACTGAGCGGTCACTGGCGAACAACCGCGACGCACAGCCATGAAAAAGGCGGGATCATCCCGCCTTTTTGCTTTTTCTCTTGCGCCAAGGCAGAGCCGAGCGCGTTACATCACCGTCATCTGACCGGCATAGAGGATGAAGTAACGCAGCAGCAATATGCCCACCAGACTCAGGCTGCAGATCAGCGCCAACCGGGCAGGCTGGTGCGCCCGCGCCTTAGCACCAAACAGCCCCAGCGACTGGGGTAGCACTATGCCAAGGCCTATCACCCCGAACCAGAACACCTGGGACCAGAAACCGCCGCCAAGCGCCGCCCACATGGCCGCCTCGCGCTGACCACCACCGAAGTAGAGGCCGGTGAAGAAACAGACCAGCAGGAAGATCTCGATGGCGACGATGGGCCGCTCGAACCTGTGCACGAAACTCACCCCCTGGCTGTGGCCATCCTCCCGAAACAGGGTCACCGCCAGCAAGATGGTGGAGGCGATGCCCGAGCTGATGCCGGACACCAGAAACAGTGCAGGCAGGATGGGATTGTTGAGCATGGGGTAGGTCTTGAGGGCGGAGAGCAGGAAGCCGGTGTAGGCCCCGAGCAACACCGCCAGCAGCAACAGCAAGGGGCTGAGCAGCCGTTCGAGCTGCGCCAGCTTGCCAATCAGGGTGTCGATAAAGGTGAACTTGTCCCCTAGCCACTGCCGACGCAGCGCCCCGATCTCGGCCCTGAACACCACGGCCAGCCAGGCGAACAGCACCGCCATATAGACCTGAAACAGCATGACCCCCATCGACATGACGGAGTCGAACTGGTAGTGGAACATCAGCTTCCAGAAGGTCCAGGGACGGGCCAGGTGGAAGATAAGGATCAAGAGCCCCAGGATCACGCTGAGCGGCGCCAGTATGGCGGTGGCCCTGATGATGCCACTCTCGCTGCCGGCCCCCTGGCGCCGCAGCAGCACCGACAGGGTGGTCGACCCCGCCGAGATGCCAAGCAGGAACAGGTAGATGGCGATGGGGCCGTCCCACACCAGAGAGTCGAAGTGAAATGCGTCATGCCACATGGTGCATACCTCCCATCAGACAGAGACCATCAGACCGATGTGCGCTCATGATGCCACCTCCCCTTTGGGCACCCGGTACATCTTGGGCGAGGTGCCGAGGAACCGCTTGTAGCGATAGGTGGTCTCCTGCACCAGCCGCCTGGCGATGGGACTTTGGGGGTCATCCAGATTGCCGAACACCAACGCCTTGGTGGGGCATGCCTCCACGCAGGCGGGCTGCTTGCCATTGGCCAGGTTGGTCTTGCGGCAAAAATCGCACTTGTCGGCGACGCGGGTCACCGGGTTGATAAAACGCACCTGATAGGGGCAGGCCGCGAGGCAATAGCGACAGCCGACGCAGAGATCGGGATTGATGTCGACGATGCCATCCTCGACCCGGATGTGGGAGGCACCGGTCGGGCAGACATGCACGCAGGGGGCATTGTCACAGTGCTGGCAGGATTTGCGAAAGAAGCGGTACGCCTGATCCGGATACTCCCCCACGGGGCCACTGCGCAGGATCTCCAGCCGGGTGACCTCGGGTGGCACCTGATTGACCTCGCGGCAGGCATCCATGCAGGCGGTGCAGCCGATGCAGGCCGTCTCGTCGTGGATCATGCCGTAGCGTACCCCCTCTATGGTCATGCTGTTGGCGAGGGCGCGGGGCGAACCTGTCATCAGGATCAAGGCGCTGGCACTCATCCCCACCATAAACTCGCGACGGGTCGTGCTCATGCGCCCTCCTTGACGGCAGCTTGCTGCTTGGCCTCATGCTGCTTGCTGTGGCAGTCGACGCACAGCTTGATGCGGGACTTTTCGGGAATGCCGACCATGGGCTCCTTGGCCGGGTGCAGCTGGTGACAACTGGTGCAGCTCACCCGGGTGGCGTGCACGTCGTGGGCCCACAATGCCTTGCGCAGATCGTCCGGCTCATGGCAACTCATGCAGACACCGTTCTGCTGGCTGAGGGGAAACGCCTCGTCACCAAAACGCATCACATCGACCATGCCGCCGCGCTGTTTACGGTGATCGGCCGACGCATTGCCGTGACAGTTGGTGCAGGTGACCGCCTCATTGGTGTTGGGGTTGGTGACGCTGCCGTGCTTGCCGTGCATCCCCTCCTCCCCATCGTGACACTTGTCGCACTTGGCAAAGCGGGCAGCCGCTTTTCTGGCGGCGGCCTTTTTCTTCTCCGCCTTGGCCTGACGTTCGGCCAGGGTTGACTGATCGGCCGGTGAGGCGGTGGATGAGGCCTGGGTGTGGGTGGTCGGGGTATCGGTCGCCGGGGCCACCTCGGCCCTGGCAAACTGGGTTGTGCCCAGGCAGAGGCTGCCGAGCAGCAGCCACTTAATGACAGCGTTCATAAAAACTCCGGATCAGGGACACCCGGTGGGTGTCATCTCCCCCAGTGCGCAAAAAAGGAACGGATAGCAGCGCCTTTGACGGTCATGACCGGGTAGCAGGAGCACACCCCGCCGGCGGGCGGCGAGGTGGCTGCGTCAATGGGAGCGGGTGCGGCGACGGTTACTGCTGGCTTGCGTAATACTCGGCCAGCGCCTTGAGGTCTGCATCGCTCATGGCGATGAGCGGCTTGTTCATCTTCTCGTCGTTGCTGCGCTTGCCGGCCTTGAACTCCTGCAGTGCAGTCAGCAGGTAGCCCTTGGGCTGACCGGCGAGGATGGAGGCTTCATCTTCCGCCACAGAGCCCCCTTCCGAGTGGCACTTCTTGCAACCGGACTCTTCGTGCAGCTTCTGCCCGGCCTTGGCCAGCGCCGCATCGAATGGCTGCTTCATCGGCTGGTAGGGCAGCTCGGCATAATGGGCCGCCAGCTCGTCGATCTGATCGTCGCTAAGGCCCTTAACTATGTCGGTCATGTTCCCCTGCTTGCTGGTATCACCGGTGACATGATTAACGGTCTTGGCAGGGCGCCCATCCAGGTAGCTGCGCAGCTGCTCGCTGAGGTTGGCCTCTGCCAGTCCGGCGATAGTCGGGATGTCGTTATGGGTACTGATCCCCTGACTTCCATGACATGCATTACATGTTTCCACCAACGCAGCCATGCTGGCATGCGCAGTGCCAATAGAGCCCAATAATAACGACAATCCCAGCACTTCCAGTTTCATACTGCGTTTCATTTCTCATCCCTCGTGAAAAAAAGACCCAAAAACCCCAATCGAAACAGATATTTTTTTTCTCTCAGCGTGCGTTGAGATCCATTTTTGAGACCTCGGTCAACGCCGTTTAATATATAAACCTTAGAATTAAGATGGAAATTATTTATACCGTAATAAGTCCTCGTTTGACCCTTAAGTAGTACATTTTTGGGCATTTTTTGACTTGGCTCATACATGGAACAATAAGTCCGATAAAAAAGGATAAAACAATGAAATACTGGAAAGTATTGGTGGCTGTAGCAATGGTGTTCGCCCTGTCGTCCTGTGGTGGCGGTGGCGACGGAAATGACAAGACAGACCCACCGCCCCCCCCTCCCGGCACCCCAAACTCGCTGATCATCTCGGCATCCACCCCCCAGTTAAACGAGAGCGGCCAACTCTCGGTGCAGTTCAGCGTCACCGACAAGCAAGGCAAAGGCTATGAGCTGGGAGCCACACTCCCCTCCTTCACCCTGGCCAAGGTGATCCCCGGCCGTGACGCCGCGCGGCAAGACCCTGTCGTCTGGAAGAGCTTCATCTACAACACCAGAAACAACCGGCCGACCGGTGAAAGCAGCGGCAAGCTGGAACCGCTGGGCAATGGCCAGTACCGCTACACCTTCTCCTTCAATGCCACCACGGTGCGCGATCCTTATCCGAGCGATTCGCTGGACAACAACGACTTGATCCGCTGGGATGAGGCTGCGACTCACCGCCTCGGCATCTACTTCGGTGGCAGCAATGGCATTCCGGTCACCGACTATGTGCTGGACTGGGTGCCCGCAGGGACGCCGCCACTGCTGACCCGCGACATTCTGGCGCAGCAGAGCTGCGACAGCTGCCATATGAAGCAGCCGATCCACCACGGCAACCGCGCCGATCCCAAGCTCTGCGTCACCTGTCACAACGAGAGCGTGCCCGGCAGCGGACGTGGCGATCTGACGACCCTGGTGCACAAGCTGCACGGCAACCTGGACCAGAAAGACACCAAGCTGGTGAGCCATTTCCCGCAGGATCCGCGCAACTGCGACACCTGCCACAAGGAGGTCACCCCGACCACGCCGAACGCCAACAACTGGCAACATGCCCAGGAGAAACCCTGCGGTGCCTGCCATGCGGACTCCACCACGGAGACCGGTTACGTCAGCCACATCAACGGCAAGATCAAGAGCGGCGCCCTCTGTACCCAGTGCCATGCGGAAGAGCCAGGCAACACCAAGTCCCCCAGCAGCGTGCACATGGGCTATCTCGCCAATGAAGCCGCCGGTCGCGACAAGCTGGTGTTCACATTCGATGACGTCAGATACGCGGCGCCCAACATCGAGGTCGAGCTGACCGTGACCGCCGATGGCAGCCCGGCCCAGACCCTGGACGAGGTGCTCAAATACATCAAGTACGGCGATCTGGCCAAGGCCCCCTACATCCTGGTCAACTGGGATCAGGGCAGCGGCTTCGAGCTGGCTTATACCAACCCGCAAACGTTCGTCACCGGCAACAAGATTGACTTCACCCAGTGCGAAAGCCAGGGTGGCGGCCGCTTCCTGTGCCGCAAAGAGGTGGGCAACGAGGTCACCGGCACCCTGGCGGCCACGGTCGCCGAGTTGCAGGTGTGCGTGGCCCGCAAGGCGGATCGCAACGGCGCCTTTGCCGCCGGGGATCTGCTCCCCTGCAGCAGCACCGCCAGCGCCCTCTCCTACGTGACCATCAACCCGGCCAAGGCCTACTTCCGGGTCGAAGGCGGGGTCGACAGCCGCTATGTGCTCAAGGTAGGCACGGAGCTGACCTCCTGTAACGGTTGTCACAAGGATCTGGCGGTCCATACCGAGGGGAACGCGGGCTCGGCCCACGCCTCCAAGGACTTTGCCCAGTGCACCAGCTGTCACAACGCCACCCGCAGCTCCTTCTACGCGGGCGTGCCGGGTGATCTCAAGTACCACGTGCACTCCTTCCACGCCTACGGTTCCCACCGCAGCGGAGATGCCACCTTCCCGGGCAAGCTGAACAACTGCGAGTCCTGCCACACCAAGGCGCAATACAACCTGCCCAACCAGCAGAACGAGCGCCCCTCCCTGGTGAGCACCACGGCAGACAACAAGCAGCCCAAGTTCTTCAGCCCGATGCTGGTGGTCTGTGCCAGCTGCCACCTCAAGTCGCCGCTGGGTCTGGTCAAACCGGACAACCCGGTCGCCGGGGACGAGTGGGCAACCCACATGAAGAACAACGGCGCCATCTTTGGTGCAGAAACGATAGAGGCCGCCACCGGGGTTGAACAGTGCGCGTCTTGCCATGCCGTCGGGCAGGAGCAGGGCGTCGACAAGGTTCACAAGGTGTATGACTTCCGTTGAAACCATCAGGCCAGGGGACTTGCCCCTGGCCCTTTGCCGTTGAAGGACACGATATGAAAATAACCACCCCGCAGTGGCTCCTCGCGGGTTTGCTGGCACTCTGTTGCCTGCCTGTCTGGGCCAAGAGTGATGCCCAGCTGGCGGCGGCCGATGCCGATCCCCGTCTGCAGATCGAGGCGACCCTCGACCAGAAATTCGATCAGGGAAAGTACTCCCCCAAGGGCGCAGATACCTGCCTCAAGTGTCACGACGCCGATTCGCGCAAGCCCGCGACCGGCATCTTCCACAATGTGCACGGCAACCTGGGCAACCAGAATGGCCCCATGGCAGACAAGCAGTGCGAAGCCTGTCATGGCCCCGCTGGCAACCACCCGCGCGCCCCCCGCAAGGGCCAACAGCGGGAACCCATGATCACCTTCGGCCCCGATTCACCGGTACCGGTGGAGAAGCAAAACAGCGTCTGCCTCTCCTGCCATACCGACGCCAAGCGGATGGGCTGGCATGCCAGCGCCCACGCGGTGGAGGATCTCTCCTGCACCAGTTGCCACGCGTTGCATCAGGCCAAGGATCCGGTGATGGACAGCCAGCGGCAGGTCGAGACCTGTACCAGCTGCCACGCCCAGCAGAAAGCCGATCTGCACAAGCGCACCAGCCACCCCATTCTCAATGGCGAACTGCCCTGCTCCAGCTGTCACAACCCGCACCAGTCGCAGAACGAGGCCAGCCTGAAGCAGCCCAGCCTCAACGAAAGCTGCTACGAGTGCCATGCCGAGAAACGGGGCCCCTTCCTGTGGGAACACGAGCCGGTGACCGAGGATTGCTCCCTCTGCCACAGCCCGCACGGTTCCATCAACCAGGCGCTGCTCAACAAGCGGGTGCCGCAACTGTGTCAGGAGTGCCACAGCGTGCCCCATGCCAACGTCTCCATCCCCGAGGGGGATCTCAAGGTGCGTGGCGGCAGTTGCCTGAATTGTCATAACCAGATCCACGGGACCAACCACCCCAATGGTCAATCTCTGCGACGCTGAGGAGAGAAGTCATGAAATATTCAACACTTTGGCTCTCCCTGCTGGCGGTCTGCTCGGCCCAGGCGGCCGAGACGCCGCTGGCAGTCGGGGATTACTCCCTGCAACAGGCCAAGCCGGCCAAGACTGAGCGCTGGAGTTGCAAGTCATGCGAGCACGACAGCGGCTGGTTTGGCGAGGTGGGGCTGGGGGCCGGCTATGCCAACGATGACGGCGCCCCCCGCTTTCGCAACTGGGTACCCAGCCCGCAGGAGAGCGGCATGCTCGGCATCTTCAACGCCGATCTGCAATACCGGGGAGAAGGCTCCCGCTACGGCTCCCTCGAGGCAAAAAACCTCGGCATGGAGCGCTTCAGCCTGGCGCTGGAGCAGGGTCACTATGATGGCGTTCGCGCCAGGATGGGCTACTCGGAGTCCCCCTTTTACTGGAACAGCCATGGGCGCAGCGTCTATCGACCGGGGGACAGCCCGCTGACCCAGGGCCAGCTGGCCGAATTTGACAAGGAGGTGGTGCGCAAGAAGCTGGCCGCAGGGCTCGCCTATACGCCAAAGAGCCCGTGGCGCCCCTATGCCGATTTTTCTCATGAGAAAAAAGAGGCCACCCTCGCCTACTACCAACCGACCGTGCCCGGGGTCGGCGGCGTGCCCGGCCTCCTGCCCAAGCCCGTCGACGATACCTCGACCACTCTGGTCAAGAGCGGCGTCAGTTATCTGGGCGAAGGCTGGCTGGTCGATCTCGCCTACAACGGCTCCCTCTACCGCACCGATGACACCGCCCTCTATTACGGCAGCGTCACCGACCCTTACGCCAACGAACGCGCCTATGAACCGGACAACAACTTCCACCAGTTGAGCCTCTCCGGCCAGTACAACTGGGACAGGCAGAGCCTGACTGGCCGCGTCCTCAGCAGCCAGGCCACCTCCAACGGCAGCCTGACCGCCTTTCGCAATGCCCCCGTCACTCAGGATGACTTCCACGGCGAGATCAGCACCTTCCAGGCCGATGCCAAATGGGTGAGCCGCGTTGGCCGGGATCTCACCCTGCGGGCCGGTGGGGAGTATCGGGATCGCAAGGACAAGTCAGACGAATACGCCGTGATAGGCAAGCCGCGCAGCAAGCGTGATCATACCCGCAGCAAGGCGGATCTGGAGGCCGACTACAGGCTCAGCCGCGCGGTCAAGCTCACCACCGGTTACCAGTACAAGGCCGATCAGCGCGAACAGGCAGACCGGCAGGACACCGACGAGCACACCCTGTTCGTCAAGGGACGCTACCGCCCGGCCGGCCCGCTGCAACTGGGTGGCAAACTCGCCTGGGGCACCCGAAACGGCTCTGACTGGCGTCACGACAACGCTGGCGGCAACGGCAGCCCGACCCTGCGCCAATTCTATCTGGCGGATAAGGACAGGGTGGAGCTCAGAACCGATCTCGGCTACCAGTTCAGCGAGGGGCGGGATGCCAGCCTGGAAGGCTGGTGGGCCAAGGATGATTACAAGGAGCCGGACATAGGGCGCAGCGAGGGCGAGGACTATGGCCTAGACCTCACCCTCAACCAGCAGTTTGACGACAACCTGAGCGGCCATCTGTTCAGCAACCTGCAGTGGATCACATCAACGCAGAACCACGCCTACACAGGCGCGCCGGACTGGGATCCCTACCGCACGGCGGTGCGCGACGAGATCACCACCCTGGGGTTGGGACTGACCCAGAAGAAGGCGTTTGACCGGGATCTGGAGCTGGGGCTCGACTACAGCTTCGCCTATGGTCGCGGCAAGACGGACGCCAGCAAGGGCTATAACTACCCCGACCTCACCAGCAAGCAGCACCGGCTGGAAGGTTATGCCCTCTATCAGCTCACCCGGCAGCACTCGCTGCGCTGGGATGTGCGCTACGAATACTTCCAGGATGTGGATTACCTCTACACCGGCGAAGAGCGCAACCTCGGCAATTTGAATCAGGACTACAACGGCTACTTCACCGCCGTCTCCTGGCTCTACAAGTTCTGACCGCTGTGCAGTAAACCCAAGGGGAGCCTGGCTCCCCTTTCTCTTGCCTGATAAAGGGGTCCATCCTCGCCGCCCCGCCCTGAGGCGCGCGGTTTTGGCCACGGGGCCTGCGGGCGCAAGCCTACCGTGACCATCAAGATGCTCGGGATGCCCGGAATGCCCGGAATGCCCGGAATGCTCGGGATGGATGACCCCATCAGCAACCTGATCTGACAACCGCTTTGTGTGCAATGCGCATCATCCAGCCACAGGGTCCGATGATTCGGGTCGTGAGCGGGCCTTGTTTCACCCGCTACCTGCGTTGTGTGAGCCCCATCACCACGCCCACGACCGATATGGAGGAACATGAGCACAGAGTCAGGACCGCTGTCTCGCCAACCATTTCAACAAGTTGAGGTTCTTATGCCTGACAACAATACCATCGCCCATCCCCTCGATGCCAAAAGCATCAACGTCAACGACCCCTATGAGATGAAGCTGTGGATCAAGACCTTCGAGTGCACCGAAGTACAGCTGAAAAGAGCGGTGAAAGCCGTCGGCACCTCGGGCAAGGCCATCAGAAAGCACCTCAAAAAATAGACACCCAGCTCCGGGTAATCATCACCTGACAACAAGCCCACCCCGCGCGAAACCCGCGCTTTGCGGCGGCCCGCTATGCCGCGGATAACGGCCTCTTCCGCTGCTATCTCAAAGGCATGGGCGGGCGCTGGCTACCCGCGCCGAGTGCTCCCCAATGATCCAGATTGGATGCCAGATGGCAAGCCACCAGCCGAACAGGCCGGAACGGATGAATACGTGATCCCGGCCCATGACCAGGACTGGCCGATACTGGTCCAACTCTGCGGCAAGGTCTACCGAACCAGTTTCAGACCAAAGCCAACCGTCCCAAGGTGTCGGTGCACTCAGCTGATGGCTGACCGGTTGGCCGCCGGGCTCACCACCGTGGTCATCTACCAGCGCAGCGCCATCAGATACGCCGTCACAGGCCGCACCCTCTTTATCGCTCCGGGCAGCATTACCGACCCGCTGCCGAACAGCCCAACCCAAGGTCCCAGCCTGCACTGCATCAGGTAGTGTCTGACAACAAAGCGTTTTTGCGTGACCTAAAACAAGAGCATTAATGTTCACATCCACTCACATTTTGGCATGCATGTATACATGTGTACATGCATGCACATTTCTTCTACACTAAACTCAAGTTAACATTTCACGCGCCAGACAGCAGTCTGGCGCTGATTACATTAAGGAGGAGATATGGCCAATACAGCACGAAAAGCCCTGAAAAATGGCGCCATTGACCCCAGCAAGGCACTGCCTGTGGTATTCCGTATTCTGGATAAGTGGCAATGCAATACGGATGAACAGCTGAAGCTTCTTGGCATCTCATCTCGTTCAACATTGAACAAATACAAGGAATCAAGCGGTGGGATCCGCCTGACCGTGGATATGCAAGAACGGATGAGCTACATCCTCAATATCCACAAGTGTCTGAGGATGTTGTTCAGTGCCGACGACAGCATCTACGGCTGGGTGCGTAAACCCAACAGCCACCCCTTCTTTGCCGGGCGCAGCGCGATGGACATTATGAACGCTGGCCGCGTGGCTGATTTGTATGAGGTCGCCACCCGCCTGCATGCCTGGCGCGGGGGAATGGCCTGATGCAAGAGCAGCCACTGATTGAACTCAAGGGGGAGCGAGCCTATCGGATCATTCCAAGCCGCTACCCCACCATCGATCTCTATGAAGACGTGGCCAATGCGGACGAACTGGAGGCCGTCTGGGCCATCGAGTCACTGACCAATGATCGGTTGAATGAAGCGGCGGGTGATCTGTCGTTGGTACCGAAAGAGGATTGGTTGGTGGGACTGAATGGCAGCAGCTATGTGATGGCAGCCTTCACCCATATCAACCCGGAAGGGGCCAGATTCACCACTGGCGATTTCGGCGGGTATTATTGTGCGCCCCTACTCGATACCGCCATCAAAGAGACGGTCTATCACCAGGAGCGGATGTTCAGCTACACCAACGAACCCGCTCAGAAAGTACAGATGCGGGTGCTCTATACCGAGTTCAACGCCAATCTGGTCGATATCACCAGCGCGGAATTTCTCTCCACCCCGCTTTATCACGCAACCAGCTATGGTCAATCCCAAGCTTTCGCCCAAGAGCAGAAAACCAAGGGGATGGACGGTATCCACTACCGTTCTGTGCGCCACAGCGGTCATAACTGCCATGTGCTCTATCGCCCCCGCCTGGTCACCAAGATCCACCAAGCCCAGCATCTGGAATACCACTGGAATGGCAGTGCCATCGCCAATGTATTGGAGATCAAGCTTTATGGGGAATAAGCTTTCGTCTTATTGATAATAAGTTCTGAGACAACTCTTGTAGAATCAACCATTGCCAAAAAAAGCAGCCCGAGAAATATATCCATTCAGCTTGATGAAACCCAGGGCTCTTCTCGGCAAGGCCGCTCAGCCTCAGAGGCCAATCAAGATGACTCCTACATATCCATTGCTATGGATGCAGAGAACAAGCCTTTGACTCAGAACGCCATCACTAAAACGGCTTCTGGATTCAACTACGGATGGTATACCAAGTGTGCCGGCTTGGCGGTTGGCGGCGGCATCATAAGCTGTCAGATTGATGCAGAAGCGGCAAACTACAACTATCTGACGTTCACCGGTGAAGGTGGGGGCCTTGGATATGGCTATGTAGAAGGTGTATGGACATCGATTTATCCCAAAGATCAACTGCGTGGGCGCTCTGGCACCTTCCGATACGCGTCCTTCCTGTATTCATCTATCACCATGAAAGATAAAAATGCATCAAGTGACCACAGCTGGTTCAAGGGGGGCGGTATGACAGTTGGTTTCTTTGGTGGCAATGCCAGAATTAATCCTAGATAAGACCAAGGACTATATAAGGCAATAGTGAGTTCCAGCACTATTGCCTTTATTTACTCCCATTACTGCCATTCCCCTCAATACTGTTTTGCGACCAGCGCCCTGTTTTCAGCAAGTAGCGACAGGCATACTGACCCTTCTTTTTTGCCAAGGAGGTTCAGATGTCATCACTCGTGATTGTGATTGCCCAGCTTGAAGCCAAGCCCGAATGTGCCGAGTTGTTTCGCGCCGCCCTTGAACCGCTGATGGCGGCCACCCGGCAAGAGGCAGGTTGTCAGCGTTATCAGCTGCATCAGGATCTGGACAATCCCCACAGCTGGATGCTTCACGAGGAGTGGGAGAGCGGTTCCGCCCTCACCGCCCACCAGCAGCAGCCCCACTTCATCGACTTTATCGCCAGGGCCGAGCCTTGGCTTGCCAGCAGCAATATTCGCCGCTATCAACCGCTGGATGCCTGATCTGCCCTTGTACCACTTGCCGCCGTGCAGCCCTGCATGGCGCAAGCTTGTCCCCACTCTTGAACAACACGCCTCCCTCACTCTTTGCCGCATAAAAACAAGCGGCCCATGCCGTAATGCAAGTCTGTTAAGAGCATGTGAGCCCCCACCTGCGAGGTATAAGGGCCGCTCATCTCTTTTCACGCCCTGTTATTTTGCTTGTTGCGCAAGTCGGCCAGATGAGCGGTGTGAAAGTGGGTGATGCCGATAACATCGACCTGATGCGCGTTTGGCCCCCGCCTGACCAAAGCGCAGGTAGACGCCGCCACTGCCGGGCACCCGCTGGGTAAAGGCTTTGTCCTGCGGGGTCAGTTGTACGGGTTCGGCATGCGCTTGGGCGGCGGCGAGCGCGCAGCCGATGGCCAGCGCCACCGTTTTCAACGGTCTGTTTCATCACCATTAGCTGTCGGTTGTATGACAACAGAAGTTGGCTGGGGCTATGCACCTGGGCGCATTCCCCAGACGACGGGGGTCAGCGGTGGGGCGGCTTGTCGTCCCGTTCATCGGCTTCCCAGCGCGCTTCCAGCCAGAGCAGGTTGCAAAGGCCAAGCAGCAGGGCGAAACCCAGGCCCAAAATCCAGGTGAAGTACCACATAACGGCTCCCTTGAGGTCAGTAAAGTTGATGGCTGTCGCGCTTGATGCGGGCGCGGTCGAGCTTGCCGCGCACCACCCGGTAGACCCAGCCGGTGTAGCCTAGGTTGATGGGCATCAGCACCAGCACGATCCCGAACATGATGGCCAGGGTCTTGTAGCTGGAGGTGCCATCCCACAGGGTCAGGCTGCTGGCCGCATCAAGGGATGAGGGCAGCACAAAGGGAAACAGGGCGATGGCCACCGAGCAGAGCATGGCGGCGCAAGCCAAGCCGCTGGCCAGCAGCGCAATCCGTCCCCGCTCCAGCCAGGCGGCGATGCCGCTTGCCAGCGGCGCCAGTGCCCCGATAAGCGGCACCAGCCACAGCAGCGGGTAGTCGACGTAGTTGCCAAGCCAGCCGCTGGCCTGGGGGATCACCCCCTTCATCAGAGGGCTGATGGCGGCATTGGGATCAAAGGGCTGGCCCGCCAGGCCAGTCAGCTGATAACCGGGCAAGTCCAGCAGATGCCAGCCGGCCAGCAGGTAGCAGAGGGTCACCAGCGGGGCCAGCAGGATGGCGAGACCACGGGCACGCAGCGCCGGGGTCCCCTCCACCTTGGCTTGCAGGAAACTGGCACCGTGCAGCAGCAACAGAGTGATGGCGGTGGCGAGCACCGAGAGCAGCCAGCCCCAGTGGACATTGAACGCGCCGTAGTGCAGCCGCAGTGCGCTGTCGAAGCGAAACGGCAGCCCCTGCATCACCAGCGCGATGGCGGCGGCAAGCACCAGGGTCGGCACCAGACCACCGGCCACCAATGCGCGATCCCACCAACGGCGCCACACCGGGTCGGCCAGCTTGCTGCGATAGTCAAAGCCGACCGGACGCAAGAAGAGGCCAAACAGCAAGAACATGAAGGGCACATAGAGCGCGGAGAAGGCGGCGGCATAGACCAGCGGCCAGGCGGCGAACAGGGCGCCAGCCCCGGCAATCAGCCACACCTGATTGCCTTCCCATACCGGTCCCACGCTATTGATCACCAGTCGCCGGTCTTCATCATCCTTCGAGACCACCGGCAGCAGCATGGCGATGCCCAGATCGAAGCCATCCATCACGATAAAGCCGACCATCATGAAGAGCACCAGCCCCCACCAGATGAGTTTCAGGGTTGCGTAATCCATCAGGCGATCCTCATAAGTTCGGGTTGTTCACCAGCGTAACGGCCGGTATGAAGCATGGCGGGCCCCTTGCGGATCACATGGCACAGCAGGAACAGCTCCACCACCAGCAACAGGGTGTAGATAGAACAGATGGCGATCAGGCTGAACCAGAGCTGGCCCGGTTGCAGCAAAGAGACCGAGGCCGACACCGGCAGCACGTCGCTGATGGTCCAGGGCTGACGACCGAACTCGGCCACCAGCCAGCCCGCTTCGATGGCTATCCAGGGCAGCGGAATGCTCCAGATCAATGTCTTAAGCAGGCGTGGCGAGCTCTGCAGGCGGTTGCGGCAGAGCTGGACAAAGCTCACCACGAACAGCCCCAGCATCAGCATCCCCAGCCCGACCATGATGCGAAAACCCCAGAACAGTGGCGCAACGTGCGGCACCGAGTCCTCCACCGCCCTGGCGATCTCCGCCTCACCGGCCTTGGCGATATTGCTGGCATAGGGGGTGAGCAACAGCCCGTAACCGAGATCCTTGCCGTGCCGCTCGAACAGCGCACGGTTCTCGGCCGACTCGTCGCCCGCACGGATCTGCTCGAGTGCCCCGGCCGCCAGCATGCCGCTGCGGATGCGCGCCTCGTGCTGCACCTTGAGATCCTTGATGCCGGTCACTGTCTCATCGAGGGAGCGGGTGGCGATGATCCCCATCAGATACGGGATCTTGATGGCGGCATGAGTGGTCTCGGCGTCCTGATCCGGGAAGCCGAACAGGGTGAATGACGCAGGCGCGGATTCTGTCTCCCACTCCGCCTCGATGGCGGCGAGTTTGACCTTCTGCACCTCGCCGGTGCGGTAGCCCGACTCATCCCCCAGCACGATGACGCAGAGGATGGCCGCCAGCCCGAAGCCGGAGGCGATGGCGAAGGATCGCAGGGCGAAGCGTACCTCCATGCGGCGCAGCAGATACCAGCTGCTCACCCCCATCACGAACAGGGAGGCCGCCACGTAGCCCGCGGCCACCGTGTGGACGAACTTCACCTGGGCCACCGGGTTGAGCAACACAGCGGCGATATCCACCAGCTCCATGCGCTGGGTCACCAGGTTGAACTCGGCGCCGACCGGGTTCTGCATCCAGCCATTGCCGATCAGGATCCAGAGCGCGGAAAGGTTGGAGCCGAGCGCCACCAGCATGGTCACCAGCAGGTGCTGACCGCGGGAGAGCTTGTCCCAGCCGAAGAAGAAGAGACCCACCAGCGTCGATTCGAGGAAAAAGGCCATCAGCCCCTCGATGGCCAGCGGGGTACCGAAGATGTCCCCCACATACTGGGAGTAATAGGCCCAGTTGGTGCCGAATTGGAACTCCAGGGTAATGCCTGTGGTCACCCCCATGACGAAGTTGATGCCAAACAGCTTGCCCCAGAAACGGGTGATGTCCTGATAGATCACCTTGCCGGTCATCACATAGGCCGACTCTGCGATCACCAGGATCCAGGACAGCCCCAGCGTAAGGGGCACAAACAGGAAGTGGAACATGGCCGTGGCGCCAAATTGCAGGCGCGACAAGCTGACCACGTCATCCGGATTGATCATGCGTCACTCTCTTTTGTTGTATTTGTCTTGCACGTTTTGTGCGAGACAAGTACACCACGGAGCATGACACCTATAACAGATGCAGTTATAGTCAATTACACCTATAACAGTTGTGTCATCCCATGTCCCTCTACCGCCAGCTGGCCGACCGTTTGCAACACCAGATAGATACCGGTATCTGGCAACCGGGAGAGCGCATCCCCTCCATTCGCCAGAGCTGCAAGACCCACGGTCTCAGCCCCATGACGGTGCTGCAGGCCTATCAGTTGCTGGAGAGCCAGGGGCGGATCCTCGCCCGCCCCCAGTCCGGCTACTACGTCAAGGCCGCCCCTTCCCGCCAGCAATCCGCGACCCAGAGTGAGCCCCACTACAGCGGCTCGGTGGACATCAACGATCTGGTGTTCGAGGTCCTGCAGGCGAGCAAGTCGCGGGAATTGGTGCCCCTTGGCATGTCGGTGGCCGATCCGACCCTGTTCCCCCATCCCCAGCTCGGGCGGGCACTGGCCAGCTGCATGCGCAAGCTCGATCCCTTCAGCACGGTGGCCGACCTTCCCCCCGGCAACGAGGCGCTGCGCCGCGCCATCGCCCAGCGCTACGCCAGCGACGGGCTGGCGGTCGACCCGCAGGAGATCATCATCACCACGGGGGCCATGGAGGCGCTCTCCCTCAGCCTGCAGGTGCTGACCGAGCCGGGGGACTGGGTGGTGGTGGAAACCCCCACCTTCTACGGTGCCCTGCAAGCCATCGAGCGGCTGAAACTCAAGGCGGTGGAGATCCCGGTGATCCCGGGGGTGGGTATCGATCTGGCGCTGCTGGCCGAGGCGCTGGCCGAGCGCCCCATCAGAGCCTGCTGGCTGATGGGCAATGTGCAGCACCCGCTGGGCCACTCCATGCCTGATGAACACAAACGCGGGCTGATGCAGTTGCTCAACACCCACGGCGTTGCACTGGTGGAGGACGACGTCTATGCCGAGATCTATGTTGGCCGCGAGCGGCCCAGGCCCATCAAGTATTGGGATGCACGCGGCGATAGCCTGCTCTGCAGCTCGTTTTCAAAGTGCCTGGCACCGGGCTTTCGGGTCGGCTGGGTGGTGGCGGGGCCCCATGCCGAACGCATCCAGCGGCTGCAACTGATGTCGACCCTCTCCACCAATGTGCCGAGCCAACTGGCACTGGCCCAGATGCTGCTCAACGGCGGCGTGGATGCCCACTTTCGCCGTCTGCGCCACACCCTGGCACAGCGCCAGCAGCAGATGCGGGCGGCCCTGCTGCGCCTCTTCCCGGATGAGGTGCGCATCTCCTCCCCCGATGGCGGCTACTTCCTCTGGCTGGAGTTTGACACCCGCCTCGACAGCCGCGCCCTGCACGCCCGGGCCCTTGCCAGTGGTTTTTCAGTGGCCCCCGGCGCGCTTTTTTCCAGCCAGGGGCAACACAACCACTGCCTGCGTCTCAACAGCTCCCATCCCTGGAGCCCGCAGCTGGAGCAGGCGCTCGCCCGACTGGCACAGCTTGTCCACCAGCAGCTCGGCACCGGCCAGGGCTAGCCACTTGGCCGCTGAGCTCGTCTGCGGGGCAACTCGCCTTCAGCCTCGCCCTCCATATCAACAACGCCGATTTTTTCTGCTCGACTGCATCCAATAGCCTTCCTCCTTCGTCTCTTGCTTGAACTTCAATTAAAAGGAGAAGACGATGAAATTCCACCCCCTATGGCTAGCCCTGCTTTGCTCGACCCTTACCCAGCCACTGCAGGCTGGCGCTTTTGCCCAGACCGATGTTGTCCATCAGGCCGGTGACGGAGTGATCCGCCTCTATGGCCCTGGCGGACCGGATACCGCCCTGAAACGAGCCGCTGCGGCCTTCCAGCAGGAAACCGGGATCCCGGTCGAAGTCAAGGCCGGCCCCGAAGCCACTTGGCGCGATCAGGCGCTCAAAGATGCCGATCTGTTCTTCGCCGGCGCAGAGCAGTCAATGTCTGCCTTCCTCGAACGTTATCCCTTCCTCGACAAAAAGAGCACCCACTCCTACTACCTGCGCCGCAGCGTCATTGCGGTGCAGAAGGGCAACCCGGCGCGGATATCGGGGGTGGAAGATCTGATCCACCGTCCCCTAAAGGTGGTGGTGACCGAAGGACTCGGCAGCTACAACACCTCAGGCACCGGACTTTGGGAGGACGTGGCCGGACGCAAGGGCAAGCTGGCCGATGTGCAGCAGCTCAGGCGCAACATCGTCGCCTTTGAGCAGGGCAGCGGCGCCAGCTTCCGGGCGTTCACCAATCAGCAGGCCGATGCATGGATCACCTGGGTGCACTGGCCCCTGAACCACAGCGAAAAGGCAGACTTCGTCGAGATGGAACCGGAGCGCCGCATCTATCGCGGTCTGCTTATTTCCAAGGCGCAAGGAGCGGATGCCAGCACCCAGCGCTTTATCGATTTCATCGACAGCCCCAAGGGCGAGCCCTTCTTCGCTCAGGATGGCTGGACCCGTTAACCCCTGACCTCCCGACCCATAGACCACATAGCCAAGGAGAACACCCATGAACAAGTTCCTTATCACCCTCGCCTGCCTGCCCCTCGTCTCAGCTTGGGCCCTGGAGACCCAACCCCTGAGCGGGGCCGAACAGTTGCCCATCGCCCAGATGACCGAGAACGGAAAAACCTATCTGGTCGATGACAAGGGCTTCAGCCTCTACCGCTTCGACAAGGATGTCCAAGGAAAATCAAACTGTTATGCTGAATGCGCCGATAAGTGGCCACCAGCATTGGCCAACGCAGAACAGGTCAATGCGGGCGTCGGCAGTGCGGCCGATGCCGGTGTCAACCTGATCCTGCGCGACGATGGCCGCTATCAGTGGAGCTACCGTGGCCAACCGCTCTATCGCTGGAGCAAGGATGAACAGCCTGGCCAGAGCAGCGGGGATGGCGTGAAGAATGTCTGGCACCGCGTCCAACTATGAGGTCTTAGTGAATATTGACAACCAGCAGCTTGCCCACCTGCTCGCTCGCAGCCGGCAGAGGGACAAGCAGGCATTTGAAGCTCTCTACCAACTGACGAGCCAGCCCCTGTATGCCATGCTCCGCGCCCTGCTCAAGGACAAGCAGTGGGCCGCGGACATCCTGCAGGAAGGGTTTTTGAAGATCTGGCACGGCCAGAACGCCTATCCCGTCGACTACCCTTGGGCTTGGCTCTGTCAGTGCATGCGTCATCTGGCCATCGACGCCCTGCGGACGAAGAAACGCCGCGGGGAGAGCAGGCTGGAGGAGTCCTGGGAGGAGGAATTCTGGGAGGATAAACCCAGCCAAGAGACGGAGGGGCTTGCCCCCTCTGTTTCCCTCGAGCACTGCCTCGGGCGGCTCTCCGTCGATAAACGCAACGCCATCGTGCTGGCCTATCGCCATGGCCTGAGCCACCAAGAGATAGTCACCCACACCCACACCCCCCTAGGCACGGTTAAGTCCTGGCTCCGGCGCGGACTGGAGGAGCTCAAGCTATGCCTGAC
Organism: Aeromonas popoffii; assembly: GCF_000820025.1. Taxonomy (GTDB): domain Bacteria; phylum Pseudomonadota; class Gammaproteobacteria; order Enterobacterales; family Aeromonadaceae; genus Aeromonas; species Aeromonas popoffii. The sequence goes on from NZ_CDBI01000014.1 coordinate 319,206, forward strand.
CCAATGACCCCCAAACGCTATCGAGACCCCACCCTGCGCGAGCGGCTCGCTGGCGAGTATGTACTGGGTACCCTGAGCCCGCGGGTGCGGGCCAGGATGAACCGCCTGATCGCCCGCGACCCTGACTGGTGGCAGTGGATTGAACAGTGGCAACAACATCTGGATCCTCTGCTGCAACAGCCCCAACCCACTCCGCCCCTGCCCCGCCAGATCTGGCACAGGATAGAGCAGGGGATCTCCCCCAAGCCTAGGCCCAACCACCTGTGGTGGCCTCTGGCCATGGCCGCCTCCCTGCTGCTGGGGGTGTGGCTCCAAGTACTGCTTCCCTGGCCCTCCGCGCCCATCCAGCCGGCGCGTTACCTGGCCATGATGTCCTCCGCGGACGAGGAGGCCCCCTTCGTGCTGGTAGCCTATCAGGGCAAGCGGCCGGGCCAGTCGAGCATTCGCTTGCAACAGAATCTGGCGAACCCGCTCAACCTGCCCGCCGACGCCATGCTCTGGATGCGCGACAGCGAGTCACAGCTGCTGGTGCCCCTAGCCCCACTCAAAGAGGTCATGGCGGGCCGCCTGATGAGCCCGACCGAATGGAAACAGCTCAAACAAAGCAGCGAGCTGCTGGTAATGGTGAAGGGAAGTGAACACCCGCTCTATCGCGGCCACTGCATCGAGCTCGGCCCCTGGCCGACGGAGAGCTGAGCACGATCGCTGCACATGCAATAACCCGGCCCCGTGACGGGGCCTGGTTGATCGTAAAGAGGCGCAAGCCAGCCCTGCGACAGGGGGCTATCTGGCATAAATTTCAGACTGGCGTTGAAAGCCAAGGGATTGGTAAAGCGACTTGGCTCTCTCATTGAAGGACATGACTTCCAACCGGATCTGACAGGCATCACGGGCCTTGGCCCAGTCGTCGCAATGGGCAATCAAGGCCTTGCCTATGCCTCGGGATCTGTGGTGTTCGTCAACCACCACTGAGCCGATACGGCAGATGGGAAGTCTGGTGAGAAAGGGGATGGCTTCATTGATGTCGATTCTGGCGGTCAGAAAACCCACCACCTCGGCATCCAGCACGGCGACACAAAACAGTCGCCCTTCGCTGCCGATGGCATTGAGCAGAAAATCCCGCTCCTGCGGTGATGGCGGACAAAACACCTCGGGTGCATGTTCAAAGTGGATCAAGCCTATCTGCCGATTCAGCTCGAGAATGGCGTCGATATCCTGCCCGGTTGCCGTGCGTATCTCCAACATGTGCTCCTTGCTCTGGTGCTTGCTAACAGGTGGGTACGTCCATCCTCTTTGGGATGGGCGAAAAGCCCATCATTATGGGAGTCAGCGGCAATTGCAAGGGTCAATCGTATCCACTCGTGGCCGAGTGTGAGCCTCGCAGCGGGCAACAACAACGCCCCGTGACGGGGCGTTATGGCCATTCCCGCTACTACAGCGTCAGCTCGGGGATCCCAGCTGGGCCACCTGCCGCTCGATACTCCCCTTGAGGTTATCATCGAGTTTCAAGGCCCGTGCCAGCTCATCCAGATAGCCGCGCTCCATGAAGTGATCCACATCGATGGCGAGCAGGGAGGCGAGGTAAACCTCGGTGGCCTGCTCCATGTCGGTCACCTCCCGAGCCAGCGCCTGCGGATCGAGGGGACGGGCCAGCTCGGCGTCAATCCAGCGTGCCGCATCGCTTTGGCCCTGCTCGGTCAGGTAATCCTGGACCTTCTGGCGCTCGGCCGCATCGATGTGGCCGTCGGCCCGGGCCGCCGCCACCATGGCGCGCACCAGCAGGGTGGCGCGCGCATCCAGCGCCTGCCCCTGCAGGGTATCGAGGGGCTGGGTGGGTTGCGTGGCTCCGCTCTGCTGGGCCTGCCAATCCTGATAAAGCTTGTAGGCGAGGCCACCGAGGGCCGCCGCCCCGCCTACCGCCGCCACCTTGCCGCCATACTTGCGCACCTTCTTGTTGCCAAGCAGCAAGGCCATGGCACCGGCGGCCAGGCCGCCCTGCGCCATGCCCTTCATCTGCGACTTGCGGCTGTCGCCGCCTTCGTTGAGCCAGCCTTTGCCAGCGCCCAACAACTGATCCAGCATCTGTTTCATCATGACTCCTCGCAATGGAATCCCCATGCTCGCGCCACGTTTATGAACCAAGAGTGAACGCCTGCCCAATATCGCACCGGGTCCTGTGCATCTTGTCTTTATTCACGGTATACCTGACATACATGCGGTCCTGCTTCTCGGGCCAGCCAGGGCGCCGGTAAGCCCACCGGCCCCGCAACTATTGTCAGGAAAAGGAGAGTGTATGACCCCACCCCGCGAACTGACCCTGCAGTTTCTGGCCGAGCCCGCCGACGTCAACTTCGGCGGCAAGGTACACGGCGGCATGGTGATGAAGTGGATAGATCAGGCGGGTTACGCCTGCGCCGCCGGCTGGTGCAGCGGCTATGCGGTCACTGTCTACGTGGGGGGCATTCGCTTTCTGCGCCCCATCCAGATAGGCCAGTTGGTGGAGGTTCACGCCCAGGTGATCCACACCGGCACCACCAGCATGCACCTAGCAGTGGATGTCTACAGCCGCCATCCGGCCAGCCGGGAGCGCCACAAGACCACCCATTGCATCATCATCTTCGTGGCCATGGACGAGACAGGCACACCGACCCCTGTGCCCCAGTGGCAACCGGTGAGCGAGAGTGATCGGCAGTTGCAGCTCTACGCCAAAAAGTTGATGGCCCTGCGCGAGGAGATCGACAAGGAGATGCGCCAGCACCTCTGAGCCGTGCATCACCCGTGACACAGAGCCGGTCCCTATCCGGGTGCGGCTCTGTATAATGGCATTTTCCCCATTACGGAGTCTGTCATGTCACTGGAAAATGCCCCGCCCGAGGTCAAGCTCGCGGTGGATCTTATCGAGCTGCTGGAAACCAACCGGATCGATCCGGCACTTGCCCTGGCGGCGCTGGCCATCGTCGCCGAGGACTATCAACGCAAGCTGAAAGAAGGTAAAGATCACTGAGCACGGCAGCACTGCCGCCCCACACAGCAAGTGCCATAGCTGATCCTATCCGTTTCGAAACCGAGCGAGCATGCCTATGGCGTCATCTGCGGCGTGAGTGCCACGGAATGCGAATATATCTGTGCGGTGGACGTCACTGCGCTGGCGGTGCGGCCCAAGACGTCGAGCGCGATGGCGCGGCCTTTGACCCCTACACAGACCACGACGAGGTCGAGCTCTGGCTCGCCGTGCTGCCAGGCCATGGGCCGAGTCCCCGCTGACCGCCGGGCAAGACTTAAACCAGATGGGGAGCTGACTCGGCCTGCGGACAGTGCAAAGATATCGCCCCCTCATTGCCCGAGCGTTGTTATGGATAACCAGGATTGCATCGACCAGGCCGGTCTCTGGAGCCTCTCCGCCCGCATCATGACGCTGGCCTGCCTCATCGTATTTATGGCCCAGATGGCTACCACCGTTTATCTCCCCTCCCTGCCCGTTGTGATGACGGATCTCGCCATAACCCGCCTGGAGGCTGAACTCTCTATCTCCTTGTTCGTTATTGGGGCCGCCCTACCGTTGTTGTTTTGGGGCGCGGCCGCCGATCGCTACGGCCGTCGGCTGCCCCTCGCCCTATCACTGCTGCTGTTTGTCGGCCTCAGCCTGCTGCTGGCTACCACCAGCCAAGGGCCGCTGCTGCTGATCCTGCGAACACTGCAAGGGGTGGCCGCCGGGGGGGCCACCATCATTGCCCGCATTCTGGTGCGGGATCACTGGCAGGGAGATGAGCTGGCGCGCCGCCTCTCGGTACTCTCCATCGCCTTCATCACGGCTCTCGGCGGTGGTCAGTGGATAGGCGGTATCATCAGCCGTTATGCCCACTGGCAGTTGGGATTTGTACTGATGGCCGGGGTCGGTGTTCTGGCACTGGCGCTGATGAACAGCCTGCCGCTGCAAGGCCCCAATCCAGCAGCAACAGGCGGTGGCATGTGGTCACGTTATACCAGCCTGCTGCGTCGCCCCGGTTTTCTCTGGCCAGCCTGCGCTGGCGGACTCGGCTTTGCCATCACGGTCACCCTGCAAGAGGTAAGCCCCTTCGTGCTACAACAAGGATTCGGGCTTGAGGTCACCACCTTCGGAACCCTGGGGTTACTCATCGGGGTCGCCTATTTTGCTGGTGCCATGACGGTTAACAGGCGCGTCGCCCGCGTGGGTAGCCGCCAACTGATGCATCAGGGGGCCGCCCTCATTCTGTTGGCCGCGGGCGGGATGTTGTTACTCTGGACCTTGGGCGCATTGCAGGGCAGCAGCGGACTGGTGGCCATGATGGCTTGCTACTGCCTCATCATCTTCGGTCAGGCGGTGCTCTTTCCCAACAGCATGGCGCTGGCAGTGAGTGATGGCAGGGAGCACGGCGCCTACGCCATGGCCCTGTGCGGTTTCTTGCAACAGAGCGTGGCTGGGGTTGCTGCCGCCGGAGCGACTCTGATAAGCCATCACGGAGCCTGGGCCCCGCTCATTTTCACTCTGGCCATCATCACCCTGCTCATCGTGAAGGGCAAGGTGCGCTAGCGCTTGACTCGACCCGCTCACGCACTCATTCACTTTACTGCGGCCCCATCACCTCGTCACAAAGGGCGATCAGGGCCGCGCTCAAGCGGGTCAGTGGCTCGCCCCCACTCGCCCCGGCATGCAGCGCCAGCTCTACCGGATTGATCTTGGGCCAGTGCGACAGGGTCACCTGATCCGGTTGCAACAGCCGTTTGGGCAGCAAACTCACCCCGATCCCCGCACTCACGGCCCCCTGCAAACTGGCGAGACTGGCGCTGACATAGGCGATGCGCCAACGCCGCCCCTGTCCATCAAGCGCCTCGGTGATCTGCCGCCGATAGAGGCCTTCGCTCGGGAACACCACCAGCGGCAAAGGGTCACGCTCGCTGGCGGGCCAGTCACGACTGTCGACCCAGGCCAGGGGTTCACGCCAGCTGGCGAGGGGGGCGCCTTGCCCACGCGCCTGCTTGACCAGCGCCAGATCCAGCTCACCGGCCTCGAAGTGCTGCCAGATCTCGTGGCTCAGGCCGCTTTGCACCTCCAGCCGCACCTCGGGATAGTCGCGGGCAAAGGCCGCCAGCACCGGGGCCATGGCACCGGCGGCAAAGTCTTCCGGTACTCCCAGACTCAGTTGCAGGCTCCCTTCGGTCACCTGCTCCTCGGCCTGTGCCAGCAGCGCCAGAATGCGGCGGGCCAGCCCCAGCAATTTTTCGCCCTCCGCCGTCGCCACCACCTGGCGGCCAGCGCGGTCCAGCAGCGGGCAGCCGAGCTGCTGCTCAAGGCGGCGGATCTGCTGGCTGATGGTGGATTGGGTCAGGTGCACCCGCTCACCGGCGCGGGTGAAGCTGCCGGTGTCGATAATGGCGACAAAACTGCGCAGTAACAGGGGATCCAGCATGGGGCACTCCATTTACAAAACCACTGAATGTCATTCTATCATTTAATTTCCAAATGACTTTCAACCCCGCTAGGCTGGCGTTTTTGCCCCCTTTGACGGTGTTCTGCCATGTTCAGCCCCGATTATTCCGCTTCCCGAATGCTCCCCGTTTCCCTCTGCACCGAGGGCGGTGCCTGATGAATCAACGAAATACGGATCAACACCCAGGCCACACCGCCCTGCTGGTGCTGGTGATCCTGATTGGCCTAAACCTGCGCCCCTTTCTCACCGCCATCGGCCCCTTGAGCCGCGACATTGCCGACGCGCTGGCGCTGGGCATGGATACCCTGGCCTGGCTCACCCTGCTGCCGCTCTGGCTGATCGGGGTCGGTGTGCTGATCACCCCGGGCCTGCGCCGCCTCACAGGCCCGCGTCAACTGCTGGGAGCCGCCCTCTTGCTGCTGGGGATGGGCAACGCCATGCGCTTTGATGCCCAGAGCGGCGCCCTGCTGATCGCCAGCGCGGCGCTCTGCGGCCTGGGCTCGGCACTGGTGCAAGGCGTGCTGCCCGGCCTTATCAAGCAGACCTTCACCCACAAGGTACCGCTGGTGATGGGGATCTTCTCCGCCTGCATGATGGGGGGCGGGGCGCTGGGGGCCAGTCTCACCCCGCAACTGGCGGCCAGCCTCGACTGGTCACGGGCACTGGCGCTGTGGAGCCTGCCGGTGCTGCTGGCCATGGTCTGGCTTATCTGGCGGGTACGCCTGCCAAGCGCCGCTGCGGTCGCAATTCCCCACGGCGAGCAGCGCCTGATTGCCCTGCCCCGCAGCTGGCTGCTGATCAGCTGCTTTGGCATCATCAACAGCGGTTACGGCATCGTCGTCGCCTGGCTGGCCCCCGCCTACATGGCGCAAGGGTGGAGCCCAGCGCAGGCGGGCGAGCTGGTGGCCTGGCTGGCACTGGCGCAGACCGCCAGCGGCCTCGGCCTGCCGCTGCTGGCCGCCCGCAACACAGACCGGCGCCCCTGGATGGGGTTGGCGATTGTCATGCAGCTGGCCGGTTTTGGCGGCCTCTGGCTCGCCCCTGCCAGCGCCCCCATCCTCTGGTGCATGCTGTGTGGCGCAGGGCTTGGCGGCAGTTTTTCGCTGATCATGGTGATAGCGCTGGATCACCTGCCCGACCCGCGCCGCGCCGGCACCCTCAGCGCCCTGATGCAGGGGTTCGGCTTTATGCTGGCGGCGACCGGCCCCTGGGTGGCCGCCCGCCTCTATCACCTGAGTGGCGACTTCGCGGCCGCCTGGCAGTGGCAGCTGGGGGGATTGGCGCTGATGAGCCTGCTGGTGCTGCGCCTGGATCCGCGCAGCTATGCCAAGGTGATGAGGTTGCCCGCGCCTGCGGTCATGGGTAGCAGTACGGCCCAACGCAACACACCGGCCTGAGGCCGGTGTGTTGGGGATAACCGTGTTGGGGATAACAAGAAGAGGCTGACGCCGCTCAGGGTGGCACCTTAGCGCCCCTTCTTCTGCCGGCCGGACTGAGCGGTGCGCGGCTTGCCTGCGGCCGGTTTGCTGCCCTTGTTGGGGGCGCCTTTACCCGCACTGCCTTTGCCTGCGCCGCCTTTGTTGGCAGCCCCTTTCCCCGCGCCGACCTTGCCAACCGGGATCTTCTTCTCGAAGGCCTCCGGGCCCGGCACGTTGGGGCGACCACCTATCTCGTGGTCATCATCCCGGCGCGGCTTCTTGCCCTGCGCCGCTTTGCCGCTTTGCGTGGCCGGGGCCTTGGCTACCTTGGGCTTGTCGCCTTTGGCCGGTTTCACCTCGGAGGAGGAGTCCTCAATCAGCTTGAACAACTCGATCAGCTCGTCGTCAGTGAGATCGCGCCACTCGCCCACCGGCAACCCCTTGAGGCTGACGTTCATGATGCGGATGCGCTCAAGCTTGGTCACTTCAAAACCGAAGTGCTCGCACATGCGGCGGATCTGGCGGTTAAGCCCCTGCACCAGCGTGATGCGAAACACGAACGGCGCCTCTCTCTTCACCTTGCACTTCTTGGTGACGGCCCCGAGGATCGGCACCCCGGCCCCCATCCCCTTGATAAACTCGTCGGTCACCGGCTTGTCGACGGTCACCAGGTACTCTTTCTCGTGATCGTTGCCCGCCCGCAGTATCTTGTTGACCAGATCGCCGTGGTTGGTCAGGAAGATCAGACCCTGAGAATCCTTGTCGAGCCGCCCGATGGGGAAGATGCGGGTGCTGTGGTTGACGAAGTCGACGATGTTGTCCTTCTCGCCCGCCTCCGTGGTAGAGACGATGCCCACCGGCTTGTTGAGCACGATAAAGACCAGGCTGTCGGCTTCCCGCGCCTCGATCACCTGACCGTTCACCTTGACCAGATCCCCGGCAAACACCTGATCGCCGATCCCGGCCCGCTTGCCATTGATAAAGACCTGGCCCTGCTCGATGAAGCGGTCGGCTTCACGGCGCGAGCAGATGCCGCTCTCGCTGATGTATTTGTTCAGGCGCATGGATTCATCAGCCAGCATGGGTCACCTGCCACAGGCTGATAGCCCCATCCAGTTGTGCGGTTGCGGGTTCCGGCCAAGCCGGGGAGGCTGTCTGCTGCATCAGCCGATTCACTACGTCAAAGTTCTGCATACCATTCCATCTTCAAAAAGGCCAAGGCCAGCTTAACCATCAAAAAACGCCGCTACAGTAGCATATTGCCCCGTCCAGCACGCCGGATACTTGCCATTCACGGCGACGCGCCGCCCCAAAATGTGCGGGGCGTCATGCCATGATGAGAGCGCACCGCTGGCGCATTGCTCAGCCCCTCACACGGCAAGGGCAGGATGGGGCGAAGATAAAGGTAAAAATGACGACCCGAGCGAGACAGAAGATCCCCACGCTTTCACCCTGAAAACATTCACGCCATATGCAATCGGCTTGCGCCTGCGCCACACAGCACCAATAACCACTTGCTATTTATTAACTTAAAATGCATAAAAAGATTTTCGTTGTCGCACATTATCTTACTGCAGCCATTCCGGTTTTCTGTGACTTTCGGCGGCCAACACAACCATCGTTGGTAAACCAGACACAAACCCACGTTTTTGTCCGCATTCATCCCCAACACAAATCATAAATTTGGATGCACGGCATGGTTTTTTTCTCTGGCAAGAGGCCCATTTCATCATTCACTACAGGAGTTACAGATGAGTCATTCCCTATCCCAGACGGATTTTCTGGCCCAGGTGGCCAGCCGCAACCCCCACCAGCCCGAGTTCATTCAGGCGGTGAGCGAGGTGGTCGCCTCCATCTGGCCCTATGTGGCACGCCACCCCCGTTATTTGCAGCATGGTCTGCTGGAGCGGCTGGTGGAGCCGGAGCGGCTGATCCAGTTTCGAGTCAGCTGGGTCGACGACAAGGGTCAGGTACAGGTCAATCGCGGCTACCGTATCCAGCACAACTCGGCCATTGGCCCCTTCAAGGGCGGCATGCGCTTTCACCCCTCGGTGGATCTCTCGGTACTGAAATTTCTCGCCTTCGAGCAGACCTTCAAGAACGCCCTCACCACCCTGCCCATGGGTGGCGGCAAGGGCGGCAGTGATTTTGACCCCAAGGGCAAGAGCGAGGGGGAGGTGATGCGCTTCTGTCAGGCGCTGATGCTGGAGCTCTATCGCCATCTGGGGGCCAACACAGACGTGCCTGCCGGCGACATCGGGGTGGGTGGGCGTGAGGTGAGCTACATGGCGGGCATGATGAAGAAGCTCACCAACAGCGCCGAGTGCGTCTTCACCGGCAAGGGGCTCTCCTTTGGTGGCAGCCTCATCCGCCCCGAGGCCACCGGCTACGGCCTGCTCTATTTCGTTGAAGCCATGCTGGCCCATCGCGATCAGTCGCTGGCGGGCATGACGGTGTCTGTGTCGGGCTCCGGCAACGTGGCCCAATACGCTATCGAGAAGGCGATGGCACTGGGTGCCCGCGTGATCACCGCCTCAGACTCCGGTGGCACCGTCCATGATCCGGATGGTTTCACCCCCGAGAAGCTGGCCAGGCTGATGGAGATCAAGAACGAACAGCGCCAGCGGGTTGCCGATTATGCCAACGAACTGGGGCTGGAGTTTTTGAGCGGCCGCACGCCCTGGCACCTGCCCACCCGGATCGCCCTGCCCTGCGCCACCCAGAACGAATTGGGGGAAGAGGATGCCAGACAACTGGTGGCCAGCGGCCTGCAGCTGGTGGCCGAGGGCGCTAACATGCCAAGCAGCGCCGCTGCCATCAAGGTATTCCACGAGGCGAAAGTGCTGTTTGCCCCCGGCAAGGCAGCCAATGCGGGGGGCGTCGCCACCTCGGGGCTGGAGATGAGCCAGAATGCCCAGCGCCTCCCCTGGAGCCGGGAAGAGGTGGACGCTCGTCTCAGGGAGATCATGACCAGCATACACGCCACCTGTGTCCGATTCGGACAAGATGGCGAGGGCCATGTGAACTACGAGAGTGGCGCCAACATCGCCGGCTTCGTCAAGGTGGCCGATGCCATGCTGGCGCAGGGGGTCTGCTAGCCCAGTTCGGCGACCAGGCTCCACACACCACGCGGCAGCCCGGGGCTGCCGCGTTTTTCATGGCCTTGTCACCGCTCGCTTCATCTGTACTTATCACCTTGTTTCTATTAGAATTTAGACAATATCCAAGCATTAAAATCGCTACACTCATCCCGGCAGCCCAGTCCAACCGGTGCCGCCCCCCTCTTTCCTCGCCAAGGACAGTTCTATGCTGGCTCGTACCCGTCGTCTCATTCGACGCTCTCTTCTGACCCTCTTGCTCATATTGCTGGCCGCTTGGGCGCTGATCGCCTACTTCGCCTGGCAGGCTGCGCCGCTGCAGCTGTGGCATACCTTTATTCCCCCCGAGCTCAGTGCCGACGAACTGGATAACAGCGACTGGCAAGCCTATCTGACCCGCGAGCAGCAGTTGATCGATCTGGTGGAACAGGAGGTGGTCGCCAAGACGCCGCCGGAGCAACAGCTGGCGGGCAATCGCTACTTTCAGAACGCCCCCATCAATCCCGCCCATTTTCGCGATAACTGGAACCGATCCTACCTGCTGCGCCCGGATGGCGAGGTGAAGGGGGTGGCCGTGTTCCTGCACGGCCTGACCGACTCCCCTTATAGCCTTCGCCACGTGGCCCAGCGTTATCGCGAGCAGGGCTTCATCGCCCTGGGCCTCCGTATTCCGGGCCATGGCACCGTGCCCGCCGGGTTGGTCAACATCGAATGGGAAACCTGGCTGGCGGCGACCCGACTGGCCGTGCGCGAGGCCAGAGTGCTGGCCCCGGGCAAGTTGCCGCTGCATCTGGTGGGCTTTTCCAACGGCGGTGCGCTGGCGGTGAAATACGCGCTGGATGCGCTGGAAGACAAGACAGGCACATTGACAAGGCCGGATCAGCTGGTGCTCATCTCCCCCATGATTGGGGTGACCCGCTTTGCCCGCTTCGCCGGCCTGAAGGCGGTGCCCGCCCTGTTGCCCGCCTTTGCCAACGCGGCCTGGCTCGGCATCATGCCGGAGTTTAATCCGTTCAAATACAACTCCTTCCCGGTCAACGGGGCACGCCAATCCTTCCGGCTGACCCACGCCATCCAGCAGCAGGTGCGCCAGCTGGCAGCCAGTGGCGAGCTGGCGGCATTTCCCCCGGCCCTCACCTTCCAGTCTGTCATCGACTACACCGTCAGCACCCGCTCCATCATCGCCGATCTCTACCACTTCCTGCCGGCCAACGGCAGCGAACTGGTGCTGTTCGACATTAATCGCGGTTCTGTCTTCGGCCCCCTGATGAGCAGCGCCTCCGAGCTGGCCCTGAGTCACCTGCTGCCGAGTCAGCCCCAGCGCTACACGCTGACAGTAGTGGGCAACAAGGCGACGTCCCGTATACAGACGCAGGCCAGCACCCTGGCGGCGGGCGGCGGGTCACAGCAGATCCAGCCCCTTGGCATCGACTATCCCAAGGATATCTTCTCCCTCTCCCACGTGGCCCTGCCCTTCCCCATGGACGATCCCCTCTACGGCATGGCGCCACGCCCCGAGCAGATGAACCAGTACGGCATCAATCTGGGCGGCCTGGCCCTGCGCGGGGAACTCGGGGTGCTGATCGTCAATCCAGGCTCCCTCACCCGCACCTCTTCCAACCCTTTCTATCCCTACCTGCAAGAGAGGGTGATGGAGACGCTGACGGCGCCGGCCCAGCCCCCGTCTGCGGCAGTGGGGCTGGCGGCTCCGGTCGGCAACGATCGCAGCGATGCCGACTATCGGGCCGACATAGACGCGTTTTTGGATGAAGCGGACGCCCCTGACTGGCCCTTTTAGGGCGGTCAGCAGGACCTAACGCGCGAACCGTCAGCGGAGGGGGTCGTCGCCCCTTCGGGGGCGACTGATGACGATAGGGTCTGAGGGGCCCAAACGGTGGAATGACCCCATCATCTTTCCGGCAGGGCTCAGGTCACGCCATCAGGGGTAGCGGCTGATCTCGATAAGATTCTGATCCGGATCCAGACAGTAGACGGATTCGATGGGCCCGCAGGCGCCGCGCTTGGTGACGGGCCCTTCCACTATCTCGACCCCGTGACAGTGAAGCTGGGTGATGACCTGTTCCAGCGGCCAGCGGGTGATAAGGCAAAGATCCCCCGCCCCCACCTGCGCCCGGTTACGCGGCTCCTGCCCCGGCAGTTGCAGATTGATCTTCTGGTTGCCAAAGCGCAGCGCCCGACGCCCCTTGCCAAAGGTGATGGCCTCCATATTGAGCACAGCGCTGTAAAACGCCACGGCCCGCTCTATGTCGCTGACCGTCAATACCAGATGGTCGATATGGCTGATCATGGTTCCTCCTGGTTGCTGTGGTGGTGCAACCTCATCATACCCCCCTTGCCAGAGGGATCTGTGCCAAGGCACGCAAAGCGTCCATCAGGTGTCACCTATTCAGGTAAGCCTTTATCCACCATCTATTCACGGGATCGGGGCACAGGCCTGCTCGCGCTGGGATAGCAAGGTTTCATCCTGCCGGGTCAGGCCATCGCAAACTGACGCCTTGCCCGTGCACCGGCTAAAGCGCCGCACAGCTGACTCATAAGGACGACAGACACCCGGCTGCTGGATCTGCCACTGCCGGGCTGTATCACCGAAAACCGGGGCGATTTTCAAACGAGTAACAGACGACAACAGCTTACTGATTTGGTTGGAAAAAATGATACTCTTCTCGCCACCCTCATGTACAACGTTCAAGGCCAGTGTACGATGCAACAATGCGGTATTTATGAACAACTCATTACTCAACTGCTGACATCTCGACTCGACCGCGAGCGCTTTTACGTAGGGGAACGCCAGCTTGAACCTGCCGAAGCGGCAGTCTGGTTATCACGATTTCTGAGTCGTGTTTTGGAATATGCGGTGGGTTCGGTCACTGGAGAGGATCAGCTGCAACGGCAAATTGAACTGGCTAACCAGTTATTGCTTTGGCTAAAAGATCGCACGCAAGACCCAGACTTTATTGGCGAGAATCTCATCGATAGTCAGGGGAAAATCCTGACGGCGCTCTACCAGTTGGATAACCCCATCTCAGCCAATTTAAAGCAATATGCCGAAGATGTTTTCCCTCTGACCGGTCTAACGCAAAGTGAGCTGTTCTGCGGTAGCAATGCTGGCTTATCGATGGAATCAGAGATTAAACGGGAAATATTATCGGCAGATAGCATCTGCTGGCTGGTCTCATTTATCAAATGGGCAGGTATCCGGATTTTCCGTCATGAGCTGGAGGCGTTCACCCGCAGCGGCCGCCAATTAAAAGTGATTACCACCTCTTACATGGGGGCAACCGACGCCAAGGCGGTCGAATTTTTAGCCAGCCTGCCCAACACCGAAGTCAAACTCAGCTATAACACCCAGCACGAGCGGTTGCATGCCAAAAGTTATCTCTTTTGCCGAAATACGGGCTTTCATACCGGCTATATAGGTTCATCCAACCTTTCTCATTCTGCCCTCACCAGTGGCTTGGAGTGGAACCTAAAAATCACCTCGCAAGAGATCCCTCATATTATCGAGAAATCCCTGAGTACCTTTGAAACCTATTGGGAATCCGATGATTTTGAGCTGTTTGATGGCAAGCTCGAAAGCCGTACAAAATTACAGCATGCGCTGCAAGAGGCCCGTGGGGATGGTGACAAAAATAGTCCTGCCTATTTCTTTGATATCACGCCGTTTCCCCATCAACAGGAGATCCTTGAGCAATTGGCGATGGAGCGCGCTTTACATCAGCGCTTTCGTAACTTGGTGGTAGCGGCCACCGGGACGGGCAAGACCCTGATCTCCGCCTTTGATTTTGCCCGTTTTCTGAAAACCAAACCCGACGCCAAGTTCCTGTTTGTCGCCCACAAAGAGGAGATCTTGCGCCAAGCATTGGCCTCTTACCGCGGTGTGCTCAAGCAATCCAATTTTGGTGAACTCTTGGTCGGTGGCGCCCTGCCAACCCACTACCATCAACTGTTTGCCTCGGTGCAATCCTTGAATAACCAACTGGCTACGTTGCGCCTTAGCCCAGACTATTTCGATTACATCGTCATTGATGAGGTTCACCATATTGCGGCGGCCAGTTATCGTGGTTTGCTCGCCGCCTTTGAACCTCACATTCTGTTGGGATTGACCGCGACGCCAGAGCGCCATGATGGCGGTGATATTCTCGCTGACTTTTGTGGTGTCATCGCAGCAGAGATCCGCTTGCCAGAGGCCATTAATCGTCGTCATCTCTGTCCATTCCAATATTTTGGTATCGATGATGATACTGACTTGCGCCAAGTCGCTTGGAAAAATGGCCGCTATGACATTAGTGAGCTCACCAATATCTACACCCACAATCAGCAGCGGGTGCAGAAAATAGTCCAGAGCCTCGATGAGATCGTCACCGATATTACCAATATCAAGGCGCTGGCATTTTGTGTGAGCCGTGAACATGCCGATTTTATGTACAAGGCATTTTTACTAAAGGGCATCAAGGCAGACATCCTCACCAGCGATAACAGAGACGAGCGGTATAGTAAACAACACGCTTTGCGCAACAAGATTATCAATATTCTCTGCGTAGTAGACATCTTCAACGAAGGGGTCGATATCCCGGAAGTTGATACCTTGCTGTTTTTACGACCAACGGAAAGCCTAACTATCTTTTTGCAGCAATTAGGACGCGGCCTGCGGCTGGCGAGCAATAAAGAGTGCTGCACCGTGTTGGATTTCGTTGGCAATGCTCGCGCGGAGTATGACTTTGCCCAGAAATTCCGGGCACTGGTGGGTAAAACCAATAAAGCGATCAGCCACGAAATCAAACAGGGCTTCCCTCATGCCCCCTTGGGCTGCCGTATCGAGTTATCAAAACAGACCCAAGAGTTAATTCTGAGCAATATCAAGAAGGCGACCCTCAATACCTCGCGACTCATGGGCCTGATCCGCCGTTTCTCGCAGGACTGTAATTTACCGCTGACGCTGGCGAACTTTTTGAAGTTTTACCCTCACATCAGCCTTGAAGAGATCTACAAGCGCGGTAACTGGAGCTCCTTGGTCAAACAGGCCCACAACCATACCATTTCTGAAATGAGCGATGAGAAGTTATCAACCCTCTACACTCGGGCCATCAAAACCCGGCTATTGGGCTGCGATGCGCTCCATTACTTGAAATTCTTACAAACCTTGGTCGCAGACGCCTTTACCTTAACGGGTGAGCACGATGAGCGCATGGCCTTGATGTGCCATTACGACTTCTGGCAACAGAGCGGCCCCAACGCAGGCTTTAGCTCCTTGGCGCACAGCCTGAAACAACTCAATCAACCAGCGTTAAGGGCCGAGCTGGCAGATCTGCTGCCCATGCTGATCAACCGGGTGCAGCACGAGCAACGAGCCATGTCAGACCTTCCCGGTAATCCGCTGCAACTGCATGCCCGATATGCCAGAGAGCAGGTGCTGGTTGGCTTTGGCGCGACCACCTTCGCGCAACAACCGACTGCTCGCGAAGGGGTGTATGTCATCGCAGAGCAAAATATCGAGTTGCTGTTCGTGACCCTGAACAAAACGGAGCAGCACTTCTCCCCGACCACTCGTTATCACGACTACGCCATCAACGAGTCACTGTTCCATTGGCAAAGCCAAAACAGCGCTCGCCCCGAGCGGGGTAAGGGGCTGAGTTACATTCAACACAGAACAGAAGGTAAGCGCTTGTTTTTGTTCGTCCGTGAGCAGAGCAAAGATGAATTTGGCCACACCCTTGGCTTTGTGAACTTTGGTGAGGTGGAGTACATCTCCCACAGCGGCAGCCAGCCAATGAACATTAAATGGCTCCTCACCACTCCGATGCCACCTTTCATGTGGAAAGAAGCAGCAAAGCTGGCGGTTGGCTAACTCCGGTTAGATAAAACACCTCGCCTATCTGCGAGCTGTTTTCATTAATGTCGGCACGGTATTGCTACCTAAATCAGTCAGCAGGCCATGACTTCCAAAGCCCCAAGTGACCGCTACACTCGGGGCTGTCCTAGAGGCTGACCACGGGTGTTCTGTGTGTTTATCGCGCTCACATACGCCATCACTTCTCCTACTTGACCGTGTGGTATCTTCGCAGAGTGATTTTGCCCGCCAGCAACGGCTTGAATCGATACATTGCCGCCTTCGCCAGTGAACGACTGTGATACCTCGAGACCTTCTTCCTGTGCGTCAGCCCTTCCTTTCGCATCACCAGAAATCTGGGATATAAGATGCCTCATCTTGCCGCGACAAGGTGTTCTGATGTGTTGAACTGCGGCAAAGACGGGTTTCCGTATGTGTAGCCCGCCGCCGAAAATGGAAAAGACCACCGGGGGAAATGGAGCAATCATTAAAGCGGCAAACTATTGCCGCCCATGGCATCTTTATTCAGGGGCATTGCCAGAAGAAGGATTGGATTGTTGCTCTTCATCGTCACCGGTCTGACGTCGCTCAATTGCTTCCTTGATCAGCGCCTCTTTCTGCAGGTCGAGATCCGCCAGCAACTTCTGGCGTTCTTTGTCGGATAGATCGGTATTCGCCTCAACCTCTTTCTTCTGCTGCTCGAGCTCCTCGAGCTTCTCTTTGCTGAGTCCAATTCGTTGCGCAGACAAGTGTTCCAACGCGATCTGGGTCAGGCTACGTTCCGGCACCTTCCTGACCAGACCAGAGCGATCGTAAGTGGGAGAGGCATCATCATGACTGCCGTTCAGGGTGACCTTATCCTCAGCAAGCTTGATGCTTTTTTGTTGTTCACCAAATTGGGCCCTACTTTGCCCAGCAACCTGCGATGGTTGCACCAATTGATATTGAGCCGCGCCGATGATCATAATGCCCTCTCTGCGTTGTATCTCTCGACATACGGCAATACTCAGCAATATTCACGCCATTTTTCCACCATCGCCCATGGCATGGTGGCAACCTCACGGCAACTGGCAGGCAATGCGGGTGATATGACCGTCCTGCAGCTGGTAGAAGGCATCTTGCGGCAGCTCCTGCAGCCAGGTGGTGGTGTAGTCGAGGTCGGCATAGGCGCCGCGCAGCATGGCACCGAACAGCCCGTGGGAGACCACGATGGCGCGCTCGGCAATGCGCTCATCCTGCAGCCACACCTGGGCCCGGCGCTGAATGCTCTGAAAAGTCTCGCCATCAGGGGCCTGCAGATACCAGTCTGGCTGCTCGAGGTCGAGCTCGGGGTGGGCCGCCAGCAGCTCGGGCACCCGGCGACTCTCCCACTCCCCCATGCCCAGCTCCACCAGCCGTTCGTCCCAGACGATGCGATCGCTATCGAGCCCAAGCTGCTGACACACCAGGTGCGCCGTCTGCCGGGCACGGCCGAGGGGGCTGGCGTAGAGTGTCCAGCGGGTGGCGTCATCCAGCAAGTCGCGCAGGCGAGCGCCCATGGCGGTGGCTTGCGCCTCCCCTTTGGCAGTCAGGTCCGAGTTGCAGCGCCCCTGCAGCCGCAGCTCGGCGTTATAGCGGGTCTGGCCGTGGCGCAGCAGATAGATGAGTCGAGACATGGTTTCTCCAGCACGTTCAAATAGATAGAAAAATGAAGGGGGACGATGATAGCAGATGAACACGGGGGATGACGCAAACAGGGAGGCAAAACCGGGCGTAAAAACCGGGCACGGCTGACCCGTTTGCTGCCAAAGCAGCCGGGGTGAGCCGGCTCAGCCCTTCTTGATCTCCCGCAGATAGCGGTAGATGGAGTGCACCGAGATATCGAGCTGGCGGGCGGCTATCTGGGCACTGTCTTTGAGCTCGAAGATCCCCAGATCATGCAGCTGCTTGACCATGACCCGGGTCTTCTGGGACGGGGACACGGCGTCGTTGCCACGCACCTCGGCACTGACGGTGTCTATGGTGCTGTTGAGGGCCTCGTCTATGTTGCGGGCAAAGACTTCCGGCGTGGTGCTCGGCTCATGGTGCTGTATGCACTCGGGCATCATGGTACGCAACACGGATTGCAGCGGGGCGTCCATGTCGGTGTTGATGCAGAGCAGCCCGATGGCCTGCCCCTCACCATTGCGAATGACGGTGGTCAGGGAGCGCAGGGTCTTGCCGGTAGCGCACCTGGTCATGTAGGGGCTGGAGATATCCTGCCCGCTCTTGAGCTTCATCATCGCCAGATTGGTGATGGGGGCCCCGACACTGCGGCCCGTGATATGGCCGTTGGCAATCTTGATGATGGCAGGATTGCGCGCATCCAGGCTGTGCAGCAGCACCTCGGTGTGCTGGCCATACATGGCGGCGATGCCGTCCACTATGATCTCCATCGCCTTGAGGATCTCGAAGTCAGTCGGGGTCAGCTCTTGCAGTTTCATGGGGGCCTTCATGGTAACGCTGCTGCCCGTCACCGGCAGCAGCCAGGTCACGTGATCAAGCAGACATGATGTCAATAATGGTGGTGTCTGTGGCAGACATGCCGTCTTTTACCATCTGCCCGATATTTTTGATAGTTTGCTCGACATCGTGCGAGACAATCCCCTGCCCGGACACCGAGTGGCTGTTGATGGCCATCAGAAAACCGCGCACGGCCGCGCCGGAGGAGGTGCTCACCTTCATGGCGCAGGAGGCTTTCGCTCCGTCACACACCATGCCGGCGCTGTCGCTCAGCACGTTCTGGATGGCGTGGCAGGATTGCGCCAGGCTGCCGCCCGCCAGATAGACCATGGCCATGGCGGCCGCCGCGCTGGTGACCGTATTGCCACAAAACGCCGACAAGGGGGGATAGTGGGACTTGATGTAGATGGCCCCCAGGTGGCTCATGATAAGAGCTCGCGCCAACTGCTCCTCGCTGGCGCCGTAACGCTCGGCGATCACCACCACGGGAATGGTGGCGGCGATGCCCTGATTCCCGCTACCGAAGTTGCTCATGGCTGGCAGGCTGGCGCCCCCCATGCGGGCGTCGGAGGCGGCGGCGGTAAGCATCACGATGCGGTTCATCACATCCTCGCCGATGAAGCCGGCGCGGATGCTCTTTTGCATGGTGCGGCCTATCTCCAGGCCATAGGGGTGCTTCATCCCCTCGTCGGAGAGCTTGCCGTTGAGCTCGGAGGCCTGGAGGATGAAGCGGATCTGCTCAAATTCCACCTGGGTAGCGAACGCATGGATGGCAGCGATGCTGATGTCGACACCGTCACAGATGGCACCGGTGGCACCCCGCAGGCTCTCATCGGCGACAAAGGTCACCTCGCCATCGCGGCGCTGCTCGACGATGCGGGTATGACCGCCGCACAGGGTCACGGCGGCGCTGTGCTCCTCCCCATTCTCATCGCACCCAAACAGGGTCACACGGCAGTAGATGAACTCGGGGGCCTCGGTGCGGCTGACCTGAACGCCGCCGGCATCGATCAGGCTCTGGGCACGGGCAACCTGCTCCGGGGTGATGGCGGCCAGCACCTCCAGTCCGGCATCGGCCTTGCCGCCGATGGCACCGGCGGCGGCAGCGATAGCCAGCCCTATCTTGCCGGTACCGGGCACATAGACCCCCATGGAGTTCTTGTAGAGATTATCCGACACCACGACCTCGATGCGCCGGGCTTCACAGCCCAGCTGCCGAGCCGCGACGGCGGCGGCATAAGCGGCGGCGATGGGCTCGGTACACCCCAAGGCCGGTTTGACAACCTGTTGAATAATCTGCAGATACTGCTGCCATGCTTGCTTCATTACCGGGACCTTTTTATCAGCATTAACGGGCGATATGGGCGATCGCTTCGATTTCAACCTTGACGCCCATCGGCAGATCCTTCACTGCAAAGCAGCTGCGGGCCGGGCAATCTTTCTGGAAATAGTCTTTGTAGACGGCATTGAACTGGGCAAAATCGCTGATCTCTGCCAGATAACAGGTGGTCTTGAGCACGGTATCCAGGCTGCCACCGGCCGCTTCCAGCACGGATCTCAGGTTTTCCAGCGATTGGCGGGTCTGGGCTGCTATCCCCCCCTCCACCACGCCGCCCAGCTGCTTGCACACCGGCAGCTGGCCGGAGGTAAAGATGAGATCGCCATAGGCGGTGCCATGACTGTAGGGACCGATGGCATCGGGTGCTGCGGCTGATGTTATGATGGTTTTCATATGGCCTCCACTTGCATTCAAATAATGTTGAACTCGCGAAACTTATTTCATGCAACATTATTTGCTTTTAAAACCATTCGTTCAACTATTTTATAAATTTAAAGCCTATTTTTGCGCGATAACGCCGTATTAACAGAAACTGTGAGCGCCATTCCGATTTGAACCACTGGGAGAAACCCGCCATTGTTTAGGGCTTTTTATTCAACTATATTTGCGCCAATAATCACTCACATAACAACAAGGTCAACCATGGACGCTCACAGCACGACACTCACCGGGCCCGCCACGGGCACACTGGAATGGAAAGAAGCAGTTCGTTTTGACAGCACCGACTGGGGCTGGATCATCATGAGCATCGGCATGGCCATCGGTGCGGGGATCGTCTTTTTGCCGGTACAGGTGGGGCTGATGGGGTTGTGGGTCTTTCTGCTGTCGGCGGTGATCGGCTACCCGGCCATGTACATGTTCCAGCGCCTCTTCATCAATACCCTGGCCACCTCGCCCGAGTGCAAGGATTACCCCAGCGTGATTACGGGCTACCTCGGCAAGAACTGGGGCATGCTGCTCGGCGCCCTCTACTTCGTGATGCTGGTGATCTGGGTGTTCGTCTACTCCACCGCCATCACCAATGACAGCGCCTCCTTCCTGCAGAGTTTCGGCGTGACCCGCCACCTGCTCTCCGAGAACCCCTTCTACGGTCTGGTGCTGATCTGCGGTCTGGTGGCGCTGGCGTCGCGCGGCGAGAACCTGCTGTTCAAGATCTCCACCTTCATGGTGCTGACCAAGATCAGCGTGGTGGCCTTGCTCGGCCTCATGATGGTCGACAAGTGGGATGCGGCCAACATCACCGCCATGCCGGCAGCCGGTGACTGGATGAAGGACGCCATCATCATGCTGCCCTTTACCCTCACCTCCATCCTCTTTATCCAGAGCCTGAGCCCCATGGTGATCTCCTACCGCTCGCGGGAGAAGTCGCTGGAAGTGGCCCGCTTCAAGGCGATGCGCGCCATGAACATCGCCTTCGGCATCCTGTTCGTGGTGGTCTTCTTCTACGCCATCTCCTTCACCCTGGCCATGGGCCACGAGCAGGCGGTCAAAGCCTCTGAAGAGAACATCTCGGCGTTGGCCATGGTGGCGCAAGGCATGCCGGGCCAGACCCTCAAGCTGCTCAGCCTGACCCTCAACATCTTTGCGGTGATGACCGCCTACTTCGGCGTCTACCTGGGCTTTCGTGAAGCCTGTCAGGGGCTGGCCATGAACCTGCTGCGCCGGGTGATGCCGGAAGAGCGCATCAACAAGGGAGTGGTGGGTCGCGGCATCATGCTGTTCACCGTGCTGCTCTCTTGGGGCGCTATTGTGCTCAACGCCCCCGTGCTGAGCTTCACCTCCATCTGCAGCCCCATCTTCGGCATGGTGGGTTGCCTCATCCCGGCCTATCTGGTCTATCAGGTACCGGCGCTGCACAAGTACAAGGGCGCCTCCCTCTACATCATCATCGTCACCGGCCTGCTGCTCTGCGTCTCGCCCTTCCTGGCGTTCAACTGACCCGCGGCCAACCGGGCCGCGTGGCCCGCTGTTCGCCCAATAACGGGCCCCCTCTCCGGGGGCCCGTTTGTCTGACTCATGCCACCCCGGCCTGCACCGACACATCACCACTTGCCCCCTGGGTCAGCGGACGTTGTCGGCTCAGGGTCATATCCCGCCATCACGGTGCACGCCCCTGCGGGGTGCAGCGCTCAGTGCTCTGCCGCCGGTTGATAGCGGGTTCGACAACCTTGCCGCCAGCCCCCTGATGAGGCTGGTTTTTTAGCGATGCGGCTCGTGCGGCGCCATGGCGTTGTCTGGCAAACAAGGCCCATGTTCCCCTTGCGCCCCCAAGTGGGACCGGGTAGGCTCGAACGACAAAAAAGACTCGAACGTTGCTTTTTTAGCGCCTTGATGAGATGGCCAGGGGGACAGTTCGACGAGCAGAAGGTCACATCATTTATCACCCGTTCAGGCGAGGAATCGCAGATGGCTAGATACCAGTTTTTTACCGTCCCGGCATCCAACCGGCAGCAGTACACCTTTGTCGACATGGCCTCCCCCACTTTTCTGATTGAGAAAGAGGCGCTGCTGGCACAGGGATTCGAGGTGGAAGAGGATTTTATCGATGCTCACAGCCGGGAAGAGGCGGTGGAGAAGTACCGATCCAACTTCCTCTACGTGGCCGATGAGATTGGCAAGTCAGACAGCAGCTACGCCGCTGCGACCGCCCTGATGGAGATGGGCAAGAAACTGTTTGGCCGCAAGGCGAACGGCTGACGGGAAAAAACAGAAGGTGGCCATCGCGGCGCACTGCCCGATGGCCATGAGACAGCCCTGCTCAGAGGCGGGCCAGTTGCTGGAGCATGGCGATCAGCTCCTCCTCGCTGCTGGGCTCATGGGTCAGCTCCAGACTCGGGGCCGCGCCCCCCATCAGCATATAGACATGTGTGCTGCAGTGGTCATAGTGATACCACTTACCGTCGATACAGAGGTCGGTATAGCATCTCGGGTCCCTTTCCAGTTCCATCTTCACATCCTTTTGTTATCTGTCACCCACATCACTCCTGACCGTAAAATACCCCGCCCGCGTCAGGCTTGATGCAGATCAAGAGAAGAGGCGGAGTGAAGCCGATATCTGCCGGCACCGGGCCCCGAGCCGCGCACGGCCGCCGCCACTCGTCATATGACGCTGGCCGCCCCGCATCCCGCCCTCAAGAAGAGGAGGATGCCATCAACAACAACGGCGCCCGAAGGCGCCGTTTTTTCATTCCCGTCTTTTTGTTTCCACCGACGGGGCGAACAAGCCTGAGGCTTATTCGTCTTCCAGATAGGCGTAGCCTTGCAGACCCAGCTCCAGCTCGTCAAGCAGGGCTTTGCGGGTCGCGTCGTCCAGCGCCGGGTGGGAGACGATGCGCTGATAGTTCTCGCGAATGACGGAGGGGTCGATGTTGACGTAACGCAGCAGCTGATCGACGGTATCGCCGCGCACCACATTGCGAATCTCCATCTTGCCCTCTTCATCGAGACACACTTCCGCGCAGTGAGTGTCACCGAACAGGTTGTGCAGATCCCCCAGGATCTCCTGATAGGCACCGACCAGGAAGAAGCCGACGTGGCACACTTCGTTCTCGGCGTACTCCGGCATCGGCAGCGTGCTCTCGACACCCAGACCGTCGACGTAGTGCTCTACCTGACCGTCCGAGTCGCAGGTGATGTCCATCAGGATGCCACGACGAGTGAGCGGACGATCGAGACCGGTCAGCGGCATCACCGGGAACACCTGACCGATACCCCAGGCATCCGGCAGGGACTGGAACAGGGAGAAGTTGGCAAAACACTTGTCGGCCAGTTTCTCGGAGAGCTCGTCAGCCAAGGCGCGGTGGTTGCGGTTGACCGGGTTGAGCAGCTCTTTGAGCGTCAGACAGGTGTTCTGGTGCAGCATCTCGGCCCAGGCACGTTGCTCCAGGTTGAGCAGGCCCATGGTGTACTGGGTGTTCACATCGCCCAGATCCGCCACCGAGTCGTGGAAGATCTCCAGCAGGGAGGGATCTTCGCTGCGAAGATCCAGCCAGCCTTTCCACATGTTCTGCAAAATGGTGGGGGCGTCGTCATCCGGCGCGCTGATGTCGCTCATCTCCACCCCTTCGGCACCAATCAGATTGGTGACCAGCACGGCGTGGTGAGCGGTCAGGGCACGGCCGGACTCGCTGATGATGGTCGGGTGAGGCAGGTCAAACTCGCGGCACACATCGCCTATGCCCCACACCACGTTGTTGGCGTACTCGGACAGGCTGTAGTTGGCGGAGCAGTGACTCTGGGAGCGGGTGCCCTCATAGTCCACACCCAAGCCACCCCCCACGTCGACCACGTCGACGGGCACGCCCAAGCGACGCAACTCGGAATAGAAGCGGCCGCACTCGCGGATCCCGCCCTGAATGTCACGGATGTTGGCGATCTGGGAGCCCAGATGGAAGTGCAACAGTTGCAGGCAATCCAGCTTGCCGAGACTGCGCAGGCGCTCGACCAGCGCCAGGATCTGGGAGGCGGAGAGGCCAAATTTGGACATGGAGCCGCCGCTCGATTCCCACATGCCGGAGCCGGTGGAGGCAAGCTTGGCGCGCACCCCTATGTTGGGCTTGATGTTGAGGCGAGCTGACTCGTCCAGCACCATTTCCAGTTCAGAGGGTTTTTCCACCACGATATAGACCTTGTGGCCCATCAGGTTGCCCAAGAGGGCGTGGCGGATATATTCGCGGTCTTTGTAACCGTTGCAGACGATCACCGAGCCTTGCTCATGGTGATGGGAGAGCACGGCCAGCAGTTCCGGTTTGGAACCAGCTTCCAGGCCAAGCCGGGGCTTGTCGCTGTAGGACTGGCTGATGGTCTCGATGACACGACTCTGCTGGTTTACCTTGATCGGGTAAACACAGAGGTAGTCCCCTTCATAGCCTGACTTCTCGATGGCCTGACCAAAGGCGTTGAACAGCGCATCGACCCGACTCTTGAGGATGTCAGGGAAGCGCAGCAACACGGGGGTGGTCAGCCCGGACTGACGCAACTGTTCGATAGCATCAGAGATGACGATGTGTGCATCAGGGCGTGATTTGTCGGGCGCGACGGTCACATGACCGGCGTCATTGATGTTGAAAAAACCCGCACCCCAGTAGGGAACGTTGTAGACCTTCAAGGAGTCCTTGCTGGACCAGTTAGTCATGGGCTATGCCTCGCAAATGAGCGGCCAGTGGCCGCCTTCGTTACCCTCAATCACATCCAGACCATCTCGTGCAAAGCGTGGCGAGCCAACGCTGCCTGCTGGAGTCTGGAAAGTCATCTGTCTGAGCCCGCGGCGCAGGGCCGCGTGACCTCGACCGTGACTCGCTGTCACATCCAGACCATCTCTTTGCACATCGCGGCAAGCCTGTGGCTGCCTGGTGGATTTTGGGAAGTAACGAGTCTTGATGTGGGGCTGGTGGCTTTACATCAAGCTCAACGGTATGCGGTGCTGCGCAAACAGCGCCGCGGTACTTTGATGACAGACGACATCAGCCACGCCGTCAGTTCATCATTCGGCAGCATCACGACGACAAGGGAGGTTTCAAAGAAGAAAGCGAGGGCGCCAGCACGCAAGCGTGTTGATAGACGACCACGACCACAGCCCAACCCAGTACCCGTGACCGCCCATGACAAGGGAAGATGATGAGCCATTGGCTCACTCGGTCAGATGGATAATGAGTGTCCGTTGTTCTCCCTGATACCGGAGCCTAACCGGTATTAAAGAAACCATACCCCAGCAGTGTCTGTCGTTTCTGCGTGCCTCGCCCTATAGGCGTATGATCTTTCAGGTTTCTGGCGGCCTCTGCCTGCTTCAGGGTTACCCTTGGATCGGCGCGGAGTGTACACACTTACCGCCAGCGGTGACAATAAAAAATAGTGTTCAAAAACTGCTTTTAATAAGGCGATCAAATCCTGCTACCAATGAGGCTGGCACTGGGATGCCGAGGCTCACCCGCAGGTCATTCTTGCCCCTGAAAATAGCGCGGGATTGGCCCCCTCGTGCAGAGCCCTTGTGGCACCCCGCTGCACACCTCATAGGGCCTCATGACAACACGCTTAAAAATGCATATTTCTCGTCATTTTATTCTAAGTAAAATATCACTAGCCACCGCTTGCTCTACCTTACACGCTTCACACCACATCTTCGCCAAAAAATGTGACAAAAACTGCGCTGACGCAATAAGCGCCCCGGCAAGATTGACCACAATGGTCCTTCATCACAGGTTTGAGGCTTGCCAATGGATACCCTGCTTGAGCGCTTTTTGCGTTACGTGACGTTTCATACCCGCTCCGATGCGACCAATCCCGCCTGCCCCAGCAGCGAAGGCCAGCTGATCTTCGCCCGTGCCCTGCAAGATGAGATGCAGCAGATGGGGCTGACCCGGGTCACCCTGGACGAGCACGGCTACCTCACCGGCTGCCTGCCGGGCAACCAGCCGGATGCCCCCGCCATCGGCCTGATTGCCCACATGGATACCGCCGACTACGAAGCCGAGCAGGTGGTCCCCCAGCTTATCGAGCACTATCAGGGAGGGGACATTTGTCTGGGCAAGGGGGATGAGGTGCTCGCCATCCGTGACTACCGTTTCCTGAAAAATTACCTGGGCCAGGATCTCATCACCACCGACGGCACCACACTGCTGGGCGCCGATGACAAGGCGGGCATCGCCGAGATCCTCAGCGCCATCGCCCATCTGCAGGCCCACCCCGAGATCCCCCGTGGCGACGTCTGGGTCGGCTTCACTCCGGACGAAGAGATCGGCCGCGGCGCAGATCGCTTCCCGCTGGACCGCTTCCCGGCTCGCTGGGCCTATACCGTCGACGGCGGTGAGCTGGGGGAGCTGGAGTATGAAAATTTCAACGCCGCCAGCGCCAACCTGCGCTTTGTCGGCAACAACGTCCACCCCGGCACCGCCAAGGGCAGCATGATCAACAGCCAGACCCTGGCCGCCCGCTTCCACGCCGCCATGCCCGCCGAGCAGACCCCTGAGTGCACCGACGGGTATGAGGGCTTCTTCCATCTGGCCCAGATGAGCGGCACCGTGGAGGAGAGCACCCTGCACTACATCATCCGTGACTTCGACGACGAACATTTCGCCGCGCGCAAGGCCGAGATGCAGAGCCGGGTCGCCGCCATGCAGGCCGAGTATCCCAAGGCCCGCATCGAGCTGACCCTGACTGACAGCTACCGCAATATGCGCAGCCAGATTGAGCCGCACATGCACATAGTCGAGCTGGCCCGCGCCGCCATGGAGGCCGCAGACGTGGAGCCCAAGATCAAGCCGATCCGCGGCGGGACCGACGGTGCCCGCCTCTCCTTTATGGGCCTGCCCTGCCCCAACCTCTTCACCGGTGGCCACAACTTCCACGGCAAGCACGAGTTCATCCCGCTGCAATCCATGGAAAAAGCGGTCGCCACCCTGGTGGAGCTGGTGCGCCTCACCTCCGCCTGGCGCGCATAAGGTTATTGCCACATCCCCGCAGGCGGGAAACTAAACAAGGAGAGGGAGGCCATGGCCTCCCTCTCCTTTTTCTATATTGCTGGCAACCTTTGCAGGCGATATGCCAAGTTGACGCTACTCGGCCGCCTTGCGATCCGAGTGGCCCAGATCCCGCTGTGGGGCGATGACATCGCGCACCCGCTGCTTGATCTCTTTGGCCTCGGGGAAGCCCTCGTCAGCCACCCGGTCCCACACCAGCACGCCATTTACCAGAATACGGAACTCCCCCTTGCTGGCGGGCACCAGCGCCACTTCGCCAAGATCGCTGTCGAAGGTTGAGAGCAGCTCCTGCGCCAGCCAGGCGGCGCGCAGCATCCAGCGACAGAGGGTGCAGTAGCGGATCTCGATGCGGGGCTTGCTGATGGGGATTAACGACTCTGTCATTGGGTGACTCCATACAAACCGGCCAGCGGGGAAGGGGGATAAAGATGACCCGCCATGTCTGCTGCTCTAGCCAAGAGTGCAGCCTGGCTCACTGGCTGACCCCGTGGAAATCGCTTAGCCAGTGACGGGCTATGGTACGCATGGTTGACTGCGGCAGATCGAACAGGCCAGGGGCCAGGGGTTGCTGCGCCAGCTGACGCACCCCTTCGATGATCTCCGCCAGCACCAGATAGACATATTCGCCGATGACAGCGCCGTGGACGAAATTGACCGCCTCCCCCCGGTTGAGCAGGAAGATGGTGCTGCCATCGGGCCGGGTCAGTGCCAGCACATGGGGGCACACCTCCTCGCTCGGCCAGGGCAGCCGAGAGAGACAAAATGCGAATTCGTCATCGGCCGAGGTGACCGAGGCCAGCATGGCGCCAGGGCGCAACTGCTGCAGATCGGCCAGGTCCAGCGCACCGTTGCCAGTGGAGCAGATCACCAGCTCGGCCCGACTGAGCGCCTCGGCCTTGCCCACCAGCTTGAAGCCGTGGGAGAGCGCCTCCACCTGACGCAGCACGTCTGTCTCCACCAGCTCCAGATGCAGGTTGCGGCACCTGAGCTCGCGGGCGATGCTGCGCCCCACCTTGCCATAGCCGAATAGAGCGGCCTGACAGACGTTGAAGGTGCGGTTTAGCGTACGTGCCAACGACTCGGCGGAGTAGACCACGCTCAGACCAATCTGGATATCCTCGGCCTGCTTGAGAGGGCTGCGCGCCACCGAGATGACAGGGGTCACCAGCACCTCCTGTTGGTAGCGCTGATGGCCGTTTTCGGTCATCTCCACCACCCCGAGGAAACGGGAGCCGAAATACTCGCTCAGGGTCGCCTGGGTTTTAGCAAAGTAGCCACCTATGTCCAGAATAATCAGCCGTTCATGGGGGGCCACCAGGGGGGCTATGTGCTCTATCACCCCCTGCGGCGTATTGGTCCACTGGCGGTTAAGCGGCAGCACGGGGTAATGCTGCTGGGCCCAGGTCAGGGTCGGGCCGTGCACTGACTTGGGTTTGGGCAGGATGGCGCCGATCCGCCCGATGTGATCGAGGGCCTGGATAAACTGGGGGCGATCGGGAAGCAGGTGGGTAACCAGCAGGATACAGAGACCCTCGAGGCGGCCCTGCTCGGTGAAATGGCGAAAAAACAGATGCTCAGATCCTTGACTGCGCAACTGTGGCCTCCTTAGCGCGCCGCAAACAAGCAGGCAAACAGAACCCGGTATCACCGGGTTCTGTTTGTGTGTCCAGATAATTGAAAAACCTTTTTATCTGAATCCACAGGGGGGCTCAATCTTTATCTATACAGTCTATGACGAAGTCGTCAACTTTCGGGTTAATCGACTGTTTTTTATGCTAAAAGTCAGTACAAAGAGGCCTCTGGCCATACCTTCCACAGACTCAATCCAGTGCCCACTCCCGCCAGCAGGATCAGCACAACCCAACGCTGGATCCAGGGCTTGTTGCGCAAGGCCCACTCCAGCAGTGGCAACAGCCAGACCGGCAGCAAGACCGCAAGCGGCACTTCCACGTATTGCCAGGCGAGCATCTGCATGAAGGCCAGTGCCAACCCGAGCGCGGCAGGCGCCGCCTTAATGCCGGCAAAGGCGCCGAGCAGGGCGCGGAAACCGGCAAAGGCAGCCAGGGCACCCGCCAACTGGGCAATCAGCAAGCTGCCGTCGATGCCGATCACCAGCGCAAGCCAGATGAAGCCAAGGGCAAAGCCCAGCCCTTCGCGGCAGTCACCACGCAGCTCGGTCCACCCCAACCAGGCAATGGCGGGCAGCAATGCCAGCCAGATGCGCGGCTCACTGCTCAGCACAGAGGCCATCCCCTGCCACCACACCAGGGCGGAGAGCGCCGCGAACAGCAACAAGGCGGCCCGCTTGTCCGCCAGTTGCGCCGCAATCGCCGGCACCAGCAAGATCAGCGGCAGCCATTGCCACGCCTTGGCTGGCAGCCCATAGGCGCCACCCAGCAGGCAGCCCACCAGCCAGAGCGCCAGAGCGCCCCACAGATACCCCAGTCGCGGCCAGCGCCATGACAGCAAAGCGGCCCCTAAAGGAGCCGCCAGGGTTTGTAGCAGGAGTGCTGCGCCCATTACTTGCGCACGCCTTCGACGAACAGGTTGATACTCATCTCGTCCGGAATGCCGGGCAACATGTAGCTCACACCGAAGTCACTGCGCTTGATGGTGGTGGAGGCGTTGAAGCCGCTGCGATAGCCGCCCCAAGGATCCTTGCCCTCGCCGATCTTGACCAGATCGAAGGCCACCTCTTTGGAGACGCCGTGCAAGGTCAGGGTCCCTTTCAGTACGCCTTTATCCGTGGTGCCCTCATAAGCAGAACTGACGAAGGTCATCTTGGGATACTGCTTCACGTCCAGAAAATCGGGGCTGCGCAAGTGTTTGTCGCGGGCCTCGTGGTTGGAGTCCACGCTGGCGGCATCCACTTCGAAGCTCGCCCTGGCCGCAGCCGGATTGGCATCGTCCATGCTGAAAGTGCCGCTGAAGGTGTTGAAACGACCGACCAGCTCGGAGAAGCCGAGGTGCCCCACCTTGAACTGGACAGTGGTGTGAGCCGCATCGACGTCGTAATCGGCCGCCATCAGGGGGGCCGCCATAAACAGGCAGGAGGCCAGCAGGGCCTTGGTCATTTTCATCCGTTCGTTCCTTCATATTGGGGGTTCACAACAACAACCAAGATGCTAACCTCCATAGCGGAATAGATAATCAGCGATTTATTAAAATAATTATCAACTGAGAGTGAAAGATGGACCAGATAGCCGCCATGCGCACCTTCATCAAGGTGGTGGAGTGTCAGAGTTTTACCAAGGCCGCCAACCAGCTCGGCATCTCGGTCGCCATGGCCTCCAAGCTGATGCAGCAGCTGGAGGAGTCTCTCTCCACCCGTCTGCTGTCGCGCACCACCCGTCAGGTCAACCCCACAGAGGCGGGCCAGTTCTACTACCAGCGATCCCAGGCCCTGCTGGCAGAGCTGGAAGAGACCCACAGCCAGCTCACCCGCAACAACCAGCAGCCTCAGGGCACCCTCAAGCTATCGGTGCCGATGGACTTTGGCTACCTGCACCTCTCCCCCGCCCTGCCGCTGTTTCGTGAACGCTTCCCGGACCTGAAGCTGGAGATAGAGTACAGCGACCGGCGAGTGGCCCTGGTGGAAGAGGGGTTCGATCTGGCGCTGCGCATCGGCAACCTGCCAGACTCCTCTCTGGTGGCCAAACCGCTGGCCATGATGAAGCTGGAGGTGTGTGCCAGCCCCGCCTACCTGGCCCGCAAGGGCGCGCCAGAGAGCCCGGAGGATCTCAAGCAACACGACTGCCTCATCTACACCCTGACCCAGCCGGACTGGGTCTTCAAACGGGATGGTGAGCAACTGAGCATTCGCCCGCAGGGGTCGCTTCGCGCCAACAACGGTGTGGCCCTGACCCGGGCCGCCTGCGATCATCAGGGCATCATATTGCAGCCCACCTTCATCGTCGGCGATGCACTGCGCTCGGGGGCGCTGGTGTCACTGCTGCCGAAGTGGGAGAAGGGGCAAGTGGGGCTCTATGCCCTCTA
The DNA here is from genome assembly GCF_000820025.1 of Aeromonas popoffii. Lineage (GTDB taxonomy): Bacteria > Pseudomonadota > Gammaproteobacteria > Enterobacterales > Aeromonadaceae > Aeromonas > Aeromonas popoffii. The sequence goes on from NZ_CDBI01000014.1 coordinate 350,311, forward strand.
TCCGCACCGCCGTTTCGTGTCGGCCAAGGTGCGCTGTTTCATCGAATTCGTGCAGGAGCGTTATCTTGCCCCCCACTATTGGGATCGCAAAGAATAAGCCCGAGCCGGGATTTATGATGTGGAGGCGCCAGACGGTGGCGACCCAGGTTCGGCTGGCTGCGGCAGTTCGGCCACCAACAGCTGATCGGTCTGCATTATTTGCCAGCGAGGCAGGCGGCGCCGCAAGGTGGCAATTTGCTCTTCGCTCAAGACATAGGGCAGCCTGATGTGCAGGCAGTGACAATCGAGCATGCCGGCCAACTGCAATATCAGGATGAGATTGGCCTCGTCCGTCTTGTGTTTGTTGATGCGTTTGCCCAGTTCGTGACGAAAGTGGGTCTCGGGATCCTGGATCATCGCCTGCCAGCCATAACCGAACAGCGGCATGAAGGCGCTAACGATGCCAAGGGCGGTGAGCGGCCGCTTGGGCGGGTGGTAGAGGGCGTTGAGATCCAGCAGTATGGGCGTTAGATGCAGCTCACGACTGCCGGATAAAATGTTATTACTCATTGGATAACCCTGTTGATTCCACTAGACTGCGCCGCATATTTGACCTGACATGCCAACGAGGTGCTGATGCTAAGCGATATCGAGATCTCCCGCCAGTCCCCCCGTCTTCCCATCCAGGTGCTGGCCGAACACTTGTGCATCCCGGCTCACCTGCTCAGTCCTCACGGTCACCACAAGGGCAAGCTCAACCTCGGCCTGCTCAACCAACCTGCTGGCAAGGCGGGCAAGCTGGTACTGGTGAGCGCCATCACCCCGACGCCCCTCGGCGAGGGCAAGACGGTCACGACCCTCGGTCTCTCCATGGGGCTCAACCACATAGGCCAGCCCAGCATCGCCACCATACGCCAGCCGAGTCTCGGCCCGGTATTCGGGGTCAAGGGGGGCGCCGCCGGCGGTGGCCATGCCCAGGTGGTGCCGATGGAGGAGATGAACCTGCACCTGACCGGCGATTTTCACGCCCTCACCGCCGCCCACAACCTGGCCGCCGCCGCGCTGGATGCCCGCTTGTTCCACGAGCAGAAACTGGGCGATGAGTTCACCGCCAGAACCGGTTTACAGCGGCTAGACATCGACCCTGCCAACATCCTCTGGCCGCGTACCCTCGACATGAATGACCGCGCCCTGCGCCACCTCAGCATCGGTCAGGGTGGCCCGGGCGATGGGGTGGAGCGCACGGATCGTTTCGTCATCACGGCCGCCTCCGAGCTGATGGCCATTCTGGCGCTGGCCGGCGACCTGAAAGACTTGCGCACCCGCATCGGTCGCATCCAGCTGGCCCTCGATAACCGGGGCAACCCCATCACCGCCGAGCAGCTGGAAGTCGCGGGCGCCATGACGGTGCTGCTCAAAGACGCGCTGCAACCGACCCTGATGCAGACCACGGAGCAGACCCCGGTACTGGTGCACGCGGGCCCCTTTGCCAACATAGCCCACGGCAACTCCTCGGTGATCGCCGATCGTATGGCGTTGCAACTGACCGACTATGTGGTGACAGAGGCGGGTTTTGGCTCCGACATGGGGCTGGAGAAGTTCTTCAACATCAAGAGCCGCCAGTCCGGTATCACGCCGGCCTGCGTGGTGCTGGTGGCGACGGTGCGCGGCCTCAAGGCCAACAGCGGACTGCTCGACATCCGCCCCGGCCAGCCCCTGCCCGAGAGCCTGCTGGAGGAGGACTTGCCCACCCTTGAGCAGGGGTGCACCAATCTCGCCTGGCATATCAACAATGCCCGCCGCTATGGCGTACCCGTGGTGGTAGCGGTCAACCGCTTCCCCACCGATAGCCAGGCCGAGCTGGCGCTGCTGATGCGCGAGGCACTGCGGGCCGGTGCCTGTGGCACCGCCATCTCCCACGCCTTCACGCAAGGGGGCGCGGGTGCCAGCGAACTGGCCCAGGCCGTGGTCGCCGCCTGCGAGATGCCAAGCCAAATCCAGCTGCTCTATCCCGATGAGATGAGCCTGTGTGCCAAGCTCACCACCCTGGTGGAGTGCGGCTATGGCGGACGCGGTGTCCTGCTCTCTGACAAGGCACGCCGACAGCTGGCGGCGCTCTCGCGCGCAGGCTGGGATCACCTGCCCATCTGCATGGCCAAGACGCCGCTCTCCATCAGTCATGATCCCGCCAGGAAGGGAGTACCGACCGATTTCGAGGTGCCCATCGACGAGGTGAGGTTGTGCGCTGGCGCCGGTTTTGTCTATGCGCTGGCAGGTCCCATCATGACAATGCCGGGGCTCGGCAGCCTGCCAGCCTACCGTCATATCGACATCGATGATGACGGCGAGATCGTCGGACTGAGCTGATGGAGGATGGTGACTGGCAGCAGCAGGCCAAGTCACCACCCCGGCAGCCTGCCACCGGTTATCGCCATATCGATATCAACGAGGAGGGCGAGATAATCGGGTTGAGCCTCCACGCTCAAGATCGTCAGACACGACAAGGCCCCGCCAATTGGCGGGGCCTTGTGTTATGACAGCGATCACCCGTTCAATCACGGGTTGACCGCACCGGTCCATCCCTGAAGGACATTGACGGATGACACAGGAGAGATGGCCGACGGGCCCCATGAACAAAAGAGGAAGGAGGAAGAAAGGAGGCATACCGCCATGGCAGCATGCCTCCTGACAGATCAGCCTTTCAGGCCGCCCAGAAACTCGGCACGGGTGTCGGGCTGGGTCTTGAACACGCCACCGAGAGAGGTGGTCGTGGTATAGGAGGTGGAATCCATCACCCCACGCGCCTTCACGCAGAAGTGGGTCGCCTTGATGCTGATGGCCACATCTTTGGTGCCGAGCAAGGTCTGCAACGCCAGCAGGATCTGCTGGGTGAGCCGCTCCTGCACCTGGGGACGGCGGGCGAAAAACTGCACGATGCGGTTGATTTTCGACAGCCCGATCACCTTGCCACGGGGGATATAAGCCACGTGGGCCTGTCCATCGATAGTGACGAAGTGGTGTTCACAGGTGCTGGTGAGGCTGATATCCCGCACCATGATCATCTCGTCCACCTTCATCTTGTTCTCGATGACAGTCACCTTGGGGAAGGTGCTGTAATCGAGGCCGGAGAAGATCTCGTTCACGTACATCTTGGCGATGCGGTGCGGCGTCTCCGCCAGGCTGTCATCAGTTAAATCCAGCCCCAGCGTCTCCATGATGGCGCGCATGTGGCCTTCGATCTTCTCTTTCTTCTGCTGACCATTCAACGTATTGGCCACCAGAGGTGTCTCGAGGCCCTCGGTCTCGAGGGCTGCCCTGACCAACAGGGCTTCCTGGCTTAAGCTCGTCATCTTGTTCCTCTCCCACGCTCATTAACTGTGATGGCCGCCTTGTCTGTGACGGCACTTTGTTGTGGCGCAATAGTAAACGGCGATTATTGCCATAATTCAAGCTAACTCAAGTCCGCCACCTGACTTTATGCCAATCCGTCGGGTTTTGCCCCTTGATGGCCGCCCCCATACGGGGAGGGTTGCAACAAACAAGTCATCTTCCGCCATCCCCGGTGCCAGGCAGCGTGGTATCAGCCCCTGATAAGCCTGCCCATCCACCGTGATTTTTGGGATAATCTGCCTTCAACCACACCAAAGAGGTAATGACGATGGGATTTGATACCAGCGGACTACTCCCCCTGAGCGATGCCCTGCAAGGGATGCTGGACCAACTCGCCTGCTGCTGCGACACCGAGCAAGTTCCCCTGCCCCACGCCCTTGGCCGGGTGCTCGCAGCAGATATCGCCTCCCCCTTGTCAGTGCCTCCGTTCGACAACGCCGCCATGGACGGTTACGCCGTACGGCTCGCCGATCTCGCAACCGGCACCCCGCTCATCATGGCAGGCAAAGCCTTCGCCGGGCAGCCCTATCAGGGAGAGTGGCCGGCGGGCCACTGTGTGCGGATCATGACGGGCGCGCCCGTGCCAGAGGGCACAGACGCTGTGGTGATGCAGGAGGAAACCCGGGCAGACGGTGACAAGATCGCCTTTCTGGTACCGCCCATTCCGGGCCAGAATATCCGCCGCCGCGGCGAAGATATCCGCGAGGGGGCCAGCGTGCTCAGCAGCGGTACCCGGCTCACCCCCCGCGAGCTACCGCTGCTGGCATCCCTCGGCATCGCCACCATGCCGGTGCACCGCCCGCTGAGAGTAGCCATCTTCAGCACAGGGGACGAGCTCAAACCGGTCGGCACCCCGCTCGCCCACGGCGACATCTATGACTCCAACCGCTACGGGGTCAAGGCCATGCTGGCGCGCCTTGGCTGTGAATGCCTCGACCTTGGCATCATACCGGACGACCCCGCGCAACTGCGCGCCGCCTTCCAGCAGGCCGACCGCGAGGCCGATGCCCTCATCACCACGGGAGGCGTCTCGGTCGGTGAGGCAGACTTCACCAAGCAGTTGCTTGAGGAACTCGGCGAGATCGGTTTCTGGAAGCTCGCCATCAAGCCAGGCAAGCCATTCGCCTTCGGCCGCCTGCCCAACGCCTGGTTCTTCGGCCTGCCGGGCAACCCTGTCTCCGCCATGGTCACCTTCGATCAACTGGTGCAACCTGCGCTGGCCAAGCTGGCCGGGCAGCAGTTCGAACGACCGCTGCAACTGCAAGCCATCGCCAGCGAGCCCCTGAAAAAAGCGCCGGGTCGACTCGACTTTCAGCGCGGCATCTTGCGCATGGGGCCAGACGGCCTCGAGGTGCGCAGCACAGGCTCCCAGGATTCCGCCGTGTTCAGCTCACTGTCGCGGGCCAACTGCTACATCATTCTCGAACGTGAGCGGGGCCGCGTTGCTGCGGGCGAAACAGTCACCGTCGAACCATTCGGGGGATTGCTGCTGTGAGCGACATTCTCTCGGATGCCGAGCTCTTGCGCTACAACCGCCAGATCATCCTCAAATCCTTCGACTTCGAGGGACAGGAGGCGCTCAAGCAGGCCAAGGTGCTGGTGATCGGTGCCGGGGGCCTTGGCTGCGCCGCCAGCCAGTATCTGGCGGTGGCCGGTATTGGCCAACTCACCCTGGTAGATTTTGACAAGGTGGAGCTCTCCAACCTGCAACGTCAGGTGCTGCACACGGATGAGCGCATCGGCCAGTACAAGGTGGACTCTGCCGCCCAGTCGCTGCGCGCGCTCAATCCCTGGCTCAAGGTGGAGACCCATGCCGCCATGGCCGACGAGGCGCAGCTCGATGCCCTGCTACCTCGTCATCAGCTGGTGCTCGACTGTACCGACAACCTGACCATCCGTAATCTGCTCAACCAATACGCGCGCAAACACAGGGTGCCCCTGGTCAGCGGCGCCGCCATCCGGCTGGAGGGACAGCTGTGCAGCTTCACCTGGCAGGAGGATGAGCCCTGCTACGCCTGCCTCAGCGCCCTGTTTGGGGAGCAGGCCCTTACCTGCGTCGAGGCAGGTGTGCTCGCCCCCGTGGTCGGTCTGGTGGGCAGCCTGCAGGCGCTGGAGGCGATAAAATTGCTGGCAGCCACGGGACGTAGCTATAGCGGCCGCCTCTTGATGATCGATGGCCTCACCGGTACCTTTCGCGAGATGAAACTGCCCAAGCGCCCCGACTGCCCGGTTTGCTCCCATCCTTGAACCCGAGCGATACCCACAAAAAAGCCGAACCTGCTGGTTCGGCTTTTTTGTATCCCCGACCCCCGTTCAGTGGGTGGTGAGGATCCGCTGCAGCAAATGATTGAACCCTGAGGGATCTTCTGCCGGCCAGGCGTGGTGGCCGTTGGGGGTGTGGATGGTGGCGTTGGGCAGGGCGGCAAACTGCTCGACTCGCTTGGCGAGCGGCAGGTAGTCGTGACTGGTGGATATGATGGCCACCGGCTGCCAGATAGCGCCGAGCCGGGCGCGCACCGACCAACCGGGCAAGGCGTCGAGCAGCGCCTTGTAGACCCGCTTTCGGTTGCGCACGAAGCGCAGCCGGAAGGTGTGGCGCACCCGGGCGAGATCCGGGCCCGGGAATAGCTCGCGACCGAGCCACCAGGCAACCGGGCGCATGCCAAACCAGCGCAACCACTTGAGGCGCTGGGCGTAACGCTCCTGCTCCTTCGGCGTTTCCAGCAGAAACTCGCTGACGCCGTTGACCAGTACCAGACCTCGCACCTTGTGAGGAAGTTGCAAGGCCAGCTCCAGCGCCACCATGGCTCCCAGCGACAAGCCCACCACCCAGGCAGGCTCCGGCTGCTCATCGAGCCAGTTCACCACGTCGGCGGCCAGAGTGGCCACGTCGAATGGCCCCTCCTGCATGCTTTGGCCGTGGCCGCGCAGGTCAAGGGCCACCACCCGGTAATGATCGGAAAAACGTTCGATCTGCGCCTGCCAGTCGAGACTGGAGGAGCCCAGCCCGTGCAACAGCAACAGCAAGGGGCCCTCCCCCGCACTGCGCAGGGCAAGACCGTTGGATTTCATCACCTGATTGCGACGCATCAGCTCATTGCCTCTCGACTCATCGTCTGAACCATGCCTTGTTTATCCCGATTGTAACCAACCCGCTTGCGGGCATACCCCGGCACCCGCCGGGCATGTCGCACCACAATGTATCAGAACGACGCAGACTCAGCCCTCGCTGACCAGACTGACCGCCTTGATATAGGCGTATATCTGCTGCTCGGGCGCCAACGCCAGACGCTTGGCGGAGCGGCTGGTGATCCGGGCCAGCAGTATCTGCTCACCCAGCGCCAACTGCAACAGGGTCTGGCCGGGGCGCACCTCGTGCACCGCAAGCAAGCGCGTGACGAGGCAGTTGGAGAGGCTGGAGTGCTCGATGGGGGCGGTGGCGATCACCACGTCTCGCCCCGCCACCTTGATCTGCAAGGGGCCGCTCTCGTCCGGCACATGGGTCATGGTGACCCGCAGACGCTGCTCGCCGAGCAGCAGGGTCGCCATCTGCTCATCGTCATCGTAGTGGGCCAGGGTGGCATCCAGCATCACCCCGGCATCGTCGCGACTGGCGAGCGAGAGATCGGTGCGGGCGAAGATCTCGCTCGGCCGCCCCTGCGCCTCCACCCGGCCCCCCGCCAACAGCACCAGCTGATCACACAGCAAACTCACCTCCTCCATGGCGTGGCTGACGAAGATCATCGGCATACCACTCTCCTGCTGCAATCCCTTGAGCACATGGGCCTGATGGATGCGGCTACGCCTGTCCAGCGCAGAGAAGGGCTCATCGAGCAGCAGCAGATCGGGCTCCGCCAGCAGGGCCCGAGCCAGCGCTACCCGCTGACGTTGACCACCGGAGAGGCCATGGGCTGGCTGCCCCAACAGATCGGCAAAGCCGAGCCGCGCGGCCAGCACTTCGGGTTGCCAGCCCCCTCGCCCCTTGCGGGCCGCCAGTTGCAGATTGCCGAGCACCGTCAGATGAGGGAAGAGCCGCGAATCCTGAAACACCAGCCCGATACGGCGCGCTTCGGGTAGCAGCGCTGCGCACTCCCGCCCGCGCCAGCGCATGCGATCCCCGCTTTGGCGATCGAGCCCGGCGATGATGCGCAGCAGGGTACTCTTGCCGCAGCCAGAGGGGCCAAACAGACCGATAATCCCCCCCAGCTCGAGCGTCAGTGCACAATCGAGGGTAAAGGGGCCGAACGCGCGCCGGGTCGTGAGGTTCAGGGAATTGCCCTGCGCCATAGTGGCTGGCTGGTTCATCCGAACAGTCTCCGCTGCCTGCGCTGCAACACCCCGTAGACCAGTACCAGCATCACCAGCGAGAAGCCCATCAAGCCCCCCGCCAGAATATGGGCGTTCTGGTAATCCATCGCCTCCACATGATCAAACAGGGCGATGGAGAGCACCTGGGTCTCGCCGGGGATATTGCCGCCAATCATCAGCACCACGCCAAACTCCCCCAGGGTATGGGCAAAGCCGAGGGCTGCCGCCATCACGAAGCTGGGCAGGGTCATCGGCAAAATGATGTGGAAGAAGCGCTCCAGCGGGCCGAGCCCCAGCGTGGATGCCGCCTCCAGCTCCTTATTGCCCATGTTGACGAAGGCGGAGGTGAGCGGTTGTACCACAAACGGCAGCGAATAGAGGATGGAGGCAAGCAGCAAGCCGAAAAAGCTGAAGGCGAGCGGGGCGCCGAAGGTGTCCCGCCACCAGGCGCCGAAGCCATATTCAGGGGAGAAGGCGAGCAGCAGATAAAACCCCAGCACAGTGGGGGGCAACACCAGCGGCAACGCCACCAGCGCCTCCACCAAGGGGCGCAGCCGGTTCTGACTGCGCGACAGCCACCAGGCCAGCGGCGGCGACAACAGCAAGAGAATGCCGGTGGTACTGGCCGCCAGCTTCAGGGTGAGCCAGATGGCCAGCAGATCCCCTTCACTCATCGGACTCACTCCCAACGCCAGGTCCAGCACCAGACACTGCGAATGAGCCACACTCCCGGTAGAGCTGATCCCGAGTTAGACAAGTCATTGCCAGCAGATCTCTTTCAATACTCATCGCCACGCTCCCGGTTGAAATCAGCCAACGGCATGGTGTGCATCCTCATTGCAAAGAGTGGCCGACCCTAAGGCCGACCACTCAGGGTGTTGCGTCAGCTCCCTGCCCTTATTGGGGCAGGGCATAGCCCGCGGCCTTGATCTGCACCTGACCCGGCCCCTTGAGCCAGGCGACCAGCGCCTCCACCGCAGCCCCTTTCTTCAATACCAGCCCTTGCTGCTCGATGGGTGGATAGAAGCTCGCAGGCACCGCCCAGGCTTCGCCGGTCTTGCCCGCTTCCACCAGATTGGCCCAGGCCACGAAGCCCAGTTCGGCATTGCCGGTATCGACAAACTGCCAAGTCTGGCTGATATTGGCGCCGGTCAGCAGCCGGTACTGCTTGGGATCGATCTTGAGATGCTCGAGGGTCGCCATGGCGGCAGCACCATAGGGAGCAGTGCGGGCATTGGCGATGGCGAGGTTGCCTTTCCAACTGCGCAGGGTCGCCTCGTCAGGGGCTGGGCCGCCCTTCTTCCACAGCCCCAGCTGGCCGATGGCGTAGGTGAAGCGATCGCTGCCCTTGCCCGCTTTTTCCAGCTTCTCGGGAGTCGCCACATCGGCGGAGAGGAAGAGATCGAACGGCGCGCCGTGGCTGATCTGGGTGTAGAGCACCCCGGTGGCGGCAGACGAAATGGCCAGGGTATGGCCGGTCTTGGCGGTGAACTCCTTGCCAATGCGCTCCATGGTGCCCTTGAAGTTGGCCGCCACGGCCACCTTCACTTCATCGGCCTGCACGGCACCGGAATGCAAGGTGGCGGCGCAGACCCCTGCGATGACAACAGATAACAGCGGTTTCATTCCCTTTCTCCTGATGGGGCCCGCACATCCGCGCCCCGAAACGGGGCCGTGGTTCCCGTTGAACCTGCGCCCCTCGTGATGAACAGGTCAGGCTTGCCAGCGGGCGGCGGCCGTGTTGTCACTCTCCTTGGCCTCGACCCAGCGTTGCACGCCCTCGGCGGTCAGCTCTTTTTTCCAGAACGGTGCCCGGGTTTTCAAGAAATCCATGATGAAGTGACAGGCATCAAACGCCGCATCGCGGTGGGCACTGCTCACCGCCACCAGCACAATCTGATCGCCAAGCCACAGCTCGCCGATACGATGAATGAGGGTACACTCCTGCAGCGGCCAGCGCTCGCGGGCCTCCTGCACGATATCGGCCAGCGCCTTCTCGGTCATGCCGGGGTAGTGCTCGAGGGCCAGCCCCTTCACCGCCTCCCCCTGATTGAAGTCGCGCACCTTGCCAACGAAGGTGACGATGGCGCCACTGTCTGGGCGGGTGGCGAGGCGGGCATATTCGTCCGCCAGCGAGAAGTCCTCCCGCTGCACCAGAATGCGATCTGTGATGGTTACGTCGCTCATCTTTAACCTCCGGTCGTTACTGGAGGGAAAGGGAAGAAGGCCACTTCATCGCCATCGCACAGCTCAGTGGTACGATCCACGGTCATTATCTCATTCATTCTCAGCCTCCGGTCACCGGTGGGAAGAAGGCAACCTCATCGCCATCATTGATAGGCGTATCGAGGGGCACCAGCATCTGGTTGACCGCCACCAGCAGTTTGCCCGCCTCAAGGGCCAGTGCCCACTTGTCGCCGCGCTCACTTAAGTCGCAGCGCAGCTGCTCGGCGGTGGCGTAGTCGCACGGCAGGCAGAGCTCATCACAGGCCACCAGCTCTCTTACTTGCGCAAAAAACAGTACCTTGATCATGCTTGCTCCCCGCTATTTGACCCCAGTTGGAAATGACCGGACTTGCCGCCCTTTTTCTCCACCAGTCGCACCTGCTCGATCACCATGTCCTTTTGTACCGCCTTGCACATGTCGTAGATGGTCAACGCCGCCACCGAGGCCGCGGTCAGCGCCTCCATCTCCACCCCTGTCTTGCCAGAAAGTTTGCAGAGGGTACGGATATGAACCCGATGCTGTTCGGGCAGCGGCACTATCTCCACCTCCACCTTGGTCAAGGCCAGCGGATGGCAGAGGGGGATAAGATCCGCCGTTTTCTTGGCCGCCATGATGCCGGCAATGCGGGCGGTGGCGAACACGTCCCCCTTGTGGTGCTGACCGCTCAGGATCAGCGCCAGGGTTTCAGGTGCCATGGCGACGAAGGCCTCGGCGCGGGCCTCACGTTCGGTGACCTGCTTGTCGGTCACGTCCACCATATGGGCTTCGCCGCTTTGGTTGAGATGGGTCAGGTTCATCACGCTCCCCTTGAAGGCTGAAATAGTACCGGGATCAATGGCTCGTGCTCTCAGAGATGGGTCACGAAGTTGCAGGGCTGGGTACGGGCATCGAGTTGATCCCGGATCAGCTGCTCCCAGCCCAGCTGGCAGGCGCCGGGAGAACCGGGCAGACAGCAGACCAGAGTACGGTTGGCCAGCCCGGCCAGGGCACGGCTCTGCATGGCCGAGCCGTCGATCTCGGCAAACGAGAGCTGACGGAACAGCTCGCCAAAGCCCTTGACGGTGCGGTCAAACAAGACGCCGACCGCCTCCGGTACCCAGTTCTGATCGGTAAACCCCGTGCCGCCATTGACCAGCACCACCTGGATACCCTCATCGGCGATCCACTGGCTGACCCGAGAGCGAACTTGATAGAGGTTGTCGGCGAGCAGTGCCCGATCGGCCAGCTGGTGACCGGCGTCGGTCACGGCCGCGACCAGATAGTCGCCCGCGCTGTCATTGGCGCTGGTACGACTGTCGGAGACCGTCAACACGGCGATCTTGAGGGGAATAAATGCGGTCATGTTCTGTCCCATGGGCAGCTCCTGATAACAAAGGACCGTGAGCAAAGAGAAGACGGATCCTGGTGTGCAGCGCTTGATTTGGGGGGATCCATACCTGCGCAGGCATGGCCCTTGCCACATGGTCACTCGCTGCGACTCACGGCGGCCCGATTCTACCAAAACTCGTGCCATAGGGGGGATTAAAAGGACACACAAATGCCGTTTTGGTTAGGCTGGCTGCAATATGAACAGGCCGGGCAAGCCCGGCCTGGATCTGGCTACCCTAGAAGCCCTTCACCCCTGTCATGTCAGGCAGCTTGTGAGCTATACCCTTGTGACAGTCGATACAGGTGCTCTCGCCACTGGCCAGACTGGTGGAGTGCATCTGCGCCCCTCGCTTGCCTTGCAGGGAGAAGTCCATGTACTCGAAGTTGTGACAGTTGCGACACTCCCTCGAATCCGTGTCCTTCATGCGCTTCCACTCCCGCTCGGCCATCTCGCGGCGGTGGCTCTCGAACTTCTCGGGGGTATCCACCTTGCCGGTCAACATGCCCCACAGCTCCTTGGAGGCCTGCACCTTGCGGATGATCTTGTAGCTCCACTCGTGGGGCACATGGCAATCGGGGCAACTGGCCCGCACGCCGGAGCGGTTGGCGTAGTGGATAGTGTCGCGGTACTCCTCGAACACGTTGTCCTTCATCTCGTGACAGCCGGTACAGAACGCCTCGGTATTGGACGCTTCCATGGCGGTGTTGAAACCGCCCCAGAAAATCACGCCGCCAAAAAAACCCATCATCAGCAGCACCCAAAGGGCTGCCTTTGACGGTGACTTGAAGGTGGTCCACAGACGCTGGATAAAACCGGGTAATTTCATCTATGGATTCCTCAGTTCAGCGCTTCAACTGGCTTAAAGGTATTCTCCACCAACGGCTTGGCATCCGCTTGCGGCACGTGGCACTGCAGACAGAAGTAGCGACGAGGCGAGACGTCACCCAGGGTCATGCCGTCACGGGTCTCGAAGTGAGTCGGACTGATCTTGGGGGCCTTCATGGCACTGGCGTTTTTAAAGCTGTGGCACGCCAAGCACTTGTTGACCTTGGTATCCACCTCGTAGTTGCGGATGTCGTGGGGGATCAGCGGTGGCTGGTGCATGTATTGACGATCATACGGGGCGCCATCCTTGCGAAAGTTTTTCAGCGGCGCGGCAGTGGCATCGGTCACCAGATCAGTGGCGCCACGCTCGGACTTGAGCCCACCGGTACTGTTGGTGATCTCGGGGGCTGCTGCCATCAAGGTTCCCGCCATCAGGCAGGCCAGCATTGCTCCAATCAGCTTTTTCATTATTTTTTCTCCGACGTTTTTTCTGCCGTGACGGCAAAACCTACAGTGATTTCAAAAACTTGTTCCGCGCAGACATCGATGCAGCGGCCACAATTGGTACACTCCTGAGCCGCAATCAAGGGCCCGTGACCGCGCTTGGCACCGTGAACGGGGCCGCGCAGAATGGGACGCTCGGGACAGACCGCATAACAATCCATGCAGTTGCTACACCGCTCGCGCCCCTTGGCAGAAATCTTGATAAATCCGACCCGGTTGATCAGCGCATAGAAGGCCCCTACCGGACAGAGATGACCACACCAGCCCCGCTCCACCACAAAGAGGTCGAACAGGAAGATCGCCGCCAGCAGGGCCCAGCCCGCCCCCATACCAAACAGCAGACCGCGCAAGGTGAGCGAGACCGGATTGATCAGCTCCCACACCAGCACGCCCGCGATGACCGGGGCCACCAGCACCATGGCCAGCAGCCAGTAGCGCGTATTGCGGTTGAACTGACCGTTGCCCTTGAGACCAAGCCGGGCCCTGGCCCAAGCGACGGCATCCGTGATGAGGTTGACCGGGCAGACCCAGGAGCAGAAGACCCGCCCCCCGACCAGCCAGTAACCCAGCAGCACTATGGACGCCCCCAGCCAGAGGGTGGTGATGGGCCAATGGCCCGCCGCCACCGACTGCAACAGCGTCAGGGGATCGGTCAGCGGCACCGTCTCCAGCAACAGCGAGCTGGAGAGGTTGCCTTTGAGGATCCAGATGCCCGCCAGCGGCCCCAGCAAAAACAGCCCGAGCACACTCAACTGACTCAGCCGACGCAGCAGCAGGAAGCGATGTGACCGCCACCAGCCAAGCTTCGCCCGCGCCTCGGCTCCCGGATAACGACTCATAACCCCTCCGGCTTGCGGGTGGGCAGAGTGAGCCGCTCACCGATCAGCGACTTGCCCGCCTTGGCCTTCTCTTCCCAGCCGAGCCGGTAGTGATGACCCAGTTCACCTTTGGCGAGCTGGCGGGGCACCACCTTGATGGCAGACTCCTCCAGCACGCAGGCGTGCTCGCACTTGCCGCAGCCGGTGCAGGCATCGCTGTGTACCGTGGGCAGAAACATGGCGTGCTTGCCGGTGCGCTGGTTATGCTGCAAATCAAGGGTGATCGCCTTGTCAATCAAGGGGCAGACCCGATAACAGACATCGCAGCGCAGGCCCAGATAGTTGAGGCAGGTCTCGTGATCGATGAGCACTGCCACCCCCATCCGCACCTGATCGATATCGGTCATCTGCTGATCCAGCGCCCCGCTCGGGCAAGCCACCACACACGGGATGTCGTCACACATCTCGCACGGCACGGCGCGCGCCTTGAAGTAAGGTGTGCCGGTGGTCACCGGATCAAACAGCCGGGCAAGCTTGAGGGTGTCGTAGGGGCAGGCCTGGGCGCAGAGCCCACAGCGCACGCAGGCGCTGAGAAACTCAGCCTCGTCGAGCGCAGCAGGGGGACGCAGCGCCTGGGCAGGCAGCGCTTGTGCCTGCTGGCGAGCCACCCCACCGAGCCCCACGCCAAGCAGGCCCACACCGCAGGCCCCTTTAGCCATGTCGGCCAGAAACTGGCGACGACTACGACTCATCTCTCGCTCCCCCGCCTTATGCCTTGACGACCTTGACGGCGCACTTCTTGTAATCCGTCTCTTTGGAGAGCGGATCGGTGGCGTCCAGGGTCAGCTTGTTAACCAGCTGGCTGGCGTCAAAGAAGGGCATGAACACCAGCCCCTTGGGCGGACGGTTGCGGCCGCGGGTCTCAACCCGGGTCTTCACCTCGCCACGGCGGGAGGAGACAATCACCTCTTCGCCACGACGTACGCCACGGGCCTTGGCATCGTCCGGGTGCATGAACAGCACCGCATCCGGGAAGGCGCGATAGAGCTCGGGCACCCGACGGGTCATGGTGCCCGTGTGCCAGTGCTCCAGCACCCGACCTGTGGAGAGCCACAAATCGAACTCTTGATCCGGTGACTCGGCAGCGGGCTCAAACGGCAGAGCGAAGATGACCGCCTTGCCATCGGGCTTGCCATAGAAGCGCACCCCCTCGCCCGCTTTGACATAAGGGTCGAACCCTTCGCGGTAGCGCCACAGGGTCTCCTTGCCATCGACGACCGGCCAGCGCAGACCGCGCGCTTCGTGGTACTGATCGAACGGCGCCAAATCGTGACCATGGCCGCGACCGAAGGTGGCGTACTCCTCGAACAGCCCCTTCTGGACGTAGAAGCCGAAGTGATCCGCTTCGTCGTTGAGCACGCCCTTGCTCTGCTCTTTCGGGAACTGATCGACCTGACCGTTGGCATAAAGCACATCAAACAGGGTCTTGCCCTTTACTTCCGGCATCTTGGCGATGAGCTCGCTTGGCCATACCTCTTCCACCTTGAAGCGCTTGGAAAACTCCATCAATTGCCACAAATCGGACTTGGCCCCTTCCGGCGCCTTCACCTGCTGGTGCCAGAACTGGGTGCGGCGCTCGGCGTTGCCGTAAGCCCCCTCTTTCTCCACCCACATGGCGGTGGGCAGGATGAGGTCAGCGGCCTGGGCGGTGACGGTCGGGTATGGGTCGGAGACCACGATGAAGTTGCGCGGATCGCGGTAGCCAGGCAAGCGATCAGCATTCATGTTGGGACCGGCCTGCATGTTGTTGTTGCACATCACCCAGTAGGCATTGAGCTTGCCATCTTTGAGCATGCGATCTTGCAGCACGGCGTGGAAACCCACCTTGTCGGGAATGGTGCCTTCCGGCAGTTTCCAGATCTTCTCGGCAATGGCACGATGCTTGGGATCGGTCACCACCATGTCGGCTGGCAGACGGTGGGCAAAGGTGCCCACTTCGCGCGCGGTACCGCAGGCGGAGGGCTGACCTGTCAGGGAGAAAGGACCATTACCCGGCTCGGAAATCTTGCCGGTGAGCAGGTGGATGTTGTAACAGAGGTTGTTGGCCCAGACACCGCGGGTATGCTGGTTGAAGCCCATGGTCCAGTAGGAGACCACCTTCTTGCTCGGGTCAGCATAGATCTTGGCCAGTTTCTCCAGCTTCTCTTTGGAGACGCCGGAGAGCTTGGAGACCGACTCCACATCGTAGTCTGCCACGAACTTGGCAAACGCCTCGAAGGTCATCGGAGTGGCGTCACCGCTGTCCGGGTTCTTCGCTTTCTGCTGCAGCGGATCAGTCGGGCGCAGGCCGTAACCGATGTCGGTGACCCCCTTCTTGAACACTGTGTGCTTGTTGACGAAGTCCCAGTTCACCTTGTCGTTCTGGATGATGTAGTTGGCGACATAGTTGAGGATCGCCAGATCGGTCTGCGGGGTGAACACCATGCCGTTGTCCGCCAGCTCGAAGCTGCGGTGCTCGAAGGTGGAGAGCACATGCACCTGCACATCCGGGTTGGAGAGGCGGCGATCAGACATCCGCGACCAGAGGATGGGGTGCATCTCGGCCATGTTGGAGCCCCACAGCACGAAGGCATCGGCCTGCTCTATGTCGTCGTAGCAGCCCATCGGCTCATCCATACCGAAGGTGCGCATGAAACCAACCACGGCCGAGGCCATGCAGTGACGGGCATTGGGATCCAGATTGTTGGTCCGCAAACCCGCCTTCATCAGCTTGGCCGCGGCATAGCCTTCCCACACAGTCCACTGGCCAGAGCCAAACATGCCGACGGCGGTCGGCCCCTTCTCTTTCAGGGTCGCCTTGAACTTCTCGGCCATGATGTCGAATGCCTGATCCCAGCTGATGGGAGCAAAGTCGCCATCCTTGTCGAACTGGCCGTTCTTCATCCGCAGCATGGGCTGGGTCAGCCTGTCCTGGCCATACATGATCTTGGACAGGAAGTAGCCCTTGATGCAGTTCAGGCCACGGTTGACCGGCGCATCGGGATCGCCCTGGGTCGCCACGACGCGCCCATTCTGGGAGCCCACCAGCACGGAACAGCCGGTACCGCAGAAGCGGCACGGAGCCTTGTCCCAGGTGATGGCGGTCTTGTCGGTGCTGGTGATCAGGTTGGCCGCCAGCGCTGGGGCACTGACACCGGCCACGGCAGCGGCAGCAGCCACCGCATTGGCCTTCATAAAGTCGCGTCGATTCAGCTTCATGACATTTCCTCGCATTGCTTAATCACATCAATGACAGCCATTGTGACGAGCCGCTCTGGCTCAGCCTCATGGCGCTTTATTCTTTGCATTCGACATCAAGCTCATCGAACTGGTGGTAAATCAGGGCGGCGGACAACACGCCCGGCATGGCATTGATCGCATCTATGGCTGCCATCATACGGAGTCCCGCTGGCTCAGCTTCATGGCGCTTTATTCTTTGCATTCAACATCAAACTCATCGAACTGGTGGTAAATCAGGGCGGCGGACAACACACCCGGCATGGCATTGATCGCATCTATGGCTGCCATGATGGGTCGCTGGCTGGGCCCTTCCAGGGTCACCACCAGCTTGCCGGTCTCACTGACGGCGTGGATCTCGGCCCCTTCAAGGGCACCAATCTGCTCGGCGAGCTGATGGCGCAAGGGGGGCTGGGTCAGCACCACCAGGCTCGATACATGGAACTCTTGGTTCATTTTGGCTCCTGTGTCACACGATTCCTGACTCATTCTGACTCCTGCTTGAGGGTGGGCTGGCCCGCACCACCAGATGTGGCACCTCGCCCATCGACCTTGATACTGCCAACCGGACAGTCCCGCACGCAGGCGCCGCAGCCGTTACAGCGATCCGGCTCGACCGTCGGGGTGGGCACGCGCCCCAGCTGCGGAATAAAGCGAATGGCATTGGGCTCGCAGCTGTCCTGACAGCGCTGGCAGAACACCTGACCAGTGGCCAGACAGTTGGCCTCGATATGGGCCTTGTAGTGCCAGGGAGACTCGCTTGTCGGGCGAAATAGCGGCACCTTGCAGGCCGAGACACACTCGGCGCAGAAGGTGCACTCGCCACGCTGGAAATCGACCACCGGAAAACCACCCTCGCCAATCACCAGGATCTGCTCAGGGCAGGCGGCCAGGCAGTCACCACAACGGGTGCAGTCAGCGACAAATGCCGACCAGTTGACTGACCAGGGCAACTGCACCGGCGGTTCGGCGGTTCTCAGTCGTCCCCGAAACAGGCCACGGCGGGCAAGATCGATCTCATCCGGCATATTGACTCCTGTTATGGTGAGGAAGGGTGCAGCTCGAGTCCATGATTGGCATTTGTGATACCAATTATAAAAGTGGGGGTATATTGCGGTCCTGACACGGTCAGGGATATACCACCAGGGAGATAAACAGGGGGGAGACTTGCGCCAGATCAAAGCCTTGCAGCGCAATAAAAATGGAGGTATCGGTTAAAATACCTCCATGTGAGGATTGCTATTTAATCGTTGGCGATTTTTTGTGGTTAGCCGCCGATAGAGGCGAGATGAGGGGTCATGCCAGCATTCCCCTCATGGAGGCGGTGGGTGGCACTCTTGCCCGCCAGCGCGGCACGAATGCGTTGTTGCAGCGCATCCTGCTGGTTGTCTGCCGCCAGCAAGTCTCGCAGCGCCACCCCGTTGTCACCGAACAGGCAGAGATGCAGCTTGCCTGCGGAGGAGACCCGCAGCCGGTTGCAACCGGCACAGAAATCCTTGCTGTAAGGCATGATGAGACCAACCCTACCCTGCGAGCCGGGGTGCATGAAGACCTGCGCCGGGCCATCATCCTTGCCCCGCAACTGCTGCGCCCAGCCGCTCTCCAGCAGGCGCCGCTTGATCTGCTCGCCGCTCACATGGTGGTCGCGAAACAGGGTATCCATCTCGCCGGTCTGCATCAGCTCGATAAAGCGCAGCTCAATCGGCTTGTGTTTGATCCAGCCGAGAAAAGCATCCAGCTGGTGGTCGTTGAGCCCCTTGAGCAGCACCGCATTGATCTTCACCGATTTGAAACCGGCGGCCAGCGCCGCTGCGATCCCCTCCATCACCTCTACCAGCTTGTTCTCACCGGTGATCTGGTGAAACTGGCGCGGGTCGAGACTGTCGACACTGACATTGAGGGCGGTGAGACCCGCATCGAACCACGCCTGGGCACGCTCTTTCAAACGGTAGCCATTGGTGGTCATGGCCACCTTCTCTATGCCTGGGGTATTGGCCACCGTCTCTATGATGGCGGTAAAATCCCGGCGCAGGGAAGGCTCACCCCCGGTCAGGCGCACCTTGCGGGTGCCCATGGCGGCGAAGCCTGAGACAATGCGGCGGATCTCGTCCAAAGAGAGAAACGCATTGCGCCCCTCTTTGCTCCCTTCCGGGGGACGATAGCCATCGGGCAAACAGTAGGTACAACGAAAATTGCACACATCGGTGACCGACAGGCGCAAATAGTAAAAACGACGGGAAAAACCATCTTGCAGTGGCAACATAAACACCTTTCCAAATACGGGAGGCCAGGGCATTTCTTTCCTGACCCTTTCAGCTCGAACATCGGCTGACGGCGGTTTTCCCCTATCGCAAGGACTTAGGCAAAACAGCTCGGAGTTCATCTAGTTTTTCGATGCTAGCACAAGTTGGAGTACACTCCCATGCTACTTTGTGGGGTCATTGTCTGATGCGAAGGAAGACGATCGGGATGGAAAAGTGGTTCAAAGTGCATTCGGTCAGCAGCGCCATCGGACGCTCCATGGTACTCATCCTGTTCATGGCGAGCCTGATCGCCTTGGTGGCCATGGTGACCCTGTTCTACTCGGTGCCCGATGCCAAGGCGATCAACCTGTCGGGTTCGCTGCGGATGCAGGCCTACCGCATGGCCTACGAGATAGAGCAGGGCCAACCAGTGCTGGGACGGCTCGATCAATTTGAACAGACGCTGCATGCCGCCGAGTTGCAAGAGACCCAGCGCTGGATCACCCCCGCCTCCCTGCGCCGTACCTATGGCGAGGTGTTGCTGCAATGGCAGGTGATGCGCGAGCACATCGAGAATGCCACCCCCAGACGCTACACCGACAACACGGAGCAGTTTGTGGCGGCCATCGACGACTTCGTCAACCAGATGCAGTACCACGTGGAGTTCAAGGTGCGCATGCTGGCGCTGGCGGAAGGGCTGGGGCTGCTCTCCATCATCACCATCGCCTGGTTTACCGTGCGGTTTACCCGCCAGCAGGTGGTGGCACCGCTCAACCAGCTGGTCTATTGCGCCCGCCAGATCCAGCGCCAGGAGTTCGATCTCACCCTGCCCCCCCATTGCGAGAACGAGCTGGGGGAGTTGTCCGGTGCCTTCGTCACCATGGCCGATGAGCTGGGCAAACTCTATCGGGAGCTGGAGAGCAAGGTGGAAGAGAAGACCGCCAAGCTACAGCAGGCCAACGACACCCTCTCCTTCCTCTACAGCACCGCCCAGAAGCTGCATGCGGCGCCACTGAGTCGGCGCACCCTGCTCAAGCTACTGGAGCGGGCCGCGGCCCATCAGCACATAGACCACATACGGCTGACCCGCTTCGAACACAATGCCATGCCGGACTACATCACGGGGCGCAAGGGTTGGCCGGGCGATCTCGACTCTATGGTGAGCTTTCATCTGCAGATGGATGAGCAGGAGTACGGCCGGCTTGACGTGATCAGCAGCCACCCCATAGACGAGCGGCTGATGAAGAACTTCTCCATGCTGCTGGCCCAGGTGCTGCACAAGGATCAGACGCTGTTGCAACATCAGCGACTGCTGCTGATGGAAGAGCGGGCCGTCATCGCCCGCGAGCTGCATGACTCGCTGGCCCAGGCGCTCTCCTATCTCAAGATTCAGTCCACCCTGCTCAAACGTGCCTTCGCCAAGGGGGAATCCGGCAAGACAGAAGCCGCCATGCAGCAGATCGACGAGGGGCTCAGCAGCGCTTACACCCAGCTGCGTGAACTGCTCGGCACCTTCCGTCTCAGTATCGGCGACGCCAATCTGGGGGAAGCCATCAGGGTCATGCTGGAACAGCTCAAGCCACAGACCCAGGCCGAAATAGGGCTCCATTACGGCCTGACCGATACGGATCTGGAGGCGGGCCAACATATCCATATTCTGCAGCTGATCCGTGAGGCAGTGCTCAACGCCATCAAACATGCCAACGCACAAGTGATTGCTGTTAGCTGTGAGACGCTCGCCAATGGTAACATTCAGGTTCAGATTTCAGATGACGGTGTGGGAATAGGGATCGCAAGTTCGGCGGTCAACCACTATGGCCTTAGCATCATGAATGAGCGCGCCAGCAAGTTGCATGGTCTGCTGACCATCAGCGAGCAGCCGCCCAGAGGCACCTGCGTACATCTGACCTTTCCCACCAGCCTAACAAGAGATGCCTGATGGACGAGATGAAATATAGTGTTCTGGTCGTGGATGACCATCCCCTCATGCGCAAAGGGATTGTGCAACTGCTGGCCCTGGAAGAGAACATAGAGGTGGTCGGTGAGGCGTCCAACGGCACCGACGCCGTCGCCATGGCCAAGGAGTCAGAACCGGACCTGATCCTGCTCGACCTCAACATGAAAGGCCTCTCCGGTCTGGATACTCTCAAGGCGCTACGCACCGAAGAGGTTACCTCACGGGTGGTGATCCTGACCGTCTCGGACGCCCGCCAGGACGTGGTCGCCCTGCTCAAGGCCGGCGCCGATGGCTATCTGCTCAAGGATACCGAGCCAGAGATGCTACTCGCCCAGCTGGCGGACGTGATGACCGGCAAGCAGATCCTGAGCGAGCCGCTGCGCCCCTACCTCGAGAACATCTACGAGCTGGACCATCTGCAACAGAAGCTGGAGAGCTTGACCCGTCGCGAGATGCAAATTCTGCGCGAGATTGCGAAGGGCCTCTCCAACAAACAGGTCGCCTCCGTACTGCATATCTCCGAGGGTACGGTCAAGGTTCACGTGAAAAGCCTGCTGAAGAAACTCGAGGCCCAGAGCCGCGTGGAAGCGGCCGTCATGTACCTGGAACAGCGCAAATAACCCGCTTTCCCTCTCAAGGCGCTGCAGTTCTGCTCTGCATGCCGGGAGAGATGCTCAACGCATGCAACAACAAGAGTCTTGTTTCGTTCTATATCCATGCCTTGACCAAATTGAGAAAAAACCAAAGCCCCGCATCGTCGGGGCTTTCCTTATTTGCACGGACCTCGGCCGGCCCGAGACTGCCGCGCCCCCCTTTGTATCTACAACAAGCAAGACGGGCGGCCCGCACAATCCCGCTTGTATGGAAAGGGTATTCACCCACCGACTCACCGCATCGCCATAGCAGCGACACACTTCTATCTGCCCGTCCTCAAACCGCCGCGCCAAGGGCAAGGCATAGCGCCATCAGCTACGTCTCTACCGTTCTCTCACCATGCGCATTTTGCGCTTGGCTCTTTGCAAGATGCGATGCGCTTCAATTCAGGACGCGAAGAGAGCAGGAGCCAAGTAACAAGAAACCGGCCGTATTCAGCTGACTACGGGATCGCCACCACAGAAAAAATAAAAACATAACCAGCTGATTATTAATAGATTTTTTCTCATTCCGGATGGCTGACGCCCCTATTCTGGGGCTTTTTTTATCCTCTGGCATAGTCGCTGCATTGTCCTAGTCAGACACTACTCAATGGAGGACGGAACATGAAACTTCAACCTTTGGCATTGTTCCCCTTGCCTTCCCACGTACTGCCAGGTGGCAAGCTTCCACTGCGTTTGTTTGAACCGCGCCACCTGCAGATGCTCAAAGAGTCATTCATCAATGACCAGGGTTTCGGCATAGTGATGGAAGAAGCGACCACCACGGGCAAGTCCGGGCGCATCCTGCCGGTCGGTACCCGGGTGAAGGTGACCGATTTCTACACCCTGAATGACGGCCTGCTCGGCGTCACAGTGCTCGGCATGGAACGTTTCTGCATCCATGAGATGGAAACGGACGAGATGGGATTGCGCCGGGCCAAGGTCGAAGCGCTGCCCAACTGGCCGAGTGCCCACTCAAACTTCAGTGACAAACAGTTGGTCATCCGGCTGCGGGAAGTGTTCGAGCAGTATCCGGAGCTCGACGAGCTCTACCCGGACAAGCAGTTTGACGATGCGACCTGGCTCTGCCAACGCTGGCTCGAAATTCTGCCCATGCCCATCTATGAGAAACAGATGTTGATTGCCAAACAAAATAGCGAAGCGGCTCGTCAATTCTTGCGCCGACTGATCACACAGTGAGTCAAAAAGAACATTGCAAAATGCGAATATTCCCATAATGAAAATAACAATTTCGCATTTTGCAAACGTCGGCGATAGATAACAGCAATAACACAGCCGCAAGCCGCATAAACAGGTTCTGAAAAGTTGGCACGACTTTTTCATATAGAACCGTACAACCCGATTTATCCCGTGCTCTCTTCAGTATTTGCTGAAGAATTGGTCAACCACCCAGGTTGACCATTTTTTTTACCTGCGATCCGCCAGCGCGGGGCTGATATGACGCTGCAGGCACTCTCTCAGTCGCATCAGACTGATGGGCTTGGCCAGAAAATCATCCATTCCCTGAGCCAGACAACGGGCCCTGTCTTCGGCCATGGCATTGGCCGTCAAGGCCACTATGGGCACCTTGCAACCCAGTTCCCGCAAGCAGCGAGTCGCCTCCAGTCCATCCATCTGCGGCATCCGCATATCCATCAGGATGAGGTCAGGCTGCTGCTCCGCTACCTGCGCCAGCGCCTCCAGGCCATTGGCTGCAAGCCGTACCCGGCTTACCAATTTTTGCAACATGAGGGACACCACCAACTGGTTGACCGGGCTGTCTTCCACCACCAGCACATCCAGATCCTGAATGGGCAGTTGATCCGGCTCGGGCCGGCTGCTGCACTCGCACGGCAGTGCCATGCCGGGCAACTCGAACCAGAAGCAACTGCCCTGACCAGGAGCGCTCTGCAGACGGATCTCCCCACCCATTAACTCCACCAGCCGTTTGCTGATGGCCAGCCCCAGCCCTGTCCCGGAGAAACGGCGGGTCGCCGAGCTGTCAACCTGGGAGAAGGGCTCGAACAGAAGCGCCTGATCCTCGGCCGAGATGCCGATCCCGGTATCGGTGACCGACACCCGCAACCGTTGCTCGTGCCAACTCAGTTGCAACAAGACGCTGCCCTGGCTGGTGAACTTCACCGCATTGCCGAGCAGGTTGCTGATCACCTGTGACAGCCGCACAGGATCCCCCTGCAGCTGGGGTGGCACCGCCTCATCCACCCGCCAGCGCAGGACTATGCCCTTGCTCCTGACACGCTCTTGCAGCGGTTCGATCAGGGATTGGCACAGCTGGGCAGGGAGCAGGGTCTCGCAATGAAACTCCAGGGTATGGGATTCTATTTTCGAGAAGTCGAGCACATCGTCGATGATGGTCTGCAGCAGACGAGCCGAGTGGGTGGCATGTCCGAGCAGGGTCTGCTGCTGAGGCTCGAGCTGGGCATGTTGCAACAAATCCAGCATGCCCAGCACCGCATTCATGGGGGAGCGGATCTCGTGGGTCATCATGGCCAGGAACTGCGACTTGGCGCGGTTGGCCGCCTCTGCCTCATCCCGTGCCCGGGCCAGCTCCTGCTCGCGGCGGATCTGGTTGCCCACATCCCGCGCCGTGCCCCGATAGCCGATGAAGATACCGGCAGTGTCGAAGCAGGGCTCGGCATTGATCTCCATCCAGCAGGGCCCGCTGGCCAAGCTGACCTGGGCTCGCACCGCCCGCACCGGCAGATGCTGCTCGATGAGGCGGCGGTACTTGCCCCACTCGGGATCCCGCCGATCATAGACGTAATCGTAGAGACTCTGACCGGGCGGATGCGCTTTCACATCCCCCTGATAGCCAGGAGCCGACACATAGCTGAGCCTGTGCTCTGTGTCCGTCTCCCAAAACCAGTCGGAGGCCATTCCGGCGAAGCTGCGAAAACGCTGCTCGCTGGCCTGCAGTGCCAGCGTCTTGAGCTCGACCTGCTCCTGCAAGCGGGCACGATAGGCGATGTTGACCAGCGCCTGGGAGATGAGCGGACGGCAGCGTTGCATCGCCGCCTTGCTCTTGAGATCGAAGGTGCCCATCACAGCGTGACGACAGATGAGGACGCCGGAGAAACCGGGCGCGCGCAGCCCCGTCATCATGACGCTGGCCCAGCCGGCTACATCGGCCAGTGGCGCCAGCTCAGGCAACTGGGTCGGATCATAGATGACCAGGGTCTCACCCTCGATGGCGCGAGAGAAGAGCGGGGTCAGCGGCCAGTGTCGCCCCACTTCACCATCCTGGGTGCTGAGGTGGGTGATGCCGTCGCCAGCCTCCCAGGCCACCACATCCGCATGTTCGAAACCAATGAAGGGCTTGAGCACCTGAATAAGGCTGTCCAGCACCTGCTCCAGGGTCTGGGCATCGGCCAGTGTTGCGACCCCGCACAGCAGGGTCTGCGACTCCTGGCGGTACTTGACCTCGCGTTCCCGACAACGCACCAGCTCCACCAGCGTGGTCTGCAGCTTGTCACCCAGGGCTTCCAATTCCGTATTACCTATCATCTTGTTTCCAGCGCCATATATCAGCTGTCGAGGAAGATCACACTCGATACCATCAGGTTGCCGTGTGCCAGCTCACCGTGGGGCAGACGCCCCTGCTCACCGAAGGTAAACGGGGTAATGAAGGGGATGTCCCCCAGCCGAGTGTGAAATTGATCGACAAATTGGCATAAACTATCACCAAGAGCCAAGCGACAACCAGCACAAAAGATCACAAGGGCCCCGAACGGCTGCATCTCAGCGCTCATGCCGTACTCGGGTTCGATGTGGGTCGCATTCAGACTGCGCTGCAGCAGCCCCTCCTGACTGCTGTACATCAGCAAGAGTCGCTCGCCGAGCTGGATATCGGTAAAGAGGCGCAATCCGCCACCTTCTGTCACCACCTCGGGATGGGATAGCTTGTAATAGGGCATGTCGTCCAGGGTGCCCACCTGGCGGGCCAGCGGCGAGAGGGTGGTATCCCGCAATATGGGGCCCACCGGCCAGGCAGTGGTTCGCCCGGTCCAGCGAGCGTAGACCTCAGCGGCGGGCTCATGATCTATGGTGAGGATCTCGCGCCCCGCCAGGGCTGTGATGGTGCCGCGATGCTCGGTCGGGACATAGCCCGAATGAAACTGAAACGCCAGTTGGCAATCGGGATAGAGCACCGCCAACACGACTCCCTCACGGGCACTGCCCTCATCCCAGCACAGCTGCCAATCGCCGCTGACACTGTTGTCAGCTGCCGAGCCTCCCACGACAGGGACGCTCGTTCCAAGCTCTGCTTCAATGCTGGCCAGCATCGCCTCCTCCTGGCCCGGGCTGGCGTGCAACAGGATGAGCTGAGGCAGCTCGCCGGGACGCCCGCCATCGGCGATGGCGGCACGCAGCAACTGGCGAATATCCACGTCCTCCCCCGCCTGCCCTGCCACCCCGTAGGCGCCCTTGCCATCGTAGAGAGCGGCCACTGCCAGCCCTATCCCCTGACGGGCGTGGTGGCCAACCTGGGTCATGACGCCGCCGCAGGAGCTACAACCGATCAGTCGGGTCGTCGGAAACTGTTGCTTGAGGTGACGACGCAGTTCCTCGGCATCGTGCGCTTGGGTAAAATAGACCAATAACAGTGAAGGGGAATGGGGCGATTGAGCGAGCAGCCGCTCACTGACCTGCCGGGCAGCCAGCAGGGGGGTCTCTTCAAGAGAGTGAGCCGTCAGAAAGTTCAACACCATCTCCTAGTTGTTCGTGATGCTAGGGGTAAGCAAAAATCATACCTTTATCAAACAATTATCTGACTTTATGGGCTAGAATGGCCCTCAAATGAGCCCAACCAAAGGACTGCTGCATGTGGCAGAAAAACATCAATGACTTTGATCGGGTCGTCGCCATCGGTGGCGGCCACGGCATGGGCCGCGTGCTCTCTTCACTCTCGTTTCTCGGCCAGCGGCTGACCGGCATCGTCGCCACCACGGACGATGGCGGATCCACCGGGCGCCTGCGCAAGAGTCAGGAGTGTATCGCCTGGGGAGATCTGCGCAACTGCCTCAATCAACTGGTGACCGATCCCAGCATCGGCAGCCTGTTATTCGAATATCGCTTCGCCGGCCGCGGCGAGCTGGCGGGTCACAACCTCGGCAACCTGATGCTGCTGGCGCTCGACAACCTCTGCGTGCGTCCCCTTGATGCTATCAAGCTCATCAGTGACATGCTGAAAATAGAGTCACAATTGTTACCCATGTCAGAGTTTCCCACCGACCTGTGTGCCCACACCGTCTGTGGCAAGCAGATCCTGGGAGAGGTTTCCATCGATCAGCTCGATACGCCCCCCCTCTCCCTGAGTCTGAGCCCGGAAGTGCCGGCGACTCGTGAGGCGGTGCAGGCGCTGGCTCAGGCCGACATGATCATACTCGGGCCAGGCAGCTTCCTGACCTCCATCATGCCTCCCCTGCTGCTGGCCGAGGTGGCACAAGCCATCAATGAGAGCGATGCCATGCTGGTGTTCATCTGCAATCTGGTGGCCGAGAGCGGTCCTGCCAGTCAGCTGAGTCTGCTCAACCAATGGCGCTGGCTGGAGTCACGAGTCGGTACGGGTCGCGTCGATGCTATTCTGGCGCCCGCTGGGGAATATCCGGCCGAGTTGGCCAGTCGCCTGATCCAGGCCGAGCTGGGCGAGGCCGAACTCCCCCACCGCCACGACAGACTGAAGCTCAAGCTGGCGCTGGATCGGGTGATCCAGCAACTGGTCAATCAACGCTAATGACAGCTATGCGCAGCGGCGAACCGGCTGGTTCCCCTGCGCAGCAAGCTCAGTGGTAGTTGGCAAGGTGAGAGAGCACCTGGGGCAAAGATTGCTCCAGCTGGGTCAGTAGCCGGGCGACGTCGTCGGCATCTTCATGTTTGCAGGCCAGCTCCAGTGCCGCCACCTGCTGGTAACTGAGCTGTGCGCCGTAGCTGCCACAGGAGGATTTCATGCTGTGGGCAAGCCGCGCCAGTGCGGGCCAATCCTGCCGCTCATAGAGTGGGCGCAGCTGGGCGAGCTGCTCACCCACCTCCTCGATAAACACCGAGATCACCACAGGCATCATCTCCTCGCCAATGTCTTCCGCCAGCTGTCGCAGCACCTTTTGATCCAACCATTCCATCCCTCAGCCCTCATTTGGCGGTATTCAAACAGAACATACTATAGATGCCTGGCGTGACAACGTCACTCCTCGCTCGCCTTCTGCTTGTCGACCGGCGAACGGCCGCAAAAACGAAAAGTGTGATCCGGTTCTAGGAATGTGGCAATAGGTAGACCAGATTGAAACATAAACGTTGCCAATAAATTAACATTTATACAACACTGGCGGCAGTGAGAATGATGCGACTCAGCAACACCTCTCTCATCCCTTTTGCCTGTATGGCTGCTGCGAAGAACCAGGGTAGGATTCTACCCTGGTATTTTTTTATATTTAAATCAGCTAATTACCGAGTCTGACTGCCACATACGTGCTCACCCAGCCGAAACAGGCTGAACTCGCCGGGTGCCATCCTGACCCAGTTTTCATTGCCGGTCAGTGGACGGGTTGCGATCAGGGTCACCACGTCATCCGGGGTCGTCTCACTCTGGAAATCGATGGCTACATCTTCATCCAGCAACCTCGCCTCGCCAAAGGGCGCCCGCCGGGTGAGCCAGTGCAGGTTGTTGCTGCAATAGGTCATCACAAACTCCCCATCCGACAGCAGCATGTTGAATACCCCGAGCCCGCGCAACTCGTCACACAGGGTGGACAGATAGCGAAACATGGCGGGGAAGTTGGCGGGACGCTTGGGGTATTTCTGCTCCAGCCGGTTGAGTAGCCAGCAAAATGCATGCTCGCTGTCGGTGTCCCCCACCGGGCGGTGCCGCCCGGTGGCGAGTCGCTTGTAACCAGTCAACTGGCCGTTGTGGGCAAAGGTCCAGTAGCGGCCCCACAGTTCACGGGTGAACGGATGGGTATTTTCCAGCGACACGCAGCCCCGGTTAGCCTGCCGGATATGGCTGACTACAGCGCGGCTCTTGATAGGCAACGCCTGTACCAGCTTGGCTATCGGCGACTGGGCGCTGGGCTCGGGATCCTTGAAGGTGCGAAAACCCCTCCCCTCATAGAAGGTAATCCCCCAGCCATCCTTGTGGGGCCCCGTCTTGCCGCCGCGCAGCATCAGACCGGTAAAGCTGAAGCAGATATCGGTCGGCACATTGGCACTCATGCCGAGCAGTTCGCACATAACCAGCGGACTCCTTATTACTGGGCATCTTTTTTCAATCAGCAGGACCAGCCCGATGCGAAGCACCGCCGATCCCACCGCTTATCAGGGCAGGTACAACCGAAATATGGCCTGGTGAGGCTCGCACATCCCGGCTGACGATACTTCCTTACTTGGCCATCTCTTTTTCGACCAGCTGGATCAGGATATGGATCACCTTGATATGCACTTCCTGAATGCGGTCTGCATAGCCAAAATGCGGCACCCGGATCTCGACGTCGGCCAGACCCGCCATCTTGCCACCATCCTTACCGGTCAGCGCTATCACCTTCATACCCTTGGCATGGGCAGCTTCGATGGCCTTGAGGATATTGCCCGAGTTGCCGCTGGTGGAGATACCAAGCAGCACGTCACCACGACGGCCGACCGCTTCCACATAACGGGAGAACACGTAGTCGTAACCAAAGTCGTTGGAGACGCAGGAGAGGTGGCTGGGATCCGAGATGGCGATACCGGCATAGCCAGGACGATTCTCGCGATAACGGCCGGTCAGCTCTTCGGCAAAATGCATGGCATCGCAGTGGGAGCCCCCGTTGCCACAGGAGAGCACCTTGCCTTCCTGCTTGAAGGAGTCGGCGAGCAGCTTGGCAGCGGCTTCAATGTTTTTCAGATTCTGTTCATCTGCCAGGAACGCCTGGAGCACGCCGGCAGCTTCGGTCAATTCATTGCGGATCAGTTCTTGGTACATGATGTCTCTTCCAAAATGTGGGCGACGCCATTGTCGCACAAGCCAATCCAATCGTCGCCCCCCGCCCCTCAAGATGCCGCCGGCAGGACGTTATGCCGATCACATAGCCAAAGTAACGAGCTTGTAAACATCTTGATAAGTTTGTGCGTATGAATTACAACATGGGCCATGTTCAACAGGTCAGACCTCTGAATCAGTTAACCCACTTTTCACCCAACTTCGGCAACTCATGCAAGGAGCGAAATATGACGACGACACTCACTCTGCTCGGGGTGATCCTGGTGATCGGCGCCATGGCTTATCGCCGGGCGTCTCTGTTCACATCCACGCTTGCCACGGCAGCCGCACTTATCGCCGGCACATTCTATGGCCATGCCCCCCTGCTGGTGTGGGTACTGTTCGCCGTGATTGCCATCCCCCTCAATCTGGTGGATTTTCGCCGCAATCAGCTGACCAAGCCGCTGTTCAAGATCTACAAGTCCATCATGCCGGAGATGTCCCGCACCGAGAAGGAAGCCATCGAAGCGGGTACCACCTGGTGGGAAGCAGACCTGTTTGCCGGCAACCCGAACTGGAAGAAACTGCACGCCATCCCGGTCAGTACGCTGTCAGCCGAAGAGCAGGCCTTTATGGATGGTCCGGTCGAGGACGTGTGCCGCATGGTCAACGACTGGGAAGTGACCCACGAGCGGGCCGATCTCTCCCCCGAGGTGTGGCAATACCTGAAGGACAACAAGTTCTTCGCCATGATCATCAAGAAGAAATACGGTGGTCTGGAATTCTCCGCCTATGCCCAGTCCTGCGTACTGCAAAAACTGTGTGGCGCCAGTGCCGTGCTGGCTTCCACCGTGGGCGTACCCAACTCGCTCGGCCCGGGCGAACTGCTTCAGCACTACGGTACCGATGAGCAGAAAGACCACTACCTGCCCCGTCTGGCGGTCGGCAAAGAGATCCCCTGCTTCGCCCTGACCAGCCCGGAGGCGGGTTCTGACGCCGGTTCCATCCCCGATTTCGGTATCGTCTGCAAGGGCCAGTGGGAAGGGGAAGAGGTGCTCGGCATGCGGCTGACCTGGAACAAGCGCTATATCACCCTTGCGCCCATCGCCACCGTACTGGGGCTGGCCTTCAAGCTGCGCGACCCGGATCATCTGCTGGGTGAAAACGAGGAGCTCGGGATCACCTGCGCCCTGATCCCCACTCACATCAAGGGTGTTGGCATTGGCCGTCGCCACTTCCCGCTCAACGTGCCGTTCCAGAACGGCCCGACCCAGGGCAAGGATGTGTTCGTCCCGCTCGATTTCATCATCGGTGGCCCGGCCATGGCCGGTCAGGGCTGGCGCATGCTGGTCGAGTGTCTGTCGGTCGGTCGCGGCATCACACTGCCCTCCAACAGCACCGGCGGCGTCAAGATGCTGGCCCTGGCGAGCGGTGCCTACAGCCGCATCCGTCGCCAGTTCAAGCTGCCCATCGGCAAGATGGAAGGGATTGAAGAGCCGCTGGCCCGCATCGGCGGCAACGCCTACATCATGGGCGCCGCCGCCAACCTGACCGTGACCGGTATCGACCTTGGCGAGAAACCTTCGGTCATCTCCGCCATCGTCAAATACCACCTCACCGACCGGGCCCAGAAGTGCATCATCGATGCCATGGACATCCACGGCGGCAAGGCCATCTGCATGGGCCCCAACAACTATCTGGCCCGTGGCTATCAGGGTGCCCCCATTGCCGTCACGGTGGAAGGGGCCAATATCCTGACCCGCAGTATGATCATCTACGGTCAGGGCGCCATCCGCTGTCACCCTTATGTGTTGCCGGAGATGCTGGCGGCTAGCCACCCTGACAAGGATCAGGCGCTGAAGGACTTTGACAAGGCGATGTTCAGCCACATCGGTTTTGCCATCAGCAACCTGGTGCGCAGCTTCTGGCTCGGTATCACCGGCGCCCGCTTTGCCTCTGCACCGTACAAGGATCAGACCAAGGGCTACTACCAGCAGCTCTCCCGCCTCTCGGCCAACCTGGCCTTCCTGTCAGACATGGCGATGGGCACCCTGGGTGGCGAGCTCAAGCGCAAGGAGCGGGTCTCCGCCCGTCTCGGCGACGTGTTGAGCCAGCTCTATCTGGCTTCCAGCGCCCTCAAGCGCTATCAAGACGAGGGACGCCAGCAAGCCGACCTGCCGCTGCTGCACTGGGCACTGCAAGATGCCATGTTCAAGGCACAAGAGGCGATCGACGAGCTGCTGCGCAACTTCCCGAACCGCTGGATTGGCTTGGCGCTGCGCGTCATAGTGCTGCCCCTTGGCCGTGACATGAAGCGTCCGAGCGACAAGCTGGACAGCCAGGTTGCCCGTCTGCTGCAAACGCCAAGCGAGACGCGCAGCCGTCTGGCTCAGGGCCAATACTTGACCCGCGAAGAGGGCAACCCCTTCGGTCTGCTGGAACAGGCGCTCGATGACGTGCTCTCTGCCGAACCGCTGTTTGATAAAGTATGCAAGGCTGACGGTATCAAGCGTCCGTTTATGCAGCTGAACAAGGTGGCGGATGCAGGTCTGACGCTGGGAGTGCTCAACCAGACCGAGGCTGACTTGCTGCGCCGCGCCGAAGAGAGCCGCCTGCGCACCATCAACGTCGATGATTTCGACCCCATAGATCTGGTTGCCAACAAGGCCCTGTTCGAGCCTTCTGCCTATCACAGAGCAGCCTGACACACAGAAAAGTCGTCAAACGCCTCCCGTTGGGGGGCGTTTTTTATGGGCCCGGATCACGATAACAACAAAGAGATTTCATAGATCAAATTTTATTTCTCAATAAGTTTCCTATCCTTAGTGAAGCAGTTAATGTAAGCACAGGATCCCAAACAGGATTGCATGATGGATGACCAAATCCTGATTATTGACGATGACGATCTGCCCCTTCTCGATAACCAGCAGGCTGGATGGAAGGTGATGATTGTGGACGATGAACCCGAAGTGCATCGCATCACCAAGATCACCCTGAGCAAGTTTGAATTCGATAACAAACCCATTGAATTTTTGCATGCTTATTCAGCCGCACAGGCCAAGGAGTTGCTCGCCCAGACCCCGGATGTAGCCCTGTTGCTGCTCGACGTCGTAATGGAAGTCGATCACGCCGGTCTCGATGTGGTCAAGTTCGTGCGCGAGGATCTGCAGAACAAGATGGTGCGCATAGTGTTGCGAACCGGACAACCGGGTCAGGCACCGGAAGATGATGTGGTCACCAACTACGACATCAACGATTACAAGGACAAGACCGAGCTCACCTCCCAGAAGCTGCGAACCCTGTTGCGGGCCAGCCTGCGTTCATATCGCGATATACGTACCCTGGAGAGCAATCGTCAGGGACTAGAGAAAGTCATCGAAGCCTCCAAGGGGATCTTTGAGAAACGGTCACTGCGCCAGTTTGTCGAAGGAGCTCAGGAGCAGCTCGATGCCCTGATCAATCAGGAAGAGTCCCAGATCTATGATGTAAAGCAGTTTACCTACGAGGTACGGGATCAGATCCTGGAGCCACTGCTGCCTGGCCATCCGTCTGTGCGGCTGGTCGATGCCCCTCTGATATTGCGCCAGGCCATGGCCAACCGGGCTACCGTCTATGACGGTAATCAGATGGTGCTCTACTGCCAGAATCCCCGTCATCACCTGCTGTTTCATATCGAGACGACCCGCCATCTCAGCCAGATGGACACGGGTCTGCTGAGCCTGTTTACTGAAAACATCATAGTGGCGCTGGAAAATATCCGGCTCAACGAAGTCATCGCCGACAACCAGCGCGAGATCATTTACCGCATCGGGGAGCTGGTGGAAACCCGCTCCAAGGAGTCTGGCCTGCACGTCAAGCGGGTCGCCCTCTACACCGAGCTGTTCTGCCTGTTGCTCGGTATGAGCGAAGAGCAGAGCGAGCTCATCAAACGCGCCTCTCCCCTGCACGACATCGGCAAGGTAGGGATCCCGGATGCCATACTGCACAAGCCGGGTAAGCTGACCCCGGAAGAGTGGGAGATCATGAAGACCCACGCCCAACTGGGGCAGGATATGCTCTCCGGCAGCGATCTGGCGCTGTTCCAGATAGGCGCCACCATAGCCGGCAACCACCATGAGAAATGGAATGGCAGCGGCTATCCCCGTGGCCTCAAGGGCGATTCAATACCGCTCGAGGGGCGTGTGGTGGCGCTGGCCGACGTGTTTGATGCCTTGGGATCGGATCGCTGCTATAAGAAGGCATGGCCGCTGGATAAGGTGCTCGCGCTGATTGAAGAGGAAAAGGGGCAGCACTTCGATCCCCAGCTGGTGGATCTGATGCTGGCCAATCTGGACAAGTTCCTCAAGATCCGCGATCAGCACAAGGATATCTACGTCGGGGATCACTGATCCTCCCTCACGCCAACCGGCCAGCAGCCACAAATGACAAAGCCGCCTCAACAGGGCGGCTTTGTCATTCAAGGCAGACTCTTACTGCTCGGGCAGGTTCAAGTCCAGCTTGGCCTCGGATTTGGCTCCCTCATTTTCTGCCTTCTGCGCAGCCATCGCCTTTTGCAATGCCCGGCGTTTTTTCAACAGGATGAACCCCACCCCACCGAGCAGAGCCACCAGGATACCGACGCCGCCCAGCAACCAGAGCAACCAACCGCGACTCTCTTTCTCCTCAAATTTCACCTGGATGGGTACGGCTGCTGAGGCAACGGACGCGGCTGAAGGGGGCTGCGCCAGCACAGGCAAGATGTTGAATGACTTGGCCGGCAGAGTGACCTGGATCTCGCGGCCCAAGCGGGTAGTTCCGAACAGGGTGGCGGTCACATCATACTGGCCAACCTCCTTGATGGCGGAGAGATCGATCTCCACTCTGGGCTCGGTCGCCACCGCGCTGAACGCCATGCTGGCTCCTACGGTATTGGCAGCCTTGCCCTTGATGATCACGGAGGCGGGATCCAGCTCATCGCTGTCAATCAGGAAGGAGAGCCTGGCACCGTACTCTTTTGACGGCACCGCCAAGCTATAACCGACCGGTAGCGGGTAGATCAGCACATCCTGATGACGGGCCCGTGAGAAGACCTGATTGCCGGTGCTGTAGAGTGCTCTATACTTGCCGGCCGGGACATCCAATACCGCCTTGGCGGTCATGATGCCATCACCAGGCACCTCGTCGAGCCCCTTGCCATCATCGCGATAATGTCCAAGTAGCTCATCCAGAATGGGCTCGCCCTGCTGCTGGGTATCGTTGAAGCGCTGCAGCTTCACCGTCATGCCGAGATCCGTGAGGTAGTAACCCTCTTTGGGCGGGGCATCGTCGATCAGCAACCAGGACTTGAGTTTGACGACTTCCCCCTGATAGAGCTGAGTCGGCAGCAGATCGGTTTCCAGTTTGATATTCGACAGGATCCGCACCCTGTTTTCAGGATCCACCTCGCCGATGGCCTGCCAGGGGCCCGGCATGGGATCACGGATGGTGATGAGATCCTGATCCTTGAGTGCCAGCCAGCCCACATCGGGCGGGGTTACCTTACCGACATACAGCTTGCTGCCATCGGGCCTCACCAGTATCACCGAAGGGGTGCCCAGCTTGCGCGTCACGATAAAAGTGATCTCCTTCACCCCGTAATCGATGCGAAAGCGGTTATCGAGCAGGGGAATGTCAGAGGGGGCAAACACCTCGTTGGCTGTGACCGTCAGTGAGGTCAGCAGCAGCAGGCCACTCCATAGCTTACTCATTGCCGCCACAGGCAGGCTCCTCCTTTCTTCTGGACCAGATCCAGCCTCGCCTCGTGCACGGCTTCGATGTCGGCACCGGCACGCACTACCTTGAGTGGTGGACGGTTGCTCTCCAATCGACGGATGCTGGTGTCCTGGTTGCGCTCGTTCTCCTGGCTTTCGGTGGCCAGGTTCAGCTTGGTCTGGCCACCAGTCATCAGCAGGTAAACGTCGGCCAGGATCTCCGCATCGAGCAAGGCCCCGTGCAAGGTCCGGTGGGAATTGTCTATGCCGTAGCGATCGCACAACACATCCAGGTTGTTGCGTTTGCCCGGGAAGAGATCCCGCGCCATCGCAAGGGTATCTGTGATGCTGCAGATATCCTTGGTCTTGAAGTTGAGTCCGAGCTTGCCGAACTCATAGTCCATGAAGCTCACGTCAAAGGGCGCGTTGTGGGCGATAAGCTCGGCGCCACGAATGAATTCGATGAAGTCGTTGGCGATCTGGCTGAACGGGGGCTTGTCGACCAGGAAGGCATCCGTGATGCCGTGCACCTGGATGGCCTCGGGATCCACCAGCCGATCCGGCTTGATATAGACGTGGTAGTGATTACCGGTCAGCTTGCGGTTGATCACCTCCACACAGCCGATCTCTATGATGCGGTGCCCCAGATAGATGGGGCCACCGGCGGTGTTCATACCTGTGGTTTCAGTATCCAGAATGATCTGGCGATTCAGTTGGGGTGTGTTCATGATCCAATCTATGTCAAACTTCGGCCTTACCCGCTAGTTTACCCCAAGACTCATGCTAAAAAAGATCGATTGCTCATGTTAAAACACATTGATTTATACACGGATGGTTCCTGCCTAGGCAATCCTGGCCCGGGTGGCTATGGTGCTGTTCTGGTCTATGGCGATCACCGCAAGGAGATTTCCGGTGGTTTTCGGCTGACCACCAATAACCGGATGGAGTTGATGGCCGCCATCATGGGGCTGCGCACTCTCAATGCAGCCTGCCAGGTACGGCTCACCACCGACAGCCAGTATGTGCGCCAGGGGATCACCCAGTGGATCATCGGCTGGAAAAAGAAGGGATGGATGACCTCAAACCGCCAGCCGGTCAAGAACGTCGATCTCTGGAAGGCGCTAGATGCGGAAGTGGCCCGCCATCAGATAGAGTGGCTCTGGGTCAAGGGACACTCGGGTCACCCCGAGAATGAACGCTGCGATGAGCTGGCGCGAGATGCGGCCAGTGGCAAGCAGCTCGCCGAAGACACCGGCTATCAACCCTGATCCCTCTCTCAAGGGGTGACGAGCGTCTTTGACCCGAGAGGTCGAGAGTCGCTCGTCGAGGGTATGGGTTACCAGCCCTGACGCGCCATGCCCGGTGCCGCAATCGACTCAGGCAAACGCCAGCGACGGCGCACCGGGATGAGTGGAAAACGCCGTTTGCGCGCCGCTATCACATAGACAGATGAAAAGGGTCTGCAGTAATCCCGCCCCACACTCTCCCGCCACCAGCCAATCCGGCTCTGCTTGCCCATAAACGAATAGCCAAAGCGCTCATCAAACATCACCTCGCAACCAAGCAGGTGCAACCAGTCGGTGACCCGCGCCGGGGTGAACATGCGAGCCGACCAGGGCAGATGTTGACGCAGGAAAGGCAGACAATGACCGATACCGACCAGACTGAGCGGGTTATAACCGCTGACGATGAGCCAGCCATCGTCGGTCAGCACACGTTCGGCTTCACGCAGCACCTGATGGGGGTCGGGCGAGAAATCGAGGCAATGGGCGAGCAGACAGGCGTCCACGCTGCCGGTTCGCACCGGCAAGGCCACTGGATCGCCCTTGATATCCAGCAGCCGACCACTGGTCGCCACCCCTATCTGGTGGCGTATGGAAGAGCAGCCACAGGAGAGCTCGGCGCTCAGGGCGCCGACTTTAAGCAGATGATAACCAAACAGATGTGGGCACCAGTTGTCGAGCCGCTCCTGGATCTCGGCCGCCACCCAGTCCCCCATGGGTAATGCCGACCAGCTGGTCGGGATCTCGATTTGTTGTTCGGTACGTGCCACCTGCATAATAGGGCTCAACTTGGGGTTCGAACGCCATCCAGTTATATAAGATACCCTCCATAAAGAGAAGCAGACTCATGTATACCGTTATCACAGTTCCAGCCTTTAACGACAACTACATCTGGTTGATCCGACACGATAATCACTGTCTGGTGGTCGACCCGGGCGATGCGGTCCCCGTACTGGAGCGGCTGGCAGCGCTGGAGCTGCAACTCGACGCCATCCTGCTGACTCACCACCACCAGGATCATGTGGGCGGCGTCACTGCCCTGCTCACCCAGTTCCCTCACGCAAGGCTATATGGCCCCAAACATGATCCCATGCCCGAGCACCACGGTCAGTGGCTCGATGACGGGGATCAGATCAACTGGCATGGCCTGAGTCTGGATGTCATCCATGTGCCCGGCCATACCCGTGGCCACATCGCCTACCACGGCCATGGCATGCTGTTCTGTGGTGATACGCTCTTCTCCGCCGGTTGTGGTCGCCTGTTCGAGGGGACCCCGGCCCAGATGCATGACTCGCTGCAACGGCTCGCCGCCCTGCCCGACGACACCCTCATCTATTGTGCCCATGAGTACACCCTCTCCAACCTGCGTTTCGCCTACGCGGTCGAGCCTGACAACAGGGCGATCCAGCAGCGGATCGGGCTGATCAGCAAACTGCGTCAGCAGGGCCTTCCGAGTCTCCCCTCCCGGCTGGGGGATGAACGTGAGTTCAACGTTTTTCTGCGTTGCGAGCACGATTCTGTGAAATTTTCTGCTGAGAAATACGCCTTAAAATGCTTGGAAAATCCAGAGGATACTTTCGCCGTGCTACGCAGCTGGAAGGACGTTTTTTGAACAAACCTTGATCAGGGGGCCATTGCCCCTTATGATGCCAGCTGTTTTTCAAGAGATGACCTGAGCGAGATGAAGGTACGAACGGCCTTATTGACGGCGCTGTTTCTCAGCGGCTGCCAAAACCTGAGCCATCAGGATGACCGGGCGCTAACGGCAATCGAGCCGATCAAGTCCCCCCAAGTCAACAAAAAAGCGTATAAAAAACATTCTTCGCGCTTCTTGTTCGGTGACGAACAGATAGACGAACTGAATGACACCGAGAATCTGTGGGTGCGTATCAGCGAGGATATGCAGTTTGATCCACAGGATAACGACCGTGTCCGCCAGCAGCGTGATTGGTTGTTGCGCAATGATAAGCATCTGGCGACCATTGCCAGCCGGGCTGAGCCCTACCTGTATCTGATGGTAGAGGAAATCGAACGGCGTGAGCTGCCAATGGAGCTTATTACCATCCCCATGATCGAGAGCATGTTCGATCCCCACGCCCGCTCCCGGAGCAATGCGGTCGGGCTGTGGCAATTCGTCCCTGCGACCGGCAAGAACTTCGGCCTGCGCCACGACAACTGGTATGACGGCCGCCGCGATGTGCTGGCTTCCACCCATGCTGCGCTGGATTATCTGGAGTACCTGAACCGCTTCTTTGATGGTGACTGGCTGCAAACCCTGGCCGCCTACAATGCCGGTGAAGGGCGTGTGCGCAATGCCATAGTCCGCAATCAGAAGGCCGGTCGTCCAACCGACTACTGGTCCCTCGATCTGCCCCGTGAAACGCGCATGTATGTGCCCAAAATCCTGGCCATGGCGGACATGATACGCAACGCGGACAAATACAATGTCTCCCTGCCGGTACTGGCCAACAAACCTCAACTGCGGGTGGTCAACACCGGGGGGCAGATCGATTTGAACGTGGCCGCCCAGCTGGCGGGTCTGCGCCCGGCCCAGTTGAAAGAGGTCAATCCGGCCCTGAGCCGCTGGTCGACCTCTCCCCAGGGCCCTTATCGCCTGCTGGTGCCGGTCGAATATGCCGACACCCTGGAGCTGGCCCTGGCCGATCTGCCCCAGAGCGAGCGTATCCGCACCCGCTCCTACCAGGTAGCCAGTGGCGATACCCTCTCCCGCATCGCCCAGAACAACGGGGTGAGCGTGCAGCAGCTCAAACTGGCCAACAACCTGCGTGGCGACAACCTGCGCCGTGGCCAAACCCTGATGATTCCGACCGGTGGCAGCAAACAAGTCACCCGCCAGGCAGCCCAGAGCAAGTCGCAGCAGGTTGCCAGTCACAGCGGCAGCAAGATCCAGTACAAGGTACGTTCCGGTGACAACCTCTGGAGCATCAGCCAGGCTCACGGGGTGACTCATGATCAACTGGCCAAGTGGAATGGTCTTGATACCAAGTCGGCCCTGAAACCCGGCATGAAGCTGGTGGTCTGGACCAAGTAGGACAAGAGCAGCAACAAGTCCATGGGTTATCAGGTTGGTCGGTCGGGGTGACTCACTCCCCTCCATCGCCACCCGCTTTCAGGTCGCTGCGATGGATGTGATGCGCTGGAATCAGCCCGGCAAGAGCGATGACCTCAAGCCGGCTCAGGAGCTGACCCTGTTCGTGAAGAACAACCGCTGAGTGACCGTCACTTTATAAAAAAACACCCCGCACTTGGCGGGGTGTTTTTTTATCGGCGCCGAGGGCCATCAGGGAGTAATAGCCTGGGCTGCGAAGCGTGCAATGATGGGATTGTGATCCGAGGCGTCGGTCGCCGGACTGCTCACTTCCACCAGGTCCAGATTGCGGTAGTAGAGGTGATCCAGCGGACGGCCGAACGCGGTACGGCGCAGATCGGGCACCGGGATGGCCTCCTGCAGTCCCAGCTCGCCCACCAGCTTGTTCAGCCAGAATTCGCGCTTGTCGCTCCAGGTGTTGAAATCCCCCGCCAGAATGACAGGTCCCTGATGGCGATGGATGAGGGCGGTCAGATCATTGAGCTGCTCGCGAAAAGTGGCCATGCCCAGTTCGAAGTTGACCGCATGCAAGTTCACCACCAGCACACCGTCAGGATCGCCCTGCAAGGGGTACAGGCTGACCAGACCGGACTTTGGAATGCGTAGCAGAGGCTCTGGCGAACGAACGCCACAGACGAAGGCCTGTGGCGTTTTGGCGACCGTCATGACGCCAAACGAGACGCCACCCTGGGTGAACGCCTGCAACTGTTGCCACTGGAACTCACCAGCCTTGAGCCACTCCAGCATGTCCGGGTGGGTCGCCGACTCCTGCAGCAGCACCAGATCCTGGGATTTAGCATACTCGTCCAACCCCTCGCGCCAGTTTTTACGTTGACCCTTGTAGAGGTTCCAGACAGTGACGCCAAACTCGCGGGGCAAGGCGGTGGAGGCCAGCGCCACCAGTGGCGGCTGCTGGCAATTGACGCCGGGAATGATGCCCTGCGCCGTCACCATATGATCCTGATCCGGCACCTCGAAACAACCGACCAACCCCAACGTCAGCAACGACGTTCCCAGAATGCGATAACTATTTTTCATTGGCTAACAACCACCTGCCTCTGCATTGTGTCATGACCATCACAAATGTCATCGCAACCGACTAGGCTCATGAATCGTGTCCGGCCGGCGCATCCAGAAGGAATTCAACGATGGCGAGACAGTACCAGTACCGCGTGACATTTTATGATCAACAAGGAAATTGTCATCAAGTGGATCTTTCCACCGTCTACCAGATCAGACGGGATCCCCAATGCGATCTCTGCCTGTTCGACAGTGAGCATTGTGTCGGTTCGGAAGAGATGCTGGAACGCATGATACGGCAAAAAACCGGCTTTGAGCAGGAATTATCCATCATCAACGCCCGGCTTATCTGAGCCGGATCAGACTGGAACCGGGCGGGATTTGCCCTGATCGTCGATGGCAACGTAGGTGAAAATCCCCTCGGTCACACAGTAACGCTGGGCTTCGTTTGCACGAAGCACCGGCTTGACCCAGACCTCCAGTTTAAGGCGCATGGAGCTGCGGCCAATCTTCAGACAACGCCCATAACAACAAACCACATCACCGACTTTCACCGGGCTGTGAAAGGTCATGCCCTCGACAGAAACGGTACAAATACGTCCTTTTGCCAGCTCCTTGGCCATGATGCCCCCACCTATATCCATCTGGGACATGATCCAGCCCCCGAAAATATCGCCGTTGGGGTTGGTATCGGCTGGCATCGCCAGGGTTCTCAGCAACAGCTCCCCGTCAGGGTGACGTTTTGTATCTACCATCATTACCGCTCTCTCTATCATGGATGGCGGCATGATAGGGGGCGAGCCCCGCCTTGGCAAACCTCAATTACCCCACGGACCCAGCCCTGGCGCTGCATACCACCGCGCGGGAGACGCTCCGTGAGCAGGCCAGACGTACCTCAGTTGCCCCGTGCGGCCAGCTCGGCAAACCAGTGGGCCGGATCGGGCCAGCGATAGGCAAAACCGAGGCGCTGACAGATGAGGCTGCCCTCGACCGGGGCAAAGATCCCGGCAGGCTCGATGAAGACGGGGGCCGGCAAGCCGAGCTGGCGGGCCGCAAAGGGATAAAATTGCTCGCGGCGCGGATGAACGGGGGCGCTCAGGTTGTAGGCATCCCGGTTCTCGCCTTGCGCCAGCATCAGCTGGCAAGCGGCCACCACATCATCCAGATGCACCAGGTTCACCGCCTGCCCCCCCCCTTCCAGGGTCTTGCCCGCCAGGAAACGCCCGGGATGGCGCTCCGGACCATATAAGCCGGCCGGGCGCAGTACCATGGCACACTCCATACCTGCGTCCAGTACCGCCTGCTCGGCGGCCAGCATCCGCATACCACGAGCGTGGGCAGGGGCAGGCGGTTCATCCTCCCTTTGCCCCGGCGCCCATACAGAGGTGGCGCCCACGAACAGTACCCGCTGCACACCCGTAGCTTTTGCCAGCTGGCACAGGCGGGCGATGGCCTCAGGGTAATCCTCCGTCTTGCTCGGTGGCACGCAGATCACCAGCTCGCGACACTGAAACGGCAGTGCCTCCAGCTGGACCGACAGTTGCAGCGGCCAGGCCGGCACCCCTTCGGCCGTCAGACGGATGGCCTTCTCGGCCGAGCTGACCGTCACCACCACCGCCTTGCCTTGCGCCTGCAGCGCCCGAGCCAACGGCAGCCCCAGCCAACCCGCCCCCACTATCCCCGTCTGCTGTATACATTTTGTGGTCATTGGCAAAAATCCTGACAAAAAAAAACGGTCATCCATGATGACCGTCGAAAGTAACGAAGGAAATAGCTGGATTGACCAGTTACCTCCCACAGCGGGAAAATCGGGAGCGCAGGCTCCTAATTCGTGGGGCCTATGCTAGTGGCAGGCTGGCCAAAAAGCTTTGAAGCGGATCACAGTTGAAAAGGTTTTCTGAAAACGCTTTCAATTTTTGGGCTACGCATCGACGAAGAATTGGCCCATTCAGGGCCAATTCTGTCTCGTCAGGCGACGGATTCGCGTCTGACCAGCTCGGCTTCGAACTTGAGCACAAGCCCGTCGACCGGCTTGTGATCGAGCAGGCGCAGGGCCAGCTCCGCCGCCCGGCCGCCCATCTCCTCGATGGGATAACGTACTGTGGTGAGTTTGGGGTAGATGTAACGGGCGTAGGGGATGTCATCGAAACCCACCACAGAGATCTGCTGCGGTATCTTGTAGCCCCGCTCCAGCAGGCAGGAGATGGCCCCCGCCACCATGGCATCGTTGAAACCGAGCACGGCGGTAAACTCGACGCCTCGCTCCAGCAGCTCACCCATGGCTACATAACCGCCATTCTCATCGGCGAAGGCTCGCCCAATCAAGGCAGGATCCAGCGCCAAGCCGGCCCGCTGCAGAGCGTAACGGTAGCCCGCCATCCGCTGCTGACCGTCGACGAACTGTTCGTCATCCGAGGTCACGAAGGCAATCTTGCGGTGACCCGCATCCAGTAGATGCTGGCAGGCGGTGGTGATGCCTGCCTGGTTATCCAGCCAGACACAACGATCCTCGGCACCCGGCACCTGGCGGTTGATGAAGACGATAGGGGTATTACCGGCCACCAGCTCGCTCAGCTCCTCGTCGGGCAGCGCCTTGCTGTGCAGGATCAGCGCATCGCACTGACGCTGCAGCAGCGCCTGGATGGCATGACGCTCGCGCACCGCATCGTGGTTGCCGGACATGACGATGGTGAACTTGTCCGCCTTGTCGACCATGGTCTCGATGCCGCGCATCATCTGGGCGAAGAAGGGGCCACCACACAGGTCCCCCACCAGAACGCCGATGCAGTTGGACCGCTTACTGACCAGCGCTTGGGCAAAACTGTTGGGACGAAAATTCAGTTCCTTCATGGCCGCCAATACGGCCTCACGCTTTTCTGGTGCCACCTGAGCCGTGTTGTTGATCACCCGCGACACAGTTGAAATGGACACATTAGCCAACCGAGAAACGTCTTTAATCGTTGCCACTATCAATTCCTTTGTTGGGGAAGCCGGTCTGTGTTGATCGGGCGATGATATCGAGCCTGTCAGACCAAGACATGGCGCCCGATCACCTGACAGGCTTCCTTTTGTCACAAAACCTTATGGGATAATAACCATTTTGGGGGAGGAAAGGGAATTGGGCAGCCGCCGCCGCGGCTGCCATCTCAATAAGCGTGACTCAGCTCGCGTTCGGACATGAAGCGCAGCGGTTGTTGCAGTTTGTGCTGATAGATGAGATCGAACGACAGCACGTTCTGCACGTAGTTGCGCGTCTCCTTGTAGGGGATGCTCTCGACCCAGACATCCATTGGCTTGTCAGTGCTCTGATCGCGCCAGCGTTTGACCCGGCCAGGTCCGGCATTGTAAGCCGCCGTCGCCAGAATGCGATTACCGTCATACACATCCAGCAGCCGCTTGAGATAGGCGCTGCCAAGGCGGATGTTCATGGCGGGATCGAACAGCTGCTGCTCGTTACGATAGGGCACCCCCAACTTGCTGGCGGTCTCCTTGGCGGTGGCTGGCATCAGTTGCATCAGACCACGCGCACCCACCGGCGATTCTGCCCGCGGATAGAGGGCGCTCTCCTGGCGCGATACCGCATAGAGCAAGCTCATATCCACCGAGCGCTCCCGCGCCATCTGGCTGAAGGTCTGCTTGTAGGGTTTGGGGAAACGCAACTCGATCGCATCCCAGGCTTCGGCACGGATGCTGGCCAGAATAGCCAGCTCATGCCATCCCTGATTGAGCGCTATGTGGCCAAACTCGATACGCTGGGCCACCGGGTTGCGATCCATGTTGTGGACCCACTCAGCGCGCGCCGCCGTGATTTCATTCATATCCAGCAGCTCACGCACCCGCAGCAAGAAGGGCCAATGCTGAGTTGCAGTACGCCAGTCGGGTACCTTGGTGCCGGCGCTCTGGTTCTTGATCCGATATGGCACCCCCGTGCGCTGAGCGGCCATGAAACCATAGAAACCGCGCAAGTTGGCCGTTTCCAGATAGAGATCCCACGCCGGTTTCTTTTGCCCCTGTACTTCCAGCGAGCGCGCCAGCCAGTAACGCCAGCGATCCTCTTTCTGCAACGCCATCGGCATGCGCTTCACCCAGCCGGA
This sequence comes from Aeromonas popoffii, assembly GCF_000820025.1. Classification (GTDB taxonomy): domain Bacteria; phylum Pseudomonadota; class Gammaproteobacteria; order Enterobacterales; family Aeromonadaceae; genus Aeromonas; species Aeromonas popoffii. The sequence goes on from NZ_CDBI01000014.1 coordinate 395,046, forward strand.
GAGCCCGTGCCAGTCCTGCTCCCAGATGGCGAGCCGGGCACGCAGCTCCAGCAGATCGGGATCGGCCAGCCGCACGACAGTGGCATCCACCCAACTGCGCTGGGAAGTGGATCGCGCCAACAGCAGGCGACGGGCCACGGCCCGCTCCACCGGCTCCAGCTCTGTGGTGGTCAACCCGAAGCGCGTGCGCATCGTGGGCAATTGGCCCAGCACGGATTCGGGCTGCTGATTGGCATAACGGGCCAAGCCCAGCAGCAACAGCCGCTTTGAGGGGGCTGTGGTGGAAAAATAGGCCGGGTTCATCGCCTTGGCGGGCTGCTCGAACAAGGCGATCATCTGATCGGCGTAAGGCCGCATGCCGCTGCCAAGTTGGGCGCCCAGATGGCGTATCAGGTTGGGGTTTTCCGCTTCAAACGCCAAGGTCATGCGGGTCCAGACCTTCTCCTGGGTACGCAATCCGGCCTGCTGCCAGAGCTGGAACAAAGGGGTACAGGCATCGGGACGGGATTGGCCGCTCAACCAGAGCTTGCCCGCCTCCTGCAAGGCCTGAGTCTGCTGCCCCGTGTAGTAGCGCGCCTGATAGTGCATGCAGAGCAGATCGGTGGAGCTCGGCTTGGCCGGGTAGAAACGCAGGAACTGGGACCACTGCTGACTCTGGGCCAGATAGGTGAGGTAACTGCGTTCCAGCCGGTTGGATTGGGGCGTGTCACCGTGATCGCGAATGAAGCTGACAACCTTGTCATAGTCTGCCGCCCCGGGCCGGAAGGCCAGCTGGTAGTAATCCAGATAGGGCAACAAAGGATAATGGGTCAAACGGGCGCGAATTTGCTGGAAACGGGCCTGATCGTTGGCTCTTACTGCCTCATGGGCCTGACGATAGAGGGACTGATCCATAGTCTGTGCTGCGACTTGCATCAGAAGTCCGGGCACGAACAGCGCCGATAATATGATTCCCTGCAGGGCTTTCACCAAAGACGTCTCCATTGCGCAGTAATACCACCGCCCGTTGGCGGTGGTGTCGTGCACTCATTCTACTCGTTAACGTGAAGGGCTACAGCTCGCTCACCACACTATTTTTCGCGCCTGAAACAACGCCATCACTGCGGGTAAGACGTTTGACATAACGTTCCAGATAAGGCACTGGCAACGGCTTGGAGGCCAGATACCCCTGATAGAAATGGCAGCCCTGTGCCTGCAAAAACTCCAGCTGCTGGCGTGACTCCACGCCTTCTGCCGTCACGTTGAACCCCATGTGGCGAGCCATGGCGATAACGGCCTCGACGATGGCCATGTTGTCGCCATCCTTGGGAATGTCCTGGATGAAGGAGCGATCTATCTTGAGTTCATCGGCCGGCAGCCGTTTCAAGTAACTCAGGGAGGAGTAACCGGCGCCGAAATCATCGATGGCGAAACTGATGCCGAGCACCTTGAGCTCGCTCATCTTGCTGATGGTATCTTCCGCATGGCCGAGCACCACGGATTCGGTGATCTCCAGATTCAGGCAGGCGGGATCCATGCCGGTGGCGGCCAGCACATCATGAATGCGCTCGACAAAGTCGCTGGCATGGAACTGCTTGGCACTGACATTGACCGAGAGCTGGGGGATGTGGATACCGTTCTCTTCCCACAGCACATACTGGGCGCACGCCTCGTGCAGCACCCAGTTACCGATGTCAACGATGAGATCCGTCTCCTCGGCAATGGGAATGAACTCGGCGGGAGAGACCAGCGCCCGCCCCGGCGGTTGCCAGCGGATCAGCGCCTCGACCCCTATGATGTCCCCCCCTTCTACCATGTGCTGCGGCTGGTAGTAGAGGGTCAGCTCCTGTTGGCTGAGGGCATTGCGCAGCTCGTTGTGAATGAGTAGCCGACGATCCGCCTGCTGCTGCATGGAGGCATCGAAGAAGCGGCGGGTCTTGCGGCCCGCCGATTTGGCCTGATACATGGCGGTGTCAGCCTGCTTGAGCAGATCGTCCACCCCCTGCCCACGGCCGGGGAAGAGGGTAATGCCGACGCTGGCGCCTATGTGCAGCACCTGCTGGCCATGGGTGTAGGGGGCGGCGATCTCGCTGATGAGCCGCTCGGTGATGATGTCGGCCTGCATCTCCGCCTGGGGCGGGCTGGCCGACAGCGAGGGCAGCAGCAGCACGAATTCGTCGCCACCCAGCCTCGCCAGGCAATCCCCCTGGCGTACCAGCCGTTTGAGGCGAGTGGCCACCTCCTTGAGCAGCCAGTCGCCGGTGGCATGACCCAGGGAGTCATTGATGGTCTTGAAGTGATCCAGATCGATGAACAGCAGGGCCCCTATCAGGTGATCGCGGCTTGCCTCGCGGAACGCCTGAGCCAGGGTCTCGTGCAACTGGCGGCGGTTGGGCAGACCGGTCAGCTCGTCGTAGTAGGCGAGATGCTGGATGCGACGTTCGGCCTCCTTGCGCTCCGAGATGTCTTCGAAACAGATGACGAAGTGGCTGATCACCCCTTTGTCATCCTGCACGGGCGTGACGATTTCCCACTGGGGATAGATGTGACCATCGACGTGCTGGCGCCGGGTCTCTCCCTGCCAGCGGCTCAAGGTATTGAGCTCATAGCCCAGCCCCCCCAGCCCTGACCAGAGGTCATTGCCAAGATGCAGCCCAATCACCCGCTGACTGTCAAAGCCGCTGATCTGGCTAAAGGCATGGTTGACCCGCAAAATCTTGAAGTCGGGATCCGTGATGATGATGCCCTCGTGGGTTTCGAAGGCCACCGCAGAGAGCCGCAGCTGGGCATCGCTCTGCAACCGCTCCAGCTCGGCCACCATGCGCACAGAGAAAATGGTCAGCACTGAATCCAGGTTGGGGATCTCGATCTCGCCAGAGAAGAGCAGTGCCAGATGGCCCAGGATCTGACCCTGTCTGTCAAACAGCGGCTGGGCGTAATAACGCTGCCCCGCTTTCAACTGCGGATTAAGCTGGCAATCGGCCTCGATGGTGACCACGCAGGCCTCACCACGCCGATAGAGCTGCTGGCAGGGCATGCCCGCGAGTTCGTACTCTTTGAGGTCGATACCGTGACAGGCCAGTACCTTGAGGCGGTCGCTGCTGGTGCGCTCTGCCAGCCATACCGCATCCGCGACCAGGATATGGGCGAGTTGGTTGATCAGGGTATCGAAAAAGTCGAGCCCGGTTCTGGCCGACAGCGCTTGGGCCAGCTGGGCCAGCAGGGGATCTTGCAACAGGGGGAGCTGCTGGGACAGTTCAGGCGTACTGCGGGTGGTATCCAGCGGGGCCAGCCAGCCACAGCATACTTGCTGGGCAGAGACGTACTGGCCGCTCCAGAGCACATGGCGCACCTCGCCATGCTCGTCCATCAGGTGACCGATGAACTGGGCTGGCTGGCGTGAGTGGTAGAGTCTGGAGAGAAAATCAGAGAAGCCGGGTTCATCGTCCACGGCCAGCTGACCGGCCCAGGGATGTGCCCCCTCCCCTTGCCATAACTGGTAAGAGGCATGATCGGACAGGCTCCACTGCTCATGTTGCCGATCATAAAACCACATCATCTGAGTGCCCTGCTGTTTCATCTACTACTCCAACACCACGACAACCACGTTCAATACCCTGACAACTTGATAGAGCCACACAATACCCTCTCGCACTACGGGCATAGCGCGATAGGTGAGGAGTGCGAAAGAAGCGAGACTATGCGGTGAAAACCGGACATGAGGTCGACATGCGGCGCTGCCAAGGGGGGACAGAAACGATCCAAGTTTCCCATACTGCCTGCCAGTTTCATGGAGCTCAAGTGCTTTTTGACGCAGAACGGGAAAAGATCACAATTTATAAGTCGCGTGATAGTAAAGGATTCATTTCGTGACAAAGATCACATTTCAATATTCTGCCATGAGTACTCTGAAGGTGAAGACACAAGCAAGACGACCCGAAGGGGGCCAATATGAAAATCGAAATTACCAGCAAAATCATCGACATCACCCCGGCTATCCGCGAGCGCATTGAATCCCGCTTTGAAAAGCTCGAACGTCTTCAGGTGCCTCTTATCACCCCCCATGTGATTGTCTCCAAAGAGCGCCTGATGTTTATCGTTGAAGCCAGTGCTGGCATCCCCAACGGCAAACTGTTTGCACAGGCAGAACACGAGGATATGTACGCCGCCATCACCGAACTGGGGCAAAAGCTGGAACGTCAGCTCAACCGACACATCGAGAAGCCCATCGCCCGTCGTGCGGCCGCCAGTACCAAGGAAGTCGTACCCCAAGTGGATGAAGCCGACGCATAACCTGCAGCACATCGCACGAATCAAACAAAAAGGCGGGATCTTCCCTAATGCCAGTCAGTTAA
>NZ_CDBI01000015.1 GCF_000820025.1 Aeromonas popoffii
GGCTTCTCTGGCGCCGACAGCTTCACCTACACCGCCACCAACGCCAGCGGCACCTCCAGCCCGGCCACGGTGACCATTACCGTCAGTGCACCGAGTATCAGCCTGAGCCCGACGACGCTGGGCAACGGCGCCGTCGGCACGAGCTACAGCGAGACCCTGAGCGCCTCCGGTGGCACAGCGCCCTACACCTACGCCATCACTGCAGGTGCTCTGCCGGCTGGCCTCAGCTTGAATACCAGCACCGGGGTGATCAGTGGCACACCAAGCGCCAGCGGCACGAGCAACCTGAGCGTGACCGCCACCGACGCCAACAGCGCCAGCGGTGTGCAGGCCTACACGCTCACCATCGGCGCCCAAGCACCGGTGGCCAACGCCGTCAGCGCCACGGTGGCGGCCAACAGCAGCGCCAATCCGATCACCCTGAACATCAGCGGCGGCGCCGCCAGCAGCGTCACCGTGGCCAGCGCTGCCAGCCATGGCACCGCCAGCGCCAGTGGCACCAGCATCACCTACACCCCGACCGCTGGCTTCTCTGGCGCCGA
>NZ_CDBI01000016.1 GCF_000820025.1 Aeromonas popoffii
GCCGCCATGGCGGCACCACTCAGCAGGGTAGTGGCCAGGGTCAGGTTGCGGATCAGGGTGTTGTTCATCGGGTATTCCTCATCAAGTCATCAGGGGTTCATCAGATGGACACAGTTTATTGGATCATTAACGGTACAAATACAGCATAATAAGCGCATCACTGTTGCATTAATCGAGCATATAGAGGGCCTGCATATGGATCGACTGACCGCATTACGGGTCTTTGTCAGCGTAGTCGAGCAAGGTAGCCTGAGCGGCGCCGGGGAGAAGCTGGAGATGTCGCGCGCCATGGTGACGCGCTACCTCGCAGAACTGGAGCAGTGGATGGGAGCCCGTCTGCTGCATCGCACCACGCGACGCCTGAGTCTGACCGGCCCGGGGGAAGAGGCATTGAACCGCGCCAGGGCCATGCTGGCATTGGGGGAGGAGATGGAGCAGATCGCCATTCGCGGCGATGAGGCGCCCAAGGGGCAACTGCGCATCACCAGCAGTTACTCTCTCTCCGAGGCCCTGCTGGTGGGGGCCGCCAACGACTATCTGGCCCAGTATGCCGGTACCGCTATCGATATCCTGCTGCTGGACCGCACCGTCAACCTGGTGGAGGAGCGGATCGATCTGGCCATTCGCATCACCAATGATCTGGATCCAAACCTAGTGGCCCGCCGGCTCGGCACCTGCCACTCCGTGGTCTGTGCCAGCCCGGCCTATCTGGCCAGACACCCGACCCCGCACAAGGTGCAGGAGCTCGCCCTGCATAACTGCCTCACCTACACCTATTTCGGCAAGAGCCTGTGGGAGTTTCAGGGGCCCACCGGGCCTGAATCCGTGCCGGTCAGCGGCAATCTCAGTGCCAACATTTCCAACCTGCTGCTGGAGGCGACCCTGGGTGGTGCCGGCATCAGCATGCAGCCCCGCTACTCGGTGCAATCACACCTGGAGAGTGGCGCCCTGGTACCGCTGCTCGACGCGTGGCAACCCAAGCGACTCGGGGTCTACGGGGTCTATGGCACCCGCAAGCAGATGTCCCCCCTCTTGCGCAGCTTTCTCGATTTCCTGGTAGTGCGCATGGCAGCCGATCCCATGTGGCAGGAGTAACGTCACCATGCACAAGGGGCCCGCAGGCCCCTTTTTAATCATGACATCCCGGTCACTTGCATCCGGATCAGGCTTCGAAGCCGGTGAGCGGCGCCTCGGTGTGTACCTCCTGCGACACATCCAGATAGATATCCCGATACGCCACATAGATGGAGTAGTTGAGGGCCGGTATCACCACCAGCAGGCCGACCAACATCAGGGCGGCACCCAACAGCATCAGCCCTGCGCCGATCAGCCCCCACCAGAAGAAGGGCCACATGTTGATCAGACAGCCTTTGAAGCTGAGCCTAGCGGCCTGCAATATGCCGACATCATGGAAATAGATGAGGGCCGGTGCGAAGGTGATGGCCATCAGTACGGGGATCAGCAGTGCTAACCCCAGCAACAGGCAGAGCAGCAGCCCCTGCACCTGCGCCACGCTCGCCACCATGGATGCGGGATCCTGGGTCAGCAGGGGGGTCAACCCCCACATGGAGAGCAAGGCCAGGCAGATGAGTCCGATCAGGGTAAACAGAGCCAGCACCAGCAGGCCACCCAGCATCAGCGGAGTCAGCTTGTTGCGAAACCCGGCGAAGAAGTCGGCAAACTTGAGCTGATTGCCCTCGTAGCCGCGCTGGGCTACCACCATCCAGCCCGCGCCCCACACCATGTAGAGCAACTGAGAGATGAGGCCACCCGCCGGCAGGCGTTCCAGCAGCAGACCGACCGCGAACCAGATCAGGACCATGGCGACACTGACGCCCATGCCCTTGTTGAAGACATCGAAGCCAGATCGCACCCAGACCCAGCCACGCCCGATGGGGTGACGGGCCGGCTCGGCGCGCAGGGGGGACAATCCATTCATAACGTTTCCTCAGATGATGACGGGCTGGCTGCTGATTCTAGAGCCATGGGCCGGCTGACTCAATGGCGGACGATCATGGGTTGGCGCTTCGCACATCAAGGCTGCTTGTATCAGGCGTTACGGTTATCATAAGAGCCCCCCGCACAAGGGGCATTTACTTATTCAAGAGAATCCAAGATGCGTACACTTCATCTGGCACCGATCCTGCTTGCTTCCCTGCTGCTCAACCTCTGGCAATGGCAGGCTCAACCCGCCACCAGAGCGTCTCACACGCAACCCGACTCCGCTGAAAACCCAGCCGTGGCCCAGTGCGACACAACGGCCAGCCAGAGCGCCAGTCAGAACCTGATGGCCAAACTACCCGGCAAAGGCACGCAGGGAGAATCCGCCCCCGCGCAAGAGGCCATGGCCCCCAATCCGGAGCTGGAGGCCGCCATCAGCCAGTGGAGCCAGTCCAGCGACGGCTCTGTGCTGATAGAGCGGCTCTACGATGCCGAGCAGGGCAGCCAGCTCACTACCGTTTTCGATCGGCTGGACGTGGTGGAGGACGTGCGCGGTCAGGTGCAGGAGCAGTTGCGCGAACTCTATCGCCTTGGCTTCGATCACCCCGATGCCTACGAGCAGGAGAGCCAACGCATCTGGAGCAACATCAGCAACCTGCTGGGTGACGACACGCGCACCCGCTTGGAACAGGAGCTCTACTCGGGTGACATCAACCGCCTGCTGGAGATCCAGGGCCGACTGGCGGAGCGCGGCGAGCTGCTGGCCCCGACCCAGCGCCAATCCCTGACGCGTCTGCTGAGCGATGCCAACCAGCAACTGGCCCAGCAGGAGAGTGGCGATGCCAGCACCTATCTGGAGAACCAGAAGGCCTATACCCAGCGTGTGCTGGAGAGCAGCCGCGCCTTCCTCAACCCGAGCCAACTGAAAGTCGTGCAAGAGATGCTGGAGCTGGAGCTGGTTCGCCAGGAGGTATCGGTCCAGATGGAGGCCATCTATCAGCGCTTCCAGCCAGCCTCCTGATGCCCTTACCCTTGTTCGTTTGACCCAGCCCATAGCGTGGAACCGTCATGAGAGTTGTTTGTTGTATTTTGTTGCTGCTGGCCAGCCAATCTGCCCTCGCCGAGGGATTTATCAGCCGTCTGCTCAACCATCCAGTGCCGGGCGGCGTTGCCGTGGTGCCGCTTGGCAATGCAGAGCAGGCCCCAGCCGCCCGTTATCAGGAAAAGCCCGTGCTGGTGGTGCGGGAAGAGGATCGCCGCTGGATCGCCATCGTCGGCATTCCCCTCAACAGCCAGCCGGGGGCTCATACGCTGATGGTGAATGATGGCAGCACCCTCAGTTTCACGGTCGGCAGCAAGCACTACCGCGAGCAGCACATCAAGCTGAAGAACGGCCGCCAGGTCAATCCGCTGGCTGAGGATATGGTGCGCATCAACCGCGAACTGGCGGAGCAAACCCGTGCCTACCAAACCTTCAGCCCTACCCAGCCCAGCAACTTGCTGTTCGACAAGCCGGTACAGGGCCCGCTCTCCAGCCCGTTCGGCCTGCGCCGTTTCTTCAACGGTGAAGAGCGCAACCCCCACTCAGGCCTCGACTTCGCGGTCGGTTCCGGTACCCCGATCAAGGCCCCGGCCGCCGGCAAGGTGATCCTGATCGGCAACTACTTTTTCAATGGCAACACCGTCTTTGTCGACCACGGCCAGGGGCTGATCAGCATGTTCTGCCACATGTCGAAGATCGATGTGACCCTGGGACAGAGCCTGCCCCGTGGCGGCATCGTCGGCCGGGTTGGCGCCACAGGTCGCGCCACTGGCCCCCACATGCACTGGAACGTCAGTCTCAACGATGCCCGCGTCGATCCCGCCATCTTTATCGGGGCCTTCAAACCCTGACGCGACATAGCCAATCCAGGCCATCTGCAGTGATGAGCAGGCCGGATAAAACGAAAAAGGCAGCCTGGGCTGCCTTTTTCATGGAGGGATGGCGGTGTATCAGGTGGCGGCGGCGTGCAGGCGGGCCTCCTTGCGCATGGCCCGCCACATCACCAGCACCAGCACAGTGCTGCAAGTCGGCAACGCCAGCCAGACCCCGGCCACACCCCACAGGGAAGAGAAGCCCCACAGGAAGCCGCCAATCAGTACCAGCTTGCCGCCGGTGAGCAGGGAGGCGATGCGGGGCCGGTTGATGGCCTGGAAGTAGGTGGCCCCTACCAGCAATAGCCCTTCCATCGGCAGGCCCCAGAAGTAGAGCCAGATGCCGAGGCTCGCCACCGGCAAGAGAGCCGCGTTGTCGCCGACAAACAGATAGACAACCCCTTCCGGCCAGAGATAGAGCGGGATGATACCGCACAGCGCCACCAGCAGGGTGACTCCCAGCGCCAGGTTGCGCACCCGCAGTACCCGTTGCCAGTTGCCCGCACCGGCGTTGAAGCTGGCGATGGGCTGTATGCCCATGGCGATCCCCTCGAAGATGAGATAAAAGAAGGCCTCGCTGTAGCTGATGACGCCATAGGCGGCCACGTGCAGCGAGGTGCCCACCACCAGCAGCGCCTTGTTGTGCAACGTCAGCACCACCGACAGGTAGAGGTACATCAGAAAGCTCGATACCCCGAGCCGCAGCGTCTCCCGCATCAGTCGCCAGTCCGGCATGAGCGTATCCCAGCCAATACGCAACTGGCTGCGCGGGGTGAAGAAGTGCCACAGACAGAGGCCACCGGTCACCGCCTGGGAGAGCATGGTGGCGATGGCCGCCCCTGCGAGGCCCCAGGGGAGGACAGCCATCAGCAGATAGTCGAGCAGCACGTTGAGCACGCCGCCGCCGACCAGGATCCAGGTGGCGAGACCGGGTCGTCCGTCATTGCGCAGCAGGGCAGTGAACGCCATGGAGAGTACGGCAAACACCCCGAGCCAGGCGTACCACTGCAGATAAGCGAGGCCGGCATCGAAAATTTCCCCCTCGGCCCCCATCCAGGCCAGCATGGACTCGCCATAACGGATGCCGATGAAGGCGAGCACGGCCGAAGCGAGCAGCACCATCACCAGCGCATTGCCGACTATGTGACGCGCCTTCGCCTGCTCCCCCTTGCCGAGGTAGAAGGAGGCGAGGGACGAGGAGCCCATGCCGATCAGTGCCCCCACCGCATAGAGCACGGCGCAGATGGGATACGCCAGCATCATGCCAGCCAGCCCGTTCTGGCCCAGAATATGGCCGACAAAGATGCCATCTATGGTGACATAGATGCCGGTGACCAGCATGGCGGCCACGGTCGGTGTGACGTAGCGCCAAAGCAGGCGGGAAAGGGGGGCGGTGCCCAGATCGACTGCAGACATCAGATACTCAAAGGAGGGAAAAACGGCCAAAATAATAGCCAAACATGGTCCGAAGCGCCCGTTATTTATGTTACAAATCATTAATATGGAAAACTTTACCCGCCTCAGCCCCTGCTTTAGGCTAGGGCGACCTCTCATGAACGGAAACGTGCGCCATGTTGCAACGCCTGCTCTCCCTGCTGCTGATCTCCCTCTGCCTCTTCCCCGTATTCGCTCAGGCCAATGACGCTATCACCGAGGTGGAGGAGCTGCTGCAGAGCGTGCCCAAAACAGACACCCCGGAAAACCAGAAGCTGCGGGAAAGTTATCAGCAGGCGCTGCAATTTGCCCGGGAAGCCCAGCGCTATCGCGAGCAGGGCAAGACCTATCAGCAGATCCTCATCGACTACCCCAAGGAGTCGGCCCGCCTCAAGGAGCGCCTGCACAACTATCAGCCCCAGCCCCGCCCGCAGCTCTCCTCCCTGAAGGAGGAGGCGCTGCGCCAGGCCATCGGCCTGAGCAGCAACCGCCAGCTCAACCTGCGCAAGGAGCGCCAGGCTGTGATGGACAGCCTCAACCAGCTGGAGAGCACGGGTCAGGAGTATCACCTGCGGGTCGACGAGCTGCGCAAACAGTTGCAGCAGACTCGCACCCTGCTCGATCGACTCAGCTTCAGCAGCGAATCGGACCGCCAGCAGGAGGCCAAGCAGCTGGTCACCCACCTCAAGGAGCAGAGCCTGTCAGACCGGATCCAGATGCTGGAGCTGGAGCAGCTCTCTGCCCAGCAACGCAACGATCTCGGCAAGCTGAAGTTGCAGGATCTCAACCTCGCCATCACGGACGAGGACGAGTGGCAGACCAGCCTGCTCAACCAGCAAAACCAGCTACGGCGCGAGAAAACGGAGCAGGCGCTGGCGGAGAGCGAGCGGATGCGCAAGCAGCTCACCTCCGACATGCCGCTGCTGCTGGAACAGCAACAGCAGAACCAGGCGCTCTCCATCCAGCTCGGCGCGCTGGAAGATCAGATAGAGCGGGTACAGGACGATCAAAGGGCCATCGACAAGAACCTCTCGGCCCTGAACGATCTGGCCAACTCGGTGCGCGAGCAGATGGAGTGGCTGCAGATCAGCAATGCCTACGGCGAGAACCTGCGCAGCAAGCTCTCCGATCTGCCGGCCTACTTCCCGCTCGACAAGCTGGAATCCGCCATCGTCAACGCGCGCATGGCCAAGTACCAGTACGAGACAGAGCAGGACGCGCTCAAGGATCCGCGCCAGATGCGCGAGCAACTGATGGCCACCGGTGACATGGCCCTCGACCGATCCCAGCAGGCCGTGCTCGACAACCTGCTCAAGGCCAGGCGGCAGTTGCTGACCCGCCTCAACGACGCCTCCGACAGTCTGATCCAAGAGCTGACCCGACTCAAGCTGCTCTACAGCCGCCAGAACAGCAAGATCGACGAGATCCGCGATCTCAGCGCCAGCCACCTGTTCTGGATGCCGGATGTGCGCCCGCTCACCCCGGCCGTGCTGCTCGGGGTACCGGCAGCCCTCGGCCTCGCCCTCAACCCGGTCAACTGGTTGCAACTGCCCCAGGCCATTGCCGATAACCACCCCATCACCCTCACCTTCGCCGGTATCGGTATCCTGGTGCTGGCATGGTGCTGGTTCAAGCTGGCCCGCCATCTGACCCAATTCAGCCAGCACATAGCGCCACGCATCGGCAAGGTGACCCAGGACAAGTTCAGCCTGACCAGCCGGCTGCTGATGCGCTCCCTGCTTGCCTCCCTGCCCCTGCCCGCTATGGTGCTGATGGTGCGCGGCCTGCTCGACGACGCCTGGCAATATCCGTTCGCAGTGGCGGTGGCCCGCGGCCTCGGCGAGATCTGGTTCCTGCTGCTGGCACTCTTGATGGCACGTCACCTGACGCTTGAGAAGGGGATCCTGATCCTGCATTTTCGCTGGCAGAAGGAGCGAGTACAGAAGGTGTGGGGCCAGTTTCGCACCCTGCTGCTGGTGATCATCCCAAGCTTCTTCGTGCAGGGGATGGCCAACAGCTATCAGGATCACGCCTTCTACGACTCCCTCGGCCGGATGGCCTTCATCCTCGGCGCCCTCTGGCTGCTGCTGTTCTTCGCCCGTCTCAACCGGGAGCGGCTACCGCTAACCTGGGGCCAAGCCGACATGAGCAAGCCCCACCTGCTGCACCATTTCATCTGGAACAGCCTGATGATGGCCCCGCTGCTGGCGGTGATAGGCTCCCTGCTCGGCTATTTCTACACCTCGCGCATCCTGCTGCGCCAGCTGGAGCTGAGCCTGCTAATGGGGCTGGGCTGCCTGCTCATCTACTATCTGGCGCACCGCTGGATGTTGATCCAGCGCCGCCGTCTCGCTTTCGAACGGGCCAAGATCAAGCGCGCAGAGATAGTGGCCCAGCGTGGCAGGGAAGAGGGCCACGACGATCTCAGCTCGGAGATCCCTGACGTGGTGGAAGATACCGAGCTGGATCTCGAGACCATCAGTGCCCAGTCGCTGGGGCTGGTGCGCACCCTGCTGATGCTGGGCTTCACCATGCTGGTGGTGGTGCAGTGGTCCGAACTCAACTCGGCGTTCAGCTTCCTGCGCAGCATCGAGGTGTGGCAGGTCACCAACAAGATTGGCGGCATAGAACAACTTTCCGCCATCACCTTGCAGGATCTGATGCTGACCGCATTTACCTTCATCCTGACCGTGGTCACGGCCCGCAACCTGCCGGGCCTGATGGAACTGACCCTGCTCCAACACCTGAGCCTCTCCCCCGGCACCGGCTTTGCCATCACCACTGTCACCAAATACATAGTGTTGGTGGTGGGGGCGCTGAGCGGCTTCTCCATCCTCGGCATCGACTGGTCCAAGGCGCAGTGGATGGTAGCGGCACTCTCTCTTGGCCTCGGTTTCGGCCTGCAGGAGATCTTCGCCAACTTCGTCTCCGGTCTCATCATTCTGTTCGAGAAACCGATCCGGCTCGGCGATACCGTCACCATCCGCGAGCTGACCGGCACAGTGACCAAGATCAAGACCCGCGCCACCACCATAGTGGATTGGGATCGCAAGGAGATCATCGTCCCCAACAAGGCGTTCATCACGGAGCAGTTCATCAACTGGTCCCTGTCCGATGCCATCACCCGGGTACGGCTGCGCATCCGCATCGGCCTGACCCAGGAGCCAAGGCGAATACAGACCATTCTGGAAGAGTCGATCCGGGCCTCCACTCTGGTGCTGGAGACCCCCTCCCCCGAGGTATTTCTGATCGAATTTACCGACTCGGCGCTGATCTACGAGATCCGGATCTATGTGAACAGCATGGATCACCGCATGCCCATCACTCACGAGGTGCACTCGCTGGTGCTGGAGAAGCTGCAACAACAGGGGCTGGGGCTGCCGCACCAGCAGATCGACATTCGACTGAGCCGCGCCTGAGCAGGGTGCAACAGGAGCCATATCATGCAGATCATCGCCCATCGCGGAGCCAGCGGGCTGGCGCCGGAAAATACCCTCAAGGCCATTCGGCTGGCTCTGGCACTGGGAGCCCAGGCCATAGAGATAGACGTACAGCTGGCTGACGGCGAGCTGTGGGTATTTCACGACCGGCGACTGGAGCGTTGCACGAACGGCGGCGGCGTGCTGACGGCGCAATCCCGTGCCTATCTGGCAGGACTTGATGCAGGAGAAGGAGAGCCTATCCCTACTCTGTGGCAGGTGATGGAAGCCATTGCCGGTCGCGCCGAGCTGCATATCGAGCTGAAAGGGGTGCAAACAGCCGACGAGGTGGCCGTGCTGACCCGCCGCGCCGAGGCACAGCTGGGCTTCACGCCAGCGCACTGGGTCGTCTCCTCCTTCCACCACCCGGAACTGGCTCGTTTTGCCGCCTTGCGACCCGAGATCCGGCTTGGGGCACTGACCGCCACGATTCCGTTCACCCTGGCCGAGTTTGCTGCCGAGCTCGGAGCCTGGTCGCTCAACTGCGACGTGGACTTTGTCGACGCAGCACTGGTCATGGATGCCCATCGACGGGGATTAAAGGTACTGGTCTATACGGTCGATCATACTGCCGATCTTGCCGCACTGGTCGCCATGGGGGTGGACGGGATATTTACCAACCGGCCAGATCGCTTCCTTCCGCCAGCCTGATCGGACGCCTTATTTCGGCAGGTGACCGATAAACGCTGACTTAGGCTATACATTTATCGCACGTACCGGGATACAAAAAGTTCTACTTTGGCCGATAACAGTTGGCTCATAACAATAAAACAACACATCGCAGACTGACGCTCACAAGGATGTAAATATGAACTTATCCATCAAGAACAAGCTTGTCCTCGCCATCGGGGTCATTATCCTGGTCATCACAGGCCTGCAGGTCTGGTACAACACCACCCAACTGAGAAACGAAACCCAACGACTGATCTGGAGTTTTATCAACGACAGCTCGGCTGCCAATGTGAAAGGCATCTCCCGCTGGCTGGACGCCCGGATGAGCATAGTCACCGCCACCAAGGATGCCTTCACCAAGGAAGATGAACCTGTCAGCCATCTGGCCCAGGCCATGAACGCCGGCAATTTCAATCTCATCTATGTGGGCACGAAAGATGGCAAGATGATCCAGAGCAGGCCGACCAATTTGCCGGCCGGCTATGACCCCCGTCAACGTCCCTGGTACAGGGATGCCATCGCGGCAGGCAAGATGGTGGTGACAGCCCCCTATGCTGACATCACCACGGGTCAACTCATTATCACCATCGCCGAGCCCTTCACCCGCGGCAATACCCAGGGGGTGATCGCCGGTGACGTCTCCATCGATGCGCTGATACGCGATGTACTGGCCATCAGCTCGGAGGGCACCTACGCCCTCCTGATGGACAGTAATGGCACCATCATTGCTCACCCGGACAAGGGGCTGACCCTCAAACAGGCCACCTCCCTCTCTCCTATTCTGACTGCCGCCAAGGTCAACGAGCTGGCCCATGACAACACCATCTCCGAGATGGAGATCAGCGGTAAGCCAAGCGTGTTCGACCTGACCGAGATCCCCAATACCAACTGGTATTTCGGCATAGTGGTGGATGAGGCGGTTGCTTATCAGTCCGTGTCACGCATGGTCACCTCCGCCCTGCTGCAAGGCCTGCTGACCATTCTCATCGTGGCCGGCTTCTCCTATGTGGCCATCAACAGCTCCCTGGCCCCGCTTAAAACCCTGGGGGAGGCCATCGCCGACCTCTCTCGCGGCAACGGTGATCTGACTCGTCGTGTCAAGATCGAGCGTGAAGATGAGGTGGGGATTGTAGCCAAGCACCTCAACACCTTCATCGATCGCATCCACGTGATGGTGCAAGATATCTCCAACTCTTCCAGCCAGCTGAACCAGCAGGCCAACTCCTCCCACAACATGGCGGAGAAATCCAGCCAGGGTCTGGCACGTCAACAGAACGAGATCTCCCAGATCGCCACCGCAGTGCACGAGATGTCCGCTACCGCAGTGGAAGTGGCCAGCAACGCAGAGCAGACCGCAGATGCGGCCCGCAGCTCCGCCGGCAGCTGTGATCATGGCAAGCAGGTCATCGCCCGCAACCAGCGTTCCATCACGGATCTCGCCACCCAGGTCAAACAGGCTTCCGGCATCATTCAGGAACTGGAGAAGAACGCGCAGGAGATCAACACCATACTCTCCACCATTCAAGGCATAGCCGAGCAGACCAACCTGCTGGCGCTGAACGCCGCCATCGAGGCGGCACGGGCCGGCGAACAGGGCCGTGGCTTTGCCGTGGTGGCCGACGAGGTGCGGGTGCTGTCACAGCGTACCCACAGCTCCACCGTCGAGATCCGCAGCATGATAGAGACACTGCAACGCAACACCCAGGGCGCGGTCAGCACCATGCACGAAGGCCAGCTGCTGGCCCAAAACAGCGTAGAAGATGCGAACGATGCGACTCAGGCGCTGGAGCAGATCACCGCCTCCATCAACCAGATCTCCGACATGGCCACCCAGATCTCCAGTGCCGCCGAGGAGCAACGCGCCGTGACCGACGAGGTCAGCCGCAACATCCAGGCAGTCAAGGATGTCTCGGACGAACTGGCGGTAGACGCCGACAGCTCTCGCCATCTGTCTGAGCAACTGAAAAATATTTCAGGTGAACTGAGCAATCAGGTCGGCATGTTCCGCATCTGATCAGCGCAAAGCAAAGGGGCCACACAGGCCCCTTTTTTATGAAAAAATGCTTTTATTTCAATAGTTATTACCACATCAACGATCAGGGTTATGGGAATGGAAATTCTCATACGATGCGGAAACTCGTCATAAAGCAACACATCACCACCAACTTTATGATTAGTTTTTCTAACTATTGCGCGCCATTAGCCAATCAGCGAATAATTCTTATTAAATATTTTTGATAAAAAACTTAAAAACTTTATGGGTAATACCTAAAAAGAGAGGCATTTCTCATTTTTTTGAAAGAAAACTACATATAATCCTGAGCTTAAAATAACCATAGAAATAACAGCGGCTGATACCGATAACTGAAGGATGGCGATAATTACGGCGTTTTCATCCAGGGAATGGGGTGATTTTGATAAAAGTCACCATTGCCAAGCACTAAAACAAACCAGTTTGACTTGCATCAAGCCTGAATTTTTTTTATAGCGCAAAATCGTGCCCAGCAAATCTATCCCTTAAGGAGGCAGATGTGGATATTATCAAGACCGATGTTGCTATCATCGGTGCCGGTGGTACTGGCCTGCGTGCCGCTATCGCCATTGCAGAAGCCCATCCGGAACTCGAAATCGCCCTGATTTCCAAAGTCTATCCGATGCGTAGCCACACAGTGGCTGCGGAAGGCGGTGCGGCAGGCGTAGTACGCGATGACGACTCACTCGAAAACCATTTCAATGACACCGTTTCCGGTGGTGACTGGTTGTGCGAGCAAGACGTGGTCGACTACTTCGTCAACAACGCCACCAAAGAGATGGTCCAACTTGAGCACTGGGGTTGCCCCTGGAGCCGCAAGCCGGATGGCAAAGCCAACGTGCGTCCTTTTGGTGGAATGAAGATCCCCCGCACCTGGTTTGCAGCAGACAAGTCCGGTTTCCACATTCTGCATACCCTGTTCCAGACCTCTATCAAATACCCGACCATCAAGCGCTTCGATGAGCATTTCTGTCTCGATTTGATCGTGGATGATGGCCGTGTACAAGGTGTTCTGACCTTTGACATCCAGAACGGCATTACCCGTTTCATCCAGGCCAAATCCGTGATTATGGCTACCGGTGGTGCGGGTCGTGTTTACCGCTACAACACCAACGGTGGCATCGTCACCGGTGACGGCATGGCGCTGGCTTATCGTCACGGCGTACCGCTGCGTGATATGGAGTTCGTCCAGTATCACCCGACCGGCCTGCCTGGTACCGGTATCCTGATGACCGAAGGTTGCCGTGGTGAGGGTGGTGTTCTGCTGAACAAAGATGGCTACCGTTACCTGCAAGACTACGGCTTGGGCCCGGAAACCCCGATTGGCCAGTCAAAAAACAAACACATGGAGCTGGGTCCGCGTGACCGTCTCTCTCAGGCATTCTGGCAAGAGCAGCAAAAAGGCCGCGTGATCCAGGGCCCGATGGGCGATGTGGTTCACCTTGACCTGCGCCACCTGGGTGAGAAGTACCTGAAAGAGCGTCTGCCTTTCATCTGCGAACTGGCCAAAGCCTACGTGGGTGTGGATCCGGCCAAAGAGCCGATCCCGGTACGTCCGACTGCCCACTACACCATGGGTGGTATCGAAACCAACAGTCTGTGCGCAACCCGCATGCCAGGCCTCTATGCCGCAGGCGAGTGTGCTTCTGTGGGTCTGCACGGTGCCAACCGTCTGGGTTCCAACTCCCTGTCCGAGATCGTGGTATTCGGCAAGCTGGCGGGTGAACAGGCTGCCGAATTCGCAGCGACTCAGCAGCACGGCAATACCGAAGCACTGCTCGCCAAAGCCGAAGCGCTGATCAAACAGCACCTCTCGCTGATGGACATCGACGGTACCGAAAATCCGGCGGATATCCGCAACGAATTGGGCCTGTCCATGGAAGCCGGTGTCGGTATCTACCGTACCGAAGAGCTGATGCAGGGCACCATCGACAAGATCAACGAGCTGAAAGCCCGTTACAAAAAGGTCAAAATCAACGACAAGTCCTCTGTCTTCAACACGGATCTGCTGTACGCCATCGAACTGGGCTACATGCTGGACGTGGCCGAAGCCATGGCTCACTCCGCCATCAACCGTAAAGAGTCTCGTGGTTCCCACCAGCGTCTGGACGGTTATGAGGAGCGTGATGACGTGAACTTCCTCAAGCACTCTCTCTCCTTCTACGCACCGGAAGGCGCCCCGACCATCGATTATTCCGATGTGAAGATCACTAAATCCCAACCGGCCAAGCGCGTGTACGGTTCCGAGGGTGAGAAACAAGACGAGGCTAAGAAGAATGGCTGAGATGATTGAAATTGAAATCCTGCGCTACCGCCCAGAGCAGGACAATGAACCCTGGATGCAAACCTTCCAGGTACCGTACCTCAGAGAGATGTCTCTGCTGGATGCCCTGCAATACATCAAGGATCACCTGGACTCTACCCTGAGCTTCCGCTGGTCCTGCCGGATGGCGATCTGCGGCTCCTGCGGCATGATGGTCAACGGTGTACCCAAGCTGGGTTGCAAAGCGTTCCTGCGCGACTATCTGCCAGGCAAGATGACTATCGAGCCGCTCAACAACTTTCCGATTGAGCGTGACCTGGTGGTCGACATGTCCGATTTCATCGAGAAGCTGGAGAGCATCAAGCCCTACATCATCCCGAGCGAACCGCGCAGCCTGTGTGATGGCGAATACAAGCAGACCCCTGCTGAAATGGCCAAGTATCACCAGTTCTCCCAGTGCATCAACTGTGGTCTGTGCTACGCCGCCTGCCCGCAATATGGCATCAACAAGAAGTTCACCGGTCCGGCGGCACTGGCGTTGGCCTATCGCTACAACGCCGACAACCGCGACAGCGCGTCCAAAGAGCGGATGAAGATCATCAGCCAGGATGAAGGCGTCTGGGGTTGTACCTTCGTGGGTTATTGCTCCGATGTCTGCCCCAAGGGTGTGGATCCGGCCGCAGCCATCCAGCTTGGCAAGGTCGAGAGCGCCAAGGACTACATGATCGCCATGTTCAAGCCAGATTGAGATCAGGAATGAGACCATGAACAACACCAATAGCAAACGTAAGCCTTACGTCCGCGAAATGAAGAAAGACTGGTGGCTGAAGAATGCCTTCTACACCGGTTACATGATCCGCGAAGGCACCAGCATCTTCGTCTCCATCTATGCCGTTGTGCTGATGTGGGGTCTGCTGCGTCTGGTCCAGGGTCAGGAAGCGTTTAACGGCTGGCTGGAATCCCTGCAAAGCCCGGTGGCCATCCTGTTCCACGTGATCGCACTGGCAGCCTGCCTGTTCCACGCCAAGACCTGGTTCGCCCTGGCGCCCAAGGCCATGCGTATCTTCCGTGGTGAAGACCTGGTGCCGGAGAAGCCTATCGTTATCGCCCAGTATGTGGCGCTGGCAGTGGTATCCCTGCTGATCCTGATCATCGTGGCTTGAGGAGAAAATAATGAGACGTTCTGACGAACCCATTTACTGGGGTCTGTTTGGTGCCGGTGGCATGGTGGTTGCCATGCTGCTGCCGGTGATTGTCCTCATCACAGGTCTGCTGGTGCCCATGGGCATCATGGACGTGGAGACCATGAGCTACGAACGTGTACTCGAGTTCGCCAGCTCCTGGTGGGGTGCCTGCATCCTGCTGGTGATCATCGCCCTGCCCATCTGGCACGGCATGCACCGTATCTACCACGGCCTGCACGATCTGGGGATCCACACCACCAAGCTGCACCACTATGTGTTCTATGGCTTCGCTTTCCTGGTGTCTGCCATTACCGTCGGTCTGCTGATGGTGCTGGTATTCCAGTAAGCGCATCCTGACTGAATGACCAACCGGGCCAAGTGCCCGGTTTTTTTATGACGTTCACTTCACCGGCGGCAAGAATCTGCGCATCACCTCGTCGCTGTCATCACTTCCCTGAAAGTCGATGAGCACCTGATTGAGACGGATCAGCAGCGCATAGACACATGGCCAGCCCTTGCGACTGGGCTGGGTGAGGGTGAGCAGACCGCTCTCGCTCATCAGCTGCTCGATGTCACTTGGCAAACCGTCGCAACGACGCCCCCAATCCTATCAACAGCCGCATGGCTCGGTTCATCTTGTCCTCCTTGACAACCCTTTGCCGCTTAGTTCCGAGGGCAGTATCGATCACATCCATCAGGAGCCGTCGAGATCGCGCCACAGAGCCAGCAGGGGGGGGAATGGCGCCGTATTGCAGGCGCGGGGTCAGCAGCCACTGGCCGCCAGTTGCAGATGACGGGCGTCCATCAGCGAGAGATGGGGCATCGACATGAAAAACCACTCCTTGGTTTCAGGGTGCCGCGCTCGCCGCGCCAGTGCGATGATAAACGGGGAAGCAACGTCCTGCGGTCAGGTCATCAGCATGCCCAACTCGGCGGTAAATGAAAATGCCCCGCTCAGGGTTTGGTGATGACGGCCACATCGGCATGGGGAAAGAGAACGTCGGCCTGCCAGCGGGCCGCCAGGGCGCGAAACGAGGCCTCGGCAAAGAAGACAATGTGGGTCGGGTCGTGGCGGTAGCGCCAGCTCCTGAAACGCTCGTCGCTGAGCACCCGCTGGGTCTGCAACACCAGGATGCCGCCTGGCTTGAGGCAGCCCCATAGCCCGTCCAGCACGGCGCGCGGCTCGGCGATATGTTCGATCACCTCGGTGCTGGTGATGAAGTCATACTGCCGCGTCAGCAACTCAGGGAAGTCGGCATAGAACTTGTCGTAACCCGCCATCTCGTAGCCCGCCTCTGTGCCCATGGCCACCAGCGCCGGCCCCGGGCCGCAACCGAAATCGAGACCACTGGCAGGCAGCGGCACCCGACTCAACACCTCGCCAAAGGCCCGCATCAAAAAAGCGCGATAACGGGGATCATCCACCTGATTATCGTGACCGTCATAAACCGCCTTCTCCGCCGCTGGCGCCAGATGGCCGCTGGCATCCAGCCAGACCAGCTCGCAGGCCTGGCAACGATGGTACTGCTTGCCGGCCACCGGCAGCACATAGGAGTCGACTGCACCGCACAGCGGGCAAGGGGACGGGCACATGGGGTTTCCTCACGAGAGTGGCTGGCCCAATCCGGGATGGGCTCGAAATGGGCGCCAGCTTGCCTGCCCTGACCGCCGCTGACAAGGGGTTTGTCCCCGGGGATCATGGCCTGCCATTTGGCTGACAACCCCGTTTTTCACCACCTACCGGTACAAATCGACACTTATTTTCCCCTCTTAAGGGTTTCTTAAGTTTGCCCATTTAGTCTGACAGCAACAGACCAGAAGGAGCCATCCATGACCACAGACATTCAAGCACCCTACCGTTTGGTGCTGGCCGATACCCAAGAGCAGGTCATGGCGTTGCAGGCCTACATACAGGCGGCCTACAGCCACGAGTTCGACGCCCGCATTCCCCATTTCCTGCCCTGCCTGCTCGGTCTCTATCGGGCAGATGGCATCCTGGTGGGTGCTTGTGGCCTCAAGTTGGCCAGCACTGAGCATCTCTATCTGGAACAGTATCTGGACCACCCCATAGAGGCCGCCATCGAAACCCGATTGGGGGTACGCGCCCGGCGGGATCGCATCGTCGAGGTGGGCAATCTGGCTTGCAGCGAACCAGGCAACGCCCGCCTGATGTTTGCCGCGCTGTGCCGCCTGCTGTGTGACAACGACCTCGATTACGTTGTGTTCACCGGCACCGCCAAGCTGCGCAACAGCTTCCATCGCCTGCACCTCACCCCGGTCGAGCTGGCTCCCGCCCAAGCCGACAAGGTGGGTGACGATGCCAGCGCCTGGGGCGCCTATTACCACTGCCAGCCCAAGGTGATGGTCGGGGATCTCGGCCAGGGACGTCAGGCGCTGACCCAGGGCAGCCTGCTGCTTTCCCTGCTGGCGCCCATGCCATTCCTGTTCAACTGCCCGCACCGGAGCGCCTTATGATGCTGTTTGACCAGATAGCCCACTTCGCCCGTCATGCGCCCCACAGCCCGGCCCTGAGCGGCAGCGAGCATCGCATCAGCTACGCACAGTTGTGGTTGCAGATCTCCGCCCTGGCCGAACGCCTGCAACAGGCTGGTATTGCCCGGCTGGCGCTGCAACTGGACAACGGCCTGCCCTGGGCACTGATCGATTTGGCCTGTGCCAAGGCTGGCATAGTGGTGATCCCGGTCCCCCACTTTTTCAGCCCGGAGCAACAGGAGTGGCTGCTGGAGAGCAGCGGGGCCGACGCCCTGATCGGCCCCCATCACCCGGGCTGGCAAGCAAGCGAACCGCTGCACCTCTCGATCGGTGAGCTGCCACTGTGGCGCAAAGAGCCGCCCCACATAACTCCCCTACCTGCTGGCACGGCCAAGATCACCTACACCTCCGGCAGCACGGGGCAACCCAAGGGGGTCTGCCTCTCCCTTGCACATATGATGGCGGTCTGCGAATCGCTGGCGCAGCGTGTCGCCCCGGCCGGGGTCGAAAAGCACCTGACTCTGCTGCCACTGACCACCCTGTTGGAGAACCTGACCGGCCTCTACGTGCCACTGCTCACCGGCGCCAACAGCCATATTCCCTCGCTGGGGGAGCTGGGCTTTTCCGGCTCCAGCAAACTGGATCCCGCCACCCTGGCCCAGGCCCTGCTGCGCTGGCCCACCCACAGTCTGGTGCTGGTGCCCGAATTGCTGCGCCTGCTGCTGGCCCTGTGCAACGCCAATCCGGCACTGGCCAAACAGCTGGCGGCGCTGCGTTTCGTCGCCGTGGGCGGGGGCAAGGTCTCGCCCGAGCTCATCAGTCGCGCTCGCAAGCTGGGACTGCCGGTCTATGAAGGTTATGGCCTCTCGGAATGCGGCTCAGTCGTTGCACTCAATGGCCCGGATGGACACAGCCTTGGCAGCGTCGGCCAACCGCTGCCCCACTGCCGGGTATCGATCGCCGCCGACGGTGAAATTCTGGTGGAAGGAGCCGCTATGCTCGGCTATCTGGGGGCTGAGGAGCCACAACGGCTCCAGCTTGCTGTCCCCCAGCAGATTGCCACCGGCGATCTGGGCCGCCTGGATGATGAGGGCTATCTGCACATCACGGGCCGCAAGAAGAACGTGCAGATCACCGCCTTCGGTCGCAACTTCTCCCCCGAGTGGATCGAGGCGGAAGCCCAGCTCTGCCCGGCCATCGCCCGCATCGTGATCTTCGGCGACGGCCAGCCCGCCAACGTGGCCCTTATCCAGCCGCTGCCCGGTGCAGACGCCCAACTGACCCAACAGATAGCGCAGCTCAACCACCGCCTGCCCGATTACGCCCGTATCCATCACTGGCTACCGGTGGCACTGGATCAGCATCCCGACCTACTGACCGCCAACGGTCGCCCCCGCCGCGAGCGGATCTTTCACCACTTTTCCCGGCAAATAAGCCAATGCCTTACAGGAGAAACTTCATGAGCTTCTATCACCTGCTGCAACAAGCCACAGCCCCGGATCGGGAGCATCTGTTCAAGGCCCCCATCATAGAGGCGTGTCGCAAGGGCGAGATCTCCCGTGACACCTATCTGCGCTTCCTCTCCCAGGCCTTCTATCACGTGCGCCACACTGTGCCGCTGTTGATGGCCACCGGCGGCAAGCTGGGTCAGGAGTATGAGTGGGTACGCGGCGCCATTGCCGAATATATCGATGAGGAGTATGGCCACCAAGAATGGATCTTAAACGATATCCGCGCCTGTGGCGGCGATGCCGAGGCGGTGCGGCACGGCCAGCCCGGGCTGCCCATCGAGCTGATGGTGGCCTTTCTCTATGACCAGATACAGCGCGGCAACCCCATGGGCTTCTTTGGCATGGTGCAGGTGCTGGAAGGCACCAGCGTCGCCATCGCCCTCACCGTGGCAGACCAGCTGAAAAAGGGCCTAGGTCTGCCCCCTCAGGCGATGAGCTACCTGAGCTCCCACGGCGCACTGGATCAGGAGCACCTCAAGTTCTTCGAATCGCTGATGGATCGGGTCGAAAACCCGGCGGATCAAGCCGCCATCATTCACTCGGCCAAGGTGGTTTACCGCCTCTACGCCGACATGCTCTATCAACTCACGGAAACACAAGCATCATGAAGCTTGAAGGAAAAAAGGTGTTGCTCACGGGCGCGAGCGGCGGGATCGGCGAAGCGCTGGCCCAAGCGCTGGCGGCCCAGGGGGCGCACCTGCTGCTGCATGGACGCAGAGCCAGCGTGCTGGAGCGCCTCTGCAAGGAGCTGCCGTACCCGGAGCGCCATCAGATAGTGATCGCCGATCTGGGATCTCCTCAGGAGCGGGCCCGGCTGTTGCAACATCCCGCGCTGGAGGAGGGGCTGGACGTGCTGATCAACAACGCTGGCTGCAACCAGTTTGCCTGGCTGGAAGATCAGAGTGTGGAGCAGGTAGAACGCCAGCTGCTGCTTAATATCGAGGCGCCGATCCAGCTGACCCGCGCCCTGCTGCCCCGGCTGCGCAAACCCGCCGTGGTAATGAACATAGGCTCCAGCTTCGGCGCCATCGGCTATGCGGGTTACAGCGTCTACTGCGCCAGCAAGTTCGCCCTGCGCGGCTTTAGCGAGGCGCTGGGCCGCGAGCTGGAAGGCACCGGTATCAAGGTGCTGCACTTCGCCCCCCGCGCCACCCGTACCCGCCTTAATTCGGAGGCGGCCTACGAGATGAACGCCGAGCTTGGCACCCAGACTGACAGCCCGCAGGACGTGGCCGAAGCCGCCGTCATCGCCCTGTGCAACGAGACTCGCCGCAGTTGGCTCGGCTGGCCGGAGAAGCTGTTCGTGCGACTCAACGCCCTGCTACCCGGCCTCGTTGACCGGGCACTGGCCAAACAAAAACCCATCATAGAGCGCTACGCTCGCCACTCGCCGCCCCCACCCGCGGCGGGCAAAGGCAACCCCACCGCCGTCATGACAGAGAAGGAACGTTAACATGAAGCACGCCACTCTCCGCCCCCGTTTGGGTCATAGCGCTATCCTGCTCCTCGCGCTGGGCTCTGGCCTGGCTCAGGCCGCCGACTCCTTGCACGTCATCCAGCAACAGTGGGCCGTCTGCCAGTATCAGCAGACCGGCAAGGCCAAGGAGAGCTGCCTGGAGCAATTGAGCAGCCAGGCCGATGAGGCCAGCGCCAAGGAAGCCTTTCGTACCGACCTGTTGATCTGGTCGGCCATCGTCAAGAGCAGCTGGGCCGGCGCCAAGGGCGGGCTGGGGGCCCTGGGTCTGGTCAAGGAGGCCAAGGCCAAGCTGGAGATAGCCCTCAAGCAGGATCCCAAGATGCTGGAAGGCTCCGCCTACACCAGCCTGGGTTCGCTCTATTATCAGGTGCCGGGTTGGCCGGTGGGATTTGGCGATAACGAGAAGGCCGAACAGCTGCTCAAGCAGGCGCTGGCCATCAACCCGACCGGCATAGATCCCAACTTCTTCTACGGCGACTTCCTGCTCGATCAGGGCCGCAAGGACGAAGCCAAAACCTATCTGGACAAGGCACTGGCGGCGCCGGACCGCCCCGGCCGCGAGGTGGCAGATCAGGGTCGTCGCATCGAGATCCGGGACCGCCTTGCCAAGCTATAAAATCAAGCTGGATCAAACAGCTATTTAAACTCTGCCCGCCCGCTTGCATACTGGTGGGCAGCGTCGTTTAAGGGGTAGTGACTATGCGGATCCTGTTGGTCGAAGATGATGTGATGCTGGGCGATGGCATGGTGGATGCCCTGCGCAGTAGTGGCTATACGGTGGACTGGTTGCAGCAGGGGCTGCCCGCCCTGCAGGTACTCAAGAGCGAAGAGTTTGCGGCCCTCATTCTGGATCTCAACCTGCCGGATATCGACGGCATCAGCCTGCTATGCAAGTTGCGACGGGAGGGCCAGACACTGCCCGTGCTGATCCTCACCGCCCGCGATGCCCTGGACGACAGGGTACTGGGGCTGGATGCTGGCTCCGATGACTACATGGTCAAACCCTTCGCCCTGCAGGAGCTCAACGCCCGTCTGCGCGCTCTGGTGCGGCGCAGCAAGGGCCAGGCTCAGGCGATACTGGAATATGGCGAACTGCTGCTCAATCCCGAGTCACAGCAGGTCACCTATCGGGGCGAACCGGTCAAACTGACCCCTCATGAATACAAGCTGCTGAAGGAGCTCATCACCCAGAGCGGCCGGGTACTGAGCAAGGATCAGCTGCAACAGAGCCTCTATGGCTGGGACGAAGGCGCCGAAAGCAACGCGGTGGAGGTCCATATCCACCACCTGCGCAAGAAGTTCTACAGCGACCTCATTCGCAATATTCGCGGGGTCGGCTACATCATTCCGCAGCTTGAACTGCCACAACACAGAGACAACCGGGCATGAATCGTCCCCGCTCCATCCGCCATTTTCTGCTCTCAGGCATACTGGCTCTGGTCAGTGCCAGCCTGGCTATCAGTGCCCTCATCGGCTATCTCGAGGCCAGCCATGAGATGGAGGAGCTGTTCGATGCCCGCCTCGCCCAATCTGCCCGCATCACCAACCAGTTGCTCAGCCGCTATCTGGAGCAAAATGGCGATCTGCCCGCCAACGGCACCGTCTACGAAGATTGGGAGCAGCAAAACCCGGATCAGTGGCAGAAGGACACCAGCCTCAATCTGCGCGGCGAAGACAGGGAGCTGACCCCCTTCGGCCACGAGTTCGAGCGCAACCTCTACTTCCAACTGCTGAACGAGCAGGGCAGCATACTGCTGCGCTCCCCCAGCGCCCCAAGCCAGCCGCTGGTCGAACTGGCACCCGGTTTCAACACGGTCGAAAAAGACCAGCATCAGTGGCGCACCTTCACCCTCTACAACCAGGATGAACATACCTGGCTGGTGGTGGCAGAGCGGGACGACGAGCGCAGCGAACTGGCCAGCAAGATAGCCATCCTGACCATGTTGCCGCTGCTGATCACCTTGCCCTTCCTGCTCGGCCTGCTGTGGTGGCTCATCTCCCGTGGTCTGGCGCCGCTGCGGCTGCTGGCCCAGGCCATAGGCGAACGTCACCCCGCCAATCTGAGCCCGCTCAACCTGAAGATCCGCGCCCAGGAGCTGACCCCGCTCACCAACGAGCTCAACCGCCTGATGCACGCGCTGGCCGACACCATAGAGCGGGAGAAACAGTTCACTAACGAGGCGGCACACGAGCTGCGCACCCCGCTGGCGGTGCTGCGCATACACAGTGAAAATGCGCTGGCTGCCGAAGATAACGCCAGCCGCGAGCAGGCATTGCAAAAGATGCTGCTGGCGCTCGATCGCAGCGATCGCCTGCTGCGCCAGCTGCTGACTCAGGCCCGCATCGACAGCCAGCAGGGAGTGACGCTGACCGAGCTCAACCTGAACCAGCTGCTGCGAGGTACGCTGGCGACCCTGGCCCCCATCGCCCTGAAAAAGGATCAGCAGCTGTCGCTGGAGGGGGCGGAGCAGCTGACCGTGATGGGCCAGGCCACCCTGCTGGATCTGATGTTCAGCAACCTTATCGACAATGCGCTGCGCTACACCCCAGCCCGGGGTGAGATTGCGGTCGAGGTGCGGCACGAAGGTAACAGGGTCAGGGTCGATATCCGCGACACTGGCCCCGGTATCCCCACCGCCGCCCTGCCACGCCTGTGCGAACGCTTCTTTCGGGTCAATCCCCAGCAGGGAGACGGCGTCGGCCTCGGCATGGCCATCGTTTCGCGCATCGCCCAGCTGCACGGCGCGGATCTGGATATCCACAACCGGCCAGAGGGAGGGCTGGAGGTGAGCGTGCTGCTGCCTGTTCCGCCGCGGCCTTCCTCATAAAATCGAGTCGGCGCACATAGCACACGGGGGCCTGAGCCCCCGTTTCTGTTGTTTGCAGCGCATCGGTGCGACACCACTCAGCGGCAGCCGGGCTGCACCGTGAAGGTACGGCTCGCATCCACGGCCCCCAGATCCGCCAGCAGACGGCGACCAAGCAGCACCGGATAGATCATCTTGCTGCGATCCCGCAGGGTGAACCACTCCTCATACACCTTGTCACCCAGGCAGATAGCCATGGTGACAGTGGGTCTCTGCTCCATGCCGCCAGCGCCGCGCACCGTCACCATGTGCTCCACCGGCCGCTCCAGGGTCTGGCGCACCTGCTGGGCGGTGTTGGCATCCGTCAGCTGCAAGGTAAAGCGCACCCAGGGTTTGCCATCGCGCTTGAAGTGGTGCAGATCCCGTGCATCCATCGAGGAGGTGAGCGCCCCGGTATCCAGCTTCATCTTCACCGCCACGCCGCTTGGCATGAGGAGCCCCTTCTCGATCCAGCCATACACGGCGGGAGCAGAGACGGCACGGGCCGCCCCCGGCAGGGAGAGGCAGGCAAGCAGCAACAGCGGCATCATTCGCGATCCAAACATGTCAGTTCCTCGTCCAGACAGGGCCCAGGCTGGCCCGAGAGGCCAAGAATGAGGATGCAAACGGCGGCTGTCAACTGGCGAAACCCGGCGGCTGGCGGGCTTGTTC
Organism: Aeromonas popoffii; assembly: GCF_000820025.1. GTDB lineage: Bacteria > Pseudomonadota > Gammaproteobacteria > Enterobacterales > Aeromonadaceae > Aeromonas > Aeromonas popoffii. Next base: position 23,919 of record NZ_CDBI01000016.1, read on the forward strand.
TGCCAGGGTCGGAGGCGCAACATGGGTGGGTAAAAAGGCGTGATTGAGGGCTATGTTCGCAGGGAGGTTCAAACCGAAAGGTGGTGTTGGATGACACCCAGCGCCGCACTCAGGTTGTGACGCCAAAGGCTAACACAATGATGAGCGAATTATCAGTCTTGTTCTGGCGGGATTTGTGCCTACACTGTTGTAAACCGGAGGCCCTGAAAACCACCGGTTTTTTTGCGCCTGCCGAAAATTGACCACTGCAAAAGTGACTTTCAACAAGGCTCAATAAGGAATTCGTCATGCGTATCGAAGAAGACTTGAAGCTCGGTTTCAAGGATGTTCTGTTTCGCCCCAAGCGCTCTACTCTCAAGAGCCGTTCCCAAGTTAGCCTGACCCGTCAGTTCACCTTCAAGCACACCCAGACTCAATGGCAGGGCGTCCCCGTCATCGCCGCCAACATGGATACCGTCGGCAGCTTCGCCATGGCCAGAACCCTGGCCGGTTTCGAGATGATGACGGCGGTACACAAGCACTACAGCCTTGCGCAGTGGCAAACGTTCGTGAGCGAGACAGACCCGACCCTGCTCGGTCATGTGATGGTATCGACCGGCACCTCCGAAGAGGACTTCATCAAGACCCGCCAGATCCTGGCCATGTCAACAGCCCTGCGCTTCATCTGCGTGGACGTGGCCAACGGCTACTCCCAGCATTTCGTCGAGTTCCTGCGCAAAATACGTGAAGCCTGCCCGAACCACGTCATCCTGGCCGGCAACGTGGTGACCGGCGAGATGGTGGAAGAGCTGATCCTCTCCGGCGCCGACATCGTCAAGGTCGGCATAGGCCCGGGCTCGGTCTGCACCACCAGGGTCAAGACAGGTGTCGGCTACCCCCAGCTCTCTGCCATCATAGAGTGCGCCGATGCGGCCCACGGCCTCGGTGGCCAGATCGTCGGTGACGGCGGCTGTACCTGCCCGGGGGACGTGGCCAAGGCGTTCGGCGGTGGCGCCGACTTCGTGATGCTGGGCGGCATGCTGGCAGCCCACGAGGAGTGCGGTGGCGAAGTGGTTGACGTGGATGACGCCCCTTTTATGAAGTTCTACGGCATGAGCTCATCGAGTGCCATGGACAAGCACGCCGGCGGCGTCGCCGACTATCGCGCATCCGAGGGCAAAACCGTGCTGCTGCCCTATCGCGGCCCGGTCGAGAACACGGTGCGCGACATCCTGGGTGGCGTGCGATCCACCTGCACCTACGTCGGCGCCAGCCAACTCAAAGAGCTGACCAAACGCACCACCTTCATCCGGGTGCGTGAACAAGAGAACAACGTCTACGGCAAGGAGTGAGCCTGTCCCGAGAAAGGCGCTGAACTCAGCACACACCACCTTCATCCGGGGGCGCGAGCAAGAGAACAACGTCTACGGCAAGGAGTAAACCGGCCCCTGCTAGCCACGAGCGCAAAAAGCTGAGGCAAGCAGAATGACGACGCCCCCTCTGCCAGGGGGAGCAGGGAGAGGGTCAATGCCCCCTTAGAAGCCAATCCACCGGTGTGCTACCCTGCACACCGGTTTTTTTGTATCTCTCATTTCCATCGGATCCCTGACATGACGACCTCTTCGCCAAGCAATCTGCCGCCATTCGACTGGGATATCTTCTGCTGCGTCGTGGATAACTTCGGTGACATTGGCGTCACCTGGCGGCTCGCCCGCCAGCTGGAGCAGGAGGGGCATGGTAAGGTGCGGCTCTGGGTGGACGATCTGGCCAGCTTCGCCCGCATCTGCCCGGGACTCGATCCCGCGCAGGATGGCCAGTGGGTAGCCGGCATCTATATCCAGCTCTGGCACGACGCCCTGCCGGCGGATGTTCTCCCGGCAAAGGTGGTCATAGAAGCGTTCGCCTGCGAACTGCCCGCCCCCTTTATCGATCGCATGGCCGGGCTCACACCATCCCCCTGCTGGGTCAATCTGGAGTACCTCTCGGCGGAGAGCTGGGTCGAGGATTGCCACGGCCTCGCCTCGCCCCAGCGGGTCGGCAACCAGAGCCTCAACAAATACTTCTTCTTCCCGGGCTTCACGGCTAAAACCGGTGGTCTGCTCTGCGAGCGTGGGCTCATCGCCGAACGCGATCAGTGGCAACAGGATAAGGCGGGCCTTGCCGCTTACTGGGCCAGCCTCGGTTTGCCCGCGCAACAAGAGAACGAGCTGCGGGTCAGCCTCTTTACCTACGAGAGCGACGCGCTGGTGAGCCTGGTTGCAAGCTGGTGCCAAAGCCCAACCCCTGTCACCTTGCTGCTGCCGCTCGGTCGCTCGCTACAGGATGTGCTGCGCGGCGCTGGCCTTGAACAAGCTATCGCCACCGCCAAGGCGGGTGACCTGCTCCACTCGGGCAACCTCACCATCAAGCTGCTGCCCATGACGGATCAGGCCGGTTACGATCAGCTGCTGTGGAGCTGCGATCTCAATCTGGTGCGCGGCGAGGACTCCTTCGTGCGGGCCCAGTGGGCCAGCCGTCCCTTCCTGTGGCACATCTACCCGCAGGAAGAGCAGGCCCACATGGTCAAGCTGGACGGTTTTCTCGATCACTACCTGGCAGACTTGCCCCCGGACACAGCCCAGTGGCTGCGCGCCTTCAGCCACGCCCTCAATCAGGGGGAGCAGACCTGCGAACTTTGGGCCCAATGGCCCCGATATAACGCCAGTTGGCAGCAACATGGGCGAAGCTGGTCACAGAAGCTACTCACGGACGGGGATCTCGTCACGCGATTGGTGAAATTTTTAGAAAGCCGTATATAATCTGGCAGTTTTTATCCGTCCGTTTCACGAACAGGAATTTTTTACATGAAAACCGCACAGGAAATCCGCGCTGGTAACGTAGTCATGATCGGCACCGAGCCGATGGTGGTCCAGAAGGCTGAGTTCAACAAATCCGGCCGTAACTCCGCCGTGGTCAAGATGAAACTGAAGGGTCTGCTCAACGGTAGCGCGACCGAGACCGTATTCAAGGCCGACGACAAGCTGGACGTGGTTCAGCTGGAGCGTAAAGAGTGCACCTACTCTTACTTCTCCGACCCTCTGTATGTCTTCATGGACACCGAGTACAACCAGTACGACGTCGAGAAAGACAACCTGGGTGACGTGCTGAACTACCTGGTAGACGGCATGGAAGACATCTGCGAAGTGACTTTCTACAACGAGAAAGCCATCTCCGTAGAACTGCCGACCACCATAGTGCGCGAAGTTGAGTACACCGAGCCGGCCGCCCGTGGCGACACCTCCGGTAAAGTGACCAAGCCTGCCCGCCTGAAGGGCACTGCCTACGAGCTGGCTGTTGCCGCCTTCGTAGAGATCGGTGACAAGATCGAAATCGACAGCCGCACCGGCGAATTCAAGCGTCGCATCTCCTGATCGACCCCTTGAGTTGAATGCAAAAAAGCGAGCCAATGGCTCGCTTTTTTATTGATGCCATACCCGCGCTTCAGAAAACCGGCCCAGTGCCGCTAACCCAGTTAACCGGGGAGCGCACTATGGCCAGATTATCCTTATCACTGCTGTTACTGACCCTGCTGGCAAGCCACGTTTCGCAGGCCAGCGACGTCGCGCCCCCCATCGCCAAGCCACAGCCCCTCGACTACTGGCAAAACAGCGACTGGCAGGGGCTGCCCAACAGTATCCAGATAGACAAGCAGACGGTGCTGTTTGCCAAGCACGACAGCGACAGCTATGTCGGACTGGCGATCCTGCTGCCGGACTGGCAGCGCAGCGGCCAGCTGTGGCAGCTGACCCGCACCCTCGGCCAGCTTGGCTTCGATACCCTGCTGCTGCTCCCCTCCCCCCAACAGATTGAGCTGGATCCCGCTGCCGAGAAGAAACAGCAGGCCATTGATGACTTTCGCAAGCAGTTTGCCACCCGCATCAGCACGCTGGGGGACGCCAAGCTGCAGGAGGGGGGCTTCAAGCTGATACTGGCGCAGGGCACCAGCGCCGCCTGGGCCGTCAACCTTATCGCCAGCGAGCAACTGCCCGCCCCCGATGCTCTGGTGCTGCTGGACGGCTTCTTCCCCAATCAGCAGAGCAATCAGACCCTGGCCAAGCAGATAGCCCAGGCCACCATGCCGACCCTGGATCTCTATCAGGAAGAGGGCGGCCGCTGGCCCCTGCTGGCCGCCGAGGCCCGCCAGAGCGAGAGCCGCCGCAGCCACAAGCTCAACTACCGTCCCTACGCCCTGATGGATCTGGATGAGACGTCAACCCGCATTCAGGGCTGGCTCAACCACCTCGGTTGGCTCTGAGCCCTGCCGCCGCGCCAAAATGCTGCCTGCCTCACATCCGTCGCGATCAGATCGCCGCTGAGCCCGTTCGGGCTGGCTCCCGGACGCCCATATTTGGCATCATGACGGCTCCAATGGCAGGAGGCGTCATGCAGCAGATAGTTTTTCTCGATAGCGATACCCTGGATGCGGGTGTCACCCTGCACCATCCCGGCTTCCCCCACCACTGGCAAAGCCATGCGAGCACGGCTCCCGAACAGGTGGTGGAGCGGCTCCGATGCGCCAGCATTGCCATCATCAACAAGGTGCGCATCGGTGCCGCCGAACTGGCCCAGTTGCCGGATCTGAAACTCATCGCCCTGGCCGCCACCGGCAGCGACAACGTGGATCTGGAGGCATGCCGCGCCGCTGGCGTCGGGGTGTGCAACATCCGCAACTACTCGGGCCCCTCGGTGCCGGAGCACGCCATGGCGCTGATGCTGGCCCTGTCGCGCAATGTGTTCGCCTGGCGCCAATCTCTGCAGGAGGGGCGCTGGCAGCAGAGCGGCCAGTTTTGCTTCTTCGATCACCCCATCATGGATCTGCACGGCAAGCGGCTCGGCATCATCGGCAAGGGCACCCTGGGCCAGGCGCTCGGCGAGCGGGCCAAGGGGATCGGCATGGAGGTGCGCTACGCCCAGAGTCAGGTGGGCGCCAGTCACGATGAAGATCGGCTGCCACTGGACGCGCTGCTGCAAAGCTCGGATGTGATCAGCCTGCACTGCCCGCTCACCCCCTACACCCGTCACCTGATTGGCGAGCGGGAGCTGGCGCTGATGAAACCGGGCGCGCTGCTGATCAACGTGGGCCGGGGCGGTCTGGTGGATGAAGAGGCCTTGCTGCGGGCGCTGGCCAACGGCCGGCTCGGTGGTGCCGGCTTCGACGTGGCGAGCGTCGAGCCGCCGCCCCCCGATCACCCGCTGATGCAGGCCCTGCAATACCCCAACTTTATCCTGACCCCACACGTGGCCTGGGCCAGCGAGGAGTCGATGCAGCGTCTCGCGGATCAGCTGATCGACAACATCAACGCCTTCGCCGAGGGACGACGCCAGCACCGGCTGGTCTGAACCACAGCATGCGAAAAGGGGCCGGTTGGCCCCTTTTGCTTATGGCTCATCACTATGGTGCGCCAGCCAGCACGGCTGACATCAGTCATCGTGGTGCCATCTGTGTTTCTTGTGCTTCTTGTGTTTCTTGTGGTGCCTGTGCCTATCGTCGTAGTAGCGGTCGTTGTTGCTCTTGTGACCATCTCCCGTCTTGGCACCTATGGCCGACCCACTGGCACCGCCGATGCCGGCACCGATCAGCTGGCCCGTGCTGCCTCCCACGCTCTTGCCGATGGCTGCCCCGCCCAGCGCACCGACGGCGCCCCCCAGGGCCGCTTCATTCTTGTTGCCCTTGTTGGCAGTGGCGGCGCCACCGGCCGCGCCACCGACGGCCGCTCCCACCAGGGCGCCGGTATCGCCTCCCAGCTCCTTGCCGATCATGGTGCCCGCCACGCCACCGGCACCACCGCCGAGTATGGTGTTGAGGGTTTCCGAGGCCTGCACTGCGCCGCTCACCAGCAACAGGGAGCCCAACAGGGCCAGGGCGCTCATGCCGTGCTTTTTCATCTCCATGGGATACTCCTGTCAAACCTGATTAATTTCCCCTGCACTATACAAATCGCCGCCCACTCCGCCAGTGGCCCCCGCGGCCTGACACCTCATACAAAAGCATCCGAGCCAGAAAAAGGCGCTCAAGATGAAAGACTAATTATATGAAAATAAAGATAAAAAAATGCTGTTCAGCACAAGGTGAGCGGTATCTCCCCCCGGCCAGGACTGTCGCAGCCCGCTACGCTCACGCCGGGATAAGACAGATATTGTCAGCGAAGGGGAGCCAGACTCACCGCCAGTCTCCGGTGACGAAGAGGGATGCCAGCGATCCCGCCCCAGCCACTTGCGCTGATAGCGGCAGTCGTCGGCCCGCTCGAACAGAAAAGAGGGCGAACAGCCGGAGTGACAGTATCTGATGGTGAAAATACCGGATTACTCATTGATTTAAATACGCTGAACGAGGGCTAATTGACAAAAAAGATAACAATGTGAGCGCACTCATTCAGGCTGTGCATATGTATATCCACAAAAAGTAAAAACAGTGACCACTGTGCGTTGACGGTTAAGCGGGAAGGCGGTGTTATAGTCTATAGCTTGCACAATCGTAGCCGGATGGCCTTCTCTCTGGCCACCGAATGCGATTATCTGTCAAACCAAGGAGATGTTATGAGCAGTCCGTTTATCGAACAGATCAAAGCACGTCGTACCATCTATGCCCTGGGCGACCAGGTCTCTCACACACCGGAGCAGCTGACGGCCCTCATCCAGGATGCCATCAAGCACAGCCCCTCCTCTTTCAACTCCCAGAGCTCCCGCGCCGTCATTCTGTTTGGCGCCCAGCACCACACGCTGTGGGACATCGTCAAGGCGGAGCTGAAGAAGATAGTACCGCCGGAGGCCTATGCCCAAAGTGAAGCCAAGGTGGATGGCAGCTTCCGGGCCGGCTTCGGTACCGTGCTCTTCTTCGAAGACACCGACGTCATCAAAGATCTGCAACAGAAATTCGCGCTGTATGCCGACAACTTCCCCATCTGGTCCGAACATGCCACCGGCATTGCCCAGTTTGCGGTCTGGACGACCCTGGCTCAGGAGAAGATCGGCGCCTCCCTGCAGCACTACAACCCGCTGATCGACGAAGCGGTGCGCAAGGAGTGGAACCTGCCCGCCAGCTGGCTGTTGCGCGCCCAGATGCCCTTTGGCAGCATCAAGCAACCGGCCGGAGACAAGACCTTTATCGACGACACCAGCCGTTTCCGCGTGTTCAAATAACGGTTGAGATAGCAAAACGCCCCCGGAGTTCGGGGGCGTTTTTATTGCGGCAGGCCGTGCTGATGGCGATAACTCATACCGCAATATGCGGCCGCCGCGCGCTCCGCCGCTCAGGCGGGCAGCGTCACCAGCAGGGACTCGCCTTCCCCCAACTCCACCTTCACCTCTCGCCAGTCGCGGATCACCGCCACCACCGCCGGATTGAGCGGCGCATCGCCCCCTACCTGCACCACGGTGCAGCCTGCATGCAAGGCGCTCTCGATACCGGCCGGCGCATCCTCGAATACCAGACAGTAAGCGGGCGACCGGCCAAGCCGTTCGGCGCCCAGCAGATAGGGTTCGGGATCGGGTTTGCCATTGGTCACCGCTTCGGCCCCCACCAGCACGGCGGGCAACGGCAAACCGGCACAATTCAGGCGATGGCGAGCAACCCGATCACTGGCGGAGGTCACGATGGCCCAACGCTGTGGCGGCAAGCGGCGCAGCAGCTCGTCACACCCGGTGATGGCCTCGCCACCGGTATGCAGCATCTCCAGCTCGTCGAGCCGCGCGGCCTCCCGCTCCACATCCAGTTGCGGGGCCAGCGCCCGGATCACCTCCCGCGAGCGCATGCCGTGGCACATCGCCAGCACCGGCTCGGGGGCAAGCTGATGATGCTGGCACCAGAGCCGCCACACCTTCTCCACATCACCGGTCGAGCAGACCAGGGTGCCATCCATATCGAGCAGCAGGGCGGATACCGACAAGGTGATATTACTCATGCCGGCACTCCTTTCTGTTCTCATATCGGCGCTCATACCAGTACTCATGCAGACACCCCGGCCAACTCGGGTGCAGCGCCAGAGATCGCATCGGCAAAGGCCTGTTGCTGGGCGGCACGCTCATAACAGGCCAGCGCCTGCTCGGCACTGCCAGCCCACACCTGCAAGGGACCGACCACAAACCCCTGTTGCAACAGGCTGGCGAGCAGCTCCCCCGTCTCAGGTGCTGCCAATGGCTGGGCCAGCACCAGCGTGCCCTTGATCAAAAAAAGATAACGTTGAGTCGACATGATATGGCTCCTTGTTTCAGGTCGGAGGGAGCTGCGACTCCCTTTACCGGACCATTAGAACAAGTCGATTAGATAATTTATAATCAATAAATCACCACTTTAGATAACCATATGGAATGAAATTCGACCTGAGGCAACTGCAGGCATTCGTGATGCTGGCCGAGACCGCCAACTACCGGGAAGCAGCCAGCCGGCTGTTCATCACCCAACCGGCCCTGACCAAGCAGATCCAGGGGCTGGAGCAGGCCCTTGGCAGCACCCTGTTCAATCGCGGTCGCCACGGCGCCGGATTAACGGCCATCGGCGCCCAGCTGCTCACCCAGGCGAGCGCACTGGTCGAACACGGCAGGGAGTTTGAAAGCCACGCGCTGGCGGTGGCGAGTGGCGTGGCCGGGCGGCTCAAGATTGGTTTCGGCCTGTCGAGCTTTGCACTGGCCCCTGCGCTGGTGGCCCGCTTCAAACAGCAGGTCACGGACGTGATGGTCCATCTGCAGGATATGCCCTCCGCCATCCAGCAGGAGCAGCTGATCTCCGGCCAGTTGCAGCTTGGCTTTATGCGCAGGCCCCAGATACCACAGCTGCGGGAACACCGGCTGCTGATCGATCGGCTGGTGCTGGCAGTACCGACCCGGATGACCGCGCCCGATCCGGCCGCATTCGATGTCCAGCACGCCTTGGCCAGCCAGCCACTGCTGCAGATGGTGGGCCGCCGCTGTCCCGGTCTCAGCCAGCAGATCGCCGGTTTTCTCGGCGCCAACCGGCTGACGGGCATGATCCAGGAAGCCGAAGATATCCAGACCCTGGTGGCACTGGTGGCCGCTGGCATCGGCAACGCCATACTGCCGCGCAGCGTCAGCTTTATCGCACGCCCCGATGTCACTCTCTACCCCCTCTTTGGCCCCGGCTCCGAGTGGGAAGTCAGCATGGTATGGAACCCTGATGTGGCCGACCCCATACGGGATCACTTCGTCAGGCAGGTGATCGCCAGCCACCCCACGCCGGTATCGGCCACTCCCGAGCGCTGATACCGACGCTCACGGGCGGCCAAAACAGTGCGCCCCATGAAGGGGCGCATTCAGAATGAGAGCAGCAGCAAGGATCAACAGTTGGCACAGTGACGGCGGTGTTTACCCGCCCCTTTGACGCAATAGAGCACCGCATCGGCCACCGCCAGCTTCCCCCTCCCCGTCCATCTTCATATTCGGGCAGTGTTGCAGGAATCAGGTTGCCTCGTCGCAGGAGGTCATCTGGGAACAATACTCACGACCATCGTACTCATAGCGACGAGCCGGCATCTGCGAGGCGCTGGAGGCACGGCTTTCGCCGCCGACGGAGGAAACCGGCAAGGGGGCCATCGACTCGCCAGAAAAGCGGGAATAGATGGAAAATAGGCCAGCGAGCGCCAGCCGTACCTTGTTCATGAACTCAGATCCCTCGTGATGGCGCTCGGCGTCTTATACCAGCCCCAGCGCATAGCGCAGCGCCATCTCCTTGACCGGGCCTGCCTTGTCCGCCAGATTGAGGGCCAGATTGCGGGCCAACTTGAGGGGACCTATCTCGTTGCTGAACACCCCGTAGAAGAGATCCATCCCCGATTGCATCAGCAGGTTATCGGGGCGACGGCGACGCTCGTAACGCTCCGCCAGGGCCAGCTGATGCCAGTCGGCACCGGCCTTTTCCAGTAACCCGGCCCAGCAGGCCACGTCCTTGAAGCCGAGATTGACCCCCTGCCCCGCCAGCGGGTTGATGGTGTGGGCAGCATCGCCGAGCAGCACCACCCGACCGGCGTGATAGTCATTGGCGTGGCGTCGTACCAGCGGGAAACTCCCCTTGGCCGTCACGGTAAACCCGCCGAGCCGGGCCGGAAAGTGGCGACGCACCTCCTCCCCCAGCCTTTCGTTGCTCATGGCCGACAGGGCGCGAATGCGGGCCGGGCTGTCATACCACACCAGGGAGCCATGCTGGCCGGGCAGCGGCAGGAAGGCACGCGGGCCGCTCGGGGTAAATTGCTGCCAGGTGATGTCCTCCTGTGCAAACGCTGTGTCGATATTGATCAGCATACAGTGCTGGCGATACTCGAAGCGCGACACGCCTATGCCCGCCAGCCGACGCATCTGGGATTCGGCGCCATCGCAGGCCAACACCCAGTGGGCGGCGAGTTCAGTGCCATCGTCCAGGGTCAGCACCGCCTCGTTCCGCCCCTGCTGCAGGCGAGTGACCGCCGCCGGTGTGTGGGTCTGGATGTTGGGAAAATCCTCCATCCGCTTGAGCAGGGCCAGCTGCACCAGCCGGTTTTCGATGATGTAGCCAAGCAGGGGCAGGCCCAGATCGGCCGCATTGAAGCGGGTGGCAAAACCATCCAGCTCCCAGGTCTCCAGCCGGCGGTAGGAACAGAGTCGCATCTGCTGCAAGTGCGACCAGGCGCCGGCCTGAGCCAACAACGCCACCGAGGCCTGGCTGATAGCGGAAACCCGCAGATCCAGCGGCTGCGAGCAGGCGTATTGCTCGGGCAATTGGGTCTCTATCACCCGAATGGAGAGGCCCTGCGCCGCCAGCAGACAGGCGGTAGCGGCACCGACCATGCCAGCGCCGACAATAGCGATATCACACTGTTCCATAACTTGATTCCTGAAAGGGGACGCCCCGGACAAGGGTAGACGGGGCCAAACCGAATGGAGACATGATACCGCAAGGGACCGGCAGAAACAGTGAGACAAATTGCGAATTGCCACGCAAAATCAAGGAGAAAGCCCGAGCAAATACCGGCGGGCCAAGAGGGAGAGAGCCCCATGACGGGCTGGATATTAGCTAGGCAGTATCCAGATTGCGGAGTAAAATGCCCGGTCCTTTGACCATGCCGATTTCAACACAAGTCAAGAGAAGCAATGAGCAAGAAACTTCACATTAAAACCTGGGGTTGCCAGATGAACGAGTACGACTCGTCCAAGATGGCCGACCTGTTGGATGCCAGCAATGGCTATGAACTGACCGAGGAGCCCGAAGAGGCAGATGTCTTGCTGCTGAATACCTGCTCCATCCGCGAAAAAGCACAGGAGAAGGTGTTCCATCAGCTGGGGCGCTGGAAAAAACTCAAGGCCAACAAGCCCGGTCTGGTGATCGGTGTGGGTGGCTGTGTCGCCTCTCAGGAGGGGGACAACATTCGCACTCGCGCCCCCTATGTGGATATCGTCTTCGGTCCCCAGACCCTGCATCGCCTGCCCGCCATGATCAAGCAGGTGCAGGAAGGCCGGGGTGCCCAGGTGGACATCGCCTTCCCCGAGATCGAAAAATTCGACAACATGCCGGAACCCCGTGCCGAAGGCGCCACCGCGTTCGTCTCCATCATGGAAGGCTGCTCCAAATACTGCTCCTTCTGCGTGGTGCCCTACACCCGTGGCGAGGAGGTGAGCCGGCCGATGGACGACGTGCTCTACGAAATCGCCCAGCTCGCCGAACAGGGCGTGCGCGAGGTGAACCTGCTGGGCCAGAACGTCAACGCCTACCGGGGCCCGACCTTTGATGGCAGCATCTGTTCCTTCGCCGAGCTGCTGCGACTGGTCGCTGCCATCGATGGCATAGACCGTATTCGCTACACCACCAGTCACCCGATCGAGTTCACCGACGACATCATCGAGGTCTACAAGGACACGCCGGAATTGGTCAGCTTCCTGCACCTGCCGGTGCAAAGCGGTTCGGATCGCATCCTGACCATGATGAAGCGCCCGCATACCGTGCTGGAGTACAAGTCCAAGATCCGTCGCCTGCGCGCCGCCCGTCCCGACATCACCATCAGTTCCGACTTCATCGTCGGCTTCCCGAACGAGACGGACGAGGATTTCGAGGCCACCATGAAGCTTATCGAAGAGATCAACTTCGACATGAGCTTCAGCTTCATCTATAGCCCGCGCCCCGGCACACCGGCCGCCGACATGCCAGACGACGTCGACATGGAAGTGAAAAAGGCCCGGTTGGCCCGGCTGCAGCATGTCATCAACAACCAGTCGATGCAGATTGGCCGTGCCATGCTGGGCTCCACCCAGCGCATCCTGGTGGAAGGCCCCTCCCGGCTCGACCCCATGCAGCTGTGTGGCCGCACCGAGAACAACCGGGTGGTCAACTTCGAAGGGCTGCACACCCTGATCGGCGGCTTTGCCGACGTGGAGATCACCGAGGTACGCCCCAACTCCCTGCGCGGTCGTTTTATCCGCGGCGAGGATGAGATGAACCTGCGCATTGCCACGGCGCCACGCGAGATCCTGGCACGCCGTCCAGATAACGTGCCGGACGAGCTGGGCGTAGCCGCCTTCACTCCCCACTAATCTCTTCGTGCCCATCTGGCCTGGCCTGATGGGCACTGCATCAAGACGAGGATATTTTGAGCCGACATATCTCGACCCTGAACCTGCATCTGGAGCCCGCCGACAATCAGCGCCTCGCCAGCCTGTGCGGTCCCTTCGATGACAACATCAAGCAGCTGGAACGCCGCCTCGGCGTCGAGATCAGCTACCGTGACAGCCACTTCCAGCTGGTTGGCAAACCGGCCCAGCTGGATGCCGCAGCCGTCATCCTCAAGCACCTCTATGTGGAAACCCAGCCCCTCAAGGGCGGCAAGGTGACCGACATAGTGCCAGAGATGGTGCACCTGGCCATTCAGGAGTCGCGGGTGCTGGAGCAAGATGACGAACCGGCCGCCAGCATCCCCCATGGCAAGGAGGTAACGGTCAAAACCAAGCGCGGCCTCATCAAACCACGCAGCCCCAATCAGGCGCAGTACATCGCCAACATAGTCCAGCACGACATCAGCTTCGGCATTGGCCCGGCCGGTACCGGCAAAACCTATCTGGCGGTGGCCGCCGCCGTGGACGCGCTGGAACGTCAGGAGATACGCCGCATCCTGCTGACCCGCCCGGCGGTGGAAGCGGGCGAGAAGCTCGGTTTTCTGCCCGGCGATCTCTCCCAGAAGGTTGACCCTTACCTGCGCCCGCTCTACGACGCCCTGTTCGAAATGCTGGGCTTTGAGCGGGTCGAGAAGCTGATGGAGCGCAACATCATCGAGGTAGCACCGCTTGCCTATATGCGCGGTCGCACCCTCAACGATGCCTTTATCATCCTGGATGAGGCCCAGAACACCACCACGGAGCAGATGAAGATGTTCCTGACCCGCATCGGCTTCAACTCCAAGGCGGTGGTCACCGGCGACATCACCCAGGTGGATCTGCCGCGCAGCACCAAGTCCGGCCTGCGCCATGCCCTGGAAGTGCTGCAAGGGGTCGACGGCCTGTCGTTCAACTTCTTTGAATCCAAAGACGTGGTACGCCATCCTGTGGTCGCCCGTATCGTGCAGGCCTACGAGGCGTTCGACGCCAAACAGGCCGAGTCCATCCCTGCCAAAGCCCATAAAGAGAGTGCCCAATGAGTGTGACCCTGGATCTGCAACTGGCCTGCGCTCAGACGGAAGATCTGCCGAGCGAAGCCAGGCTGCAAGGCTGGCTTGACGGCACCATACTCGGCTTTCAGCAAGAGGCAGAGGTGACGGTGCGTATCGTTGACGAGGCGGAGAGCCGCGAGCTCAACCTCACCTATCGCGGCAAGGACAAACCCACCAATGTGCTCTCCTTCCCGTTCGAGGCGCCACCCGGCATGGAACTGCCGCTGCTCGGCGATCTCGTCATCTGCCGCCAGGTGGTGGAACAGGAAGCTGTTGAGCAGAACAAACCGCTGGAGGCCCACTGGGCCCACATGGTTGTGCACGGCAGTCTGCATCTGCTAGGTTATGACCATATCGAGGATGAGGAAGCCGAAGAGATGGAAGCGCTTGAGCGCGACATCATGCAGGAACTCGGTTTTGCCGACCCTTATCTGAACGACGAAGAGTAAACGCATAAAGGACGAGACAGTCATCGCCTTGAAACAGCCGATGGCCATCCTTATATCACCAAGACAATTCCAAATGTGTTCAAACGAGTAACCAAGAGAAAAAATGACCGACGATCACCCTAGTACCGGCTCGCCGAAGAAAACCTGGCTCGACAAACTCAGCCAACTCTTCCAGGGCGAGCCAAAAGACCGCAACGATTTGGTGGATGTGATAGCCGATGCCGAGGAGCGCGATCTTATCGATCAGGACACCAAAGACATGATTGAGGGCGTGCTCGAAATTGCCGAGCTGCGCGTTCGCGACATCATGATCCCCCGCTCCCAGATGGTCACCATAGAGAAGTCCCAGCCGGTGGACGACATCTTGCCCGTGATCATCGAATCCGGTCACTCCCGCTTCCCGGTGATCAACGAAGACAAGGATCATGTGGAGGGCATCTTGCTCGCCAAGGATCTGCTGCCGTTCGGGTTTGGCGGCCATCACGCCAGCGAGCCGCTGCAGCTCGAGAAAATCTTGCGCCCTACCGTGATCGTGCCCGAGAGCAAGCGGGTCGACCGTCTTCTCAAGGAGTTTCGTGAAGAACGCTACCACATGGCCATCGTCGTGGACGAGTTTGGTGGCGTCTCGGGTCTGGTGACCATTGAAGACATACTGGAGCTCATCGTCGGCGAGATCGACGACGAGTTTGATGACATCGAAGATGAGCCGGACGAGATCCGCCGCATCAGCAAGCGGGTCTTCTCGGTCAGCGCCCTCACCGAGATCGAGGATTTCAACGACTTCTTCGGCACCCAGTTCAGCGATGAAGAGGTGGATACGGTGGGCGGTCTGGTGATGCACGCCTTCAGCCACCTGCCGAAAAAGGGCGAGGAGATAGAGCTGGACGGCTACCTGTTCAAGGTGATGCACGCCGACAGGCGCCGCCTGCAGCAGCTGCAGGTGAAGATCCCCGACAACCATGTCGCGGCCCAGTCTGAAGCCCAGTAAATTCAGCACGGCTCCCAGCCAGCCGTGAAGCATCAGCGCCCCGATCGTCGGGGCGCTTGCCATTTGGCCACAGGAGAAGGTAACCCTACCCTCTGACCCCGCACGTCATTCCTTGCCCGGCACGCCGCCCTTTATTTCCCGTTTCCCGCCCGGTGGCGCCCACCACAGCTGGGAGGCTCGCCGTTGACCGTATTTACAGGTTAAGATACCGGCCAATCAACCTGTTGCAGTCCAATCCGAGCCTCTATTGCCCGTGAAATCGAAACTCCTGACAAGCCTCTGTGCCATGGCATCCGGCGCGCTCGCCGTGCTGGCCTTCTCCCCTTTTAACTACTGGCCGCTGGTGATCCTGTCTCTGCTCGGCCTCTATGCCCTGCTGGACAAGGCCAACCCCAGGCAGGCAGCCTGGCGTGGCTTTGGCTATGCCATGGGTCTGTTTCTGCCCGGGCTCTGGTGGATCCACGTCAGCATGACCATGTTTGGTGGCATACCACTGCCGGTCGCCTTCGTGCTGCTGGTCGGGCTGTCGGCCTATCTGGCGCTCTACCCGACCCTGGCCTGCTGGGCCTTCGCCCGTTTCTTCAGTGGTCGTCACTGGAGCCGCTGGCTGCTCGCCTTCCCTGCGCTCTGGCTGGTGGCCGACTGGTTGCGCGGCTGGGTGATGACAGGCTTCCCCTGGCTCTGGTTTGGTTACAGCCAGATCGACGGGCCGCTCAAGGGCCTGGCCCCCATCCTGGGGGTGCAGGGCATCACGCTGGCACTGCTACTGTCGGCCTCCGCTCTCTGGCTGGTGTGGCAGAGCCGCAAGCCGGTCTGGCTACTGCTGCCCGTCGCGCTGATCGGTGCCGCTCAGGGGCTGATGCAGATCAACTGGGTGACCCGGGGCGAGCCGGTCAAGGTCGCCCTGGTGCAGGGCAACATAGCGCAGTCTCTCAAATGGGATCCCGAGGCGCTGGTACCGACGGTGCGCAAGTATCAGGATCTCAGCCGCGAGCACCAGGATGCCGACATCATCATCTGGCCGGAATCGGCGATCCCGGCCATCGAGAAGGAGATGGGCAACTACCTGGATAGCCTGGACAAGGCGATGAAGGTGAACGACACCGGCCTGCTGGTGGGCATCATTCATTATGATTTCGAGCAGCAGCGCTTCTTCAATACCGTGCTGGGCATGGGGGTGCAGGACGCGGATGGCAAGGAGTCGTATCACTATGGGCACCAGAACCGCTACTACAAGCATCACCTGCTGCCCATCGGCGAGTTCGTGCCGTTTGAAGATCTGCTGCGTCCCATCGCGCCCCTCTTCAACCTGCCCATGTCCTCCTTCAGTCGCGGGAATGCGCAGCAACCGAACCTGATCGCCAAGGGGTTCAAGTTCGCCGTCGCCATCTGCTACGAGATCATCTTCCCGGACGAAGTGCGCCGCAACGTGCAGCCGGATACCGACTTCCTGCTGACCATCTCCAACGATGCCTGGTTCGGCACCAGTATCGGTCCCTGGCAGCACATGGAAATAGCCCGCATGCGCGCGCTGGAGCTGGCTCGCCCGCTGCTGCGCAACACCAACACCGGCATCACCATAGTCACCGAAATCGACGGCAGCATCATAGCCCAGCTCCCGCAGTTCGAGGCCGGGGTGCTGAGAGCCGAGGTGCGTCCCGCCCACGGTTCGACCCCCTACCTGCGCTTTGGCAGCTGGCCGCTGTACGGGCTGACGGCCCTGCTGCTCGGTCTGGCACTGGCATTGCGCCCCCGTGCTCATCCCTGGGCCCGCGAGCTCTGAACCGGCAGTCCGGCTCATCGCTGAACACAAGAGGCGCCCCCTGGGCGCCTCTTTCCATCTGGTTATTTGACGGGATCAGGGCGAGAGCGGCTCGCGGTGATACTCGTAGCCGCCGCACTCGGGGCAGGTATCCAGCGGCTGTGGATGCAGCACAGTATGGCGCCAGCCACACTGCTCGCACACCATGACGCCGAGGCCCACCCAGTCACCCGCCTCGTACACCCCCTTGTGCTCCAGCTCGTCGGCCAGCTCGCGCCACTCCACCTGGGCGCGGTCGGTCACGTCCGCCAGCCAGGACCAGGCGGTGTCTTTGAGAGCCAGCATAAAGGCAGACTCCTCCACCTCGGCGCGCCCCTCGTCATAGTTGCCCAGATCCCGCTTCACGTACTCGGCAATCAGCGCCAGCTCATCCTGAGTCAGGTCACCGGCCGCCTCCAGATAGGCCTGCACCTTGGCGATCATCCGGTTGAGGCGCTCCCCCTGAAACTCTTCAGTCTCTTGCCACTGTTTTTGCAGCTCTGCAATGAAGGCTTCGTACCCTTTTTGACGCTTGTCCATGGTCGTTACTCCTCTACTGAACCCTGATCATGCCCGGCATAAGGGCTGACGGATGCTGGCGGTTGTTGCCGCCGCTGGATATGGGTATTCTATTGCGATTTCCCAGCTGATTTATCTATTCATTTCACAGATCCGGATGTCACCAATGCAAGAGCAATACGTTCCCCAATCCATAGAACCAGCAGTGCAACAGCACTGGGATGCCAAGAAAACCTTCAAGGCGGTGGAGAAAGTAGACAAGGAAAAGTTCTACTGTCTCTCCATGTTCCCCTATCCGTCTGGTCGTCTACACATGGGGCACGTTCGCAACTACACCATAGGTGATGTGATCTCCCGTTATCAACGCCTCAATGGCAAGAACGTGCTGCAACCCATAGGTTGGGACGCATTCGGTCTGCCGGCGGAGAACGCCGCGGTCAAAAACAACACGGCACCGGCCCCCTGGACCTACGAAAACATCGAATACATGAAGAACCAGCTGAAGATGCTGGGGCTGGGTTATGACTGGGATCGCGAGCTGGCGACCTGCAAGCCGGATTACTACCGCTGGGAGCAGTGGTTCTTCACCAAGCTGTACGAAAAGGGGCTGGTCTACAAGAAGACCTCCTCCGTCAACTGGTGCCCGAACGACATGACGGTACTGGCCAACGAGCAGGTGATCGACAACTGCTGCTGGCGCTGCGACACCCCGGTGGAGCAGAAAGAGATCCCCCAGTGGTTCATCAAGATCACCGACTACGCCGAAGAGCTGCTCAGCGATATCGACAATCTGGACGGCTGGCCGGAGATGGTCAAGACCATGCAGCGCAACTGGATTGGCCGCTCCGAAGGGGTCAACATCAGCTTCGCCATCGAGGGTCAGGCTGAGCAGCTGGAAGTCTACACCACCCGTCCGGACACCTTCATGGGCGTCACCTATGTCGGTATCGCCGCCGGTCACCCGCTGGCGCTGCAGGCTGCTGCGACCAATCCGGAACTGGCCGCCTTTATCGACGAGTGCAAGAACACCAAGGTAGCCGAAGCGGAGCTGGCCACCATGGAGAAGAAGGGCATGGCCACCGGCCTCTATGCCATTCACCCGCTGGATGGCCGCCAGGTGCCGGTCTGGGTCGCCAACTTCGTGCTGATGAACTACGGCACCGGCGCCGTGATGGCGGTTCCGGGTCACGACCAGCGCGACCATGAGTTCGCCACCAAATATGGCCTCGACATCAAGGCGGTGATCAAGCCAGCCGATGGCGAGGTGGACGTGAGCGAAGCCGCTTACACCGAGAAGGGCGTGCTGTTCGCCTCCGGCGAGTTTGACGGTCTCGAGTTCCAGGCGGCTTTCGATGCCATCGCCAGCAAGCTGGAAGCGCTCGGCAAGGGCAAGCGCACCGTCAACTTCCGTCTGCGTGACTGGGGCGTCTCCCGTCAGCGTTACTGGGGTGCCCCCATCCCGATGCTGACCCTGGCGGACGGCACAGTCGTGCCGACCCCGGAAGATCAACTGCCGGTACTGCTGCCGGAAGATGTGGTGATGGACGGTATCCAGAGCCCGATCAAAGCCGACGCCGAGTGGGCCAAGACCACTTACAAGGGTCAGGAAGCGTTCCGCGAGACTGATACCTTCGACACCTTCATGGAGTCCTCCTGGTATTACGCTCGCTACTGCTCCCCCGACTACGACAAGGGCATGCTGGACCCGGCTGCTGCCAACCACTGGCTGCCGGTGGATCAGTACATAGGCGGTATCGAACACGCCTGTATGCACCTGCTCTACGCCCGCTTCTTCCACAAGCTGCTGCGTGACGCAGGGCTGGTGAACAGCGACGAGCCGTTCAAGCGTCTGCTCTGCCAGGGCATGGTGCTGGCCGACGCCTTCTACTACAAAGACGAAAAAGGCGGCAACGTCTGGGTCAGCCCGACCGACGTCAAGGTCGAGCGTGACGAGAAAGGTCGCATCACCAAGGCCATCGACCTTGAGGGCCGTGAAGTGATCCACTCCGGCATGACCAAGATGTCCAAGTCCAAGAACAACGGCATAGACCCGCAGCTGATGGTGGAGCGTTACGGCGCCGATACCGTCCGTCTGTTCATGATGTTCGCCTCCCCGGCCGAGATGACCCTGGAGTGGTCCGACTCCGGCGTGGAGGGGGCCCAGCGCTTCCTGCGTCGCCTGTGGCGCACCACCTTCGAGCACGTCTCTGGTGGCGCTGTTGCCGCGCTGGATGTGGCGGCTCTCACCAACGAGCAGAAAGCGGTACGCCGTGAACTGCACAAGACCATCGCCAAGGTGAGCGACGACGTGGGTCGCCGTCAGACCTTCAACACCGCCATCGCCGCCATCATGGAGCTGATGAACAACCTCTCCAAGCTGGGCTGTGACGAGCAGGACCGCGCCCTGATGCAGGAAGCACTGGAAGCGGTTGTGATCATGCTCTCCCCCATCACCCCGCACATCGGCTTCGAGCTGTGGAAGATGCTGGGCAAGGGCGACGATGTGGACCACGCTGCATGGCCAGTGGCCGATGACGCGGCCATGGTCGAGACCGAGAAGCTGGTGGTGGTGCAGATCAACGGCAAGATGCGCGGCAAGCTGACCGTACCGGCCGAGATCAGCCAGGCTGACGTCGAGAAGCTGGCCATGGCCGATGCCTCGGTGCAGAAATTCACCGACGGTCTGACGGTTCGCAAGGTCGTCTATGTGCCGGGCAAGCTGCTCAATATTGTCGCTAACTGATGGTAGCGAGGACCTCGTCCACCCCTTGCCAGGGAGGGCGCATGTTGCGCCTCCCCGTGCAAAGGGGAGACAGGGAAGAGGTCCGCTGATCGTTGCCAACGAGGATGACGGCGGGCCCTGCGCCCGCCGTGCTTCACTTTATGCAAAGAGGATTTCATATGGGCACCCCCCTCATTCGCTGGATGGCTATCGTGCTGATGGGCCTGCTGTTGCAGGCTTGCGGTTTTCAGATGCGAGGCACGGCAATTCCGCCCGAGTTGATGACCATGAAGGTGGTCGGTGACAACAAGAGCGACTTATACCGACTGGTCACCACCCGCCTCAAGGCGGCGGGCGTCAAGCTCGCCGACAAAGAGGGCATACCTGTGCTGACCCTGTCCGGCGTCAGCAGCACCAGCCAGGTTGCCTCGGTCGACGCCATCGGCCAGGCCCGTGAATACTTGCTGGGCTACAACACCCAGTTCACCGTCTCCATGCCGGGCAAGCCGACCCAGGTCTTCCCCATCACCTTCAACCGCAGCTTCCTGAACAAGCCGGATGCGGCACTGGCCTCTTCCCGCGAGCAGGAGCAGCTTGGCAAGGAGATGCAGGAGCAGGCCGCGAACTTGGTTATCCGCCAGCTGAGCCAGCTCAAGTTCTGATGCGAGTATCTTGATGAGAGTCTATCCCGAGCAGTTTGCGGATCACCTCAAGGCAGGGCTCAAGCCCTGCTACCTCGTTTTTGGTGACGAGCCCCTGCTCAATCTGCAAGAGCAGGCCATCGACCTTGCGACCCACCTACTCAACCAGGCCAAGTTCTGATGCGGATCTACCCCGAGCAGTTTACGGATCATCTCAAGGCAGGGCTCAAACCCTGCTACCTCATCTTTGGTGACGAGCCCCTGCTCAAGCTGGAGGCCATCGACGCCATCCGTCAGGCCGCCCGCAAGCAAGGGTTCGATGAGCGCCATACCTTCGTGGTGGAGCAGGGGCTGGACTGGAATCAGGTTTATGATGCCTGTCAGGCCATGAGCCTCTTCTCCGCCCGCCAAATCATCGAGCTGGAGCTGCCGGCCAAGGTCGACAAAGATCTGGCCGCCCGCATCAGCGAGATTGGCAAGCAACTGCATCCGGATCTGCTGCTGGTGCTCAGCGGTGGTCGCCTCAACCAAACCCAGATGAAGGCGGCCTGGTTCGACAAGCTCAGCCAGAACGGCACCTATGTGCCGGTCAATCACCCCGAGCCACGCTTCTTTCCGCGCTGGATGAGCGCCCGCTTCCAACGTTTCGGCCTCAAGGCGCTGCCGGATGCCATCAACTTCATGTGCCACTCCTACGAGGGCAACCTGCTGGCCGCCAGCCAGGAGATAGAAAAGCTGACCCTGCTGGCGCCGCCCCAGCCCATCAGCGTCGCCTATCTGCAAGAGACCATAGTACGCCACGCCCATTTCACCCCATTCCAGCTCATCGATACCCTGCTGGAGGGCAAGGTGAACCGGGCCCAACGCATCCTGCTGGCCCTGCGTGCCGAGGGCACAGAGCCAGGCATGCTGGCCTGGGCCCTGTGCCGCGAGCTGGAGCAGCTCACCGAGCTGGCCCTGGCCGCCAGAGCCGGTCAACCGCTGGTGGAACACTTCTCCCGCCTGCGTATCTGGCAGAGCCGCCAGCAGTTGATCCAGCAGGCCCTGACCCGGCTGCCCTTCACCAAATTGCAGCAGCTGTGGCAGCTGATGGCCCAGCTTGACGACGCCCAGCGTCGCTTCGACACCGAGCAAGCCTGGCTGATGTTGCAGACCATAGCCCTGGGTTTTCGCGATGGCACCCCGTTGCCGCTGGTCATGGAGAACAGCCCGTGCTGAAGGCTGCGAAGGCTCCTATCGGCCTGCTTGGCGGCACCTTCGACCCTATCCATATCGGCCACCTGCGACCGGCTATCGAGGCGCGGGACGCTATCGGGCTGGCCGAAATCCGGCTGATCCCGAACCATATTCCCCCCCATCGCGCCAACCCCTTCTGTTCGAGCGAGCAGCGCCTCGCCATGGTCAAACTGGCGGCCGCAGAGAATGCGGGATTCGTGGTGGATGAGCGGGAGCTCAAGCGGGACAAGCCCTCTTACACCATCGATACCCTCATCGAGCTGCGTCATGAACTGCCCGACACCCCGCTCTGCTTTCTGATGGGGATGGACTCCTTGCTCGGCCTGCCTGGCTGGCACCGCTGGCAAGAGCTGCTCGATCATGCCCACCTGGTGGTGAGTGTGCGACCGGGCTGGCGACCTGATTACCCCGGGGAAGTTGCCGAGCTGCTGGCTCGCCATCACACCACGGATGCCACCGCACTGCACCAGCGCCTGGCTGGCCATATCTGGCTGGCGGACAACCAACCCATCGAGCTGTCGGCCACCCGGCTCAGAGCCCTGCTGGCGGCCGGGGAGGATCCCCGCTACCTGCTGCCGCCGTCGGTGGCCGATTACATTCGGCAGCAAGGCCTCTACCCGGCAAGCTGACCGCAACCGGCGCCGACTATTGTCTCTGCCGGTTGCGCACTATATTGATCAACAGGGGCCTGGTTTGCCAAGCGGGCACGGCCCCCGTTCCACTCCCCTTCGCCAGACTGGGAAACGGGAGTGACCATGATATAATCCGCCGCCCTCAGGCGTCGGAACACAGGAGAAGATCATTGCAAGGCCAAGAACTGCATGCCTTTATCGTCGACAAGATCGATGACATGAAAGGCCGCGACATCATCACCCTTGATGTGCGCGGTAAATCCAGCATCACAGACACCATGATCGTCTGTTCCGGCAACTCCAGTCGCCACGTCAGCGCCATCGCCCATCATCTGGCCAGCGAAGCTCGCCATGCCGGGCTCGATCTGCTGAGCGTGGAGGGGCAGCTCACGGGGGAATGGGTACTGGTGGACCTGGGACAAGCCATAGTGCACGTGATGCAGGACGAATATCGCGACTTCTACCAACTGGAAAAAC
Source organism: Aeromonas popoffii (assembly GCF_000820025.1). Taxonomy (GTDB): domain Bacteria; phylum Pseudomonadota; class Gammaproteobacteria; order Enterobacterales; family Aeromonadaceae; genus Aeromonas; species Aeromonas popoffii. Next base: position 47,021 of record NZ_CDBI01000016.1, read on the forward strand.
TCTGGGGCGCTACCGCTCAAGTGAATGCGCAATAACAGAGCACAAGTGTAACAAACGATGAAGATCCAGTTGATTGCAGTGGGCACCAAGATGCCTGCCTGGGTAGAGCGTGGCTTCGAAGAGTACCGTCGCCGTTTCCCCAAAGACATGCCGTTCGAGCTGGTCGAGATCGGCGCCGGAAAGCGCGGCAAAAATGCCGATATTCCCCGCATCCTGCAAAAGGAAGGGGAAGCCATGCTGGCCGCCGCTGGCCGCTCGCGTATCGTGACCCTGGATATTCCCGGCAAACCCTGGACCACGGAGCAGCTCGCCGTGCAACTGGAAGCCTGGAAGCTGGATGGTCGCGACGTGGCACTGCTGGTCGGAGGCCCGGAGGGCTTGTCGCCCGAGTGCAAGGCCGCCGCCGAGCAGAGCTGGTCGCTGTCGCCGCTGACCCTGCCCCACCCGCTGGTGCGGGTGCTGGTGGCCGAGAGCCTCTATCGCGCCTGGAGCATCACTACCAATCATCCGTACCACAGGGAATAACCCATGGGGTTTTTGTCTTCTCCCTTCGTCTGTCATAAGGTAGCGGCATGCTGAAGAATCGCATCGAAATGCGCGACCACAGCGCCGAGGGTCGCCTCTTCTTCCGACGCACCCTAGTTGCCTACATTGGCATGATAGTGCTGATGCTGGTGCTGCTGGGCAATCTCTATTACCTGCAGGTCGAATCCTTCGAGACCTATCAGACCCGCTCCAATGACAACCGGATCCGGGTCGTGCCCGTGGCGCCGCCACGTGGCCTCATCTATGACGCCAACGGTGTGCTGCTGGCGGAGAACCGCCCCGTCTACAGCCTGGAAATCGTGCCGGAAGAGACCAAAGACCTGGAAAAGACCGCCGACGAACTGATCACCCTGCTGGCACTGCCGGAAGGCACCAAGGAGAAGTTTCTGGCTGAGGTCAAACGCCAGCGCCGTTTCAAGCCGGTGGCTCTGTTCGAGAAGCTGACCGAGTATCAGGTCGCGCTCTTCTCGGTCAACCAGCACAACTATCCGGGCGCCAGCATAGAGGCCTACCTCAAGCGCTACTATCCGTTTGGTGACACCCTCACTCATGCGCTGGGCTACGTGGCCAAGATCAACACCCGCGACGTGGAGCGCCTCGACAAGGAGGACAAGCTCGCCAACTATGCCGCCACCAAGGATATCGGCAAGCAGGGAGTGGAGAAGTTCTACGAGGATCAGCTGCACGGGGTGGCCGGGTATCAGGAGGTCGAGGTCAACAACCGCGGCCGCGTGGTGCGCACCCTCAAGTTCCAGCCACCCGAGCCCGGCAAGGACATCTACCTCAACATCGACATTCGCCTGCAGCTTAAAGCACAAGAGTTGCTGGCCGGTCGCCGGGGCGCCATCGTCATGATGGATCCCAATACCGGCGCCATCCTGGCCATGGAGTCGAGCCCGAGCTACGACCCCAACCTGTTCGTGACCGGCATCTCTAACACCAACTATTCGGCGCTGCTCAACGATCCGGCCCGCCCGCTGGTGAATCGCACCACTCAGGGCATCTATGCCCCCGCCTCCACCGTCAAGCCCATGCTGGCAGTGATGGGGCTGAACGAGGGGGCCATCACCCCCAACTACCGCTACTTCGGCGGCCCCAGCTTCTCCATCCCGGGCACCACCAAGAAGTTTCGCGACTGGCGCCGCTGGGGCCATGGCTGGCTTGATGTCTACCGCGCCATCGAGGTGTCGGCAGATACCTATTTCTACGATCTCGCCTATCGGGTCGGCATCGACAAAATGCATAACTACATGACCAAATTTGGCTTTGGTCAGTACAGTGGGGTCGATATCTATGAGGAGACCAAGGGGGTCATGCCATCAAGAGACTGGAAGATGGCTCGCTGGCGCCAGCCCTGGTATCAGGGTGACACCATCTCTGTCGGTATCGGTCAGGGCTACTGGAGCGCCACCCCGATCCAGCTGGCCAAGGCCACCAGCATACTGACCCAGAACGGCCACGATGTGACGCCACACCTACTCAAGAGCACGGCCTCGCAGGATGGGGTTGTCAACGCCCCCGTCAACCCGAACATGGCGCTCAAGGCCAAGAATGATGCCTATTGGCAGGTGGCCAAGGACGGCATGTGGCGCGTCATCAACGGCACTGAAGGCACCGGGCGCCGCGCCTTTGCCAACACACCCTACAAAGCGGCAGGCAAGTCAGGCACCGCCCAGGTGGTGGGCATGAAAGAGAACCAGGTCTACGACGCCAGCACCATGAAGGTGGAACACCGTGACAACGCCCTGTTCGTCGCCTTTGCTCCGTTTGACGCCCCAAAGGCCGTAGTCGCCTTGGTGCTGGAAAACGCCGGCGGCGGCAGTAGCATGGCCGCGCCAGTGGCACGCCAGATGCTGGATGCCTATCTGGTGCCACCAGAGCCCCAGTTGCCACCGGCTCCCAAGCAGCCGCCCCCATCACCCGAGGCCGTTTCCCATGAGTAATTCCGCGCAGCGACAGAGCATCTGGTACCGGCTGCATATCGACCTGCCGCTGTTTCTCGGCCTGCTGGCCCTGATGTCCCTCTCCATGGTGGTGCTCTACTCTGCCTCAGGTCAGAGCGTGGACTCCATCGTGCGCCAGCTGGTGCGCGGCGGACTGGCCTTCGGCCTGATGATCGGCATGGCCCAGCTGCCTCCTTCCCTCTACGCGCGCTGGTCTGTGCCGCTGTTCGTGGTGGTGGTGCTGCTGCTCATTGCGGTGGACGTGTTCGGCCACATCGGCAAAGGGGCCCAGCGCTGGCTGGATCTCGGCTTCATGAAGTTCCAGCCCTCCGAGGTGATGAAGGTCTCCATGCCCATCATGGTGGCAGCCTGGCTCAGCCGCCATTCGCTGCCCCCCAAATTCAGCCATGTGGTCATCGCCCTGGTGATGGTGCTGCTGCCCACCCTGCTGATCGCCGCCCAGCCCGATCTCGGCACCTCCATCCTGGTGGCTGCCTCCGGCTTTTTCGTCATCTTCCTGGCGGGGATCAGCTGGTGGCTGATCGGCCTGGCGGTGCTGCTCATCTGCGCCTTCATGCCGGTGCTCTGGTTTTTCTTGATGCACGACTACCAGCGCCAGCGGGTACTGATGCTGCTCGACCCGGAAAAAGACCCGCTTGGGCGCGGCTATCACATCATACAGTCCAAGATAGCGATCGGCTCTGGCGGCGTCTTTGGCAAGGGCTGGCTGCAAGGCACCCAGTCCCAGCTTGAATTTCTGCCCGAGCGCCACACCGACTTTATCTTTGCGGTCTTCAGCGAGGAGTTCGGACTGGTGGGGGTCGCCTTGCTGCTGGTCATCTATCTCTACATCATCAGCCGCTGCCTGTTCATCTCCATGCAGGCCCAGAACAGCTTCGAGCGTCTGCTCGGGGGGGCCCTGACCCTCACTTTCTTCGTCTATGTGTTCGTCAACATGGGCATGGTGAGTGGCATACTGCCGGTGGTAGGGGTGCCCCTGCCACTGGTGAGCTACGGCGGTACCTCCATGGTGACCCTGATGGCGGGTTTCGGCATCCTGATGTCGATCCAGACCCACAGAAGGCTGCTGGCCTGATGAGAGGGGGCTGGTTGGCGCTCGCCCTGTGCTCGCTGACGGCGAGTGCAGCCCCGGAGCCCGCGCGGCTGGCCCTGCTCGCCGAACAGCAGCAGGTGCCGCTGGCCGAATTGCAGGCGGCCACGGCGCAGGCCCGGTTGCGCCAGGAGGTACTCGACACCATCAGCCGACCGTGGGAGGCCAAGCCCTGGCATCGCTACCGCCCGCTGTTCGTCACTCCGGATCGCATCCGTGACGGGCAGCAGTTCTGGCAACAGCATGCGACGACGCTGGCCCGCGCAGAGCAGATCTATCGGGTGCCCGCCTCCCTCATCGTCGCCATCATCGGCATAGAGACCTTCTACGGCCGCCAGATGGGCCGCCACTCGGTGCTCGACAGCCTCTACACCCTGGGATTTCACTACCCCGCGCGCGAGGAGTACTTCGCCAAGGAATTTGCCCAGCTGGTGCTGCTGGCCAAAGAGGAGAAGTGGCCACTCACCCGCCTCAAGGGCTCCTATGCGGGTGCCATGGGCATGGGGCAGTTCATGCCTTCCAGTTACCGCCACTACGCTGTCGATTTTGACGGGGATGGCAAGCGGGATCTGTTTGCCAACCCGGTCGATGCCATCGGCAGCGTCGCCAACTATTTCGCCGAGCATCAATGGCGCTGGGGCGAGTCTGCCGTCGAGCCCGCCTTGATCGGCCTGGCCCCCGTCAGTGCTCTGCTCAGACCCGAGCCCGAGCTCAAGCAGCAGTGGGCAGAGCTGGCCGCCGCCGGCATTGAACTCGCCACACAGTTGGCGCCACAGACGCCAGTGAAATTGCTGGTATTGGAACAGGCCGATGGACCGGAATACTGGGTCGCGCGCCACAATTTTTATGTGATAACCCGCTATAACCGCAGCCCTCTCTATGCGATGGCGGCACATCAACTCAGTCAAGCAATCCAGGAAGCGTATGCATTACAGCCACAAATTTCTCCCGCTCAGCCTGAGCTTGTTGCTGGCCGCCTGTAGCAGCCAGCCGGAGCAGGCCCCCCTGCCGCAGGAACACGTCCAGCAGGAAAAACCCCAGGTCATCGAGATCCCGCAAGCCACAGGCGCCATACCACGTCCCGAGCCCCTGAGTGCCAGCGGCAACCGGGACTACTGGATCGGCAAGCAGAAGCACGAGGTGTGGCGCGACATCAAACACTACAGCGAAGAGGGCACCGCCAGCTGGCTGTCGCCGGACTTGGATGGCCAGAAGACCGCCAACGGCGATGTGCTGGACAGCACGCTGTTCAGCGCCGCCCACCGCAACCTGCCGCTGCCAAGCTATGTGCGGGTAACCAACCTGGCCAACGGGCTGGAGACTATCGTGCGAGTCAACGATCGCGGCCCGTCCGACAGCACTCGCCTCATCGATCTCTCCTACGCTGCCGCCAAGCAGCTGGAGATGATCGATAGCGGTGAAGCGCGGGTACGGCTGGAGCTGATCAACGACAAACCGGATCAGATGATCGAAATGGTGCCCATGATGCCGATGCAACCCATGCAACCGGCGCAGAGCCCAGCGATCCCGGCCGCGCCGAAAGCTTCGGCGCAGGAGGGTTTTATGGGTGAACCGACCTCGCTCGCCATGGCCACGCCAGCCGCCAAACCGGCGCCGGCCAAGGCGGCCGCCCCCGCCAGCAGCGGTGACGGCAAGATGATCCAGGTGCTGGCCAGCGGCTCCCAGCCCAGGGCTGAAGCCATGGGCAAGGTGATGACTCAGCGCTACGGCGTGCCGTATCAGGTGGTGGTCCACGGCGCCCTCTTCCGGGTCCTGCTGGGACCGGTCGCCGCCGATCAGCAGGCAAGCCTGCTCGAGCAGATCCGTCAAGGAGGGGTGGAGCAAGCCTTTATCGTCCCCTGAAACCATGCGGCTCATCCCGGTGAGCCAGCGTCTGGAGCCCGTCGTCACGTCGTTTCCCGGCGTGACGACGGCTCCCGATGGAGAAAAAACCAGACCAGATAGTACGCCGGACTATGACCGACGGGCGCTTCTGGTATAGTTAAGCCCGCATTTTAACTTGGGTTACCCCCCTTCCAGGCTCCAGGAATTTCAAGATGTCCAAATTTGCCCGTTCAGTTATTCTGGCCTCCCTGATCAGCGCCACCGCCCAGGCCAATACGCCAGTCCCCACTCCGAACGCCGCCCCCATGGTCGTTCCCGCCGCGCCGGAGATCTCCGCCAAGGCCCATATTCTGATCGACTACTACTCGGGTCAGGTACTGGCAGAAGCCAATGCCGATGAACGCCTGCCGCCTGCCAGCCTGACCAAGATGATGACCTCCTACATCATTGGTCACGAGTTGCTGGAAGGAAACATCAAGAACACCGACATGGTGACCATCAGCAAAAACGCCTGGTCCAAAAACTACAGCGACTCCTCCAAGATGTTTATCGAGGTGGGCAAACAGGTCTCCGTCGATGATCTGAACAAGGGCATCATCATCCAGTCCGGCAATGACGCCTGTGTCGCCATGGCCGAATTCCTGGCGGGCAGCACGGACTCCTTTGCCAGCCTGATGAATGCCTGGTCCGCCAAGCTGGGGATGAAAGATACCCAATTCAAAAACCCCCACGGACTGGATGAAGAAGGTCACTACAGTACTGCTCGCGACATGGCTCGCCTGGGTCAGGCCCTGATCCACGATCAGCCGGAGGAGTACAAGATCTACGCCCAGAAATCCTTCGTGTTCAACGGCATCACCCAGCACAACCGTAACCGCCTGCTGTGGGATCAGTCCCTGCAAGTGGATGGCATCAAGACTGGCCACGTCAGCCAGGTCGGCTACAACCTGGTATCCTCCGCCACCAACAACGAAGGCATGCGCCTGATCGCCGTGGTGCTGGGCGCCAACAGCGAAGGTTCCCGCGCCGCCGAGAGCAAGAAGCTGCTCACCTACGGTTTTCGCTTCTTCCAGAGCCTGACCCCGTACAAGGCCGGCACCGAGCTGGTCACCCAGAAGATCTGGATGGGCGACAAGTCTGAAGTGAAACTGGGCGTCGACAAGGATGTGTCCGTGCTGGTCACCCGTGGTCAGGGCAACAACCTGAAAGCGGACTTCCAGCTCGAGAGCGAACTGAAAGCCCCGCTGGCCAAAGGCCAACGGGTCGGTACCGTGTTCCTGAAGCAGGGCGACAAGGAGATCAAGCAGGTTCCGCTGGTCGCGCTGGAAGAAGTGCAGGAGGGCGGGCTGATGAGCCGTCTGTGGGATTACCTGGTAATGCTGGTCTCCAGCTGGTTCAAGTAAGAAAGACGCACAATCCTGACCAAACAGCGGCGCTAACAGGCGCCGCTGCTGTCTTTACCCGGTCATACCAGCGAATAACCCTGCATTCTGCAGGTTCCGCCGACTGTCGATTTGTGGTAAAAAGCAGCATCTCCATGTCTTGTCGAGCTGTCCGGGCCTTGATCTCTGCCCGGGCAATGCCCATATAGGCTTGTACATGACGGCCTGATGAGCCATAGGCCATCAGCCACGCAAGATTAAAGATGAAGTCATCCCGTGATGACGCCAAAAGGTGAGTAGATGAATACCAAGTTTGATGAACTGCTGGAGTTTCCCTGCAAGTTCCCGTTCAAGGTGCTCGGCGTTGCCGACCCGGCCCTGCCGGATCAGGTGGTGGAAGTGCTACAGCAACACGCCCCTGGTACTTACAGCCCGACCGTTCAACCCAGTACCAAGGGCAACTACCACTCGGTGCGGGTCACAGTAACGGCCCAGAGCAAGGAACATATCGAAGCCATGTATACCGCCCTCGGTAACATAGAGCTGGTTCGTTACGTCCTGTAAGCTGCCTCTCTCGCCCCGCCAGGGGCGATTGATTTTGTGCCACCCCGAGTGCTGACCCATGGTGCCGACTCAAGCACCAGCCTGTGAGGAAAAGATGTCATCCCAGATCCCCGCCCAGCCACAGCTGCTCGTCAGACACCTGGGTCGCCGCCCCTACCAGCCGGTATGGGACGCCATGAAGGCCTTCACCGATAGCCGCACCAGCGACACCCCGGACGAGTTCTGGGTAGTGGAGCACGATGCCGTCTATACCCAGGGCCAGGCCGGCAAGGCCGAGCACCTGCTCGCACCGGGCGATATCCCCGTGGTGCAGAGCGATCGCGGCGGTCAGGTGACCTATCACGGCCCTGGCCAGCTGGTGCTCTATGTCCTGGTGGATGTGCGCCGCAGCAAGCTGTCGGTGCGCGAGCTGGTGACCTGTCTGGAAACCGCCATCATCAAGACCCTGGCAAAGAGTGGGATTGAGGCTTATGCCAAACCCGATGCCCCCGGCGTCTATGTGAAGAACGAGCTGGGCACCTCGATGCAGACAGAAGCCAAGCTGGCCTCGCTGGGCCTGCGCATCCGCAAGGGCTGCTCGTTCCACGGGCTGGCGCTCAATATCAACATGGACATGACCCCCTTCCTGCGCATCAACCCGTGCGGTTATGCGGGCATGGCCATGACCCAGACCAGCGACCTGGGCGGCCCGCAGAGCGTGGCCGAAGCACAGGCCCTGCTGGTGGCCGAACTGGCCAGCCTGATTGGCTATCACACGATCACGAATATCGACGATGCGGCCTGAGCAAGCCCTGCCGTACGGCCGCGAGGGCACAGAGATGACCCTGACGGCTATCAACCAAACAATAACAAACACCGAGAGTGAATCATGAGCAAACCCGTTCGTATGGAGCCGGGCGTCAAGCTGCGCGATGGCGATAAGATGGCCCTGATCCCGGTGAAATTCATGCCGGATCCCAACGAGGAAGTGCTGCGCAAACCGGACTGGATGCGGATCAAGCTGCCGCCGTCCAGCCAGAAGATCGAGCACATCAAGAGCACGCTGCGCAAGAACAAGCTGCACTCAGTGTGTGAAGAGGCCTCCTGCCCCAACCTGGCAGAGTGCTTCAACCACGGCACCGCCACCTTCATGATCATGGGCGCCATATGCACCCGTCGTTGCCCCTTCTGCGACGTGGCCCACGGCCGCCCGCTGGCGCTGGATCCCGACGAGCCGAAGAAGCTGGCACTCACCATCAAGGAGATGGGGCTGAAATACGTGGTCATCACCTCGGTGGACCGCGACGATCTCCGTGACGGCGGTGCCCAGCACTTCGCCGACTGCATCAAGCAGATCCGCGAGCACAGCCCGCAGACCCGCATCGAGATCCTCACCCCGGACTTCCGTGGCCGGATGGAGCAGGCGCTGGAGGTGTTCCGCGAGACGCCGCCGGACGTGTTCAACCACAACCTGGAAACCGCCCCGCGCATGTACCGTGTCGCCCGCCCCGGTGCCGACTACAAGTGGTCCCTTGAGCTGCTGCGCCGCATCAAGGAGATGCACCCCCATGTGCCGACCAAGTCCGGTGTCATGATGGGCCTTGGCGAGACCAACGAGGAGATAGTGCAGGTACTCACCGATCTGCGCGAGCACGGCGTCAACATGCTGACCCTGGGCCAGTATCTGCAGCCGAGCCGCCACCACCTGCCGGTAAAGCGCTACGTGCCGCCCGCAGAGTTTGACGAACTGAAGGATATCGCCATGGAGCTGGGCTTCTCCCACGCTGCCTGCGGCCCCTTCGTCCGCTCCTCCTACCATGCAGACCTGCAAGCCAAGGGTGAAGAGGTGAAATAACCGCCTCCACCCCTGGTCAAAAAAGAGCGCCCAAGGGCGCTCTTTTTTATGGGCCAGCCGCGCGCCATCTGTACCGGGCAACCGCAAGCGATGCGTCAGCGCCGTTTGCGCTCACTTCGCCGCCGGGTTAACGTGGGCACCCATTCGTCCGTTGAGTGATGTGCAGTATGCCAACCCCCCTCGTTCGCCTGATCCCCATGAGCCAGGCCCACTACCCCGCCTACTGCGCCTACTTCATCGAGGACTATGCGCAGGATCTCGCCAACAATCATGGCCATGATCTCGCCACCGCCCGTCGCAAGGCCGAGGCCTCCCTGCTGCACTCTCTGCCGCAAGGGGTCGACACCGCTGGCCACGGTTTGCTCTGCATCCTGCCCGCCGGTGAAACGGAGGGGGCTGGCCCAGCGACAGCCGCAGAAATGCTGCCACTGGGCTATCTCTGGCACGCCATCGACCCCGATGCCAGCGCCACCTTTATCTATGACTTCTATGTCGCACCGGCTCACCGCAGCCAGGGCATTGGCAAGGCTGCCATGGCGGTGCTGGAAACCGCGCTCAGGGCCAATGGCATCAGCCAGATCAAGCTGCGGGTCGCGTACGACAACCCGCGCGGCCTGGCGCTCTACCAGGAGGCAGGCTTCGCCATCACCGGCTACAACATGGCCAAGCGGCTGGACTGAGCGGTTTGACCCACCCCTGTACCACCCAGACAGGGGCGTGTCGTCACCCGGCAAGCGCTGCTATGATGTGGCCGCCCCGGCCAGTTGCCGCAGCGGCACGGTTTTTCATTCCCTGTTGTCCCGTTTCAGGATCATGCTCATGTCACACACCCGCGTTTTCATCGTGCACGGCTACACTGCCTCCCCCAAGTCCCACTGGTTCCCCTGGCTCAAGCAGCAGCTCGAAACCCGCGATATTCATGTCGAGGTACTGGCCATGCCAGACCCGCACCAGCCGGTACCGGCTGCCTGGGATGCCGCCATGGACAACCTGGTCCGGGATCACGATGAGCGCACCTTCCTGCTGGGCCACAGCCTCGGCTGCATCGCCATACTGCGTCAGCTCAGCCGCCTGCCCGTCTCCCGCCGGGTGGGCGGGATCCTGCTGGTGTCCGGTTTCGACCAGCCGCTGCACACCCTGCCGGAGCTGGATCCTTTCATGCTGCCGGGCTACGACCCGGCGCACATCATGACCCTGGCCCCCCAGCGCGTCGTGGTCGCCTCCCGCGACGATGCCATAGTGCCCTATCGCTACTGCCAGCATCTGAGCGAGCAGCTGGCCGCGCCGCTCTACAGCCTGGAGCAGGGTGGCCACTTCCTCGATCGGGACGGCTTCCTGACACTGCCGCTGGTCCATGACCGGCTGCTGGGGATGATAGCCCCCGCCGAATAGCAAAACGGCCACGCAAGTGGCCGTTTTCACAGGTGGCACACCTAGAGTGACATGCCGGAGAAGGACATGAAACCGAGCGACATCAACCCGGCCACGATGAAGGTGATGCCGATGCCGCGCAGCCCATCGGGTACATCCGAATACTTCATCTTCTGGCGCAGACCGGCGATGGCAACGATGGCCAGCAACCAGCCGAGTCCGGAACCCGCCCCATACACCACGGATTCGATGAAATCGTAATCCCGCTGGGCCATAAACATGACCCCGCCGAAGATGGCGCAGTGCACCGTCAAGAGCGGCAGATAGATGCCCAGCGCGTGATAGAGCGCCGGGAAATGCTTGTCGAGTACCATCTCCATCACCTGCACCAGCGCCGCCAGCACCCCGATGTAGATGATGTAATCGAGAAATCCCAGATCGAATTCCCCAAAAAAGGTACTGCCTGCCCGCAAGATATGGCGGTAAATCAGGTTGTTGAGGGGGATGGCGATCACCATGACCACCAGCACCGTCAAGCCGAGACCAAAGGCGGTATGGATGTTCTTGGAAACGGCCAGGAAGGTACACATGCCCAGAAAGAAGGCCAGCGCCAGGTTTTCGACAAAAATCGACTGAATAAACAGGTTTACATAATAATCCATCGGATCGGCTCACAGCTTGTGCAGAGAAGGGCCCGGCTCCCGCACGGCGGCTGGGGTAGCAGGGGCAACAAGGCGCAGCAACCGATCGCAGGCGTCAGCCGGCAACGGGGCTCAAGCAGTCAGTCGACGAGGAAACGCCGGGATCCGGTGCGCGCTCAGCAGCAAGCCGGACGCGAGTGGCCGTGGCAGAAGCGAAATTGCAGGTGGTGGCAGATCAGCAGGCGTTTGTGCAGGTAACCGAAGTAACCGGACAGCTGCCTGAGGTAGATGAGGGGCAGGAAGAACAGCAGGCCACAAAGCAGGCCCAGGATCTCGTGCTGGAACCAGGCCAGTAGCATCTGATACAGCTCGGAGGGACTGGCGCTCTCAAGCCGCCGCCCCTGCTCGACGCTGAACCGCCACTGGCCGCCCGGCGGCAGGCTGGCGCTGTTGACGAGCCCCGGATCGGACGGCTCGTGCAGTTGCATCGCAACCACCCGCTCGGCCGATACAGGCTGACCGGGCGCACTGATGCCTCCCGCCGCGAAGGCGGCAAGCCACAAGATAGAGGCGATGGCGAGGGCCATCAGCCCTGTCGGTGATCGGCCAAAGGGTGGCAAGCAGTCAGGTCCCTGAAAAAGACAACGGATAAAACGGGCTAAATGTATCACACGCTATCAATTTATTGAATTTAAACATCCATTAATTAACTTTTTACGATACTAAACACCCTTCCCATCCCAAAAGGTGGTACTTAAAATCCACTAAAAGAAAGGGGGTTCTATCGTCTGCGACTTACATTTGGGTCCAACCCCCTGATTGGCAGCCCAGGCTGATAACAACACGGCCACCCTGAGGTGGCCGTTGTCGTGAGCAGGTGCGCCAGAGCCGGTACTAGATGCCGGCGGCGTCCAGATGCTCCACCAGCAGCTGCACACTGCGGTTGCCGCGCCACTCGTTGACATCGAGCCGATAGACCAGCCGCACCCGCTTCACAGAGGCGTCCGGCCAGCGCTTGAGGTCGACCCCGAAGGCAATGGCATCCACCGCATGGCCCGAATCCGTGGTCAGCATCATCTTGAGGTGTTTCTCCCCCACCAGCCGCTGCTGTACCAGCACGAATTCGCCGTCAAACAGCGGCTCAGGGAAGGCCTGACCCCAGGGGCCGGAGGCGCGAATGAGCTCCGCCAGCTCAAGGCTGAGCTCATCCGGCAGTAATTCGCCATCGGTGAGCAGCACCCCGGTCAGCAGCTCGGGGGTTACCAGTTCGCTGATGACCCCCTCGAAGGCGCGGCCGAAGGCCTCGATGTTGGCCTTGGGCAGGGTCAGCCCCGCCGCCATGGCGTGGCCGCCAAACTTGCCCATCAGGCCGGGGTGGCGGGTATCGAGCAATTCGAGGGCATCGCGCAGATGCACCCCGGGGATGGAGCGGCCGGAACCCTTGAGCTCGGTCTCGCTGCTCTCGGCAAAAGCGATGACCGGCCTGTAGTACTGCTCCTTCACCTTGGAGGCCACCAGCCCCACCACCCCCTGATGCCACTCGTCTCTGTGCAGCACTATGCCGGATGGAACTTCGCCATCGCGAAAACGGATCTGCTCCAGGGTCGCGAGCGCCTCCTGTTGCATCCCCTGCTCTATCTCCTTGCGCTCCTGGTTGAGGCTGTCCATCTCGGAGGCGAGCTGACGCGCCAGATTGAGGTCATCGCTGAGCAGACAGGCGACCCCGAGGGACATGTCATCGAGGCGGCCCACTGCGTTGAGGCGCGGCCCCAGCGCAAAGCCAAGATCGGCGGCGGTGAGACGGCGGCCATCGCGGCCCGATACGTCCACCAGCGCCTGGATGCCGGGACGGCAGCGACCAGCCCGGATCCGCTGCAGCCCCTGATGCACCAGGATGCGGTTGTTGCCATCGAGCGCCACCACGTCAGCGACCGTACCGAGCGCCACCAGATCCAGATAATCCGCCACATTGGGGACACGAATACCCTGCCGCTCGTACCAGCCCAGCTGGCGCAGGTGGGTGTTGAGGGCCGCCATCAGATAGAAGGCCACCCCCACCCCGGCCAGTGACTTGGAGGGAAAGTCGCAGCCGCGCTGGTTGGGGTTCACTATCGCGTCGGCAGCAGGCAGCTCCTGGCCCGGCAGGTGATGATCGGTGACCAGCACCTGCATGCCGGCCATCTTGGCCGCCGCTACCCCGGCGATGCTGGAGATACCGTTGTCTACCGTGATGAGAAACTCGGCGCCACGCGCCACCGCCAGCTCGACTATCTCCGGCGTGAGGCCGTAGCCGAACTCGAAGCGATTGGGCACCAGAAAATCGATGTGGTGACCGCCCATGGCCCGCAGCGCCAGCACGCACAGGGCCGAGCTGGTGGCGCCGTCGCAGTCAAAGTCACCGACGATCAGGATACGCTGCTGAGCAGTGAGCGCCGCCGCCAGCAGCGGCACCGCCTGCTCCATGCCAAACAGACGCTGGGGCGGCAGCAGCGAGCTGGCACTGCGCTCCAGCAGGACGGGATCCTCTACGCCACGGCTGGCGAAGACTTGGCGAAGCAGTGGATGCAGGGTGGCGGGCAGATGGGAATCATCAACTCGCGGACGACGACGGATTTGCAGGGGCATTGATGTGATCCAGTATCTTGAGCAGTTGTTCAGGGCTCTGATAACCCCGCACCAGATCCCCGTTTGGCAGGACCCAGCTCGGCAGCGCCTTGATCCCGAGCCACTGGCTCAGGCCGATATGATGGGCAAGGATCTCATTACAACCGGCCGCAGGCAAACGATCACTGAGACTGAGTTCACTGAACAGACCGGGATCGCACCAGCGCGCCTGCGCCTCGGCCAGATCGGCGAAGGTTCCCAGCGCTGGCAACAGCTGCACGCTCACCCCCAGCGCCTGCAGTATGGGCAGCTCATCGAGCGCGGCACGGCAGCGGCTGCAGGTCAGGTCGGTAAACAAGGTAACGCTGTGACGCTCGGGCACCGCCTTGAGCTGCATACGCCGTTCGCCGATCTGGGTCAGGGCCCGCTGCCGTTGCTGACGCTGGCCCTGCATGGTGAGGTTTTTCATGTCGTGGCCCAGATCCAGCATGATGCCCTGGAGCACATAGTCTCCCTTGGCATCGGTATAGAGCGGCCCCTGAGCCGTGCCCAGCATAAAGAGGCCAGGCATGGGGGTTTCATCCACCAGATATACCTGCACCCCGAGCCGCTGCTCTATACGCTGTTTCAATAATTGGGGATCCATCCCCGCGCTGGCAGCAAACGTGCACAGCAGCATCATTCCCAGTAGTAAATGCTTCACTCTTTTACTCACTTGGCATGAACGAATGGACTCACAAGGTAACTCAGGCTATATCCAGGTCTCAACCTGTTAATTACTTACTGATTAATAGTGGAGGTCACAAAAAATCCTTCTCTGACAGGTTGCCAATTGGGCAGAGGCCCAGCAAGCTAGCCGTGACGACAGGAAACAAGACGGTCATCCCTCTGTTTTCCTGATATTTTATTATTCAACCGTGGGTGCGACAGCGGCCGCACTCTGCCCGTTTGGGGAGGGAAACATGAGTCTGATCCAAGAGTTCAAGGCCTTTGCAGCAAGAGGCAACGTCATCGACATGGCAGTTGGCATCATCATTGGTGCCGCCTTCGGCAAGATCGTCTCCTCCTTCGTGGGTGACGTGATCATGCCGCCAATTGGTCTGGTCCTGGGGGGAGTGGACTTCAGCGATCTCGTCGTGACCCTGAAGGACGCCGAAGGCGCCACCCCGGCCGTGGTCATCGCCTACGGCAGGTTCATCCAGACCATCATCGATTTCCTGATCATCGCCTTCGCCATCTTCATGGGGCTCAAAGCCATCAACACCCTCAAGAAGAAGCAGGAAGAGGCCGCCACTCCCGCTGGCCCCACCAAGGATCAGGAGCTGCTGAGCGAAATCCGCGATCTGCTCAAATCCCAGCAGGGAAAATAAGCGCCAACTCCTGTCGTGTGTTTAAAAAAACCGCCCCTGTGGCGGTAATGCCAGTCAGTTAAGCACTTTTATGACTTTATATTCTAAATTTTGAATAGCAGGAACTGTGCTATGGTGACAGCGTCAATTTGGCTGACACCTTTGCCCTGACTGGC
>NZ_CDBI01000017.1:0-2147 GCF_000820025.1 Aeromonas popoffii
AGCGGGGAGGGGAGGGCGCAAGGCCGCCGAGCCGCAAGGGGAATACCATGCCCGTTCTGCCAGCGAGATCGCCAAAGAGATCAAGCGGATGGAAGAACAGATGTTCCAGCATGCGCGGGATCTGGAGTTCGAACAGGCGGCCGCGCTGCGAGACCAGATCCAGCGGCTGCGCCACGAGTTGATCGAAAGTTAATGGGCAAACGCTGGCTCATCTGGCGGCGTGTGCGTCGCCTCTATCTGGGCTTTCGCCACCCGGCCACGCCTTGGTGGGCCAGGGGGCTGGTGATCCTCATCTTGCTTTATGGCATCAGCCCGGTGGATCTCATCCCCGATGTGGTGCCCCTGCTCGGTTGGCTCGATGATGTGACGCTGCTGCTGGTATTGCTATGGGGCTGGGAGAAATGCCTGCCAGCGCGCGTTAGCGCGGCACTGGATGAGCGTGACTGAACCATGGTTGGCCTGGCTGGTGTCGAGAAGATGCATTTCCTCTTTGATGGTATTGTCATGACGAAGATAGCGTCGTACGGGTTGCGTTTAACCGGGATAAAAAGAGGATTGTGGGAAGATTGTGGCTCGGAATGCATTGGCGTAGACTCCACGCCGTTCACTTTATGGGTATGAGAAAATGGATCTGATCCTGTTTGCGATTGATTTTATTCTGCATGTTGATGTGCATTTGAAAGAGCTGTTTGAAAACTATGGCATCTGGGTTTACGCCATTCTGTTTTTGATCATCTTCTGCGAGACAGGGCTGGTCGTCACCCCCTTCCTGCCGGGTGACTCCCTGCTGTTCGCTGCCGGTGCGCTCACCGTCGGCAGCGTGCTGGACGTGCACACCCTGGCCGCCGTGCTGATCATCGCCGCCGTGCTGGGCAACGTGGTTAACTACACCATAGGTCACTTCTTCGGGGAGCAGCTGTTCCGCAATCCCGATTCCAAGATCTTCCGTCGCGACTATCTGGACAAGACCCACGCCTTCTATGCCAAGCATGGCGGCAAGACCATCATCATCACCCGCTTCCTGCCTATCGTGCGTACCTTTGCTCCCTTCGTGGCGGGCATGGGCGCCATGACCTATCCGCGCTTCCTGGTGTTCAACCTGGTGGGCGGCCTGCTGTGGGTGCTGTCGTTCGTCTACGCCGGCCACTTCTTTGGCAATCTGCCTGTGGTACGTCAGAACTTTACCCTGTTGATCTTCGGCATCATCGGCATCTCGCTGCTGCCCATGGTGATCGGCATGGTGAAAGCCAGGATGAACGCCAGCAAGGCGGCACCCTGATCCACATATTGTATGGGTGAGAGATCAGCATGAGAAAAGGGGAGCCAAAGGCGCAATGCCGATAAGTGAAGGGTCCATTGACCGCTCCTGCTGATGTGTGAAAATCCGAAACGTGTTGATTGGTTTCGGATTTTTTATGCGTATCACACAGGCTCACGACTTTCTTCACGCCAGCCAGGCTGCCCAGCTGGGGTCGCTCTTCCACCTCATTCCCCCACGCTCATCACTACCCTGCTTGGTGAAGAGGACGTCACGACCAGAAGAGAGCGACCTTACCCCCGCGGCGTGAAGCCAAGACCACCGCAGTACAGTGTGAAAAAGGCCAATAAAAACAATGCCAGTCAGGCTTAACTGACTGGCATTACGACCCAGTGTCGCGCTTTTTGTTGAGCGGTGTTACGCCTTACCAGCGGTAGGTCTTGAGCAACTGTTCCAGCTTCTGGCACTGCTCCACCAGCTGGATGCTGGCGAGGTTGGCGGCGTGCGCCTGACCCAGGGTGTCGTTGGAGGTGTTGCGAATGTCGCTCACCGAGCTGTCCACCTCGCTGCAGACCCTGTCCTGCTCCTCGGCAGATTGCGCCATCTGGGCGTTGAGATCGTTGATGCTGGCGATGCGACCTATGATGTTTTGCATGGCGGCCAGGGTTTCCTCGGTCTTGTGGATGCTCTGGTCCGCCTTGGATTTTGCATCCCCGATCACCGCAACGGCGCTCTGGGCCTCTTTCTGCAGTGCCGCGATCATCTGGGAGATCTGCTCGCTGGCGGCGCGGCTGCGGCTGGAGAGGGCGCGTACCTCGTCGGCCACCACCGCAAAACCGCGACCCTGCTCGCCAGCGCGGGCCGCCTCTATGGCGGCGTTGAGGGCCAG
>NZ_CDBI01000017.1:2451-3195 GCF_000820025.1 Aeromonas popoffii
GTGCTGGGCTAGGCGACTGGTGTTGGCCGCATCCTGGTTGGTGAGGGCGGAGAGCTCGGCACTGTGACGGGCGTGCTCTCGCACCTCGTGGGAGCTGGCGGCCAATTCGCTGACGGCGGCGGCGACCTGGGTGGTCATGTGCTCCTGCTGGCGGGCCGAGCCTTCGGTCTGGGTCGCGACCTGCCTGATCTGGTTTGACTCCTGATAGAGCTGCTGAGTCGCGTGCTCCACCTCCTGCAAGCTGTGGCGAAACCCCTGCACCATGTCGCTGACGGCGCGGGTCATCTGGCCCAGCTCATCCCGGCTCGGGTTGAGCAGGGGGAGGGAGAGATCCCGCTCCTTGGCCATGCGAGTCATGGTCAGTTGCAGGTGGCGCACCGGTCGCTTGATGTAGCGCTGCAGCACCCAGCCAAGCAGGCCGAAACCGAGCCCGAACACCGCCACCAGGCTGCCGCTCAGGATCAGGTTGTTGTGGCGAATTTCGCTGAACGTGTGGCTGAGGTCGTAACTGATCCGCACCGCCCCCATGACGGTACCTTCCGGCACCTGATGGCAGGTGGTGCACTGGGTGCCGCGGTACTCTTTGTACGCCTTGAAGGGCTTGACCAAGGTGAGCCAGTTGCCCTGCTGCTCGAGTATGGTCTCCCCTTGCGCGATGGCGCGCTGGTCCCAGCTATCCTCTGCCTGCTGATCCGGATGACCGGGTCCGAACAAGTCAGTCACGGCGGGGGCGCGGATCAGGCG
>NZ_CDBI01000017.1:3394-6101 GCF_000820025.1 Aeromonas popoffii
AGCCTCGACGATCCCCGCCTCGCTCTTGAGCTTGGTCTGCACGATTTGTCGGTTGGCGATGGCCCCCGTCATCATCATGACGTTGAGCTGATCCATGTAGGTGTTGGCGGCGCTCTCGACCTTTTCACCGGCCAGCCGGATAGCGAGATCCCGTTGCAGCCAGGCGGAGAGTTCGAAGCTGAGGGCGAAGGTACAGCCAATTACCAGGGTGAGGGGGAGGAAGATTTTCCAGTTTAATGACAGATTTTGCATCGTTTGCAGGGTCCATGCGCAGGTGGGCGAGCGTCAATGCCGGGCGACTCTCCTCACGCTCGCTCGTCAGGGCGGGGGAGATGGTTCTCTATCGGCACACACTACCCCATCTTGAGTAAATTATCTGTTAACTGGATCCATGATGGAGGTTAAGGATGGGTAGCAAAGCTGGGTTGTCTGAGTGTGGTTTGATCCAGCACAAATTTGGCATCAATTGATAGTGGTTATCATTTGCATTATTTCCATGTGGTAACCCAGCCAGTGATGACATTACACCTGACCCCGACCATGACCGGACTCGACACGCCGGATCCCCTCAAATTTGCCTTCGGTGCCAAAACCTCGGCCCATGCCAGTCGGGGTGGCATTCGCCCCTTCACCCTCGACCCTACCGGCTGGCAAGTCTGGTGGCAGCAAGAGAGCGAGGCGGGGGAGCGGGCGCTCTACATCCATATTCCGTTTTGCCGCAAGCGCTGCAGCTTTTGCAATTTCTTCGAAAATGGCGCCAATCCGGCGCGGATGAGCCGTTACATGGCGGCTCTGTGCGACAGCCTGAAGCAGGCGGCGGATACCCCCTTTGGGCAGAGCCAGCCCTGCTCTGCCGTCTATGTGGGGGGCGGCACACCGACTGACATGGCGGTCGAGGATCTGGCGCGATTGGCCAGGGCTATCCAGGGTTTTCCGCTGACCGCAGATGCCGAGGTGACCCTGGAGGGGCGCCTCAATGGCTTTGATGATGCCAAGTGGCAGGCCGCGCTGGCGGGTGGCTTCAACCGTTTCTCGTTCGGGGTGCAGAGCTTTGACACCCGGGTGCGCCAACAGGCGGCCCGCTTGGATGACAGGCAGACCCTGCTGGCCCGTCTGGCCGAGCTGACCCGGGATGATGCCGCTGTGATAGTGGCGGATCTCATCTTTGGCCTGCCGGGGCAGGATGATGCGGTGTGGCGCCAGGATATCGCGGACGTGATGGCTTGCGGGGTACAGGGCGTGGATCTCTATCAGTTGATCGCCATGGCGGGTACCAATCTGGCGCGGGCACAGGAGAAGGGGTCGCTGGGCTGGGCGGCCGATGGTCAGCAGCGGGCCGGCATGTATGCCTATGGCGCCCAGACGCTGGAGCAGGGCGGCTGGCAGCGACTCTCCTGTAGCCACTGGCGGCGCGGCGACGCCGAGCGGAGCCGCTACAACCAGATGGCCAAGCGCGGCGCCGAGATCCTCCCCTTCGGGGCGGGGGCCGGAGGCAGCGTGCACGGCCACGGCCTCATGTATGGCCGGGATCTGGCCCTCTGGCACGAGGCGCTGGCCAGAAAGCAACGGGCGCCCGGCATGGTGATGGGGAAGAACCCCAATGCCCTCATGGACGGCCTGCTACGCGGTGCCCTCGACAGCGGCTGGCTGATGCTGGCTCGTCTGCCCGCGTCGCTGCGGGCCCATCTGTTGCCGCTGTTTGAGGCCTGGCAGCGGCACGGGTTGGCGACGCTCACGCCGGGGCAGCTTGAACTGACCCTGGCGGGGCGTTTCTGGCACGTCAATCTGCAGGCCGGCTTGTTCGAGTTCTTGCAACGCAACCCGCTGGCGGGATCGGACATTGTGCCCGCTCACCCGGCCGACATGGTGCGCCATTCGCTGGTGTGACTGACAGGGGGCAACGATAGAGAAGGGGATAAAACGGGGTGGGGGGCGCTGAAAAGCGCCCCCCGTGTTTGGTTATCGGTTGTGCGTCTCTTCCACCCGCACCTGCAGATGCCCCTCTGCGAGCGTGGTGACCAGGGTTTGCCCTGCGTTCACTTGGGCGGCGCGGCTGATCACCTCACCGCTTTGGGTGCGGGTGATGGAGTAACCCCGCCCCAGGGTGGCGAGCGGGCTTACACCGTCGAGGCGCGCGGTGAGCATGGCGAGGCGGTGGCTCGCCAGATCCTGGCGTTTGGCAATTAGCGCATAGAGCCGCTCTTCGGCCAGCTGGTGGCGGCGCTTGCCTGCGGCCAGTAACCGCTCCGGGCTTTTGCCTTGCAGGCGCAGTTCCAGGTTGGCGAGGCGCCGCTCCCCCTGATGCAGCCGTTGACTCATCAGCTGTTGCAAGCGGGCGGAGAGCTCATCGAGGCGCTGGGACTGCTGCTCCAACCGCCGTTTTGGATCCTGATGGTCGAGCCTTTTTTGCAGCAGCGCAAAGCCGTGGCGGGCGGCGATCTGGTGGCGGCCAATGCCCTGTGCCAGCCGTTGCCACAGATGGGCGAGGCGCTGGGCACGGGCCTGATTGTCTGGCGCGACCAGCTCGGCGGCGGCCGATGGGGTAGGGGCGCGCAAGTCGGCGGCAAAGTCGCTGATGGTGACATCCACCTCATGGCCCACGGCGCTGATAACGGGAATGGCGGAGTGGGCAATGGCGCGCGCCACCGCCTCTTCGTTAAAGCACCAGAGATCTTCGAGCGAGCCACCGCCGCGCCCGACGATCAGC
>NZ_CDBI01000018.1 GCF_000820025.1 Aeromonas popoffii
CTCCTGGCAGAGTAACTGGGCCAATCTGATCACGCTGTTCGATTATCCCCCCGCCATCCGGAAGGTGATTTACACCACCAATGCGATCGAGTCACTGAACAGCGTGCTGCGTAAAGCGACCAAGCAAAGGAAGCTCTTCCCGACCGACGACTCGGCGCTAAAAGTGGCGTTTCTCGCGATACAGCAGGCCGCCAAGAAATGGACCATGCCGATCCAGAATTGGAAGCTTGCCCTAAATCGCTTTATTATCGAGTTCGGTGATCGCCTGAACGGTCACCTGTAATGGAGTGGGCAGTTACACAGAATTATTTACAGGCTCCTCAAACGCGATGGCCAAATTGCCTACCGCTGTTCGGCTATCTGGTTTCGGCATCATCTCGATATAGTCTCGCTTCATCGTCTTCACGAAGCTCTCCGCTATACCGTTGCTCTGTGGGCTTCTCACCGCCGTCGTTCTGGGCTCCAACCCGATTTCTCGTGCAAACGCGCGGGTCTCATGGGCTCGATACGCCGAACCATTATCTGTCAGCCATTCTACCGGTGATGTCGGCAACGCATCCCCGAAGCGACGTTCGACAGATCTCAGCATGACATCTTGCACTGTGTCACTGTCGTAACCCCCGGTACTGGCCGCCCAGTCCAACGCCTCCCTATCGCAGCAGTCCATGGCGAACGTGACACGTAGTTTTTCACCGTTATCACAGCGAAATTCAAAGCCATCCGAGCACCAACGTCGATTGCTCTCTTTGACGGCAACACGCCCCTTATGTGCCTGCTGGGCCAATGGTGCCGCCGGTTTTCTTTCCAGCAGCAGGCCATGATCGCGCATGACGCGATATACCCGTTTGGCGTTTACCACAGGCTGTCGTGTTGCCTCTGACTGACGCCGTAACAGCGCCCAGACTCGGCGATACCCATAGGAGGGAAGCTCAGCCATCGCCTCCATGATACGGCCAAGTAAGGCAGCATCATCATGCTGGCGATGATGACGACCATCTTGCCAACCCGGTTTTCGATGAACACGAACGGATAGCTGCGCACGCGATACATTAAGGGCCTGGCTCACAGCACTTAATCGTCGTCCCCCGGCAACAAGGGCGCATGCGCAATCCATTTTTTTGCTCGACCATACTCCACGGCTTCTTTGAGGATCTCGTTCTCCATGGTCTTCTTCCCGAGCAGACGCTGGAGCTCTCGGATCTGCTTGATGGCAGCAGCCAACTCGGAGGCTGGAACAACATCCTCACCGGCGGTGATCGCCGTGAGAGACCCTTCCTGGAATTGCTTACGCCATTTGAAAAGCTGGTTGGCGTTGACGTCGTGCAAGCGAGCGACATGAGAGACGGTCATTCCGGGCTCAAAGGTCTGCTGCACGATGGCGATCTTTTCTTGTGGAGTCCGGCGTCGACGGCGCTCAGCCCCTGTTAACACTTCGACCATCTTCTCGTTGCGACTAGTACTGAACATAGTTCCAAGACTACCTCTTAAGTTAAGAGGGGCGAAGTGTTTGGATCTTCAAGGGGCCAATCTACCGATTCTCAACGAGGTATGAAAAACTGGCGGTAAGTTTTGCAGCTTTTATCAAGCTGGCTTTCTGCCTTCGTTACTTGCGGGAACTATTGGCGGACAGAAAACCAGCATTTTGAGAACACAGCCTAGGGCTGGATCGTCTACTGGGGCGGGGTCAGCGCACTCTTACTGACTGTTTTGTAACCTATTGGTAGATTGTATAATCTAAAAACGGATTCGATAAAAAGTTAAGCAAAGGGACAATAAGTGAACAACAGTAACTGGGATGATTTGAAGTTTTTCTTAGTGCTTTTTGAGGCTGGCAAAGTAAGTACAGCGGCTCATAGATTGAACGTAAATTACGCGACAGTTTCGAGGCGTATAGATCGATTGGAAGATTCTCTAAAACTGAAGTTATTTAACCGTACAAGCGATGGATTTAATTCAACGATTGAAGGGAAGCTTTTATACGAACGTTCGGTTGACCTAAGAGATAAAATCAACAGTTTATCCGAGTCACTTTCGCCTGAAGCGAAGTTTAACCAGAATGCCAAAATTTCTATGGTTCCGTTTTTGGCAGAACATTTCGTCATCGAAAACTTGAAGAAGTTGCACACACGATTTCCCGAACTGAGATTTGAAATTGATACATCAAATCGAAACGTGAATATAGCGAAGCAAGAAGCTGACATCGCATTGCGTTTGGATCTTCCTGAAAAGGGTGAATCGATTTGTAAGAAATTAGGTGAGGTAGAGTTTGTATTGTGCGGCACTGACTACTGGATAGAACGATTGGTAAACGATGAGCCAGTCAATGTCATTACTTACACCGCAGAGTTCAGTCATCTGACAGAGTGTAAATTCCTGATTGAAAAGTTCGGTACTAAGGCTATAAAACTCCAAACAGATACAATATCCGCTCAGAAGAAAGCGGCAGAGCATGGCTACGGCATTGCACTTTTACCGCGACTAACACTTAGTTCAAATTCATTGAGTACGATTGAACCAGAGATTCCTATTACTCGAGAGATATGGATGCTCACTTCGAAGAAGACCTTAATGTCCACACCAAAAAAGCTTGTCATGGAAGAATTGGTGAAAATATTTAAGAATGAGCTGCAAAGCTACGCATAAAAAATGGCAGGGTATCCTGCCATTTCATTAAAGTAGAAGTTCTATTAGCTTTGAGCTGTTTGTACCTGGAAGCGACTTGTACTTACAGCTTTAGGTTTTGATGATAAACGACTGTAAATGTTGTTCAGCACCAAAACTAAGATAGTAATACCTGCGCCATAAATCTCAGTATTCGTGATTGTTTCACCTCTTAACATGCCAATAGTGAAAGCAGTAATTGGTACTATGTTGATGAACAACACGCCATTGATTGGGCCAAAAGTATTTATTCCGTGGTTCCAAGAGAAAACAGCAATCACACCAGCAAATGTAATCAAGTAGATTAACTCCCATTTAACTGCTAGAACTTGGTTAAGCGAAGGTGCGTGAGTGATTCCAGCGAAGTTTGTAATACACGCAACTAATACGATGGTGAATGCACCAAAGAAACAGGACAGCGCTGTATAGCGTAGTACTGAATATCCACTTACGTAGCTCGCGCCTAATGTATATGTTACCCAACAAAACGCACCCGCAAGAATAACCAAGCTTGGTAATAAGCTGCCACCTGATAGTACTGAAAGTTCACCTTTGGTAATGACTAGTACAACACCAAATAAAGCAAGAGCTATCGATACGATAGTGAAATTTGAAGGCCTTGCTTTTTTCAATGTCCACATCATAACAGCCGAAATTAAAGGCATAAGCGCCATAATTATCGCGCCATGTTGTGGTTTAGTGTAAGCCAGACCAGCAAAAGCTAAGATACTGAAACCCGCGAACCCAAATGAGCCAAACAACCATAGTTTGAAGAAGTCTCGACCTGGCAATAAAGATGATAGTCCCTCTTTAACTGCTAACATCGCTACAAATATCAGAGACGCGGTTCCATATCGAATTAAACTGATATGTACTGCGTCCATTGTCGTTAAAGCGTTCTTCGCAATTGGGAACATCGCCCCCCAAGAGATAGCAGTACCTAACAAACATAGGATTGCTATTACGAATTGGGCGAATGAAATGTTCGATCCCTTGGTTGTTTTTGATTCTTGGCTCTTTGATGGCTGAACAGTCTCTTTATTCAATACCATCTGCTTCAGCTCATCATTGCGTACTTTTCCTGATGGGGAATATGGAATTGAATCGACTTGGCAAACACCTTCAAGTCTCACCTTGAGCTTTCTACAGATGTACTTAATGTTTCTGACCAATTCGGCGTCATCCACAATAAACTCTTCGTTGATCGCATACCCACAAAGTACGGAGTTCTTTGAGACTGGGATCATGGCCACATCTTTGATTCCTGGAAGATGTCTTACATCGTTTTCTAGTTCGTAGACATTAAGAGCGCTTTCACCTTGTGCGCGGTTTCTCAGATAAATGTTTCCCTCAGCATCCATTTCGCCTGTCTCGGCGGTGATGAGGTATTTATCATCATTGATCACTACATATTCAGAATCTTGGTTTCCATAGCCATCCATGTTCATGTAACTCGAAATAGCAATGCGTCCTACTTGATGATTTGGTAGTACGTTACCGTTCTGATCGACCACTTTGATTTTGTTACCATCATAAGCTCGACCAACACTTGTAGGATTAGTGATCAAGTCACATGGTTCAGCTAGAGCATTAACACCAGTCTCAGTAGTCCCATAGTACTCATGGATAACTGGGCCAAGAGCGTTGATAGCTTGAAGTTTCGCTTGTGGATGAAAATGTTTACCACCAACAATGATGAATTTTAAATTGTTATCATTAGGTGCATAGCCGCCCAGAGAATAATGAGTGACCACATCATTCAAAAGTGGGGGAGTCATGGCACTTGTAGTGATCCATTCACTTTTAATTAGGTTTGCCATATTAAGCGTGTCGTGTGGCTTAGCGATAACGATTGTAGCGCCTAATTGCATGAATAAGCGTGACCAACCACTACCGGCGGCATGATACAAAGGCATTGCAAGCAAATGGACATCTTCTGAAGAAAAGCCATAACGCGCAGTGAAGAATGAAAATCTTCGAGCATCAAAAGACTTACTACGCACGACTGTTTTTGGTACGCCAGAGGTACCTGAAGTGAATGATATACTTCTGAAAGGACGATGCTGTGCTTTGATTGCTCCCGGCAACCCCTCTATATCTTTTAACAGTTCACAGAAGTTGATGCTATTTTTCAACTGACTATCTAAATCAACGATAGTCACAAATTTTGCAAGTTCCTGTAGATTGATATTGTTTTCAATACAGTATGACGACGATACAACTAAAATATTGCATCTTGTTGAAGTCAGCATCGACTCGATCTTTTCTGTACTCTGCGTATAGTCTATGCCTGTGCATGGTATCTTTAATGAAGATGCCGCTGACATTATGTAAACCAGTTCTAGACAATTCAGTGAAATGTAACACATACATAAGTCAGCGCGATTGTTGTCTATCTTCGAAGACAGATTTACCGTGATTTTGTATGCCTCTCTATAAAACTCCGACCATGTGACTTTTTTGTCACCGAAAATGACGGCGTTTTTATTTCCTCGAGCAGAAGATATTTCCTTTAGTTTATCTATTGGAAGCATTATTTAATTCCCTTCGACAATTAATAGAGATGTATCGTCAAATATTGATTGGTTAATCTTAGTTATTACGTTGTTACAAATGGTCTGCCCAGGTGTTAAAATCGGAATGCCTGGTGGATATAAAATATAGAAAGAATTAGCTATATCACCGACATTTATATTTAGTAGGTTATTTTTGTTTTTATATTTTTTATCTATTTCATGCAGAGCTTTAGTCAACAAATAAATTAATTCATTTGAAATGCCATGATGAAGATTTAGAAGGATTGAATTATGTGAATACCTGCTAATATATATCCCATATTTATTAAATAAAATTTCTCTAATTTTGGCACCGCTTAATAGTTTAGTAGTGCAAGTTATCCATAGTTTTGTAGGGTCTGGGATTAGATATTGGTTATCAAGAGTCAATTGCGAGCATCTAAACAAGCTCAACTCATTAATGAAGGATTTAAGGTGTTCACACTGTTCACTTATCCTATTTGAGTACTGTGTTGCGTATTGGTTAGCATGACCCAAAGCGAGTTCCGTACTAGCCAGAATAGGATAACTAGGAGAGGTGGAATGATTTCTAAAGTGACTGCCACCAATCTTAGTTTGACAATCCTCAGAACCAAAAACATTGATGATGCTTGCTTGTCGCAATGCAAATAAAGACTTGTGAATAGAATGCGTTACTATAAAGTTAATGTCATATTTCTGTGAGAGCGCTGAGGCGTTTTGTATTGCACTTTTCTCCTTCATCTTAGGATCAAAAGTAGACCAAGCTCCCCATGCTTCATCTATCACGATGTTCTTTATACCTTTTGCCCTTTCACAGACAACAGGTAGAAACTCTTGTAAATCAAAGCACACACCATCATAGGTCTGACTGTTGATTATAAGGGTTGTATAGGGTGTTCCGTTCTCTTCAGCCTTGATTAACGCATCAATAATGCCTTTTGCATCAGCTGAGTATATGTAGGCATCGTCATTGCAAATCAAATCCTGTACATAGTTCACATCGCTATCCTGAGACTTCAAGGAAAAGTAAATCGACTGATGAACACCTCTTTGGCATAAGACCTTATCTGACGACTTACAAATAGCTTCTATGACGATCTTGTTTGATATTGTGCTGCCGCACGTCACAAACAATGACAAGTCAGAACCATACATATCTTTCAATATATTCGCTGATTCATCTATAGCTTTAGTTGGATCAGTTAAACTATCGAAAAAAGGTGAGGTAAGTGATAGTTCAAGTTCTTTTACCTTAGATAACCTAGCGATAAAATCCTCACTCAATACGACATTGTTTGTTTTTCCAAGATTTTGTATTGGTAACGCATGGAAACTCCCTTTAAGCTTTTCATTAGCATTATTTAAAGAGCTATATATTGGTAATGATGTGTTATTCACATTTCCTCCTAGGTTTACGAAAAAATAAATTAAAGCTTTTGATTTTCATATGAAAAATTTTGCACGTAGTACGTGCAATTAATATCAGCGACATGTCTGTCATTATAAATATTAGTCCACAATAATTTTCGCACATGGCATTTGCACAAATATAAATCGAATAAAAAAAGCATATGGGTATAATTAGTTTTGGTTTTATAGGAGAAACAAACATGACTCAATTAAATACACTTAGAAATATTGCTGGCCTACAAGAGCATAAGGTTGATTGGAATAATGCTTCGGTTCTTTTTATTGATTACCAAAATGAATACGTGGATGGTGTTTTGTCGCTAGGCAAAGCTGGTAAAACAGCATTAGAGAACGCAGAGAAGCTGCTAGAGACCGCTCGAAGCAAGAATGCCCCAGTTTTCCATATACTTCACAAAGCGAGTTCGGCATCACCGGTATTTAACTGCGATTCACCTTTGTCAGACGCCGTAGATGTTGTTAAACCTAATGACAACGAAACGGTAGTTCACAAGACACTACCTAACTCATTTTTCAACACTGACCTGGAAGAGATGCTGCAGTTAACTGGACGTAAGCAGCTCATTATCCTCGGCTTCATGAGCCATATGTGTGTTACTGCGACAACTATCAAAGCTGTAGAGCTGGGTTATGACGTTATTGTTTGTGAAGACGCCTGTGCAACACGACCATTACCCGACCTACGCGGTAATCCGATTGATGAAAAACTTATTCACTTGGTGTCTATGGCTGCACTAAGCGACCGATACGCTTCAATTCAACCTTTGAATAATTTTGCATAAATAGGTAGCTAAAAAGTCCTATGAGGGCTCGAACGGGGCTCTATATGTACAGATCTAGTTATCACCTGACACCGGCCTCAAACCGGTGTCTTGTTTACGCTACTTTAGTGCGCACTTCCTTCGGTATCAATTTCAGACCCTTCTTGAACATGCTGTAGGGGGTCTGACCCTCCATCATCCTGCCCTGATGTGGCCGCTCGGTGTTGTAGTGCTCCAGGTAGCTATCCAGGTCTGTCTGCATCTGCTCTACCGACTCATACCAGGTCGTTCTCCCCTTGATACGGAAGTGTTCATCCAGCAAGGTTCGATGTAGCCGCTCGATAAAGCCGTTGCTCTGCGGCCTGCGCACCTTGGTTGTCCGGTGCTCAATCCCCTCCAGTTGCAGGAACAGCTCGTAGGGATGATGGTCTGGGCGCCCACAGAACTCGCGCCCGTTGTCCGACAGGATGGTATAGACCCGTGCCTCGTGGGCTTCAAAAAACGGTAGCACCGTTTCATTGAGCACATGGACCGAGGTCACCGGCAGCTTGCTGGTGTAGAGCCGTCCCCAGGCGTGGCGGCTGTAGCAGTCCAGCACGGTCTGCAGATACACCTTGCCAACCCCCTTGAGCGCGCCGACGAAGAAGGTGTCGACCGCCACCAGTTCCCCGGTGTAGTGGACTTCTATCTGGCGTTCGCGAAACTCGGGGCTGAAGCGTTCGAGCAGGCGAATTTGCTCATCATTGAGCTCTATGGTCTGCTCCCGGTGCGTTTTCTCGAGGCGCAACAAACGGTCGTGTTTGGAGAGCAAGTCGTGACGTTGCCACACGCCACGCTCCACGCACCCCACCGGCACTGACGTTGATACCTTGCAGAGCCAGTTCTTGTGCGACCCGCAGCGGGCCATGGGTTGGTCTGGTGAGGGAGTAATCGAGGATGGCCTGTTCAATCTCGTGCGCAACCCGGTTGGGATGAGCCCCTTTACAGCCGGGCAATTTGTCGAGCAAGCCCTCGGCGCCATAGGTCTGGTAATGACGGCGAATTTCGTAGAACTGCTGACGGCTGTAGCCGATGAGCTTGCAGGCTTTGCTGACGTTATTGAGCTCTTTGGCGAGCTCTAGCTGTGTAAACCCACCAAGTTGTTCACAGATTGAAGACGACTGATGGGGGGCTGGTAGCCCAGACTTGCATGAGGACGATGCCAGTTGTACTCATGCAGCCACGGTTGTAAGTGTTCTGCCCGTTGCACTGATGAGTCATAGCTCCGTGCATAAGCCCATTCACGTAGCGCTGTCTGAATGAAGCGCTCTGCTTTGCCATTCGTTTGGGGTGTGTAAGGTTTGGTGCGCAGGTGCTTGAGTCCCAAGCGACGACACAGCTTCTGGAAGCGTGTCGACCGATAACAGGCGCCATTGTCAGTGAGTAGCCGACTGAAACGAATACCGAGCCCGGCGTAGTAGCGAAGTGCCTGTAACAGCGCCAGGCAGGCACTGCGTCCCGTTTCATCAGGATACAGGGCACTGAATGCCACACGGGAGTGGTCATCAACCGCCACATGCGCATACTCCCATCCCGCCCCCGGAGAGTCTTGGCGGCGGTCACCCGTCACCCGATGGCCGGGACGATGGAAATGCCCCAACTTTTTGATGTCCAAATGCAGCAAGTCACCCGGTTTCTCATGTTCATAGCGTTGTACTGGAGGGGCAGGTTCCAGATTAGCCAGTCGATTCAGTCCCATTCGTTGCAGGATACGCGCGACTGCACTGTGCCCAGAGATTGGCTGATGTGCCGATAGGTCTGTCGCTGTTTGCGCAGTTCGATAATCCGCTGTTGGCGCAGGTCATCAATGGCATGGGGGCAGGATGCAGGTTGAGAAGAGCGATTGTACAAGCCATCAGGCCCCTCCTGGCGATATCGAGTGAGCCACTTGTAAGCGGTGCGGGTACTAACGCCGGCAGCGTGAGCGGCCTCTTCAACGCGCAGGCCCTGCTCAAGGATACGTTGGACAAGAAGCTGTCGACCAAAGACGGTTAATCGGGCATTTTTATGGTTGTTCACTGGGGCACCTCGGATGATTGGTTTGGTTGGCGCCTCCAATTCTCCGGGAATGCCCCGAGTGAACAACCTACAGAGAGATCACAGCTAGCCGTTGTAAAACAGGATGTAGTTCACGCCAGCCTGCTGGGCGGCAGTGAGTAAGGGCTGCAGTGCTGGCGGGATGGCATCGAGCTCCATGGCCAGGTTCAAGGTGTACTCATAGGCGGAGTCATCCTTCACGCCGACATGTTCATGGGAGGCCATACGCTTGACCCATTGCCATTCCGGCACTAGGTCTGCGTCATCATAATCGCCAACGATGGCGCTCATGGCGACATCCAGCATCTGCATCACCGAATGGCCTGTCAGTGGATTCGTTGTTACAGGTATGGGGCTGGTCATTGCATCGTTCCTTGTTGTCTGGGCCATGTTGTGCGTTACATCTGATTGATAACCGGCTTGCAATTGAGTCGGTCCAGCAGATGCAGCGAACCGTACTGGGCTACCAGTCGGTCTATGGCCATCTGAGCGCAGGCCGTTCTGCTGGGCTTATTCTCAGGAATTGCGTAACGAGCGCTCAGCCAGCCACCGAGCAGTGCAATGCGATAGCCACTGGGGATATGGGTGAGTGACGTTCCCATCCCCCTTCCGTGAATGAGGAAAAGCACGGCCTGCCCACCGATGTCGATATCCATGCGTTGGCCTTTGAGTTCGAAGGTGGTGAGCTCACCGGTTTGCGGATGTTTGCCGGGCACCTTGATGGTGATGTTCTTAGCCATTTCACACCTCCGGCTTGGCTTCAATATGTCGGGTCACAACGCCTGCTTCCGGGTCGATGCTTATAAATGCCGGGGCCTGCGGGTGGTACTGGTAGAGCCGCGCCAGTTCGGCCCGAAAGGCTTCGACGTTCGGCGCAATCACATGGCAGGTATCCCCTTCGGCGTAGGTAAAGGTCTCCAATTTCTCTGTGTGAATCCAGATGCCGAAATACCATGCATCTTCCTCGGTGTCGTACTGCTGCCAGCCCTGGGCCAGCAGTGTTCGGTCGTAGTAGTAACGGTCTGCCTGATGGCTACCTCGGTCAATGCGACAGCCAGTCACGGTGAGCTCAAGCGGGATGCGA
The DNA here is from genome assembly GCF_000820025.1 of Aeromonas popoffii. Taxonomy (GTDB): domain Bacteria; phylum Pseudomonadota; class Gammaproteobacteria; order Enterobacterales; family Aeromonadaceae; genus Aeromonas; species Aeromonas popoffii. The sequence goes on from NZ_CDBI01000018.1 coordinate 10,548, forward strand.
CCCGCCTTGTGGGCCTTCTTGACCCGGCGCAGCAGCTTGAGGGCCTTGGCTCTGCTACGGCCATTACCGAGCGGATGGGGTTGCCTGGCCCGCAATGCGAGGTGGGTCATTATCTTCGGCGCGGTGTTGTGGTTGAGCTGACCGATGGCAGTGGTTATCTGCCGAGCGGACAGGGTCTTGAAATCACGCAGGTCGTGCATGGGTGGGCTTCCTTCAAATACATACAGCCCCTCGGTGTGAGGGGCTGTATGGGGTGGTGGTGTGCTGTATAGGGAATGATTGTCTATAGCGATTGCTTGAGGCGGTTGATATCTCGCTGATAGCGGCGCCGGTGGCTGCGCCAAATCACCCGCTCGGCAGCAGCCTCCAGCAGCGCGGTGGTCACGGTGCGAGGCAGGACCAGATTTGCCCCGTCCCAGTTATCCAGGTCCAGCACGCCGGAATGCACCAGGTTAGCCAGCTGTACATCGAGCCTGTGGGTCAGCTCCAGTGCGATGAACTCCTCGATATGAGCTCGGAGACTGGCGATAGCACTCTCAGGCGCCATTGGTGGTGCAGTGGGCACTGTCATGTATGGCTGCTCCAGTCCGGCTTGTCATTGCTGCCATGGTTGACGTAAGCCCCAACAATCACCCGTTGCCACTCGCCGACCGGCTGACCCGCTGCATTACAGGCACAGCGAAAGCGGGCGAAGTTAATCTCACGTGGCAGGTGCTCACGCATATCGCGGGGGCTGACAAAGAGCGCGGTCTTGTGCAGCACCGGGTTGGGCGCTACCAGCGGGCCGCCAATACTCCGCCCCTCCACATCGTGGGCATAGGCAAAGCTCGGCAACATCAACTGCTGACTGATGAGCTTGGCGAGTGCTGGATGGGCACACATGGCCTCCGCTACGGCGGCCTGGCTAAAGCTGTCGTTGAACTCAATCATTGATGTTTCTCCATTTCCGCAGGTGAATGGCAAGCCGCTGCCAGCAGCGCAAACTGCTCGACCAGGTAACTGATGCTGATGCCCAGTTCATCACTGACCCCATCCCCCAGACGGTGATGCAGGTGTGCCATGTCATCAGAGATGCGTTGGGCTATCTGGGCTGTACCGTCTGGTGGTGAACTCGTCATGGTCAGGGTGATGGAAAGATTCATCACATCTCCCCCCAAGGGGCTTGGTCCCACAGTGACAATCGGGTCAGCACGTCTTGTGCGAGGGCCTGTTGCAATTGCTGTATTACCTGCACAAGCCGAGGTGCCTGCTCAGGGCTCCCGCTCCATTCGCTCGATTGGTACAGGACGCAGCAGATGAATTTGTACAGCGCCACCAGTTCGGCATCGGTGAGTGGTGCCTGGTGGTAACGGTGGGCAGGTTTAATCTGTCCCAGCTTGGTCGAGCAGTGCTGGCGTGGTTCCTTCTGCTCTTGCTGGCGTCCTAACTGATAGCGATGCCAGACTGCCCGCCGGTTGGCGATCATCATCAGCCGCACCAGCCGGTCTACCCGCCACGTCCAGGTACTGGTGACATCCATTGGTGAGTTCCACCAGAGGGTGCGCAGCAACTCAAGGGTGTAGTGCGGTGGCATGGGGGCATTGCAAAAACGGTGTAACTGCACGGCAAAGGCCAGGTAATCCTGGCGGTCAATCATGAAGGCAGACATAGGGATGGTTCCTTGAAATGAAAAAGGCCACCTGCAGTGAGGCGGCCCTGTGGGTTGTGTCGGCATATCCAGGTCATGGTGTTGGACCAGATGATCCGGGTTTGGGGATGTTGGCGTTATTCATACGCCTGCTCAGTGTCGGGGGGAGCGGCATCGAACAGGATGGCGTAGAGTGCGGAATCAATGCCATTGACGGCATCGTGGTACGGGTAATAGGGCGGTGCGTCTCGGGATCGTTCGAAGTAGTCACCAAAGCAGCTGAGACATTCGCGTATCTCTACGGTGGAGCCTTGCAGCAAGGTCTCTTCAAACTGCTTGGCATATACCCTGTCATCACGAGCCTTGGTGACTGCTTGCTCCAACAACGCCAGCGCCCCTTGGTTGCTGGCGGCTGCCAGGCTATAGCGCAGCTTCTTGAGAGTTTCCTCGAGGGAATAGGGATTGGGTAATCGCATGGTGCTTGTCCCTTCTTGGCCTGATTAGTGCCGCAACTGATGCAACAGCGCATCAATGGCTTCGACACAGTCGGCCTGGGTGAGTTGGTAACCGTTGGGCAGGTGAGCGACGATAGCGGGCGCTGCCTGCATCTGGACGTTGTCTGCAAGCCAGCAACGCAACTCGATGAGGATATCGAGGGCGGTGAGGTGTGATTTGCCAGGGAGAATGTTCATAGCAGGCCTCGCTCGGCCAGCGAGACTACACCCTCAGCGCCAACTACCAGATGGTCGAGCAGCCGAACATCGACCAGTGCCAAGGCCTCCTTGAGGGCCTGGGTAAAGACCCGGTCTGAGTGGCTAGGTTCGGGGTCGCCGCTGGGGTGATTGTGCACCGCGATGATGGCCCCACAGTTGAGTAACAAGGCCCGCTTGACCACTTCCCGTGGGTAGATGCTGGCGCTATCGAGGGTGCCGCGAAACAGCTCCTCAAAAGCCAACACGCGATGCTGTGAGTCGAGAAACAGTGCCCCAAACACTTCATGCTCCCGGTCTTGTAGCAGGGTTTGCAGTCGCTCGGCGGCCTCTGTGGTACTGGTGATGGCGGAGCCTTTAGCCAGGCGCTTGCGGGCAATATGATTGGCGATACGTAGCAGGTCTTGCTCGGTCACCGGTTCGGTAACGACATAGGTGCCGGGGCATTCCCCGGCTTTGAGTTTGTGGTAACGCATGGTGGTCTCCTGAAAAAGAAAGACCCCGGCAGCGCGAGGCATACCGGGGCTAAATGCAGAGAGGTTGTTGGTTCACTTTGAGGGGTGTTCAGTTGGCCGTAGTGGGGCCTGCCGTGGCGGTAGGTTCCCCCTTCACCAGTATCAGCAGTCCGGGGACCAGCACAGTGAGTGGGATAGCGAGTGCCACACTCAGCCGTTCTGCCAGTTCATAGGCAGGGCCGATGGTGTCGTAGTCAGCAACCCAGGTAGCCAGGGCCAACCCACTGGCCTCTACCGCCCGCAGGTAGACACTGTAGCCCTGTACGGTCAGGCCACTGTCACGCACCACCTGCGTCTCGCCATCCCGATTGATGGCCTCCAGCTCAACGGCTATCGGTTGTTTGGGCATCGTGTGCCTCCTTTTGAGGTAAGGGGTCACTCTCCACGCAATAGCCGTGATGAATGCAGCTACGCTGCAGGTCGCTCAAAAAGCTCCCCAGCACGCGGGGCTGCTCGGTGAGAGAAATCGGCCCTGCTTGGCAGCGCCAGAAACAGCGACGCGTGGGGTCCACACAGATTTCATCGACGGGCTGGCTCATGGTGCGCCAATCCTCGGCATTGGTGAGGGAGAGCAGTTGCCACTGCACGCCAGACCAACGTAAGTGCAGCGTGACGGTGCGTGCATGTGTGCTACAAGGCGTCAGGTGCAGCAACCAGCGCTCGCCCTGGCGAGTCGGCAGCAGCTTGGCTTTAGCCGCGACCAGTCCCAGCCACTGGCGTGAATAGTGAGAGAGCGGTAGTCCGTTAGTCATCACACACCTCCTAATCCCCGCTGACCGTGACGGTGAAATACCCCAACTGGGCGTAGCTAATGAAATTGCTCTGCCACATTGCGAACAGTTCCCGTGCTTCCACGCCGGGCAGTGGTCCCCAGCCCTGCAGATAGTGCTCGTCGCAGGAGAGGTTAAAGTCGAGCTCCTTGCAGAGCTCGGCATCCTGACCCAGTCCCTGGTAACTGAAGTCGGTGATGTAATCGAAGACCCAGCCGTGCAATCCCCGAATAAGCCGCAGCTCTACCGGATGGACGCCACCCGTTTCGGCACTGTAGCCGGGGCTGCGAAAGTTGACGGTCAGGGTCGAGAGGTCGGTGAGGTCGAGCTGTTGTTCTCGCACGACGCGGCGGAGCAAGTCAGGCAGCTCGGGTGAAATCGGCAGGGCCATCCCTGCCAGGTGAAATGGCATGGTCATCATGGTGTGTCCTTTTTGTATCGAATGTGAGAACCGTTAATCCCTGAACCAGCGCCAGGCGCGGTAGAGGCCGTAGGTAGCGGCGAGGGAAAGCGTGATGGGAACAGCAGTGGTGCTCAGCAGCGAACCCGCTGTTGCCGCGAGCACTGTGCGCGTAGACGTACTTAGCATGGTGCTGGTGGCCAGCCCTGCGAGTGCTGAGGTGGTGGGCTGACTCGCCACAGTGCGCAGAGCCTGATGGGCCACCCACCCGGTCGCAATCCGCTGGTTAATCTGCTTGCTGTAGTGAAAGCCCTCGATACACCAGAGCACGAAGTGCTCGCAGTTGTTAAAGAGGGTGCTGTAGTGCGCCTCCCCGAGGCGAGAATAGGCACGGTCCATGCTCTCCTCCCGGTTGTAGGCGCGTGTCCCATGATGCTGAATGTGATAATCGTGCTCTTGGCAAAACTCAGGCAAAGAGGTGATGGTTATCTGGCCGGACAGTTCACCGGTACTGAAACCCAGGTAGTGGATGACCTGGTGGTCTCCCAGGTAGAGGCCGTGGTGTTGGTAGCCGGTACGGGGGGAAACGAGGTGGTCCCCCGGTTGTGGTAATGGCATGGACAGTTCCTTAAACGAGATGCGGCATAAACACACAGGGCACCCGAAGGTGCCCTGATGGTGGTGAGTGTGTGGTGGCTGGTGGTCAGGACTGCTTGCGCAGTGTCAGGCTGCTGGCATCCCATGCCCAGCGCTCGCTGGGATTGCCAGGGAGATTGAGGGTAAAGCCGTTGGTGTCTGGGCTCAGCTTGCCCTGGTCGCTACAGGTCCCAAACACCTCAGACGTCATGGTGGGTGAATCTTGTCTGGTTACAACCAACTGGTAGAGCACAGGGCAGCCCACACCTCCACTGAACAGTTCAATCAGCGCGACCTGACCACCGGGTATTGCAAACTGGTGGGCCACATCAACACCGGCATAACTGTCGTGATGAGTCAGTAGCTCACCATTGAGCAGCACATCGAAGTTCACCTCATCATTCTTTCGCACCGTAAATCCGGCTGATGCTTTCGCCAGCTTGGGCTGAAAATAGACACTGCCATCGGTGAAGGTCACCATTGCCCCCTCAAGCGACACCTGTGTCCCCACCAGGTCAATTAAGGCGGCGTAAGCCTCATCATCGGTCCATACATCAACATTCCCTTGTCCAGGCACCTCGACCCAGTACTTCATGCTGGCGTAACTCAGCTTCCCGCTCAGGGTGGCAGGCACCTTTGTCTCAATCTCCAGTGCGCCATCGGCAGCGAAGGTCGCCATCGAACAGCTGAGCAGCAGCCCCAGCGTGGCTGCTCGTAGTGTCCGGGTGAACAGTGTCGTCATGTGCCTCTCCATCAGTCTTTACTAATAAGCCAGTACAGCAGTCCGGCCAGAATGGGGTCGATAATTAACCCGAGAATAAACCAGCCCCAAAAAGAGCGACCGTTACCGGCGGCAACAAAGCCCAGCAGTAACGCCAGCCCTACCCACAGCAGAATTAATGGCATGGATGCTTCTCCTATTGGAATGTGTAAGCCGCTTCACCCTGGTCGGTGAACACGGTGGCTTCGAGCAAGTTGCAGCTGCCCGGAATAAGGGAGAACTGGGTACGCTGGCTGTATTTGAGTGATACCGGGAACGTGCGGTCTATCCCGTAGGGGCCTACCGCCACACACTTCCCACGGTTGATGAGGATCTTTTTGATGGTGACGGCATCATTGAGGGATGTTACCTGTAACTGGGGACGGCCCAGTGAGTTGTAGAACAGGTCGAGTTTGAATTCTGGCGGTGACGCCTTGGTGCCGTCAGAGGCACTGGTATAGATAACCGCTGAGGCAGCAAGCACTGCAGCAGCGATAAGGTAGCGTTTCATGTGTGGTCTCCTGTAACATGAAAAGGACAAAAGGGTGCCTGACCGATGAGGCAGGCCTCTCGGATAAGCGGGGTCATACAGGTAATGTCAGCGAGTGGGCTGGCAGTTAGCCAAGCGCTACTGAAGAAAGTGGGTTGGAATTTATGCCGTGTAGAAGACTCTCCTTTCTAATATCAATCTATATATTCAAACAAACTCAACCTTCCATGCCGAGTCTCAACTAAATTCGCCCTTAATGTCAACGAGTCCATGGTCAAGCATACGTGCTGACTGGAGGACTTATGACAGACGTCAACTTTGAAGAACTGGCCAAGAGCGTAGGTAAAGCGATTGGACGGCAACGCCAGCAAGCGGGGCTGACCCAGGAGCAAGTCGCAGAGCACCTGGATATCGGGATGGAAGCGGTCTCCCGGATGGAGCGGGGAAAAGTGGTGCCGACCGTGGTGCGGTTGGCAGAGCTCGCCCAGCTGTTTGAGTGTGAGCTGGCAGACTTCCTGCGTGAAACCAGCAACCGCCCTACCGAACAAGGCATTGTGCTCAGCCAGCAATTGGCCAAGCTCAAGGCAGCCGACAGGGAGCTGGTGTTGGAGGTGGTTGATAAGCTGGTGGCGCGACTGGCGCCTTAATGGCTCACAGTGAGCATCTGTGACTGACAGACACCCGATGCCAAGGCCGATGGCTTGGGAGGCCGCAATGGCGCTCCCAAGCAGCTTAACTGCGATATCTGTTTACTCCCTAGATAATATCTGTCTGAGATCTTTTTCAATCGAACTCGATCAGTACCGGCAACTCTGAACGGCGGATGCGTGGACGGCCCCGACGATTACTTGCTTCAGGTATTTCCATGCGGCCAAAGGTACGACGCCCGGAAGGGAGCGTGGCCAGCATCAACTCATCATGCTTGGTCAGGTACTCGAGCGCCTTGAACAACTTCTCCTGCTTCTGTACGTCATCGTATTGCACGATACCTATCCCGTCATTGCCCTGTGCTTGGTAGTGCTCACGAAGGTGGGCACAGTTGAAATAGGTGCCAAGATCATTGGTGTACTCTTCCCAGTGCTCTCCCAGTAATCGGCCTAGTGAGCGATCCTGCTGATGAAGTGCGCCGTTGAAGATGAACACGGTGTGCATGTGAAAGCGCCGGTCTCGGCCATATTCCATCTTCCAGATATACCCAACCAATCCAGGGAATTGTCGCTTGATGATGGCCAGATAGCATCTGCGATCTTCCATCGCCGTCTCGGGCGTTAGCCGACAATAAACCTTTTCCTTGTAGCCAAGGTCCAAGCGGATGAACAGTAACTTGGCATGCTTGAGAAATAGCGTCGGAATATATTTCTCAAGGCTTTGACTGTTACGAGGTGCTGCTCTTAATCTGTTGTCCAGCCGCTTCTGGTGATCCTTGCTATACAGTGCGTGGTGAAATGCTATCAACGCCTGATTAATGTCGTGTGCAATTATATTTGCCGTATCTTCATCTAATTCCTGTTGCTTGATTTGTGCTAACCCATGCACATGTGCCATGTGGCTTAAAAACAATTCCACCGTAGGGTGTGACGATGAGATCTCAGTATGGCAATGGAAATAGTCATCAACATCCTCCAGTACGTCGAGCAATCCTTTTGTTTCACTGGTAAAACACAGTTTGTTTGGTGCGGTAGTTATCAAAGATACCATTGGTGCGGTTTCAACATTTAAACTTTTCACAAGCGCAATGATGGAAATTAGTCTCGCTTTATTAAACATAGAACCTCTTTTTTAGGCAAGGTTACCCCTACGCGATGTGATAGACACACGCGTATATCAGGGGAAGGCTGTAACGGTGAGGGTTAATATCACCACCTAATGGTGGATGATGAGATGGCTATTGGATGGTTGTATAAACTAATGGGATAAGGATGTAGTAATGAATAGGATGTAATGATACTGGTGTAGTGTTCAATAGAGTGTAATGACCAATAATAAATATACCTTAATGCTCGGTTACCCGAAGTAGGTGTTGAAACTTGGATTTCCATATATAAGCAGAAAATACATTATCACTCCCCACCAAGGTATTAATATGCTCTTTTTGATGGTTGCAAGTTATGGAGGTAATGAAGGTGTAAATTAGTCTTCTCTTTGGTTTATCAAGTTTTTGACCCAAGTATCAATTTCATGCTCTAGCCAACCGACAGCAGATAACCCCAGTTTGATGGGTTTGGGGAAGGTGCTGTCATAGCGTGGCGACTTTGGGTTCATGCGGTCGTATATGGTCGAACGGGCCATGCCGATTTTGCTCATGAGGTCTTTAATGCGTAGGACTTTGATGGTGTTGTTCATGGATGTACTCCTGAGGGTTGGGTTTTGCTCAGTAGATAATCCACGCAGTAATTTTTTAGCTTTACGGTACCAAGAGGTTATTGGATGCACGTGTAGTTAGGGCGAGAAAACACTGACTCATGGGCCATTAAACAATAGAAATTGCCTTGTATAGAAGAGGCGGCGAAGCCTCCGCTTACCACCCCCTTCAGCTCAAGTAACAAGCGCTTTCCCTTGCCTATAAAACACCCTAAGAATCCCACGAAAAAAGGAAGTGAATGTTGAGTGAAAATCATTTGCATTTGATGTTTTTATATTGACATTCATTTTCGTTGGCAGTAGTTGTTATGAAAATTTTTTATGTCAGGTAAATAGACATGAGTAGCTATAAGTGGAGTGATAGAGAGGCCTTCTATCTTTATAATGCGTTATTACACAATGATTTTGTTTATCCATTTAAAGAAAACAAAGTTACAAGGAGTATCTCTTTCTGTGAGATGAAATTAAAATTAGATGCTCTCGTATACGACATCGTCAGTGATGCTGATGGACGAAAGGGATTATTTAGTCAGTTCATGTATTCTCAATGTATGGAGTTTGATAATGCCGGGCTAAACATTCCTTCCTGTGTCAAAGGTTTCATGTCCCAAATATATAAAAAGGTGGCTGCAAGTAGCAAAGAGCTATCCTTGTTGCTTAAAGATAAACGAGCACGGCGATACACCTTTGCATCCATGCGTGTTGCAATTCAGTCGTATGAGCAATCACTTCGCAATCAGATATTTGGAGGGGCTTTTTTCAATGATGTGAGGAATGGTTCATTCCGAGATGATCTTGACATTCGCCTATCCAAGGCAGACTTAATAACGTATATTGAACGCTGTGCGGATATCGATGTATTCCCCAAGGCTACATTTTCAGCTCATCTAGCGCGTTGGAAAATCGTAGAACGTGATTATAAAATGATTGATTGGGTCAGTCGCAATGATGACAAGGTGGTATGGGCTTGGGGATATTTGGAAAGAAAATATCTAGAAGGGAATAAACCTGAATGGATAAGTCTTGGAGGCAAGTCATCAGCTGACTTGAAAGGTATTCACAGTGATGCGTTGGTTTTGTTTTATGACTTGTTACAGAGTGATTTAATAAAAGAGTCACTGATGACAAACCTGTCTCGTGCCTGTGCAAAGAAAAGGTATTTAGAGAAACAGGAGGATCGAAAACCATCATCTTACCTACTCAGCACTAAAGCTAAAAAAAGATTATCTGCATTGGCGGATATTGATAACAAAAAGCTCAACAGCGTAATTGAAGACTTGATTAATGCTGAATACGACAGGAGAATGCGAAGGTAGGTTGTCGATGAAAATCTGACTTAAAGCCTACATATCATTTATTTAACGCGTGAACTGGAGCATCTAATGAGTGATTTTTTGAAAGTGCTGCTGAACATCCGTAGCCTGCGGGCAGCACTCCGTGAGTTATCCCTGGACCAGCTCAAAGAAGCTCACGAGAAAATCGAACTGATTTATCTGGAACGTCTGGAGCAGGCCGAAAAAGAACAGGCAGCCCAAGCTGAACATTTGAATAAGCTGGCCGAGTTCCAAGCGATGTTGGCTGATGCCGGGATTGATCCGGCTGAGTTGGTCGGTAGTACTCCAGCAGCGACTACGGCCAAAGCTAAACGAGCCCCTCGTCCCCCGAAATACCGCTATGTTGATAATGGGCAAGAGCATACTTGGACCGGTCAGGGTCGCACGCCCAAGTTCTTGGCTGAGCAGCTCGAGCAAGGCCGCCAATTGGACGAGTTCCTCATCTGAACGTATAGGCCGCATCAATACTCGATGTGGCCTTATCTATCATTAGCTGGTGATAGATTGCGCCATCTGATTGATTGTTGGTAATATTTAGTACATTTTATCGCTTATAAGCTGAATGCTTGACCACTACCCCGTTTCATTTTCTCAATACTGCCGACGCACTGACGCTCATCACCCAGTTCGATACGGCCACTGACGAGCACACCATAGTCGCGCTGTTGCTTACTCTCAGCCAGCAGATGGGCTTTGACTACTTTCGGCTGGGGTTCATCTCGCCAAGCTCTATCCAGCGTCCCGAGGTGCGCATCTTCAATGGCTGTCCTGCCCAGTGGGTGCAGGCCTATGATGCGCAGCGCTTCTTTGCGGTAGACCCAGTGGTGCGCAAGGGGATGACGCAGAGCACGCCCATCCTGTGGGCTAATCTCATCACCGAGTGCTGCGAGCAACAGGATACAGCTGGTGTGGAGGTGATGCTGCAGGCTCATGAAGCGGGATTGCGCGATGGCATCACTTTCCCCTGGCATGGGGCCAGCGGCCATGTGGGGTTGCTGTCATTCATTACCCGAACCCCCCGTACTGAACACCAATGGCTGACGGCCACCCCCTTTTTGAGCTGGCTATCGGTACACATCTTTGAGGCGGTCGTGCGGGTCTGCTTGTCCGATATACCCCCTCGGGATGCGCTGAGTCTGCGGGAACTGGAAGTGTGCCAGTGGGCAGCGGAGGGCAAGCAAGTCAGTGACATCGCCCAGATACTGGGCATCACCCCTAGAACGGTGACCTTTCACCTGGAGCGTATTGCCGAGAAGCTGGGAGCCAGCAATAAAAGCCAGGCGATATCCTGGGCGCTCAAGCAGGGGCTGGTACGGCTCAATATCGATGCTGCGTTAGTGGGGAACGTTGATGAGGGTGGTCAATAGTTCTGACTGGCGCAATTTATTGCCAACCTATTAGGCTAAATCACTGTCTTGGCAATATTTGCTGAGATATGTGCGCAGTTTGAGCAAAAACTTGCTCAGGGTTGTGCGGTTGAGGCTATGGGTTGGAGGTAAGTGATTGATAGATAATGAGAAGAGGAGTTGGCATGGTCACTGCTAGGGGTTTGGTCGAGTGCTAGC
>NZ_CDBI01000019.1 GCF_000820025.1 Aeromonas popoffii
CCTTGTAGCGAATGAACGAATTACTTACATCAGCTTTCTCAGATTGAAGAATTTGCCTGGCGGCCATAGCGCCGTGGAACCACCTGATCCCATGCCGAACTCAGAAGTGAAACGCGGTAGCGCCGATGGTAGTGTGGCATTCGCCATGCGAGAGTAGGACACTGCCAGGCACCCAACATTGAAAGCCCGCTCAGATGAGCGGGCTTTTTTATTGCTTAAAATCAGTAATTTATAAGCTATAAAATAGCTTATTCCCTTCTTCATTGACCCTGACTGGCACAGGGTAGCTCCATATTGGCCACCCCATCTTCCAGCTGGATATCGATCTTGAAGCCAAGACGCTTGGCCAGATTGATCATGCCGCGATTGCTGGGCATGGTCATGCCGGATAGCTGACCAATGCCCCGCTCTTTGGCGTAGCGCACTATCTTCTCCATCATCAGCTTGCCGAGCCCAAGTCCTTTCAGGTCGGAACGTACCAGAATGGCAAACTCTGCATCGGATTGATCCGGGTTGGAAATAGCCCTTACCACCCCGAGGATCTGCTGGCTGAAGACCCCGTCCTGTCCGATGGCTACGAAGGCCATCTCCCGGTCGTAATCGATCTGGGTCATGCGGGCCAGCTCTTCGTGACCCAGTTCACCCACATCGGCAAAGAAGCGCTTGTACCTGTCTTCATCAGATACCTTGAGCACAAACTGCTTATGTGCGGGTTCATCCTCAGGCCGGATCGGGCGCAGCAGCACATGACTCTGATCCTTGAGCCAGGCTCCCTCTTCCAGTTCGGTGGGATAGGGGCGTATGGCTAGCGTATTACGTCCCTGCACCACAGGCATCAGCGTCAGGCTGGCATCCAGAATGACCATCTCGGCCCCACATGCCTGCAACGGATGCAGGTCCAGCTCCTGGATCTCGGGGAAGGCCAGCAGCAGCTCTGACAGCTGGCACAGCACTTGACCCAGTGCATCGATATCGAGTTTTTCGGGTGTAGCTTGCTCGCGGATCTTGCGACTCTTGAGGGCACCTATGATCTGGTAGCGTGCCAGCGCCTGGTTCAACGGCGGGAGTGCGGCCACCATCTCTTGCGGCTCGGCCCCCGACTCACCGAGCAGGATAACGGGGCCGAAGACAGGATCCTGTTGCAGGCGGATCCTCAGCTCCAGACCGCCGCTGCGGCGAGCCATCCGTTGTACCAGCAACCCTTCGATACGTGCCCCCGGGTCGTGTTGCCTCACCCTGTCGAGAATGGCATCCGCTGCCTGGGCGACTTCGGCCGAGGTGCGCAGGTTCAGCATGACGCCGTGCACTGCAGACTTGTGGGTAATATCCGGTGAGCGCAGTTTGACCGCGACGGGATAGCCAATCTGCTCTGCGGTCAGGGTGGCCTCGATGGCATCGGAGACGATCCAGGTCGGCAGAGTAGAGAGCCCGGCGGCTTGCAGTATGGGGTGAACAAGGTGGGTATCAAGCGTGAGCTGCTTGCGCTCCAGCGCTTGGCGGATCAACTGCTGACATAGCTCGACGTTGAGCTTGTCGCCCTGCAGGGAGGCGGGCGTTTCCATCAGCTGCTTCTGGTTGCGGCGGTATTCCACCATGTGCATGAAGGCGGCGACGGCGCTCTCCGGGGTACGATAGGTCGGAAATCCAGCCTCGCTGAACAGACGACGCCCCTCTTGCGCCGAGTATTCTCCTGCCCAGTTGGTCAGTATATTGAAGCGCCTGGCCCTGGGATGTTGTTTGACGTAGTCGATCAGGCTGCGGGCCAGCGCGGCCCCGCGCGCTGTGAGAGAGGGGGCGTGAATGAGCAGGATGGCGTCGGCGTTATCCCCTTGCAGCAGGGTCTCCAGCGCCTGCTGATAGGCGGCAATATCGGCATCACTGCCGATGTCCCGTGGTGGCATGGCCAGTTTGCCGCCCCGCTCCAGCAGCACGTCGACCGCCATGTTGGCCAGTCCACGGCCATTGGAAATGATGGCCAGTCTTTCCCCCTTGAGCGTCAGAGAGTGGCTCAAGGTTTCGACTGCGGCAAAAAGCTCGTGGGTATCTCGCACCCGCAGCATGCCTGCGCGCCGAATGGCTGCATCGTAGACATTGTCGAGGCCATTGGCCGGATCGTGGCGACCGCTCTTGAGTACCAGAATGGGTTTGTTGCGTGAGGCCGCCCGCGCTGCCGAGAGGAAGTGGCGGGCGTCGTGCAGCTTGTCCATGTAGAGCAGGACGGCGCGAGTGGTTCCATCGCGGGAGAGCTGATCCAGCAGTTGGCCGAAGTCGATGTCACAGTGATCGCCGAGGGAGATAAAGGCGGAGAAACCCAGCTCATGTTGCTTGGCCCAGTCCAGAATGGTGGTGCTGACGGCGGCTGACTGGGAGAGAAACGCAACCTGGCCAGGTTTGGCTGCGATGGGGGAAAAGCTTGCGTTGATGCCCTGACCCGGCAACAGCATGCCCATGCTGTTGGGGCCGAGCAAGCGAATGTCGTATTGGCGACTCAGCTGTTGAAGCTGTGTTCTCTCCTGCATGGAGAAGTCGGCAGCCAGTATGATGGCCGCTCCGGCGCCTTTCTTGCCCAACTCTTCGATGAGTGGCAGTACCCGTTCGCGTTTGGTACATATGATGGCGAGATCGGGGGAGAGCGGCAGGCTGCTGATATCGGGATAGGCCAGTACGCCGGCGATGGCCTTGCTGTGCGGGCTGACCGGCAGTATGGGGCCCTTAAACTGGCCCGCGAGCAGGTGTCTGATGACCACATGACCCGCCTTCTGCGGGTCGGTCGAGGCACCGATGACGGCGATTGACTGGGGTTTGAAGAGCCGATCTAGGCCGCTTGGTTTCATGGGCACTCCCGTGGGTGGCGGATGGTGCCAGTGTAATACGCTTTGACTGCCTGTTCTGTGACCGGTTGCGGATCACTGTTTGGTGAGGGCACTGGCTCGCAGATAAAACTTCATCTTGCCCTGGATCTGACGCACCGCCGCCATATGGCGTTCCTGCAGATAGATGTCCTGCTCTTGATCCAGCGAGGTCTGCGGTACACCCATGCTCTGCAGGTACTCTTCAAACAGCTGTGAGCTGTTGATTTCGATCAGATGACGCATCATGGCGAGGCTCCTTCCATTCAGGTTGAACGTAGATTCTAGCCTGTGACCAGCGTCTCGTTATGACCATTGTCAGATTTGACACGAAGCAGCTCACACATCTGCGGGGGAGTGCTCTGGTTGTCGGGCCCGGAACCTGCTGCGGGATCATCCTCATCCGGCAAGGGGATGAGGGGCGTTTTGCCAGGGTTCACCCCTTGACTGACTGGCATTACCCCGGGCTCACCATAGGTCAGCGCCGCTACCTGCCTGCTCAAGACGAACGATCCCAGGATTGTAGTCGGCAGTTTGTAGGAGGCTTTGTTCAACATGCTGTGCAAGCAGCGTGCGTGACTTAATCGGAGCACAAGCCGTATCCGGATTTGAATATCGAGCCTCATCTGGTGTTTCGTTATCCGCTGGCGCTGCTGTTTTTTATCTTGCCCAAATATCCCGAGCTGGCACAACACATTGAGCTCGGGTTGCAGCGGGCGTGCCAATCGGGTGTGTTCGAGCGTTTTGTTGAGGAGGGGGTTGGCAGTACTATTCATCGGCTGAAGCTGGATAACCCGGATCTTCCCGCCAACTGCTGCGCCATGATGGCCGACGTGGTTAGCTCGTCAGCGCAGTGACCCCTGGCCGCGCGCGGTATCCCAGAAGGCGCGGATTAGCGGCTCTTCCAGCCGCTTCTTGAGTACGGCGATGCCGACATCGAACGGCTTGAGCGCCGGTCTGGGCTCGACTATGCGCACTTTCTCCCCCATGGGGCTGTGATCGATCACGGCAGCAGGCACCAGCCCGACGCCAAAACCGAGCGCCACCATGGCGACTATCCCCTCGTTGCCCGCCACCTCGGCATAGATGTTGGGGGCGATGCCCTTGTTGCGAAACCACTGGTCACATCGCTTTCGCGCCAGACCCTGCTCGGAGAGGATCAGCGGCAGCCGCTCCCAGTCGGGCTCTCCCTGCAAGAACCACTGGTTGGGTTGAGGCGGGTTGCGTGGAGCGATGAACACCAACGGTACCTGTTGCAGGCTAGCAAATTCCAGCTTGGCGGAGAGCGCATCCGGCCGCGCGGCGATGGCCAGATCGGCTTCGTCGGCCAGGATCCTGTCCACTGCCAGCGCCGGGTCGCCAGTCTCCAGCTTGATCTCCAGCTGGGGATAGCGGCGACGAAAGCGCTCCAGTACCTCGGGCAGCAGAAAGTAGCTTGCGGTGACCGAGCAGAACACCCGCAGCCGCCCCTGCAGCGGTTCGTCGCTGCGTTTGAGCTCTTGCTTGAGCTGACGCCACTCCTGCAACAGGCCACCGCCAAACTCACGCAGCTTCTCGCCCGCCGAGGTGAGTCGTACCGAACGGTTGTCCCGTTCGAACAGCACGCAGCCAGTCTCCTGCTCCAGTCGCTGGATGGCACGGCTCAGGGTGGAGGGACTGACCGCCATGGCATCGGCGCTTTTGCCGAAGTGAAGGGAGTCGGCGAGGTGGAGAAACAGCTCGAGATTGCGAAGGTCCATTTTTCAATTCCTGCTGCGGCGCGCTTGCTGACTTGGGATGACACTGCGTGATATTACCAAAAATCATCTTTCAATTCTTGCAACATACTGTTTCGAATATATCAGTTCAGGCAATAAGTGTCCCGCGCTATAGTGGTTCAGACAACGCCGCTACCCGGCATGGAATCAATCGAACGGAGCAATCACCATGGCTAACTATTTCAACACCTTGAACCTGCGTCAGCAGTTGGCCCAACTGGGCAAGTGTCGTTTCATGCAGCGGGCGGAATTCGCCGACGGTTGCGACGTGCTGAAGGGCAAGAAGGTGGTGATTGTGGGCTGTGGTGCCCAGGGGCTGAACCAGGGTCTGAACATGCGTGACTCCGGGCTGGATATCTCCTACGCCCTGCGCAAGGCCGCCATCACCGAGAAGCGCGCATCCTGGCAGAAAGCCACCGACAACGGCTTCGCGGTCGGCACTTATGA
Source organism: Aeromonas popoffii (assembly GCF_000820025.1). Lineage (GTDB taxonomy): Bacteria > Pseudomonadota > Gammaproteobacteria > Enterobacterales > Aeromonadaceae > Aeromonas > Aeromonas popoffii. Next base: position 5,054 of record NZ_CDBI01000019.1, read on the forward strand.
AGAGCTGATCCCGACCGCCGATCTGGTATTGAACCTGACCCCGGACAAGCAGCACTCCGATGTAGTGAAAACCGTGATGCCGCTGATGAAGCAGGGCGCCGCGCTGGGCTACTCCCACGGCTTCAACGTGGTGGAAGAGGGTCAGCAGATCCGCGCCGACATCACAGTCGTGATGGTGGCACCCAAGTGCCCGGGTACCGAAGTGCGTGAAGAGTACAAGCGTGGCTTCGGTGTGCCGACCCTGATCGCCGTTCACCCGGAGAACGATCCCAAGGGTGAAGGTATGGCCATCGCCAAGGCATGGGCCTCTGCTACTGGCGGCGACCGTGCCGGGGTGCTGGAATCCTCCTTCGTGGCGGAAGTGAAATCTGACCTGATGGGCGAGCAGACCATCCTCTGCGGCATGCTGCAGGCCGGTTCCCTGCTCTGCTACGACAAACTGGTTGCCGAAGGGACCGACAAGGCTTATGCCGGCAAGCTGATCCAGTTCGGCTGGGAGACCATCACCGAAGCCCTGAAGCAGGGTGGCATCAGCCTGATGATGGACCGCCTCTCCAACCCGGCCAAGCTGCGCGCCTTCGAGCTTTCCGAGCAACTGCGCACCCTGATGCGGCCGCTGTTCGAGAAGCACATGGACGACATCATCGCCGGTGAGTTCTCTCGCGGCATGATGGCCGACTGGGCTGAAGATGACGTCAAACTGTTCACCTGGCGCGAAGAGACCGGCAAGTCTGCCTTCGAAAATGCCCCGGCGTTCGCTGGCAAGATTGCCGAGCAGGAGTATTTCGACAATGGCGTGGTGATGGTGGCCATGGTCAAGGCGGGTGTCGAGCTGGCGTTCGAAACCATGGTGGCTTCCGGTATCTACGAGGAGTCTGCCTACTACGAATCCCTGCACGAGCTGCCGCTGATCGCCAACACAGTTGCTCGCAAGCGTCTGTACGAGATGAACGTGGTCATCTCCGATACCGCCGAGTACGGTAACTACCTGTTCGCCAACGCCGCTGTACCGTTGCTGCGTGAGCACTTCATGCCGACCCTGAAAGCGGGCGATCTGGGTGCCAGCAAGGCGGAAGGGCAGAGCGTTGATAACCTGGCGCTGCTGGCGGCCAACGAGGCGACCCGCAACCATCCGATCGAAAAAATCGGTCAGGTACTGCGTGGTTACATGAAGGACATGAAGCGTATCGCCGTCGGCGGTTAAGCCTGCATCGGGCAGGGTGATGAAGGGACGGGGATGACGATCCCCGTCGCCGGTCGGACTGGACACCCGACCGGCCAGCCAGAAAAATCAGCCCGACCCGACATAAAAAAGCCCCGCTCATCGAGCGGGGCTTTTGCATTCAGAAAGGTGGGATAAATCAGGCTTTCCACGCTTTCCAGGTGTTGATCAGACCGTTGGTGGAGCCGTCGTGGCTGGTGACAGCCTCGGCGGTGTTGAGCTCCGGCAGGATCTTGTTGGCCAGCTGTTTGCCCAGCTCCACGCCCCACTGATCGAAGCTGAAGATGTTCCAGATTGCGCCCTGTACGAAGATCTTGTGCTCGTACATGGCGATCAGGGCACCCAGGGTTTTCGGGGTCAGGCTCTTGAACAGGATGGAGTTAGTCGGGCGGTTGCCTTCGAACACCTTGAACGGCACCAGATCCTTGACCTGCTCCAGAGTTTTGCCAGCCGCCAGGAACTCGGCTTCGACCTGTTCTTTGCTCTTGCCGAAGGCCAGCGCCTCGGTCTGGGCGAAGAAGTTGGCCAGCAGTTTCGGGTGGTGGTCACCGATCGGGTTGTGGCTGATGGCTGGCGCCAGGAAGTCACAGGGGATCAGCTTGGTGCCCTGATGGATCAGCTGGTAGAAGGCGTGCTGGCCGTTGGTGCCCGGTTCACCCCAGATGATGGGGCCAGTCTGGTAGTCAACCGGCTTGCCGTTGCGATCCACGTACTTGCCGTTGGACTCCATGTTGCCCTGCTGGAAGTAGGCAGGGAAGCGGTGCATGTACTGATCGTACGGCAGAATGGCTTCGGACTCGGCACCATGGAAGTTGTTGTACCACAGGCCAATCAGCGCCAGCAGCACCGGCACGTTCTGCTCATAGGAGGCAGTGGCAAAGTGCATATCCATCTCGAAGGCGCCTTGCAGCAGGGCTTCGAAGTGCTCGAAACCGACGGAGAGGGCGATGGGCATACCGATGGCAGACCAGGAGGAGTAACGGCCGCCAACCCAGTCCCAGAACTCGAACATGTTGTTGGTGTCGATGCCGAACTCGGCCACGGCCTTGCCATTGGTAGAGAGCGCAGCGAAGTGCTTGGCAACGTGGGCCTTGTCACCGGCGATCTTGATGAACCAGTCGCGGGCGGTCAGGGCGTTGGTCATGGTCTCCTGAGTGGTGAAAGTCTTGGAGGCCACCAGGAACAGGGTGGTTTCCGGATCAATCTCTTTGAGCGTCTCGGCGATGTGGGTGCCATCGACGTTGGAGACGAAGTGCATCTGCAGGTGGTTTTTATAGGGGCGCAGCGCCTCGGTGATCATCACCGGGCCCAGATCAGAGCCACCGATACCGATGTTGACCACGTGCTGGATCGCCTTGCCGGTGTAGCCTTTCCACTCGCCTCCGATTACCTTCTCGCAGAAGCCCTTCATCTTGGCCAGTACGGCGTTCACTTCCGGCATCACATCCTTGCCGTCGCACTCGATGGGGCGGTCGGATCGGTTGCGCAGGGCCACGTGCAGTACGGAGCGGCCCTCGGTCATGTTGATCTTGTCGCCATTGAACATGGCATCGATCGCGCTGCGAAGATCGGTCTCTTTGGCCAGATCAACCAGTAATTTGAGGGTTTCCTCGGTGATCAGGTTTTTTGAGTAGTCAACCAGGATATCGCCGCCAAAGGTGAGGGAGAACTTGTCGAAGCGCTTCGGGTCCTGCGCGAACAGATCCTTGAGTCGAGTCTCTTTGTTAGCTGAAAAATGGGCTTCCAGCGCCTGCCAGGCCTGGGTCTGGGTTGGATTGATGTTTTTCATAGGATTACCGATCTTCCTAGTTGTGTTTGAACCTTGCAGGCAAGGCTCCCGCCAAACCTTATTATTCGAACATTATACCGAGCACGGCGTGCGGCCCGTGTAACAGAGCTTTACCAATTGTCTGCCATCGAAGGAGTTTACAACCAAAACGCTGCGATTATGAGTCACTCATGACCAGGGGATCTTGAGTTTGCTCATACTTCACCCGGCTTGTACGGGTTGAAAGGGCTTTCATCGATGGTTGGCCGCAGCTTGCTGCCTGGCAAGTGAGTGTTACAGCTAAAGGGGTATTTGATCGCCGCCTTTTGGCTCATTTTATGAGCAAGCGCAAATTGTCGGGGGTGGGCCTTGGCTAGTATAGGAGCCGAATGGATTAGATCTCCCAGGGATGGCCACAGTCTGGAATAAGGAGATCGATATGAAACACCTGTTATGCCTGTTTGCCCTGAGCCTGCTTGCCACTGGCTTCATCGGCCTGTTGACCATGGTGCTGACCAGTGCGGCGCCAACCCTGGAGATAAGGGTGCTGGCCGTGATGGGTGCCGTACTGGGGGGTTATGTGCTGGTGCAGCCGTTGCTTAACCGGGTCGCTCGTCGACTGGTCTGAGGGAACTGCCTGCCCTATGGATGGGCGTGCTGGCCATGGTGACAACGGCGCAAGATCCGGCCCGGGTGGCCGGATTTTTTATGCCTGCGCCGTGCACATGAGGCCCATAAACAACCATGCCAGCGCTAAGGCTGGCATGGTTGTACTCAGGGCCTGCTTCAGGCCTGGGGTTTTTGCATGTGCATGACCATCTGCGGGAAGGGGATCTCGACACCCTCGGCGTCGAAAGTCAGCTTCACCTTCTCGTGAAAGTCGAACCAGACACCCCAGTAATCGGCGGTTTTCACCCAGGGACGCACCACGATATTGACCGAGGAGTCGGCCAGGGCTGCGACGGCTATGGTGGCGGCAGGATCTTTCAGGATGCGCGGCTCTTCATGCACCAGGCGCTCGAGGATCTGCTTGGCCTTGCGCAGATCCGAGCCGTAGCCGATGCCGAAGGTCATGTCGATGCGACGGGTGTCCATGCGAGAGTAGTTGACTATGGTGCCGTTCAGGATGGCGGCGTTGGGTACCACTACCATCTTGTTGTCACCCGAGGTGAGGGTGGTGGTGAACAGCTGTACCGACTGCACTACGCCCGCAGTACCCGCCACTTCGATGAACTCACCCGCCTTGATGGGGCGGAAGATGATCAGCAGGAAACCGGCGGCGAAGTTGGAGAGCGAGCCTTGCAGCGCCAGACCGATGGCCAGACCGGCGGCACCTATGATGGCAATGAAGGAGGCGGTCTGTACCCCGACCCGACCCAAAGCAGCGATCACCACGAACACCAGTATGGTGTACTTGAGTATGCTGCCGACGAAATGGGTGATGGTGGTGTCCAGCTTGCGGGCCTGCATCATCTTGACCACTGCGCTGCTGATGATGTTGGCGGCGATGTAACCGACCAGCAGGGTGACCAGGGCGGCCGCCATGTTGACGGCATAATCGATCAGCCGGTCCTGGTTATTGACCAGCCAGGTATGCGCTTCGGTAATGATTTCGGGTTCCATAGGATGTCCTGTCAGGCAGTAAAGGTTTATAACGCATGAATCTAACACTGGAATGCGACAATCCGGGTCGCATCTGGTGCTCACCCCTCTTTTTTGCCACAAAAAACAAGGGAGGCCAAGGCCTCCCTGTTTGCACCAACCTGTCTGGATCAGCTTTGCAATAACTGGCTGCGGATGAACAGCCACTGATCCTCGAAGCCTGCAGTGGGCTTGAGTTTGAACTCGGAGCGGACGCATTGGCCGATCCGCCCCTCTGGTTCAGCTTTGTAGCAGCTGGCTGCGGATGAACAACCACTGATCCTCGCAGCCTGCAGTGGGCTTGAGTTTTAACTCGGAGCGGACGCATTGGCCGATCCGCCCCCTCTGGTTCAGCTTTGTAGCAGCTGGCTGCGGATGAACAACCACTGATCCTCGAAGCCGGCGGTGGGCTTGAGTTTGAACTCGGAGCGGACAAACTGGCTGATGCGTCCCTCGGTATAGGCCAGCAGCAGATTGGCCAGCATGGTCTCGTCGAGCTGGAAGCCCTGACCTTCCCGCAGCCGCTTTTCCCGCAATACCTGCTTGATCTGGGTCTCCAGCTTGTCGAACAAAATGCTGATGCGATCCCGCAGTCTATCGTGCTCACCCAGCAGGGCGTCGCCGTTGAGGATTCGGGTGATGCCGGGGTTGCGCTCGGCGAACACCAGCAGCAGTTGAAGGATATGATGGCAGCGGGCCATGGTGTCCTTCTCTTCGGCCATGATCAGGTTGACCCGTGACAGCAGGGAATCCTCGATAAAGTCGATCAGCCCCTCGAACATCCGCGCCTTGCTGGGAAAATGTCGATAGAGGGCTGCCTCAGAGACACCCACCTCGGCCGCCAGACGTGCCGTGGTGATACGCTGGCCAGGGCTGGTTTCCAGCATATGGGCGAGTGCTTGCAGGATCTGATCGCGCCGACTCTGTTTCTGATTACTGCTTGCCATGGATTCCCCTAAAAAAACAATGGCTTGATTCTATTATCAGGCACAGGCCAAAGGGCCGGTGTGGTCTGTTATTGGCGACCAGAAGAACCAAAACCGCCTTCACCCCGTTCACTCTGATTGAACTCATCGACCAGTTGGAAGCTGGCCTGAACCACCGGCATGATCACCAGCTGGGCGATGCGCTCGCCGGGTTGCATGGTGAAGCTATCGTTGCCACGGTTCCAGACCGAGACCATCAGCTGGCCCTGGTAATCGGAATCGATGAGGCCCACCAGGTTGCCCAGCACTATGCCGTGCTTATGGCCGAGGCCGGAGCGGGGCAAAATGGTGGCACACAGAGCCGGATCCTGAATGTGGATGGCCAGACCGGTCGGTACCAGTGTGGTATCGCCCGGTGCCAAGGTGATGGGCGCATCCAGCAGGGCGCGCAGGTCCATACCGGCAGAGCCCGGTGTGGCATAGGCAGGCAGCGGGTACTCGGTGCCGATGCGGGCATCCAGAATCTTCAATTCAATTTGTGTTGTCATGGATAGTTCGTTTTTCAATGAGTTCTTGTGTGGAGACCCAGCATGTTCAGTGCGGTCTGTGTCGTCGTGAATCGTTCGCCTGCCGGATGTTAGCCTCGGTAGTGGCGTGCAATCAGGGCGATGAGGTGACGGGCCAGCGTCAGCTTATCGGCCAGCGGCAAAGGGGCTTGCCCCCCTTGCCAGAAGACGGTCAGGGCATTGTCATCGGCATTGAAGCCCTGACCCGCGCGGGACACGTCGTTGGCGGCGATCATGTCCAGCCGCTTACGCTGCAGTTTATCGAGGGCGTATTGTTCCACATCCACGGTTTCGGCGGCAAATCCGACGGTGAAGGGCTTTTCTGACAGTGCTCCTACGGCGGCGATGATGTCTGGATTTTTGACCAGGGTCAGCACCATCTGGTCGTTGTCGCCGGTCTTCTTGATCTTCTGGTCGGCGATCTGCTCGGGGCGATAGTCGGCCACGGCGGCGCACCCAATGAAGAGATCGCAGCTGGCCACACGGTTCATCACCGCCTGATGCATCTGCTCGGCGCTTTCCACATCGACTCGCGCTACTCCGCTCGGTGTCGACAGGGCGACCGGGCCGCTCACCAGCGTCACCTCGGCACCCGCCTCACGGGCAGCGCGGGCGATGGCGTAGCCCATCTTGCCGGAACTGTGGTTGCTGATGTAGCGCACCGGATCCAGTGCCTCGCGGGTTGGTCCTGCGGTGAGCAGCAGCCTGACGCCCGCCAGCAGTGGCTCGGTGGCCAGTTGCTGGCAGCTGCGCTCCACCAGCTCCAAGGGATCCAGCATCCGGCCCGGGCCCACGTCGCCACAGGCCTGGCTGCCAGAATCTGGCCCCCACAGCAGGATACCGCGGCTGGCCAGGGTCTTGAGGTTGGCCTGAGTGGCAGCGTTAAGATACATCTGCTGGTTCATGGCGGGGGCCAGTGCCACCGGTGCCGGTGTCGCCAGACAGAGGGTGGTCAGCAGCTCGTCAGCCATGCCAGCGGCCATGCGGGCCATCAGGTTGGCGCTGGCCGGGGCGATCAGTACCAAATCCGCCCACTTGGCCAGCTCGATATGGCCCATGCCCGCTTCGGCGGCAGGATCCAGCAGGCTGTCTGCCACCGGATGGCCGGAGACGGCTTGCAGGGTCAGCGGCGTGATGAACTCCTTGGCGGAGCGGGTCATCACCACCCTTACCTCGGCTCCCTGATCTTTCAGGCGGCGTACCAGTTCGGCACTCTTGTAGGCGGCGATCCCGCCACTGACACCCAACAGGATGCGTTTATCGGCCAATCTCATCTGCTGCTTCTCTTCCGGCTCACTCTGACTGGTCGGCTAAGATACCACAGGCAAGGGATGACGACAGAGGCTGACATGAGGGACTTGTGGTCGGGGGCGTGCAATTTTTTGCTATGTTTTTTCTCAACAGGGATGAGGGAGAGACAAATGAGCATCAAGGAGTGGCCGGAAGATGAACGACCCCGAGAGAAGCTGTTGCGCCAGGGGCCCGGCACCTTGTCCGATGCCGAGTTGCTGGCCATCTTTCTGCGCACCGGCGTTAATGGACTGAGCGCGGTGGATCTCTCGCGCAAGCTTTTGAATCAATTCGGCTCTTTGCGCAGCTTGCTGGGGGCGGATCAGCGGGCATTTTGCGAGGCGCATGGCCTGGGCCCTGCCAAATATGCCCAGCTGCAGGCGGTGCTGGAGATGGGCAAGCGTCATCTGGCCGAACAGCTGCAACGGGGCGATGCGCTCACCTCGCCCCAGCTGACCCGGGACTATCTGCAGGCCCAGCTGCGGGATCGGCCGCGAGAGGTGTTCGCCTTGTTGCTGCTGGACAACCAGCACAGAGTGATTCAATTCGTTGAACTTTTTTACGGAACCCTCGACTCGGCGAGCGTCTGGCCCAGAGAAATCGTGCAGATCGCGCTCAAACATAATGCAGCCGCCGTGATTCTGGCGCATAATCACCCGTCCGGCGTGGCCGAGCCCAGTCGGGCCGACCGCCAGATCACGGATCGGATCTTGGCCGCCTTGGCCCTGATCGATATCAGAGTGCTGGATCACTTGGTGATCGGTGATGGCATCACGGTTTCTTTTGCAGAGCGTGGTTGGTTGTAACTGGCTCTGGCACTGTATTAGTTGATCTTTGATCACGGATGCTGTATAAAATGCCGCCTTCTGTTTGCCCCGCAATCGAAGGCCAGCGGGGCAGATATTTGCTCGAGCAATGAAGTAAGATTTGGAGAGACTGACATGTCTAGAGTATGCCAAGTAACCGGCAAGCGCCCGGCAGTTGGTAACAACCGTTCGCACGCTAACAACGCTACCAAGCGTCGTTTCCTGCCGAACCTGCACACTCACCGTTTTTGGGTTGAGGGTGAAAAACGCTTCGTAAGTCTGCGCGTATCCGCAAAAGGCATGCGTATCATCGACAAGCGTGGCGTTGAAGTGGTTCTGGCTGAACTGCGCGCCAGCGGTGTTAAGGTATAAGGAATTAGATCATGGCTAAAGGTATTCGCGAGAAAATTCGTCTGAACTCCAGCGCCGGTACTGGTCACTTCTATACCACTACCAAGAACAAGCGCACCATGCCCGAAAAAATGGAGATCAAAAAGTTTGATCCCGTTGTTCGTCAGCATGTGATCTACAAAGAAGGCAAAATCAAGTAATCTCTTGGTTTTGTCTCAAAAACCCGGCCTTGTGCCGGGTTTTTTTATGGCTGGAATTCAGTACACTGCCGGTTCGAAGGGAGGCTTGCCATGTTCAGATTGAGCCGCAAAGGCTGGAATAACGTGATCATAGTGGCCGTACTGGCGGTGATCACTCTGCTGCACCGGTTGGAGACAGCCCAGCAGGAGAACAGCGCACAGCGTGCCCGTCCCCTGCTGCCGGACAGCGCCGTTGTGCTCACCTGGCAGGGACCTAGCTGGCAGATCGAGCGCATCGGTCAGGGCTGGCGCAGCGGGCCGGATCTGGGGCTTAGCAGTGCCCAGCTGGCCGCTCACATCGAAGAGTGGCAGGGGTGGCTATTGCCACCGGGTGGTGCAGTGCGGGGGGCGCCGGTCACCCTCAAGATATGGATCGCCGGTCAGAGCGATCCGATAGAAGTGGGGCTCTATCAGGACAGTGGCCAGTTTGCCGCTCTGCTGCCTCCATCGACCTGGCTCAGCCTGAGTCAGGAGCAGTACCGCAGCTTGTTGCGTCCCACCCCCTAATCCATTTTCGAGCGAGAGGACCCTATGCCTGAATTACCGGAAGTCGAAGTCAGCCGCCAGGGCATCTCTCCCTGGCTCACCGGCATCAAGGTCACTCGTGTCGTGGTGCGGGATGGTCGGTTGCGCTGGCCGGTGCCGGGCGAAATCCAGGAGCTGGTGGATCTCACCATCCACAGGGTCGGCCGCCGAGCCAAGTACCTGCTGCTGGAGACCGACTTTGGCACCGCCATCCTGCACCTGGGTATGTCGGGCAGTCTGCGGGTGCTGGATATCGGCACCCCGGCCGAGAAACACGATCACGTGGACATAGAGCTCGCTAACGGCAAGCTGCTGCGGCTCAATGATCCGCGCCGCTTCGGGGCCCTGCTGTGGACCCGTGAACCGGCTGAGGCACACGCCCTGCTGGCCAAGCTGGGGCCGGAACCGCTGACCCAGGCCTTCAGCGCCGACTATCTGCAGGGGCGCGCCAAGGGTCGCAGCACCGCCATCAAGACTTTCCTGATGGATAATCATGTGGTGGTCGGGGTTGGCAACATCTACGCCAACGAGGCGCTCTATGCCGCTGGTATTCATCCCAAGCGGGCGGCGGGCAACATCAGTGCCGAGCGGCTGGCGACTCTGGTGGGCGAGATCAAGCGGGTGCTGGCCGAGGCCATCAAGCAGGGCGGCACCACCCTCAAGGATTTCACCAGCGCTGATGGCAAGCCGGGCTATTTCGTGCAGCAGTTGCAGGTCTATGGGCGGGGTGGTCAGCCCTGTTTTCATTGTCACACTCTGCTCAGTGAAATCCGGCTAGGGCAGAGAACCACGGTGTTTTGCTCCCACTGCCAGCGCTGAATGACCGTTATTTTGGCCTGAAACGGCCAAGTTGTAAGAGAGTATTTCCAGTCTGTTGAAGATATGCGCACCCGTCACTAGTATCTCGACCGTTCAGGCAGTTTGAGAAAATAAAATGACAGCTAAATCAATAGACTGGGATCATTTATCCCGGCATGGGCACTATTGTGCCCAAAAAATGGCCCGCTTCCTCTATCCCGATGACAGCGCCCGCAAGACCTTCAATCGCGCCAAGTTCGTGCTGCGCAGCCTGCTCTATCGGCAGCAGCTGAGCCGGGTATTCGAGCTGTTTCAGGCCGAACCCCTCAAGGCTCTGCCTGCCCACTATCCCGAGCTGCTCGACAAGCCGATGCGGCCCTACCGTTTTGCCAACTCTACTGCGACCGAACGGGCCGAGATGCTGGAAAACCACTACCGGCTGCTGCTGGCCCATTATCCGGCGCTGATCGATCCGCTCTATCTGGGGGAAGGCATAGCGCTTGGTCACTATCCCGAGAGCGAGTGCCGCATCGTGCTGCGCCACGATGGCACCTTCCGGCGCGAGGCCGAGCTGGCGCTCTCCATCGTCGATCGACAGGGCAAGCGCCTCTACACCTGCGCCTTCTCGCTGGCGGGTACCCCCAATAAGCTGGCCCTGGTGATCGGTTCTGTGCAGGGGCCCGAGCCCTGCGTCGAGCAGGCGCAGGACAAGGTACGGGCGCTCACCAAGGAGGGTCAGGGCCTGAGGCCCAAGTCGCTGGTGGTGATGCTGGTGATGCTGCTGGCCGAGGCGATGGGGGCCGAGCATATCTCGGCGGTGCGGATGAAGGCGCACATCTACCAGGCCAGGCGCTACAGCAAGAAGAAGAAAGCCTGTCTGCAGGCGGATTATGACGAGCTTTGGCAGGAGTTTGGCGCTGTGGATCTGGATGACAACTTCGTGCGGTTGCAGCCTGCCCAGCGCAAACCGCTGGAGGAGGTCGCTTCCAAGAAGCGGGCCATGTACCGGCGTCGCTACGAGTGGCTCGACACGCTGGCGCTCTCCTGCCAGCAGATGCTGGCTCGCCAGGCCAGCTGATGGTCAATGCCTGCAAAGGCTGGCGGGATGCATGCGCTCCTCAAGAAACAGGCTACCTTCGGGCAGCCTGATTTTTTTGATCACTTGCCTTGCTTGGCGGCAATCGCCTTGGCGACGATCGGGTCGACGAACTGGCGGATATCGCCGCCATGCAGGGCGACCTCCTTCACCAGGGTCGAGGAGATGAAGGAGTTCTCCTCCGCCGGGGTGAGGAAGACGCTCTCCAGCTCCGGCATCAGGCGGCGGTTCATGTTGGCCAGCTGGAATTCGTACTCGAAGTCGGAGACGGCGCGCAGGCCACGGATCAGCACGTTGGCCTGCTGCTCCCTGGCGAAGTCCACCAGCAGGCCGGAGAAGCCAACCACCTTGACGTTGGGCAGGTGGGCGGTCACTTGCTGGGCAAGCAGGACACGTTCTGCCAGATCGAACAGCGGGCGCTTGCTCGGGCTGTTGGCAACGCCGACCACCACGTTATCAAACAGTTTGGCGGCCCGGCCAATGAGGTCGGTGTGGCCATTGGTGATGGGGTCGAAGGTGCCGGGATAAATTACCTTGTTGGTCATGCTGTTGATTCCTGCAACCTGGAAATTTGGTCGCATTATAGGGTCTGTTGGCGTTTTGTCGCGACCGGATGGGGTGAATGCCGGGGCGAAGCGCTAAGTTTGGTCGTTCAAATCGGTGTCGCCAGGCGTCTTCGCTTGAGAATAGCCCTGCATCAGGCAAGAATACCCGCACCGCGCATCAAGCCTCCTTGCATTGGTGACAGGGAGCAAAGGGATTTTTTATGAAACGTATTCTGGTAGTACGCAACGACAAGATTGGTGACTTCATGCTGGCCTGGCCGAGTTTTGCCATGCTCAAGCGTTCCATGGATTGTCATGTGACTGCCCTGGTTCCCGCCTACACGGCGCCGTTGGCCCGCCTCTGTCCCTGGATCGACGAGATCATTCTGGATCCGGGCTCACGGGCCGACAAGGAACAGCAACGTGCCTTGCAGGCGCGCATCAAGGCGGCCGCCTTTGATGCCTCCATCTGCCTCTTCTCCAACTCCCGTAATGCCATGCTGGTATGGAAGGCGCACATCCCTTACCGGTTGGCTCCTGCCACCAAGCTGGCCCAGGTGCTCTACAACCAGCGGCTGATCCAGCGTCGCTCCCGCTCCCAGAAACCGGAGTACGAATACAACCTGGATTTGGTGCGCCGCTTCCTCGCCGACCAGCAGGTGAGCGTGGTAGAGCCGCAGGGCCCTTACCTCAGTGTCGATCCCCTGCGCCTGCAGCAGGTGCGCGAGCAGGTCGCCACCCGATTAAAGCTGGATGCCAACCGCCCCTGGCTGATGGTACATGCCGGCAGCGGCGGCTCGGCCAACAACCTCTCCATCGAGCAGTACGCCCGCCTCATCATCAAGCTCAATCAGGCCTGCCCCGAGTTGCAGTGCATACTGACGGCGGGGCCGGGGGAGGAGAGGGTCGCCGAACAGCTGGCAGCCGAGCTGCTGGCCCACGGCGGCAACGGCTGGATCTACCGCTCTGACGAGGGGCTGCCCACGTTCTGCCAGGTGATGGCCAATGCCGCCCTGTTCGTGGCGGGCAGCACGGGGCCGTTGCATATAGCGGCGGCGCTGGATGTGCCCACTGTAGGGTTCTTCCCGGCGCACCGCTCGGCCACCCCGCTGCGCTGGCGTCCGCTCAACAGTGAGGGGCGCCACCTGGCGTTCAGCCCGCCGGAAGACAGCGATCATCCGCAAGACATGAGCCAGCTCGATCCCAAGACAATGGCGACGGCGATCGCTCGCTGGGCACCGCCCTTCTGGCGGACAGAGCGCTGACAGAGCGCTGACAGATGCAGACAGGGCCCCGAGGGGCCCTGTCTGCTCATGGGGGTTGGCTCGACAGTGGGGATTATCGGGGGGGCTGATCCGGCGCCTGCGGCTGCTGGCGGATCCAGAGGTCGGCGTACTTCACGAAGGTGGAGTGGGCCGACAGTATGGCCAGCAAGAGTCCCTGCTTGCCATCCAGGAAGCCCGCTTTGAGCAGGTACATCTTGAGGAAGCAGCCTAGCGCATGCACCAGTCCCTGGCTGAGGGAGCCCTTCTTGCCACGGGCGGTGCGTTGATCGGCCCAGGCTCTGGCATAGCTGGCGGACTTCACCAGATAGTGCTCCAGATCCCGATAGGTGAAGTGGAGCAGGTCACCATGGAGATTGACGATCTTCATGTTGGCACGCACCTCCACCTTTTCGTGCACCAGCACCTCGTTGTAGCTGGTCAGTGTCTTGGGGTAGAGGCGCAGCACCCGATCCGGATACCAGCCGCTGTGGCGGATGAAACGGCCAAACACCCAGGAGAGGCGGGGGATCGAGTAGATGGTATCGCTGGCCGGGTTGGCCATGACGGTGGCGATGGCCGCTTTCAGCTCAGGGGTGAGCCGCTCGTCGGCATCCAGCCACAGCACCCACTCTGACTGGACATGGGATTGGGCGAGCCGGCGCTGGCGACCGAAGCCCGGCCATACCGGGTTGACGAAGAAGCGGGCGCCAAATTCGGCGGCGATGGCAGGGGTTTCGTCCTGACTGCCTGAGTCCATGATGACGATCTCGTCCACCAGGCCATCGAGGGAAGCGAGGCAGGCTCTCAGGTTTTCGGCTTCATTCTTGACGATCAGGACGGCCGCCAGGGTCGGTTTTTTCACGGATTAAGGACTCTTGTTGGCGCCCGGCGGGCGGGCCATGCTCGAATTGGCGCCCATTCTAGCCTAAAACGGCAGGCGGAGCATGGTTCCGGCACCCGCTGTGTGTAGTGTTCAAACAGACTCTTTTTTGGCGTGAGCGCGTGTGATACGGGGATCTTCTGTTATTTCTCGGGCCATTCTTCGGGCATAATCTCGGCCAGTAACGATTAACCGCAGGGCTTGGCCCCAAGAGACGCGTGAGATGAAGATATTGGTGATCGGCCCCTCCTGGGTCGGCGACATGGTGATGTCCCAGAGCCTCTACAAGGCGATCAAGGCCAATCACCCTGACAGCGAGTTGCATGTGATGGCGCCCGCCTGGTGCGTCACCCTGCTGGAGCGGATGCCGGAGGTGGACAAGGCGATCACCATGTCCCTTGGCCACGGTGACTTCAAGTTGCTGGCGCGCCGTCGCCTCGGCAAGCAGCTGGCGGCCGAGAAGTACGATCAGGCCATCATCCAGCCCAACTCCATGAAGTCGGCGCTGATCCCCTGGTTCGCCAGGATCCCGGTACGCACCGGCTGGAAAGGGGAGCACCGCTTCGGCCTGCTCAACGACCTGCGCAGCAACAAGTCAGCCTTCCCGCTGATGGTGGAAGCCTATCTGGCGCTGGCCTATCCCAAGGCGCAGATGAAGAGCCGGGCTGATATTCCCGCCATTCCCCGCCCCTCGCTCAATGTTGACCTCATCAATCAGGGCAAGGCGCTGGACCGGCTCGGTCTGGATCGCGCCCGTCCCGTGCTGGTGCTCTGTCCCGGGGCCGAGTTCGGTCCGGCCAAGCGCTGGCCGGAAGGGCACTACGCCGTGGTAGCGCAGAAGCACCTGGATGAGGGCTGGCAGGTGTGGATCTTCGGCTCCGGCAAGGATGTGCCCGTAGCCAACACCATTCGCGACCGGATCAATCCCTTGTCGCGCCCCAACTGCCACGTGCTGGCGGGCAAGACCAGCCTGTATGAGGCGATCGACCTGATGGCGCTGGCCAGCCGGGTCATCGCCAACGACTCAGGCCTGATGCACATAGCCGCCGCCCTCAACCGGCCGCTGATCGGGGTTTATGGCTCCACTTCGCCGCTCTACACGCCGCCGTTGGCCGACAGGGTCGAGATAGTCCACACCGACATAGCGTGTCGCCCCTGCTTCAAGCGCACCTGCAAGTTCGGCCACCTCAAGTGCCTGATCGAGCTGATGCCGGAACAGGTGATAAAGGCGGGCAGGCGGCTGGAGGGCGGTGAGTCGCCGGCTCAACCAATAGTGTTGCAAGTGGGCGAGCCACCGCACTTCGTTTCCGACCCGGGCAAGCGCTCGGAGCCGCAATAGCATGCTCTCTCGGCTGCTCTACAACCTGCTGATCCACTTGGGGTTACCGCTGGTGCTACTGGCGCTCTACAAGCCGAAGAAGGGCAAGCCCGGCTTCGGTGTGCGCTGGGCCGAGCATCTGGGACGGACGCCCGCTAGCGGGCAAGAGGCACCGCTCTGGATCCATGCGGTGAGCGTCGGCGAGACGCTCGCCATCACGCCCCTTATCCGGGCCCTCAAGGCCGAGCGGCCGGACTTGCCTATCCTGCTCACCACGACCACCCGCACCGGCGCCGAACAGGCGGCCAGACTCGGCGATTTGGTGGTGCATCGCTACGCGCCGCTCGACTACCCCTGGGCGGTGGCCGCCTTCCTCAAGCGCATAAAGCCGCGCGCCCTTTGGGTGATGGAGACTGAGCTCTGGCCGAACTGGCTGGCCGCCTGTGAGACGCGCCACCTGCCGGTGACTATCATCAATGCCCGTCTCTCTGAGCGCTCTTGCCGGCGTTATGCCCGCTTCCCGGGGGCGTTCGACGCCCTCAGCCGGCCGCTGACCCATCTGCTTTGCCAGCATCAGGATGACGCCGACCGTTTCGCCCGTCTTGGCATCGACCGCGCGCGACTGGCGGTGACCGGTTCCATCAAGTTCGACCTCCAGCTGGGGGACGAGGTGCAGGCCAGAGGCCGAGCCCTGCGCCAGCGCATGGGACAGAACAGGCCGGTCTGGATCGCCGCCAGCACCCATCAGGGGGAGGACGAGCAGGTGCTGGTGGCGTTTGACGGGGTGCTGCAACGTCATCCGCAGGCTGTGCTGATCCTGGTGCCGCGCCATCCGGAGCGTTTCGATCGGGTGGCCGAATTGTGCGCGCCTTACGGCTGCGTGCGCCGTACTGGCGATGCCCCGATCCACGAGACGGACAAGGTCTATCTCGGCGATACCATGGGCGAGCTGCCGCTGATGCTGGCGGCGGCCGATGTGGCGTTTGTCGGCGGCAGTCTGGTGAAGGTGGGTGGCCACAACCTGCTGGAGCCGGCGGCGCTGGGCAAGCCTTGTCTGATCGGTCCCGCCTACTTCAACTTCAGTGACATCACCCGCCAGCTGGTGGCTCAGGGTGGTGCCGCCCTGGTAGACGATGCTGCCGCGCTGGGGGAGAAGGTGAGCGCGCTGCTGGCCGATGGAAGCGAGCGCCGTCAGATGGGCGAACAGGCCCACGCGGTGGTGCTGCGCAATCAGGGGGCGCTGGCCCGCACCCTCTCTCACTGCCTTGCCAGCCTGGAAAACGACTGAATCCGGGCGGATGGGCACGAAAAAAACGGAGCGCGATGCGCTCCGTTTTGTTTTTGACAATGGCCGGGATTAGCGAACGATCAGCCCAAGCAGTATGCCTACCACGCCGAAGTCGGCATCGCTGAAGGTGGTGTTGGCAAAGCCGAGATCGCCCAGCACCGGCAGCAGGAACACCGGCAAGAAGGTGATCAGCAGGCCGTTGGCGAAAGCGCCAAGCAGGGCACCGCGACGGCCACCGGTAGCGTTGCCGAACACCCCGGCCGCCGCGCCGACGAAGAAGTGCGGCACTACGCCCGGGATAATGACAGTCAGTCCCAGCAGATAGAGCAGCACCATGCCTGCCAGACCGGCGGTGAAGCTAGACAGGAAGCCGATCAGCACCGCATTGGGGGCGTAGGGGAAGACGATGGGGCAGTCGAGCGCCGGTTTGGCGTTCGGTACCAGTTTGTCGGAGATCCCCTTGAAGGCCGGCACTATCTCGGCGATAACCATCCGCACCCCTTGCAGGATGACGTAGACGCCAGCTGCGAAGGTGATGGACTGCATCAGGGAGAACATGAACCAGTGCTTGCCCTTGGCGACGCTGGTGACGAACTCGGGGCCGGCGAAGGCGGAGGTGATGAGGAAGATGATGCCCATTGTGAAGGAGATGGCCACCGGGGTATCGCGCAGGAACAGCAGGCTTTTGGGCACCTGCACCTCTTCACTGCTGTGGGCCTTGTTGCCGAATTTGGCACCGATCCAGCCGGCCAGTACGTAGGAGATGGTGGAGAAGTGGCCCAGGGCCACCTCGTCGGAGCCGGTGATCTGCTTCATATAAGGGTGGGCGAGGGCCGGGAACAGCACCATGGTCACGCCGACCACCAGGCTGCCGACCGCGATCAGCGGTATGCCGCTCATGCCACCGGCGGAGAGGATAGCCGCCACCATCATGGACATGAAGAGGGTATGGTGACCGGTCAGGAAGATGAATTTCCACGGGGTGAGGCGGGCGATCAGTATGTTCACCAGCATGGCGAAGAACATGATCATCGCCATCTCCTTGCCGAACGACTGCTGGGCGATGGAGACGATGGCTTCATTGTTGGGAACCACCCCCTTGATGCCGAAGGCGTGCTGGAAGATGACGGCGAAGTCACCCAGCGAGTTCACCACCAGGGTGGCACCGGCCCCCAGAATGACGAAACCCATGATGGTTTTGACCGTGCCTTTGATGCACTCGGTCACGGGTTTTTTCTGGGCTATCAGGCCGATGAGCGCGATCAGGCCGACCAGCACGGCGGGCTCCGACAGCACGTCAAACATCAGAAAATTGAAAAATTCCATGGTCAGCTCCAATCAGATGGAAGAGGCGGCCCGCAGGCCGCATGGTGGATCCTTAGAGTGCGCCCAGTTCGCGCAGGGCGATGGAGAGCTTCTCTTTCATGGCGGCCTTGTCGACCATGTTGTCCAGGGACACCAGTCGGCCATTGACTCCCATGCTGATGAGCTGCTCGGCGATGTCGCGGGTGGCCACGAACATCTCGGCGGTTTCACTGCCGGCAGAGGCGAGATCCCTGTGATCCACCTCGGCCGTCACGGCCAGCTCCTTGAGGATGCTCTTGATGCTCATCTCCATCATCAGGCTGGTGCCCAGGCCGTGTCCGCATACAACCAGAATTTTCATCGTCTCTTCCTTTGTCAGGGCGCCTTGGCGCAGCTCAGTAACGCGCCAGGATGCGCAAAATGTCATCTTTGGTGTCGGCCGCTATGATGGCCGCCACGTCCTCTTCATTCATGAACAGCTCGGCCAGCTGGGCAATGGTCTCCACGTGAGAGTTGCTGTCGCTGGCGGCCAGGGTGATCAGCAGCTGGATCGGGTCATTGCCCTCAGATCCGAAATTGACCCCGGTTTTCAGCACTGTCAGCCCCAGACCCAACCGGTTGACCCCATCCTCGGGGCGAGCGTGCGGCATCGCCAGGCCCGGGCCCAGTACGTAGTAAGGGCCGAGCTCCTCGTGGGAGCGAAACAGCGCCGCCACGTAGGAGGGCTCAATGGTGCCGTTGGCCAGCAGGGGGCCGGTAGCGAGCTCGATGGCATGACGCCAGTCGCGGGCCCCCGCTTCGATGGAAATGACCTCTTCGGTCAGCAATTGGGTCAGCATGGCAATGTCCGGCTGGATAAGATGGCGCCAATCTAGCGATCTTGCTGCGTGGAAACTGTGAGGATGATCGCGAAAGTTAGCGCTATCAGGTAGCGCTAACATGAAACTGTGATAGCGCTATCATTTCATCCATTAACGGGAGTCATCTTGCCCCCGTGATCCGGGAAAGAGGGTAGAATCGGCCCTGAGCAAATAGTCTGTGTCGCACTTTTGCCTTAAAGTGGGCTGCCGCAAGTCGAGGATGGGATGGATGTTAGAAGCAAAGAAGCGCCGTAGCACGGGTCGGGTGACCCTCAACGATGTGGCTCAGCTGGCCGGAGTGGGTGCCATGACGGTCTCCCGAGCCCTGCGCACTCCCGAGCTGGTGTCAGACAAGATGCGCGAGCGCATCGACGCCGCGGTGGAAGAGCTCGGCTATATCCCCAATCGGGCGGCCGGGGCGCTGGCTTCGGGTACCTCCCATGTCATTCTGGTGATAGTGCCAAGCCTGCTGGATCGCGCCAGTGCCGAACTGATGGCCGGATTGCAGCCTGGGTTGATGAAGGTCGGTTATCAGCTGGTGCTGGGAGATGCCCAACACCTGCGCCAGCAGAGCGAACAGCTGGAGCATCTGCTGCAGTACAACCCGGCTGCCGTGATCGTGCTGGGTTGCCTTGAGTCGCCAGATGACAAAGCGCTGTTGCGGCAGAGCCGCTTGCCGGTAGTCGAGGTGGGAGCACTGGTGCCACATCCCATGGATATCTGTGTAGGCGGCTCCAATCAGGAGGCTGGCTATCGGTTGACTCGCCATATGATCGAGCGAGGCTACCGCAATATCGGTTTTCTCTGTGCCCGCCAGGAGCAGTGGATGCTGCAGCAGCGGATGCGCGGCTGGCAACAGGCGATGCTGGAGAGCTATCTCTCGCCAGATATGGTGATCAATACCTCGGAGGCTCCCAGTTTCAGCACGGGGGCGGCCATGCTGGGTGAGTTTCTGTTGCGCTGGCCAGAGCTGGACGCGCTGATCTGCGTCAACGACGAGCTGGCGGCTGGCGTGCTTTTCGAGTGTCAGCGGCGACACCTGAGCGTGCCCGGCAAACTGGCTATTGCCGGTTTCGATGACTCTGATGTCGCCAAGGCCTGTTACCCTGCTCTGACATCGGTACATATTCCCTATCGCAAAATGGGCAGCATGGCTGCCGAGCTGATCCTGCGCAAGCTGGCTGGCGAGGCGCTGCAAGAGTGCACCCAGCCCCTCGAGTTTGAATTGCAAAAGCGCCAAAGCAGCTGATCGCCGTTTCACACGTCATCAAAGAGGCAACCATGTTCAAGGCTCTGTTACTGGAAAATCAAGACGGCAAGACTGTACCGACTCTGACCCGGCTGGCCGAGAGCCAGCTGCCGGAAGGTGAAGTGCGGGTGGCGGTCGCTTACAGCTCCATCAACTATAAGGACGGACTGGCCATCACCGGCAAGGGCAAGATAGTGCGCCAGTGGCCGCTGGTGCCCGGCATCGACTTCGCCGGTACCGTGCTCGAATCTGCCGACAGCCGTTACCAGCCTGGCGACAAGGTAGTGCTGACCGGCTGGGGCGTGGGTGAAGGCCATTGGGGTGGCATGGCCGAACAGGCGCGAGTCAAGGGTGACTGGCTGGTGCCGTTGCCCGCCGGGCTGGATGAGCGGCAGGCCATGTGTATCGGCACCGCCGGTCTCACCGCCATGCTCTGCGTGCTGGCGTTGGAAGAGGCGGGCATTACCCCCGCCAGCGGCGAGGTGCTGGTCACCGGTGCGGCGGGTGGGGTGGGTTCCACCTCGGTCGCCCTGCTGGCAGCGCTCGGCTATCAGGTGGCAGCGCTGACCGGTCGTCCCGAGGAGCAGGGCGCCATGCTGACTGCGCTGGGCGCCAGCCGGATCGTGCCACGCAGTGAACTGCTGGTACCCGCCAAGCCGCTGGAGAAACAGCTGTGGGCCGGGGCGGTCGACACCGTTGGCAGTCAGGTGCTGGCCAAGTTGCTGGCCCAGATGAACTACGGTGGCGCCGTGGCAGCCTGCGGGCTGGCGGGCGGCTTTGATCTGCCGACCAGCGTCATGCCTTTTATCCTGCGCAACGTGCGGTTGCAGGGGGTCGATTCGGTGATGTGCCCGCTGGCGCGTCGTCAGCAGGCGTGGCAGCGACTGGCGCAGGATCTGCCTGCCAGCTTCTTCGCTCAGGCGGTCACCGAGATTGGGCTGGAGCAGGTAGTGGAGGCCGCCGAGGCTATTACGCTGGGCCAGATTGCCGGACGGACCCTGGTCAAACTTTGATCTCTCGCTGACTGGCGAGCCCGACATTTCCGGATAAAATTGGAGTGCGGGTGAACTATCCAAGGAGAGTGAAGATGGGTGGACACAAGCCAGATTACGACTCCTCCGATGACGAGTGGGATCCGGAATCCTGGGAAGAAGAGCTGGATCAATGGGAAGATGAAAGCTGGCAGGATGATGACACTTTCGATGACCAGTGAACGACAGCATTGAATGAACAGGCGGGCTTTGGGCCCGCCTGATTTTTTTGCCGCACTCACCAGGTTGGGTGTTTGCCCTTGGTCAGTGTCGGGCCACTGGGTAGAATGAATTGCTCAAACGACACTCAAGGATGACTATGCGACTCACCATCATATTGTTTGCTGCTCTGCTGGGTGGCTGTGTCTCCAACGATGATCCCTGCGAGAAGGTGTGGATCGAGGTGGGGGAGGCTGATGGCAAGCTGGGCTTTACCACTGAACGGGTCGAGTTTCATCAGGGGCAGTGTGGCAAGAAGGTGGATGTCGAACTATGGAAACAGGGGCATCAGAAAGGACTGGCGTGGTATTGCCGGCCTGAGCACCTCTATCTGGCTGGCCGCTCCGGCAGCGAATATCGTGGCGTTTGCCCCAATGACGGACAGGCGCGCAGATTGTTCGAACAAGGGCGTCAGGGCTGGATCGATCAATAGCCTGTCACGGGGTGGGGATGACCCGTCTTACTCTTCTTTCAACCGCAGCGGCTGACACAGATAGCTTTTGTCATTGGCGCTGCGAGCACACTTGCCACAGACAAACTTGGGTTTGCGCACGATTTTGCGCAGGGTTTTGAGATCGCTCGGGATCTCGCTGCGACGCCATTCACACAGGGTCTTGTTGCCCATACCGACTACCTCGACAACTCAGTGGGGCCTAGTGTAATCAATTTTCATTTCGAACACAGCAATACGGCCACCCCGGGGTGGCCGTATTGCTTGACTATGTCGATTACTGATAGAGGAACTTGGTGAAGATGAGCTCGCGTACCGCCTTCTTGCCGGTCTCTTTCACCAGCAGCTCGTTGACCTGGGTCAGGCACTCCTTGCGCAGCTCCTCGCGGTTCACCAGGGACTTGATCTGATCGGCGGTCTTGCTGCCCATCAGGCGTATGATGGCGTCGCGGATCAGGGGGTCGTGCTGCTCCAGCAGCTTGAGATCGGCCTCGTTCTCAGCCATCAGCTCCACAGTGACCCGGATATAGCCGAGGGTTTTGCCATTGCTCAGATAGTTGGTGATGATGTCGGGATCGAGGGCATGGTAGGAAAAACCGGGCTTGGCGGCGTCGGCCCCTTCGGCGGGGGGGGCCTTCTCTGACGAGGCCTGCGCCTGCAGGGCGCCACAGCTCAGTAATAACACCAGCAGAATTTTGAAGATCTTCATATCGATGGCTCATCAGCGGCAGATACCCCATTTTTGATGTTGCCATCGGGGCCGTCAAGCACGGATGTTCTTACAATTCTCGATTGATTTACGGATAATAAACCGGATTTTAACCTGATAACGGAAATCTCCGGATGGTGAAGCTGTGAAGTCCGAGTTGACTGTTCCCCTCGTCCAGCTCGTCCCGTGGCGGGCTCCCGCAGAGTGCGAGCCGCCAGAGGCACTGCGGCCCTGGTTGCTGGAGGCCGACTCCATGACCCGGCGCCTGCGTCGCCACAATCGCCACTTCTCGGTGCAACTGCTCGGTAACCGCAGCGTTTCGCTTGGCGCCGATGAGCAGCTGCTGGTGGCCGCCGAGCACCCCCAGGGCCTGTGTCGCGAGGTGATACTGCACGGCGATGGGGGGCCGGCTGTGCTGGGCTGGACCCTGTTTGCCGAAGCGGCTCTGCAAGAGAGCGGGCTACGCGAGCTGGGTGAACAGCCCCTGGGCGAGCGTATCTTCGGTGACGAGCCCGCTCGGCGTGATCACCTGCAACTGGCCTGTTTCGAGATTGCGAGCAATCCCTGGTGCCCGGCCGCCACCGTCTGGGGACGTCGTTCCCGTCTGTTTCTGGGGCAATGGCCATTGCTGGTCCATGAACTTTTCTTGCCCTCGCTGTCATCGAATAAGGAGCTGGAGTGAATTTGTTAACCAAGGAGCGGGGACTGGCCTATATACAGTTGGCCCGCATCGACAAGCCCATCGGCACTCTGCTGCTGCTGTGGCCGACCCTGTGGGCGCTCTGGCTGGCGGCCGATGGCCTGCCGGATCTCTGGACCCTGCTGGTGTTCGTGGTGGGGGTATTTCTGATGCGCTCTGCCGGTTGTGTCATCAACGACTACGCAGATCGCAACTTCGATGGCCATGTGAAGCGCACCGCCGGTCGGCCCTTGCCCACGGGCAAGGTCAAGCCGCGGGAGGTGCTGGCGCTGTTTGCCGTGCTGGCGCTTATCTCGTTCGCGCTGGTGCTGACCATGAACCCGCTCACCATAGGCCTGTCGTTCGCGGCCCTGCTGCTGGCGGTCTGCTACCCCTTCATGAAGCGCTACATTCCGATCCCGCAGCTGGTGCTCGGCATGGCCTTCTCCTGGTCCATTCCCATGGCCTATGCGGCCCAGGCCAACGCCTTGCCACTGGTGGTCTGGTTGGTATTTCTCGCCAACCTGCTGTGGACCATCGCCTACGACACCCAGTACGCCATGGTGGACAGGGATGATGACCTCAAGCTCGGCTTGAAATCGAGCGCGATTCTGTTTGGCCGCCACGACAAGCGGATTATCGGCGTGCTGCAGCTGGCCACCCTGTTGATCCTGCTGGCAGTGGGCCAGTTGACCGGGCTTGGGGCTTGGTATTACTGGGGGCTGTTGGGGGCTGCGGCCCTGTTTGTCTACCAGCAGCGGCTGATCCGGGAGCGGCAGCGGGAGGCCTGCTTCCAGGCCTTCCTCAACAATAACTATGTGGGGGCGCTGGTATTCATCGGTCTGGTGCTCAACTACCTGTTGCCGTGACGCATGTCAGGATAAAAAGAAGGCCGCATCATGCGGCCTTCTTTGTTTCCGGTCTCTGTCAGAGCCGGTTGCCCGCCTGTATGGTACGGCGGATCTTGGTGCTCAGCAGCGGCACTATGTTGTCGGCCAGTGCCTGGAAGCGGCCCAGATCCGGTTTGCTCTCGGGAGAGAGGTAGCCTTCGCTGCGCAGCGTGTGGATCAGGGTGCTGAACAGCTTCTGGTCGAAGAACTCGGGTGCATTGATGCCGTGCAGGGTGCCTAGGCGCTCCGCCACCATCAGGCCATCTGCTTCCAGCTGTTCCGCCTCGATATAAGGCTGGGCCAGCACCCGGGTCAGTACGATGGCGTAGCGTTGCAGCGTCTCCTGAATGCTTTCGGCCAGCAGCAGCAGGCGCATCTGGTTGCCCGGATTGACCCAGTAGCCGCCATCGCGCGCTTCGACCAGCTGCTGGCGTAGCAGCTCGGCCAGCAGGGCATCGACCAGCGCCGGCAGCTCATCCTCTTCGTAGCGCAGGAACAGCTCCGTCTTGAGCAGCGGGTAGATGTCGACGCAACGAGCGACGATCTCAGCGCGGGAGATCCCCTCGCAACGCTCGATCAGTGTCGCTACCAGAGAGGGCAGGGCGAACAGATGGAGAATGTTGTTGCGATAGTAGGTCAGCAGGATCGCCTGATAGCGGTCCAGGCTGATGATCTGGCCCAGCTTGTCCTCGCTCACCTCGAACTTGTTGAGCTCCATTGCCTGATCCAGCAGTGTCTTGGCATCCTCATCCGGGATTGTGCTCTGCGGGCTGTAGGGCACCTGCTTGAGCATATCCAGGTAGGTGTTGAGCTGGGCCTGCAGTTCGTCCCGGGTCAGGGCGTGGCGCTCGGCGGCCAGCAGCGCCAGTGCGCTCAGGGTCAGGCCGTTGACGGCGGCGGCCCCGTTGATGCGGGTCATCAGCAGCTCGGCCAGCCGGGTGACGGTGGGGGCCATCCACTCGGGGCGCTCTTCCTGACCGATATCGGCCTTCCACGCCGGTACATGTTCATTGAGGTAGCTGTTGAGGGTCAGCGGCTCGCCGAAGTTGACGAAGCCCCGGCCATAATTGCGCAGCTTGCGCAGGATGCCGAGTACCTGCAGGAAACTCTCTTTCTCCTTGCGGCTGCCCTTGAGCTCGTTGTGGTAGGTGTTCACCTCCATCACGTGCTCGTAGCCCAGATAGACGGGCACCAGGGTCACGGGTCTGTCCAGCCCGCGCATCATGGCCTGCAGTGTCATTGCCAGCATGCCTGTTTTGGGTGGCAGCAGACGACCGGTGCGGGAGCGCCCACCTTCGGTAAAGAATTCCACCGAATAGCCCTTGGCAAACAGCAGGTTCAGGTATTCGCGAAATACGGTGCTGTAGAGCGGATTGCCCTTGAAGGTGCGGCGGATGAAGAAGGCGCCACCATGGCGAAAGATCGGGCCTGCTGGCCAGAAGTTGAGGTTGATGCCCGCCGCTATGTGGGGCGGCACCATGCCCTGGTGGTAGATGACGTAGGAGAGCAGCAGGTAGTCCATGTGGCTGCGATGGCAGGGCACATAGACGATCTCGTGCCCTTCCTGCGCCAGCTGGCGTACCTTCTCGGCGCCGTTGACCGAGAGGCCGCGATAGAGTTTGTTCCACAGCCAGCCGAGGAAGCTTTCACTGAGGCGGATCAGCCGGTAGGAGAAATCGGAGGCGATCTCGTCCATGTAACCGTGAGCGCGCTTTTGCGCTTTCTCCAGGCTGATCCCCTCGCGCAGTGCCTCCTCTTCAATCGCCTGCTGGATCACGCTGGAGTCCAGCAACTGCTTGAACAACAGATTGCGGTTCGGCAGCTTGGGGCCGGTGGCTGCCAGTTGCTGGCGGCTGAAGTGGGTGCGGGCCACCCGCGCCAGCTTGTGGGCGATAGCCTCGTCGGTGCCGTACTTGTCCGCCATTTGACGCAGGGAGAGCGGAGGAGAGAAGCGCACCAGGTTCTCGCGGCCCTTGAGGATCACGATCAGCGCCTTCTTGAGGCGGTTCGGTGCCAGGCTGCTGATGATGTTCCAGCCGGAGGCATCTTCCCCTTCCCGGCCGGGGGCGCGGCCCCAGAACAGGGTGACGGGCACCACCTGAATATCCAGCGTCGTATCCTGCTTGTGCAGATCCAGCAGCTGGTGGAACTCCTGCAAGAAAGGCAGTGGCTTGTTGCGTTTGCCGAACAGGGGCGGCGGGCGATCCAGACAGACGTAGCGCGGTAACAACTGGCCGTTCAGCTCCAGCGGCGTAAAGGGGCCGGGCAGGCCGAGATCCTCGCAGCACTGTTGCAGAGTCATCAGGTCGGTGCTCGAGCTGGTTTTCAGGGCATAGACGATGGGTCTGGCCGGATCCAGCTTGAGCTCGGTGATGGGATTTTCCGGCAGGCTCTTGTGATTGACCAAGCCACTGACCGGCCATTGCAAGATGGCTCTGGAAATCTTCTGTCCAAGGGACATGTGCGTCTGCTCTCTGAAAAAATGCGGCATGAGCATAGCAAATCACCGGCGCCTTGTCGCCGAGAGGTACGATGAGTCGGTTGCGCAGGATCAAAACACCGCTAAATGAGTGCCAGGCCATGACAAATGTCAGCTGCGCCTTGCCTTGGCCACAGCACTGTATATACTGCCAGTGTGCTGTATAAAAAGACAGGTGCCAATGTTATGAAACCCCTTACCCCCCGCCAGGCCGAAGTGCTGGAGCTGATCAAGGTGAACATGAGCGAGACCGGTATGCCGCCGACTCGCGCCGAGATTGCCCAAAAGCTTGGTTTCAAGTCGGCCAATGCGGCCGAGGAACATCTGAAGGCCCTGGCCAAGAAAGGGGTCATCGAGATCATGCCGGGCACGTCCCGCGGTATCCGCTTGCTGCTCGAAGAGGAAGAGGTGCTGGCAGAGAGCGGCCTGCCGCTGATCGGCAAGGTCGCGGCCGGTGAACCTATCCTGGCGCAGGAGCATATCGAGAGCCACTACCAGGTGGATCCTGCCCTGTTCCACCCCCGGGCGGATTTTCTGCTGCGGGTGCAGGGCATGAGCATGAAGAACATCGGCATTCTGGATGGCGACCTGCTGGCGGTACACAAGACCCAGGAGGTGCGCAACGGCCAGGTGGTGGTCGCGCGTCTCGATGAGGATGTCACCGTCAAGCGTTTCCAGCGCAAAGGCAGCCAGGTGTGGCTGCTGCCGGAAAACGAGGAGCTGGAGCCCATCGCAGTGGATCTCTCCAGCCAGCAGCTCACCATAGAGGGGCTGGCCGTCGGCGTGATCCGCAACGCCGACTGGATGTAATCACCCTTGCCATGACACGGCCTCCCGCGGGAGGCCGTGTCATTCCTGTGTCTCTTCCCCCATGATTTCAATCAGATCCTGATGCCCGCCATTTTTGTCTGCGGTGAACGGCCGCAGGTGACTCATTTCAGATATATCATTTGGTTAGGCAGTGAATGTCTTGCACTGCCCCCGGATGCTCGGCAGGACGCTCTTTACCCACTTCGCCGGTGGGGCAAGGAACCCAAGGGCTGCCGGGATGTATGACAACAGCCTCATGTGCGCTGGACAGCAATGGCAACCACTGAGAGAGGCGATATCGCGGGATAAGAAGGGAGAGTGGCCAGCATGGCGCTGACGGCAACGACCGTCCGGCGAATGAGGGCACACTCACGCAGTCGACATGCGGCAGTCACAAGATCTGGCCACCTCGCGGTAGCAGACGATGCCGGTCGGCGTGACCTCATGGTCAAGGAGGACAGGTATGGCTTCAAGCTCGCCATGGGATCCGGGTCTGGCATCGCCCGTTTCTTCCATCACACGGTTCATCAAGGGTAACCGGATGACCCGTTTCTATGCGCTCTGGGTGCATCACAAGGGCGCCTGCTGGACCATCTGGCTGGGCTGTCCCAAGGACAAGATTGTCCGCCTGGTCCGTCTGTTTCACAGTCATCACGACAGGGGACAGACGGAGGCTCCCTGGACGGCCCCCGTCATACCGCTGCGCACCCTGACCCACCGCTCCCATGAGCGGCGCAGGCTGCAACCCTGATATCCCCCGCATGCTGCTGACAGCCCCACCCTGACGGTGGGGCTGTTATTTTCTGGCCTTGCTTGCCCGACAACCTGCCCATAGCGTCATCACCTGCCCGGCGCTGGATGCCAAACCGGCACCCGGTACATGGGATGGTCCGGTCCGGGATTGGCTGGGTTACAATGGGTCATCCATGCGGGCCCGGTCTGCGGGCATGTCGAAGTGAGAGGGTCTGTTGTTATGGTTAAACCGCGTTACCCCTTGCTGTTTCTGCTGCTGGTCGGGGGCATGATGGCCGCATTCTACTGGAGCCAGCCCTCCCGGCCCGAGCAGGCCGACTACTACCCGGCGGGGCGGGATATCAATCCGTTTGCCTTCACCGACGAGGACGGTCAGCCCTTTGTCCCGGCCAGTCTGCTGGGGCAGTGGACCTTCCTGTTTGTCGGTTATACCTTTTGTCCGGATATCTGCCCGACCACGCTGGCGGATCTGCGCTCCGTCTACCCGGCGCTGAAGAAAATCGCATCCGAGAGCCAGGTGGTGTTCATCTCGGCGGATCCGCAGCGGGATGACGTGGCCCGTCTCAAGACCTATACCGCCTTTTTTCATCCCGAGTTCAAGGCTGCGACCGGTTCCCATGACAAGCTGTTCCCGTTTGTACGCAATCTGGGCCTCATCTACTCCATCGCCGATCAGGGGGAGAGGGATTACCTGATAGACCATTCCGCCTCCATCGTGCTGATCAACCCGGAAGGCAAGCTGAAGGCCGTATTCCGTCCCCAGATGAAGGAGGGGCAGGTGCCGCACGTGGTCATGGCGACTCTGGCCTCCGATTTCGCCAGAATCGTGCGGCTGGAAGGCGAGTGATGCCAGACGAACGGCGGCTGCCATGCTGATCCCGCCTTGGTTGAAAGACGGCCGGCGCCATAGCGCCGTGTTTGCCCTGGCCTTGCCCATGGTGCTCTCCAATATCACCACTCCTTTGCTGGGGCTGGTGGATACCTGGGTGATCGGTCATCTTGGCCAGGCATGGTTCCTCGGTGGCGTCTCGGTCGGGGCGACCCTCATCAATCTCATCTTCTGGTTGCTGGGTTTCCTGCGCATGTCCACCACAGGGTTGACTGCCCAAGCCCAGGGTGCCGGCAGCCCGCACAGCCAGCTCGACACTCTGGTGCGGGCACTCGGCCTCGCCGTCGGACTGGGACTGGCCTTGCTACTGCTGTTGCAGCCCTTCCTGCCTTCGCTCATTGCACTCGGTGGCGGCTCTGCCGAGGTGCAGGGCTATGCCGGTGAATATGTGTCGGTACGGATCTGGAGCGCCCCGGCGGCGCTCTGCAATCTGGTGATCATGGGCTGGTTGTTGGGTATGCAGGATGCCCGCAGCCCCATGCTGCTGCTGATCTTGACCAACTTGGTCAATATGGCGCTGGATACCTGGTTCGTACTGGGGCTGGGCTGGCAGGTGAAAGGGGTGGCTGCCGCCTCGCTGCTGGCAGATTACAGCGCCCTGGGGGTCGGATTCTGGTTGGTGAGCCGTCATTTGCGGCGGCTGTCACCCGAAGTGTGGCAGGGGGCCTGGCAGCGCTGGCGTCAGTGGCCGGCCTTGCTGAGACTGCTCAGCCTGAACCGGGATATCTTCATCCGCTCCCTCTGTCTGCAACTCTGTTTCGCCTTCATGACCCTGCAGGGGGCGCGACTGGGAAACGTGGCGGTGGCCGCCAATGCGGTGCTGCTCAACTTTCTGATGCTCATCTCCTACGGGCTGGATGGCTTCGCCTATGCGGTGGAGGCCATGGTGGGTCGCGCCATAGGCCGGCGGGATCGGCAGGGGCTGCGCGAGGCCATAGTGCTGAACCTGGGGTGGGCGCTGCTCATCGCCATTGGTTTCAGTCTGCTGTTTGCTACGGGTGGCAGTCGGCTCATCGCCCATATCACCGACATTCCGGCGGTGATCGCCGAGGCAAATCGCCAGCTGCCCTGGCTGATCGTCATGCCATTGCTGGCGGTCTGGTGCTTCCTGCTGGATGGGGTCTTCATCGGTGCGACCCGGGCCCGAGAGATGCGTAACAGCATGCTGGTGGCGGTATTGTGCGGCTTCTTCCCCATCTGGTGGCTCTGTCAGGGCTGGGGCGTGGCCGCCTTGTGGGCCGCCATCAGCGCCCCCATGGCGGCCCACAAGGCGGCCACGCCCCAGCCCTGACAGAGCCACCAGATGGGGAAGAAGCCGCACAATACCGCCACCAGCATGCT
>NZ_CDBI01000020.1:0-71243 GCF_000820025.1 Aeromonas popoffii
ACCGCGCACTACCGAGCAGAAGTAGTTCGCTGTCTTTACGTTCACCGCTTGGCATCAGCCTCGCCATGAGCACAAATAGTTGGTTGCGGGGGCCAGATTTGAACTGACGACCTTCGGGTTATGAGCCCGACGAGCTACCGAGCTGCTCCACCCCGCGTCCGAATTTTTCCGACCTGGCTGAGCAGTAGCCAGTTCGAATTCTCTTTATCTTCAATGCGTTAATCGGCGTTGTTGACTCAGATATTCAGATGGTTGCGGGGGCCGGATTTGAACCGACGACCTTCGGGTTATGAGCCCGACGAGCTACCGAGCTGCTCCACCCCGCGTCTGAGGTCGCCAATAATAGGCGCCAGCGCTCAGATTGCAAGTAAATATCCTAAAAAAACTTCATTCGTAGGTTAAAGCAGCACAAATTGAAGGATTTTGCAACAGAGCGCTGTTATTTCAGACAAGCAGGTTTGGGGCCAGCATGGCGTACTACACTGCATTGGATTGTGACTCCTCCTTTTGGGCAGGTTTATCATGCGTATATCCGCCGGTCATTGCCGTCAATTGGGGGCCACGCCCGAGCACGACGGCGTCAATTTTGCTATCTGGGCCCGCCTGGCCAGTCGGGTCGAACTGCTGCTGTTCGCCAGTGCCGACGATACCACCCCAGAGGTGATCCCCTTGTCACCCCGTCTCAACCGTACCGCTTACTACTGGCACATCCATATAGAAGGCATACCACTGGGTCAACGTTACGCCTATCGCATTCAGGGTCCGTGGCGTCCCTACTACGGCACCCGCTTCGATGCGGACAAGGTGCTGCTGGACCCCTATGGTCGCAGCATTGAGCTGGGGCCGACTTACGACCGCAGGGCTGCGGCCCGCCCCGGCAGCAACCTGGCGGAATGTGCCAAGAACCGGGTGGTGGATACCCGTGACTACGACTGGGAGGGTGACAAGCTACCCGCTCACTCCCTCTCCCGTTCGGTGATCTACGAACTGCATCTGGGGGGATTTACCAAGTCGCCGAGCTCCGGCGTGGCCCCTGCGCTGCGCGGCACCTATCTTGGCCTCATCGACAAGATCCCCTACCTGCAATCCCTCGGCATCACCGCCGTCGAGCTGCTGCCGGTGTTCCAGTTCGATCCCCAGGATGCCCCCAAGGGGCTCTCCAACTACTGGGGTTACAGCCCGATGTCGTTTTTTGCCCCCCACGCCCAATATGCCAGCGGCCCTGATCCGCTCACCGAGTTTCGTGACATGGTCAAGGCGCTGCACAGGGCCAATATCGAGGTGATCCTGGACGTGGTTTACAACCACACGGCCGAGGGTGGGGGCGATGGCCCCACCTTCTCGTTTCGCGGCATAGACAACGAGGTCTACTACATCCTCGACAGCAATCAGCAGGACACCAACTATTCGGGCTGCGGCAACACGTTCAACGGCGCCCATCCTGTGGTGCTGCGTATGATCATGGACAGCCTCCACTTCTGGCGTCAGGAGATGCACGTGGACGGCTTTCGATTCGATCTGGCCGCCATCTTGTCGCGAGATGAGTCCGGCATGCCCCAAGCCAATGCGCCGACCCTGCGCACCATAGACACGGATCCCCGCATCGCCGATATCAAGCTCATCGCCGAGGCCTGGGATGCTGGGGGACTCTATCAGGTGGGCAGCCTGGCTGGCGCCCGCTGGCGTGAGTGGAACGGCCAGTTCAGGGACGATGTGCGCCACTTCCTGCGCGGGGATGACAACGCCATCGCCACCTTCGTGGATCGACTGTGCGGCAGCCCGGACATCTACCACTATCACCACGCCGATCCGGAGAAGAGCATCAACTTCGTCACCTGCCATGACGGCTTCACCCTGTGGGACTGGGCCAGCCATGACCACAAGCACAACGAGGCCAACGGTGAAGAGAACCGGGACGGCTGCGATCACAACTTCAGCTGGAACCATGGCCAGGAGGGGCCGACCGAGGATCCCCAGATCAATGCCCTGCGGGTGCGTCAGGCCAAGAACATGATGGTGGCGACCCTGCTGTCGGTAGGCTCCCCCATGCTGCTGATGGGAGACGAGGTGCTGCGTACCCAGCACGGCAACAACAACGGCTACTGCCAGGACAACGAAACCTGCTGGATGAACTGGCAGCCCAGCGTCATGGGACAGGAGATGTTCCGCTTCATGAAGGAGCTGATCCAGTATCGCAAGCACCTGTTCCAACGACCCGAGCAGGAGAGCATGCCACTGTCGCTGACCGAGATCCTGCGGCACAGTGAGATCTGCTGGCACGGGGTCAATGCCGCCCAGCCAGACTTCAGCCCCCACTCCCACGCCATCGCCATGTCGGCGCTCTCCAGCGAAGCCAAGCTGGCGCTCTATGTGCTGTTTAACGCCTACTGGGAGCCACTCACCTTTAACCTGCCAAGCCCACCCAAGGGGGTGGGTGGCTACTGGCGCCGGATCCTGGATACCGCCCTGCCCTCACCCCATGACATCTGTACTTTCGGTATGCCGCTGGAGGGGCTGACCCGGGAATACCTGGCCCAACCGCGCAGCAGCTGCCTCTTTATCTGCGGGGCCGACGACTTCTACTAGGCCCGGGTTACAGCCAACAAAAAGCCCCCCTGACAGACTCAGCGGGGCTTTTTTCATTCATGCGGCGACGGCTCAGGCCAGCTGGTGCAGCACGCTGGTCGCCGCTATCTGGGCTATGATGAGGCCGCACAGGGCGGTGGAGACCACCACGGGCGCCGTCTCCCGCTGTAGATAGATGGGGCTGAACCAGAGCAGCAGGGCCGCAATCAGCAAGATGGTCTGGGTCAGCACACCGGGGATCAAGGCATCCAGCTCAGCACCACTGCCCTGCCATCCCACCAACACCGCCAGCCAGAGCAGGCTCAGAATGGCAGCCACCAGCCCGGCCAAGGGCAGCAGCAAGTTGAAGGCCTGCAAGCGGTGACGCGCCCGCAGCAGCATCAGGTGCGCAAAGGCCGCCCCCAGCACAGTCATCTGCAGCAGGCCGCTCAGCCAGCCCTGTATTTGCAGCAAGCCAACGCCATAGACCAGCAGCGGCATGGCAGGCAACCAGAGCAGGGTGGACGGGATGGCACGCTTGCCCTCCAGCCGGGATTGGGCAAGCGACAGCACTATCCCCAGGATCAGGGCAGCACCACCACTCCAGATCAACCAGCTCGCCATCCGGGCCTCCACCGCCAGCATCAGGGAGAGGCCGGTGATCACCCAGATGGAGAAGAGCTGAGCCGTGATCCGCGAGCGCTGGCCCGGGCAGAGGTCACCGCGCCACAGCACTATGCCAAGGGCGATGAGTGCCCCCAGCGCCATCAGACCGGTCAGGGGAAAGAGCCAAAAAGGGAGTTGGACGAACATGACGCCTCCAGCAACAAGGATTCAGGATGCGCCTGTGGGGCGCCCGGGAAGGGGGCGAGTATACCCAAACCCACGCCCATCCCCAATCCCTGCAACAGAGCTGGCCAGGGATTTTGTGGCGGCGCCTTGTCAGACTGCCGGGGCAACAGGGCCATTCCCCTGTTCTGCGGCTTCATACTCCCGGGGGCAGACGAGCGGATCAGCCCTGACCGCGCGCCAGCGCCACCACCTTGGCAAACATCTGGCGGATCACCGGCGGGATGTGCTCGCCACCGAGTCGCTCCGCCTCCTCCACCACCGCCAACGCCATGCCCGGTTTGCTGCGGTGGTGAATGGCCTTGTTGATGATGCGCCCGGCATTGAGGGTCGAGCGGCCGCCGACGCCGGCCTCGCGCCTGAACACCGCCTCGAAACCGTTGTGATAGAGGTAATGTTCTATGTCCGCCGCCGGCAGCTGGGTCAACCGATCCCGCTCCCGCTCTCCCTTGAGCAGTGCCCTGGCCGAGGTGGCGTATTTGAGCCCCGCTTCGTCGCCATCGGTGAGCAGGTGCCACTCTATGCCAAAGTCGCGCGCCACCTTGATGAGCGGCGACTGGCCGCATTGGGCGAACTCTATGATGCGCACCCCTTCCGCCCGCAGACTGTAACCGCAGATCTGGGCCAGCTCGGAGAGCAGCCAGATCTCTGTCTCCCCCTCCACCAGCAGCCAGCAGCGGGCAAACATCGACATGGGTCGGTTGATGCGCACGTGAAAGGCAATCTTGCGCAGATCATCGCTGCTGTAATGTTCGCCACCGAGCTGATGGCAGACGATATCCTGCTGGCGACGCACCAGCCGGCGCACCTGATTCAGGGGCAGGGAGGAGAGCAAGTCGCCCGAGTTGGTGGTGAGCAATTTCTGACCAGGCAGCTGCTCCAGCAGGCCCCAGGCCAGGGCCAGCATGGTGGGGTGCAGGCGACTTTCGGGATCTTCCAGGATCATGATGGGGCGCGCGCCCTGTTCCAGCTCGCGGTTGCCACGGGCGTTGAGCAGGGTGGCCGCCATGCCCGCCATCGCCAGCTGCAGCGCCCGATTGTCGGCATTGCGCAGCAACGCCTGCAGATTGCCGGGGTTGCGCAACGTCATGGGGCGGTTGACGATGTCCCGCTGACTGCGGGGCTTGTTCTTGATGGGGGCAAGGGCATTGAAGTAGTGATCCATCAGCTGGCGCACCGCCTGCAACGCTTCTTTGAGCTCGGGCTCGCCGATGCGCTGAGGCTCGTCGATCAGCTTGTTGGCCAACTGACTCAGCCGGTTCTGCGACAGGTCGTTCCACTTCAGCACTTCCACCCCACTGCGGGCAGTGCGGGCATCCCGCAGCCGGAACACCGGGTTCATGGTGATCAGCAGGCAGACCAGTTCATGGGCATTGTCGATGGGCAGGCTCTTGCCGATGCCGTCGAGAAAGTCATGGGTGGTGGTCACGGATCCGTCAGCCTCCAGCTCGGCGCTGGCGCGATAGTGGATACGATGGAATTTGTCTTTGTGCTTGACCCAGGAGGCACCCAGTCGGGCCAGACGATGGGAGTGCAGGCACATCTGGGGTCTGTGCTCACTGAAGGTAAGCACCAGTTGCAGATTGCGGGCGGGGGCGAGTTCGGGATCTTCCGGTTGGTGAAAATCGTCGGCCTCGAACTGATAGGGTTCGGCATCCTGCCCCAGCAAGCACCAGAGGGCGCGCAGCAGGCTGGACTTGCCCCAAGCGTTCTCACCGATGAGAACCGTGGTGTTATCCAGCCCGAGCGAGAGGCGATTTATCCCGCGAAAACCTTTGACTTCAATGCGTTCCAGAAACATGCGGCCATATCCAGTCCATCCTGATGGCGCAATAGTGGCAAAGTTGCCGGAAAAATCCTATCGGGTCGTGTCGATTTTCAGCGGGAACTGTGAGGCACTACGGGTTCGGGAGGGGTGGGAACACAGGTGCGATCTTGGGGGGCATTCCAGTGGCTGAACCAAAGGTGGCGGGTACGGATCTGACGTTTGCGATAATTCAATGGGCATTCCTTTCAATGGGTAAGCGGTCAATAGTACACCTGTTTTACCCAGAGTCTCAGCGTTATCTGTGACGATAAGATGACAATTGTGCGCGCCACTGACCCGGCGTGAGGCCAAATGCCTCGCGAAAACGGTTGCCAAAGTGGGCCTGGGAGGAGAATCCGCACAGGATGACGATGCTGGCCAGGGGCTTGGGCCCATTCCCATCGAGTATCGCTGCCTGCTGCCCTGCTCACCGTCAGCGGCGTGTTCCGCGCCTGCCCTGGGCGGGTCAGCGCTACGCAGCCCTGCTCGGCGCCTTGCCCTTTTCCACCAACTTCCTCTGTTTCTATCACGTCACCCTCTATATCCCGAGTGGCATGTCGGCAGTGATTTTCGCCAGCGCCACTATCTTCAACGGCCTCAATCTCTGGCTGTACGAGGGATTTGTCTGGCAGACGGTCTCTGTGGTGGGAGTGGTGTTCAGTTTGCTCGGCAATCTGGTGATCTTCGCCCCGCCCGTGCGGGAGTGGCGCTGGCGGCCAGCCAAGGCGGTGAACGACACTTGCTCCTGAGACCATCAGCCTCTAAGGTAGCGCCATTCGATCTGCGTGATGGCACCACTAGGGGGCAAGATGTTACTGGAAGGGCTGGAGACGCTCAGCCTGCTGGCAAGCGAGGGCACCATGGCCAAGGTGGCCAGCCGCCTCTACATCAGTCAGTCGGCGGTGAGCAAGCGCATTGCCCAGCTGGAACAGCGCCTTGGCAAGAAGCTGATCGAGCCGGATGGCCGCCAGATCCGGCTCACCCCGCAGGCGCGGGAGCTGCTCGACCGGGTGGCCCCGAGTCTCGCCGAGATGAAGGGAGTGCTGGCCGACAGCCAGACGCTCACCGATCTGACTCCCCTGCCCGTCGCCTGCTCCGAAACCCTGCTGGCGGGCTACCTCGCCCGCTTCATGCACGACTACCTTGGCCGCGATCCTCACATTGCCCTCTCCACCCATCACACCCCCGTGATCCTGGCGCGGGTGCGCAGTGGCGACGCCCTGCTCGGCATCTGTGCCGGACGCCTGCCGCCCGGCCATGGCCTGGGAGCCGAGCTATTGCTGGAGGAGCCCTTCTATCTGGTGGGCAACGATCAGGCTGAGGGGATAGCGACAGATCAGCGGCCATTCGTGCAGGGTCAGGGGCACAGACGCAAGATCCTGACCATGGATCTGGATAACCCCTCCAACCGCTACCTGCGTGAACCCTTGGCACAATTGGGCTTGGTGCCGGCCATGGAGCTGGACTCCTATCTGGCCTTGATCGAGCTGGCCAAGGCGGGTATAGGGCCTGTGCTCTTGCCGGCCGGCTTGCTGGCACTGGTGGGGGAGCCGGGAGAGAAGGCGCGCCCCTTGCCCGGTCTGGGGCGCCCACTGCACCTGGTCTACCGCCAGAGCAGCCTGAAGCGGGAGCGCATTGCCCGGCTGGTGAGTGCGCTGCGCGCGCAGTTTCGCCACCTCGGCGACGCGGCGCAATAACCCCACACCCGCGCGTGGGGGCTGGCGGTCAATCTGCCGCCTCACGGGATCCAGACAAACAGCTCGGGATACTGGCTCCACACCAGCTTGGCAGACATCAGCAAGGAGACGGTCACCAGTAGCGGCTTGATCAGCTTCACACCTTTTTTCAGCACCATCTTGGAGCCGAAACGGGCGCCGATAAACTGCCCCAGTGCCATGCAGAAACCGACACTCCACACCACCTTGCCCCCGAGGGTGAAAAACAGCAGGGAGGCGATGTTGGAGGTGAAGTTGAGCAACTTGGTGTGAGCCGTGGCCCGCGCCATGCCAAACCCCGCCAGCGCCACGAAGCCGATGGCAAAAAACGACCCCGTGCCCGGCCCGAAGAAGCCGTCATAAAAGCCCACCCCGCCCCCCACCAGCAGCGCAAACAGCATGGGGGTGAGACGGCGGGAGCTCTCGGCATCGCTCACCCTGGGGGAGAAGAAGAAGTAACAGGCAAATGCCATCAGCAGAAAGGGCAGCAAGCGCTCCAAAATGGCGGCATCTATGGTCTGCACCGCCAGGGTGCCGATGGCGGCGCCGATGAAGGTGCAGATCACCGCAGGCCAGATCATGGTCCACTCCAGCAGCCCCTTGCGGGCAAAAAACCAGGTGGCAGAGAAGGAGCCAAAACTGCTCTGCAGCTTGTTGGTGCCCAGTACCAGCGCCGGCGGCATGCCGGTGGCCAGCAGGGCCGGTACGGTCAAGAGGCCACCACCGCCGGCGATGGCATCGATAAAGCCGGCGATAAGGGCCACCCCGAACAGGGCAAGCAGGGTTAACAGTTCCAATTCCATCCATAGGCCTCGCGAGATTGGGGTGCCCGACACGGGGGCAACCCGGGTTTAACTGACTGAGTGAACGCGCCGGACAAGCAGGCGTGAACGCTATCCTAAAGGGCACGCGTCCATGAGGCTAACGAAACAGTGGCAGCCAATTGATTCCTGATTTTCATCATTCTTGTTGGCCTCACCTTGTTTGTCCCTTCGCCGCCATCAGGCGACACTATCTACCAGCACCTCAGTGAGAACGCCGCCCCTTATCGCGGCCAACGCCTGTTGCAGCTGCACTTCATCCTCACCCGGTGCCCGGCTTACGCGACCGGCCATGTAGCGGCGGCTGAACAGATTGAACCAGAGCTGCAACGCCTGCCCTGCCTGCAGCTGACCGGCCACCTCCAGCACGCAGGCCGCCACTTCGGCGGTGCAGAGGTGCTCGTCGCAGTTGGCGACCCGCATGCCATAGGTGGAGAGCGCATCCGGCCTGACCGCCAACACCGGGAAGCCATCCAGATAAGGGCTCATGTTGAACATCTTGCGTGCCTCGGGCCAGGTACCATCCAACAGGATGAAGAGCGGCTTCTTGCCAGGGGCGAGCGTGACCTGTTCGGTCACTCGCGCCGGGTTTTTCTCACACGCGGGGAACACCACATAGGGCTGCCAGGCGGGATCGGCCAGCAGGGCCAACAGATCGGGATGGGGCTTGGTACGCGACCAGAGGAAGGCCCAGGTGGTATCCGGCAACACATCGGCGATGAGGCGGCCCGTGTTGGAGGGTTTCATGGGCTCGCTGTCATACATCAGCAGGCAGAAGCCGGCCTCGGCCTTGAGCTCGGGGCGCCATTCGCAGGCGCACCAGTCGCGACGCAGCTGACAGGCATCGCAGCGTGGCACTGTGCCGCCACGGGCGAGAAAAGGGCGGGTGGAGATGCTCTTGCGCCATGCGCGCAGGCGATTGACGGCGTGATCTGGGATTGGCTTCATGGGGCGCGGCTCGGGCGGTGCACTTTTGCGGAAAAAAAGGGGGCAGATTGTAACGAGCCGCCCGCCGCGCAGCAAGGCCCCCCATCCGGGACAAGCCGGGGTGTCGGCACATGGCCCTGCTCACTGATCTCACAAGGGGTACATATCTGGTTGTTCACCCTGCAAGCCATGTGATATCGCCAACCGCGATAACGACAGAGGGGCCCGTGGGCCCCTCTGTCGTTATCGGCAAGCCTGTCAGGCGGCCTTGCGCAGGATCTGCTCAAGGTAGTGGGCGAAGTTGTGACCGTGATGCTCCAGCAGTTTCGGGAACATGGAGATGGAGGTCATGCCCGGGAAGGTGTTGATTTCATTGAGCAGGATCTCCCCTTCGTCGGTCAGGAAGAAGTCGATGCGCGACAGATGGGTCAGTTTCAGCTGACGAAACGCCTTGAGGGCATACTCGTGGATCGCATCGGCCTGCGCCTGGGTCAGGCCTTCAGCCGTGAGGCTGGTCGCCGTGTGGCTGGCGCTGCTGTACTTCTCTTCATAGGTGTAGAACTTGTCCTGCGGGACACAGATCTCGCCAGGATAGGTGGCAATGAGCTCGTCACCGAACTGGTAGACAGCCACTTCCAGCTCCCGTGGCTTGACCGCTTTTTCGATCAACACCTGCTCGGAGTAACCGAAGGCATCCTTGATGCCCTGCACAAGGTCAGCTTCGTTGCTGGCGGAGTAGCAGCCCACGGAAGAACCCTGGGAGGCGGCCTTGATAAAGACCTTGCCCCACTTGGCCAGCGCAGCTTTCGCCTCGGCAAGCGCCGCTTCATTTTGCTCGGTCAGGAACAGGTACGGGGTGTTGGGGATGCCGATGGCGGAGAGCCACAGCTTGGTGCTGATCTTGTTGAAGCAGATCTTGCTCGCCTCGGCATCGCAACCGAGATAAGGCAGGCCCGCCAGTTCGAGGAAAGATTGCAGATCGCCGGTCTCACCCGGGTAGCCGTGGATGCAGGGCACCACGTAGTCCACCGGACGGGCCACGCTGTCAAACGAGAGCAGCTTGTCCAGCCCCAGCTTGCACTCGCGGCCGTCGGCACAGAGCCAGCGGTCAGCGAACATCTCGACCCGGGTCACCTCGACGCCGGGCAGGAAACCGAGTTGTTGCTCGAGGAAATTGGCGCTGCGCAGAGAGACTTCGTGCTCTGAACCACCGCCGCCGCACAGCAGCAAGACATGCATGTTCTTCATTAGATGTGATCCCTTGGGAAAAGCGGCCTCGTCATGACCATTTGATAATCCAACCGTACTGAAAAACCGGACGAAGCCAAGTGCGGGCCAGTGTAGCAAGGGAAATAAAGCCTTGTCAGCTGATGGGCCCCCCATCCCTCGGCTCTTGGCCGTAAAAATTCCCCCGTGTGTCAAAAATTGGACGAAAAGGCGTCAGCGGGGCGGATCCAGGCGTCCCACGCCGTTGCCATTGACCCGAAACCAGCCGGCGATGCTGTAACGCTCCCGATTGGCGGGCAACACCTCGTGGGGAAACTCCTCCGACAGGAACAATACCAGCCGCCCACCCTTGGGAGAGACATCCATCAGCAACTGCTCGTCGTTGTCGTAGACCCTGAGGACACCACCCGCCTCCGGTTGCCAGTCGTTGTTGAGATAGAAGACCGACGTAAGGCGGCGGTTGGAGCGACCGGCGAAGGCATCGCGGTGGGTGGCATAGAAATCCCCGCTGCGATAGCGGGCGAAGTGGGCTTCGTAATCGAACAGCCCCAGCATCAGCTGGCGGTTGGCGGCGAGGCGCAGGGATTCCATGCGCGCAAGATAGGCCGCCACCGGCGCACCAAGGTCGGGATCCAGCCAGTGGATCTGATCACGGCGAATGTCGGGGTTACCCTGATGCAGCGCGGCGCGGCCAATCCCGGCCGGTTGCCACTCGCACGGCAAACAGGCTTTGAGGGCATCCACGTCAGCGGCGGTTAAAAAATCATCCACTATCACCCATCCCCGGGTGTAAATGGCATCCATGACGGCTTGATCGTCCAAGGGTGACTCACAATAAGTGGAGAGAGGGCGCTTTTTAGCGACTTCCCGGTCAAGACACAAACCAGATTGCTTCTCCTGAGAAGTCCCACCATCAATACGCTATCCCACCACAGAAGGCGCTCTTTATCGTACCGGCCTGGTAGCCCTGTGATCCGGATCCACAAAAAGATGAAGACATGCCGCGCGAGAGCCATGGCGCAAACGGGGCACATGCCCCTTGCCCCCGCCGCCCTGGCCAGTTAACGTGCATGACAACCGCCCTGAATGGGCCCTATTCCCCCAGGAGTGCACCATGTCTTTGCCCGACTTCACCCTGCAACACCTCGACGGCTCCGAGCTCTCACTTACCGCCCTGCAAGGCCAGGTCATCCTGGTGGTCAACGTGGCCAGCCGCTGCGGGTTTACCCCCCAATACACAGGGTTGGAGGCGCTCTACCAGCAGCTGGGACCCAAAGGGCTGGTGATCTTGGGCTTCCCCTGCGATCAGTTCGGCCATCAGGAACCGGGGGATGCGGACGACATCGCCCGCTTCTGCTCGCTGGATTACCCGGTGAGCTTCCCCATCATGGCCAAGTGCGAGGTCAACGGCGAGCACGCCCACCCCTTTTACCGCTGGCTGAAACAGCAAAAACCCGGGCTACTGGGGCTGGAAAACGTCAAATGGAACTTCACCAAGTTCCTCATCAACCGCGAGGGCAAGGTGGTCGCGCGCTTCGCCCCCCAGACCAAACCAGAGAGCCTGCTGGACGAGATAAGCGAACTGCTCTGAGACTCGTCACGGAACCAGACTCACACTGCGGCCCGGGCAAGTAATACGGCTACTGCGTGCAGGCCGCATATCTGCTATATTGCGCCCCCATTATCTTTTCTATGTTGTGGCTGGCTGCCAAGGTGGCCGCTGCATCTTATGTTGTGGCAGACCAGGCGTTAGCGCATGTCTGTCACGCGTTGAGCCCAAGGCTCACCTCAGGAGTCTCTCTCGAACATGTCATTTAACGAACTGGGTCTGTCACCGCACATTCTGCGGGCCGTCAAGGAATTGGGTTACGAACAGCCAACCCCCATCCAGCAGCAAGCCATTCCGGCTGTGCTGGCAGGTCAGGATGTGCTGGGCGGCGCCCAGACAGGCACAGGCAAAACGGCCGGTTTCACCCTGCCCATGTTGCACCGTCTGCTGGCCAACCATGGCCGCGGTGGCCGTCGTCAGGTACGTGCCCTGGTGCTGACCCCGACCCGTGAACTGGCCGCCCAGGTGGGCGAAAGCATCATCAAGTACGCCCATCACCTGCCGTTTCGCACCCTGATCGCCTACGGTGGCGTCAGCATCAAGCCCAACCTGGAGGCCATCAAGCTTGGCGTCGACATCCTGGTCGCGACCCCGGGTCGCCTGCTGGATCTGCTGACCCAGCGCGCCCTCACCCTGACCGAGCTGGAAGTGCTGGTGCTCGATGAGGCGGATCGCATGCTCGACATGGGCTTCATCACCGACATTCGCCGCATCATGAAGGCGCTGCCGGAAGAGCGGCAGACGCTGCTGTTCTCCGCCACCTTCTCAAACGAGATCAAGGAGCTGGCCGACGATCTGCTAAAGAGCCCAACCCTGATCGAGGTGAGCCCGAGCAACACCACAGCCGAGCAGGTCAACCAGCGCATCATCAAGGTCGACCGCGAGCGCAAGCGCGAGCTGCTCTCCCACATGATCGGCCGCAATAACTGGCAACGGGTACTGGTGTTCGTGCGCACCAAACAGATCGCCGACCGCCTCGCCCACCAGATGGAAAAAGACGGCCTCAATACCGTCGCCATCCACGGTGACAAGAGCCAGGGTGCCCGCAACCGGGCGCTGGCAGATTTTCGGGAAGGCAAGGTGCGGGTGCTGGTCGCCACCGACATCGCCGCCCGCGGTCTCGATATCGATCAGCTGCCCCATGTGATCAACTTCGAGCTGCCTCAGG
The DNA here is from genome assembly GCF_000820025.1 of Aeromonas popoffii. Taxonomy (GTDB): domain Bacteria; phylum Pseudomonadota; class Gammaproteobacteria; order Enterobacterales; family Aeromonadaceae; genus Aeromonas; species Aeromonas popoffii. The sequence goes on from NZ_CDBI01000020.1 coordinate 12,689, forward strand.
TGGCCGAGGATTATATCCACCGCATCGGTCGTACCGGCCGTGCCGGTCGGGGCGGCGAAGCCATCTCCCTGGTCAGCCAGGATGAACAGGATCAGCTCAAGGCCATCGAGTCCCTGATCGGCCTCACCATACCGAGCGAGATCCAGGCAGGTTATGAGCCGAGCGGCAAACCGACTCGCCAGACCCTGCCAGGCAGCAAGCCGGTACAAAACCCGCCGCGGGATCGCGGTCATGCCAACGCCAAGCACAATGCCAAGGCGTCCACCAAGGGCAAAGGCAAGCCGGGAGCCGGCAAACCCAAAGCCGATGGCAGCAAGCAACCGGCACCGGCGCGCCAGAAGGATCGCGGTGGCGTAGACGCAGGGCACACCCCGATGCGCCGCCTTCCCCGGGCCCAGCGCGACAGCTATCAGGACAACTCCAACGAGGAGTAATGCCAGCCGTGAGCGGTCCGCACTGAAAAACAAAAAAACCGCCTTTCGGCGGTTTTTTTGTTGGCGGGATAGTGCATGCGGAAAGACCCTTTCGAAGCGCTCTAACATCCCCTCTTTGACTCGATGACTGTCCAACAAACAACTGAGTGAGACGATAACTGATATAGCAAACATCTGTTTCTATAGAACTTTATTATATTTTTCATCTAAAAAAGCTATGGTACTGCTTGTATACAAACCAATATTTATGTTGACAACATGAATAAATCGTATACTGTGCTTTTTCAAATGAAAAATGAAAATTTTGGCTAATGGTTGATCGACAGCGGATTGCGAAATGGTTTTTATATCTAACTTGCTTAGTTGTGCTAACTTGCATGACACAGCGGGTCGCAGTGTATCATCAGTCAGAAATTGCTATAGAGTTGCCTAATGCAAGCGTAAATCAATCTTCGATTAGCAGTGATGAAGATCCGATTTCCTCTGTTCCATGTAAGCCAAAATTGCTGACGACCTCCTCCCTGGTGATGTTTGAGACAGTATTACTTTCCATGGGAATGCTGTTCCTGATTCAGTCCCTGTTCATTGTTCCTTGCCGACGTCTCCCCCCTTCAAGAGTTATATCTCCAACTACCCTCCGACTACATCTTCAACTATGCGTGTTCCGAGAATAAGTTAATCGTCTCGCTATACAAGACGCTTTGTTTTTTTAAAAAAGCATTGACTTTACTTGAAACCATATCAATCACCTATACATAAGGTGTAAAAATATCGGTTCGAGTGAGGCGCATATTTTATATTTTAAATATATGCCAATGACTTTAAAAAATAATAAATGTGCTTGCATTACATCTCACATTAAAGATAGCCTCGTATAGCTTGGTAAACATAAAGCTCACCAAGTGTTGTGTTAAATATATACTCAACTTCATTCAAGATGCAGGTGGGCGATAATATAAATAAACACCTTAAGCATAGCGTTCGATGTGACTGAGTAGATAAGGCTCCGCCAACTATCTGGCACCTTGAATAACGACAGACATCATCTAACCAATGAACTTAAGATGGATTTACACTCTCAACCTTTGTTGGGCTAAATGAGATGCCTTCGTGAATTAAGACAATAAGTTCAACGTTCTGTCATGATGGTAAGGTGGGCGTTAGCTGCTGATAAGCCACCCCTCTTTCTGCGAAAAAATATGGGAGGGTCGTCATGAACTACCGGCAGCAAACAGAGGGGAAACGATACCAGATTACTCTACTGTATGAAGATAATGTTACCCCGACAGAGTTAAGAAAACACCTTGGTGTTTACAAGTCTACTGTATCGCGCAATTGAGCGCCTGAGGGCTATGAGCCCAATCCTTGGTGACTGGGAGGCTGACCGCCATCGTGCCACTCGCAGAGTATAAGAGCCATATTTATCTGACGAAAAAGTTTTTATAAAGCAGATAACGAGGTCAGTAATGCCATTATCTCGCTACTGAATGATAACTCAGACGTCTGCCATAGCATCACGTTAGATAATAGTGGTAATAGCCAAAGCATTGGACGCTGAGATGTACTCCGCTCATTCCTGCGCCTCCTATGAGCGAGGGCGGAATGAGAACACAAACAGGCTTCTTCACCAGCTTATCCCGAAGGGGGCTGACCTGAGACCCTGTCAGAAGAAGATTTACAACGCTATCAGGGGATGCTGAGCAGCCAGCCACGCAAGTGGTTTGGGTTCAGACAACCTTCGGTGGTGTTTGCAGAGCTAAGAAAGGCGGCTTGGCGTTGCACTTAGGACTTAAATCCGCCGTTACCTCAAAAAAGGTTAATTTTATGTTTTTAAAAAAACTTACAAGCTTGAGATTTACTCTGCTTACTATTATTACAACTGTCATGTTACTTAATGCGCCTTCTGTCTTTGCAGAAAGCAAACCTTCTATAAAAGTCACGTTGCTTGGTACAGGAAATCCAGAACCATCTATTCAACGCTTTGGCCCTAGTGTACTAGTAGAGGCAGGGTCGGAAAAAATGGTTTTCGATGCTGGGGCTGGTACGGCAAAACGGTTATGGCAGCTAGGTATTCCTCTCGGTAACGCCGGTCCCTTTTTCCTGACACATCTTCATTCCGACCATACAGTTGATATCCCTGATATTTGGTTGAATGGTTATGTTGCAACTCCCTACGGCGGTCGTAAAACTCCGTTGGAAATTTATGGGCCTGAAGGGACTAAAAATATGATGATGTACTTAAGGAAAGCGTTTGATTGGGATATCCATGGTAGGGAACGTGGCCCAGGAAAGCCTGTTGTTGCTTTTGCCGCAACAGAAATTAAAGAAGGTGTTGTTTTTAATAGAAATGGAGTAGTGGTGACTGCATTTCTTGTCGACCATGGACATCCTGATCTTACCCCTGCATTCGGTTATCGAGTAGACTATGCTGGGAAATCTGTTGTTATCTCTGGCGATACTCGCTTTAACAAAAACCTGATAAAATTCGCAAAGGATACGGATGTTATTATTCATGAAGTAATCGCAGCAAATCCAAAATTATTAGCCCAATCAGAAGCGGTTAGAGGTATCGTGGGATTGCATACCCCCCCTGATGATGCCGGAAGAGTATTTAATGCTGTCAAGCCAAAGCTTGCTGTTTATACTCATATTGTTCTGTTAGGTAATAGTTCTTTTCCGGCACCTAGCGTCGATGAACTGGTCCCTCTTACCAGAGAGACATATATGGGGCCGGTAGTAGTTGGCGAGGACTTAATGAGAATTAACATTGGTGATGCAGTTAGCATTGAAAAACTGACACTTCCAGCCCATTAACATGATTCTTTTTCATTAAAATGTCGTCGGGTAACAGGGTTTTGTCGCATTAATTCGTTGTCAGGTAACATACTGTCGTGATGCTACTCACAGATGTCTCTGATCCGCAAAGCGTTCAAACCTCGGTATTATCCCGTAGATATGATGGCTCAGTGTATATGCGGATACCTCGCCTATTCACTGAGCCAGCGAAACGTCGAAGAGATGACAGGCCAACCGCATCAATGATTAACATTCATTTTGCTGTCCAAATCCTTCGCTCAGTATCTGGGGCAAGAGCATGAGTGGGTTATTGTTAATCAACCCACGAATTCAGATAATAAGAGCCGCGAATAAAACCGAATTGATTCTAATGATGCCAATCCCCACATAGGCGGGATGACTGCTGGCGTCGCCTGCCTGATTGGCAGGCTCAAGGTATCTGGCAACGACGTCACGTAGCTATGCTGACCCAGCGACACCAAGATGGCGCATAGTGTTGGAACGTCAGGGCATCGCACTCGCAGTGCTTGTCTCAAGTGCCCATCGCCATGACTCAATGATGTTCGAGCCACTGCTAGATGTTCTCCCCGTGTTAGCAGGCAAGAGAGGACGGCCAAGGCGCCGCCCAGACAAGTTGCACGCAGACAAGGGATATGACTTTCGCCGTGACTGTGATTATCTGAGGCAACGGGGAGTCAATGCTCGCATTGCTCGGCGGGGCATCGTCGATAGCAATGAGCGATTGGATCGTCATCGCTGGGCCGTAGAGCGAACTCATGGGTGGTTAGCCGGCTTTGGCGAGCTGCGTATTGGTTTCGAACGACGGCTGGATATCCCTTTTGCATTGCTAATGCTGGCGTGTGCAGTGATCTGTTTGCGCTTTGTGGAGAGGTTTTGTTAGCAGGATGCCAGCACCATATGCAACAGCGGATAGGGTTTGCCCTGACCATCCAGTGGCGAGCGTCACGTCATGACGAAGCCCATACGTTGGTAGAAGCCGAGTGCCTGCCCATTCTGTTCGTTGACGTCCACCCGGGTCGCCCCTTGGCAGCTGATGGCATGGGCCAGCAGCTGGCGCCCGATACCACAGCCTCTTGCCTCGGGTGCGATAAACAGCATCTCGATATTGCCATCGAGCACACCGCAAAAGCCGACGATACCAGCGGCCTCATCCCAGGCACAGACCAGATCGACGGCGGCGAAATAGTGCTCCAGGAGCAGCGGCTTGAGGGCATCAATCTCAGCCTCTGGCAGAAAATGGTGAGTGGCACGCACCGAGGCTTCCCAGAGGGCGATCAGGGTCAGGTGATCCCGCGTATTTGCTTGTTCAATCTGCATGATATGACTCTTGTTATGTGGGGTGGACAACCTTACCAAGAAGTCTCGACTGTATCACCACCATCTGCTTGCTGGATGACAAATCCCTGCTCGATAACGACCAGGAAAACCAGCTGTTCATACCGTCGGTGGACCGCCTCCCGCCCTTCCCCCGACAGCCGCATCACCTGATAGCAATCCTGTTGTCAGACGATAGCCACCGTGGGGAGCGGGATGGCAGGAGGGCGAGTCTTCCCCCGCAGACACGGGGGAAGGGGGTGGCATCAGCGGGTCTTGACCGCCTGCAGCAGGACTGACACGTCAGGCCCGAACTGGCGGCTGCGAATGGCGTCGCGGATGTCACTTTCGCCGTAGCGGCTGGCCGGATAGACCAGCACGCAGGCGGTGTCGCCCGGTTTGAGGAAGTGGGTCTCGCCAAAGGGGGTATAACGGGTGGCCCCTATGCTGATGAGCGCATGGGACGGGTAGCCAGCCTGAGCCAGCAGCCCCTGGATATGCTCCGCCGGGCCCTCATCCTGCTGATGGTTGAACTTGTCGATGGCCCAGTCCAGCAGCTGTTGATGAAAATAGCTGTAATCGACGGCAGCGCTGTCTACCCCATAAGCGTGCAGCTCGCCGTCACGCTCAAGGTAACAGGCGATGCGATAGTCATCGAGCTCGCAACCGGCTGAGAAATGGGAAAGTGGCAGCAGATTGGCCGCCAGCCCCTTGCTCTCTTCCCCCCAGTTCTTCTTCTCGCTGATTTTTTTGGCATTGGGACGACGGATGGAGCAGTCGTTGTAGGCACCAAAGGCACGGGGATGGATGGCCGCCACCTGAGTACCCGCATATTCCAGCTCGCACCAGAGCACCACTTCCGGCTCGATCTGCACCTTCTCGTCACCGCTGACCGCCGCCTCTGGCAAGAAGATCGCCTTCTCGCTCAGGGGAAAGACACCGAGCTGGCCCGGATGACCCGGCACATAAAAGGGGAACAGCGCCTTGGGTGCGCTGGTGTCACGTACCACCACAGCCACGAAATCCGAGGCTTCTCCTGCCTGCTCCAGATGACCGGCGAAATTACCCGCCACCCCGAGTCCGATAAACTTGCTCTCTGTTGTCACTTGCATCTGATCACCTGCATCTTGCCAAAGGACCCACCCAACGGGATCCGCTACCACGAAAGTGGCAAGGATTAAACCACAGTGGCTGGCCCTCGCCCAGCCCGGACGCCCCATCCTGTGCGCCAGCCCGAACTTTTCGGCATCCGCTGGCGCGTCGCTGAGCAGAGGCATGCAGCCAGTTGACAGCAGTCATGGATCAAGCGTGCAGACTCCCGGCAGATCAACCTTCAACCCTGCAAGCGTTCGCAGGGAAACGCGTGCGACAAGAAACAGATCGTTTCCACAGACGGCATGGCTGCCCCTTGGGCCTGCCGAACAATTTTGCTAGGCTGGCCGCCATCCATACCCTGCAACAGAAAGGATGAGCGTCCATGTCACCCGGGATCATCACGAGGGGATCGGCGATGTTGCCGAACTGGCCATCATGACCGACGACAAGGCCTTGTTGCCCGACTATCGCCAACCGTTGTTGATACTGGCCACACGGCTCGACCTCTGCTCCGGGCAACGCGAAACCCGCTCCTATCGCACCCTGTGCGAGCAGAGCCTCACCCTTGACTCAAAGAGACTGCCCTTATGATCGACAAACTCGCTTGGCTGACCTTCCAGGATCAGCAACTGCTCTGCGCCCGCTCCCATGGCAAGGCCATCTACTACATTCCCGGCGGCAAACGCGAGACGGGAGAGAGCGATGAAACTGCGCTGGTGCGGGAAATAGAGGAAGAGCTGAGCGTGACCCTGCAAGCCGACAGCCTGCGCCTTGTCTGCGAGTTCCGAGCCCAGGCCGATGGCAAGCCTGAAGGCGTACAAGTCCGATTACGCTGTTACACCGGCGAGGCCAGTGGTATGCCTGTTGCATCGGCCGAGATCGCCGAGCTGCGCTGGCTCGACAGCCGCCATCTGGCCGAGATCTCCCCCGTCTCACGCCTGCTGTTTGCCTGGCTGGCAGAGCAGGGGCTCATTCGCTGAGGCATAGCGCAGGCAGGCAAGCGTGATCCGGCGCAACCAACTGGGGCCTTCGGCTTGAAATCGGCGTCAGAAACGGTGAGGCTAACCAGTCATGCGGTAAAACACGGATACCTTATCTCTGTTTGCCGCACAGCGGCGCATGCCCGCTGTCGTGACCACGTTTGACAAGGACTCCCGATGGACATAGTTGAGGTTGATTCCACCCTGGGCATCAAGCCTGCGCTCATCACCCTGCTGCAAGACAGCGTGGCAAGCGGCGCCTCTGTGGGATTTTTACCGCCGCTGACGGAAGAGCAGGGGCTGGGATACTGGCAAGGGATCGAAACGGAGCTGGCGGCAGGCCGCCGTCGACTCTGGGTCGCCTTCGAGCAGCATCAGCTGGTCGGCGCCGTGCAACTGGCGCTCTGTACCAAGGCCAACGGCCGCCACCGGGCAGAGGTGGAGAAACTGATGGTACACAGTCACGCCCGTGGCAAGGGGTTCGGCCGCGCCCTGATGGCAGCCCTGGAGCAAGGGGCTCGTGACACCGGGCGTACCCTGCTGGTGCTCGATACCCGGGTCGGCGATGTGGCTTCCCGCCTCTATCGCCAGCTGGGCTATCAGGAGGCTGGCCAGATCCCGGACTTTGCCCGCAGTGCCGACGGCACCTTGGCGGCCACCCTCTTCTTCTACAAGCCGCTCTGAGTTTCCCCTGCAAAGATGGCCTTGCGCCCTGCTCCCAGAGAGGGTGCATGCTTGCCATCGGCATCTCGTTGGCCCAAGCAAACCATCAAACAGGCGCCTTGATTAATTTAATCGAGAGATGAGTCCCACTCTCCCTTCACCTGATGGCGGACGAGGCGTATGGTGTGCAAGAAAGACCCGTTTGCATACCAATCGGGTACCACTCACAGCCTTGAGGAATCCTGCATGCCTATTCTGCCTCGTACCGTCACCTCCCCAAAAAAATTCATCATCGGTCATGACCTTCTGCCCCAACTCCATGATCATGTGAAAGATTTTGGCGACAACGCCCTGCTCGTCAGCGACGAGTTCATCCTGGAACGGGTGCGTGAAGAGGCGCTGGCCGGCCTGCTGCAAGCAGGCTTGACGGGTGCGGTCGAGAAGTTCAACTACGAATGTACCGACATCGAAATCCGCCGCCTCTGCGATCTCGCCGAACAGCAGGGCGCTAACGTGATCGTCGGGATCGGCGGCGGCAAGACCCTGGACGTGGCCAAGGCCGTCGCCTTTTATCTGCGCCGTCCCGTGGTGCTGTTCCCCACCATTGCCTCCACCGATGCCCCCTGTACCGCGCTGGCGGTCATTTACAATCAGGCGGGCGAGTTCGAGCGCTATCTGTTCCTGCCCCAGAACCCGGACGTGGTGATCGCCGACACCGCCATCATAGCGGCGGCCCCTGTCCGCTTCTTCGCCGCCGGCGTGGGGGATGCGCTGGCCACCTATTTCGAAGCCCGCGCCTGTTATCGGGCCGATGGTATCAACCTGGTGGGCAAGCGCCCCTCCCGTACCGGGCTTGGTCTGGCCCGACTCTGCTATGAACTGCTGGGGGAAAATATCGAGATGGCGATGGACGCGGTGCGCCATCATGCCACCACACCGGCGCTGGAGCAGATCATCGAGGCCACCATCTACCTGAGCGGGGTCGGCGCCGAGGCCGGTGGTCTGGCGGCGGCCCATGCGGTCAACAACGGCATGTCGGTGGTGCCCGAGCTGCACCGTGCCCAGCACGGAGAGAAGGTGGTCTTCGGTCTGCTGACCCAGCTGGTGCTGGAGCGCGCCCCCCAGACCGAACTCGACGAGGTGATGCGCATCATCCATGTCGCCGGTCTGCCCATGACACTGCAGGAGATGGGGCTGACCCGCTTTGTCGAGAGCGAGTGGCGCAAGGTGGCAGCGCTTGCCTGCGATCCCCTCGACACCATGGGCAACATGCCCATGGCCGTGAACGAGCAGGATGTCTACGGCGCCATGATCGCGGCCAACGCCATGGCAGAGCGCTATCGGGCCCGCCATCCCAACCATTGATCAATGGATAAAACGCATCCCTGATCAACAATGACAAGGCCAGCCGTGCGGCTGGCCTTGTCTATTGCGTTCGGACCTGCTGGGATGCCCTTCCCCACGGTGGAGCACTATCAGGTAGTGGCACAGTGCCAGCGGACCGGACCAGGCCAGAGCACCGGGAGCTCATAGCAAACAGTCAGGGCCCGCTGGTCACGCATCCATCCCCCGCAGGGCCTGGCACTGACATAGCCATCTAACCCATGCGGAATCACCAGCTGGACTATCCGGATGATCACGCCACCCGGTTCGTACAGGGAACCCGTATCAGGCCAGCCGCTCGGCCCGTGACGTGATCACGGGCTCGGCAAATGCCGCCTGCGCCGTGATCAGCTGCAACTCATAAGCCTGTGCCTGCCAGGTGTGCAACAGCACAGTGTCCACAGCCGCATTGGTGCGTTCAAACGCCGTCACGGCATCAAAGCCCGCCTGCAGATTGGCCAGCATCAGGGCACTGATGAGATCCCCCACCCCCACCGGCTGACGGGCAAATTCATAGAGCGGACGGGCGATCAGGTAATCCCCATCCGGGGTAGCCAAGAGCATCTCGAAGCGACCCGGCTCGCGAGCGGCGCGACCCAGATGCTTGACCAGCACCATCTTCACCCCGCGGGCCAGCAGCTGATGCGCCGCCGCGCGCGTCTGGACCAGATCCGCCAGGTGCGTGTCACACAGTGTCTCCAGCTCCAGCAAGTTGGGGGCCATGATGTCGGCCACCGGCAGCGCCTGCTCGGTGAGAAAACGGGTGACGCCGGGGGCGACTATGCACCCTTTCTCCGGGTGTCCCATGACGGGATCGCAGAAATAGATGGCATCAGGATTGGCGGCCTTGACCGCAGCCACCACAGTCAGGATCTCGTCCCCCTGCTCGGCAGAGCCCAGATAGCCGCTCAGCACGGCGTCGCACTGGCCCAGCACCTCGATATCCCCCAGCCCCTTGCACAGGGCACTGATGTGACCGGCAGGCATCGCCATCCCCTGCCAGCCTGCCGCGTATTGGGTGTGGTTGGAGAACTGCACCGTGTTGACGGGCCACACCTCCATGCCGAGACGGCGCATGGGAAACACGGCGGCGCTGTTACCGGCACAGCCAAACACCACGTGGGACTGGATTGAGAGAATGCGTTTCATCGACATCACCGCAGAGAAGAGTCAGGGGAAAGGCGCAATATATCGGATGAAGATATTGAACTTCCACTTTTGTGCAGCACAAAGCCGTATTTGGCCTTAAAAACTGCCCACGGAAGGTTCATTTGCCCAACCAGCCTCTCCAGCCACAGTCGCCGCGGCTTTCTGCCTTGCCAGATGTGAATCGGATAAGGGGTCACGGTTTATGCTTTGTGAGGTGGTTTCAGCCTCTTGTTTGATGGCATATGAGCATGATAAAGCAGCGCAGCACGTGGCCAGTGCTGAAGGGGAAGAGAATAAGATCCCGGTGGGCAATCAGCTGATATCAGCACCTGCCTGCCAGCCAGGCGCGGCGGGCGCAGAGTGGGAAGAGGGAAAAATCCGCTGTCACCATCAGGCCCACCTTCTGCTCAAGGGCGCGCGAAGTGATAAACCCAGCCTTCATCCAGTGCCATGTCAGCGGGGGGCTGTATCAGGGTCGGCAACAGAGACACGCTCCCCTTGGCGGCATATTGCAGCGCCATCAGGGCGCAGATCGCAGCATCGTAGCGATCCGTACCCGTCACCAACTCTGCAGGCAGATGGGGTTGCAGCTCGGCCCTGACCGCAGACGCCTTGCCACCCACTTTAGCCAGGGCGGGATAGACCTCCAGCACGGCGCGATCGGCCTCTGGTTGCTGCCTGGGAACCAGTTGCAAGTCCGCCAGCCTGGGCAGTATGGCGAGCGCCAGGGTGGCGTTGTTACCAAGCCGGTCGAAGGTGGCAGAAAGGGGCTTCTTGCCATATTGCTGGTGCAACCAGCGCTCACAGTCGCGATAGGCATAAGGGTTGTCTATCTCCCGCTGCGGCACGGCGCACCCGGTCGCCCTCCCTGCCAGCAGATCGCCCAGAGCGCGTGGAAACGCAAGCGGCGCATCGATCCCCAACGCCAGCTGCGGGCAAGCCAACACCTGCATCAGGTTCATCTCATCTTGCAGCGCCGGGCGCAGCAAGGCATCCAGATCCGGCGCCACCCGCGAGCTAAGCCGGAACAGGGGCGACACCCCAAACCAGTGCAGGCGTTGCTCGCGCGCCTGCCAGCCCACCACAGCCACCGCCTGGGCATTGCCCTGCCAGCCTCTCACATCCCAGCCGATACCGATGGCGTCCATGTGTTCCATTGTCATGCCCGTGTCACCTCTGCGCACTATCAATGGAGCACAGGGTAATGGCTGCGTCCCTTAAAGCAAGGCCGGGCGCACGCCTTAGAAGGATTTCTTGAAATTGATCAGCGGCAGTATCGGGAAAATGCCGTTCTCGGCGTAGTTGGCCAGGCCTATCTGCAACCCGTCCAGATGCTTGGTGGCGTTGATGAACCCCAGCTGGAAGGTGGTGCGCTCGGCATAGTTGACGAAGCCCACGTTGGCCAGGGCATTGCCCTTGGCGATGTTGACGGCGCCCCAGTTCAGGCCCTGTACATTGTTGGTCAGGTTGACGAAGCCAAGGTTGACCCCCCTGTCCTGTCCCTCGTGCCAGTTGACGGCGTTGATGGCCACCCCGTTGAACTGGTGGCGCACCCGTCCGGCACCGAGGAAAACGCCAAGCTGCAGGCCGCTGAACTGATCCACGTCGGAGAGGGCCAAGATGGGCAGGTCTATCCCCTTCACCTGACCAGTGCGGCCATAGAGAAAGGAGGCTCTGACACCTTCGACCTGATGGGAGGCGGGCAGATTGACACCGGGCAGCGAGACCTGGATGGGTGTGCTGGCATGGGCAACTCCACCCAGAGCAAGGGAGCCACAGGCAAGCAGCAAATAGGCAGGTTTCATCGGGGCTTTCCTTCACAATCAGAGAGAGGCCAGCCTATCAGCACTCGCGTGCGGGAACGAGGCCGGGCCAGCGCTGCTGCGTCACTCCCCGTCTGAATTCATTCGCACAAACTGGAAAAACCAGAGTCAAGTTTTAAGCAAAAATTAACATTTATATTATTTACACCAAGCCTCATTTGGTAACACAATACCTAAACGTACGTTTGAACAGAGCAAACGACACGTAACGACTTAAGGATGTAGTCGAACGGATGTAACCGAAGAATGGGCCTGTCGGCCTGTTGCCATACCCTTCTGTCAACCACGGAGACACGCGATGAATATGGACGTAATCAAGACCTTTACCGAGCAGATGCAAGACTTTGCTGCCCCCCTCACCCGTTATAACCAGCTGCTGGCCAGCAACATCGAACAGCTGACCCGGCTGCAGCTGGCCTCCGCCAATGCCTATGCCGAACTGGGATTGAGCCAATTGCAAGCCGCTGGCAAGGTGCAGGATGCCCAAAGCCTGGCGGCTCTCGGCACAGTGCAGCTGGAAACCGCCAGCCAGCTCTCCCGCCAGATGCTGGATGACATCCAGAAGCTCAATACGCTGGGTCTGCAGTTCAAGGAAGAGTTGGATACCCTGGCGGCCGACGGCATCAAAAAGAGCACGGGCAAGGCCTGATATCCCCCGGCTGCCCGGTGCGGGCAGCCACATCTCCCCATGACCCGACACGACAGGCTCGCCCTGCCACGGGCGTGGGTGAAGGAGAGAACATGAGCCAATCATCTTACGGCCCGCTGTTCGAGGCCCTGGCCCACTATAACGACAAGCTGCTAGACATGGCCAAGGCACAGACAGAGCGTACCGCGCAGGCGCTATTGCAGACCAATCTGGACGATCTCGGCCAGGTACTGGAGCAGGGCAGCCAGCAACCCTGGCAACTGATCAACGCCCAGATGAACTGGTGGCAGGATCAGCTCAAGCTGATGCAGCACACCCTGCTGAAAAGTGCAGGCCAGGAGAGCGAGCCGGTGATCACGCCGGAGCGCAGCGATCGCCGCTTCAAGGACGACGCCTGGCATGATCAGCCCCTTTATGACTACCTCAAGCAATCCTATCTGCTGACTGCCAGGCACCTGCTGGCGTCGATAGATGCGCTGGAAGGGTTGCCCCAGAAGACCCGGGAACGGCTGCGATTTTTTACCCGCCAATACCTCAATGCCATGGCACCCAGCAATTTTCTGGCCACCAACCCCGAGCTGATCAGACTCACGCTGGCATCCAACGGCCAGAATCTGGTGCGCGGACTGGCCCTGCTGACCGAAGATCTGGAGCGCAGCGCCGATCAGCTCAACATCCGCCTCACCGACGAGTCCGCCTTCGAACTGGGGCGGGATCTGGCGTTGACGCCGGGCCGGGTGGTGCAGCGCACCGAACTCTACGAGCTTATCCAGTACAGCCCAACCACAGAGACGGTGGCCAGGACGCCGGTGCTGATAGTGCCGCCCTTCATCAACAAGTACTACATCATGGACATGCGTCCCCAGAATTCTCTGGTCGCCTGGCTGGTCGCCCAGGGCCAGACGGTATTCATGATCTCCTGGCGCAACCCGGGAACAGAGCAGGCCAATATCGATCTCGACGACTACGTGGTCGATGGAGTGATCGCCGCCCTGGACGGCGTGGAAGCAGCCACAGGTGAACGTGAGGTGCACGGTATCGGTTACTGCATCGGCGGCACGGCCCTGTCGCTCGCCATGGGCTGGCTGGCGGCGCGACGCCAAAAGCAGCGGGTGCGCTCTGCCACCCTGTTCACCACCCTGCTCGATTTCTCCCAGCCGGGGGAGATCGGCATCTTCATCCACGAACCCATCATAGCGGCACTGGAGGCGCAAAATGAGGCCAAGGGCATCATGGATGGACGCCAGCTGGCGGTCTCCTTCAGCCTGCTGCGAGAGAACAGCCTCTACTGGAATTACTACATCGACAGCTACCTCAAGGGGCAAAGCCCGGTGGCATTCGATCTGCTGCACTGGAACAGCGACAGCACCAACGTGGCGGGCAAGACCCACAGCAGCCTGCTACGCCGTCTCTATCTGGAAAATCAGCTGGTGAAGGGGGAGCTCAAGATCCGCCACACCCGCATCGATCTCGCCAAGGTGAAGAGCCCTGTACTGCTGGTCTCGGCCATGGACGATCACATCGCCCCCTGGCAGAGCACTTGGCAGGGCATGACGCTGTTTGGCGGCGAGCAGCGCTTCATCCTGGCCGAATCGGGTCACATCGCCGGCATCATCAACCCGCCAGCGGCCAACAAGTACGGTTTCTGGCACAGCGATGCGAGCAGTGACACACCCGCCGCCTGGCTCGCGCAGGCCACCCATCAGAGCGGCTCCTGGTGGCCACAGATGGCCGCCTTCATCCAGGCGCGAGAGGAAGAGGCCACGCCTGTGCCCGCCCGCATCCCGAGCGAGGGACTGGAAGCGGCCCCTGGCGGCTACGTCAAGGTGCGGCTCAACCCCGTTTTTTCCAAGCGTCCAGAGGCGGAGCCGGCATGAGCCCACTCCCCTTTGAAATTGGGCAAAAAGCCAGCCTGACCAAGCGCTTCGGCGCGGCAGAAGTCGGGGCCTTCGCCGGCTTGTCGGAGGATTTCAATCCCCTGCATCTGGACTCGACCTTTGCCGCCACCACGCCGTTCGAGCGACCCATTGTGCACGGCATGCTGCTGGCCAGCCTCTTCTCGGGGCTGCTGGGCCAGCAGTTGCCGGGCAAGGGCACCGTCTACCTGGGGCAGAACCTCTCCTTCAAGCAACCGGTGTTTGTGGGGGATGAGGTGACGGCCGAGGTGGAGATCATCGCTCTGCGGGCCGACAAGCCCATCATCACCCTGGCCACCCGCATTGTGACGGCGGTCGGGGCCCTCGCCGTGACTGGCGAGGCGGTGGTGAAGTTTGGCTAAGTGCTGATCACAGCCCCCTCCTTCAGCCCGGCCCCGCCGGGCTGAATTTTATAGATCCCGCCCTGATGACGGCGGCTCTCCTCAGCCATTCTTTCCTCGCCTGCTCGCCCTGACTCGGCCCCCCCTCTCATTGGCCGCCAGCATTGCCTGAAGATAGACGCCCTGCCCCTTTCATTGACGGCCCGAACTGCCTAGAATAACCGCCCTGCTGTTTCAGCCATTCATCCATCTAGAGGATTTCCCATGGAGACGTTTCTGCTCGAAGGCCACCCCTTCGTTGCCTTGTGTGACCTTATCAAGCATCAGGGCTGGGCCGATTGTGGCGGCGCGGCCAAGGCCCTTGTCGCCGATGGTCTGGTGGAAGTGGACGGCCAGATTGAAACCCGCAAGCGCTGCAAGATAGTGGCCGAGCAAGTGGTCAACTTCAATGGCATGAAAGTCGTGGTGAAAGCGGGTGTGAGCCCGGAGATCCTCTGATACCGGCTTGAATAAGGGCGCCGACGCGCCCTTTAGCATTCAGCTGGCCTTGATCGACAGGGTCAGCACGAAGCGCGCCATCGCCTCATCTCCGTTCAATGACGGACAGGTGGCCACCACCTGGATGGGGCGATTGATGCGCTGACCGCTCGCCAGCGACTCGTCGATCATGGCGTCAATCTCCTCCCCCGCCGCGCAGTCAAACTGCACGTCCCCTTCGGGCCGCTTCAGAAACTCCCCCTGCACATCCTTGAAGGCGAAGTGTACCTTCTTGCCCCTCGACCGGCCCTTCTCCATCACCAGCAGGCCGCCCACCAGATCGGCGCCGGTCGCCAGGGCACCAAAATACATGCTGCCCAGGTGATTGCGGGTACGCCAGCCAAGGGGAATGCGAATGCACAGCGCCTTGGCGTCCATCCGTTCGATAACGGGGGCACAAAAGCCGATGACGGGAATATAACGCCAGGCAAACAGCCGTAGCGCCATATTGGCTTTGAAACGTTGCAAGTCCATATGCGAACTGATCCGATGAGTTAATGTAAACAGCATGTTGCCACGCAACCCCCTGCTCTACAAGGTTGCCGAGCACGCTTCTGCGGCTTGTCGGCGAACACAAAAAAGAGAGGTGACCCTGGGGCACCTCTCTTTTATACGACTGCCTCACCATCAGGCCCGCTTCTCTTCCAGCCAGGCCCCCTGGCTCTGCATCTCGAACAGCTGGGCGTAGTGCCCTCCCTGCGCCATCAGCTCACCATGAGTACCCCGCTCGTTTACCTGGCCACGGGAGAGCAGCAGGATCTCGTCGGCATCGACTATGGTCGAGAGCCGGTGGGCGATGGCAATGGTGGTGCGGCCACGGCGGGCCGCCGAGAGCGCCAGGGAGAGCGCCAGCTCGGTCTGGGAGTCCACACTGGCGGTGGCCTCATCCAGAATGAGGACGCGCGGATCGCCGACCAGAGCACGCGCAAACGAGAGCAGTTGGCGCTGACCGGCGGAGAGGTTCTTCCCCCCCTCCTCCATCAGGGTGTCCAGCCCATCTGGCAGACTCAGCACGAAATCGGCCAGCTGTACCTCGGTCAGCGCCTGCCAGAGCCGCGCCTCATCGAGGCCGTCACGGCCCAGACGCAGGTTTTCCGCCAAAGTCCCAACGAAGATAAAGGGATCCTGCTGCACCAGACCTATGCTGCGCCGCACCGCCGCCAGCGACAAGGTGTCCATGGGGCGATCATCGAAACGAATGGTGCCCTGATCCAGCGGGTAGAAACCCATCAGCAGGCTGATGATGGTGGACTTGCCACTGCCGGTGTGGCCCACCAGCGCCAGCATCTGCCCGGGGTGCACGGCAAAGCTGACCTCGCGCAGCACCTGTTGCTGACCATCGTAGGAGAAGCTCACCTTGTCAAAGCTGACCCGCCCCTGCAGGGACTGGGTCTCGCCCTCAGTGCTCTCGCGGGGCTCGTCAAGCAGGGCAAATACCCGCTCCCCGGCCACCATGGCCTGCTGCAACTGGTTGAGCTGGTTGGTCATCTCGATCAGCGGCTCAATCATGCGACCCAAATAGCTGATGAAGGCGTAGAGCACCCCCACCTGGATAGCGCCGCCCGCGTTCAATCCTTCGTGAGCAAACAAGGCGAGCAAGCCTATCAGCACCATCATGTAGAACAAGTCGATGAGGGGGCGCAGCAAAATACCGTTGATCTTGAGGCCCTTGAGCCGCGCCGACCAGTGCTGCTGGTTCACCTCGGCAAAGGCGTTGGCGAAGTGGCGCTCCTGCACCATTGCCTGGATAACCGGCATCCCCTGCAGCGACTCGTTGAGGCGACTGTTGATCTCGGACAGCAAGCTGCGGGTCGTTCGCACCACGGGCACACTCAGTTTCTGGTAGAGCCACATCACAGCGGCCACTGCCGGTAACAGGAAGGCGCACACCAGCATCAGCCGCATATCCAGCAGGGCCATGGAGATGAGGATGCCGCACAGCAGCACCACCTTTTGCACCAGCAGGCCAATCACCTGCACATAGAGGTTCATGATCGCCTCGGTGTCGTTGGTGATACGGGAGATGAGCGAGCCCGAGCGATGTTTGTCAAAATAGCGGGCCGGCAGCCGGATGGCAGTGGCAAACACCTGCTCGCGCAAGGTTTGCACCACTGCCTGGGCGATGCGGTTAAAGCGCAGGGATTGCAGGTAGAAACCCGCCGCCGAGAGCACCTGCAGGCCGAGATACCCGGCCGCAATGGCGGCAATGGCAGGCCACACCAGCTGACGCGGCGCCAGGTAGTCATCGATGAAGAGCTTGATGAGCAGAGGGCCCGCCACTTCGGCACCGGTGGCCAGCAGCAGGCAGATCCCGGCCTGAATCAACCAGCGGGGATAACGGGCACAGTAAGCCAGCAGGCGTTTAATCGTTGGATTCACAGGCGCCCCCCACATCTTGTCCCAGACGTAAATAACGGGAACAGCAAGGCCACCAGCCGCCGTTTCATGGTCAGGTTCACAGGCTCTCCTCCACGTCTTGTTCCAGCCGCTGATAGCGAACCATGTCTGCGTACCAGCCGTTGTGAGCCATCAGGACGCCGTGACGGCCCCGCTCGCTGACGCGCCCCTGCTCCAGCACCAGGATCTCGTCAGCCTGCTCCACCGCCGTCATACGGTGACTGACCAGGATCAAGGTGCGTCTGTGAGCCTTGAGCGCTTGCAAGATCTGCAGCTCAGTATGGGCATCTACCGCCGACAGGGCATCGTCCAGCACCAGGATCGGCCCCTCCAGCAGCAGGGCGCGGGCAATGGCGAGCCGCTGCTTCTGGCCGCCGGAGAGGGTCACCCCCTTCTCTCCCACGTCGGTCTCATAGCCCCTGGGGAAGCGGCGGATGTCATCGTGCACGCAGGCGATGCGCGCCACCCGCTCTATCTCCTCAGCGCTGGCATCGGGCCTGCCGAGGGCGATGTTGGCGGCTATGGTGGTGGAGAACAAAAACGGCTCCTGCGGCACATAGGCAAACTGGTCACGCAGCTCGCCAAGGGCCAGCTGCGCGATGGGCACGGCGCCCATGGTGAGCTCGCCGGCAGTGGGGTTGGCAAGGCGCATCAGCAACTTAAGCAAAGCGCTCTTGCCCGCCCCCGTGCGACCAACCACCCCCAGCATGCCGCCGCGGTGCAGGGTGAAATCGATATCCTGCAGCAAGGTGCGCTGCTCCAGCTGGTAGCTCACCCCCTTGGCCTTGAGCGGCAAAGCAGAGGTAAACGTGGCCGGCTGGGCAGGCTCTTCAATATCGCTGCGCTCGGCCAGCAGGCTCTCGATGCGGGAGTAAGCAGCACTGCCCCGCTCTATGATGTTGAACAACCAGGCGATGGCAAACATGGGCCAGATGAGCTGACCCAGATACATGGTGAAACTGGTGAGCTCCCCCAGAGTCAGCTCGTCACGCACCACCAGCACGCTGCCACCGGCAACGGCGAGAAAATAGGAGCAACCGATACAGAGATAGATGACGGGGTCGAACTTGGCATCGATGCGGGCCACCGCCATGTTGCACGCCCCCGCTTGCCGGGTCAGCTCGGCAAAACCCTTGTCCTCCAGAGATTCAACCGCATAGGACTTGAGTACACGCACGCCAGAGAGCGCCTCTTGGGTCTTATTGTTGAGGCGGGAGAAGGCCCCCTGCGCCGCCTTGAACTCCTTGTAGATCTGGGTGCCAAAGCGGTTCATGAAAAACGCCATCACGGGCAGGGGCAGCAGGGAGAGCAGCGTCAACTGCCAAGAGTACTGGCTGCACATGATGGATAGCACCAGCGCCCCGACTATGATGGAGTCCACCAGAGTCAACACCCCTTCCCCGGCCGTCATCTCCACCGCCTGGATATCGTTGGTGGCGTGAGCCATCAGATCGCCGGTGCGGTGACGCTGGTAAAAATCGGGGCTCATACGGGTGAAATGGCTAAACAGGCGGTTGCGCAGCACATAGGCCAGCCGGTAAGAGGCGCCAAACAACATGACCCGCCACACGTAGCGCAGCAGATAGATGAGCAGACCCAGTACAAACAGCCCCGCCAGGTAGCGTATCAGGGTGTCGTTGTCGAGAGAGCCCTTGGCGATGCCATCCACTACCCAGCCCACCACCCTCGGGGGGATCACGGTCAACACGGCCACCATCATCAACAAGGAAATGGCGACCAGATAACGCCGCCACTGCTCCTTGAAGAACCAGCCCAGCCTTGAGAATACGCTCACGTAGATATCCTTTGTCGCGATCAGCCAGAGGCTGCCGCCCGTCACGGGAACACGCAATGCAATCGCCCCCAGAAGGGGGCGATACGAGAGGGCCATGATAGCCTGAAGTGGCTGGCTTGAGAATAATTGCTATTTATCCCGTTACGATAAGCGATCATCTCGCTGTTCAAAGGGACTGTATGGCGTTTCCTGCTGCTCACCGGTCAGCAAGAAATGAGACACCTCATCCCGGGTCAAGCTGAATACACGCTGCAATTGCTCCAGATCCGGCTCGGTCAGCTCCTCCTGCTGACGCAGGCGCCACTCCAGCTCCCCCGCCATGATCTGCAAGCGGGAGGCCGAAATATTGGCCGACACCCCCTTCAGGGTATGCAGCAACCGGCAGGCGATATCTGGCTGCTGACGGCGCAGGGCGGAACGGATCTCCCACAGATCATCCTTGTGCTCGGACATGAACAGCTTGAACAGGATTTGCAGTGCCTCCTTATCCTGCTCCAGCCGTTTGAGGGCATCCTCCAGATCCAGCACCCCCATCAGATCCGGCGGCTTCACCTCCAGCGGGACCCGGCATTCGCCGCTGGCACTCTTCACCCACTGCAGCAGGTTGTTGTAGAGATCCAGCTTGCTAACCGGTTTGGTGACATAGCCGTTCATGCCGACCCCAAGACAACGCTCCCGATCACCGGGCATGGCGCTGGCGGTGAGCGCTATGATGGGGACATCGTGCTTGTCCACCATCTTGCGGATCTGGCGGGTCGCATCCAGGCCATCGAGCACCGGCATCTGCAAGTCCATCAGGATCACGTCAAATAGCTGCTCGGAGACCCGCTCGACCGCCTCACGGCCGTTGCTGACCACAGTCACCACGGCATCCACCCGGCGCAGGTATTCGATGATGAGCTGCTGATTGACCCTGTTGTCCTCCGCCAGCAAGACCCTGACGCCTTGCAGCAGCTCACGGAAGTGTTGCTGATCGCCCTGGGCTTCGGCCTGGCGGATCTGCTGATCGTGGGAGCTGCCATTGAGCAGCTCATCCACCTTGGCCAGCAGGGCATTCTCTGTCATGGGTTTGGACAGGAAGTGGGTCAGCCCCATGCTCTCCATACGCCCGTGCAGTCCCTCTTTGGCCCAGGCGCTGGTCATCAGGATGGGCAAGCGCCTCCACTGACTGTGCTGGTACATCTCGAGGGCCAGATCCAGGCCATCCTCCTGCCCCATACGCCAGTCCAGGATGGCCAGCCGTATGTTCTGGCCCTCCTCGCGCAGCACCTGACGAGCCCGGGAGAGGCTGTTGACCGCCTCCACCCGGACACCGGCACGACCGAGAATGTCCTTGGCAAGATCCAGCACCAGTTCATTGTCATCCATCACCAGAATGAGCGGTTGATGCTCGAAGAAGACCCGACGACCAGACACCCCATAGACGGCCTTGGTCATGGGGATCTCGAACTGGAACACAGAGCCTGTGCCCGGCTTGCTCTGTACTGTGATCCGCCCCCCCATCAGCTCGACCAGCCGCTGGGAGATGTTGAGACCAAGGCCGGATCCCCCATATTTGCGGGTGTTCCCCGCCTCCAGCTGGGTGAAAGGCTGGAACAGCTGGGCCTGCTTCTCCTCGGCGATGCCGATCCCGGTATCCCGCACGCTAAAACGCACCCGCATGGGATGCTGGTTGACCAGGGTGATGGCCACTTCCACCTCCCCCCGCTCGGTAAACTTGATGGCATTGTTGACCAGATTGACCAGCACCTGACCAAGTCGCAGCGGATCGCCGCGCAAGAAATCGGGCACGGCCTGTGACTTGTTGATGATGACCTCGATCTGCTTGCGCTCGGCCAGATCGGCAAACATGCCGGCGAGCGAATCTATCTGCTCGCTGAGATCAAAGTCGATCTCTTCCAGAGTCAGCTTGCCGGACTCGACCTTGGTCAGATCCAGAATGTCATTGATAAGCAGCAGCAAGGTATCTGACGAAGATTTTATCTTGCTGAGATAATCCCGCTGCTGCTGATCCAGCTCGGTCTGCAGCGCCAGCGAACTGAAGCCTATGATGGCGTTCATGGGGGTGCGGATCTCGTGGCTCATGTTGGCCAGAAAATCACTTTTCGCCTGGGCCAGCAAGCCGGTCTGACGCGACAGATCGCTCAGCTTCTGGTTGCGACGCCACAGGGTGACTGCCACCAGTGCGAAACAGAGCATGGCGCCCCCCAGCACGATCAGATAGAAACGGCTCTTGAGGGAGGAGGCCTGATCCATCTTGCTCTGCTTCCAGACCGACAACCCATCAAGCTCATGCATGTCGATAACCTGGTTGCGCAGCACGTGGTAGTCCACCACCTGGTGGCTGACGTCTTCGCTCAACTGGGCAAGACCTGCCACCTCGGGAAGGGAAGGATAGGCCGTCTTGAGCCGTTGTTGCAGCTTTTCCAGCTGCTCCTGCTCGCCCTTGTCCCAGCTGCGCTTGAGGTAGCGGCTGAGTTGTGCCAGCTCGGTCAGATCTATGGCCAAAGGAGCATCTGCTGGCAGGGTCGCCAGCAAGGCGTTGAGCTGTTTTTGAAACGGCTGCTCTATGTACTCGATGGCCATCTCCATGGAGTAGAGTTTGGCCAGATCCAGCAGGTAGCTGTCGATGTCGTGCAGCAGGGATTGGGAGTGAGGATTATCAGCAGCGTCGGGGTCATTACGCACCTCGCGCACGAAGTTGTCGAGATTGCTCGACAGCTGGTTGAGACGCTGCTGCACATTGCTATCATTGGCCTTCTCTCGTCCCAGCAGATAAACGGTATCCGTGTTGACCCGGTTGAGGATCAACTCCGCTGCCACGCTGAGTTCGGAGGCCTTCTGCTGCTGACTGAGCAGTTGCCAGCAATAACCGGAGAATGCCAGCAGCGCTACGATGATCAGGCTCAGGACAACACGATTGACCCGTGTCACATTATTCATCCCGTCTAGATTCTCATGTCATGGCCGTGTATCCGCCGACAGAATGCCGAAACCGGATCACTGGCAGTGAAAGATAACTGACTGCTATGTTACCGTTACTCGGCCCTGTCAGTGCAAGAAAGATGTTGCAGGGCTTATGCATACAGGAATCAATTATGTCATTTATCACTACCTATTGTAGTCATTGCTTCACCAAGAACCGCCTGCCTGACGAAAAACTGGATTCAAACGCTAAATGTGGCCGTTGCAAGGCACCGCTGTTTGGTATCACTCCCGTCATGAGCCGTGAGGAACAGTTCGATACCCTGATCCAATCCGACCTTCCGGTCGTGGTCGACTTCTGGGCCAGCTGGTGCGGGCCATGCATACAATTTTCACCAATTTTTCAACAAGTTGCCAGTGAACTTGAACCTAACATTCGCTTTGCCAAGGTCGATACCGAGCAGCAGCAAGCCATCGCGGCCCGCTACGCCATCCGCAGCATCCCCACCCTGATAGTATTCAAGCAGGGCAAGATAATGGCGCAGCGCAGTGGTTCCCTGCCCAAAAGCCTGTTCAAGGAGTGGCTGGCCTCCTTCATTCCTTCCGCCAAATGATAATTAAATGTTTAATTTTTGTTTGTTTAATGTTTTCACCCACCTTGACTCTGTGAGTCTCGGCATGATTTGACGACTTCCCCCTGTTTCACACAGCGGGATAAATGTAATCTCGGCAACACAACAACAACCATAAATTAACCGAGAGAACGCTATGCACACATCTGCTGTCCCCCCCGCTACCCCATCTCGCTGGCTAGACATCAAATCCGGGATTGTCATCCTGGATACGCTGCTGCTCTGTGCCATGCTGGCCTGGCTACCGTTTGATCCCATGGTCAACAAGGGGCTGGGTATTCTGGTCTTCATCGCCATTCTCTGGCTGACTGAAGCCCTGCACGTGACCATCACGGCCCTGCTGGTGCCACTGCTGGCGACCGTGCTCGGGGTGTTTGACATGAGCAAGTCCCTCACCGACTTTGCCAACCCCATCCTGTTCCTGTTCTTCGGGGGGTTCGCCCTTGCGGCCGCCCTCTCCAAACAGGGGCTGGACACCCTGATGGCGGGCAAGGTGATGCACCTGGCCAACGGCCATCTGGGTTGGGGCGTCATACTGCTGTTTACCATCACTGCCGCCATGTCCATGTGGATCAGTAACACGGCCACCACCGCCATGATGCTGCCACTGGCCATCGGCATGCTGGCACGGCTCGACAGCAAGCAAGATCGCGCCACCTTCGTGTTCGTGCTGCTGGGGATCGCCTACAGCGCCAGCATTGGTGGCATCGGCACCCTGGTCGGCAGTCCGCCCAACGCCATCGCCGCCGCCCAGATGGGGATTGGCTTCACCGACTGGATGAAATTCGGCATCCCTGTGGTGCTGATCCTGATGCCCTGCGGCATTGCCCTCCTCTATCTGGTCACCCGTCCACAACTCAACCACAGGGTTGAAATCCAGGATGTCACCATCAACTGGACTCGTGAACGCAAGGTCACGCTGGCCATCTTCCTGACCACAGTGGTGCTCTGGATTGGCTCGCAGCCCATCTCCAACGCTTTCGGCGGCGTTCCTCAACTCGATACCCTGATCGCCATGGGCGCCATCGTGGCCATCGTCGTTAGCCGCGTCGCCAGCTGGGATGACGTCAACCAGAACACCGACTGGGGCGTGCTGATGCTGTTTGGCGGCGGCCTGACCCTGAGCGCCATCCTCAAGGCCACCGGTACCAGTGCCTTCCTGGCCAGCCACCTGTCGGCCGTGCTCTCCCATGCCAACATCTTCATCGTGTTGCTGATGCTGGCGGCCTTCGTGGTGTTTCTGACCGAACTGGTCTCCAATACCGCCACCGCCGCCCTGCTGATCCCGCTGTTTGCCGGGGTGGCCGAGGCGCTGGGCGTATCCCCCATCGTCATGGCGGTACTGATCGCCATCGGTGCCTCCTGCGCCTTCATGCTACCGGTGGCCACCCCACCCAATGCCATCGTCTTCGCCAGCGGCCATATCCGCCAAAAAGAGATGATGAAGGCGGGGATGGCACTGAATATCGTGTTCACCGTGCTGCTGGCAGTACTTGCCTACTTTGTCGGAGACATTCTCTGATCCGCTGACTCGCACCCAGCAAAAAGCCCTCGCAATGCGAGGGCTTTTTCATATCAAGACGGGGATCAACCCGTAATGTTGCAGCGCTTGAGGTTCCAGATCCGATCCACGTAGTCCTGGATGGAACGATCCGAATTGAACTTGCCCATGGTGGCGGAGTTGATGATGGCCTTCTTCGCCCACAGTGCCGGATCCCGATACCAGGTATCGATCAGCTTGTGAGCTTCGGAGTAGGAGGCAAAATCGGCCAGGGTCAGGTAAGGATCGCCCCCTTCCAGCAAGGAGCGCTTGATGGAGGAGAGTTCACCCGGACGACCCGGCGTGAAGTAGTCGGTATCGAACCAGTCCAGCACAGCCTTGAGCTCGGAGTTGGCATAGTAGAAGTCATACGGGTTGTAACCGCGTCCCTTCAATGCCTTCACCTCGTCCACATTCAGACCGAAGATGGCGCAGTTTTCGGCACCCGCCTCTTCCGCGATCTCGATGTTGGCCCCATCCAGCGTCCCTATGGTGATGGCGCCGTTCAATGCCATCTTCATGTTGCCGGTACCGGAGGCCTCGTAACCGGCGGTGGAGATCTGCTCGGAGACATCGGCAGCCGGGATCAGCTTCTCGGCCAGGCTGACGCGGTAATTCGGCATGAACACCACCTTCAGCTTGCCCTGAATGCGAGCATCGTTATTGACCCGCTCAGCCAGCTTGTTGATGGCATAGATGATGTCTTTGGCCAGCTTGTAACCGGGCGCAGCCTTGGAGCCGAAGATGAACACACGCGGGTGCATGTCATAGTCCGGGTTGGCCAACAGGCGACGGTAGAGTGCCATGATGTGGATAAGGTTAAGCTGTTGGCGCTTGTACTCGTGCAGACGCTTGATCTGGACGTCAAAGATCGCCTCGGCGCTCACATCAATGCCGGTTTCGTCCTTGATGACCTTGACCAGCTTCTCCTTGTTATGACGCTTGATGGTCATGAATTGCTGCTGGAACGCCTTGTCGTCGGCAAATTTCACTACGCCACGCAGTTTGTCCAGTTGCAGCGGCCACTCCTTGCCCACCACTTCGTTGTAGAGGCCAGCCAGTTCCGGGTTGCACGCCAGCAGCCAACGACGCGGGGTCACACCATTGGTAACGTTGCACAGCTTCTCTGGCCACAGCTCGGCATACTCAGGGAAGAGATCCTCTTTCACCAGCTTGGAGTGGATCTCGGCCACGCCGTTCACCTTGGAGGAGCCGATCACCCCCAGGTTGCCCATGCGCACCTTGCGCACATCTCCCTCTTCGATGATGGAGAGCTTGGCCTTGATGGCATCGTTGCCCGGCCACTTGGGCTCGACCAGCTCGCTCAGGAAGCGGGCGTTGATCTCGTAAATCACTTCCAGATGGCGAGGCAGTACTTTCTCGAACAGACTGACCGACCACTTCTCCAGCGCTTCCGGCAGCAGGGTGTGGTTGGTGTAGGAGAAAACCTGATAGCAGATGGCCCAGGCAGCATCCCAGTTCAGATCTTCCTCATCCACCAGCATCCGCATCAGCTCGGGGATGGCCACGGTCGGGTGGGTATCATTGAGCTGAATGGCGATCTGAGCGGCAAAGTTGCTGAAATCCGAGCCATGCACCCGCTTGTAGCGGCGCATGATGTCCTTGATGGAACAGGCACAGAAGAAATACTGCTGGATCAGGCGCAGCTCCTTACCCGCGTCTGTCTCATCGTTCGGATAGAGTACCTTGGAGATGGTTTCAGCCTGGGCTTTCTCGGCCTGGGAGTCGATGTAACCACCGGCGTTGAACACGTCCCAGTCAAAAAACTCGGAGGCGCGGGATTCCCACAAACGCAGTATGTTGACGGTATGTCCACCAAAGCCCACCACAGGGATATCCCAAGGCACCCCTTTGATCTTGCGACCAGCGTGCCACACCTTCTTCAGACCGCCGTTGTCACCAAACACGGTCTCGACATAACCGTAGAGTGGCACGTCTTGCACGGACTCGGGACGGCAGATCTCCCAGGGGTTGCCATATTCACGCCAGGAATCCGGACGCTCTATCTGACGACCATCCTGGATCTCCTGACGGAACAGGCCGTGCTCATAATGGATGCCGTAACCGACTGCCGGGTAATTCAGGGTCGCCAGCGAATCGATGAAGCAGGCGGCCAGGCGGCCAAGGCCACCGTTGCCGAGCGCCATGTCCGGCTCTTGTTCACACAGGTCGGTCAGTTCCAGACCGAGTTCACCCAACGCCTCTTCACACACTTTGTACAGGGAGAGGTTGTGCAGGTTGTTGGAGGTCAAACGCCCCATCAGGAATTCAGCAGAGAGATAGTGAATGGCACGAGTATCTTTCTTGAAGTGAGTCTGCTGAGTGCGGGTCAGGCGCTCGTACACCTGTTCGTTGACGGCGGCTGCGGTCGCTTTCCACCACGCTTCTGGCGAGGCTTTCTGTTCGCTTGTACCCAAGGTAGAACGCAGGTGACGCACGATACTCGCCTTGAGCTGATCTTTATCCAGTTGGAGATCCTGGTCTGTCTTCTTCTTGGTAGCCATAAACCATTTCCTTCGTTACAGAATAATAAAATTGTTATCCCATTAGGGACCGGTGCTGTTGTTCTCTCAGAATATGTTCCGGCGTGGGCATACTAGCTAAAGCTGATGGTTGAAAAGTTAACGCAAGTCACACTTTAACGCATAAAAATGACAGTTCAAGCTTGAAAACCCTTTCCTGAAACTGATTAACCACGGCCACTCATTTCATTTAAAATCAGTAACTTAATAAATAAATGAAAATATAAACCCGTGAATAGGTTTTCAATCATTGCCAAGTACTGAAAATCCATGAAAATAACTTAAAATACAGTGCGCATTGAAATCGTTTTCAATGCGCACTGTTCATAGGACCAGACTGACGACAATCTATGATGGCGATCTCCCCCCCTTTAACCATGTGCCTTGAACTGATTGCTCATGGGGTCGTAGTGATAGCCTATCTGCAATAAACGGGTCGCGAGCTGATCCTCCGTCATGTCGTAATAGGCCAATAACTCCTCCAGACCATCGCACTCCAGCCGCAGCTTCTCATTGATGATCCCGAGCAGAATATTGGCATCTATTCGTTGCAAGGTGCTAACGTCCATCCTCATCTCTCCTCTTCACAAAGCGACTGTATAACCATGGGCGCCGGCTCCCACTTTGTCCATAGCCTAAAAAACACCCACATTAAGAGAGAAATAAATATCTTTTAAAATCAATGTCATGAACATAATTCCTGCCAGCTTGATCACATTATTGACCATAAATGGCTTGTCACTGGTGTGAGTTGCAACTACTGTATGCGCATACAGCATGGTTATTCATACAGGAAAAGCATATGAGCCAGCCCATGAGTCATCCCCTTTTTGCCGCCTCTGTCAGCATGAGCAATCCCTGGCCCACTCGGCATCAAGGCAAGATCGAAGATGAACCTCTCACGGCATCTGCCAGCCAGGAACCACCGCTGCTCGATGAGCTGGTGAGACTGAGCCACGGCGACACGGGCTGGATCCTGCTCATTGCGCCGCCGGGCCTGCCGGTGGCCAAACAGCTGCAGGCACAGGGGATCAATCCTGATCGCGTGCTGGTGGTACACAGCCCCAAGATCAAAAACTGGCAACGCATGCTGGAGCAGAGTCTGGGTAATGGCCACTGCGCGGCCGTCCTGACCTGGCTGCCTGAGCAGGTCTCGCTGGATCGCGCCAAGCTAAGCAAGCTGGGACAACGCTTCGGGGTGCTGACTCGCTTCTTCGAACCGGCAAGGACCGCCCTCCCCGTTCACAACGGCGCACTGGCCTATGGCGGACAGGATATCTATCTCAACCATTGATACCGGGCCGATCGAGCGAAAGGATAAAACCGTGCAAAGGCAGAGTGGGATGAACAGTCGTAGGCACAGACAAGGTCATCAACAAAGATTACAGGGGGGCAAAATATCCCAGTAAGCAACGTTCAAGCAGGATAACCCCGCCCATGAGCAGGCCGCCAATCTGGCCTGCCACGCATAGAAAAATGCGCCCCTGGGGTCTAATGCAAGTCAGTTAAGAGAGTGTGAGTCCCAACCCGCGAGGGATAAGGGCCAAAGAGTGAGGGAGGCATGATGCCTCCCTCTTTTTATTGGATGCCAGTCAGGGCAAAGGTGTCAGCCAGATTGACGTGTTAACCCTGGCACAGCTCCTGTTATTCAACATTTCGAATACTCAGTCACAAAAATGCTTAACTGACTGGCATCAGACCCTGGGGTCACCTTTTTTACGCAGTGCCTATTGTTGAATAGGACCTGCGAGTTGGCCGCTTCACCTGATGGCCGTGAAGCCGCTACCGGCAAGTTGGCGACTCAGGAGAGCTTGGTATCGAGCTCGGCAATCTTGGCTGACCAGTAGGCCGGGCCTGTTTCATGTATGTTGTTGCCCCGAGAGTCCACCGCCACTGTTACCGGCATGTCTTCCACCTCGAATTCATAGATGGCTTCCATCCCCAGGTCGGCAAAGGCCACCACACGCGCCTTCTTGATCGCCTTGGCCACCAGATAGGCGGCGCCACCGACGGCCATCAGATAAACGGCCTGGTGCTGCTTGATGCTCTCGACCGTCTTGGGGCCACGCTCGGATTTGCCGATCATGCCGATGAGGCCGGTTTCACCCAGCATCATGTCGGTGAACTTGTCCATCCGGGTGGAGGTGGTGGGACCCGCGGGGCCAACCACTTCGTCACGTACTGCATCGACCGGGCCGACGTAATAGATGAAACGGTTGGTAAAATCTACCCCTTCCGGCAGACCTTCCCCCTTCTTGAGCATGTCGGCGATGCGCTTGTGGGCGGCATCACGACCGGTGAGGATCTTGCCAGAAAGCAGCACGGTATCACCGCTCTTCCAGCTGGCAAGCTCCGCCTTGGTGATGCCGTCGACGTTGACGCGACGCACGTTGCCACCCGCTTCACGGGTGATTTCCGGCCAGTCGCTCAGTTTCGGCGGGGTCAGTTCGGCGGGGCCTGAACCATCCAGTTCGAAGTGAACGTGGCGGGTGGCGGCGCAGTTGGGGATCATCACTACCGGCTTGGAGGCCGCGTGAGTCGGGGCGCTCTTGACCTTCACGTCCAGCACTGTGGTGAGGCCGCCCAGACCCTGGGCACCAATCCCCAGCTTGTTGACCTTGTCGTAGAGCTCGACCCGCAGCTGCTCTTCGGTGGTCTCGGGACCACGGGCGATCAGCTCCTGAATGTCGATGTGCTCCATCAGGGCCTCTTTGGCCAGTACCGCGGCTTTTTCAGCGGTACCGCCGATACCGATGCCCAGCATGCCGGGCGGACACCAGCCGGCGCCCATGGTCGGCACGGTTTTCAGCACCCACTCAACCACATCATCAGAGGGGTTGAGCATCACCATCTTGGATTTATTCTCGGAGCCGCCACCTTTGGCCGCGATGCTCACTTCCACCTTGTTGCCGGGGATCATATCGATATGCACGACAGCAGGGGCGTTATCCTTGGTGTTCTTGCGGCTGCCGGCCGGATCGGCCAGTACCGAGGCGCGCAGCGGGTTGTCAGGATTGGTGTAAGCGCGGCGGGTGCCCTCGTCCACCATCTCCTGCACCGTCATGTCGCTGTCCCACTGCACTTGCATGCCGATCTTGACGAAACAGGTCACGATGCCGGTGTCCTGGCAGAGCGGACGATGCCCTTCGGCAGACATGCGGGAGTTGATCAGGATCTGGGCCAGGGCATCCTTGGCGGCCGGGTTGATCTCGCGGTCATAGGCAGCCTTGGCAGCATGGACGAAATCGAGGGGGTGATAGTAGGAGATGTACTGCAGGGCGTCGGCGACGGAATCGATAAAATCCTGTTTTTTAATGATGCTCATATCATCCTCACTGGTCCTTGTCTTCACCATGACGGCAGAGCAAGGGCTTCCATATAAGCCGTGCTTCGGTGTGGTGGTGCCAGGCGAGGTGCCTGCCGATCCGAGAGACAACGGCGTGTTTTTTCTAAAAATTCCGGCGCCTATGATACGCTTGCCCCCCCGTACCGGCTAGGGAGCAGGGTGCAAACTGTTGCCTGTGTAACAAAAAATGAAACCAACTCTTCATATCCACCATTTTGATCACCAGACGGCGCTGCATGCGCTGTTTACTCGTCTGCATCATCAGCCCTGGGCCATGTTGCTGGAGTCGGCCGGCCCTCAAGGGGCGGACAACCGTTTTGACATCATCACAGCCGACCCGCTGGCGACCCTGCAGACCGAGGGACCCTTGACCTGGATAGCCCAGGGTGAACAGCGCCGGTCGTTTGATGCCGATCCCCTGACCCTGCTGGCACAACGGCAGCGCGAACTGCTGGGTGAAATGGCGCCACACAGCGACACGCTGCCTTTTATTGGCGGCGCTCTCGGGCTGTTTGGCTATGATCTGGGCCGCCGCTTCGAACGGCTGCCGGAGCAGGCGCAACGGGATCTGTCCGTGCCAGACATGGCGGTGGGCATTTACGACTGGGCGCTGCTACGAAATGTGGCGAGCGGCGCCTGGCAGCTGGTGCACTGGGGTGACAAGGCTGGCCTCAATCGCCGGCTGCAGTGGCTGGCCGCGCAGTACGAGATACCAACACCGCCATTTGCCCTGCAGGGGGAGTGGCGCAGCAACATGAGCCGCGCCGAATATGGCGAGAAATTTGCGCGGGTACAGGCTTACCTGAGTGCCGGGGACTGTTACCAGATCAACCTGACCCAGCGCTTCAGCGCTGCCTATCGCGGTGATGAATGGCAGGCTTATCAGGCGTTGTCACGCGCCAACCGGGCCCCCTTCTCGGCCTTTATCCGACTGCCCCAGAGCGCCATCCTGAGCCTCTCCCCCGAGCGGTTCCTGCTGCTCGATGATCGCCATATCGAAACCAAGCCCATCAAGGGCACTCGCCCACGGCTTGCCGATCCACGGCAAGATCAGGCCAGCGCCCTCGAACTGGCTGGCGCCGACAAGGACAGATCGGAAAATCTGATGATAGTGGACCTGCTGCGCAACGATATCGGCAGGGTGAGCCGCCCCGGCTCAGTCCACGTGCCGAGCCTGTTCGCGGTGGAGTCATTCCCGGCGGTGCATCATCTGGTCTCCACCATCCACGGTGAGCTGGACAGCCGCTGGCAGGCGGTGGATCTGCTGCGTGCCTGCTTCCCGGGCGGTTCCATCACGGGAGCCCCCAAGATCAGGGCGATGGAGATCATAGAGGAGCTGGAGCCCCAACGACGCAACGCCTACTGCGGCAGCATCGGCTACCTGAGTCAGCATGGCCGGATGGATACCAGCATCTGCATCCGCACCCTGATAGCGGCAGATGGTCAGCTGCACTGCTGGGCCGGTGGCGGCGTGATCGCCGACTCCGAGGTAGACAGCGAGTATCAGGAGACCTATGACAAGGTGGCTCGCATACTACCGCTGCTGAATGCGCTGCGCTAAGCACCTGACGCATGGACAGAAAGGGCGCCACGCGAGAGACTCAAGGACAGAACCAGGCAAAGAGTTGAGATACATAGCCGAGATGGATCGCACCGAACTGTTGACCCGCTTCTTGCTGCAATGCCCCGCCCCGGCCCATCGGCTGACGGAGGCAGGACTCAAGCCCGCCGCCGTCTTGCTGCCGCTGGTAGCCCGGGCCGACGGCCTGCAGCTACTGCTGACCCGTCGCAGCCCGAACCTGCGCCATCATGCGGGGCAAATCAGTTTCCCCGGTGGCAGGCAGGATCCCGACGACCGGGATCTGATCCACACGGCATTGCGGGAAACCCAGGAAGAGCTCGGCATCGCGCCCGCCCAGATCGAGATCATCGGCACCCTCAGCTCCCTCAATACTGTCTCCCAATACGAGGTGCTGCCGGTGCTGGGACTGGTTGCAGCCGATTATCAGCTCACCTTGAGCCAGGATGAAGTCGAGCACGCATTTGAAGTACCGCTGACCCATCTGCTGGATCGGCGTCACCATATCGCCCTCACCATCCCAAGAGGTGGCAAGCAGCACACCATCTACTGGATCCCCTGGCAGCAGCACTTTATCTGGGGGGCCACCGCCAGCATGATTAACCAACTTGCCCAACACCTTGCGAGATAACAATTTACTTACATTTGACCGAGCAAGATTTAATCATTAACACTAAAATAACGTGCCAATTGATAAACAAAAATTGAACTTTTCTTGTTTTGATCACATTTCCATAAGAAAGTGCGGTTTTCTGTGCCGTAAAGATGAATTTGATCAACATTTTTGATTAAAAAAATCGTATCCTTGCGCCGACTTAATAAGAACCACACATTCGGGGTGAGATAGATGTCAAACACAGTCAATGGCACGCAGGAAGTTGCGTCGTCAACAGAGCAAGGGACCCGCTCTACTCAAGCTACTCGTTGGGAAAAACGCGACTCTACCTGGGTCATCAGCCTGTTTGGCACCGCCGTTGGCGCCGGGATCCTGTTCCTGCCGATCAACGCCGGTATGGGTGGCTTCTGGCCACTGGTAGTGATGGCGCTGCTGGTTGGCCCAATGACCTACCTGGCTCACCGTGGTCTGGCTCGCTTCGTCCTCTCCTCCAAAAAGCCCAATGCCGATATCACTGAAGTGGTAGAAGAGCATTTCGGCGTCGGTGCAGGCAAGTTGATCACCCTGCTCTACTTCTTCGCCATCTACCCCATAGTGCTGATCTACGGCGTGGGTATCACCAACACCGTCGAGAGCTTCATGGTCAACCAGCTGCAGATGGTGGCCCCACCACGCTGGCTGCTCTCCATCGTGCTGATCATGGGCATGATGTCGGTAATGCTGGCGGGCGAGAAGCTGATGCTGAAAGTGACCGAGGTCCTGGTCTACCCGCTTATCGTCATTCTGGCCGGTATCTCTTTGTACCTCATTCCTGACTGGACCGGCGCTGCACTCGAGCAAGTGCCCTCTGCCAAGGATTTCGCCACTACCCTGTGGCTGACCATCCCGGTACTGGTTTTCTCCTTCAACCACAGCCCGGCCATCTCCAGTTTCTCCCTGGCCCAGCGCCGCGACCACGGTGACCAGGCTGTCGAGAAAGCCGATGCCATCCTCAAGCGTACCTCCATGGTGCTGCTGGGCTTCGTGATGTTCTTCGTCTTCTCCTGCGTCATGAGCCTGACACCGGCTCAACTGGCTGAAGCCAAGGCCCAAAACATCGCCGTGCTCTCCTATCTGGCCAACCAACATGCCAGCCCCCTCATCTCCTACTTCGGTCCGCTGGTTGCCTTCGTGGCCATCGTTTCCTCCTTCTTCGGCCACTATCTGGGCGCCCGAGAAGGTCTGAAAGGGATGATAGTGCAGAACATGCGCAAGTCAGGCAAAGAGCCGAATGCCAAGAAAGTCGAGATGTTCATCATCGCCTTCTTCATCCTGACCCTATGGGGCACCGCGGTGGCCAACCCCTCCATCCTGGGTATGATTGAATCCTTGGGCGGCCCCATCATCGCCACCATCCTCTTCATCATGCCGATGTACGCCATCAAGCGCGTGCCAGCTATGGCAAAATACCAGGGTCACATCAGCAACGCGTTCGTCGCCCTGATGGGCACGATCGCCATCTCCGCCATCCTCTATCAGCTGGTCGGCTAATCCCCCTACCTGCCTCTGATAGCAAAAAGCCAGCCGAACATTCGGCTGGCTTTTTTATTGCGCTTGTCCCGCCCTGAATATGCTTAACGCCTCATCACGCAGTTACTGCGGTGACGTAACATCCCAACTCACACAACGATCTGGGGCACAGCCCGCATCATGATGTTGTCAGCGCCCCGCGGCGCACCTCAGCCAACAAAAATGCCAGTCGGGTGAGCGACTGGCCTCTCTTGAAAAACACCTACTCTCTCTTGCTGACTAGAGTGGTTGTGCTTCCAAAACGAACGGCGTGATGCCGGTGATCTCAGGGATGCCGAGTAGCAGCGTGTCTTTCTGACCATGGCTACCGGGCTTCATGGTCAGATATGCGGTGACACTGGCGTCGCGATTGGCAAATTCGCGCATCTTTTTCTCCCACATCCCCTCATATATTTTTCCATCCTTGATATCAGCAGACCCTGTTAGGGTATTGAAGCTGCACGACCGGTTACTCCAACCAGTCAATGTCAGCTTGTTCAGACCTTGAGTGTTGGCCTCTGTCTCACCGCTGACAGAACATCCCTCTTTAAACAAGATGGTCAGCTTGATCCCCGATCCCTTGTTGCTGCGCTCGGTTTTAACATCCTGAAACAGCGCACTCTCCCCAAGGTTGTACCAGGAGTCTGCGTTGATAGGCGCAGTGACCATCGGCTGCAATGCAATCTGACCGCCCCAATTCTGAATAGTGAGCGCTGAATCGATGTTGGCTTTGACGGGTCGATAATCCAGAACCCAGAGTGACTGACTGCTTCCCGCCGCATCTGGCACAGACGCCACCTTGACCAATCCATCGACATTGATATTGGACTTTTGCTCCGCTGAATCGAAGAGGCTGGGCTGGCTTTTGCTCACCAAAAGCGACAACGTCAATGGGAAGCCCTCCCCTTTGTTCAAAGAAGAAAAGCCATGAGGGAAGGTATAAGTGCTCGATGTGGGACTTGTTTTTTCAGCTATGTTCAGCGTCC
This sequence comes from Aeromonas popoffii, assembly GCF_000820025.1. Taxonomy (GTDB): domain Bacteria; phylum Pseudomonadota; class Gammaproteobacteria; order Enterobacterales; family Aeromonadaceae; genus Aeromonas; species Aeromonas popoffii. Next base: position 47,697 of record NZ_CDBI01000020.1, read on the forward strand.
AACCCGTACCCTCTGCGGACGCCGGATAGACAAAGCCCAGCGCACGATAGCTGTCGTTGACCGGGCGGTTGATTAACTGCCCCTGAGCGTCCATCAAGACGGGGACATAGACCCCAGCATCCGGCAACGCCCTCGGCGCTGGCTCAGGTGGGGTTGTACCGCCACCACTGTCCTCACCACCGCCGCCACAACCAGCCAAACCCAATGCACCAACGATTGCCCACGAAAGTGTTGTTTTGTTCATTATTAGATCTCGTTGTTAAACCTGAACTTTATTATTCAGCCGCTATGTTAGGGGGCAGATCCCGCGCTGTCTGTCGGCTATGTGTAACCAAGCATTTCATCCAAAGGATGTTTTCTTGTGAGCACCTCCCCCCAATCAATCTCGGCGAGTGGATGTAAAAAACCCCTCGAAAAGAGGGGCTGAATCAAACACTTAATCTATCGGATCACGCCTCGCCGCTGGGCAGTGCTGCGGGTTCCAGCAGCGATTCATCCTCGGCCATACAGGCAGCAGCGGTGAACAGCACGTCGGTGGAGCTGTTAAGCGCTGTCTCGGCAGAATCCTGCAGCACGCCGATGATAAAGCCCACGGCCACTACCTGCATGGCGATGTCGTTGCCGATGCCAAACAGGCTGCACGCCAGCGGGATCAGCAGCAGTGAGCCACCGGCCACGCCGGAGGCGCCGCAGGCACTGACCGTCGCGACCATGGAGAGCAGCACGGCAGTGGCCAGATCCACTTCCATGCCTAAGGTGTGTACCGCAGCCATAGAGAGCACGGTAATGGTGATAGCGGCACCAGCCATGTTGATGGTGGCGCCCAGCGGGATAGAGACCGCGTAGGTATCTTCCGGCAGGCGCAATTTTGCACACAGCGCCATGTTGACCGGGATATTTGCGGCAGAGCTGCGGGTGAAGAAGGCGGTCATGCCACTCTCTTTGAGGCAGGTCAGCACCAGCGGATAGGGGTTGCGCTTGATCTTCCAGAACACGATCAGCGGGTTGACCACGAAAGCGATAAACAGCATGCAGCCAATCAGTACCATCAGCAGTTGGGCATAACCAAACAGCGCATCGAAGCCGGTTTCGGCCAGGGTCGAGGCAACCAGACCCAGAATACCCAGCGGCGCACAGCGGATCACCGCTTTCACTATGGTGGAGACACCCTGGGAAAGATCGGTGATCAACGCCTTGGTGCTCTCGTTGGCATGGCGCATCGCAATACCCAGGCCGATGGCCCACGCCAGGATCCCGATATAGTTAGCATCCATCAGCGCCTTGACCGGGTTGGTCACCACATTGAACAGCAGCGTCTGCAACACCTCTGTGATGCCACCCGGCGGGGTGATCTCGGCAGTATTGGCCACCAGATGCAGGTTGGTGGGGAACAGGAAGCTGGCGATCACCGCCACCATGGCGGCAGCAAAGGTGCCAAACAGGTAGAGTGCGAGCAGCGGGCGAATGCGGGTCTTCTGACCTTGCTTGTGACCGATGATCGCTGCCATTACCAATACAAAGACCAGCAGTGGAGCAACCGCCTTCAACGCGCCAACAAACAGGCTGCCAAGCAGACCCGCTGCCTTGGCCCATTCCGGCATGAACATGGCAAGGAGGATACCGAGTACCAGACCGACCAGGATCTGGCTAACCAGACTGGTGCTGTTGACCAGTCGCATGAGGGGGGGGTGTTGTGTCATCAAATAGTCCCTGAGCACCGAAGTGCGTGAATCATTAGTCCTGTTGGCAATCGCTACGCCAGGCGACACCCATGTCACAGGCTGGCGTCATCTGCCCCGGCAAACCTTCTCTTGAGCATGTCCGGAAACACATGGGATTGCGGACAAGGAATATCCCATCTGCAATCGCTTTTTTCCACATAATCACTGAAAAATATCCGGTCAACCTCACAAAAAACCGACAACAATACGACAACACAATATCAACAGCACCCAATTGGGTGCCGTTTTCCCCTGGTTAGCCGTCCAGATACTCCCCGGCGGTGGTATCATGGGGGTTTTACACTGGAGTCCTGCCATGATCTCGTCCCTGTTGACCCGCCACTTCGGCTTCGACCAGTTAAGGCCCGGTCAGGAAGCGGTGATCAGCCGGTTGCTGGCAGGTCAGAGCGCAGCCGCCATCTTTCCCACCGGCTCCGGCAAGTCTCTCTGTTACCAGCTACCCGCCCTTGCCTTGCCCCACCTGACCCTGGTGATCTCCCCGTTGATCGCGCTGATGCACGACCAGCTCGCCTTCTTGCGCAGCAAGGGGATAGCCGCCGCGACCCTGGATTCGAGCCAGACGCCGGAGGAGAGCCGCCATGTGATGCAACAGGCCAGCGACGGTCAGCTCAAGATCCTGATGATCTCGGTAGAGCGGCTCAAGAACGAGCGCTTTCGCCGCTTCATCCAGCAGGTGCCGCTATCCAGCAGGTGCCGCTGTCGATGCTGGTGGTAGATGAGGCGCACTGCATCTCGGAGTGGGGTCACAACTTTCGACCCGACTACCTCAAGCTGCCGACTTACCGCCGCGAGCTGAAGATCCCCCTGGTGTTGCTGCTGACCGCAACGGCAACGCCGGCGGTCATGGCAGACATGCAGGCCAAGTTCGATATCGAGGATGAAGGGCTCATCGTCACCGGTTTCTATCGCGCCAACCTGGATCTGGCCGTCGTCCCCCTGCCCGCCGAGGCACGCGATGGCTGGCTGCAAGCGGAAGTGCGGCGCGAACCCGGCGCCCCCACCATCGTCTACGTCACCTTGCAGCACACGGCGCAGCAATGTGCCGCGCTGCTGCAACGGGCGGGGATCCGGGCGTGTGCCTATCATGCCGGGCTCGACTCGGCCCTGCGCAGCCAGATCCAGCATGACTTCATGGCAGGCAAGGTGGATTGCATCGTGGCCACCATCGCCTTTGGCATGGGTATCGACAAGGCGGATATTCGCCGGGTCATTCACTACGATCTGCCCAAATCCATCGAGAACTACAGTCAGGAGATCGGCCGTGCCGGGCGGGATGGGCTCCCTTCCCGCTGCATAGTGCTGGCCAATCGCGCCCAACTTCCCGTGCTGGAGAATTTCGTGTACGGGGATACGCCCGATCGCGCCGCCATAGTAACGCTGCTCGAGATCTTGCAACAAAGCGGCAGCGAGTGGGAGTTTGGTCTGCTGCGCCTCTCCAACGACACCAACATCCGTCAGTTGCCGCTCAAGACACTGCTGGTCTATCTGGAAATGGCAGGCATCATAGCGCCAGCCTACAGCTATTTCGCCGAGTATCGCTTCAAGTTCGTGCTGGATAAGGCCGAGATCCTGGCCCGTTTCAATCCGGATCGCCGCCAGTTTCTGGAGCAGCTGTTTACCTGCGCCCCGCAGGCGCGCAGCTGGTGTACCATGGACTTCGATGCACTCTGGCAAGGTTACCAGGGAGAGCGGCAGCGAGCCGCTGCGGCTCTGGATTATCTGCAACAGCAGGGCTGGATAGAGCTGGAAAGCAAGCAGATGACAGATGTCTATCGGATCCCGCCCCAGGCAGTGGACACCGACGTTCTGGCCGATGAGCTGTATGCCCTGTTCGAGAAGAAGGAGTTGAGTGAACTGGCCCGGTTGCAGGCCTTGCTCGCGTTCTTTACATCGACTCGCTGCCTGAGCCATGAACTGGCCCGCTACTTTGCCGATGAGCAGGCGCCAAGCCAATGCGGGCACTGCTCCGTCTGCCGTGGCGAGGTCGCCATCCTGCCACCACTACCACCCCTCACCCTGCCCAACGAAAACGGGTTGCTCGCCTGGTGCGATCCTCTGATAGCCTTGTGCCACACTCGCCATCCTCGCATTCTGACCCGTTTTCTGTGCGGCATAGCCACGCCACTGACCACCCGGGTAAAGGCAAAAAGCCTGGCGGGCTTTGGCCAGCTGGCCGCACATCCGTTTGCCGACGTGCTGGCAGCGGTGTCACGGATCTACCCCGCCCATCACGACTGAGCATCTCTGTGCTCGTGCGCACTGCGTTGAAAAAATAAGACCCTCGCTGTTGCGAGGGTCAAGCCAACGGAAACGTGCTTAAACAGAGCTTTGTATCCGCAGCCAACACTCTCTTGCTAAAGCGCTGACTGCCTGACACAGGGCCAATCTAGAGCAGCCCTAATGTAGCGTCAATGTAAAAATTAGAGCTAAGACACCAAGTTATCAGCATTACGCTAACGTAAACGTAATAAATTTCCTTCTTGCTATTTTCCCTCCACCTTGCCCCGTCTAGGCTGCAGCCAGATGACCCGATAAATTCGATCTTCTTTCCATTTTCTGGCAAAAAATTATTTTTTATGTCTTTGACATTTACCTCACTATCGTGGCAAAAATAATTTAACAGTCAGTAACATAGGTGTGTCACTGATTGCGCCTTCCCGCATCAGGATCGGGAAGTACCCTTGCAAATTTATACCAATAGATGGTGATGGATTACTGAGGGCTGTTGACTAGGCTTAATGAGGTAAACAGAACAAAAGTAGTGATCCACTCTTTTCAGGGTAAGCGACTATAACGAGGGCAAAGTTATGGGCATCTTCGAGCATTATCAACAGCGATACGAGAAAGCCAGGGAAGAGGAGTACAGCATCCAGGAGTTTCTGGACATGTGTAAGCAGGACAAAGCCTGCTATGCCTCCGCTGCCGAGCGCTTGCTGGTCGCCATCGGCGAGCCGGAAATGATCGACACCTCGGTCAATCCCAGACTCAGTCGTCTTTTTTCCAACCGCGTCGTCGCACGCTATCCCGCCTTCAAAGATTTCTACGGTATGGAAGAGGCCATCGAACAGATCGTCTCCTACCTCAAGCACTCGGCTCAAGGACTGGAAGAGAAGAAGCAGATCCTCTATCTGCTGGGGCCGGTTGGCGGCGGCAAATCCTCTCTGGCTGAAAAGCTCAAGTCTCTGATGCAGAAAGTGCCTGTTTATCGTATCAAGGGCTCACCGGTCAACGATCACCCCTTCTGTCTGTTCGACATCGAAGAGGATGGCGAGCTGCTGGAAAAAGAGTATGGCATTCCGCGCCGATACCTGCGCCCCATCATGTCGCCCTGGGTGGCCAAGCGACTGCACGAGTTCGGTGGCGACATCTCCAAGTTCAAGGTAGAGAAGGTCAACCCTTCCATCCTCGATCAGATTGCCATCGCCAAGACGGAACCGGGTGATGACAATAATCAGGATATCTCCTCTCTGGTCGGCAAGGTCGACATCCGCATGCTGGAGCATTTTGCCCAGGATGATGCCGATGCTTACTCCTACTCGGGGGCGCTGTGCAAGGCGAACCAGGGGATCATGGAGTTCGTGGAGATGTTCAAGGCACCGATAAAGGTACTGCATCCACTGCTGACCGCCACCCAGGAGGGGAACTACAACGGCACAGAGGGACTTTCCGCCCTCCCCTTCGACGGTATTCTGCTGGCTCACTCCAACGAGTCCGAGTGGCAGCAGTTCCGCAACAACAAGAACAACGAGGCCTTCCTCGACCGTGTCTACATCGTCAAGGTGCCCTACTGCCTGCGTGTTTCGGAAGAGGTGAAGATCTACGAAAAACTGCTTATAAACAGCGAGTTGACTGACGCCAAGTGCGCACCTGGCACCTTGGAACTGTTGGGTCAGTTCTCCGTCCTCTCCCGACTGAAAGAGCCGGAAAACTCCAGCCTCTACTCCAAGATGCGGGTCTATGATGGCGAGAGCCTGAAAGACACGGATCCCAAGGCGAAGAGCTATCAGGAGTACCGTGACTACGCCGGTGTGGACGAGGGTATGAATGGCTTGTCAACCCGCTTTGCGTTCAAGATCCTCTCTCGCGTCTTCAACTTCGACCACGCGGAAGTGGCAGCCAACCCGGTGCATCTCTTCTACGTGCTGGAACAACAGATAGAGCGTGAGCAGTTCCCACAGGAGCTGCACGATCGCTACCTCGAATTCATCAAGGGCTATCTGACGCCGCGCTATGTGGAGTTCATTGGCAAGGAGATCCAGACCGCCTATCTCGAGTCCTACTCCGAGTACGGCCAGAACATCTTCGATCGCTACGTCACCTACGCCGACTTCTGGATCCAGGATCAGGAGTACCGTGACCCGGAAACCGGTCAGCTGTTTGATCGCTCGTCGCTCAACAGCGAGCTGGAGAAGATTGAGAAACCCGCCGGGATCAGCAATCCGAAGGATTTCCGTAACGAAATCGTCAACTTCGTGCTGCGTGCCCGGGCCAACAATGCAGGCCGTAACCCCAACTGGACCAGTTACGAGAAGCTGCGCACCGTGATCGAGAAGAAGATGTTCTCCAACACGGAAGAGCTGCTGCCGGTTATCTCCTTCAACAGCAAAACCTCGGCCGAGGAGCAGAAGAAGCACGATAACTTTGTCGAACGGATGATGGAGAAAGGCTACACCCGCAAACAGGTGCGACTGCTCTCCGAATGGTATCTCAGGGTACGCAAGTCATCCTGACCCTGCCGTGGTTCAAGGGGGAGTTATGGCGCATTTTATCGACCGCAGGCTCAACGGCAAAAACAAAAGCGCTGTCAATCGGCAGCGCTTCATCCGCCGCTACAAGAAGCAGATAAAACAAGCGGTCTCGGATGCTGTCTCCAAGCGCAGCATTCAGGACGTAGACAAGGGCGAAAGTATCAGCATCCCGACCAAGGATATCGGCGAGCCCCATTTTCATCAGGGGCACGGCGGTAAACGAGAGATGGTGCATCCCGGCAATGACCAGTTTGTCTCAGGTGACAAGATTGACCGCCCCAAGGGAGGGGGCGCAGGCCAGGGATCGGGAGAAGGCCAGGCATCCAATCAGGGGGAAGGCGCTGACGATTTTGTATTCCAGATCTCCAAGGATGAGTATCTCGATCTGCTGTTTGAAGATCTGGAGCTGCCGCGGCTGCAGAAAACCCAGCTCAACCAGCTCATGGAAGTCAAAACCTACCGGGCGGGCTACACCTCCAACGGGGTGCCTGCCAACATCAACGTGGTGCGTTCGCTGCAAAACTCGCTTGCTCGGCGTATGGCGTTGCAAGCGGGCAAAAAACGCCAGCTGCATGAACTGGAAGAGCGGCTGGTACTGCTGGCGGCCGATCCCAACGAACATTTCGCCGAAATCACCTTGCTTGAGAAGGAGATCAGGGAGCTGAAACGGCGGATCGCAGCGGTGCCTTTTATCGACACCTTCGATCTCAAATTCAACAACTTCGTCAAACGGCCCGTGCCTTCCAGCCAGGCGGTGATGTTCTGCCTGATGGACGTGTCGGGTTCCATGGATCAGGCTACCAAGGAGATGGCCAAGCGCTTCTATATCCTGCTCTATCTGTTCCTGAGCCGGACCTACAAGAACGTGGAAGTGGTCTATATACGCCACCATACCCAGGCCAAGGAAGTGGATGAGCACGAGTTTTTCTACTCCCAGGAGACCGGCGGCACCATTGTCTCCAGCGCGCTCAAGATGATGAACGACATCATCAACGAGCGTTACCCCGCCCATCAATGGAACATCTATGCCGCGCAAGCATCCGATGGTGACAACTGGGCCGATGATTCACCGCAATGCCGGGAGATCCTGATGCGGGACATAATGCCGCAGGTGCGGTACTACTCCTATATCGAGATCACCACCCGCGCCCACCAGACTCTGTGGCACGAATATGAGTCGGTGGCCAGCCAGTTCCCCCATTTCGCGATGGAGCACATTCGCAAGGTCGAGGATATTTATCCGGTATTCCGGGAGCTGTTCAAGAAGCAAGCGGCGTGAGGGAGGTCATATGGTAGAAACCGCAAGAAAAATAGCGCCATTGGACGATGGCCCTGACTGGAACTTCGATCTGCTGGAAACCTATCATCAGGAGATCGCCCGGGTCGCCAAGTTCTATCGACTGGATACCTACCCCAACCAGATCGAGGTGATCACGGCAGAGCAGATGATGGATGCCTACTCCAGCGTCGGCATGCCCATTGGCTACCAGCACTGGTCATTTGGCAAGCGCTTCATCCACACCGATCGCAACTACAAGCGCGGCCAGATGGGGCTGGCCTATGAGATCGTCATCAACTCGGATCCCTGTATCGCCTACCTGATGGAGGAGAACACAATGCCGATGCAGGCGCTGGTGATGGCGCACGCCTGCTATGGCCACAACTCCTTCTTCAAGAACAACTATCTGTTCAAGACTTGGACCGATGCCTCTTCCATCATCGACTACCTGTTGTTCGCCAAGAACTACATCACCGAATGCGAAGAGAAACACGGTATCGATGCGGTGGAGAAACTGCTCGACTCCTGCCATGCGCTGATGAACTTCGGCGTTGACCGTTACAAGCGACCGCAAAAGATCTCGCTGGCAGAAGAGAAGCGTCGCCAGAAAGCGCGGGAAGACTATCTGCAAACCCAGGTCAACGAACTGTGGCGCACCCTGCCCAAGCAGCATAAGGCCCTGGGAGTCGAAGACAGACGCTACCCCGCCGAACCACAGGAGAATATCCTCTACTTCATCGAAAAAAATGCCCCCCTGCTTGAGCCCTGGCAGCGCGAGATAGTGCGCATAGTGCGCAAGATCAGTCAGTACTTCTACCCGCAAAAACAGACTCAGGTCATGAATGAAGGGTGGGCCACCTTCTGGCACTATACCATCCTCAACCACCTGTATGACGAGGGCAAGATCAGTGATCGATTCATGATAGAGGTGTTGCACAGCCACACCAACGTGGTGTACCAGCCCCCCTACAACAGTCGCTACTACTCGGGGATCAACCCCTACGCCCTCGGTTTTGCCATGTTTACCGATCTGCGCCGCATCTGCGAGAACCCGACGGAGGAGGACAGATACTGGTTCCCCGATTACGCCGGCACCAATTGGGTGGATACACTGCATTTCGCCATGCAGAACTTCAAGGACGAGAGCTTCATCAGTCAGTTCCTGAGCCCCAAGGTGATGCGGGAGATGAAGCTGTTCGCCATCGACGATGACGATCTGAAGAACTACCTCAAGGTCTCCGCCATCCACAACGAGGAGGGTTATAGACTGGTGCGCAATACCCTGTCAGCCCAGTACAACTTGAGCAATCTGGAGCCCAACATTCAGGTCTACAACGTTGCAGTAAAAGGAGATCGGTCGCTGACTCTGCGCTATGTGCCACACAATCGGATCCCGCTGGGGGATTCCCGCCACGAGGTACTCAGGCATCTGCATCAGCTCTGGGGATTCGATGTGGTACTGGAGCAGGATAACGGCGACTTGCCCGCTGACATCATAGGTCGCTGTCCGGAGAAAAAACCGGTCTAAGGCCACTTTCAGCCATAAAAAAACGCGCCAGAAGGCGTAATGCCAGTCAGCTAAGCATTTTTATGACTAAATATTCGAGATATTGAATATCAAAAGCTGTTCCATGGTTAAAGAGTCAATTTGGCTCCAACCCTTGCCCTGACTGGCATGCAATAAAAAGAGGGAGGCATCATGCCTCCCTCACTCTTTAGCCCTTATCCCCTGCGGGTTGGGACTCAAATTCTCTTAACTGACTTGCATTACGCCAGAAGGCGCGTTTCTCTTTGCATCAACAATCAGTTATCGCACAGATTGCTCGGCATGTCCTGGCGCAAGCGGGTCCACAGCTTGCCGGACTCTATCCCGTACTGGCGTACCGTCATGAACACGGCTTCATGATTCTTGGTCTCGGCCAAATCCAACAAAGTCTTGTAATAGGCATCCGCCGTTTCACGAGCCTGCTTGTCAGAGAAGTAGTAACGTCCAACCCGACTATAGAGTCCCTTGAAGCCATTGAGGATCAAGGCGTAGATGGGGTTGCCGGAAGCAAAGGAGAGCTGATGGTGCAGACGATAATCAAACTCTGCATACGCCTCCGGAGTGCTATCCACAGCCTTGGCACCACGCAGTATCTCGGCAGCTTGCTCAGGATTATTGCGAATCGCACCACGGATGAAAATGGTGCAGATATTGGTACGCGCCGACAACAGCTGAGCCACCAGATCCGGCACCTTGTCCTGATCCAGACGGGCCAGAGTTTCCAAGATGTTGAGACCCGAGGTCTCCCAGAAATTGTTCACCTTGGTCGGTTTGCCATGCTGGATGGTGAGCCAGCCATCGCGGGCCAAACGCTGCAACACTTCGCGCAAGGTAGTACGAGTCACCCCGATCAGCTCGGACAGCTCACGCTCGGCCGGCAATATGGATCCTGGAGGAAAGCGATTGTTCCAGATGGACTCGATAATGTATTCCTCGGCAAACCCTGCAGGGCTCTGCGCTTTTATGACCATGTAGTGACTCTGTTGTAGTACGTAAAAAGGCCCCCGAATAATAGCAAAGCAGAGAGGGCTGGCAAGCAGAAGGTCAGTCCTCTGCTCACATAAGCAGGTCGTTTTGTTAAAAAAATGTATGAAACCACGCGATAGGTGCCAGCCAACCCCGCCGTCTGGCGATAAAACAGACATTCTCTTGGGCAAGGGGCACTATGTTATTTATAGTTACGCCTCTTTTTGATTAAAATCATGAGGAATCAATCTGATAAGGGACAACATCCGGATGTTCTGGTCGAGCCTGTCTTGACTGCATAGACGCAGATACCAACAACAAAACAGAGACCCATATTATGCCAATCAGCTTAGGGCAAGCCTTTGCCAAGAACTTCCTGGGCAATGCACCCCGGTGGTACAAGGCCGCCATTTTGCTATTTCTGCTAATCAACCCGATCGCCTTCCATCTTGATCCTTTCGCCGCCGGCTGGCTGCTGGTGGTTCAATTCATCTTCACCCTGGCCATGGCGCTCAAGTGCTATCCACTGCAGCCCGGTGGCTTGCTGGCTATCGAGGCTGTGCTGATCGGCATGACCTCGGCAGAGCAGGTCAAGCATGAGCTGGTGGCCAACATAGAGGTGCTGCTGCTACTGGTGTTCATGGTGGCCGGCATCTACTTCATGAAGCAGTTGCTGCTCTACGTGTTTACCAAACTGCTGATCCGGATCCACTCCAAGACCCTGCTCTCCTTGGCGTTTTGTCTGGTATCGGCCTTCCTGTCTGCCTTCCTTGACGCCCTGACAGTGATCGCCGTGGTGATCAGCGTCGCGACAGGCTTCTACGCCATCTACCACAAGGTCTCCTCTGGCAAGGAGTTCGGCAATCAACACGACTACACCAATGATAATTCCGTCAACGAGCTCAATCGCCAGCATCTGGACGACTTCCGTGCCTTCCTGCGCAGCCTGATGATGCACGCAGCCATAGGGACAGCCATCGGTGGCGTCTGCACCCTGGTGGGAGAGCCGCAAAACCTGATCATAGGTGAGCAAGCTGGCTGGCATTTTGGTGAGTTTGCCATCCGTATGGCACCGGTCACAGTTCCCGTGTTTTTCTGCGGCCTGCTCACCTGTATCCTGGTCGAGAAGTGTCGCTGGTTTGGCTATGGCGCCCAGTTGCCGGATGCGGTGCGTCGCATCATGGAAGATTACAACCGCTACGAAGAGGCCGAGCGCTCCCCGCAAGACAAGGCCAAGCTGATAGTACAGGCGCTGATCGCCCTCTGGCTGATCACAGGGCTGGCCATGCACCTGGCGGCGGTGGGGCTGATCGGGCTATCTGTCATAGTGCTGGCTACCTCACTGACTGGCATCACAGATGAGCATTCGCTCGGCAAGGCGTTCCAAGAGGCCCTGCCCTTCACCGCCCTGCTCGCCGTCTTCTTCAGCATAGTGGCCGTCATCATCGATCAGCAGTTGTTCAAACCCGTGATCCAGTGGGTACTGGCCGCCGAGCCGGACGATCAGCTCGCCCTCTTCTATCTGGCCAACGGACTGCTCTCCATGGTCAGTGACAACGTCTTCGTCGGCACCGTCTACATCAATGAGGTAAAGACGGCCCTGCTCAACAACGCCATCAGCCGTGAGCAGTTCGATCTGCTGGCTGTCGCCATCAACACCGGCACCAACCTGCCATCCGTCGCCACACCCAACGGCCAGGCGGCCTTCCTGTTCATGCTGACCTCGGCACTGGCCCCATTGTTGCGCCTCTCCTATGGCCGCATGGTCTGGATGGCTCTGCCCTACACCCTGGTGCTGGGAGTGGTGGGTTTCCTCTCGGTGGAGATGCTGCTCGGCCCGATGACCGAGTGGTTCTATCAGGCTGGCTGGCTGGTACTCGACAACGTCACGCCTGCGGTTCTGCCTGCGCTGCATTGACCCCATAAGGGCCCGCCAGGGCCCTTTCTTTTTAGCCACTGCTCTGCTCTAATTCAGCCACTGTTTTTTCTGTGAGATCAACCAGATGATTGAGTTTCTGAGACGTATTGCCGCCCATCGACTGGCATGGGGCCTGCTTGCCGCCTCCGCCCTCTTCCTCGAGTTGAGCGCCCTCTTCTTCCAGCACGTGCTGGGTCTGCATCCTTGCGTCATGTGCATCTATGAGCGTATCGCCACTCTGGGGGTCATACTGGCAGGCTTGCTCGGCATGGTAGCGCCGCAGAAGTGGTATGTGCGCTGGAGTGCCCTGCTGTTATGGGGCTACAGTGCCTTCCGCGGCCTCCAGCTGGCACTGCAGCATGTGGATTACCAGATGAACCCCTCCCCGTTCAACGTCTGCAGTCCCTTTGCTGATTTCCCGAGCTGGGCCCCCCTCGATCAGTGGATCCCCTGGCTGTTCTTCCCGGATGGGGATTGCAGCGAAATCAGCTGGCAGTTCCTGGGCTTTTCCATGCCCCAGTGGCTGGTGGCCATCTTCGCCGCCTACCTGCTGGTCTTCGTAGTGGTCGCCATCGGCAACCTGGTCAAGGGTCGCTGCTGCAGCTGACGGTATCACATAAAAAAGGGTCTACTGGCTCTAATGCCAGTCAGTTAAGCCTGACTGGCATTGTTTTTATTGGCTTTTTTCACACTGTACGGCTGTGGTCTTGGCTTCACGCTGCGGGGATAACTGCGCTATCTTCTCTGTGGTCATACGAACTGTACCGCTTGTTTCTCCAGATCTGCCCCTCACCCCGGGATATTCCCCGGTAACACATAGGCCATACAGCTCAACTCATGGACAAGGTAGACCGACGCCATGTGAAAACTCAGCTGATTTGCCGTGTATCCCTTCAAGCCCGCCGCCATCTTCGTCATCTGGCTACGTAGCAGGTTGTGCGCCAGCAACACATCCCACCGGGTGCTTGATGCTCGTTTGGCGAGCTTGCAGGAAGGCCAACGGGGCTGCACCTGGCAGCATGACTGGCGTGAAGAAAACCGAGAGCCTGTGTAATAGGCATAAAAAATCCGAAACCAATCAACCGGTTTCGGATTTTCACACATCAGAAGAAGCGGTCACTGGCCCCTGAACTGATCGACATTACGACCCGGGTCGCGCTTTGTGTATTGTCTGGCTGCTGCCGCAGGCAGTCAGCCGGGACAGAGCAGGATCAGCCTGCGTTGCGAGTCGCCACCGCATCGGCCAGCGTACGCAGCAGCACTTCGGTATCGGCCCAGCCAATGCAGGCATCCGTGATGCTCTGACCGACTGTGAGCTCGCACCCGTCCACCAGATCCTGGCGCCCTTCCACCAGGTGACTTTCCACCATGACGCCAAATACCGCCCTGCTGCCAGCACGCAACTGACCGGCCACGTCCTCGGCCACCACCATCTGGTTCTTGAACTGCTTGCTGCTGTTGGCGTGGCTAAAGTCGATCATCACCTTCTGCGGCAGACCGGCCTTGTCCAATCCCTTCACCACCTCATCAACATGGGCGGCGCTGTAGTTCGGCTCGCGGCCGCCACGCAGAATAATGTGGCAGTCCGGGTTGCCGCGAGTCGCCACTATGGCGGAGTGGCCATACTTGGTGACCGACAGGAAATGGTGCGGCGCGCTGGCGGCGCCGATGGCATCGATGGCTACCTTGATGGTGCCATCCGTGCCGTTCTTGAAGCCCACCGGGCAAGAGAGACCGGAGGCCAGCTCACGGTGCACCTGGGATTCGGTGGTACGGGCACCGATGGCCCCCCAGCTCATCAGATCCGCCACATATTGCGGGGTGATCATGTCGAGGAACTCGGAGGCGGTCGGCAGCCCCATGTCATTGAGATCCAGCAGCAGCTTGCGACCGATGCGCAGACCGTCGTTGATCTGGCAGCTGTTGTTGAGGTAGGGGTCATTGATCAGCCCCTTCCAGCCGACCGTGGTGCGTGGCTTCTCGAAGTAGACCCGCATCACGATTTCCAGCTGCCCCTTGAGCTCGTCACGCAAGGTCTTGAGACGCTTGCCATATTCCAGCGCAGCTACGGGGTCGTGGATGGAGCAGGGACCGATCACCACCAGCAGGCGCTGATCGTCACCGGCCAGGATCCGGTGAATGGCCTGGCGGGATTCGAACACGGTAGATGAGGCGGTCTCGGTGGCCGGAAACTTCTCAAGCACCGCAACCGGGGGTAATAACTCTTTGATTTCACTGATACGAACGTCGTCGGTTTGATGCTGCATGACAAGACTTCCTGCTAGATGACTGCGATAAAGAAACCTCAATCTAGCCCGCAGTCGGGACGGTGTAAATAGAAAATTACATTATCTCATCAGGAATTTTCAGATCGTGTCTTGCAAGTTTGCATATTACTGCTAGCGCTCAGGAGCAAGTGTGCTGAGCAGAGCAACAATGGGGCAGTCACAAGCGGGGCAGAGATGAAAAGGCCCGCACCAAGGCGGGCCCAACAGGGTCACATGGCCTGACTGACGCTGGCCAATTTGTCGAAGTAGTCCGGGAAGGTCTTGGAAGTACAGCCCGGATCATTGATGGTGACGGCGGTATCTGACAGCGCCACCAGCGAGAAGCACATGGCGATACGGTGATCGTTGTAGGTATCGATCTCGGCGTGCTTGAGCTGGGTCGGCGGGGTCACGGTGATGAAGTCATGTCCCTCCTCCACCTCCACACCCAGCTTGCGCAGCTCGGTCGCCATGGCGTGCAGACGATCGGTCTCCTTCACCCGCCAGTTGTAGATGTTGCGAATGGAGGTGGGCCCCTCGGCAAACAGCGCGGCAACGGCGATGGTCATGGCCGCATCCGGAATGTGGTTCATGTCCATGTCCACCCCGTGCAGCGGCGCCTGCTCAGCCTCAATGAAGTCGTCGCCCCAAGTGATGCGCGCGCCCATCTTCTCCAGCACGTCGGCGAAGTGAATGTCGCCCTGAATGCTGTGCTTGCCGATGCCCGTCACGCGCACCTTGCCCTTGATGGCGCCGGCCGCAAGGAAGTAGGAAGCGCTGGAGGCATCCCCTTCCACCAGGAAATCGCCCGGGCTGATATAGGTCTGGTTGCCCTTGATGTAGAACAGCTTGTAGTTGTCGTGCTCAATCACCACCCCGAACTGCTTCATGATGTGCAGGGTGATGTCGATGTAGGGCTTGGAGACCAGCTCCCCCTTGATGTGGATGCGGGTGTCACCGGCCGCCATGGGCGCCGCCATCAAAAACGCCGTCAAAAACTGGCTGGAAACGGAGCCATCGACGTGCACGTCACCGCCCCACAAGCCCTTGGCGTCCACCACCAGCGGTGGGTAGCCGTCTTTTTTCAGGTACTGGATATGGGCACCCGCTTCGCGCAGGGCATCCACCAGATGGCCGATGGGGCGCTCTTCCATGCGCGGCTCGCCGCCCAGGGTGTATTCGCCGGAGCCGAGACACAGCGCAGCGCAGAGCGGACGCATGGCGGTACCGGCGTTGCCGAGGAACAGATTGACTGGTTCCTTCACCGCGAAGCTGCGGCCCAGACCGTGCACAGTGCACGCTGTCTTGTCGGCGGAGAGCTTGTACTTGACCCCGAGCTGGGTCAGTGCCGCCAGCATGTGACGTATGTCATCGCTGTCGAGCAGGTTGGTCAGCCGGGTAGTGCCGCGGGCCAGGGCCGCCAGCAGCAGGGCCCGGTTGGACACGCTCTTGGAGCCGGGCAGATTGACCTCACCGGCCACACGAGAAATGGGTTCCAAACGCAACGAATTCATAGACTTCCTGTACTATCTCAAATAATTCACCTGACCGGACGTTAGCAGCCCGCGCCTTGCTCGGCAAGACCGCTCACTGCACAAAAGCGGGCCAGACTCGCGGTCGATCAGGATCCACTGAAAAAACAGACGCCGGGGAGTCCCCGGCGTCTGTCATGGGGGAAAAACGCCTCAACCGTGGCGCTTGGCAAAGCCATCCATAAAGCTCACCAGGGCCTTGACCCCTTCCAGCGGCATGGCGTTGTAGAGGCTGGCTCGCATGCCACCGACGATACGGTGCCCTTTCAGTGCCAACAGACCGGCCGCTTCCGACTCGGCCAGGAACTGCTTGTCCAGGGCATCGTTCTTGAGCTGGAACGGGATATTCATGCGGGAGCGGCAACTGGCATCCACCTTGTTGCCATAGAAGCTGGACTGGTCGAGATAGCCGTAGAGGAACTCGGCTTTTTCCTTGTTGCGCGCCTCCATCGCCTCGAGCCCGCCCTGTTCTTTCAGCCACTCGAACACCAGACCGGCCAGATACCAGGCGTAGGTGGGCGGCGTGTTGAACATGGAGTCGTGCTTGGCGGTGAGCTGGTAGTCAAAAATCGAGGGCACGTCGGCTCTCGCCTGGTTCAGCAGGTCGTCACGTACGATGGCGATAGCCAGCCCTGACGGGCCTATGTTCTTCTGGGCACCGGCGTAGATAACACCAAAACGGCTCACATCCATGGGACGGGAGAGAATGGTGGAGGAGAGATCCGCCACCAATGGCACATCGCCGGTGGCCGGGATGTCGAACATCTCTATGCCATCGATGGTTTCGTTCGGGCAGTAGTGCACAAAGGCCGCATCGGCGCGAAACGCCGGGGTCGGCAGCAGGTGGGAGATCCCCTGCGCATTCTTGGCAACCCCCGGGAAAGTCTGGATGTCACCGTACTTGTGGGCTTCATCCACGGCGCTCTGGGCCCAGACACCGGTCAGCAGATAATCGGCCTTTTTGTTGGCGCCACCCAGCAGGTTCATGGGCACGGCGGAGAACTGGCCACGACCACCACCGTGCATGAAGAGCACCTTGTAGTTGTCCGGCACCGCCAGCAAGTCGCGCAGGTCCGCTTCGGCCTTCTCGGCGACCGCCATATAGGGCTTACCGCGATGGGAGAGCTCCATGACCGAGGCTCCCAGCCCCTGAAAATTACAAAATTCGCGCTGGGCGCGCTCCATGACTTCAACCGGCAACATAGCAGGGCCGGCGCAGAAGTTGTAAATCTGTTTGCTCATGACGCTTTCCGTGAGTGGATGAGAGTAATCGATGACGTGTCTGGTTTTACACAAGAGCCGCCCCAGGATCAAAGGCTTTTTGGGCGCTGGCTCCCACTTTTATCACCCGGGTCAAGTCGGGCTGCCATCGAAAAAGCCCTGAACAGGTCAGGGCTTGCAGGGAACATGCATGGAAATGGGGGGCAGACCGCATCAATGGCAGGTAAGGCCTCGTTTCAACAAATTCACAGCTTGGCGGTGAGCTCGGGCAGCAGGGTGAACAGATCCCCCACCAGACCGTAGTCAGCCACCTGAAAGATGGGGGCCTCGCTGTCCTTGTTGATGGCCACTATCACCTTCGACTCTTTCATGCCCGCCAGATGCTGAATGGCCCCCGAAATGCCAACCGCGATATAGAGTTCAGGCGCGACCACCTTGCCGGTCTGACCCACCTGCAGATCGTTGGCCACATAACCCGCATCCACCGCCGCCCGCGACGCCCCGACCGCGCCGCCCAGCTTGTCGGCCAGCGCCTCGATAAGGGCAAACTGCGCCTTGGAGCCAAGCGCCCGTCCGCCGGAGACCACCACCCGCGCCGCCGCAAGCTCGGGCCTGGCGGATCGCACGGCGCACCGCTCGACCAGCCGGATCCGGCAGGCCACATCGGCCACCGGCAGCCGCTCGACAGCAGCCTGCCCAGCCCCGACCTCGGCCTTGGCAAAGGCGGTCGGCCGGATGGTGAGCACCTTGATGGGAGCACTGCTCGCCACCCGGGCAACGGCATTGCCCGCGTAGATGGGACGCAGGAAGGTATCGCCGCTCTCTATACCAGTCACCTCGGAGAGCATCTCCACCCCGAGCCTGGCCGCGACCCGTGGCAGCAGATCCTTGCCCTGGGTGCTGGCCGCCATCAGACAGTGCTGATAGTCACGTGCAATGTGGGCGAGCAGCGGATCAACCCCGTCGTTCAGCCGTTCCGCCAGTATGGGATGCTCGGCCAGCAGCACCCTGTTCACCCCTTGCAGACAAGCGGCCTGTTCGCCCGCCTCGGTCAGCCCCTGACCCAGCAGCAACAGATGCACCTCGCCGCCAAGCTGGCCTGCCGCCGTGACCAGCTGGGCCACGTTGTCGGCAAGCCTGCCCTGATGATGTTCCGCAATAACCAGTACGCTCATGGCAGCACCCTATCGTTAGTCACGCTTTCCATCGCGCCAGCCCTCATACCAACCAGGGGCAGGCACGCACTATGTTTCACCATCATCAATGCGTTCATGGCAGTACCTTGGCTTCGTGCTTGAGTTTGTCCAGCAGCTCGTCCACCGAGCCGACCCGGATGCCGGCACGGCGCCCCGGCGGCGCCATCACACCAAGCAGCCGGGTATGGCCAGCAGGTTCGACGCCGAGGGTCGCGAAGGGGGCGCTCTCGAGCGGCTTGCGCTTGGCCTTCATGATGTTGGGGAGCGATGCAAAGCGAGGTTCGTTCAGGCGCAGATCCACCGTCACCACGGCAGGCAACGGCATACCGAGGGTCTCCAGGCCACCGTCGATCTCGCGGGTCACCTGCAACTCCCCCTCCACCAGCTTGATGGCGGAGGCGAAGGTAGCCAGCGGCCAATCGGTGAGGGCTGAGAGCATCTGGCCCACCTGGTTGTTGTCAGAATCGATGGACTGCTTGCCAAGCAGCACCAGATCCGGCCGCTCCTGCTCACACACCTGTTGCAGGGCGCGCGCCACGGTAAGCGGAGTAAGGGTCTCATCAATCACATAATGGCGAGCCCGATCCGCCCCCAGCGCCAGGGCATGGCGCAACTGCTCGACCGCCGCCTCCGGTCCGAAGGTCACCACCACCAGCTCGGTCGCGATGCCGGCTTCACGTAGCCTCACCCCCTCCTCCACCGCAATTTCACAAAACGGGTTGATCCCCATCTTCACATTGGCGAGCTCCACGTCGGAGCCATCGCTCTTGACCCGGATCTTGACGTTGTAATCCAGTACCCGCTTGATCGCGACCAGCAGCTTCATGACGCGCATCCCTCGCTTCGGTTGAGTGAATCCATTGACGAGCCCTCGCATTTTTTTGCTTACAATTGCTTTACGTTTACGTAAACTACCAGCACTACCCTAGGCCAAGTCAAGCGCAGAGGCAAGATGGAACGCGAAGCAATGGAATTTGATGTCGTCATCGTCGGTGGCGGCCCGGCAGGCCTCAGTGCCGCCATCGCCCTGAAGCAGCACAATGCCGATCTCTCGGTCTGTCTGCTGGAAAAGGGAGCGGAAGTCGGCGCCCATCTGCTCTCCGGTGCCCTGTTTGATCCCGTCGCCCTCAAGGAGCTGTTGCCGGACAGCTGGCAGCAGGCGCCCCTTGGCATACCAGTTAACGATGATCAGGTGCATCTGTTACAAAACGAGCGGCGCGCCCTGCAACTGCCCCATTGGGCTGTGCCGCCGCGCATGCACAACGATGGCAGCCATATCCTCAGCCTGGGCAACCTCTGCCGCTGGCTCGGTCAACAGGCCGAGCAGCTGGGAGTCGAAATATACCCGGGTTTTACCGCAAGCAAGCTCATCATGGAAGCGGGACGGGTGAGAGGTGTGATCACCGGCGATCTCGGGCTGGACAGAGCTGGCAATCCCAAGGCGGATCACGTGCCCGGCATGGCGCTCTATGGCCGCTACACCCTGTTTGCCGAAGGGGCCCGCGGCCATCTGGGCAAGCAGTTGATCGCCGAGTTCAATCTGGAAAACAGCGCCCAGCCGCAGCACTATGCTATCGGCTTCAAGGAGCTCTGGCAGGTACCCGCAGAGCAGGCCAAGCCGGGTCTGGTGCTCCATGGCAGCGGCTGGCCACTGGTCGAGCGCCGAGCCAGCAAGAGCCAGGGCGGCTTCTACCTCTATCACATGGAAGGCAATCAGGTGACGGTCGGGCTCATTGTCGATCTTAACTACAGCAACCCCTGGCTCAGCCCGTTCGACGAGTTCCAGCGCCTCAAGCACCATCCACTCATCGCGCAGACCCTGCAGGGCGGCGAGCGCATCAGCTACGGTGCCCGCGCCATTACCAAGGGCGGCTGGCACTCCCTGCCGCGCATGCACTTTCCCGGTGGGCTGCTGATCGGCTGCGATGCCGGCACCCTGGACTTTTCCCGTATCAAGGGCATTCACACCGCCATGAAATCAGGCATGCTGGCGGCGAAAACCGTCGCCATGAGTCTGCGCGGCGGCGATGAGGGGTGCCAGGATCTGGCCGAGTACAGCGATGCGTTGCAACAGAGCTGGCTGGGGCAGGAGCTGAAGAGTGCCCGCAACTTCGGCGCAGCCCTGCATCGCTGGGGCCCCTTGCTTGGCGGCGCCTTCAACTGGCTGGAGCAACGGCTGCCTCGGTCTCTGCTCTCCCAGCGGGGATCCCCCTTTACCCTGCTGGACAGGGAGCCGGACTACCGTCAGCTGCGCATGGCCAGCCGCTGCGATCCCATCGATTATCCCAAGCCCGATGGCAAACTCAGCTTTGACAAGCCCTCCTCCGTCTATCTGGCCAACACCAGTCACGATGAGGATCAACCCTGCCACCTCACGTTGCAGGACGCGAGTATCCCGGTGGCGGTCAACCTGCCCACCTGGGCCGAGCCCGCCCAGCGTTACTGCCCGGCCGGGGTGTTCGAGATAGTGGAAAGCGAACGCCAGCCTTACTTGCAGATCAACGCAGCCAACTGCATTCACTGCAAGACCTGTGACATCAAGGATCCCAGCCAGAACATCATCTGGACGCCACCGCAAGGAGGGTCCGGGCCCAACTATCCCAATATGTGACAAGGCCCGGCAGAACTTGAGGCCCACCATATCAAGGATGCCCTATTCCAGCACATCGTCTGGACGCCACCGCAAGGAGGGTCCGGGCCCAACTATCGCAATAGGTGACAAGGCCCGGCAGAACTTGAGACACGCCATATCAAGGATGCCCTATTCCAGCACATCGTCTGGACGCCACCGCAAGGAGGGTCCGGACCCAACTATCCCACTAAGGTCTATCCCCCCAGACGGGCACTCGGCGCAATGCGACAGTCAACAGGCTGTCACTTTTACGGCCAGATCCGCTGATCCGACCTCGCTGTTTTTTTGAGCGAACAGGCTGAACCTCGGATGAATAGGCCCTGACAAGCACGCCCCGCCCCTGTATAGTTCGCCGCATTCAGGTTTTCCATCGGCCCGTTTTGCTTATCCACGGGATCGCTTTCTATGCGATCTAGGCCGCATGACCTGTGCAACCATCCCTGATTACCCATGACTTTTTAAGGGGGGACAGATGATCACCGCCTACATTCTCAATAACAAGGTACTGGACATCATCACGCTCGGGCCTGACGACATAGTGCCTGACAACACCGTCTGGCTGGATGCCTATAAGCCGGACACGGCAGAGCGAGAATGGTTGACGGGCCTGTTTCTGGAAGAGGTCCCCGACAAGGAAGAGCTGGACGACATCGAAGCATCCGCCCGTTTCTACTGGGATACCGATGGTCTGCACATTCACTCCCTGTTCCCCCAGCGGATCGGCCGTGACACCAAGGGTGTCCACGTCTCTTTTACCCTGCGCAACAACCTGCTGATCAGCATCCGCGAGGATGACATCGGGCTGGTGCGCCTGCTGCGCCACTATATGCGCCAGGACAGGCTGGAGGTGGAGGATGCCCTCGACATCCTGCTGGAGGTGCAAAACCTCAAGGTGGAATACCTCTCGGATCTCATCGAAGACGGTTACAAGACCCTGGAGAACACCGCCGATCAGATCTTCGAGCCGGATCAGATCAACCCCATGCTGAAAGAGTTGATGGCGCAGGAAGAGGCCAACGGCCAGATCCGACTCTCTCTGCACGATACCCGCCGCGCCCTGCGGTTTCTCAAGCGCAGCCTGCGCCAGCGCATGAGCCTTGAGCAGAACAAGTGGATCGACGAGATGCTGCACGACGTGGAGTCCCTCTTGCCCCACACCCAGTTCCTGTTCGACAAGATCAACTTCCAGCTGGAGGCCTCCATGGGGGTCACCAATCTGGAGCAGAACAAGGTGATCAAGATCTTCTCGGTTGCCGCCGTGATCTTCCTGCCGCCGACCCTGATCGCCAGTATCTACGGCATGAACTTCGGTCGCATGCCGGAGCTCGCCTGGGAGTATGGCTATCCCATGTCGCTGGTGTTGATGGTGATGTCATCGCTCGGCACCGGCCTCTTCTTCAAGCGCCGAGGCTGGCTGTAAACACCGCCAGACAGTGCGATAACAAGAGACGATGAATTGGGGGACATTGGCCCCCGATTAATTCGTGTCCCCCGGCACGCCTTGCAAAGGGCCCCAGCCTGCCCCATATCCTCTTCATCATTTGCACAACCCAAGCGGATAACGGGCGACCATGACCCTCTACCCCGAACACAGATATGACGATCACGGCCAGCTGCGCCCTCCCCTCTGGTTTTGGCCCATCGCCCTCTTGCTAACCCGCTCGGTCTGGCTGTTTCTGATGGCCGGCGTCACCCGCGAGAGCGGCAGCGAGATCCTGACCCTCTTCTATCCGGACAAGATCAGCCTCTACATCAGCCTGCTGACCGACGTACCCGCCATGCTGGCGCTGCTCGCCTTTGGCGGCACCTATCAGCAGACTGACAGCGTACGGGCCTGGCTCAGACGCCACAGCCGCGGCCTCTTGCTCTGCTCCACCGTCAGCGGCCTGGTGATGCAACTGCACAGCCTCAACCTGCAGAAATGGTCGTTCAGCTGGCCTACCGCCCTGGTGCTGATCGGCAGCCTCTGGGCACTCTGGTACCTGCTGCGCAGCCGCCAGATCCGCGAATACGCAGCCGATCAACCCCACTGATCACGCTGGGGTCACTCATTGACGAGTGACCCGGATCTGCAGGGTCTGGCGATCGCTCTGGCTGCTGCGGCCCCCCTGCAACTGAGTGCCCAGGCGGCTTCCTTGCTGGGCTGAACTGGTGGATAGTTCCCCCACCGTCAGCCACTGCCCCGGGACACCACTCACTTCGGTGGCACTCTGCCCCGTGCTGACAGTGCCCTGATCCAGCCTCGCCTGCTCGCTGCTCAGCGCTATCTGCACCCGCTCGCCAATCAGGGTGGCGGTGGCATAGAGGCCGTTGATGAGCGGCATCAGACCCACCACCTGACCGCCGCGCCACTGATAGAAGGTGACCGGCTGGTAGGAGCCCATCTGCAGTAACACGGGCCGCCCCGACAGGCCGCGCACCTGCCAGCTGTCGTTCTGGCGACGCTGGTATTGGCGGGCATCGCCTTCCAGCAGCCACTGCCGCTTGGCCGCATCACGAC
>NZ_CDBI01000020.1:71421-79836 GCF_000820025.1 Aeromonas popoffii
CTGCTGGCCGCTTGCGGCGCCATCCACCCGCCATTCGATAAGCAGGCTCTGGGGCGGCTGGTTGAGTTTGGCCAGGGTCGCTTCGGCCTCTTGCAACTGGGCCACACTGCCGCTCAGCACCAGCTGGTTGCCCATGGCACTCACCCCGATATCCGGGTAGATCTCCTTGAGGGTCTGCACCATGGCCTCGGCCTCGAATACCGGGATCACCTTGACCTCGGCCCGCAGCGGCAGACACCAGAGCCCGCACAGCAACAAGATCCCGCTCCAACGCCACTTTTTCATCTCTCTCTCCTGTCCGGGGACCCGGCTCACCGTCTCTGCCAGTCTGGCTATCACCATCATGATCCATCTGCCTCACTTTTCAATGACGTAGCCCCCACAAGCGATGGCTGCATGGACCAGAGCCCCCCTTGACAGCCTGCGAGCCAAAAGGACCGAGATAGATCGAATAACACAAATAAAAATGATTACCATTTGTTGTCACCAAAAAGTCGCTCGGATACAATTCGGTCTCATTTTTTCGAGCCACCTGCTGATGAAGCCTGTTACCGCCACTCCCACCCCTGCCATCATCCATCTGGCGATGCTGATCAATATGCTCTCCATGGGCAGCATGATGATGGTGATGCCCCTTGGGCCGGATCTGGTCATCAGCCTCGGCATGCAACCGGAGCAGACCGGTTATTTCAGCGGCGGTGCCACCCTGGGCGCGGCCCTGATGGGGCTCATTGCTGCCCCCTGGCTCGATCGCGTCAACCGCAAACCCGCCCTGCTGGTGCTGCTGACCCTGCGCTTCTTGCTGCTGATGGCCTGTGCCTTGGTCCAGCACAGCCAGCAGCTGTTGATACTGTTCATTCTGTCGGGCTGCGTGGCCGGGCCCCTCTCCGCCATCCTGATGGCCGCCGTGCTGGATCTGGTACCAACCGCCGAACGGGGCCGCCGCCTCGCTTATGTTGGTATGGCCTTCTCGCTCGCTGCCATCCTGATAGTGCCCATCGCCCTGGTGCTGTCCCAATGGCTCGGCTGGCAGAGCCCCTTCCTGCTGTTTGGCGCTGGCGGCCTGCTGCTGGCCCTGCTCTGCGCCCTGCTGCTGCCCTCCCTGCCGGTCACCCGCTATCCCCACGGCAGCGGGCTGCGCCAGCTGCTGGGATCGCCGCTATGCCAGGGCGCCCTACTCATTCTCTGCTTACAGATGTTCGGTCACTTCCTGCTGATCCCGCACTTTGCCAACTACTTCCAGTTCAACCTCGCCTTCCCCCGCGAGCAGATCGCCGCGCTCTACCTGTTTGGCGGTCTTGCCAGCATGGCGACTATGCGTGTGTGCGGCAGCTGGATAGATCAAGGCCGGGCGCTGGCCGCCATTCTGATCACCAGCCTGTTGCTGGCCCTGATCACCTTGCTCGGCTTCGCCGCCCCCGTTGGCGTGCCCATCTACCTGCTGTTTACCCTCTTCATGGCGCTGAGCTCGGCCCGCTCCAGCACCACCCTGGCTATCACGGCGGCCATTCCGGCACCCCATCAGCGCGCCGCCTTCATGTCCTTCCAGGGCACGGTGACCAACGTGGCGGCCGGGCTAGGCAGCCTGCTCTCGGCAAGGTATCTCGTCTCGGACAGCACGGGTGCCCTGCACGGCTTTGCTGGGCTCGCCTGGATCAATATTGGCTGTGGCCTGCTGGCCTGCGGCGGTGTCTGGCGCTTGCTCAAGGGGCTGGCGCAGACAAGGAATAACAATAACCCCGCGTCTGGTACCGCCAGACAGGGAAGTCAGTGAGCTACCGGCCCCAGAGCCGAACCCCATAACCTCTGTTTATTCATGGAGTTTTGACAATGCAGTTGCAGCATGGCGTATTTCGTTTGAACCCGATTCTGCTCTCCCTCGGCCTGTTTGCCTTGCCGGGCCTGGCCCAGGCAGAATCGGTCAAAGCCAACGAGACCATGGTGGTCACCGCCACCCAGACCCAACACACCGAGCTGTCCGCCCCAGCCAGCGTCTTCGTGGTGACCCGTGCAGATCTGGACAGGATGAACGTCAACAACATCGGCGATGCCCTCAGGCGCGTACCTGGCGTCAACATCATTGCCACCAACCCCACCGGCCGCAACGAGATCAAGATCCGCGGCTTGGGGGGTGACTACACACTGCTGCTGATCAACGGCAAGCGGGTCAACGCCCGCGAGACCCTGGGCAGCGCCTACGGCAACGACTTCGACCTGAGTTCCATCCCCATGGCCGCCATCGAGCGCATCGAGGTGATCCGGGGCCCCGTCTCCTCCCTGTACGGTGCCGATGCGCTGGGTGGCGTGGTCAACGTGATCCTGCGCCAGGCCAGAGAGAAGACAGAAGCGGCCTTCGGCTACACCCACACCATGCCCACCAAGGGCGACGGTGGCGATGCCAACCAGGGCAGCGCCTTTGTCTCCGGTGCCCTCATCGACAACAAGCTGCTCGGCAGTGTGGTGGTGGAAGGCTATCAGCGTGACCGCTGGCACAGCGATCAGTCCAACAACCCGGATGCCGATGCGCTGGAAAAACGGGAAGTGGTCAACGTGCTCTCCAGCCTGAAGTGGCTGGTCAGTGACAATCAGGATATCGATTTCGATCTGGGCTACAACCAGAACGACATGGACAGCTACTTCAACAATGTGCCCCGTGCCCCGACGGCGCCGGCGACTCCGCATAACGTGCAAAAGCTCGAACGCCTGAGCCTGGGTGTGACCCACAACGGCCATTGGCAGCACGTTGATAGCCGTGCCCGCTACTACTTCGAACAGACGGATCTGATGGATGACTCCCAGCTCAATGGCGGCGCCGCCGATGTCACCCAGACCAACCACACGGTCGATGGCCAGCTGAGCGGCTATCTGGGGGATCACCTGCTGACCTCGGGCGCCGAGCTGCGCAACACCGAGCTGGAGCACAGCCGCAGCATCGCCAACGGCAGCGTGGATGCGAGCCAGAGCGCCCTCTATCTGCAGGACGAATTCAGCCTGGGGGATCTGGCGCTGACCCTGAGCGGCCGCCTCGACCACCATGAAACCTATGGCAACGAGTTCAGCCCGCGCGCCTATGCCCTCTACAAGCTGAGCGACGAGTGGGTGATCAAGGGGGGCGCCGGCAAGGCGTTCAAGGCACCGACCCTGGCCCAGTCCAGCGAAGGCTTCGCCACCACGGCCTGCCGTGGCGCCTGCAAGGTGGTCGGCAACCCGAACCTGCAACCGGAAACCGCCGTCAGCTATGAGCTGGGCACCGCCTACGAGAGCGAGCGTTTCGGCGCAGGGGTGACTGGCTTCCACAACGACATCGAGGACTTGATCCAGAGCGATCAGTGGGGCCCGGGCTACCGTCCGAGCGTCATGACCTACCTCAACGTCAAGAAGGCGCGAGTGAAAGGGCTGGAGCTGACCGGCTGGGTCGATGTGCGAGACGATGTCAAGCTGACCGGTAACTGGAGCCTGCTGGATTCCGAAGACAAGAGCACGGGTGACGATCTGACCAAAACCCCGGATCACACCGGCAACCTCAGCCTGGATTGGCAAGCCACCGAGATCGTCAGCACGCACCTGGCCTGGCAATACGTAGGCAGTCAGTTCATCAAGGTGCCGATGCACAACTCCGAGGCGTTAAAGTCCAAGCACTATCAGACTCTGGATCTCAACACCAACTGGACAGTCACGCCAGCGCTCGACTTCAAACTCGGCATCACCAATCTGACCAGCACCCAGCGTGACCAGGTCGCCACCGACGCCGACTTCATTCTGGAAGGTCGCACCGTCTATGCAGGGGTGAATTACAAGCTGTAATCCTCCGTTCGGGAGCCCTGCCGACAGGGCTCCCTTTTTCCGTTTTTATCGCCTCGACAATAAGGAGTATCCGGGTGCTCAGACACCAAACACAGCTGTTCTGGCTGGGAGTTGTTCTCCTGTTCATGCTGATCTGTCTGTCACTGGCCACGGGGGCCGGTGTCTATGGTGGCCGCGAGGTCGCCGGATTTTTGCTGGGCGATCCCGCCCTCATGGCCGACCAAAAGCTCGCCATGATCATTCATACCCTGCGTCTGCCCCGCACCCTGTGTGCACTGGTGGTGGGCGTCTGTCTCGCGCTGGCGGCCTCCATGCTGCAAAGTGCTACCCGCAATCCGCTGGCCGAGCCCGGCCTGCTCGGCGTCAACGCCGGCGCCGTCTTCGCACTGGTGATAGGGCTGACCTATTTCGGGGTCGAATCGGCCTACGGTTATCTGCTCTGGTCCGGCATGGGGGCCCTGCTTGGCAACCTCATCGTGCTGGGCCTCGGCCTGATGGTGGGCCGTTCCAACCCGCTCAAACTCATCCTGGTGGGGGTCGCCCTCTCCGCCACCTTTGGCGGCCTCTCCAACTTCCTGCTGCTCTCCAACAAGGTGGTGCTGGAGCAGTTCCGCTTCTGGAACCTGGGGTCTCTGGCGGCCTCGGATCTCGACGCCGTGCTGACCGTGGTGCCCTTCGCCCTGGCCGGTCTGCTGCTGACCCTGGCGCTCTGCCGCCAGCTCACCCTGATGCAGATGGGAGACAACCAGGCACAGGCCCTCGGCATACGACCGACCCGGGTGCGGATCGGCGTGCTGCTGGCCGCCACCCTGTTTACCGCCTGCGCCATCGCCATTGCCGGCCCCATCGGCTTCGTCGGCTTTCTGGCCGCCTACTGCGCCCGCCTGGTGGAGCCGGTGCGCCTCGCCATCCAGGTGCGTTTCTCCGCCCTGTTTGGCGTGCTGTTCCTGCTCGGCGCCGACATCCTGGCCCGCTGGCTGATCCAGCCGTTCGAGCTGCCCAACGGGGTGATCCTGGCGCTGATCGGCGCCCCTGTGCTCATCATGGTGGTGCGCAGCGGCGGCTTCCGCTCCCTGCTGGCCGTCAAATAAGGTCACCCTGCCTCATGAACAATTCAATGAACACATCGCTGAACGCTTCCCTTCCCTCCGGCACCCTCTGCCTGCGCCTCGGCAGCCGCACCCTGTTGCTGCACCGCCGCGCCTGGCTTATCACGCTGGGGCTGCTGGTGGTCCTGGTGCTGCTCTCCCTGCTGGCGCTGACCCTGGGCTCAAGCAAGCTCACCATGCTGGGGGTAGTAAAGACCCTGCTTGGCGAGGGGAGCCGACTCGATGAGGTGACCGTCTTCAAGATCCGGCTGCCGCGCATCGTCGCCGTGCTGGTGGCCGGCGCCGCCATGGGCCTCTCCGGCTGTCTGGTGCAGACCCTCATTCGCAATCGTCTCGCCACCCCGGACATGATAGGGGTGAACGAGGGCGCATCGCTCGCCATCATCGTTTTCTCCCTCTATCTCACCCTCGGCAGCTGGCCCTGGTGGGCCGCGCCGCTCGGCGCCCTGTTTGCCGCCGCAGTGCTCTACGCCCTGTGCAACAAGCCGGGAGAGCAGGGCTATCTGTTCGTGGTGATCGGCATCGGCGTCTCCGAGCTGATGAACGCCATCGGCCAGTTCGTGATGTCTACCCAATCGCTGGTGCACCTCACCAGCCTCTACCTGTGGAACATGGGCAACTTTGTCGGCCAGGGCTACAACACTGTCGTGCCGGTGGGGATCCTGATCCTGCTGGTCTGCCCCTGGATCATTTATCTCTCCCGTGCCCTCGGTGTGCTGCGTCTGGGCCCTGTCACCGCCCAGAGCCTGGGGGTGAACGTCAACCGGGTGCAACTCGGCGTGCTCGCCCAAGCCATCGTGGTGGCGGCCCTTGGCACCGCCATCGGCGGCCCCGTGGTATTCATCGCCATGGCCGCCCCCATACTCGCCTCCTGGATGAGCCGGGATCGCATTGTGCCGCTGTGGATTGCCGCCCTGTGCGGCGCCCTGCTGCTGCTGGCGAGCGATACCCTGGTGCGGGTGCTGGCCAGCCCCCATGAGGTCGCCACCGGCATCATGACCCGTATTCTTGGCGGCATACTGCTGCTGTTTATTCTGATCAAAGACAGACAGAGAACCGACTGATGACCCTCACCCTAAATCGCCTCCACTTCGGCTATCAGCAAAAACCCGTCTTCAACGACATCTCCTTCACCATTCCCAAGGGCAAGCTGATTGGCATCGTCGGCCCCAATGGCGGTGGCAAATCAACCCTGCTCAAGCTGCTGGCGGGCCAGGAGCAGCCCCAATCCGGTGAGATACTGCTCAAGGGCAAACCGCTGGAGAGTTACGGCATGAAGGCACTGGCCCGGGAGCTCGCCTACCTGCCCCAGCGCCCCCTGGTGCCCGCCGGCATTCAGGTCGAACAGCTGGTGCAGTACGGCCGCCATCCCCATCAGGGCTGGTTCAATCAGTGGAGTGAAGAGGATGCTCGCATGGTGCGCTGGGCCTGTGAGCGGATGCAGCTTGGCGACATTTTGGCGCAGAGCGCCAGCTCCCTCTCCGGCGGCCAGGCCCAGCGGGTGTGGCTCGCCATGGTACTGGCCCAGGACGCGGACATTATCTTGCTGGATGAGCCCACCAGCGCGCTGGACATAGGCCACCAGACGGAGGTGATGGAGGCCATCCACCAGATCACCGCCGAGGGCAAAACGGTGCTCATCGTCATTCACGATCTCGCCACCGCCGCCCGCTACTGCGACGAGCTGATCGCCATCGGTGAGGGCAAGATCCAGGCTATGGGCCCGGCTCGCGAGGTGGTGACCAAACCGCTCATCGACCGCCTCTACCAGACAGACGTGGACATACTGCATGCCCCCGGCGATGGCGCTCCCATCATAGTGCCGCGCCGCCGCCCGCAGGCGTTTGCCATGCAGCGGCAGGCCTGAGCGAAGGGCCAAAAAACCGCCTTGATGGCGGTTGTTGACTGGCGCCGTGAACGGGATGGTGAGCCCTGTCACCGCTCACAGCAGCAGGGTCGTGAGCACGCCCCCCGGCAATCGCTGCCAGTGCAGGGTGCAGTGCCAACCGGCGGACAGCTCCGGGGTCAGCGCACTTTTGAGTTCGAAGGTGAGGGTCTGCTCCGTCATGGTCAGCCAGCGGGCATCGAGAAAGTCGAAGTAACGCCCCACTCTGGGGTAGAGCGCCTTGAACAGGCTCTCCTTGGCGGAGAACACCAGGGTCAATCCTCGGGCCGGGCCGAGCGGACAGTGCTGCAGCCTCGCCCATTCCATGTGATCCACAATGCCGGGCCAGAGCTCGCACGCCTGCTCGTCTTCCAGCCAGGCCTCCAGATCCAGCCCCATCCCTGCCTGGCCGGGGCGTACTGCGCACAATGCCATCCCCCGCCCCTGCAGCAGGCTGTGGCTGATGCTGCCCTCAAACCCCAGAGGCCAGCGCGGCTCGCGGGCCGCCCCGATGGCGACCACATGATCAGCCAACCCAAAGCGGTGCAGGGCCTGGCGCGCCGCCAGCCGGCCAGCCAGAAACTCCCCCAGCCGCTTGGGCACCGCTCGCTGCAAACTGTCAGGCAGCAGGATCCCGGCCTGCTCATAGCAGGCCGGGGTGAAGGCGCCAGGATCGAAGCAGACTCGCTGCAGCGGAAGTTCAGCAAAACCGGGCAGCGGCAGGCTGTCGGCATGCAGGATAAAGCTACCTGGGGATGTGGCAGCCAGGGAAGCGATTGACATCGAAAAGGCCCTTGGTTCGAGAGCGGCCATGATAGCAAATCGCCCCTCCCAAACGCCACAAACGCAAATGACAACTTTTATCATTTGAATTTGTGATAAGATAAGCCCGCCCGTTTGGGACCCGGTTTTTCGCTGATTTCACCAAGAAGGATGTAACGATGAAGATCTCCTCCCCCCTGGCCACCGCGCTCATACTCGCCAGCCTGGTCGGTTTTCAGGCCGAGGCCAACACCGAAACCCGTCAGGTGACCGATGCCAATGGCAAGACCCAGATCGTGCCCGCCCAACCCAAGCGGGTCGTGGTGCTGAGCGAAATCGATCTGGATACAGCCCTGACCCTGGGGCTGCAGCCGGTCGGCACCGTCAACGGTCGCGGTCAGGGCACACTGCCCCGCTACCTGCTGAACAAGGCGGGCGAGCATATCGCCGTGGTCGGCGATCTGGACAACCCCAATCTGGAGCGGCTGATCGATCTGGAACCGGACCTCATCCTGACCGGCCAGACCAAACCCGAGCTACTTACTCTGCTGCAAGAGATAGCCCCCACCGTCGTCACCGGCAACTGGGGCGACTCCTGGAAGGAGATCTTCAATCGCAGCGCCCACGTGCTGAACCGGGACACCGAGGGCAAGGCCTTCCTCGCCCAGTATGACGCCCGCCTGCAGGAGGCACGCAGCAAGCTTGCCAAGCATCAGGGCGAGCGCCTGAGCATAGTGCGCTGGAACCCGAAGGGCCCGAGTTACATGCACAGCGGCACCTTCGCCAGCAGCGTGGTGGAAGAGATGGGGCTGACCCGTCCCACCCACCAGATCGGCGACAAGACCCCCCACTCCC
>NZ_CDBI01000021.1:0-168 GCF_000820025.1 Aeromonas popoffii
GAGCCTGTAAATCCAATTGTGTAACCGCCCACGAATAAGTAACTTTTCAAAAGGATACCTTCGTGGGTAAGCAAATGGACCAAGACAAACTCAAAGCACTCGCCGCTGAGCTGGCAAAAGACATCAAGTCTGAAAAAGATCTCGGCACCCTCACCCAACAGCTGATCA
>NZ_CDBI01000021.1:559-704 GCF_000820025.1 Aeromonas popoffii
GCCGACATCTCGGCGGGGCTGGTATCGAAGGTGACCGAACGCGTCATCGAGCAGGTCCACGAATGGCAAAACCGGCCGCTGGATCCGCTCTATCCCATCGTCTATCTGGACTGCATTGTACTGAAGATCCGCGAGAACCAGCGGG
>NZ_CDBI01000022.1 GCF_000820025.1 Aeromonas popoffii
TTAGAGCAAAGACCTGATGCGCATGCGTCAGTGCTTGTTTGGTCGAAAGGCCAAGCGAGAGAAGCCCGTTCGTTGGGTTGGGATGTGAATAACGGCGAAAGCGGTTACCCAATTCAGAGTTAGCGATAACAACGAGCTGCGCTAAAGACGACATGTCGCTCGGCCTCGCCGGCTCGGCACGTTGCCTTTACGAAAATCATTGCGAAGTTTACTTCGCAAAGCATGATTTTCGTCCCCTTCGTCTAGAGGCCTAGGACACCGCCCTTTCACGGCGGTAACAGGGGTTCGAATCCCCTAGGGGACGCCACTTCTCTCTTGCTAACAAGAATGCAGACATAAGCATGTAATGTTTATGTCTGTTTTCTTCAGCGCACTTTATAAGTGAATGCTGTTGCAAACATGCTCTTTAACAATCTGGAAAGCTGATTTAAAAAGTAGTTCTCAAACATTTGTTACAAGTGCTTTGGAAACTTCTTGGCGAAAACCAAAATTTATTTGGTCCTTGTTGTACTTC
>NZ_CDBI01000023.1 GCF_000820025.1 Aeromonas popoffii
CTAAATAACTGTTCCGAATAGTAGATCACTGGAGGAAGGGAACTCAGTCCAGTTTGTGCGATCTGATTAGTCGCCAAACAAAACAAGCCACACCCAAAGGACTGAGTTGATGCCTATCCTACCACCCCTGCCACGGCCACAGCGCCGCCGCATTCACAAAATCATCCATGCCACCCGTGATAAAGGACATGCTCGTCGCTTGATGGCCATCTTGCTGTTACATGAAGGACGCACGATCACCGATGTTCATCACCTTACCGGCGCTGCGCGCTCGACCATCGGTCGTTGGCTTCGGTGGTATCGAGATGAAGGCATAGATGCGCTAGAAGCCTTACCGGCTGGCCGTGCCCCAG
Source organism: Aeromonas popoffii (assembly GCF_000820025.1). GTDB lineage: Bacteria > Pseudomonadota > Gammaproteobacteria > Enterobacterales > Aeromonadaceae > Aeromonas > Aeromonas popoffii. The sequence continues at coordinate 354 of NZ_CDBI01000023.1, forward strand.
TCTTACCTGTCGCCAAGATTGTCACCTTACTGGTGCTGCTCATGCAGTTTTCTCCGCAAGATTTTGGTTATCAGCGCAGCCGCTGGTGTACCGAACTATTGGCTATCAAAATCAATCGGTTAACAGGCCTCAATATGGCAGCCTCCACGCTCCGCCGATGGTTACCGCGTATGGGCATTGTCTGGCGAAGGCCCGTGCCAACCTTGCGGATAAAAGACCCAGCCTATCAGGAGAAAATGGCGGATATCGACGCTGCGCTGGCCCGCTGTGATGCCGATAATCCGGTGTTTTATGAGGATGAAGTCGATATAGACCTCAATCCCAAATTAGGGGCCGACTGGATGTTCAGAGCACAGCAAAAGCGGGTTGTCACTCCGGGACAGAACGCGAAACATTACCTGGCAGGCGTTCTCCATGCAGGCAACGGAAGAGTGCTTTACGTCAGTGGGATAAAGAAAAACTCATCCCTGTTTATCGCCATGCTGGAAAAGCTGCGTCGCCACTACCGACGAGCCAAAACCATCACGCTGATCCTCGATAACTACATCATTCACAAAAGCAAACAGACCGAGCGATGGTTGAAGAAGAACCCCAAGTTCTGCCTGGTATTCCAGCCAGTTTACAGTCCTTGGGTTAATCACATAGAACGGCTGTGGCACAAGTTGCATGAAACCATCACGCGCAATCATCAATGCAGAGGGATGGCCAACCTGCTGGCTCGAGTGAAACACTTCATGGATACCGTGTCTCCTTTCCCGGGGAATGGCTATGGCATAGCGAAGGTGTAGCACTATTAGGATCAGTTATTTAG
>NZ_CDBI01000024.1 GCF_000820025.1 Aeromonas popoffii
TTCGGAACAGCTATTTAGAAAGTGCTGGATGTAATAGCGTTGATTCTTTACCTCTTTAGGTGCCCAAGATAGGGCCTTTTCCCGAAGGTAAGAATCAATCAGGAGAGACAGCCGCTTTACTTGCTGGTCAGCTTTGATGGGCTTTGTTGTCGCTGGTGTGGTCTTAGGCTTGGGCTCGGTCTCCCGTCTGATGGCAGATGTCCGAGAGCCCTTACAGGCCAACAAGTCAATTACCTTGGCTTGTGCTGCTCGCTTGTCCCTTGTTGCCAGTGACTTCTTGATTTCTTTACGACCCCCGCATGGGAGGATAGTCACCTTGCGAAAGTACCAAATGCCGTGCTTGCTTAACCATAAGTTCATCAGATTGACCCTATAAAGGTCATCCACTTGGTGTGTGCAAGATTGCTGGTTGGTCACTCAAGTGATTGATATTAAATAAGAAAGTTTTAATTATGCGGCTGGTGGGGCCACCACCTTTTTCAGAAAATCATCAAGTCACTCCCTATCTCCCTATCTCCCTATCTCCCTATCTCCCTATCTCCCTATCTTGTATCTCGGTAATCCACTTTGTATGGATGACTGGCAACACCCGCAATCATTCTCTGACTCAGTCACCATCAGGGACAGAGGCGTTTAATTTACCTCAGTACAGTCCGGTTCTATGGCTGCAATTGATGTCCTGTAAAACCACCACAACATATTTCGCTTGGCAAACAGGGACGACCATCCATGCCCAGGTTGTGTTCTCAACGTGTTCAAATTTCAGGCGCCGCAATGTTAAACCATGAACAGGGCATCTAAAGAGGCCCGTTCAGGTGATTTTGAAGTGAATAAATGCGGTATTTCTGGAAGGATGGGGCCCATAGAATGGGGCGAGCGTTTTTCGACTACTTTAGGAACGCAGCCTAATGCATATAAGGCAACAGGCGTTCCGTTTCCTGCTTGACCACCGAGTAACACTCACAGCTCAATTGCTCCAGTTTGGGGCGATCCAGTACTGTGATTTGGCCACGATGATATTCGATGACCCCCTGTTTTTGGAGCTTGCCCGCCGCATCTGTGACGCCTTCACGGCGTACCCCCAGCATGTTGGCGATCAATTCCTGGGTCATGGTCAGCTGGTTGCCGGGTAATCTGTCCAGTGATAGCAACAACCAACGGCACAACTGTTGATCAATGGAGTGATGCCGATTGCAGACCGCCGTTTGTGCCATCTGAGTCAGCAACGACTGGGTGTAACGCAACATGAGATGCAGCATATCGCCGTGGAGATGGAACTCGGATTTTAACCGCTGTCCTTTCAGGCGGTAGGCGTGACCTGCGCTCTGCACAATCGCTCGATTAGTGGTGCTTTCTCCGCCCATAAACAGTGCAATGCCGATCAACCCTTCATTACCGACGACAGAAATTTCGGCTGATGCCCTAATGCCAGTCAGTTAAGAGAATTTGAGTCCCAACCCGCAGGGGATAAGGGCTAAAGAGTGAGGGAGGCATGATGCCTCCCTCTTTTTATTGCATGCCAGTCAGGGCAAGGGTTGGAGCCAAATTGACTCTTTAACCATGGAACAGCTTTTGATATTCAATATCTCGAATATTTAGTCATAAAAATGCTTAACTGACTGGCATTACGGCTGATGCCCCGTTTTTCATCACATACAACAGCGAGACGATAGAATCGAGAGGAAAATAGACATGGTGCAGGGTATCGCCGGATTCATAGAGAACCATCCCTAACGGGAAACTCATCAATTCAAGATGGGGCTGCAATCTGCTATATGTGTCAGCTGATAGTGCAGCCAGCAGGTGATTTTGCTGGGGATGGTAATTATCCGTCATGCACATTCCAAATTATAAAAAAATCATTACCCAGCCTAACATAATCACACATCGCGCGCCTGCAGTTTGTGCGCTACAGCACATACGGGGATATAAATACGTGACGGTGATGGTACAAATGCGCTTTATGTGTTCTACCGTACAGACCCCCTTGGCCTGCAAGATTATGATCTTGATCGAAAAGGAATATATTGGTAGTCAAATTTATAGCGTGGTGAACGGATGTGGTAGGCTGAATTAGCCTCCCTGCAAATAGGGGTTATCCATTTACTCCTGCGTTGACCCGTGTCTTATGTAACACCGCCAGGTAATATTTTAATCCATGGCCGGTGTCCTTTCGCTAAGTCTCATGTTGTCAGGTCGGATAGTGATGGTTTCATCCGCCTTTTATCATATTGAATGGGAGAGCAATGATGAGTGAACAAAAGCAAGTCATGTCAGGCAAGAGTGTTTCTGATTCGGTTGACGATACCAGCAAGACGTTGCATGACGCTATCGACAGTACATCGCAGACAGTGTCTCCTGCGCTTAACAATTTGAGCGAATGCTCTCATAAAGCGGTGAATAAATTAGCTGACGTTGCTATTAATGTTGCCGAATCCCTTGAGCAGGAAAGTGATAGTCTGCGAAAAATGAAAATTAAACTTCTCGAACAGTGTCGTACACATATTAATGACAAGCCGCTCATGGTGCTCGGTCTTGCTATCTCCTCCGGATTTTTAGTGGGTTGGTTACTGAAGAAGCGTTAATGAAAATGAAGCGGACCTCAGATAGTGCACCCATTTCTGACGCAGAATTGACACCGACGAAACCGGTGTCAATTACCAGCTTGGCGACCTCTATTTGGGGGTTGCTTAGTGAACAACTGCAAGAGCGATTGCAGTTGTTCAGGCTGGAAGTTCAGCAAGCAGTGAGCAGCCTGATTGGCCTGCTTGTCTGTGGTCTGATCGGGGCTTTTTTATTAATCAGCTTGTGGTTGATGTTGGCTGCGGCCTCACTATTTTGGTTACTCGAGCAGGGAATGGCTACAAGTAGCGCCTTATTCATCATCAGTATTGGCAATGGACTTGCAATTGGCGGGGTTATGATAAGGTTTCGTCGTTATCAGCAGAGCATATGTATCAATGAGTAGTTAACCCATACCATCAATCAGATAAGCCCTCAACTATGCTTGGATCGTCTTTATGAAGCTGCCTGTAGCGTGTCACACCAGCCTCGTTATTCAAGGCTCCCGACAGGAGAAGATTGCCATCTTGAGGCAGCGGCTGCAGTCTCGTCAGTTGAAGATAGTCGGGCTGTCTCATCTCATGAAACGAGGGTTTCAATCGAACTTAACCCATCCTCTTACGCTTTGTTCTGCTGTCTGCGCTGGTTTTTTGCTCGGTTATGAGGGGTTGCAAAGGCAAGGTGCGCAAGTCACAACCAGCAGGGTGAAGTCACGTTTGGCGTCGGGAATAGATATGTTTTTGCTGGTATCTCGGTTGTTTAGTCAGCTTGAACAGAAAAATAAAGACATGTCACACCCTAAATAATACACGGCAGAAATGCTAAATATTATATTCATGAGCAATCATGACCCATTACTTAGGAGAGTGTATGCTATATACCCTTGCTATAATTATGCTTCTACTTTGGGCTGTTGGCCTGGTAACCGCCACCACACTTGGTGGTTTTATTCATGTGCTGCTTGTTATTGCGGTAGCTTTTGTTTTGCTGCGGATTATTCGAGGGAATCGAGGTCTATGACATGTTCGCTGATGCGCATGCTGAAAGTGGCTAATTTCAGTGGTTACCTTGTAAATATAGTTGAAGAGTAACTAAGCGTCATGTTCGTTAGCGCACAGACAGCAAGATGAGATGACAGTAAATTGGAGTGTAACAAGCCAGCCAATAAAATGTAGGCTGCTTTGTTAGAGAAAGGCGAATGCATATTTTGTGGTTCACAGTCCGCGCTTGCTATGCAAACGTCAGTATTCATAGATACGATTTTTAATGAATCATGCATTCCTGTTGTCGTAATTAGAATGTTTAACCTTATTTGGAGAAGACCTTAAATGAAAACTACAAATCGATTTTCAATTTTATTGGCTATTGCCGTTCTGATGACTGCGGTAGGCTGTGCATCAACATCAACCAAAGAAGGCACTGGCGAATATGTCGATGATTCTGTGATTACCACCAAGGTTGTCGCAGCCATATTTAAAGATCCGGATCTGAAATCGGCTGAAATCAATGTTGAAACCTTTAAAGGCGTCGTGCAATTGAGTGGTTTTGTTAAAGACAGGGCCAATATCAGCAAGGCGGTTTTTGTTGCAGGAAGCGTTAACGGTGTGACCTCTGTCAATAATGATCTGCGTTTGAAGTAGGGGGGAGGAAAGGCAAATCCAAGCCGGGTGACCCAGTGGCTTGACATCTGAATATAACCCGGAGCGGATCCTGTCATGCGATCCCTCCGGGCCCGCATTAATAAACGGGCTCGCACAAGCCAGTGTGATATTGAAGCCGACCGTCGATGTTATGCGCCTTATGCAGGGCGCGTTTTATCTTTATCGACGCAACGATTGCTCTGCGTGTAAGGGTGAGCTATTCGCCTGACACAGCTCTCCCAAGTGCAAGCCGTCTGAACAGGTTTGCTTCGTCTTCAACATTTCCGCAGTATCCCGCCCCATGTTGCACCTGATCCCCACGATAAAGCGTGCCATAGCACGGCGTTCGTTTAAGCGATCCCATGGCCAGGTCCTGTGCGCACCCCAAATGACGGTGTCTAGCCGGTGATCACGTGCTCCTGGGTATCAGCATGCGGTGCTACTAGAAGGGGGGGCGCGTCGTCATGGATGAGGGCACCTTGGTCGTTGGCCACCACAGTTTGGTTGCGACCACGATGCTTGGCTTCATAGAGCGCCTTGTCGGCCTGCTTCAACACGGCACTGAGATCGTCGTTACCCTCGCCAGGCCAATAGGCGACGCCGAGCGAGATGGTAATGTGCCCGGTGCCGGGCATGGGATGGGCGGCTACCCGTTGGCGCAGCCGTTCGGCGATCTCGTGGGAAAGGTGGAGCGGCAGCTCGGGCAGCAGCACCAGAAACTCCTCGCCACCGCTGCGACACAAGGCATCTGCCTGTCTGGCTCCCTGCTGCATCAGGCTGGCCAGCGCGCTGAGCACCTGGTCCCCGACATCGTGGCCGAAGCTGTCATTGATCTGCTTGAAGTGGTCTATATCCAGCGCTATCACGGCGAGGGGCCGGCCCAGGGCCTGATAGTGATCCAGCATCTGCTGCATGCCCCTTCGATTGGCGAGGCCCGTCATAGCGTCGGTGTGGCTGTCGCTGTGCAGCTTATCAATCTTGGTATTGAGCAGACCCAGCCCTTTGAGCATGGCTTGCTTGAGCTGGGCCGCCTCGAAGTACCAGACCCGGATCCTGGCGATGTTTTTCAGTGCCTCCTGCTGATCCATCAGCTTGGCCTTGTTGGCCAGTTGCCACAGGGGCCTGGAGATGAAGATGGCGGAAATCCAGATGAAGAGCAGGATCAGCAGATTGATGGGAATGAGCTTGAACAGTACTGTCATCATCTGCGTGTCCAGCCCGGCCAGGGTGGCGGTGCGGGGGCGCTGTGCGACGACTCCCCAGTGGGTCTGCTGGATGGGGGCGAATCCGGCCAGCATGTCAGTCCCCTCGTCATTTGTCAGTTCCAGCGCCCCCTCTTCGCCGTTTAGTACCTTGTCGACCACCGCATTGTCGCGGATCTTTTCGCCTACCCTGGCGTTGTCCGGGTGGTAGATGCGAGTTCTGTTGCGGTCAACCACATAAAGGGAAGAGCCATCCCGGTAGTAGTGCTGGCCCAATATGCCGGAGAGCATGTTCTGTGACTGGAGGTAGATGGTGCCCGTCACATAGCCCAGATAGGTTTGCTCTTTGTCGAAGATAGGGTAGGAGATGCTGATGAGATAGTTGCCAGAGAGTGAAACGAACGGATCCGTGATAATCGGCTGGTGGGTCGTGATGGACAGCTTGGCGCTTTGGGAGGTGAGCTTGGCACCCTTTATCTGCAGCGTATCGGGATAGACGGCCATGACCATGGCATCGGCATTCACGATGGCCACCGAGTTGAAGGTCGCCGTTTGCTGTTGCAGTCGCCGCACTTCGCTCAAGAGGGTATTGTGATCCGTCATGGCGGGGGCGAGGAGGGCGGCGCTGTAGGCCAGCTGGCTCTGACTGGACTGGATCATGGTGTTGGTCATCTCGGCCAGCTTGGCCGCATAGACGCGATTGGCATCCAGGGTGTTGCTGATCAGCAGTGCCCGCTGTGCCTCGTAAGTGGCATAAAAACTGTTGCCCAGGGTCGCCATGACGCTGATGACGGCCAGTACGAGTATGAGGCGGCGCAGGTCAATTTTCAGGAACCGAGGAAGTAGCATGAGCAGGAAGGCGTCCGGTATCAAGGTGCGGTAGTGGAAATCAGCCGGTTGATTCTAATGGAGCCAACTGTCGAAAAGCTACTACTATCCGGCCTGACCTACCTACCTTAATGCCTTGATCGAAAAGATGATCTGGTCTCTCTTCCCCATCATTGGCAGACGCGGTTCACGCAATAAAGGCCGTCATGGGGCCGCCATCCCTGGTGGGGACCTCTCCCGGGAGGGAGAGGCGGTGGGCGCGCGTGGCAGAGGTTAATCCGGTTCGACCGCTGGCGCCGTCATGGTAGCGATAATCTGCCAGAAGGCATCAATGAGCGGGCCCTTGCCGTGGGGCGGGCGAATGAGACCGATCGTCCAGCTTGCCTCGGCTTCGCGCAGGGGCAGGGTGAGCACATCCGGGTGCTCTATGGTGGTGGAGGAGGGCACCAGGGTCCAGGCGATATCCGCGGCTGCGGTGGCGACCCCGGCGGCGAAGTCATTCACGTACTGGATATCGCGAAAGCGCACTCCGCTCTGGGCAAGGTAGTGCATCAGGTTGTCGTAAAACGAGGGCGCCTTGTCCCGGCGCAGAATGGCCAGCGGCTTGTCCACCAGATCCGCCAGCTCGTGTACCTCTCTGTAACTGGCGGGCAGTACCGCGACAAAGTGTGCCTGCACCACAGGCAGGCAGTGCCACCCCTTGGGGGCAGGCAGGCGGCAAAAGCCGAGATCCAGCCTGCCTTCGCTCAGGGCCAGCAACTGGTGATGGGTGGAGAGGTCGTTGAGCTCTATGGTCACCTGCGGGCGCTCGGCCCGAAAGCGCGCGATGGCGGCGGGCACCAGTATCTTGGTGGCAACCCCGAAGCCGACGCGCAGGGTGCCGCTATTGCCTGCCAGCGCGTCGCGAGCGGTGCGCCCTAGCTGTTCGCTCTGGGCTACCAGGGCGCTGGCATCTTCATAGAGCGCCCGACCCAGCACGGTCAGGCGGGTGCTGCTGGCGTTGCGCTCGAACAGCTCACCGCCAAATTCCTCCTCCAGCCGCCTTATCTGCTTGCTCAGGGCCGACTGGGTGACATGCTGGCGCACTGCCGCCTGACCGAAGTGCAACACCTCCCCCAGGGTCACGAAGGCTTTCAGATCCCGTAGCTCCACCACAGCTCCTTTCATTCCTGTTGGGAATGTTGAATGGCCACATTTGTCATTGGACGGAATTTTAGAACTGTTCGATGCTTATGCCAATTTATTCGGGGCGCCTTGTATGGGGGCGTCGACGTATCAGAGATGGCTGAACCATCAGCGCAGAAGGAGCAACACCAGATGCATCACCACACGCTCAACGACTTCCCGAAAGATTTTCTGTGGGGCGCCGCCTCCGCCGCCTATCAGGTGGAAGGGGGCTGGAATGCCGATGGCAAGGGGCCCTCGGTGTGGGACCTCTTCACCAAGCTGCCGGGCAAGACCTTTGAGGGCAGCAACGGCGACGTGGCGGTCGATCACTATCACCGCATGGAGGAGGACGTGGCGCTGATGGCGGAGATGGGGCTCAAGGCCTATCGCTTTTCGGTTAGCTGGCCGCGCATCTTCCCCACCGGCCGGGGTGAGGTGAACGAAGCGGGTCTGGCCTTCTATGAGAAGCTGATTGACACCCTGCTGGCGCACAAGATCGAGCCGGTGCTTACTCTCTACCACTGGGATCTGCCGCAAGCGCTGCAAGAGGAGTACGGCGGCTGGGAAGACAGACGCATCATCGAGGATTTCGAGCGCTACTGCGTGACGCTGTATCAGCGCTTTGCCGGCAAGGTGAAGTACTGGGTGTCGCTCAACGAGCAGAACTACAACCTGACCAACGCCTATCAGCTCGGCACCCATCCGCCCGCAGTGCAAGATCGCAAGCGCTTCTTCGCTGCCAACCATATCGCATTTCTGGCCAATGCCCGGGTGATCAAGGCGTTTCGCCAGCATGTGCCAAACGGTCTGATCGGCCCGAGCTTCGCCTATTCGCCTGCCTATCCGGCGTCGTGTGACCCCGAAGACATGCTGGCGTTCGAAAATGCCGAGGAGTTCACCAGCTACTGGTGGCTGGATGCCTACTGCTTCGGCCGTTACCCCCAGGCGGCGCTTGCCTATTTGCGTGAAAATGGCGAGGCGCCTGAGATCCTGCCCGGCGATCTGGCGCTGCTGCGTGAAGGCATGCCAGATTATATTGGCGTCAACTACTACTACACCCTGACCTACACCGATAACCCCTTGGGCGGTCAGACCCTGCAGCGCATCAACACCACAGGGCAGAAGGGCACCACCCCCTCGAGCGGCATTCCCGGTCTTTACAAAACGGCGCCCAACCCGCATCTGGAAACCAGCAACTGGGACTGGGCCATCGACCCGACCGGGATGCGTATCGCCCTGCGCCGCCTCTCTTCCCGCTATGGTTTGCCGCTGATGATCACCGAGAATGGCCTCGGCGAGTTTGACCAACTGGGGGCGGGTGACAAGGTGGACGATGATTACCGCATCGCCTACCTCAAGAGTCATCTCATCGCCTGTCAGGAGGCGCTGCAAGACGGGGTTGAACTGATTGGTTATTGCGCCTGGTCCTTCACCGACATCCTGAGCTGGCTTAACGGCTATCAGAAGCGTTATGGCTTCGTTTATGTGGACCGCGATGAGCAGGGCGGATCCTTGCGTCGCATCAAGAAAGAGAGCTTCCACTGGTATCAATCGGTGATCGCAAGCGACGGCAAGACGTTGTAAATCACTCGGTTTGGATTGCGTTGGTACAACAGGCTCTGCCACATCAGGCAGAGCCTGTTTATTTATGGTGTGTATGGCGCGGATGACGGGCTGGGGGACGTAAAGAAGGTGCAATTCACACTTCAGATGCCGCTCTGGGTAGAGGCGACCATCTCATTAACCATGCCGAGATACATCTGACCGGAAAATATTCATCCAGCGTATTGAGCGTAACAACCTGACGCTCAGAACGTGCCTCAAGCGACGGGCCCGTAAAACCATCTGTTTTTCTCGATTTTTGAAATCCACGAGAAAGTCATCGGCGCCTTTATAGAAAAACACCACTGCAATGTATTGGAGGCATTACCTGGTTCCGCATGGGAACTTTCAACTCATATAAGGAGTTCATTTGCATCCCATCTTGGTTTTTAAAAACCTTTTTGATAATAGTGAATTATTGCGGCAAGTCACATTTTAAACTATATTACTCTGCTATGTTCAATATAAAATGCCGTTTGATTAATATCTATCTGCTAGCGGTAAAGGGCAGTAGTGGCAATTGAATTTTCCACCATTAAAATATGGTGATGTTGTAATAGGTGCATTTTCTTTATTAGCTCTGCATTTTAATTCTCATATAAAAACAATGAATGAGAATTTAATAAAACAAACACTCAGATGAAAGCAACGTTATCTATAAAAAGAGGTCTACATGTTAAAGCGGTTAACGATTGGGCAGAAGCTATTCGGTGCATTAGGCTTGGTGGGTATATTCATATTGAGTCTTATGTCGTATGAAGTGTCTAAAATATCCCATCTTGACGAAATAACAACGGTAATGGCTGAAAATCTTTTGCCATCTGTTAGTTATGCTGGAACAATGCAAAAAACATTGCAGAGCGCAAGGAGAAGTCAGCTGGCTGCAACGATTTATTTTTATAAAGGAAATCAGCCGGAGATCATTTCTCGGAAAGAACAAGTTAAAAATTTACAGTTGACCTATAATGCCGCCGCTCAAAACTATCTAGCTTTGGACTTTAACTCACCTGAGGAAGAGGCTGTTTTTCATGAGTTAAACAAGATGGGGAAAGAGTATTTAGCCTCACTGGAATCATATTACAATGCAATGATACGCAATGATACACATCAAGTTGATATGATTTTCAGCGACATTACAAGTATAAATAATGTTCTCCAGTTAGCTGACAAGTTGGATGATATAAATGTACGGGTAGGCCATACCCTTAATGATGAGTCTGAATTGGTTTATTATTCAGCCATGCGAAATAGTACTATACTAGGGATTGTATGTATTATATTCATGGTTTTTGTTTTGCGTTATTTAAATCGCCAAATTAAAACACCGATTAACGCGCTCCTTACAATAGTTGATGCAGTCTCTAACGGAGACCTTACAAAGACGGTCAAGTTACAAGAGTTTAATCTCGATGAGATAGGCATGCTTGCATCGGGCATTTCTAAAATGCAAAACAATCTACATAAACTAGTAAGTGAGGTTTCTGGTTCTATTGTGCAGTTAAGTTCCTCTGCGGAGGAAATTAGTGCGGTAGCAAAATTGTCTGCTGAGAGCATGAATAAGCAGCAAAATGAACTTCATCAACTTGCTACTGCGATGAATGAAATGCAAGCAACAGTTAAAGAAGTGTCAAGAAATACCTCTGATGCTGCCAACACTGCGACATTAGTGAGCCGTTCGGCGGAACATGGTTCAGAAACTGTAATTAATACAATTGCAAGCATAGAGAGTGTTGCTGAATCTATTGAAAAAACAGCATTAGTAATTAATCAACTTGATGAAAATAGTCATAATGTTGGTGTTGTACTGGATGTAATTCAAGGTATTGCGGAACAAACTAATTTATTAGCCCTTAATGCAGCAATTGAGGCCGCAAGGGCTGGTGAACAAGGCCGGGGATTTGCTGTTGTGGCTGATGAAGTGCGTACATTAGCAAAGCAGACTCAAGACTCGACCACAAAAATAAATACAATAATACAAGAGCTACAACAAAGAGCCTCACACGCCGGCCACACCATGCAACTTAGTCAAGCGATTGTACATGATACTGTCGAAAAGGCTCAAGAAGCTGGCACTGTGATCGCTAATATTCGTCTGGCGACAAACGAAATATCACAAATGAGCACCCAAATCGCAACAGCAACAGAAGAGCAAGAAGTAGTAAGTGAGGAGTTGAATCGTAACATCTCAAACATTAGCGTTGCAGCAGAGGATGTATCCGCTGGAGCGAATCAAATGTCGCAAGCTTGTGATGAATTAACGAGGCTTGCTAGCCAACTGCAGGGTTTGATTGGTAGCTTTCGTACATAATAATCAACGATAGCCCTAGGCTATTTATCGAATATAAATGCCTCAGTAATCGTTATGTACTGAGGCATTACTATATGATCCCAGTGAAGCGCAAAAACTGTTTACGCCATCATCAGTTCACAGATAAGCGCCGCATCATCTAACACAACGTTTTCGGTAGTTACTTGCCTTGATGCGAGTTTTTTAAGGCGCGCGGCACGGTGTAAATGCCAATGTAGCGGATGCGAGCGGTGGCACCGACACCTGAGCCGTTGAAGCTCATCTCGACAATCTTTTCTTTTACGCCAGGTTTACGGGCTTCATAGGTGTAAGTGAGCTGAAAAATGTGGGGACAGGCAGGGGGCTTACCGTGGCGATATACGCAGTCGAGTAGCAACGAGGGCAGTAAACGAGGATGGATGCCATGAAGATATGAGTCTCAAAAGCATCACAAACATGAGTTATCTATGTTTGAAGAAGATATTCTAATTCCTTTCCTTTATTTACATTTGAAGGGCAATGGTTATTAAAAATAACAAATGGTCCGGATGTCAATCAGCTGTACCCAGTTGTTGACCAAGCTGTGACTCTGCAGTTGGCTTGGGGTGCAATTGTCGATGGATTATCCATGGCCAAGATCCAGTAAGCGTCTGAGTTTTTCGTCATTGCAGTGAGCTTGACCCTGTCACGATCAAAAAGTCCCGCCAATGTCCGTTGGCGGGGCTTTGTTATGTGGACCATTTCATACCGGTCAGGATTAGAGCGCGGGCAGCATCCCGAGGCTGACGCTGACCTGTACTCCGACGATCAGCACGCCCATGGCGGCGGTCAGACCAAGTGCCACGACGCCACCTGGGGCCCGGTAGTGGTGGGCGGGCGCCTGTTTGCGGCTCTGCCATACCAGCGCCACCGGCAGCAGCACCGCCAGTATCGCCAGGGCGATGGCGGCGTAGCCGAGCGCCATGATAAAGCCCTGCGGGAAGTAGAGGGCAAACAGCAGGGGCGGTACAAAGGTGATAAGACCGGTCTGGCTGCGGCCCTGCCAGTTGTCCTTGCGGCGGGTCACCTTGGCCATAAAGTCAAACAGCCCCAGCGTCACTCCGAGGAAGGAGGTGGCGAGTGCCAGATCGGCAAACAGGTGCATCGCCTGATTAAACGTGGGCCAGCTCACCAGTTGACCGATGTTGGCCAACAGGCTATCGAGCGCACCGCCGGTTTGCAGCAGCGCTTGCTGGCCGAGCAGACCGAGGATCGCCACCTGCCACAGTACATAGAGGATCAGCGGCAGGGCAGAGCCCCACACAAAGACCCTGCGCAGCTGCTTGGGGCAGTCGCCAAGGTAGAGCATCACGCTTGGAATGGAGCCGTGAAAGCCGAACGAGGTGAAGATCACCGGCAGGCCCGCCAGCAGCAAGCCCTGACCCAGCGGCATGGAGAGCAGGTGCTGCCCTTCGGCGCGGGGTAGCAGCAGTGCCAGCACCGCCACCATGATCACCAACTTCACGGTGAACATTAGCCGGTTGAGGTAATCCACCTGCTTGGTACCGACACAGACCATGCCGCCAAACAGCAGGGTAAAGGCCCATGCCGCCTGCTCCTGAGTCAGCGTCATGCCCGCATCGGCCAGCGCTTGTGCCAGCAGGCTGCTGCCGCCGCTGATGTAGGCGGAAGCCAGCGAGTAGAACAGCATCAGGATACAGAAGGAGGCGATGCGCTTGCCCCAGGGGCCGAGCAGATGATCCGCCAGCTGGTGCAGGTACCACTTGCCGGTGTTGAGGCTCGCCTCCACCTGTAACATGGCGGTGAAGGCCATCAGGGCCCAGAGACCGACCATCAGCATCAGGGTGGCAGGGCCGCCAAGGGAAGAGGAGGCCAGCGGCAGGGCCAGCATCCCGGCGCCTATGGTGGTGCCAGCAATCAACAGGGTACAACCCAGGGTTTTGGTGTTCATGTTATCCATCCGAAAGTAGCGGTGTCAGTGCAAACCAGTGGTGCACAGTGTTTACGTCAACAAGAGGGCCAATGGGCGTGATCAGAAGGCGCCTCCGGGGATAAGGCCGGAGGCTAGCAATATCGGAACGGGAACATCTGTACCTAAAACCTGTCAGTTGTAAAAGATGGTTGCCACGTTAGCGGATCAAAATAACGGAAACAATCCCTTTTATGCGGATCTTGTGCTGGCTTGTGGCAATAAGTGGCAATAAAAGATGACAGACATGACTAAGTGCCGAAAAAATAGGCTGGAGCAGGGGGCGCCCATTCTTGCAAAGGCGCCAGGCATCGGGTTTGGGAGGGGTTGACTGCCGCAGGCAGAGAGTGTGCGGGCATGGGATGAAGAGAAGCAACGCTGCCGGACTTATGGGGTAAATCGGCCCGGCAGCGAGGTGGTCAGCGACGGCGTTTGAGGGTGCGGCTGACGTAGTACAAGCCACTCTGGTATTCGCCGTTGACGGCCTTGAGCGCCAGTTCCAGCGCCTGACTGGCCAGTGCATCGTGCTGCTGGGGCAGGGAGTTGATGCCAAAGGGGAGGAAGTCGAGCAGCCGATCGTCCCCGAAGGTGGCCATGGCGAGCTGGCTCATATCGGTTTCTTGTTCCAAGAGATAGTCGAGCACCCCCTCCATCAGGATATAGGAGGTGGTGATCAGTGCCTCCGGCAGCTGGCCCAGCTGCTGGTGCAGCGCCTTGATCAGGCGATACCCCTCGAGGCGGGAGAAGTGATCGCCCTCGCACAGGTGGCGCGCTGCGCTGTGACTGGCAACCGCCTGTTCGAAGCCGGCTTTGCGCTCCTCACTGATCGTGAGTGCTGGCAGGGCGGTGATCAAGGCGATATGGCGCAGGGCGGGGGTGAGCAGGGAGCTGGTGAGATCAAAGCTCGCCTTCTCGTTTTCACTGGCGACGGTGACGAACTGGTCGGCGGCCATGGCCCGGTCGATGGCGAGGATCTGGCTGCCTTGCGTTTGTAATTTGCCGTAGAAGGGGTCGTCCGGCGGCAGGCAGCTGGCGACCAGCAGGGCATCCACATGGCGGCTGACCAACATCTGGGCCAGCTCTTTTTCGGTGGCTGGATCATCTTCCGAGCAGACGATCAGCAGCTGATAGCCCTGCGCTCGCGCCCCCTGTTCCAGCCGCTTGGCCAGCTTGGCGTAACTGGCGTTTTCCAGGTCAGGCAGGATAAAGCCGAGGGTCTTGGTCTGGCCGCCCCGCAGGGAGGCGGCGCGGCTATCCGGCTGATAATTGTGAGCGGTGACCACCGCCATCACCTTGTCGCGGGTAGTCTGGCTGATGCGGTATTGGTCGGCCTTGCCATTGATCACATAGCTGGCCGTGGTGCGCGAGACACCGGCGAGGGCGGCGATTTCATCCAGTTTCATCATATTGGCTCTGTTTGAGTTGCAAGGCCCACGGTCACTGCCGGGTGAGGGCACCGAAAAGTGTGCGCAGGATCATATCATTGAAAAGCACCCTTGGTGGGTACTTGATCAATCCGCTGAAACGATTCAGTCTGAGTGTAGGTGAAACGATTCAGCCTGTCAGTAACGAATAGGCACAGTGGCCTGAAAATCGGGCCACGATCACAATCAACCCCGATCTTGTCTATTGTCAGCAGGCGAGTTACCCGAATGTTCAATTGTGTTGTACCGGCGCGGCCGGAACCTGATGGAGAGTCTCTATGTTGAAGTTGGCGCGAGAGCAAATCTTGCTGGGACAGTCGGTGGCGACCAAGTCGGAAGCCATTGCACTGCTGGCGGGCAAACTGACCGAAGCCGGTCTGGTAGAAGCAGGCTATGTGGATGGGATGCTGGCCCGCGAGGCGCAGCATGCTACCTATCTTGGCAGCGGCATCGCCATTCCTCACGGCACCACCGACACCCGCCATCTGGTGAAAAGCACCGGTGTCATGGTGGCCCAGTTCCCCCACGGCATCGAGTGGGATGAGGGGCAGATTGCCTATGTCGCCATCGGTATTGCCGCCAAGTCCGACGAGCATCTGGGCATTTTGCGTCAGCTCACCCATGTGCTGGGTGATGAGCAGGCTGCCGCGCAATTGAAAGAGGCCACTGATGCCGACACCATCATCAACATCCTGACCGGCGCCACGGCTGCGAAAGAGGCGCAATACCTGACCCTGGCGGATTTCCCGGCCGATGATCGCGACCAGCTGCTGTTGGGTGCTGCCGCCCGCGCCAAGTCAGCGGGTTGGGGCGATGCCACCATGGTGACGTCGCTGCTGGCAAGCGATCCCGCCTATCTGGGCGAGGGGATCTGGCTGGCTCGTGCGCAAGCCGCCCAGACCGGCTGGGTGCTGGCAACGCCGAGCAGTGCACTCACCGCAGGTGATCTGCCGGTCAACGCGATGCTGCTGCTGTGTGCCGCAGATAGCAGCCATCTGCCGCAACTTGAGAATCTGGCCAAACTGGCCGCAGCCGGTCAACTTGCAACGCTGGCGGGCAGCGATGGGCTGGCCATGCTGCAGGCTGGGCCCGCCAGTGGTCTTGCCGAGACCTTCACCATCATTAACCCCCATGGCCTGCATGCCCGTCCGGGTGCCATGCTGGTCAAGGTAGCCAAAGAGTTTGAATCGGACATTCGCGTTGCCAATCTGGACGGTAGCGGCGAAGCAGTCTCCGCCAAGAGCCTGATGAAGGTCATTGGTCTTGGCGTCAAGTGCGGTCACCGTCTGGCGTTTCGCGCCGAAGGGGTGGATGCCGAAGCGGCCCTCAAGGGGATCGGTGAGGCCATCGCTGCTGGTCTGGGTGAGGGGGCACACTGATGAAGATTGTCACCATTACCCTCAACCCGGCGCTCGATCTCACTACCCGTCTCGAGGCGATGAACCTTGGCGAAGTGAATCTGGTGAGCGAGGCGTCCTTACGCGCCGCGGGCAAGGGGATCAACGTCGCCATGGTGTTGAAAGATCTGGGCCGCGACGTGGGCGTGACCGGCTGGCTTGGCGCTGACAATGAGCAGAGTTTTGTTTCCCTGTTTACAGAGCGCGCGCTGGCTGATCACTTTGTGCGTGTGGCGGGCAGCACCCGTATCAACGTCAAGATCTCCGAGCACTCGGGCCGGGTGACCGATCTCAACCTGCCGGGGCTCACCATTCACGAAGGGGAAGTGAGTGCCCTGGAGCAGGCCATCGACGAGTTGGCACCGCAAGCCGAGTGGTTCGTGCTGGCGGGCAGCCTGCCCAAAGGGGTGGCCCCCAGTTACTGCGCCCATCTTATTCGCTTGCTCAAGGCCAAAGGCAAGCAGGTGATCTTCGATTGCAGCGGCGCGGCCTTAAGCGAAGGCATCAAGGCTGCGCCGACCCTGATCAAACCCAATCTGGAGGAGCTGAGCCAGTGGGCCGGTCGTCCCATCAAGACCCTGAGCGAGCAGGCCGCTTGCGCCCGCGAGTTACAGACTCAGGGGATCGCCCATGTGGTGATCTCCAATGGCGCCGATGGCCTCGTCTGGTTTGGTCCTGATGCCACCTGGCAGGCCATTCCGCCGCGTATGAATGTCATCAGCACAGTCGGTGCCGGCGACTCACTGGTGGCGGGGCTGACCCACGGTCTGAGTCTTGGCTGGGCGCCGGAGCAGATCCTGCGTCTGGCGACCGCCGTTTCGGCACTGGCAGTCAGTCAGGTGGCGGTCGGTTTTAGCGATCTCAGTGTGCTCAACCCCTTACTTGAGCAGGTGCGCGTACAGCGTCTGGATGATCTGGCACCGGTTCAATGCAATACCCCCTCAATGAAAAACTCAGGAGATGCCCAATGAAAGCAATCTTGGTTACGGCTTGCCCGGCGGGCATAGCCACCAGCTTTCTCGCTGCAAAACGGATAGAACAGCAGGCCAAACTGGCAGGCTGGGAGCTCACCCTCGACGTCGGCGCCAGCGTGCAACCCCGTCAGGTGCCGAACAAGGAGCAGATTGCCGCAGCCGACCTGGTGCTGGTCGTGGCAAGCGCCCCGGTGGATCTCGCCGCCTATGATGGCAAGCCGGTCTATCAGGGGAGCATGGATCTGGCGCTGCAGGATCCGGCCGCCGTGCTGGAAGCCGCGGCCAGCGGTGCCAGCGTCTATCGCCATCAGGCGGCCCCTGCTGTTGCCAAGCCGACAACGGGCGCCAAGCGCATTGTTGCTGTCACCGCTTGTCCGACCGGTGTGGCCCACACCTTTATGTCGGCGGAAGCGCTGGAGACCATGGCCAAGCAGCTTGGTTATCAGATCCGTGTCGAGACCCAAGGCTCGGTCGGTGCCCAGAATGCCCTGACCGCGGATGAGATTGCCGCCGCCGATCTGGTGTTCCTGGCGACCGATATCGAAGTGGACATGGCCCGCTTCGATGGCAAGCAGGTCTATCGCACCAGCACAGGTGCGGCGCTCAAGAAGACCCGTGCCGAGCTCGACAAGGCGTGGAACGAGGCGACACTCTATCGCCACAGCGGCGTCAACCAGCCCAAGAAAGAGGAAAAAGCAGGCCCCTACAAGCATTTGCTGACCGGTGTCTCCTTTATGCTGCCGATGGTTGTCGCGGGCGGTCTTATCATCGCGCTCTCGTTCGTGTTCGGGATTGAAGCGTTCAAGGTAGAAGGCACCCTGGCCGCCGCCCTGATGCAGATCGGTGGCGGCTCGGCTTTTGCCCTGATGATCCCGGTGCTGGCCGGTTACATTGCTTACTCCATTGCTGACCGCCCGGGTCTCGCGCCCGGCATGATTGGCGGTATGCTGGCAAGCTCGCTGGGCGCCGGTTTCCTTGGTGGTATCGTGGCCGGTTTTCTGGCCGGTTACAGCGCCAAGTACCTGAGTGACAAGGTACGTCTGCCGGTGACCCTGGAAGCGCTCAAGCCCATCCTCATTATTCCGCTGTTTGCCAGCCTGTTTACCGGTCTGGTGATGATCTACGTGGTGGGTGGTCCGGTGGCTGGCATCATGAATGCCATGACCGAATTCCTTAATAATATGGGCTCTGCCAACGCCGTGCTGCTGGGTGTCATTCTTGGCGCCATGATGTGCTTTGACATGGGCGGTCCGGTCAACAAGGCGGCCTATGCCTTTGGTGTGGGTCTGCTGGCCTCCAAAACCTACGCCCCGATGGCGGCTGTGATGGCGGCCGGTATGGTACCGGCACTGGGGATGGGGATCGCGACCTTCCTGGCACGCACCAAGTTCATCAAGGCGGAGCAGGAAGCGGGTAAAGCCTCCTTTGTGCTGGGTCTGTGCTTCATCTCCGAGGGGGCCATCCCGTTTGCCGCCAAGGATCCGATGCGCGTCATCCCGGCCTGTATGGTCGGCGGCGCCCTGACCGGTGCGCTCTCCATGCTGTTTGGCTGCGAGCTGATGGCCCCCCACGGCGGCCTGTTCGTGCTCTTTATTCCCCACGCCATCAGTAACGTCATGCTGTATATCGTGGCGATTGCGGCAGGCTCGCTGTTGACCGGTGTCTCCTACGCCATGCTCAAGCGCGGTGAAGCGCAGGGCAAGCTGGCGACGGCCTGAGTGGTGCAACGTAAATAAATGCAATTGATGACAAGGCGGCCTGCGGGCCGCTTTTTTGTGTCTGATGAGAAAGGGATAAAGAAGAGAGGGGGGAAAGTGGGGAAAAGTCAAAAGTCCCAGCCGGCCTGCTCTTGCTCACTGGCCTGGATGGCTTCTTGTGCCTTGCGACGCGCAGCGTCCACCCGGGCCTTGCGACCACGGCACAGGCGCATCACCTCCTGCTGCTCGGTGGGGGTCATGGTGAGCCAGTTGAAACGCTCCTCCCGGTTGCGCAGGCAGCCCTTGCAGTAGCCCTTGTTGTTGACTTCGCATACCCCGATGCAGGGGCTCTGCAGCGGGAAGATCTCGAGCTGTTCCATCCATGGCCTCTCACACCTTGTTACCTTGTTATAACCCAGAAGATCCCCTTAGGAGAAATCTGTTGCCAAGGGGCTGATGGCGTTTGCTTTCCCCCTGCAAATTTGGCATCTTCCCCGCCAAGCATGAGGCTTGGTGTTACATGAGGACATATGAATAAACATGCGTACTGGCTGACCGCCGCAGTGCTGGGGCTGGCCGGTTGTGCGGGCAACTCTGAGCAAGCACCGGTGCCCAAGAAGAAACCCGATGCCAGATGTTTTCTGAACTGCGAGGTGCCGGTCAATCTGGGCAAGCAGTATCTGGACGGCCCCCTGCCGGATGATCTGGTGCGGGTAGAAGGTGTCAACAGTCGCCAGCACGCTGACTTCAGTAAGTTTGGTCCCCAGAGCCAGCTGGTACTGGAGCGTTCCGGCAAGATGACCCGTCGCTATGGTGAGCTTTATAGCCAGCTCTCCCGCTGGGTGGCCAATGGCGGCAACCCGGCCCATATCACCCAGTACGGCATCAGCCTGGCCCAGATGGGGGGCGCCGATCGTATGGGCAACGTGCTGTTTACCGGTTATTACTCGCCGGTACTGGAGGTGCGTCATCGCCCGGATGCCAAGTACAAGTACCCCATCTATGCCATGCCCAAGTGCGGTGGCCGTTGCCCGAGCCGGGCCGAGATCCATCAGGGGGCCCTGGCCAACCGTGGGTTGGAGCTGGGTTACAGCAAATCCCTCATCGACAACTTCCTGATGGATGTACAGGGCTCAGGTTTTGTCCACTACGGCGATGACGATCGGCTGCAATACCTGGGTTACAGCGGCAAGAATGGTCACGGCTACGTGAGTATCGGCCGGGTGTTGATCGACCGGGGTGAGGTGCCCAAGGAGAAGATGTCCATGAAGGCCATCAAGGATTGGGCCAACAGCAAACCGGAGGAGAGCGTCAAGGAGCTGGTGGAGCAGAATCCTTCTTATGTCTTCTTCGAGCGTCGTCCCACCAATGACGTGATTGGGGCGGCCGGCATTCCGTTGCTGCCGCTGGCGGCCGTGGCGGCTGACAAGACCCTGCTGCCGATGGGCACGCCGATCCTGGCGGAAGTCCCCTTGCTCGACAAAGAGGGCAACTGGACCGGCAAACATCAGCTGCGGCTCCTGATCGCGCTGGATGTGGGGGGCGCCGTGAAGAAGGGGCACCTGGATCTCTACCATGGCATGGGTGAGGAGGCCGGTGTGGCCGCCGGTCACTACAAGCACTTTGGCCGGGTCTGGAAGCTGGGCCTGCACCAGGGGCCGACCGCTGCCCCCTGGCTGTGAGTCAAACCAGTTAGCCGCAATAAAAAAGCCGCCGGAGTCAAATCCGGCGGCTTTTTGTTTGGCAACGCGTGTGGTGCTTGCTGCGTCAGCCTTTCCTGATGTCCAGCCGGATGGCCCCGACCGGTTTGCAGCAGCAGGGTAGGCACTCGCCTGGGGAGACGAATGCCAACGGCACATGGGCATAGTGCACCGAGCCTGCCAGCAAGGGCGTGCGGCAGGCGCCGCAATAGCCGCTACGGCACTGGAACTCCACATGATGGCCGTGGCGCTCCAGGGTCTCCAACACGCTCTCGCCGGGATGGGCGAGCAGGGTACCGTCGCGGGTCTGCACCCGCGGCGCCTGTGTGGCCTCTTGCTGTGTTGCAGGCTGCGGGGCAGTTGCCAGCGTGTTGGTGGCGTCACTCACAGCTCAAAGTCACCGAGATCATTTGCGTGTACTTCGCTGTCGATCAGGTCGACCAGCATATCGGGTAGCTGACTCACAGCTCGAAGTCACCGAGATCGTCGGCATGTACTTCGCTGTCGATCTGGCCGACCAGGTAGGAACTCACTTCCACTTCCTGCGGGGCGACCTGCACGTTGTCAGAGGACAGCCAGGTGTTGATCCAGGGGATCGGGTTTTGCTTGGCGCCGGCAAAGGCTGACTGCAGACCGACCGCACTCATGCGCAGGTTGGTGATGTACTCCACGTACTGGCAGAGGATGTCCTTGTTCAGGCCGATCATGGAGCCGTCCTGAAACAGGTACTCGGCCCACTCTTTCTCCTGAATGGCGGCTTCCTTGAAGATCTCGAAGCAGGCCTGCTCGCACTCGGCGGCAATCTCGGCCATCTCGGGGTCGTCCTGGCCGGTGCGCATCAGGTTCAACATGTGCTGGGTGCCGGTCAGGTGCAGCGCTTCGTCGCGGGCGATCATCTTGATGATCTTGGCGTTGCCTTCCATCAGTTCGCGTTCGGCGAAGGCAAAGGAGCAGGCGAAGCTGACGTAGAAGCGGATCGCCTCCAGCGCATTGACGCTCATCAGGCACAGGTAGAGCTTCTTCTTCAGCTCGCGCAATGTGATGGTGCGCATGTGTCCGGCGACGCTATGGGTCCCTTCACCGTGCAGGTTGTAGAGTGCGGTCGCCTCGATCAGATCGTCGTAGAAGCAGCTGATGGAGCCAGCGCGCTTCAAGATCTGCTCGTTGGTGACGATGTCATCAAACACCTGGGCCGGGGTGTTGACGATATTGCGAATGATGTGGGTGTAGGAGCGCGAGTGGATGGTCTCCGAGAAGGCCCAGGTCTCGATCCAGGTTTCCAGCTCCGGAATGGAGACCAGCGGCAGCAGCGCCACGTTGGGGCTGCGACCCTGGATGGAATCCAGCAGGGTCTGGTACTTCAGGTTGGAGATGAAGATGTGCTGCTCGTGGGGCGGCAGGGCCTGATAGTCGATGCGGTCGTGGGAGACATCGACCTCTTCCGGGCGCCAGAAGAAGGAGAGCTGTTTCTCGATCAGTCGCTCGAACACTTCGTGCTTTTGTTGATCATAACGGGCCACATTGACCGATTGGCCAAAAAACATCGGCTCTTTGAGCTGGTCGTTTTGGGTTTGGCAGAAAGTTGAATAGGCCATGGTTACCAGAATGTATTAAATGGGTAAAACAGGAGAGCGGGAGCTTGTCGCTCCCGCCCGGTTGTCAGATCTTGCAATGGCTTATATTTTACAAGCCCCACCGGCACAACCGTCATCTTGCATATCGGCTTGTGCGTCATCCGCACCATCACGGGTGTTGTGATAGTAGAGGGTCTTGAGGCCGTATTTGTAAGCGGTCAGCAGATCCTTGAGCAACTGTTTCATCGGCACCTTGTTGCCTTCAAAACGGGCGGGGTCGTAGTTGGTGTTGGCGGAGATCGCCTGATCCACAAACTTCTGCATGATACCGACCAACTGCAGATAGCCATCGACGCTCGGTTGCTTCCAGAGCAGTTCGTATTGATCTTTCAGGCGATGATACTCGGGCACCACCTGTTTGAGAATACCGTCCTTGGAGGCCTTGACCGATACCAGGCCGCGCGGCGGCTCTATGCCGTTGGTGGCGTTGGAGATCTGGCTGGAGGTCTCGCTTGGCATCAGGGCGGTCAGGGTGGAGTTGCGCAGACCCACGGTGCGGATCTCTTCACGCAAGGTTTCCCAATCCAGGTGCAGCGGCTCGTTGCACAGGTTGTCGAGATCCTTTTTATAGGTATCGATGGGCAAAATGCCCTGGGCATAAGTGGTCTCGTTGAACGCCGGGCAGGGGCCGAACTCGCGGGCCAGCTGCACGGAGGCTTTCAGCAGGTAGAACTGGATCGCCTCGAAGGTGCGGTGCGTCAGCGCCAGACCGGAACCGTCGGAGTAACGGGCGCCGTTTTTGGCCAGGTAGTAGGCGTAGTTGATGACGCCTATCCCCAGGGTACGACGGTTCATGCTGCCTTTCTGGGCAGCCTTGAGCGGGTAGTCCTGATAGTCGAGCAGGGCATCCAGGGCACGCACGGCGAGATCGGCCATCTCTTCCAGATCTTCCAGCTTCTCGATGGCGCCGAGGTTGAACGCGGAGAGGGTGCACAGGGCGATCTCGCCCTCTTCGTCATCCACGTTGTTGAGCGGCTTGGTCGGCAGCGCGATTTCGAGGCAGAGGTTAGACTGGCGTACCGGCGCCACGCTCGGATCGAACGGGCTGTGGGTGTTGCAGTGATCCACGTTCTGGATGTAGATGCGGCCGGTACCGGCACGCTCCTGCATCATCAGGGAGAAGAGGTCGACCGCCTTGATGGTCTTCTTGCGAATGGCCGGGTCCTGCTCGTACTTGACGTAGAGTGCCTCGAACTTGTCCTGATCGGCGAAGAAGGCATCGTACAGGCCAGGGGCATCGGACGGGGAGAACAAGGTGATGTCGCCGCCCTTGATCAGGCGCTGGTACATCAGCTTGTTGATCTGCACGCCGTAGTCCATGTGACGGACCCGGTTCTCTTCCACGCCGCGGTTGTTTTTCAGGACCAGCAGGCTCTCCACCTCGGTGTGCCACAGCGGATAGAAGAGGGTGGCCGCACCGCCGCGCACGCCGCCCTGGGAGCAGCATTTGACCGCAGTCTGGAAGTATTTGTAGAAGGGGATGCAACCGGTGTGGAACGCTTCGCCACCACGGATGGGGCTACCCAGACCACGGATACGGCCAGCGTTGATGCCGATACCGGCGCGCTGGGAGACATAACGCACGATGGCGCTGGCGGTGGCGTTGATGGAATCCAGGCTGTCATCACACTCGATCAGCACGCAGGAGCTGAACTGGCGAGTCGGGGTCCGCACGCCGCTCATGATGGGCGTCGGCAGGGAAATTTTGAAAGTCGAGACTGCATCGTAGAAGCGCTTGATGTAGTCCAGACGGGTATCTTTCGGGTACTTGGAGAAGAGGCAGGCCGCTACCAGGATGTAGAGGAACTGCGGGCTCTCGTAGATCTCGCCGGTGACGCGGTTCTGCACCAGGTACTTGCCTTCCAGCTGCTTGACGGCGGCGTAGGAGAAGTCCATATCACGCCAGTGATCCAGGTGCTCGTTGAGCGCCTCAAATTCGGCCTGGGTGTAGTCGGTCAGCAGGTGCTTGTCATATTTGCCCATGTCTACCAGACGGGCGACGTGCTGGTAGAGATGGGGAGGTTCGAACTGGCCGTAGGCTTTCTTGCGCAGGTGGAAGATGGCCAGACGGGCAGCCATGTACTGGTAATCCGGGCTTTGCTCGGAGATCAGATCAGCAGTGGCCTTGATGACGGTTTCGTGGATATCGGCGGTACGGATACCGTCATAGAACTGGATGTGGGACTTGAGTTCCACCTGGGATACCGACACGTTGTCGAGTCCCTCGGCGGCCCAATCCAGCACGCGGTGAATTTTATCCAGATCGATGGGTTCTTTGTGGCCGTTACGCTTCGTCACAAACAAGTTCATTGGCTGATGACCTTTGTAGTTGATTCCCGAAAAACCATCGCACGGCCTTGACCGCCTGGTCGTGATCGACTGAGGGAGCGGGGGCATGTTGTGCGATGAATCACAAGATATAGTGTTATTTTAAGTTCGAGCTACAAGATAGTGAGGTCTACCCGGCTTTGCAATCTGTGGATAAGGCATTAGCTGTGGATAAATTGTGGGTGTTGCGACCCATGTTAGTGGCTGCTCACAGTGAGTGGGTTTTCATGCGTCCGATCCGGTAAATGCAAGCCTGATGATCGAACATGGAAAATTTAAATAACTTTTTTTGCTTGCGAAAACGGGGTGTTTTTACTAGCAAATTCAGTCTGGTTATCCCTTGTGCAGCCTGGGTCAAAAGGTGTCCTGTCCCTGTCGGTTAGCGGTTGCCAAACGGCAAAAATGGGAGATCACTCCTGACCTCCCATCGCATCCTTGCGTACCCCTATGCCCCAGCGGGTGGTGCTCAATTGGGTTTCTTTTGGCAACAAAACTGCCTTTATGATCCATCAATGCCTGTGACCAAGCGGATCATGGGGTCAGGCTACCTCGTAACGCAGCCAGTGGTGCAGGGCCTGTACCGTATCGAAGTGCAGATCTGCGCCCCAGTCGGCGGGATCCTCGTCATCGCTCAGATAACCCCAACCCGCGACGGCGGTGCGCATACCGGCGTTGCGGCCCGCTTCGATGTCGCGCACATGATCCCCTACGTAGAGGCAGTGGGCTGCCTCGACCCCTAGCTGGTCGCAGGCGAAGAACATGGGGGCGGGGTCGGGCTTGCGTACCGGCAGGGTATCGGCACTGACCGTCACGCCGCAGCTGGCAAGCTCAGGCAAGGCCGCCAACAGCGGCTCGGTGAGAAAGCCCGGCTTGTTGGTGACTATGCCCCATGGCAGGGCGCGTTCGTCCAGCCATTCAATGAGCTCCAGCATGCCCTCATAGGGACGGGTACCGACACACAGGTGGGCGGCGTAGAAGTCGAGCAGCGCGGCGCGCAGGCGAGTGGCGCCCAGCTCCTCGAGCAGCTCATCGCCAAGCCCGGCCCTGAGTAGCCCGAGCGCCCCGTTGGAGGTGGTCTGGCGAATGATGGCATCAGAGAGCGGGGCAAAGCCTTCGCTCACCAGCACATGGTTGACGGCCGCGCCCAAGTCAGGTGCGGTATCGAGCAAGGTGCCGTCGAGATCAAACAGCACGCAGCGCAGCGGCGCCGGGTGAGAGTCGCCCATCAGCCTTGCTCCGGGCGGATGAATTCCACCATGTAGTTGACGTCGACGTTCTTGCCGAGTTTGAACTGGCCGGTCAGCGGCGAATAGTGTACGCCGCTCATGTCCCGCACCAACAGACCCGCCGCTTCACCCATGCGGCACAGTTCGGCGGGGGTGATGAATTTTTTGTGATCATGGGTGCCCTTGGGGATCATCTTCATCAGGTATTCGGCCCCCAGGATCATCATCAGATAGGCTTTCGGGTTGCGGTTGATGGTGGAGATGAACACCCGTCCGCCGGGGCGTACCAAGGTGGCGATGGCGCGCAGCACTGAAGCCGGATCCGGCACGTGCTCCAGCATCTCCATGCAGGTGACCACGTCATACTGGCCAGGGGCCTGGCCGGCATGTTCCTCCGCCGTCATCTGCTGGTATTGGAGCTCCACGCCCTGCTCGAGGGCGTGCAGGCGGGCGACGCCGAGCGGCTCCTTGCCCATGTCGATGCCCATCACGCGAGCGCCCCGACGGGCCATGCTCTCGGAGAGGATGCCGCCCCCGCAGCCGATGTCGAGAACCTGCTTGCCAAACAGGCCGCCGCTCTTGTCGGTGATCCAGTCAAGGCGCACCGGATTGATTTGATGCAGTGGCTTGAATTCGCCCTCCATGTCCCACCAGCGGGAGGCGATGGCTTCAAATTTGGCGATTTCTGTCAGATCGACATTGGCATCACTATTCATTTTTTGATGATCCTGTGGCAGGGCGCGCAGGTAGCAAGACTTGGGCGCAATCTATTGTCCTGGCGGGCATTATAACGGACACATTTTGTCACACCAGCCCGACTTGTTATCCGGATTTGTGGCTTAAGGTATTTGGCTCAGTGTGTTACCATGGCGCGCTGTTTAAGCCAAAGAACAACTAATTAGGGATTAAGGCTTTCTATGAGCGATCTGGCCAGAGAGATCACGCCGATCAACATCGAAGAAGAGCTCAAGAGTTCCTATCTTGATTACGCCATGAGCGTGATCGTAGGACGAGCTCTGCCGGATGTGCGTGATGGCTTGAAACCGGTTCACCGCCGCGTTCTGTTTGCTATGAACGAGTTGGGGAACGACTGGAACAAGCCCTATAAAAAATCGGCCCGTGTGGTCGGTGACGTAATCGGTAAATACCACCCGCACGGCGACAGTGCCGTGTATGACACCATCGTCCGCTTGGCGCAGGATTTCTCCATGCGCTACATGCTGGTCGATGGTCAGGGCAACTTCGGTTCGGTCGACGGCGACAGCGCCGCCGCCATGCGTTACACCGAAGTGCGGATGGCCCGCATCTCCCACGAGCTGCTGGCCGATCTGGACAAAGAGACCGTGGACTGGGTGCCCAACTATGATGGCACCGAGATGATCCCGGCTGTCATGCCCACCAAGGTGCCCAACCTGCTGGTCAACGGCTCATCCGGTATCGCGGTGGGCATGGCGACCAACATTCCTCCTCACAACCTGACCGAGATAGTCAACGGCTGTCTGGCGCTGATCGAAAATAGCGATCTCACCATCGATGAGTTGATGACCTATATCACAGGGCCTGATTTCCCCACTGGCGCCATCATCAATGGTCGCGCCGGCATAGTGCAGGCTTACCGTACCGGTCGCGGCTCCGTCTATGTGCGCGCCAAGGCCGAAGTGGAAGTGGACGACAAGACCCATCGTGAGACCATCCTGGTTCACGAGCTGCCTTATCAGGTGAACAAGGCGCGGCTGATCGAGAAGATCGCCGAGCTGGTCAAAGAGAAGAAAGTCGAGGGCATCAGTGCCCTGCGCGATGAGTCCGACAAGGACGGCATGCGCATCGTTATCGAGATCAAACGTGGCGAGTCTGGCGAGATTGTGCTGAACAATCTCTACAAGCACACCCAGCTGCAGACCACGTTCGGCATCAACATGGTGGCGCTCGATAACAACCAGCCCAAGGTGATGAACCTTAAAGACATCCTGGATGCGTTCCTGCTGCACCGCCGTGAAGTGGTGACTCGCCGGACCGTGTTCGAACTGCGCAAGGCGCGGGATAGGGCCCACATCCTTGAAGGTCTGGCGGTCGCACTGGCCAACATAGACCCCATCATCGAGCTGATCCGTCACTCCGACACCTCTGCCGACGCCAAAGCCAAGCTTGTAGCTCGGGGATGGGATCTCGGCAACGTGGCCGGCATGCTGGAAAAAGCAGGCGACGACGCGGCCCGTCCGGAGTGGCTGGAGCCGGAGTTCGGCATCCGTGAAGGTCAATACTTCCTGACCGAACAGCAGGCCCAGGCCATCCTGGATCTGCGTCTGCACAAGCTGACCGGCCTCGAGCACGGGAAGATCCTGGAAGAGTATCAATCTCTGCTGGATCTGATCGCCGAGCTGCTGTTCATCCTGGCAAGCCCGGAACGGCTGATGGAAGTGATCCGAGATGAACTGCTGGCCGTGCGCGAGCAGTATGGCGACGAGCGCCGCACCGAGATCAGCGCCTCCAGTGCCGAGATCAACATCGAAGATCTGATCACCCCGGAAGACGTGGTCGTGACCCTGTCTCACCAGGGTTATGTGAAGTACCAGCCGCTCTCCGACTACGAGGCCCAGCGCCGCGGTGGTCGTGGCAAGTCGGCCACCCGGATCAAGGAAGAGGACTTTGTGGAACGTCTGCTGGTGGCCAACACCCACGACACCATTTTGTGCTTCTCCACCCGTGGCAAGGTCTACTGGCTCAAGGTGTATCAGCTGCCGGAGGCGTCCCGTGGCGCCCGTGGTCGTCCGATCATCAACTTGCTGCCGCTGGAAGAGGGTGAGCGCATCACCGCCATCCTGCCGGTGAAAGAGTATGCCGATGACAAGTATGTCTTCTTCGCCACCGCTGACGGTACCGTGAAGAAAACCAGCCTGTCTGCGTTCAGCCGTCCGCTCTCCTCCGGTATTCGTGCTATCAACCTCAAAGAGGGTGATGAGCTGATCGGGGTGGACATCACAGATGGCAGCAACGAGATCATGCTGTTCTCCGATGCGGGCAAGGTGGTTCGCTTTGCAGAAGGTAGCGGTCGTGCCGATGCCGCCGATGCCGATGTCAGCGATGATGTCGACGGGGATGACGAGAGTGTCATTGACGCCGGTAACGACGACGATGGCAGCGACAACGGCGAAGGCACCGAAAGCAAGGGTACCTTCAAGGGCGTGCGTCCCATGGGTCGTACCGCCGGTGGGGTACGTGGTATCCGTCTGCTCAACGGTGACAAGGTGGTGTCCCTGATCGTCCCCCGTGGCGAGGGTGCCATCCTGACCGCGACCGAGAACGGTTACGGCAAGCGTACCGCGCTGACCGAGTACCCGACCAAGAGCCGTGGTACCCAGGGCGTTCGCTCCATCAAGGTGGACGAGCGTAACGGCAAGGTGATCGATGCGATCCAGGTCGAAGATACCGACCAGATCATGCTGATCACCAATGGCGGTACCCTGGTCCGTACTCGCGTTGCCGAGGTGAGCGTCATTGGCCGTAACACCGGCGGTGTGCGTCTGATCCGTACCGGTGAAGACGAGACCGTGGTTGGCCTGCAGCGTATCGCGGAGAGCGACGAAGAAGAGAACGACATCGTGGCCGTTGACGGTGAGGTGTCCGAAGGCACTGATACCGCGCCAGATGCCGGCTCTGCCGATGCAGGATCCACTGAAGGGTCCACTGAAGAGGGTGCCGCGAGCGACGAATAATCGCCCGTTTGCCTTACATGCGAAAGAGCGGCCCTTTGGGTCGCTCTTTTTGTTGTTGCCGTTTGCCCCAGATGGCGAGCGCCCACAGGTCTGATGGATCAGCCTGATCCTGTTGCTGTACGCGTCGCTGATCACTTGCACCGCTAGCATTGCCGTGCTCCTCCTTAATGTCGTTGTCCCCAATTCATCATGCTTGCGTCATCCCCCTGTCATGGGATGAGGCCAAGCTACCCCTGTCGCATTTAACAGACGGCGATGTGTAGCCATCAAACAGGAGCACCTTATGACTAGCTGGGTAATGTGGGAGATCTGGTGGAGCCGGGTATGGGGCGAACATCAACCAGCATCGCTGACAGAGGAGTATGAGGACGAAGTGGCCCATGAGCCATCACGACTGCCAGCCGAATTGATCGCGCAGGGCAAGGCCACGCACTCGCCTCGGCCAAGGGGGTGAGGCCCTGCTTGTCGGCAGGGTTTGTGGTGGCCGGCGAAGAGGGCGTTGTGAGCGCGGTTGACTTGTCGGGGCGATCAGAACAGCCGCAGTTGTTCGCCCGGGCGAATGAAGCCGTCCCGCCGCAGTTGAAGATGGCGCTGGCCCAAGCCCAAGCGCTTGCTGATGAGCCGAAAGCGCTGGGCGAGCAAGTCGGCAAACTGGCCTTCACCGCGCATGCGGGCGCCAAAGGCGGGGCTGTTGAGTCCGCCATCCCGACTGGCCCGTAACTGGTTCAGGATGGCCTCCTTCTGGCCGGGGTAATGCTCATCCAGCCAGTCGCTGAACAGGGTGGTCAGTTCGTGGGGCAATCGTAGCAGTATGTAATCGGCGCAGTGGGCACCGGCCTCGGCCGCCGCCTTGATGATCTGTTCCAGCTCAGGCTCGTTGAGGCGCGGGATGATGGGCGCGGCCAGCACGCCGACTGGTACCCCGGCCTGTGCCAGCTTCTCGATCACCTTGAGCCGACCCGTGCCTGTGCTCGCCCTGGGTTCCAGCTGTCGCCGCAGGGTTTCATTTAATGTCGTCACCGACACCATCACCTGGCAGAGACCCTCCCGGCCCAGCGCGGCCAGCAGATCGAGGTCGCGCAATATCATGGCGCTCTTGGTGATGATGCCGACCGGATGGCGATGGGCCAGCATCACTTCCAGCAATTGGCGGGTGAGGCGATAGTGATGCTCGATGGGCTGATAAGGATCCGTATTGGCGCCCAGCACTATGGTCTGTGGCTGATAGGTTGGCTTGGCAAACTCCCGGCGCAACAGGGTGGCGGCGTTGAGCTTGGCAAACAGCCTGGTCTCGAAGTCGAGACCGGGGGAGAGCTCCAGGTAGGTGTGACTGGGTCTGGCATAGCAGTAGATGCAGCCATGCTCGCACCCCTGATAGGGATTGATGGAGCGACCAAAGGGCACATCCGGTGAGCGGTTGTAGCTGATGATGCTCCTGGCCTGAGTCTCGCGAACCTCGGTCTGGGGGGCAGGGGTGTTGAACGCCGGTTCCCACTCGGTTTGCTGCCAGCCATCGTCGACGGCCTCGACCAGCGGGCCACTGAAACGATGCTCGATATTGTGGGTGCTGCCTCGTCCTGCCATCACATCACACAGATACTGTTTATATATACAGTTATATTGCAAGTGAGCGCATCGAAATACAAGCCCCTGTTTAGTAATCGTTGCCTGAAACGGCATGGCAAATGGATCTCTTGCTTGATCCTGTCGCTACATTTCGTTTACATAGACAAAGTGCGAACTGGATCACGGAAATCATCATGAAACCCATTGTCTCCCGCTGGCTATTTATCGGTGTGCTTGGCCTGGTCATCTGGCGGCTGATCCCGCTCTCCACCGAGCAGGCGCTGGCATCGGCCAACCGGGCCTGGCGCAGCGGCCAGTTCGAGACGGCGACAAAGATTTGGCAACCGCTGGCCGAGCAGGGGCTCCCCCGTGCGCAGGCGCTGATGGGGTGGAGCCACGAAGTGGGGCAGGGCACAGATCAGGACATGGATCTGGCCATCAGCCTCTATCGCCAGTCGGCGCAGGCGGGCGATGCCTTCGGCCAATACCGGCTGGCGGAGGTCTATCTGCGCGGCGCCGGGGTGAAACGGGATCTGCGTCAGGCATTTCACTGGATGGAGCTGGCGGCCCGAAACGGTGACGTGCCCGCCATGCTCAAAGTCGGTGTGCTGCACCTGATGGGGGTGAGTGGCCGGGTCGATCTGCCTCAGGCCAAGCAGTGGCTCTATCAGGCGGCGCAAAAGGGTAACAAGCTTGCATTGAAGGTGTTGGAGGAGATCGCACTGGCCGAGGAGGGGAGCAGTACCTTCGATTTCAACTGGCAACCCCTGCTTGGTGGCTAACTGGCAAGCGCCTCATTTGGTTGTAGAAAATCTCATCAAACCCGATACACCCCCGCCTACTTCTGGTAGCATGGTTCGGTTTTTGGTTTGTCTTGTGCCGTTAAGCAAGCTGTTTGCGGTGCTGGGCGCCTCTGCAAAGTGCTGTAGAGAGCCAGAACATCACCCTTTTTGAATGATTTTTCCATCCCGCATGTGCCCTTTGGTAGGGGGCACCACTGTATAAGGAAACACACAATGCCAATCATTACTCTGCCTGACGGCAGCCAACGTCAATTTGCCCACTCCGTTTCCGTCATGGACGTGGCCGCGGACATAGGTCCGGGTCTTGCCAAGGCGTGCATTGCCGGTCGGGTAAACGGTGAACTGGTGGATGCCTGCGAGCTGATCGAAGCCGATGCTTCCCTGGCCATCATCACCGCCAAAGACGAAGAAGGTCTGGACATACTGCGCCACTCCTGTGCTCACCTGCTGGGTCATGCCATCAAGCAACTCTGGCCCCAGACCAAGATGGCCATTGGTCCCGTCATCGATAACGGTTTCTACTACGACGTTGATCTGGATCGCACCCTGACCGACGACGATCTGGCTGCCCTGGAAGAGCGCATGCTGGCGCTGGCCGCCAAGGATTACGACGTCATCAAGAAGAGAGTCTCCTGGCAGGAAGCACGCGACGTGTTCGACGCCCGTGGCGAGTCTTACAAGGTCGAGATCCTGGATCAGAATATTGCCCGTGATGATAAGCCCGGTCTCTATCATCACGAAGAGTACGTCGACATGTGTCGTGGCCCGCACGTGCCCAACATGCGTCACTGCCACCACTTCAAGTTGCAGAAGATGTCCGGCGCCTACTGGCGTGGCGATTCCAACAACAAGATGCTGCAGCGCATATACGGTACGGCCTGGGCTGACAAGAAGCAGCTCAAAGGCTACCTGCAGCGTCTGGAAGAGGCGTCCAAGCGCGACCACCGCAAGATAGGCAAGCAGCTCGACCTGTATCACATGCAGGAAGAAGCGCCTGGCATGGTGTTCTGGCACAACGATGGCTGGACCATCTTCCGTGAGCTGGAAACCTTCATCCGTGGCAAGCTCAAAGAGTACGACTATCAGGAAGTGAAGGGTCCCTTCATGATGGACAGGGTGCTGTGGGAGCGTTCAGGTCACTGGGAGAAGTATGCCCAGGCCATGTTTACCACCCAGTCCGAAAACCGCGAATACGCCATCAAGCCGATGAACTGCCCGGGTCATGTGCAGATCTTCAACCAGGGTCTGAAGTCCTACCGCGATCTGCCGCTGCGCATGGCCGAGTTCGGCTCCTGCCACCGCAACGAGCCGTCCGGTTCCCTGCACGGTCTGATGCGGGTGCGTGGTTTTACCCAGGATGACGCTCACATCTTCTGTACCGAAGAGCAGATCATGGCAGAGGTGTCCGCCTGTATCCGTATGGTCTATGACGTCTACGGCACCTTTGGCTTTGAAAATATCGTGGTCAAGCTCTCGACTCGTCCCGAGCAGCGTATTGGCTCCGATGAAGCCTGGGATCGCGCAGAGGCCGCCTTGGCCGAAGCTCTGGTGCTGAACGGCCTGAAGTACGATTTGCAGCCGGGTGAGGGCGCCTTCTACGGTCCCAAGATCGAATTTACCCTGCATGATTGCCTTGATCGTGCTTGGCAGTGTGGTACCGTGCAGCTCGACTTTGCCCTGCCTGGACGTCTGGGTGCCACTTATGTGGGTGAAGACAACGAACGCCACGTACCGGTGATGATCCACCGGGCCATTCTGGGTTCACTCGAGCGTTTCATCGGTATTCTGACCGAAGAGTACGCCGGGCTGTTCCCGACTTGGTTGGCTCCGACTCAGGCTGTGGTCATGAATATCACAGATAATCAGGCCGATTATGCGGTAAAAGTAGCCAAAGCATTGAATGATGCGGGTCTTCGCGCAAAAGCGGACTTGAGAAATGAGAAGATTGGCTTTAAAATCCGCGAGCATACTTTGAAGCGAGTACCTTTCATGCTGGTCTGCGGCGATAAAGAAGTTGAAGCCGGTAAGATTGCAGTACGGACTCGTAAAGGGGCTGACCTGGGCACTTATCCTGTTGAAGAGCTAGTGGCTCTGTTGACCCAGGAAGTTCAGACCCGCGGACAAAAGAAAGTGGAGGAATAAGCTATAAAAGGCGGAAAAAAACTGGGCAAGCAACCGCAAGCCCGCGCTCACCGGATCAATACCGAGATTCGTCTGAAAGAAGTTCGTCTCACTGGTATTGACGGAGAGCCTTTGGGTGTCGTCGAGATCCATGATGCACTGAACTTGGCCCTTGAGGCTGGAGTAGATCTGGTCGAGATCAGCCCTAACGCTGAACCGCCCGTTTGCCGGATCATGGATTACGGCAAATTCCTCTACGAAAAGAGCAAAACAACCAAAGAACAGAAGAAAAAGCAGAAAGTCGTCCAGGTCAAGGAAATCAAATTCCGTCCTGGCACTGACGAAGGCGACTATCAGGTAAAACTACGCAACCTGGTTCGCTTTCTGGAAGACGGGGACAAGGCTAAGGTCACCCTGCGCTTCCGTGGTCGTGAAATGGCCCACCAGGATCTTGGTATCAAGGTTCTGGAGCGCGTCAAAAACGATCTGGAAGAGTTGGCCGTAGTAGAGTCGTTCCCGAAAGTCGAAGGCCGTCAAGCAGTGATGGTCCTCGCACCTAAGAAGAAATCTTAAGGCCCACAAGAAATTGACTCATGGGTTCGCCCATGAGTCGGTTCGCCTTGCGATTTTGTTGTCACTCACAATGCGGAGTATGAAATGCCGAAGATGAAAACCAACCGGGGTGCTGCAAAGCGCTTCAAGAAGACTGGCTCGGGTCGCTTCAAGTGCAAGCACAACCACCTGCGTCACATCCTGACCAAGAAGAGCAGTAAGCGTAAGCGCAAGCTGGGGCCGAAGTTCATGGTTTCTGCTGCCGACCACAAACGTGTTGTCGCTTGTCTGCCGTACGCATAAGGGGGATGTGAAAAATGCCAAGAGTTAAACGTGGTGTGACTGCTCGCGCTCGTCACAAGAAAGTAATGAAAGCCGCCAAAGGTTACTACGGCGCCCGTTCCCGAGTTTACCGCGTAGCGGTACAAGCGGTAACCAAAGCTGGTCAGTATGCCTATCGTGACCGTCGCCAGAAAAAGCGTCAGTTCCGTCAGCTGTGGATTGCGCGTATCAACGCTGCAGCCCGTCAGAATGGTCTGTCCTACAGCCGTCTGATCAACGGTCTGAAGAAAGCTTCTATCGAGATCGATCGCAAGATCCTGTCCGATATCGCCGTTCACGACAAGTTGGCTTTCACCGCCCTGGTTGAAAAGGCTAAAGCAGCGCTGGTTTAATCCGGTCCTGTTATGAAAGATAAAAGGAGGCTTCGGCCTCCTTTTTTGTTGCTCGTCTTTTGCTGCCCGTCATTCTTCTATCCTGTTATTGAGCCCACCCAGTGCGCTTCATCCCTGCAACAAGTGCCTTCATATGCCAACAAGCTAGTATTCTTTCCCCATATTTAATGCAAGTAGAGGGCAGGGTAGGCTGCTTACCCGATAACAAAATGATTTCTAGGGAGAAAAGCCCACCATAACTATGGTCAGCCACGGGGCTTTTTTTGTATTATTCTCCTCTTGACCTTATTTAGCCTAACAGGCTCCTGTTTCGGGAGTGGTGACGAGGAAGACATGCAACAGCTTGAAGAAGTAGTCGGCCAGGCCAAGGCCGAGATTGAGGGCGTCAATGACGTTGCGACCCTTGACGAGATCCGGGTCAAATATCTGGGTAAAAAGGGCTTTTTTACCGAGCAGATGAAGACATTGGGCACCTTGTCCGCCGAAGAGCGTCCCGCTGCGGGGGCCGTGATCAACCAGGCCAAGCAGCAGGTTCAGGATGCGTTGAACG
Organism: Aeromonas popoffii; assembly: GCF_000820025.1. Lineage (GTDB taxonomy): Bacteria > Pseudomonadota > Gammaproteobacteria > Enterobacterales > Aeromonadaceae > Aeromonas > Aeromonas popoffii. The sequence continues at coordinate 35,617 of NZ_CDBI01000024.1, forward strand.
AGCGTCGTGAGACCCTCGAAGTGGCTGTTCTGAACCAGAAGCTGGCAGCCGAGACCATCGACATCAGCCTGCCGGGCCGTCGCATCGAGAACGGTGGTCTGCACCCAGTGACTCGCACTGTCGAGCGCATCGAACGCCTGTTTGGCGAGATGGGTTTCAAAGTGGAACGCGGTCCCGAGATTGAAGATGGCTTCCACAACTTCGATGCGCTGAACATTCCGGCTCACCACCCGGCGCGTACCGATCATGATACCTTCTACTTCAATCCCGATCTGATGCTGCGTACCCACACCTCCGGTGTACAGATCCGTACCATGCAGCAGCAACAGCCGCCGATCCGCATCATTGCGCCGGGCCGCGTCTATCGTAACGACTACGACATGACTCACACCCCGATGTTCCATCAGGTTGAAGGCCTGCTGGTTGACGAACATGCCAGCTTTACTGAGCTGAAGGGCATTCTGCACGACTTCCTGCGCAACTACTTCGAGGAAGACTTGACCATTCGCTTCCGTCCTTCCTATTTCCCGTTCACCGAGCCGAGCGCTGAAGTGGACGTGATGGGCAAGAACGGTAAGTGGCTGGAAGTGCTGGGCTGCGGCATGGTGCACCCGAACGTACTGCGTTCGGTCGGTATTGATCCGGAAAAATACTCCGGCTTTGCCTTCGGCATGGGCGTTGAGCGCCTGACCATGCTGCGTTACGGGGTCAACGACCTGCGTGCCTTCTTCGAAAACGATCTGCGCTTCCTCAAGCAGTTCAAGTAAGGGCGAGAGAACATGAAATTCAGTAAATCCTGGGTGATGGAGTGGGTCCGCACCGAGTTGAGTGACAATGCACTGGCTGAGCAGATCACCATGGCCGGTCTGGAAGTGGACGCCGTGGAAGCGGTGGCTGGCCAGTTCAACAATGTGGTCGTGGGTGAGGTGGTTGAGTGTGCCCAGCATCCGGACGCCGACAAGCTGCGGGTGACCAAGGTCAACGTGGGCGAGGCCGAGTTGCTGGATATCGTCTGCGGCGCGCCGAACTGCCGCGCCGGCCTGAAAGTGTGCGTGGCCAAAGTAGGGGCGACCCTGCCGGGTGATTTCACCATCAAGAAAGCCAAGCTGCGTGGCCAGCCGTCTCACGGCATGCTCTGCTCTTTCAGTGAGCTGGGTATCGACGTCGAAGCTGATGGCATCATCGAGCTGCCGCTGGATGCACCCATTGGCACCGATATTCGCGACTACCTCGATCTTAATGATGTGGCGATCGACGTGGACCTGACCCCGAACCGTGCCGATTGCCTCGGCATCGCGGGGCTCGCCCGCGAGATCGGCGTGCTCAACAGCGTGGACGTGGTCGAGCCGACCTGGACGCCAGCTGCTGCCACCTGTGATGCGACCTTCCCGATCCGGGTTGAGGCTCCGGCCGATTGCCCCCGTTATCTGGGTCGCGTGATCAAGGGGCTGAACCTGCAGGCCCAGAGCCCGCTCTGGATGCAAGAGAAGCTGCGCCGTGGCGGTATTCGCTCCATCGACGCCATCGTCGATATCACCAATTACCTGCTGCTGGAATACGGTCAGCCGATGCACGCCTTCGATCTGGCTCGGCTTGACGGGGAACTGGTGGTGCGTCGCGCCCACGCTGACGAGCCGATGACCCTGCTCGATGGCAATGAAGTGAAGCTCAAAGAGACCACCTTGGTGATTGCCGATGCCAAAGGCCCTGCCTGCATGGCCGGTATCTTCGGCGGTAATCGCACTGGCGTCTCTGAGACCACCACCGACATCCTGCTGGAGTGCGCTTTCTTTGCGCCGCTCTCCATCACAGGTCGTGCCCGAGCCTATGGTCTGCACACCGACTCTTCCCATCGCTTCGAGCGCGGGGTTGATCCCGAGCTGCAAGCCAAGGTGATGGATCGTGCCACCCGCCTGCTGCTGGATATCTGCGGCGGCGAAGCGGGCCCGGTCATCGAGGTCAAATCCGATGCCCATCTGCCGAAAGCGGCCCCTATCCGCTTGCGTCGCACCAAGCTCGACAAAGTGATCGGTATCAGCGTGGCTGATGCTCAGGTGGTCGAGATCCTGACCCGCCTCGGCATGCAGGTGACGGTTGATGCTGATGGCTGGACTGCGCTGGCACCCTCCTGGCGTTTCGATATCGCCATTGAGGAAGACCTCATCGAGGAAGTGGCCCGCATCTACGGCTACAACAACATCCCGAACCTCAAACCGGCCGCCTCTCTGGCGATGGTTGAGCAGGCAGAAGGGCAGGTGACCTTGAAGCGGGTCCGTGATCTGCTGGTTGACCGCGGCTTCCAGGAAGCGATCACCTACAGCTTCGTCGATCCCAAGACCCAGCAAACCCTGTTCCCGCAGAGCGATGCTATCGTGCTGCCTAACCCGATTTCGGTCGAGATGTCCGCCATGCGCGTCTCTCTGTTCCCAGGTCTGGTACAGGCGGTGGTCTACAACCAGAACCGTCAGCAGCCGCGCGTGCGCCTGTTCGAGCAGGGTCTGCGTTTCATCAAGGATGAAAGCGCCGAGAACGGCATCCGTCAGGAGCCGATGCTGGCCGGTATCATCATTGGCAACCAGAGTGATGAACACTGGGACATCAAGAGCCGCGCCGCCGACTTCTTTGATTTGAAAGGAGACTTGGAAGCGATACTGGATCTCACCGCCGAAGGGGCCACCTTTACCTTCGAGCGTACCGAGCACAGCGCCCTGCATCCGGGCCAGAGCGCAGCCATCTTGCGTAATGGCGAGGTCATCGGCCATATCGGCGTGATCCACCCGAGCCTCGAGAAGAAGCTGGGTCTCAAGAGCCGCGCCGTCATGTTTGAACTGGAGCTGGACAAGCTGACGCCTGCCCAGGTGCCGGTTGCAACCGAGGTCTCTCGCTTCCCTGCCAACCGTCGCGATATCGCAGTGGTGGTCGACGTTGCGGTTCTGGCTGGCGATGTCCTTGCAGTAATTAAAAAAGTTGGCGGAAATCAGGTAGTTGGAATAAACTTGTTTGACGTATACCAGGGTGCTGGTATGGCAGAGGACAAGAAGAGCCTGGCCATCAGTCTTGTATTGCAAGACACCCAGCGCACCCTGGAGGAGAAAGAGATTGCCGAGACCGTAGACAATGTCGTGCGGGCCCTTGGTGAAGAGTTGAATGCATCCTTGAGGGATTGATCTATGGCGCTTACCAAAGCCGACATTGCAGAGCACCTGTTCACCCAGCTGGGGATGAGCAAGCGTGAAGCCAAAGATATGGTGGAAGCCTTCTTTGAGGAAATCAGACAGGCGCTAGAGCGTGGTGAACAAGTCAAGATTTCAGGCTTCGGTAACTTTGACCTTCGTGAGAAGAATCAGCGTCCCGGACGCAACCCCAAAACGGGCGAGGATATTCCTATCAGCGCTCGTCGTGTGGTGACCTTCCGGCCTGGCCAGAAGCTCAAGGCTAGGGTAGAAAATGTTGAACCCAACGAGTGATAAAAAGCCAGGCAACCGCCTGGCTTTTACTTTTTCATGATAAAAAACCACCTTTTACTCACACTGCTGCTGGCAATGCCGGTGCAGGCTATGACCTTACCCCTGTCGCCGGCCACCCAGGCCTATACCGACGCACTCAAGCCGCTGACCATCTGCTATCCGGCCCTGATCCTGCCACCCTATCTCGAAGAGTCGGGGGGCTTGCTGATCGATCAGCTGGAGCGGCTGGCCGAGCAGCTGCCGGTACCATTGCTGCACGAAAAATTGCCAAACTGGTCCGCCGTGCAGCAGGGGCTGCTAGCGGGACGCTGTGATCTCATCCCGTATGTCGGCTCTTCACTACAGGTATTGCCGGGCATGGCCCTGAGCCGCGCTCTGCTGGAGGCCGAATCCGCCATTGTCTATCGCGGTGAGCTGGAACGCGCCACCTTTCTGGTATCGCCCGTCTGGCAGGCGAGTGAGGTGCTCAAGTCGCTCTATCCCCATGCAACCCAGTTGGCCCTGACCGACGCTGACAACTGGTATGCGGCGTTGGTGGCAGGCAAGGGGACTGCCTATCTCGGTGACTACCTGCAACTGCGTTACCTGATGCGCGAATATCCGGATGAGGGATTGCGGTTGCGCCGGTTGCGCAACGATGAACTGGTGATCAGTTATCGCCTTATGATGCGGGACAAACCGGAGCTCAGGGAGCTAATCGACACGGCGCTCCGCTACATGTCCCCCGGTAGCCTCTACAAGGATCTGGATCGCTATCTAGAACAGGGAGAGCAGGACATCAATCCACTGCACTTCACCGATGAGGAGCAGGCCTTGCTGGTCGGTACCTCCCGCACCATCAAACTGGTGGTGGATCCTGCGCTTATGCCCTATAGCGGCATCGACGGGCAGGGGCAGCTAACGGGCTGGAGCGCCGATGTGCTGCGCCGGGTTAGCCTGCAGACCGGACTGAACTTTCATGTGGTGCCAGCCCGGGACAGGGAGGAGGCCCTGGACAAGCTGCGCAGTGGCGAGGCGGACATGATGGCGGGCCTGCTGGAGACCCCGGCCCTGACCCGCGAGTTCGACTTTACCCGCATCATGGTCGAGAGTCGCTATGCTCTGGTCAGCCGCAAGTCTCAGCCGTTCGGACGACTGGAAGCACTCAAGGGGGAGGTACTGGTGCCTGCCAGCCTCTATGACTCCGACATGCTGGCACATTTTGGCCAGCATGAGTGGCGCAAGAGCGAGACGCTTGAGTCAGGCATTGCGAAGGTGCGGGCAGGCAAAGCCGATGCCATGCTGACCGAGCTGTATCAGCTGCAATATCCACTGCGCAACAACCAGCTGGATGGCTTAAATATCAAGGAGTTGCCGGTCCGCTTCGGGCTTGGCTTTGCCATAGGCTCCCGCAGCCCCAAACTGGCTGGGGTGATGGAACAGAGTCTTATGACCCTCACCGGCAGGCAGAATGATGAACTCAACCAGCGCTGGCGCCGGCTGGTGCTGACCCAGCAGGCGGGGGTCAGTTACGGTATCTGGCTGGGATCCATATTGCTGGCACTGCTGATCAGTGCCAGCGTCATCTGGCTGATCTGGCGCTCCCGCCAGCAGCTGGCGCGGGAGGTGAATCAGCGCCAGGAGATGGAACAGATCTTGGCGCTGGAGAGCCAGTTCAGGGAGTCCCTGTTCCAGGCGCTGCCGGCCCCCGTCTTCCTGCGGAACAATCAGGGTGAGATCATCAAGCGCAACAAGCAGGCCAAACGGCTGGAGGCCCGTTATCTGACCGAACTCAGCCTGCCATCGCCCCAGTTACAGGGGACGGAAGGAACCTTGTCCCTCGGGGATCAGGTGTTCTCCTACGCCCAGATCCCGCTGCAGCTGGGCAAGCCGACACAGGCAGGGGATCTGATCGCACTGTCCGATATCAGCGCTCTGCGCGAGCGCACCCGTTTGCTGCATCAGGCCGAGCGTCGCCTGCGTGCCCTCACCAATACAGTGCCCGGGGTCGTCATTCAGTTCATCCTGCAGCAGGGCAGCATAACGCAGGTCGAGTTCATCAGCCGCGGCAGTTACGAGCTGTTGGGGTTGGCCAGTCAGCAGATCCGCCGCGATCCCGACATCGTGCTCAGCCGGCTGTTGCATCAGGACAGGCGCGAGATGCGGATGCCCATGCTGGTCATGTTGCAGTCAGGGCAACCCTTCTCCTATGCGCTGCGTTATGCCCATCCGGGCAAAGGAACGCGGTGGTTGCAGTTCTATGGCCGGGGTCGCAGCCAGCCGGAAGGGGGGTGGCGCGTTTACGGCGTGGTGCAGGATGTGACCGCCCGAGTCGAGCAGGAGCATGCCCTGCAAGCCTCCCACGAGCGGGCCGAGCAAGCTGTGTTGGCCAAGGGGCGCTTTCTCGCGGCGGTGAGCCATGAGATCCGTACCCCCATGAATGCCATTCTGGGGCTGCTGGAGTGGCTCGATCAAACCCCCTTATCGGCAGAGCAGCGCTCTGCGCTCTCCCATGTGAGACAGGCGGGGGACGAGCTGCTCGGCTTGCTCAACGATGTGCTCGATTTCAGTCGCAACGAGAACCGGCAGCTGGCGCTCTCTCCCCAGCCGACCGATCTGGTGGACTTGTGTGAGCATATAGCGGCGGTGCACTGGTCCAAGGCCCGCTCCAAACGGTTGCAACTGCGACTGGATATCGATCATCACTTGCCCGCACAGGTTGAGCTGGATCCCCATAGGGTGCAGCAGGTGCTGCATAATCTGCTCGCCAACGCCATCAAGTTCAGCCCTGCCGGTGAGGTGGTGCTGTGGGCCCGGCGTGAAGAGAACTGCCTGCTGTGTGGGGTTGATGATGAAGGGCCAGGCATCAGTGACGATCTGTTGCCTCGTCTGTTCCTGCCATTCGAGCAGGGAGGAGAGGAGGGGCAGCCCAGAGCTCAGGGCACCGGACTGGGGCTGGCTATCAGCCATCAGCTGATGGAGCAGATGGGCGGCGAGATCCGGGTCGAGCCGCGTCCCCTCGGGGGCAGCCGTTTCACCTGCACCTTGCCGTTGGTGTTGTTGCATGAGGCGCCGCGCTGGCAACCGAAAGTGGCCTGCGTCAATATCCAGTTGAACGATACGGAGCGTGCTTATCTCTTGCCCTGGCTTGGCGAGCTCGGCCTGAGCGAGGATCCCACCGGTCCCCTGTTGCGCGCCGCCGACGATGATCAGGGACTGCGTTACTGGGACTGGCAGGGCGAACCCTGGGTACCAGGCGCTGTGGTCAGCTTGTTGCAGCCCAGGCTGGTGTCCTCTGCTCAAGAGGAGATGAGTCTGCCGGGGCAGGGGATGCGGGTGCTGCTGGTCGAAGATCACGAGGTAAATCGGGTGTTGATCAGCATGCAGCTGACCCAGCTGGGGGCCCAGGTACTGAGTGCGGCCAATGGCCAGCTGGCGCTCGACATTTTGCAGCACGAGACGGTGGATCTGGTGCTGACCGATCTGCAGATGCCAGTGATGGATGGTGCCCAGCTGTGTCAGCAGTTGCGTGACTCGGTGCGCTGGCAGCATCTGCCAGCCTACGTGATCACCGCCGATCTCAGCGAGCAGGCGGCCCAGCGATTGGCCAGTTGCGGTTGCCGGGGACATCTGGACAAGCCCCTGCTACTCAAGGATTTGGCCAACTTGCTGCGCAGCCTGCCGACGTCAGGTGACACAGTCCCGCCCCCGCTCAAGGCATCAGACGAGGATCTGGCGCCGGAATGGCCGACACAGGCGCTGCCGCTGCTGAGCGCTGAACTTGTCACCCTCTATCTGGAGGCCACTCGCCAAGATTTGGCCGACATTGATCACTACATCGCACAAGGGGATGAGATGGCGCTCGATGCAGCTTTACACAAGGTGAAGGGGGCCGCCAAAATGGTCGGGGCCACCCCGCTGATCCAGGTGATCGAGCAGTGGAAACAAGATCCACGGCAACCCCTTATATCCCCACTGCGGCACGCTCTGGATGAGGTCTGCCGGCGATTAGGTGAGAGAGTCTGACATGATCATCACAGATGAAGAGTTATTGGCGTTACTGGATTCGGAAGGAACACAAGAGCGTTTCTTCTATCCCGTGACCATCTATGCGCTGGATGGGATTGCCTATCGGGCGGCCCAGGCGGTCAGCCTGCCCGAGTTTGCGACCCTGCGTCGCACCAGGCCAGACGCCTGCTGGCACTGGGAGGGGGTGTTTGCCGCCGGTGCCATCGCCCTGTTTGACCCAGCCTCGCACGCTGGCGCCGACTATCTGCCGCAACTGGTGGCGCAGGGTGAGGGCATCTATCGGCTCTCGGATGACTGGCTAGCGGGCGTGCATGACCGTTATCAGCAGTGGCGGCAGTGGCTGGCCGGGACACAGATCTTGTTGCTGGAGGATCACCCGTTTCAGGGTGCTCACATTCAGCAAGAGATCCAGGGGGTGGGACTCTCCTGTCAATGGGTGCAGGATGGCAATGCCTGTATCCAGGTGTTGGCGGAGGGGAAGGTCACACTGCTCATCAGCGATCTCAGTCTGGTGGAGCAGGATGCCATCAGCCTGTTGATGAGCCAGCCCCAGTACCGGCAAAGCGGCCTGCCCATTATCTTGCTGTCTGCGCATGACCAGACCCTGATCGACGGTGCACGGCGCCTGTTGCATGACGCCGGTTTCAACGTGGTGGCAGCCCTGGCCAAGCCCCTGTTGACTGACGATCTGCTGCGCTTGCTCAAGGTGTTTTACCTGGGGCCCCAGCGGCAACAGCGGCTCAGTGGCCAGCGTCGCACCATTCGTACTTGGCAGGGAGCTGAGAAGGGGCTGTTGGGGCTTATCTCGGATCCCCCCTCCAAGTTGCCTGTCTGGTTGGCGGTGACCGGCTTGCCACCACGCTGGGAGCTGGTGCGGGAGTGGTTGGGCAAGCAGGGGCGAGACGCCAGTGACCTGACGCTGGTCATTCACCGCCGTGACCACCTGCTCAGTCAGGCGGATCGGTTTGCCCTGGTGCTACAGGCGAGTCTGGCCGGGGCCAGGCTCGCCTTGCTGCTCGACAATGATCAGCATATGCCGTTCGATCTGCTGGAACGTATTCCCCTGCAGCACCTGCTGCTGGGACAGAGCCTGCTGCCCGGGCTGGAGGCCATGACGCCGGACTCCCTGATCGGGCGTTTCATCAACCGCGCCAGGGAGCTCGGCATCGCCCTCTATCTGGATGACCCCTTCAACCTGCTCGATAACGAGCTGTGGCGTGATCGCGGCATGACAGGGCGCTGGTAACCCGTGCCCCGCTACTTGTGTTGGCCTCCCGATAAAGCGCGCTTGCGCCACAGCCTGGCTGGCTGGCTGCATCCCACCTCGCGGGCATCCTTGCCCCTGATGATGGAAGTGGGGGGCATCCCCTGCCGGTTGCAAGAGCTGGCGGGGGCCGATCCCGAGTGTATCAAGGCGGCTTATGAAGCACTGAGCGAGCAGAGCATTTACTTGCGCTTCATGCGGGCCAAACAGCCCCCCACCGCCGATCAGATCGCTTTTTTTCTCGATTATCCCAGAGCGCCCCAGATAGGCTTGTTGCTCACCGATGGTCTGGGGCGGCCGCTGGCCCAGGCCCAGTCCATCCGGCGGCGGCTGCACCCGGATCGAGCCGAGTTCTCCTGCCTGGTGGCGGATCACTTCCAGCACAGGGGGGCGGGCAGGCGCATCTTGTTGGCACTGGCGCTGCTGGCGCGCGCGGAAGGTATTCGTGAATGGACGGCAGAGGTGCTGGCCCAGAATCGCCCCATGCTGGCACTCCTGCGCGGGCTGGGGCTGCCGCTCACCCTGGTGACGGGGCGGGAGCTGGTGTTTGTTCGGCTTGATCTGAGCGTGCTTGATACCCTGTGATGCGGGTATTCTCATAAGACCAAGGGCGAATAGGCCTGTTTTTCACCCTGTGCTAAGGTCAGCCTTGTATGCGGTCAGAGGAAAATCATCATGGTGCAGTCAGCTAAACACATCGTCATCCTTACCGGCGCCGGGATCTCTGCTGAATCCGGCATCAAGACCTTCCGTGCCTGCGACGGTTTGTGGGAAGAGCACAGGGTGGAGGATGTGGCGACCCCGGAAGGGTACGCGCGGGATCCCGCCCTGGTACAAGGCTTCTACAACGCGCGCCGCCATCAGTTGCAACAGCCGCAGATCCACCCCAACCCGGCCCACTATGCGCTGGCTCGCCTCGAGCGCCTGCTGCCGGGCACAGTCACCCTGGTGACCCAGAATATCGACAACCTGCACGAGAGTGCCGGTAGCACTAACCTCATCCACATGCACGGGGAGCTGCTCAAGGCCCGCTGTCCCGAGTCGGGCCAGGTGATCGAGTGGCGTGGCGATCTGCATCAGGATGAGCTCTGCTCCTGCTGCCAGTTTCCTCAGCCATTGCGCCCGCACGTGGTCTGGTTTGGCGAAATGCCGCTCGGGCTGGATCGCATCTACGGCGCGTTGGCCCAGTGCGATCTCTTCATTTCCATCGGCACCTCGGGGGCTGTCTATCCCGCCGCCGGTTTCGTGCATGAGGCCGGGCTGAATGGTGCCCATACCATAGAGCTCAATCTGGAGCCGAGCGAGGTGGGCAGCCAGTTTGACGAGAAGCGCTACGGACCGGCGTCCTTGCTGGTGCCCGCCTTCGTTGACGAGCTGCTGCAACATTGTGGTGTGCATCAACCCAAACAGATCGATGGTCACAACTGGATGGAGATGCGCGGTTCCTGAGCTACTGTGTCATGCCACCGCTGCAATGACCTGGTGAAATCGCCACACTGACAACCCAAACGTGGGACTTTTTTGGCACAAATAGTCATATAACCTGCTGCTGGAACCGTTGTTGATACGCCTGGCACCGGGTGCGCAGTGAGCTGCAGGCCTTATTGGCTGCGATAAAAAGGGCGAACCAGGGGTTAACGTCAGTCAGTTAAGCATTTGTGTGACTGAATATTCTAAATTTCGAATAACAGGAGCGGTACCATGGTTAATGGCTTACACCTTTGCCCTGACTGGC